>NZ_RQXW01000010.1 GCF_003957515.1 Amphritea opalescens
GGCCTGAGAGGTCTTGAGGCGACTTAAAACGGCCTCAAACTATTGCCCCAGTATTTTGTTAATAAAACAGTCATGGCGCTAGAAAAGCAAAACCCCAGCAAAAATACTGGGGTTTATCAGTAACCTGAGCCGCATAAAGCGGCTTTTTTAGACAGACCTTAATCTATAGAGCCTTTTTTTCCTGCTCGATAAGGTATTCAGCAACCTTAAGCATACCTGCATGACCACCAGCTTTATCCGCAGTAATACGATATTTACCATTGACGACCAGCGTTGGCACACTCTGTATACCGTAGCCTTTTAATTTGGAAACACCTTGATTCATACGCATGTTAACCGCAAAAGAACGATTCATTTTGATGAACTCTTCTTTATCAACGCCTAAATCAGCATAGAAATCAGCCAAATCTTCTAAGCTATTAAAGCGACGACGCTCTTTATGCAGGGCGTTAAACGTTGCTTCATGGGTTTTATCCAGACCATGTAGAAGTTCGGAAGAATAATACGCCCGAGCCAGCGGCTCCCATGAGCGAGAAAAGACCACCGGTACACGCCCAAAACTCACATCAGCGGGTAGTTTAGTTGTCCAGCTATGCAGCATAGGCTCAAAACTTGCGCAATGTGGGCAGAGGTAGCCAAACGCTTCAACGACCTCAACCTTCGTTTTATCAGCGGTAGGCACTGGTATCGCAATCACATCATAGTTGACGCCAGCCTTATACTCTTCAGCCTGAGCTATTACTGCAGTAAGGGCAAAAACTAACCCAATAGCGAGCTTTTTTAACATGTCTGTCTCCAACCTTTAAGAAATTCAGTCTTATAAGACCGGCCAATATGCGTCAAGTTCATCCTTGCCGCAAATAAATTTTGCAATAAAAAAGGCAGCTTACGCTGCCTTTCCTGACTCAGAGCTGAATTTAACTTAATTCAAACCCTGAATGTAACTTGCAACTGCCTGAATCTCTTTATCGCTCAATTTAGCGGCGATAGTACTCATCATCGCTTGAGGATCATTATTACGAACCCCAGTGCGGAAGTTTTTCAGCTGAGTCTCAACATATTGTGCATGCTGTCCACCCAGTTGTGGGTAACCTGCACTCGCAATACCTTTACCCTGTACACCGTGGCATGCAGTACAAGCCGCAATGCCTTTAGAGGCGACACCGGCACGGTAGATTTTTTCACCCGCTTCAACCAAATCAGCTTTAGCTGCGCCAATCTGTATATTCTTCGATGAGAAATAAGCCGCAATATCCGCCAGATCCTGATCATTCAAATTGGTCAGGAGACCGGTCATTTCGACAACCGTACGGCTGCCTGATTTAATTTCCTGCAGTTGTTTAAGCAGGTAACGCTCGTTTTGGCCTGCCAGCTTAGGAAAGTTGCCCACAGCACTATTGCCATCAGGCGCATGACATGCACCACAGACTGCTGTTTTACTTTGCCCTGCAGCAGCATCTCCCGCCGCATGTGCAACACTTATGATACTCACGCTTGCCAGTATGGCGATCAGTAGTTTATTCATCGACTAACCCAGACTCTTGCTATAGATTGCTAACGGTTTCTGCCGCAACCTGAAGCTAATCAGATTGAAACAGGGCTACCGAACCAACACCCGGACTGGTGTAATATTCCAGCCACAGGTAGAATTCCGGCGAGATTATAACCTAATATCCACACAAACTGGAACGATAAATGTCTGCATTAGCAGGCTGATAGGCAAAAAGTATATGTCTTTACCTCAAATTCAATACCATATGACCCGCTTTAACACTAGCGCCAGCAAACTCAGTCAGTGTCCTGAAGACACCGGCGCCGAGGTCGCATTTGCCGGTCGTTCCAATGCTGGCAAGTCCAGCGCCATCAACACATTAACCAACGCCAAGTTGGCCCGCACCAGTAAAACCCCTGGCCGGACGCAGTTAATTAACTTCTTCGACACCAACGTCGAAGGGGTGCGTATTGTCGATCTGCCAGGTTATGGCTACGCCAAGGTGCCCATCGCCATGAAGGAACATTGGCAGAAGCATCTTAATGATTATCTGCAAAATCGCGACTGTTTACGGGGCGTGGTATTGATGGTCGATATTCGTCATCCGCTGAAAGAGTTTGACCAGATGATGATTGAGTGGTGCAGCGAAGCGGAGATGCCGCTACATATTTTGCTGACCAAAGCAGATAAGCTAAACCGCGGCGCGGCACAAAATGCACTGTTGAAACTGAAACAGGCGCTCGATGTGAAAAACAACCCCTTGCTGACGATGCAGACATTCTCAGCGCTGAAAACTACCGGCGTCGACCAATTACGCGAGCACCTGAACCGTTGGTTGTTAGACGATGAAGAGGAAAAATCAGCCGAAGAATAATCGGCTTTCCTCGGCTTCAAATCAAACGGATCTGAGAACCTGTAGCAAGCACTGTCGCAGAGTTCTCACCGTCGGGCGATAAGCAACAAAGCTCATCGCCTGACGCTACCACTCGGCTCAGTGAGCCTCATCCCAGTTATCGCCAATACCCGCTTCCACCAACAGAGGCACATCCAGATCCGCCGCACCCTGCATCAACTCGACTAATTGCGCCGTCACATCATCGATTAGCGCTTCAGGCACCTCGAGGATGAGTTCATCGTGCACCTGCATAATCATCCGCGCTCCCGTGTCACTGCCCTGCAGCCAGTGATCCACCGCAACCATCGCCTTTTTAATGATATCCGCCGCAGTACCCTGCATCGGCGCATTGATCGCCGTACGCTCAGCCGCCTGACGCCGCATACCATTACTGGCTTTAATCTCTGGCAGATAGAGGCGCCGACCAAACAGGGTTTCGACATAGCCGTTCTCGGCAGCCTGAAGACGGATATCATCCATATAACGCTGCACGCCCGGATAGGTAGCAAAATAATGATCGATATAGGTTTGCGCTTCATTACGACCAATCCCCAGCTGCTTCGCCAATCCAAAGGCTGACATACCGTAGATCAGACCAAAATTGATCGCCTTAGCACTGCGACGCTGATCTGAGGTGACGTTCTCCAACTCAACACCGAACACCTCGGCGGCGGTTGCTTTATGGACATCTTCTCCGTGGGCAAAGGCGTTCAGCAACCCTTGGTCCTGTGATAGGTGAGCCATAATCCGCAACTCGATCTGAGAATAATCCGCGGCCACCAGCTTATAACCCTCAGGCGCAACAAAGGCCTGACGAATACGCCGCCCCTCAGTCGAGCGAATAGGGATATTCTGTAGATTAGGATCGGACGACGACAGTCGCCCCGTCGCGGTCACCGCCTGATGATATGAGGTATGTATCCGGCCGGTGGCAGGGTTAATCATCTGCGGCAGCTTATCGGTATAGGTACTTTTCAGCTTACTCAAACTACGGTGCTCGATAATCATTTTCGGCAATGGATAGTCCAGCGCCAATTCCTGCAAGACCTCTTCCGCTGTAGACGGCGCACCTTTCGGCGTTTTCTTAAGGATCGGCAGCTTTTGCTGCTCGAACAGAATTTCCTGTAACTGCTTAGGTGAACTCAGATTAAAGGGCCCGCCGGCCAGTTCATGCGCCTTGGCTTCTAGTTCGGCCAAGCGAATGCCATGCTCTCGGCTCTGAATCGCTAGCTGCGTCGCATCAACCTTGGCTCCCTGCTGCTCCATGCGAGCCAACACGGGGATTAACGGCAACTCAATCTCGGTGAATACCTTTTCGAGGCTTGGCACCTGCGCTAACTTTGCGCTGAGCTGCTGATGCAAACGTAATGTGATATCCGCATCTTCTGCGGCATAGGGGCTGGCCTGTTCCATTTCGATCTGGTTAAAGGTGAGCTGTTTTTTACCTTTACCCGCGATCTCTTCAAACTTAACCGTTTTAACCCCCAGGTAGAAATCCGCCAGCGCATCCATATTATGCCGGGTCGCCGTGGAATTCAGCGCGTAGGATTCAAGCATGGTATCGAAAGCGATGCCCTTCAGCTTAATATCGTAGCGCGCCAATACATTCATATCGTATTTGATATGCTGGCCAACTTTTTTATGGGCGTCGCTTTCCAATAATGGTTTCAGTTGTTGCAACACCGCATAGCGATCAAGCTGAGCCGGCGCCCCCATATAATCGTGGGCAACGGGCAGGTAAGCCGCTTTGCCCGGTTCAACCGAGAAAGACAGACCGATAAGATTCGCTTCCATGTAGTTCAGGCTATCCGTCTCGGTATCGAAAGCAAACAGCTCTGCCGACTCCAACACCTTAAACCAACGATCAAAGCTTTCTTGATCGAGAATCGTTTCATAAACAATCTCAGTTGGCAGCTGGGCTTGATTCTCTATCGCGCGGGCATCATCGGCCGCCGCCGCACCTAAATCGCTCACCCAAGAGCGAAATTCACACTGCTGAAACAGCGCCTGTAACTGCTCATTATCAGCCACCGGTACCGGAATATCTTCGATACCGCAGTCGAGTTCGAGGTCGGTTTTAATGGTTGCTAGCAGGTAAGAAAGCTCCGCCGATTCGCGATTTTCTTCCAGCTTCTTAGCCATCGTTTTCGAGCCCCGAAAGCCCAACTCCGCAATTTTATCTAGGTTTTCATAGAGATCGCTAATACCGCCAATCCCTTGCAATAACGCTAAGGCGGTTTTTTCACCCACCCCTGGCACACCGGGGATGTTATCGACTTTATCGCCCATCAGGGCTAGATAATCGATAATCAGCTCCGGCGGAATACCAAACTTCTCATTAACGCCATCGATATCCATATGGGAATCGTTCATGGTGTTGATCAGGGTGACATGCTTATCCACCAGCTGCGCCATGTCTTTATCGCCGGTGGAGATAATGGTATCCAGCCCTTTAGCACTGGCTTCACGCGCTAACGTGCCGATCACATCATCAGCCTCAACCCCATCGACAGAGATCAGAGGAAAGCCCATGGCCCTAACGATTTTATGAATCGGCTCTATCTGGGTACGCAGATCGTCCGGCATCGAGGGGCGCTGCGCCTTATATTCTGGATAGATGTCATCACGGAAGGTTTTGCCTTTGGCATCGAACACCACGGCGACCGGACTCTGCGGATACTGCTTAATCAGGCTCCGCAACATACTGGTCACCAATCGGACAGCTCCTGTCGGAACCCCTTCAGAGGTGCGCATATCGGCCTGTTGGGCAGCAAAAAAGGCTCTGTATAGATATGAAGAGCCATCGACTAAGATAATAGGGGAAGTATTTGCGGTCATGGTATTGCAGTCATTGTCCGTCAGGAGATATTGTTAGCGGGTTTGGTGTCCGGAAGACACCATCATATTAGATTAGCCTCTGACACAGAAGGGGCGACCCCAGTTCACGGAGTGGTTATGAAAAAAATAGTGTTGTTGTTAACTCTGCTTTGTTCCTTTTCGATGGTATCGACAGTGTATGCCGACGTTCTGCCAGAATTTGATAATAACGACCCCGTTGTCACCATTCGTAAAGGGGAAAAAGCGACCTATTACGAATATCGAATCAACGGCAAACTCAAAGAGATCAAAGTGAAGCCCGCCATCGGTAAAACCTATTACTTAGTACCTACCGACGATGGCGAGTTCCAACGATCTGAAGATTCAAACCTGATGCTGCCCAAGTGGATTCTATTCAGCTGGTAACTCTTTTAAGCAGTAACTAACGAAGCGTAAATATGGCTGTATACACCAATATAAGCCGGACTGACCTAGAAAACCTGTTGCAGGGTATTGAACAGGGGCAGCTGGTTGATTTTCAAGGTATAGAGGGTGGCGTCGAGAACACCAACTATTTTGTCACACTCCGCAGCGATGCAGGCTTAACCGAAGAGTACGTACTCACTATCTTCGAAGAATTAAGCCAAGAAGAGATGCCCTACTTTGTTGAGCTAACCACCTGGTTAGCTGATCGAGGTTGCCCGGTTCCCTTCCCATTTAAAGATAGTGACGGCATCGCCCTGAAAACAGTGCATAACCGGCCAGCCCTGCTACAACCTAGGTTACCGGGTAGTCATGTAGCAGCGTTAACCGCGGCTCACTGTCATCAAATAGGCACCGCGCTGGCTGAATTCCATCAAGCTGGCCGTGATTTCTACCTACAACGCCAAGCCCATCGTGGCGTTTTCTGGTGGCGGCGTGAATCTCAGCATATCGCCGACAAACTATCCCCTGATGACGCAGCACTGCTGCGAAACGAGGTCGCTCTGTTTGATCAACTACGGGAGCAACCCTGGCATCTGCCACAGGGGGTGATTCATGGGGATCTATTCTTTGATAATGCCCTGTTTCAGGGTGATCAGCTCAGTGCAATTTTGGATATCTATAACGCTTGCAACGGCTACCTACTCTTTGATCTGGCGATTGTGGCCAATGACTGGTGCGTTAACCCCGACGGTTCAATCGACCCCGTGCGGGAAACCGCGCTGTTAAACGCCTACGCCGCGGTACGCCCATTCGAAGAGAACGAATATTTAGCTTGGCCCCAGTTAGTGCGCACCGCCGCCATGCGCTTCTGGTTATCTCGCCTGATTCCAGCGTTAGACCCAGACTCCACACAAAAAATTAAAGATCCCTCCGAGCTCCGGCGGATACTACAATATCGTATCGACCATCCCGCTAAGCTGCCTTAGGCTCAGCGCTAAGATAACGGCCAATAAAAGCATTTTCTTTGTCGAACGAGTCACTTCTGATGTGACTTGTTCACGAAACGACCAGCGTATCACCGGCTTTTAATAGCCACTGGCCGTTCTGGTCGTTATAATCCTTACCTGAATATTTATACAGCTATCTGAAGAAACCCTATGGACGTATCCCACCTACTCGATTCACTCAATGAAGCCCAGCGTGAAGCCGTCTCTGCGCCAGTCTGCAATATGCTCGTGCTGGCCGGCGCCGGTTCCGGTAAAACCCGAGTGCTGGTGCACAGAATCGCCTGGCTGGTACAGACCGAGGGGCTCTCACCCTATTCCATTATGGCCGTGACCTTTACCAATAAGGCGGCGAAAGAGATGCGTGGCCGGATTCAGGAGCTCATGGGGCTTAACCCCAGTGGCATGTGGGTCGGTACCTTCCACGGCCTAGCGCACCGTATTTTGCGCGCCCACTGGCATGATGCTGGGCTGATGCAAAACTTCCAGATTATGGATTCCGATGATCAGCTACGTCTGATTAAGCGGCTGGCCAAAGAGATGAACTTGGATGATAGCCGCTGGCCAGCACGCCAATTCCAGTGGTATATCAACGCCCAGAAAGATGAAGGGCTGCGGGCTCGGCATCTTGATGCCGGTGGAGACCCCCACGCACAGGTGATGATCAACCTCTACGCCGCCTATGAAGATGCCTGTGATCGTGGCGGTATGGTGGACTTTGGCGAGTTACTGCTGCGTTCATTAGAGCTGTTACGGGACCACAACCCCTCACTGCTAGAACACTATCAGGATCGTTTCCGTTACATTCTGGTGGATGAGTTTCAGGATACCAACTCGATTCAATATGCTTGGCTGAAGCTGCTCTGCCAACCGCTAGACCCACGTAAACCTCAGCCCGAAAAACTGATGGCGGTAGGTGATGATGATCAGTCTATCTACGGCTGGCGCGGTGCAAAGATCGAAAATATTCAGCGCTTTAATCAGGATTTCAAAGACACCATGGTGGTAAAGCTGGAGCAGAACTACCGCTCCACCAACACCATTTTGCAGGCGGCGAATGACGTTATCCGCAATAACCAAGGCCGTTTGGGTAAAGAGCTCCGCACCGATCAACCCGATGGCGAGCAGATCTCCCTCTATGCCGCCTTCAACGAGCAGGATGAATCCCGCTTTATCGTTGATCAGATCGAAAGCTGGGTAAATAAAGGCAACCTACGTAGCGAAAGTGCCATTCTATATCGCTCGAATGCCCAGTCACGGGTGCTTGAGGAATCATTGATTCGCGCGGGTATGCCCTACCGTATCTACGGTGGTCAGCGATTTTATGACCGTTTAGAGATTAAAAATGCGCTCGCTTATCTACGCCTAGTGAACAACCGCGAAGATGATACCGCGATGGAACGGGTGATTAATGTCCCGACGCGCGGCATCGGCGGCAAAACCATCGAAGAGATTCGCCTGCATGCCCGCACGGAAGGCATCTCCATGTGGCGCGCCGCCAATGAAGTGATCGAACTCAATAAACTCACGGCGCGGGCCGCTAACGCCCTGCAAGCCTTTATTGACCTCGTGAATCAGATCGCCCAAGACACCGAAGACACCGACCTGCATGAGCAAACCGAACATGCGATTCAAAAATCAGGTTTGATCGATCACCACCTCAAAGAGAAGGGTGAAAAAGCACAGGCGCGCATCGAAAACCTTGAGGAATTGATCAGCGCAGCGCGACAATACCTGTCTACCTGGCAACCGGACAAAGAGGGTAATGAGAACAGCACCCCGTTGTCAGCCTTTCTCGATGATGCCGCACTGGATGCCGGTGAGGCTCAGGCTGATGAACATCAGGACTCGGTTCAGTTGATGACACTCCACTCTGCCAAAGGTCTGGAGTTTCCGCTGGTCTTTCTCGCCGGTATGGAAGAGGGATTGTTCCCGCATAAGATGTCCCTTGAAGAGGGCGACCGTCTCGAAGAAGAGCGCCGACTTTGCTATGTGGGTATCACCCGAGCGATGCAGAAGCTCTATATCACCTACGCTGAATCCCGCCGACTGCATGGTAACGAGACCTTTAATCGCCCCTCCCGCTTTATCCGCGAGATACCGGATAACTGCCTCGAAGAGGTTCGCTTAAACGCCAGTGTTAGCCGGCCAGTCACCGCTCGCCAGCAGCAACGCCCAGCAATGTTTAATAATGCTGAAGTGCCCGATACTCAGATTATTCTCGGTCAACGGGTATCACACGCCACCTTTGGGGATGGTATTGTGGTGAACTATGAGGGATCTGGGCCTAAAGCACGGGTACAGGTCAACTTCGACTCCGAAGGTAGCAAGTGGCTGGTGGTGGGATACGCCAATCTACAGGCGGTGTAAGAGCGCTACAACACTCACACTTTTGATTTTGCTGACTCGGCCAGCGATACTGTCCTCTAAGATACCCGCTGCGGCAACCGTCTAAGAGGAAGCAAAATGTTACACAGAATCTGGCTTGGCTTTTTTCTGCTGGCGTTTGCCGGTGGTTTATATCAGTGGCTAATCGGTGGCGATAGCGCCGTCTTTCAGCGAATGGTGCAATCCACCTTTGATATGTCCAAGCTGTCGGTTGAGCTATCACTGGGTCTGATCGGCACACTCGCCTTCTGGTTAGGGATTATGAAACTCGCTGAGGCAGCCGGCTTAATCACTAAGTTGGCCAACGGCCTCAGCCCACTGTTTACACGGCTGATGCCGGAAGTCCCCAAAGGTGATCCGGCTATCGGCTCGATGACCATGAATCTGTCGGCCAATATGCTCGGGCTGGATAACGCCGCCACCCCCCTCGGGTTGAAAGCGATGCAGGATCTACAACGGCTGAATCCCGATAAAAGCCGGGCCACCGATGCTCAGATTCTGTTTCTCGTACTCAACACCTCGTCGGTCACCCTCTTCCCCATCACCGTGTTTCTCTATCGGGCTCAACAGGGCGCGAGCGATCCAACGTCCGTCTTTATTCCCATTCTGATCGCCACCTGTTGCTCAACACTAGCGGGTTTACTCGCGGTGGCCTGGGTACAGAAAATCCGCCTATGGGAAAGGGTAACGCTCCTCTATCTGGGTGGTTTCTTTGCCCTGCTGCTCGCCTTTATTGGCTATTTCGCCACACTCACCGTGGCACAGTTACAACAACAATCATCACTGATCGGCAATCTGATGATCTTCAGCGCGATTATCTGCTTTCTCACGGCAGCCCACCTTAAAGGGGTCAATATCTACGAAACCTTTGTCGAGGGAGCAAAAGAGGGGTTTTCAGTCGCCATCATGATTATTCCTTACTTACTGGCGATGCTGGTGGCTATTGGCGTGTTTCGTGCGAGCGGCGTGATGGACGGGGCTATCTGGCTATTACGAGAAGGTATCTCCCTTCTCGGATTAGATACCCGCTTTGTGGATGCGCTACCCACAGCGCTGATGAAGCCGCTGAGTGGTTCCGGCGCCCGAGCGATGATGCTCGATACCATCAACACCCACGGGGTCGATTCTTTTGCCGGCCGCTTAGCCGCGATTATTCAGGGGTCGACCGAAACCACTTTCTATGTGCTGGCCGTCTATTTCGGCTCGGTCGGCATTCGTCATACCCGCCATGCGCTAGCCTGCGGGTTAACCGCTGATTTAGTGGGCATTATCAGCGCCATCCTGGTGGGTTATTGGTTCTTTGGCTAACGGCCAAGGCAAAACCAACAGCGAATCGTCCTTATTCCTGTTCGTGCCCAAAATCCAGCGCACGGATATGGCCATGACCGTCGATAGCCACTTGGATACATTCGGTTTCAGAGACTTTACGTAAGTCTCGGCCATCGGGACAACATCCCCATATCTCTACTTTAATGCGTAACGAACTCGTCCCCTGCTCTTTAATGCGGGTATAAAAACTCAGGATAGTGCCCTCAAGCACAGGAGCCATAAAGCTCATGGCACCAATGGACACCGTGGCCACCCGCCCTTCAGCCGCTTCACCGGCACGAATTTCAGCTGCCAAAACCGCCTGTGACGCAACCCAGCCACCATACACATCACCAAACATATTGGCCGCTGCGCCGGATGCCGGGCAACGCAGGCTAAGCTCGCCTTCGGGTTTGAGCAGTGTTTTATCGGTTTTCATATCGGGTTCCAAGATCGGGTTATTGTTTTCTGCCCGTATTTTACTATTAACTACCCGACTAAGGTCTAGCAAAAATACGGTGATTATTATTCCACGCCCATAAAAAATGTTTCCCACTGTCACATCACTGTCACACAAGCCGCTTATATTTCCATCATCGAATTAACACTGAACGTTTTAAAAACGAATTCAAACCCGACTCTCTGGAGCTTGTAATGAAACCAATGAAGAAAATCTTTGCTGCCGTTGCCCTAGCAACAACCTGTATGACTGCATCTGCATCTGATCTGCTAGATCCAAACCTGCCAACTTACACTAAAGCTTCTGGCGTTTCCGGCAACCTGTCTTCTGTTGGTTCAGATACACTGGCTAACCTGATGACCATGTGGGCTGAAGAGTTCAAGCGTAACTACCCGAACGTTAACGTTCAGATTCAAGCAGCGGGTTCATCTACTGCGCCACCAGCATTGACTGAAGGCACCTCTAACATTGGGCCAATGTCCCGTAAGATGAAAGACAAAGAACTCGGCGCATTCGAAAAGAAATTTGGCTACAAGCCAACACCGGTTGCCGTTGCGATTGATGCGCTGGCGGTTTTCGTCAACAAAGATAATGCAATCGAAGGTCTAACGATTCCTCAGGTTGATGCCATCTTCTCTTCTACTCGTAAGTGTGGACTACCTGAAGAAGTGAGCAAGTGGGGTGATGTCGGCGCTACCGGTTCTATCGCGACTCAGGGCTTCCAGATCTTTGGTCGTAACTCAGTATCCGGCACTTACGGTTACTTCAAGAAGAAAGCACTATGTAAAGGTGATTACCGCGACAATGTTAACGAACAGCCGGGTTCTGCCTCTGTTGTACAGTCGGTTTCTACTTCACTGAACGGTATCGGTTACTCAGGTATCGGTTACAAAACCTCTTCTGTTCGTGCACTGCCACTGACTAAGAAAGCGGGTACACCTTTCGTTGAAGCTTCACCAGAAAACGCACTGAACGGTTCTTACCCACTGGCTCGTGCACTGTATGTATACGTCAACAAGAAGCCTGGTCAGGACCTAGCACCACTGGAGCGTGAGTTCCTGAAAATGGTCATGGCTAAAGTCGGCCAAGAAGTGGTTGTGAAGGATGGTTACATCCCTCTGCCAGCGGCTCTGGTTGAAAAACAGATGAAAGAACTCGGCCTATAATACAGCCTCTCGTTTCGAGCCTGACAACAGGCTCGCTGACCAGATAAAAAGGAGTCCTTTGGGGCTCCTTTTTTATGTCTGAAGGTTTTATTACGGCTTTGTAACATTTCTGTCATCAATTGCGTTTATCTTGGCGCCATAACTTTTATCATTGTAGAAATTTGTCATGAGTATAGAGAACAGCTCCGTTATTCCTGATCTGGATTTTAATACCCCGGCGCAGCGCCGTGGGCGTAAGCTCCGGGCACTCAAAGACAAGGTGGCCCGTGTTGGCATCGGTCTCGGTGGCGTCAGCGTCATCATCGCGATCCTATTGATCTTTTTCTATCTGCTCTATGAAGTGATACCGATGTTTCGTTCGGCTGAAGTTCAGCCTTGGGAGCAGAATGGTCAAATTGTCGAACCTTATGCCGTTCCCGGTGCCGGCAAAACACTTTATATGGCGATGGAAGAGCAAGCTGAGATCGGCATTCGGGTTACCGACCAGGGCAACATTATCTTTTTTAGTACGACCTCTGGTGAGGTGATTAAAAGCATTCAAGCCTCACTACCCGTCGGTGCCACCATTACCAGCTTCGCCATGGTATCCGAAAACAGCCGTATGTTTGCTCTCGGACTCAGTAACGGCCAAGCCCTTGTGTTCAAACACACCTATAAGTCGACCTATCCAGATGGTAAGCGGGTTATTCTGCCGAATATCGCCTACCCTTTGGGTGAAGCGCCCATCGATGTCGCATCAACGGCCCTAGAACAGCTAACGATCAGCGGTAGCGAAGGCAGCTATGCGTTGATCGGCGGTAATCAGGAAAATCTACAAGCGATCTTTATCTCACAAACCGAGAATATGTTTACCGGTGACGTAGAACTCGAAGAGTCGACTACTCACCTGCCCGACCTCGGCATAAAGATTAAGAAGATGCTGCTCATGCCCGATCTGGCTTGGTTATTTGTGGCGGGCGAAAGTGGCAAAATGGCCGTGGTTAACCTGCGCAACCAAGACGCTCCTATCATTACTCAGGTATTACAGGCCTCTTCAAGCAAGATCACCACCTTTGACCTACTCCTCGGCGGCAACGCGGTTCTGTTAGGTAACGCCGAGGGTGAAGTCTCGGAGTGGTTCTTAGTGCGTGATGATCAAGGCGAGTGGCAGATGACTAAAATCCGCTCATTCGATACGGGTCAAACCGCCATCTCGGATTTAGCCATTGAGCACCGCCGTAAAGGCTTCGCCACCATTGATGCCGCCGGTGAACTACGCCTCTATAACACCACCGCCAACGTTAATGTCTTAGCCGAAAAGGTCGCACAAGCGAACGCATCGATGATCACCCTGGCGCCTCGCGCTAACGCGGCCCTGATCGAAGAGGCTGGCAAATTAACGCTGCTGCATATTGA
The DNA here is from genome assembly GCF_003957515.1 of Amphritea opalescens. Taxonomy (GTDB): domain Bacteria; phylum Pseudomonadota; class Gammaproteobacteria; order Pseudomonadales; family Balneatricaceae; genus Amphritea; species Amphritea opalescens. The sequence continues at coordinate 13,352 of NZ_RQXW01000010.1, forward strand.
TAACGAACACCCTGAAGTTTCTTGGAGCTCGCTCTGGGGTAAGGTGTGGTATGAAGGTTATGAAGAGCCAAAATATGTTTGGCAGTCTTCGGCGGCCAACAACGACTTCGAACCGAAGTTCAGTCTCATGCCGCTCGCCTTTGGTACGCTAAAAGCAGCCTTCTATGCGATGATACTCGCCACGCCGCTGGCGATCTGTGGTGCAATCTATACCGCTTACTTCATGGTGCCGACACTGCGCCGTAAGGTGAAACCTTTTATCGAATTGATGGAAGCCCTCCCCACCGTTATTCTGGGTTTTCTCGCCGGTCTTTGGCTCGCCCCCTTTATGGAGGAAAATTTACCCGGCATCTTTGTCACCTTGCTGATGATACCTGTCGCGATACTCGCGTTCGCCTACGCTTGGGCGCAGATGCCGAAAAAGGTTCGCTGGCTGGTACCCGACGGCTGGGACGCGCTGTTATTGATTCCCGTCATCATGCTAGCGACCTGGTTCAGTATCTCCATTAGCCCCTCGATGGAGCTCGCGCTCTTTGACGGCAATATGCGTCACTGGCTCACCAATGATCTCGGTATCGCCTATGATCAGCGCAACGCGATGGTGATCGGTATTGCCATGGGCTTTGCCATCATTCCGACCATCTTCTCCATCACCGAAGATGCCATCTTTGCGGTGCCCAAGCATCTAAGCTATGGCTCACTGGCACTGGGAGCGACTCCGTGGCAAACCCTAACACGGGTTGTGATACCCACCGCCAGCCCCGGTATTTTTTCGGCGGTGATGATCGGTATGGGTCGCGCGGTTGGTGAAACCATGATCGTCCTCATGGCGACCGGTAATACACCAATAATGGACGCCAATATATTCGAAGGGATGCGTACGCTAGCGGCGAATATCGCCGTCGAGATGCCGGAATCTGAAGTCGGCAGTACTCACTACCGTATTCTGTTCCTAGCCGCCTTTGTACTCTTTATGTTCACCTTTGCCGTCAACACCGTGGCCGAAGTGATACGTCAGCGGCTACGTAATAAATATGGCTCCCTGTAATCTGGGCTGTTGAGGAAATAACAGATATGAACATCTCAGTAAAAGAATGGTATAAATCAGGTTCACCTTGGGTATGGCTGAATGCCGGCGCGGTGGCGATCAGCCTTATTATGGTGATCGGCCTGCTGGGTCTCATTGCCGTGCGTGGCCTGAGTCACTTCTGGCCAGCCGATATTGTCCAAGGCACCTATACCGTCGATGGACAGTCAAAAACAATCGCCGGTGAGATCGTCGAAACCAATGAAGTGCTCACTAAGCAGTTGATTGAAGCGGGCATCAAAATTCCAGATGACACCGAGTTTTCCACCCGTCATCTGCTTAAGGTCGGTAACCGTGATGTGTACGGTTCTGACTTTAGCTGGGCGCTGGAACAGTTTTTCACCGACCAATCACGGCCCACCATGCTCTTTACCGCCGAACGACGAGAGTGGGGCAACCTCTATGGCTACCTGCGCTCTCTCAAAGAAGACGGAAAAGAGATCGGCCATGTCGAGAGTAACGATGAGTCCGCTGAATATCTGGCCCTATGGGCTGAGTTAGATAAGCGTGTCGAACGGGCTTTAGATATTCGGGAAGATATTTTAGAGATTGAGAAGCATGAAATCGGTGCTATCAATTACGAGCTGGAGCGTCTACGTTTAAAAGAGCGTGGCTTACAACTCGATAACGTCACGGATCAAGCACCTTATGTAGCGATCAACCAGCGCCGTAAAGAGCTCGATCAAGCTTACGAAGGAATGCAGCAACGTTTGCTCGACCTCTATACCCAGATTAACCGTGACTCTCTCACCGCAGAAGTCGCTGGTGGTAAAGTGGTTGATCTACAGATAGCAAAAATCGTGCGTATTTTCCGCCCTAACGCAATGAATACTGGGCAAAAGATGCTTCATTATGCGGCTAAGCTCTGGGAGTTTGTCAGCGATGAGCCTCGGGAAGCCAATACCGAAGGCGGCATCTTCCCCGCTATCTTTGGTACCGTGATGATGGTGCTACTGATGTCTTTGCTAGTGACGCCTTTCGGTGTGGTTGCCGCGGTTTATCTACGTGAATATGCCAAACAGGGGTTTGTCACTCGGCTAATCCGCATTGCGGTCAACAACTTAGCCGGTGTGCCCTCGATTGTTTACGGTGTATTCGGCTTAGGTTTCTTTGTTTACTTCTTGGGCGGCAATATTGATGACCTCTTTTTCGCCGCGGCCAAGCCTGCGCCAACCTTTGGTACCCCAGGATTGATGTGGGCCTCCCTCACCCTTGCCCTGCTAACGGTGCCCGTGGTGATTGTGGCAACGGAAGAGGGCCTGAGCCGGATTCCTCGCGCACTGCGCGAAGGTAGCCTAGCACTCGGCGCCACCAAGTTTGAAACACTGATGAAGGTGGTGCTGCCCATGGCAAGCCCCGCAATGATGACCGGTGTTATCCTCGCGATTGCCCGCGCCGCCGGTGAAGTAGCACCACTGATGTTAGTCGGAGTGGTGAAGCTAGCACCAAGCTTACCGCTAGATGGTAACTATCCGTTCATCCATCTGGATCAAAAATTTATGCACCTGGGCTTCCACATCTATGATGTGGGCTTCCAGAGCCCCAACGTTGAAGCAGCACGGCCGCTCGTTTATGCCACCGCTCTGCTGCTGGTTTTGGTTATCGCACTGCTGAACATGTCAGCCATTGCGATCCGTAACCATTTACGCGAAAAATACAAAGCGCTTGAGATGTAAGCCGCACACTAGATAGGTTTAATGATGACTATGGAAGCTAAGACCCATTCAATCGATATTTCTGCTCTGCAGCGCCAGAATCAGAGTCTGCGTCTTGAAGATGAGACCATTGCCCTGACCGTGCGTGATCTTGAGCTATTTTATGGCGACAAACGTGCCCTGCATGGCGTCACCATGGATATCCCTAAAAACCGGGTAACCGCCTTTATCGGCCCGTCCGGTTGCGGTAAATCCACCCTATTACGCTGCTTTAACCGGATGAACGATCTGGTCGATAGCTGCCGTATTCAGGGCCAGATGAGCCTATATGGACAGGATATCTATGAACGCGGCGTCGATGTGGCGGATCTACGCCGTCGTGTTGGCATGGTGTTTCAGAAACCCAACCCCTTCCCGAAAAGCATCTATGAAAATGTTGCCTACGGCCTGCGGATTCAGGGTATTAACAAAAAACGGGTTATCGACGAAACCGTTGAGTGGGCGTTGAAATCCGCCGCCCTCTGGGACGAAGTGAAAGACCGCCTACACGAGAGCGCGCTGGGCATGTCCGGTGGTCAGCAGCAACGTTTGGTAATCGCCCGCACCATCGCGGTGAAGCCTGAAGTGTTGTTGCTAGATGAGCCGGCATCGGCACTCGATCCGATCTCAACACTGAAGATCGAAGAGCTGATCAACGAATTAAAGAAAGACTTTACCATCGTGATCGTCACCCACAACATGCAACAAGCGGCGCGGGTCTCTGATTACACCGCCTTTATGTATATGGGCGATCTGATCGAATTTGGGGTAACAGACCGTCTGTTTACCAATCCAGAAAAGAAACAAACCGAAGACTATATTACCGGTCGTTACGGTTAATTAGGGGAGAATTATAGTGAGTTACGAACAGGACCGTCATAGCAATCACATCTCCCAGAGCTTCAATGAAGAGCTGGAGCAGATCCGCACAGAGTTGCTAACCATGGGAGGCCTCGTTGAGCGTCAGCTGAGTGAGGCCGTCGAGGCATTGGTTACCGGTGATACCGACCAAGCCGAACAAGCCCGCAAGAGCGATAAGGCCATCAATGATATGGAGATGATGATCGATGAACAGTGCACCCTGATCATCGCCCGTCGCCAACCGGCAGCCGCCGATTTACGTTTGATTATCTCCGTCAGCAAAGCGGTTAGCGATCTCGAGCGCATCGGCGATGAAACCAGCCGTATCTGTCGCTATGCGATCGAATTGGCGGACGATGGTAAAAATGTCCGTGGTTTCCAAGAAGTCCGCCATATCGGCAACCTTGTCCGCGATATGCTGCAAAACTGCTTAACGGCATTTGCCCGCAGCGATGCAGAGATGGCCTATAAGGTGGCTAAGCAGGATAAAGAGGTCGATTCAGAGTATCGCACCGCCATGCGTTCACTGATGACCTACATGATGGAAGATCCACGCTATATCACCAGTATTATGAATGTCATCTGGATATTACGTAGTATTGAGCGGATTGGTGATCATGCCCGCAACATGGCTGAACATCTCATCTATCTTGTCAGTGGCACCGATGTGCGCCATAGCAGCTTGAAAGAGATTAAACGGACCGTACGGGAAGTCGAACATAAGAAGTAAGCGGTTTGCAGATAAATCAAAGGCAGCCATCGCGCTGCCTTTTCTCTTTTATTCTCTCTTTTACAGGTCTTAAGCTAAGTCGGCTTACCCCTCAAAGGCACAGATGCGCAAACTGATCTTGCCACCACCCGCCGGTTCGGCCGTGAGTAACAGATCATGCGCATGAAACTGACCGGTATTTTTTAACTCGGGCATGACCTCCGATGGTAAAGCACCGCCACTCCATCCCGGCACCAACTGTTTCATCAAGTGTAAAAATATGCCATCAAGATCCCACAGATCACCTTGCATATCACAAACGGCTTCACCGACTTTTCGCGCTTGATGACGCTTATTCCCCGAACGCTGGGGGCCCCTCTTTAGATCCACTGACACGCCTTCATCCTACCTTTATTATCTCTCGTTCGGCGTACATCTTATCTCGCTGAGCATTATTATTTTGTCATCTATTTATCTGCTGTTCAGACTCAGATGCTGCTCATAAATTCTAACGTAATCCCCCTCTATCGGGTACTCGAGATAGTGAGATTGGCCAACCTATATGGGGGATTTACGCCTGTTTTGATGGTTTTTTACACAGAGATGAAATAAGCAACGTGCCACAAACAGGGCCGTATTCAGATCCAACCATTGCAGCACGAATATAACCCTAATAACGTTAACAATAATCGGCAAAGGGAGGAAAACGTTCAATCAGCGCCTCGCGGCCTAACGCTCTTAGCCGTTGAATATTTCGCTCGGGAATCTGTTCAGGATGGGAATAGTGCGCCAATGCCCGACTCATCTCCGCCTCGCGGATAATATGAAAGGTTGGCCAGGGCGCCCGATTGCTCCAATGGCTAAGATCATCTTCCGCCACCCCCGCAAAGAGATAGCCAGGATGAAAGCTAGCCAGCTGCAGTACACCTTCTAAACCGGCCTGTTGCAGCAGGTTTTCAAACAACTGCAGTTGATCGAGGTAATCATAAAAATCTTCCAGCCCCGTCGGCACAATGAACAAGGTGGTTGATAGGCTTTGCTCATCGGCCTGCACCAATCGCTCGACCTCAGCGAGAAAAGCCTCCACCAGCGCCTCTCCAGCAGAGGCTTGGGTCACCGCATAACGCAGCGACTCATCCTTCACCACGGGAGCCGCAAAGGGACAAAGATTCAAACCGACAACCATGCTTTCAACCCATTGACGGGTCAGCTCTTCTACCTGTTCCACTGAATAATCTTGCTGCGTTTTAACCATACGTTTCACTTCATCCCGAGCGATGCAAACCAATACTTTTACCGACGGTTAGGGTACTATACGGCCACTTTTTTTGCTGAGAAATTATTGTGCCTGTTGCTCTCAATCAGAATCGTTTTGCTACCCGCTGGCATGCCTTGCAACGCCCTGCAACAACCGATGCGCCGCGTATCTGGCGAAAATGGCTGCTGGATAAAGGATCACTCACGCAGCATTTAATCAATGCCAGTAACGGCCACTTCAGAGTTGAGGTGGTGCGCCAGCAATGGGGACAACCTAGCCTCGCAGAAGCCAAAGCGCTCAACATCCCAACGCGACAAAAGGTGCTGATTCGAGAAGTACAGTTACTCGGCTATAATCAGCCTTGGGTGTTTGCCCGAACCATTATTCCAGCGTCCACCCTGACCGGTAAACAGCGCAAGCTTCACGCCCTCGGCACCCGCTCATTGGGCAGTGTTTTGTTTCGTGACCCCACCATGAAACGATCCCCCCTGGAGATCAGCCGCATACCGCTGAGTAATGGCGAAACCACCTGGGCACGCCGTTCGTTGTTCTATTTGGCGAATAAACCCCTACTTGTTGCTGAAGTTTTCCTGCCTGCGCTACAACAGGTAAACTATCGACACAAATAATAATGGATTATTAACGATGCAATCCGGTACTCAAAACACGAATCCCACTTGGCAGAAACTGAAAGCCTGTGGTGACCTTATGCGCATCAGCAAGCCGATCGGCAGTTTCCTACTGCTATGGCCGGCTTTCTGGGCTCTGTGGGTTGCCGCTGAGGGCATACCTTCCTCCGGTCTGCTGTTTATTTTCACCTTAGGCACCTTTTTAATGCGCTCCGCCGGCTGCGTCATTAATGATTTTGCCGATCGCAATATCGATGCCCATGTAAAGCGTACGGCACAGCGTCCCCTACCGGCCGGTCGAATCTCCGCCAAAGAAGCCCTAATACTGTTTGTCGTTCTACTGCTGGCCTCTTTTGCGCTCGTGCTTTTCACCAACCCGCTCACCATCTATCTCTCCTTTGGCGGCGTTATCCTCGCCTTCTGCTACCCCTTCATGAAACGCTATACCCATCTACCCCAAGTGGTATTGGGCATGGCCTTTTCTTGGGCCATACCTATGGCGTTTAGTGCCACCTTGGGTGAAGTGCCACTCATCGCTTGGCTGATGTATACCGGGGCCGTTATCTGGACGGTGATATATGACACCATGTACGCCATGGTCGACCGGGACGATGATATTCGTATCGGGGTGAAATCCACGGCGGTGCTCTTCGGTGATATGGATAAAGTCATTCTCGGTGTCTTACAGCTGCTGACGCTGAGTATTTTGATACTGCTGGGGCTTCAATTACAGCTATCTATCTGGTTTTATCTTGGGGTGATGGTGATGGCGGGGCTATTTATCTATCAGCAATACCTTATCAGAGAGCGTCAGCGGGAGGCCTGCTTTACCGCCTTCCTCAATAACAATTACGCGGGCATGGCGGTTTTTATCGGCCTATTTCTGCATTATCTCACCCGTTAAGACAAATACTCTTGCACCACAGGCGACTTTGTCATATTTCTGTAACAGTTTCATAATCTAATGACCGTCTTAATACATTATAAATAAATGAGGTGATTGGTCATGACGTCGGGTAAACGCGTTCTGATAGTTGACGACGAGGCTCCGATTCGCGAAATGATCGCTGTTGCACTCGAAATGGCTGGATACGATTGTGTGGAGGCGGATTCTGCACAAGCCGCGCACCCAATGATTGTCGATTGTAAACCGGATATGGTGTTGCTGGACTGGATGATGCCCGGTATCAGTGGGATCGAATTTGCGCGCCGTCTACGTAAAGATGAGATGACTTCCGATATCCCCATCATCATGCTGACGGCGAAAACAGATGAAGATAATAAGATACAGGGGCTCGAAACCGGTATCGATGATTATATCACCAAGCCGTTTTCACCTCGGGAGCTGGTTGCGCGACTCAAAACCGTACTGCGCCGCACCACCCCTAAAGGCATCGAAGAGCCGATCACCGTTGATAACCTAACACTCGACCCGGTCTCTCATCGGGTTAGCTCCGAACTCAAACCACTGGAACTGGGGCCAACCGAGTTTCGTCTGCTGCAATTTTTTATGACCCATCAGGATCGTGCTTACAGCCGTAGTCAACTGCTTGATCTGGTATGGGGCGGCAATGTTTACGTCGAAGAGCGTACCGTTGATGTTCATATTCGCCGTCTACGTAAGGCACTCGGCGAGCGGCATGACTATCTGATCCAAACCGTGCGCGGTACGGGTTACCGCTTTTCATCCCAGACAGCCTGAGCCTGACTGAATGTACAATTCCAGCCATTCGATCGCCAGCAACCTTGCCCTAACCGCGACGGTTAGCTTAGTGGTTGGCTTTGTGATCGGCTACCCCGGATGGACCCTCGCTCTCGCACTACTTGGCTGGGGCCTCTATCAGGTTAAGCAGTTTAATCGCCTACAGCAGTGGCTGATGAGTATCGACCATACCGATGTGCCCGAAAGCCGAGGTTACTGGGGAGAACTGTTTGATGAGATCTCCAGAGATCAAAAACGGCAACAGACTCGGACCCAGTCGTTACGTAATGTTATCCATCGCTTCCAGCAATCATCCGCTGCCCTGAGTGATGCGATCGTCATCATCGATGCGCAAAACCACCTAGAGTGGTGGAATCGGGCCGCCGAAACACTACTGGGGATGAAAACCCAGACCGATCGGGGCCGTTCGGTGATAAACCTGTTACGGGACCCCCGCTTTGTGCGCTACTACCGAAAAAATGTCTACGATGATCCATTACAGCTAACATCACCGATTCAGAAAGAGGTCGTACTGGAATACCGTATCACTCGCTTTGGGGCCGGAGATCGGATTCTGGTTGCTCGGGACATCACTCGCCTCAAACAGCTGGAACAAACCCGTCAAGATTTCGTCGCTAACGCCTCTCACGAGCTGCGTACCCCCCTTACCGTGATCCGCGGCTACCTTGAGACCTTTCTCGACCAAGACCTGCCTCGTCCCTTACAGCGCGGCCTGAGCCAGATGGAGAATCAGTCTCGGCGAATGGAAAATCTTGTCGCCGATCTGCTGTTGCTCTCCCGGCTGGAAACTAGCGCCCACGTCGCCGACGAACTGCCGATACCGATTCATTCCATGGTTGCGCGTATTCGGGACGATGCCTTAGTACTCGGCCAAGAGAAACGCCAAACCATCGAACTCGAACTTGAGCAAGACAACACCCTCCTAGGGCAGGAAGCCGAAGTCTACAGTGCCGTTTCAAACTTGGTGTTTAATGCGGTCCGTTACACACCGGCAGAAGGTGCCATTAAACTTCGCTGGTGGACCGATAAAGAGGGAGGCCACTTTGCAGTTCAAGATAACGGCCCCGGTATCGACAGTATTCACCTACCCCGCTTACAAGAACGCTTTTACCGCGTCGATGAAAGCCGCTCCTCCGATAGTGGTGGCACCGGCTTAGGTTTAGCCATCGTGAAACACGTGATGTTACGACATGGTGGCAAACTGTCTATCAGTAGCCGCTTAGGCAAAGGCAGCACCTTTACCTGCCACTTTCCCCATGAGCTGATTATTCCAGCGGCCGCTGAAGAGGCAGATAAAGATTAACCCGCTATTAAAAACACCATCAAAGATCATCAAAACCTAATGATGAGTTTTCAATATCACCTATTGCGACATTTTAAAGAATAGTTGGGTTGGGCTCATCGCCGTAAACCTGAACCGGATCAAAGGTCTTACTCGCCTCCGTAAAACGCAACATCTCACCATCTTTTCGCTGGGCCCCGATAGGTACTTGTCGATAAAAACATGAGCGATAACCCACGTGACAGCTCGCGCCCGTGCCACCGACACGTACCCGCAACCAAACCGCATCTTGGTCATCATCGATACGCAGCTCTTCAACCACTTGCACAAGACCGCTAGTCGCCCCTTTGTGCCACAACACCTGTCGTGATCGGCTCCAATAATGCGCTTCGCCGGTTTGTATCGTCTTGGTCAGCGCTTCCTCGTTCATATAACCTAGCATCAAGACTTCACCGCTTTCCGCATCGGTGGTAATGCTAACGATCAAGTTGTCACGATCAAACTTAGGCGCTAACTCTCGACCTTCTTCAACCTGCTCTATCGAGACTCTAGAGTGAAAGGTGACCGGCTCTGCATTGTCGGCAACATTTGAAACTTCACTTGGGTTCTGCATCTATTTTCCTCTTCATATTCCATCTAACGCAGGTGAGAAACCCCTCATACCCTGCGATTTATACTCTGCCTAAATTATTGTTAGCCTATGATTCACATCGAACCGGCCTCCAGAAACCGCAGACTTTCCCCCCGTGGCTGCCCGACTAGCTCTTCATCGCGCACCACCAGCTGACCCCGCACAACCGTATGAATCGGCCATCCTGTCACATCCTTACCATCATAAGGCGTCCAGCCACTGCGACTGGCGATCCAATCATTACTGATGGTCCGACGAGCGGCGAGATCCACCAGCGTCAAATCAGCATCGAAGCCCAAAGCGATACGTCCCTTTCCCTCAAGACCAAAAATACGCGCTGGGCCGGCACTCGTTAGATCGACTAAACGTTGCAGACTCAACCGACCGGCATGGACATGATCTAACATCAATGGCAACAATGTTTGTACGCCCGTCATACCGCTAGGTGACTGAGGATAAGGCCGCGCTTTCTCTGCCAGCGTGTGCGGTGCATGATCACTGCCTATTACATCCACCACACCCTCTCGAATTCCCCGCCATAATGCTTCTTGATGGCGGCGTTCCCGTACCGGTGGATTCATTTGTGCAAGGCTCCCCAAACGCTCATAGCAATCCGGCGCAACGAGGGTTAAATGATGCGGAGTGACCTCCACCGTCACCCGATCCTTATGGCCGGCTAAAAAGGCCATCTCCTCTGCGGTAGAAACATGCAGTACATGTAACCGTCGATTTGCCTGGGTTGCTAACCTCACAATACGCTCGGTCGCCATCAAGGCACTGGTTTCGTCACGCCATAGAGGATGCTGGCAAACATCGCCACTGGCCTCGACCAACGCCTTCCGCTGATTCAATCTCGCTTCGTCCTCTGCATGTACTGCTAACCGACGAGAACCATGATGGAGAATCCACCTGAGTACCTCTTCGTCGTCAGCCAATAGATCGCCAAACGAGCTGCCCATGAACACTTTGACGCCGGCACAACCGGGTAGGCTCTCCAGCAGGGCGAGTTTCTCCGCATTGACCGCCGAGCCGCCAATATAAAAGGCGTAGTCGCACCAAGCGCGGCCATGGGCGGCGTCCATTTTCGCTTGCAGATCCATAGCATTCAGCGTCAACGGCTGAGTATTAGGCATCTCAAACACACCGGTCACACCGCCCAGAACAGCGCCTCGGGTGCCCGCTTCAAAATCTTCTTTATGGGTCAGACCAGGCTCACGAAAATGCACCTGACTATCGATGACGCCGGGCAGTACATGGAGTCCGGTAGCATCCACAACGGTCGTAGCGCTCCAGCTATGTTTTAAATTACCCAGTGCCACAATACGACCTGCCACGCAGGCTATATCAATTTTTTCTGCACCATTAGGGGTGAGTACTGTGCCATCTAGCACTAACAGATCGGCATGCTGAGATGACGACGGCTGAGCGAAACGCCCTCGATCACTCATAGGTCGATACCTGTCACCGGATGACTCACAAGCCTTAATCCTAGGATGCCTTGCCCATCAAAAAAGGGGCACCGGCTGCATGCTAACCACAGCAGGCTGGGGATGTTGAGCATAAGTTTTTCCTTTTCGGGTATTAAAACTCGTTCTGAATAGCTTTATAGCCACGCACCAACTCATTATTCGTGCGCGCCACACTCTCTGAGAACTCACTGGCCGCCGCCGGTACTTGAGGGAGTGAAGCCAGGTTCGTTTCGCTCCCTACCCGCTCAGTCGAACGTACATAGAACCCCTTAGGTAAATGCACACCATCAACCACCGCGTTATAGCGCACCACACAACCATCATCGACGGTGCAGTTAAACAACACGCTGTTAAAGCCAATAAAAACATCATTACCAATCACGCAAGGGCCATGCACAATGGCTCGATGGGCAATCGAGGTATGCTGACCAATCTGCACCCTAGCGCCGGACTTGCTGTGAATCACCACGCCATCCTGAATATTAGAATGGGCACCAATCACGATAGGATCGATATGCCCATTCGCATCCATTTCATCTGCGCGAATCACGGCGTAGGGGCCAATAAACACATTTGCTTCAACAATCACCAAGCCACATAAGATGGCGGTCGGATCAACAAAAGCGCTAGGGTCTATCTGAGGTAAATCGCCACGCGGATTTTTCCGAATCATAGAGCCTCTGCCATTAAAGGGAGTGGTTGAAAAGACGCTGAAAAGCCTAAACTCAAACCCATCGAGTTAGGCTTCCATTTAAAGTGGATAGCTATCATAGGAAGGCAGGTTTAGCCGCAGGGCTGGCCCAAGCGACTGCATCATGGGGGTGTAAACTTTCGATATGCCGCACATAAACACTCGGCGCCTTATAGGTGTCCCCCAATGCCGCCGATATACGACGTGCCGCATCCTCAACAAACATCAGGTTCTCGCCATTAAGGGCGGCAAAAGCCTGCTCGTCAGCCCGTTTCACGGCCGTTTGTACCGGTGTCGCCACCGCCTGCTCAATACAGTCGATCAACGCCAGCAGCCCCAACATCGGCTTATCTCCAGCAACCTCCACCTCGACCTGAGCTTCACTACGCTGACTATGTGGCGTTGCTAATGACGCATTTTCCCGCAACCAAGCCGCAACAGCCGTCACCGGCAATTCAGTTTGACCGGCAAACGCCGTCAAGAAACCTTGCTCGACCAGTTGTCGCGACAAAGCCGCTGAACATGGGCAGGTAGAGGAATAGCCCACCGACACCTTGGCGCGTAAGACAAACACGCCATTGACGAGGGTTGCCTCCAGACAGATAGGGTAGGATTTCCAGCCCCCTAACCCTTCGGTGATCAATGCCGAGCGGCGCGCCAGTAGCTCAAACTTCATACGCACACGGGCATTACGACTATCGCAATCTTGATGACTCGCTATCATCTTTTGTAACAGTTGGTGCAACGCCCGCGGTGTTAACCCCTCACTATCGACCAAGTCATCCAATAACCGATATAGACGTGACATATGAATACCCTTCACATGCGGTACAGGTAGATCAACTTGGGCATCAATCCGTGCATGTAATTCACGGCGATAACCCGGTTCAATCAATGTAATAGGCAGATCAATACCCTGCATACCCACCCATTCAAGGGCGCTTAGCGTCGAGAAAACTCTGTCATAGAAACATCAGGAAGTGCTGTATTCATACTCAAAATCCAATAGATAGCGCTCCGCCAAGACGAAGAACACTGCAATGCCACAACCCTATATCGCCATACCGATAGCGAAACGCCCCTAAATGCTGACAGGCGTAAAAGTACGCCATAGGGATCGTTTACCAACGAGCACCGCGAACACAGTGGATGGGACATTTGTTACATCGAGCGGGATCCCCGATAAGATTTTTGGCAGCCGTTGAAGCGAGACCAATCGTTAAAATGTTATACTATAACATTCGATTATAAAGAGGCCGCTTGTCAGCTTCAATCATTTTCTGAATACAGCCATGCTTGAATCACTGAACGCGAGTGTTGCGGTGAAGGGAGTAAATAAAGCGGGGTAAGCATAGAAAAGCCCCTCGTGCGGCTTAACCAACCACACGAGAGGCTTTTTTAATGGAGCATTTTAGGCAGTGAGCCCGACGGGTATCGCTCGTTACGAACGCTTGTCGTCCAACTGTTGCTGACGGGTCAAGCCACTCAGGTCGATTTCGCTACCATCGGTATACTCTTCCACCCAAAAGATAGTCGCGCCGACCACGGCGGCGGGCATCAATAGCAGATTAAGAAGGGGAATCATCATCCCCAGCGAAATTAAGCCGCCAAAACCCAATGAGGTAAGGCGTCGCTGCTTGAGGGAATCCTTCATCTGGCGAAAACTCACCTTGTTATTATCCATCGGATAATCACAGTACTGAATCGCCATCATCCAGCAACCAAACAGGAATAATAAAATAGGTGCAATCATGCCCACCACGGGAATAAAGGCGAGGATAATCAAAAATAGCAGTCTAGGCAGATAATAAAGCAGCTTAGATAGCTCTCGAGCGATCGTCCGCGGAATCAATGCCATGATCTCTTTCCAACCCGAATCGGTGACGGTCACGCCCCGCAGCCGCTGCTCTACTTTCTCCGATAGGATGCCATTAAACGGCGCGGCAATAATATTAGCGACCACGCTGAAGCTGTAATACACCATGATCAACACCAATATTGCGATCATCGGCCATAGCAGATAACGCAAAAATTGTAGCCAGTCCCAATCCGGCAAGATCGCACTTAATAGGTAATCGATCCAATATCCCATCTGATCAAACAATAACCAAATAGCGCCGGTAAAAATAAAGATATTGATTAACAGAGGCACCACAACAAAGTGGCGAATCCCCTTTTCTGGCAACATAGCCAAGCCACGCAATAAGAAATTTGCGCCGCGCAATGGATTTCCTTTCATCTTTCCCTCAATTGATTAACACGCTGAATCAGGCAAAAAAGTAGTTACAAAAACGCACGATAACCGCCAGAAGCATCATCGATAAGCCAACCCGGTTGATCATAAACTCTCGTTTAGTAAAATTAATGGTTGCCTGCCAGAAAACCAATATCGATTTAACATCATTGGTTCGCAGCACATAGAGTATCAGCGACACCAAAAAGACACCAAACCCTACCATCATTAACAGCTGTTCCAACACCGCCAGAGTCATTTTCTTATCACCATCAATTACTATTTAGGACACTAAGATTAACAGAAATAGCCTGCATTAGTGGCAGCTTTAGCCTATAACTTTATGCGAAGATCTAAACTCTCTAATAACAATCATTACCTGCTACTCACCGGAGTCTTTTATGCATACGATATCAATACATCAGTTTGGTGGCCTTGAGGAACTTATCTACAGTAAACAATCCCGACCTCAACCTGCTTCTGGCGAAGTATTGGTTAAAACAGCCGCCGTTGGCGTTAACCCCATTGATTGGAAAACCTGTTCTGGTGGCGGGGCGAGTGGCTTTATTCAGGAGATGCCCTTTATTCCCGGCTGGGAGTTTTCTGGGATTATCGAAGACGCTGGCGACACTGACTTTAAAAAAGGTGAAGCGGTGTTCGGGATGATTCGCTTTCCCCAACCAGCGGGCTGTTATGCCGAGTATATTGCCGCCCCCGCCGATCAAATAGCGCGACTACCTGATGCCGTCGATCTAGTAACTGCCGGAGGTCTACCCACCGCTAGCCTAACCGCTTGGCAAGCACTCTTCGACAAAGGAGAGCTGAAAGCCGGTCAACAGGTCTTGATATTGGGTGCTGCGGGAGGGGTTGGCCATCTCGCGGTGCAACTCGCACACTGGGCCGGTGCTCAGGTATCAGGCACCGCCTCTTCACATAATCATGAACTTCTGGCCTCTCTCGGCTGCAAACAAACCATCGATTATCGCCATCAGAGCCTCACTGAATATACCAATAGCTTTGATCTCGTGATCGACTGTGTCGGTGGAGACACAGGTATCCAAGCCCTGCCCTGTCTCAAACCCGACGGTATTTTAGTCACACTACCTTCGGTGACTAAAGATCAGGTGATCGCGGCAGGTAAGGCACAAAGGCGCCGAGTCGAAGCGATTCGCTGCGAACCCTCGGCTGAACAATTGGGTAAGATTGGTGAACTCGTTGCCGACGAGCAACTTAAACTACAGATAGGTAATACCTTTGCGCTAGAGAAAGCCTCCGATGCATTTGCACTAAGCAAGAGTGGTCACGTTTGCGGCAAACTTATTTTGACGATCTAAGTAGTAAAAGGTAAGGCCGTTTAAGCGGCCTTGCCTTTATCGGTGGGTTATTTATGACCCTGTGCTAGCGCTACACAGTTGTTGTTGCTGGCGCATGATCAAACGGCAGCCTTTCGCCAGAAAACCCTGTTCAATACAGCGATCTTTAACCCATGCTTTATCATCTTCGGTCGGCTTCTCATGGTAAGGCGGGATATCGTTACACACCGCTGCCGACGGCTGACTATGCTGCCAGCAAGCTTTAAAGAAGGTACCGCCACCCACGGTGCAGCGATACTCAGAGTCATTGCAATGTTCGACCCGCTGTAACGCCATTGAGACACAGCCTTGCTGGTCGGTCTCTTCACCGGCGCTAATGCCTGCCTGCCGTTGTCTATCCACCATCTCTTGATGCTCTTCATTCCAGCCTTCGAGCCACTCGGGTGCATTCAACCAGCTATAGACAGCCCCCACAATGACCACCAACAACAGGCCCAACCAAAAACGTCGCATAATCGAAAAATCCTTTTATTCAGCGGCCCCGGACATACAGCCCAAAAAGACAGCAAAAAAATCCAGCCGCAGAGGCTAGCATGGTTAAATTAACAAACAGGGGATGACGGGCAGCAAAAGGTACAAACGAGTGACTGTTATTCATATCACAAACCGCTGCACCGTAATTAAACGAACCACCTGCGGATAAGCAAGCATTCACGTCGCTCAGTTCCGCCCAGAACACAGCCATCAGAACCACGCCGGGCAGAATCAATAACAACAGACCTAGCCGCAGCATTATTCTTCACTCACCCCGATATTACTGATGCCATCATTCGCTGCGAGTTTCTTTAATTCGCCCATCAATCCGGCATTGGCATTTTTAGCGGCGGCAAGGCGTTTAACCACCTCTTCTTGAAAGCTTTCTTCCTGCAACATCATATCGTGGTGGCTGATATAGCGAAGCAACTCTTCATCGGACATATCCGTATCGGCGGTCACTTCAATAAAGGTCGCGACACATTCCAGCGACAGATTGCCCACGTTAGCCGCTTCGGTGCGATTAGGCTCTAACAGGCAGTTAATCGTGGAATACAGGGCCACCATAGCATCCAGCGCAGGGGATGCACCGTACATCTCAAAAACATCAAGATCCGGCATATTGGCTTCAACATTGCTCTGCTGAACCTCAAAATTCATCGTCGCGCCGGTATTGCCCAACTTATTCCACACCCCGTCAAGGATGCTACGTACCTGATGACGATCACCAAAATCAAGCAAGGTTGAAAACAGCGCAAAGTTAGGGAACATGCGCTCTGTGACAGCAACCGAAAAAGCGCTCAACTGCCAACCGTCGAGTGCTTTAAGCTCATTTTCCAGTGACCATTGTGACATCAGATAAACTCCAGAACTAAATTTTCTCCTATTGTACAGCGCCGAAATCATTTTGCAGCAGTTATGCAGGATTCCCCCTCTGCAGAGGCATTGGGGTTGTATTCCAACGAACAAATATTAATCCTCTGATTCAGTTCGCTTTTTTATTGTATACTCCTCTCCTGAAAAGCAAGTTCTTAGTGGAAGACAAACCATGGATAATAAGACTCCTCTCGCGACCCTCGTCAAGGGCCTAGACTGTTTCAGCGAATGGACCGGGCGCAGTATTGCCTGGCTGACATTGCTGATGGTCCTGGTGACCTTCATTGTTGTGGTGCTGCGTTATGTTTTAAATGTTGGCAACATCCCGTTACAAGAATCAATCATCTACATGCACAGCCTAGTTTTTCTGCTCGGAGCAGGCTACACCCTCAAACATGATGGACATGTTCGTGTCGATATTTTCTATCGACCATTGGGTGAACGTGGCAAAGCAGTCATCAATATTATCGGTGTTATCGTACTGCTAATGCCGGTTTCTGTGTTTATCTTCTGGATCTCCTGGGATTATGTAACATTCTCTTGGCATACCCTCGAAGGCTCACAAGAAGCGGGGGGTATTGAAGCTATATACCTTCTGAAAACCACCTTACTCCTCATGCCTGTACTTATGATCCTACAAGGAACTGCTGAGCTCGGGCGTAACATTCTGGTACTGACCGGACAAGCACACCTGATCGAAGTGGATTCTCAGGAGCATCCAATATGATTGAACTTCTGCCATTACTGCTGTTTTTCGGCGCAATCTTTGTTTTATTACTCGGCTACTCTGTTGCCTACTCTCTCGCGGGCACCGGTCTTATCTTTGCCGCTATCGGCATTATGACCGGCCACTTTGAAGCGAGCTTCCTAGAAGCCGTGCCAAACCGTCTGTTCGGCATTATGAATAACTCGGTGCTGATCGCCGTGCCACTGTTTGTCTTCATGGGCGTGATGCTAGAGAAATCTAAAATCGCTGAAGATTTACTCGATACCATGGCCACATTATTTGGCCCTATTCGCGGTGGGTTAGGCATCTCAGTAACCGTTGTTGGCATGTTGCTCGCCGCCAGTACCGGTATTGTGGGTGCAACCGTCGTCACCATGGGCCTACTTTCGCTGCCGACCATGCTGCGTCGTGGATATGATCCAGGTGTTGCCACAGGCACCATCTGCGCCTCCGGTACACTTGGGCAGATAATCCCGCCATCAATCGTACTGGTATTACTAGGGGATGTTATCTCCTCGGCTTACCAGCAGGCACAGCTGGAGCAAGGCATTTACTCACCCAAGACCATTACGGTCGGTGACCTGTTCCTTGGCGCACTGATCCCTGGCCTTCTGCTAGTCTGTGCTTATATTGCTTATCTGATCTTCAAAGCGATCGTTCACCCTGAAACCGTCCCTGCTATTCCAAAAGAGGAACGGGATAAAGTAGACAACATGTTCCATCGGGTCATCTTTGCATTACTGCCACCCGTATTTCTCGTTGGCTTAGTACTTGGGTCGATTCTAGGTGGTTGGGCGACGCCGACAGAAGCAGCTTCCGTTGGCGCATTAGGAGCGATGCTACTGGCAATGGCGCGACGTTGTTTTACGCTATCTATTCTAAAAGATGTTATGCGCTCCACCACTCAAGTCAGCTCGATGGTGTTTATCATCTTGGTCGGTGCTTCGATCTTTTCGCTGGTGTTCCGTGGCTTTGGCGGTGATGACCTCGTGCGTGAGTTCCTCACCGACTTACCGGGCGGCGTATTTGGTGCAGTCGCGCTGGTGATGCTGGTTATCTTCCTGCTAGGCTTCTTCCTCGACTTTATCGAGATCACCTTCGTGGTGGTGCCTATCGTGGCTCCTATTCTATTAGCCATGGGGCTCGACCCTGTTTGGCTTGGCGTCATGATCGCGCTTAACCTGCAAACCTCGTTCCTGACACCGCCGTTTGGCTTTGCCCTCTTTTACCTTCGTGGTGTCGCACCCGCCAGTATTTCAACCATGCAGATCTACAAAGGGGTTATACCCTTTATCATGATTCAGCTCGTTGCATTGATGGCATTGGCGCAATGGCCAGCCCTTGCAACCTGGTTACCAACGCTGGTTTACGGTTAAAACGTCAACTTAAAACCAAAAAAAACCCGCACATTGCGGGTTTTTTTATAACCTAACCTTTACACCATACTTACAATGTACGGGCGTTCAGGTAAGACTGCTCAGACACGGCATGCCACTTAATCGCCTGTTCACGGAACTTAACGAAAGATTCGAATACTTTCTGTGACATCGGATCTTTAGCGGCTTCTTCAGCGACAACCTCATCAGATAGCGCTCGGATCTGCTTAAGCACGTCGTCAGGGAACTGACGCAGTTCAACACCGTGCTCATTGACCAACTGCTGCAAAGCCTCGTTATTCTTGGCCGTGAAGTCAGCCAGCATATCTTGGTTAGCAACCCGCAACGCATTACGTACAATAACCTGCAGATCGGCTGGCAGTTTTTCAAAGGCTTCTTTATTGATGAAGCACTCCAGCGTGGTGCCTGGCTCATGCCAGCCAGGATAGTAGTAATACTTAGCCGCTTTATACAAACCGAAGGCCAAGTCGTTGTAAGGACCTACCCACTCAGTTGCATCAATCGCACCCGATTGCAGCGATGTGAAAATCTCGCCACCCGGCAGCAATACAGGTGTACCACCCGCACGTTTAAGCACTTCACCACCAAGGCCTGGCATCCGCATTTTCAGACCTTTTAGGTCTTCTACGCCGTTGATTTCACGGTTAAACCAGCCACCCATCTGTACGCCTGTGTTACCCGCCGCACCTGGAATCAGGCCAAACTCAGCATAGACTTCTTCCCAGAGCTCCATACCGCCGCCATGATACAACCAAGAGTTCATCTCTTGAGCGGTCAGACCAAAAGGTACCGCCGCAAAGAATTGCGCCGCACGGGTTTTACCTTTCCAATAATAGGCAGCACCGTGACCCATCTCTGCCGTTCCACGGGAAACCGCATCGAAAATTTCGAGTGCGCCCACCAGCTCTTTGGCACCATAAACTTTAACTTTAATCCGGCCGCCACTCATCTTATCAATCAGATCAGCGAGGTCATTTGCGCCCGTTCCCAAACCTGGGAAGTTTTTCGGCCAAGTCGTTACCATTTTCCATTCAATGGTTTCCGGCTTTTCCGGTGCAGCTGACGCTGCTGGCTGGGCACAATCCGCAGCCACCGTTTTTTTCTCTTCTGTGCACGCGGCTAGGCCTGCAGCAGCGACCCCAAGACCGAGGACTTTAACAATCTCACGACGTTTCACAAGGCTTCTCCCTATTCGTCATTGTAGCTATATAGCTGTCGATAATTATTGTATTTATACTTATAACCCAGTGAACATAGCATCAAGTCATATCTGCTGCAATTTCAAATAGTAAGCAACTCCTGTAAATGTTTACCAAATTCAAAATGCGGCACGAATGACAACAGCATTTACTCTATTGTACAGATTTACTGATATACTCTTTCTGTTACGCATAATCAGAAAACGGAAACCAGTTTGCAGTCGCTTAATCTACTTAAATCTATCGCTGATGCTAAACCCAGTCTGCGAAAATCAGAACAAAAAGTTGCTGATTACGTCTTGGAAAACCCTTCCGACGTTATTCATATGCGGATTGTCGATCTCGCCTCAGAAGCGAATGTGAGTGAGCCCACGGTCGTCCGTTTTTGCCGCGCGCTCAACTACGATGGTTTTCAAGATTTCAAGCTGACACTAGCCCAAGGGCTGGCGAGTAACGCTAACTTCGAGCAGTTTTCACTTAACACGAAAGATACTGTTAGCGAGTTTAAGCAGAAGATTTTCGATTCGACTGTCGGCAATATGATGCGCGTCAGAGAAGAACTCGATGCCGACACCTTAGAAGAAGCCATTAATGCCATTGCCAGCACCAACCGTCTAGAACTATACGGCTTTGGCGCGTCAGCACCGGTGTGTAACGATGCCCAGCATAAGTTTCACCGGCTTAAAATTGCGGCATCGGCCTATTCAGATCCGCATATGCAGATGATCTCTGCGACAACATTGACGGAACGGGATGTGGTCATCGCGATCTCCCAGACCGGCCGTACCAAAGACCTGTTACACGCGGTAAAACTGGTCAAAGATGCCGGCGTCACCGTTATCACACTTTGTCCAAGCAACACCCCGCTATCAGATCTCGCTAGCATCGCTATCCATATTGATCTTGAAGAGGACAAAGACCTGAGTACATTGATGTCCTCTCGGGTTGTGCATCTCGTCGTTATCGATGTTCTTGCGGTAGGCGTAGCGATGAAGCTTGGACCCGGTTTACTGGATCACCTCAAAACCATCAAACGTAGCCTGAAAAGCCTACGCCAAAACGATAAACGCCTCCCCCTACGCAAGCCTGAAGAATAAATCGGCCCCTTTTTCCTATTTCTGTCACATTTCTGCGTCAAGATCAGTATCCGTTAGTGCCTCTGCTTAGGCCTATAATTTATTGATATTCTCTTTTTAGTGTTATAAAAAAGAGATTCCCTGTTAATCAGAAATGCTAAACGACCTGTTAGCTTCGTCTCATTGGCTTTCAGGAAAGCTTTGCAGAAGGTGTAGGAGTCATTGCGATGCTTATACGGAAAGATCAGGATCTAAACGAAATCCAAACCAAAATATTCGATATCATCGTCGGTATTGAAGAAAATCAAATGCAGGCTCAGCAAAAAGAAGCCAGCCAAAAAAGTCTATCCGTCAGGCGAGCGATTGAAGAGCGGAAACAACGTAGAGAACTCGAACATCAAATTAACGATGAGCTCTGGTTTGATGACCTCGGTTTTGATGAACGCTAATCCTATATAAAATTGATATAAAAAAGCCTGCAGCGAGTGCAGGCTTTTTACATTTTGGTTTATGCCTTACTGATTAACCCTCAGGATAGAGAACATCTAACGGCACTGAGCGACCACTGTCGACCACCATCGCGGCATGTTTACGCTTAAGCTTTCTAGGCTCCGGTACACCACAGGAGTGCGCGATCATCTCGAGTTCCTTGACCATATTATTATGGTAATGGGTAACCCTCTCCGCCTTATCCTCGGGCACCAAGCCTCGCTGTAGATCTTTATTGTGGGTTGTGATGCCTGTCGGGCAGGTGTTTTTATTACACTGCAACGCCTGAATACAACCGAGGGCAAACATGAAGCCCCTAGCGCTGACACAGAAATCCGCTCCCATACACAGGGCCGCCGCCACATCCGTTGGGTTAATGCACTTACCTGACGCGATGACCCGGACACGCTCCCGCAAACCATACTGAATCAGCTTGTTCACTAGGATGGGCAGACTCTCCCGTAACGGTAAGCCGACACTATCCATCAACGGCATCGGTGCCGCCCCCGTCCCCCCATCACTACTATCGAGGGTAATAAAATCCGGTGCCTGCTCAATGCCTCGGGCGACCACTCGCTGACAAAACTCATCCAGCCAGTCGGTCGACCCCAACACTAATTTGAAGCCAACCGGTTTGCCGGTCACTTCACGAATATGACTGACCATATCTAACAGATCGTCTGCTGAATCAACCTCGACATGTCGATTCGGGCTAATCGAAGCCACTCCTTCAGGAATACCACGAATAGCACCGATTTCAGCCGTAACTTTCGCCCCCGGTAGCATTCCACCTTTACCGGGTTTAGCACCTTGGCTGAGCTTAATCTCAAACATCCGTACCTGTTTATAGGCCGCTTTCTCTTTAAGTTTATCGTCGCTCAATAAGCCATTGTCATCTCGCATACCATATTTAGCGGTACCGATCTGACAGACAATGTCGCATCCGCCTTCCAGATGATATGGCGATAAACCACCTTCACCGGTATTCATCCAACATCCGGCTTCACGAGCGCCATTCGACAACGCGCGTATGGCGGGCTTAGAGATCGCACCAAAACTCATACCGGAAATATTAAAAAAGGATTTAGCGTCGTATGGCTCGCGACAAAAAGGCCCGATCTGCAATGGCTGATTCTTCACCGCATCCTCTTCTAAGGTAGGAAACGGGCAGTTAAGAAAGTAGTAAGTACCGGGCGTCCGTAGATCTCGGCTAGAACCAAAGGCGATAGTGTTATCAATATTCTTAGCCGCACGGTAGCACCAACTGCGCTGCGCTCGGTTAAATGGCATCTCTTCACGATCCATTGCAAAGAAATACTGTCGAAAGAATTCACCTAGGTGCTCAAATACATAACGGAAGCGACCAAACAGCGGATAGTTTCGTCGGATGGTCTGTTTGGTCTGATTTTTATCAATCTGATAAATAATCAACCCTGCAATCAGCCCTCCAACAATGGTCAACAGTAGGATGCCGCCCAGAATTGCCACGAAATTAATCGCAAAGCTGCTGACGGGATCAGTCATATTCCATACTCCTTGTTGTTGTCTGTTGGCACCTATATGCCTCAGCGCCAATCCTATCCTGTTAAACAGGTATTGCCTACGACGTCGGTCATCATTTTGTGCCGCCAAACAATGAAAAGCCATTCAATCACCGCCATTTAGATGGAGAGACCTAACAGAACGGCCACGATTGAGCGTCGAAAGGCATCAACGGATCACCTGTGATCTCAGACTATATCTGGCGAACTTCCTTATTTAATCCACAATCGTTCCATGGTTTTAATCCATTTGGAGCGCATACTTTCATCATTAAAAAGGCATCTATGCTGCGTTAGCAACCACTGCCTGACGATCAATATAAGCCATCATATGACTTTGGATGAAAACAATGACGACTCTATCAACCCTTTTAGGCCGCTCCAAAGAGCGCAGCGCCTATACTCTTGGCCGGAAAGCTTGGCTAACACTGGGATATTTAAGCTTAATGTCGCTGCCCTTTCTCGCCACATTGACGTTGAATATGGAACCCCAGGGCCTATACGCCACCACCCTGACGGTCATCAATACCCTCGCCATGATGGCGTTTTATATGCAATTCCCATTAGCGAGCCGCTTAAAGCGGATTCCACTGTTCGCCAATATCGATTGGAATATCTCGCACCATAAGAAAGTCGGCCAATGGTTAGGTGTTATTTTTCTATTACATCCGCTGCTCATTCTTGCCCCCCGCTTTATGGTGTCATTCAACGATGGAATGCACAGTTTAATATCCGTTATTACGGCTCCGCAGATGCTCACAGGATTGATTGCTTGGGTTTGTCTGATGATCTGGATACTCACCGCCATCTTTAAAGACGCCCTGAAGATGCGTTATGAAACCTGGCGTTTTAGCCATATGCTCGGCTTCGTCATTATCACCATCCTCGCTACCCTGCATATCACCACCGTAGGCAGTCATGGGCAGTTTCAAGCAAGCTTTAATATTATTTGGTGGGCGCTCTGTGCCGCCTCCGTGACGATGGTGTTATATAACTACTTTATTAAACCATTATCCCTTCGGTCTCAGCCCTTTAAGCTGCTTGATGTGACACAGGTTAGCCGTACCGACTGGCAGGTCACCATCGAAAAACAAGAAGCTTCGGACTTTACCTTTGCCGCCGGTCAGTTTGTTTGGTTAAACACCAGCCAACACAGCGGTGGGGTCAAAGAGCATCCGTTTTCAATTGCGTCCTGCCAAGCCGATCTGCCGAAAATCTCCTTTATTATTCGCAACCTCGGTGATTACACCTCTAAGTTGAATACCCTCAAGGTGGGCCAAAATGTCTATGTCGATGGCCCTTACGGCAGCATTGGTTTAGCGGAATCCGCTCAGGCGAAAGCCATCGTCTTAATCGCGGGCGGCGCGGGTATTGGCCCAATGCTCAGTCTGCTGCGCGGCTTAGCTCAGCAGAACGACCCAAGACCAATACGTCTGATATACGGTAATAACCATCTAAACCAGATGGTTCTGCAGGATGAGATTAAACATTTAGAAAAAACCATGCCCAATTTTAAGCAGCAGTTAGTTTGTGCTACCGCGACGGATGACGACGCTATCTATCAAGGCGTTATCGACACGCACTGCCTTGAGCAGACGCTTAACGCTCTCGCTCCGCGCGATTGGACGGTCTATTTATGTGGCCCAAAACCGATGATTAACGCGGTGAATAAAAGCCTGAAATCATTAAACATTCCGGCCTCACATATTCATTACGAACAGCTGTCTTTTTAACCGCTTTAAGAGGATCACAACATGCCCATTAGTGAGATTGCAGGTTGTATCGGTTGTAAAACCTGTGTGCAGACCTGCCCTACCGACGTTATCCAGTTCGATTATGATCAGCAAAAAGCGTATATCGCTTATGCGGAAGACTGTCAGATCTGTCATCTATGTCGTCTTTACTGCCCGGTCGATGCCATTACCATCACGCCGGAAAAATCAATCCCTGTGGTTGTCGCCTGGAGGTAATATCATGTCAGATTCCACAACGATATCGCGCCGGATGTTTCTCGGCATGGCCGGCAGCGCGATTGGCGCAACCGCTATTGCTGGCAACTTACCGTCTATGCCACCGATGGACCAACCGCCCACCCGAAATCAACCCAGTATCGATGCCGACAGTTTCAAAGAGGAAACCGTCGAAGCCGACGTCTTAGTGATTGGCAGTGGCATTGCAGGGCTATTTGCCGCCGTGAAGGCCCATGATGCCGGCGCTAAGGTATTAATGGTATCAAAAGGCCGTTTAGGTAGCTCAGGACTGACTCCTTTCGGTAAAGGTGTGTTTTGTTATGACAAACAAAACGCCTCGATGACACCCGATGAGTTTCTCGCCAAAGTTGCCGATTCATCCATTGGTACCAATAACCCAGTCTTTACCCGCCAGCTGTTAGATCACTCTGCCGATCGGGTGGCTGAATTACGTGAGTGGGGTTTCTTCGATTCTGCATTATGTTTTGAAAGTTTTTCCAAACCGATGCGCGAGCGTGATATTCCTATTATGGAACGCATCATGATGACCCATCTACATAAAGAGCAGGGCCGGGTTGTCGGGGCTTCTGGCTTTAGTTTGGATCATAATACGGTGTTCAACTTTTCCGCCAAAACGGTCATCCTCTGTACCGGCTCCGGTGGCTTTAAAGCCAGTGGCTTTCCTCTATGCGACCTCACCCATGATGGCACCATTATGGCTTATAACATTGGCGCAAAAGTCACCGGTAAAGAGTGGAATGACGGCCATCCTGCTGCCGCAAAAAACTCCGGCTCATGCTATGACAACTGGCACGGACAGATAGAAGAACGCCCCAGCACGACGTCGACACAGATCAACCACCACCTCGGCGTTGATATGAACTATACCGCCTATGTCAGTGGTGGACCTGTCAGCATGGGGCCCGGGCCAAAATCAGACACCATAGAAGAGACAACCGCGGATGTTCCAGCAGGCCCCTATGTACCCGAAGCCTTCCGTCAAAGTGGACCGCCGCCTCAGCCACCGGCCGAATCTTCAGGTTTACGCGCACTATTTGCTAAAGATAAACCACATGGGCCTCCGGGTATGGGGTCTGAATCGGTGGGTGGATCAACCGCCGGCATGGCGATCCATAAATCAGAGGGCTTGGTGCCTATCGATGAAACCGGTTTAAGCTCAATTCCAGGCTTGTGGGCTTCAGGTGACGCCTTAGGCTCCTATATGTCCGGCGGTATCTATACGCAAATAGGCAGCTCTATGGCAGGTTCCGCCGTACAAGGGGCATTGGCGGGTGAAGCAGCGGCGAAGGCGAGCCGGTCGATAACCCCCATCCCGATACCGGCAGAAAAACTGGCACAAACTAAAGCTGAAATGCTCGCGCCATTAAAACGGGAAAGTGGCTATAGCCCAGCGTGGGCCACCCAAGTATTACAAAGTGTGATGATTCCTAACTTTGTCTTATACATTAAAAAAGAGCGCATGTTACAGGCCGCACTCGCCTATATAGAAGAGCTAAAAGAGCATCACGGGCCGATGCTGATGGCATCCGATCGCCATCATCTGCGTCTGGCCCATGAAACCATGAATATGATCCACACAGCCGAGATGAAGCTTAAAGCCTCCATGATGCGCACCGAAAGCCGATGCAGCCATTATCGACTGGATTATCCCGATATCGATAATGAAAACTGGCAGGCTTGGATCAACATATATAAAGATGAAAAGGGGGAGATGCAGTTAGAGAAACAGCATTTTAATCAATGGCCTAAGTTTGCATAGGTGATCGCTTACCCGTTCAGCGCAGATTATCAAACATATCATCGATCAACTCATCGACCTGTTTGTTACCTGCGCTCGCACTGGCATAAACACGTAGCCCCATCAGTTGCACCTGCAGCGCACGCGCTAGACGTTCGGGTGATTTAGTGGAACTAATATCACCCTGTTCCTGAGCCTGTCGTAAAATGGCCGCGATAGCCCCTTCGATACGCAGTAATAACTGCTGCGCTTCGACGAGTAGCTCCGTATTGTCCTGTGTTAACTCAGAGATGGTTTTCACTAGCATGCACATACCACTCGGAGCCGATGTTTCGCAGCCACTAACCGCACCACGAATAAAAAGCTTTAACCCTTCGATTGGCGATGCAGCCGCCGCAAGACACTCGTGTAAGCGCTGCTGACTCATCTGTGCGTAGTGTTGCAGAGTCTCTTTAAACAGGCCGTCTTTACTGCCAAAGCACGCATAGATGCTGCCTGGCCGCATATCGATAGCCTCCTGAAGATTGCGCATGGAAGTGGCGTGATAGCCTTTAGCCCAAAACAGATCCGTCGCTCTGTTAATAGCATCTTGCCGATCATACTTTACATTTGACACCTAGGTTACCAATCTCTTTGAGCATTTGTTCAAGTATAACCTGAGCGACTGTTCAACACAATCTCAATAGCGTCTCTCAACTAGCGTTTATGGCCATCGGGCCGTACTAGCAAAGGCGACCAGTTGATCAACTTCAGCCTGATTTTCACCCAGCCCCCACTCGAAACCGATAGTTCTTTGCCCTGGCGCTTTAATCAGCGGCCGCTTCACAATACCTGACGATGTGTAGTGTTCTGGAATAAAGGCCACGCCAACCCCCTCTTCCACCAGCCGTAAGGCACGATCATCCTGATTAGTGACATAAGCGACATTCAGACGCACATCACTGGCCTTAAGCAGTTCCTGAAATACCCGTCGATATTCGCAGTGAGAACGCGCAATAAAGGGCTCATCTTTTAAATCGTCGAGGCTGACCGATGGTGACTGGCTCAAATGATGGTCGGTTGCCATCGCCACCACGTAAGACTCGGAAAACAGCGCCTGTGAATAGCTGAACGGTTTACGCTGATCTGGCTGTTGCGGTAACACCGTGAGCGCCATATCAATGCGCCCCGCCTGTGCAAGTTGTTCCATCTCTGCTTCACTGGCATCAAATACGTTCAAGCGCAGATGGGGATTTTGCCGCCGGTATTGCTCGATCAACCGAGCAACATGGGAAATCGATAGGGTATTAATCACGCCCAAACGTAATACGCGCGGCATCTCATGATGTTTCAGCTCATCTTTGGCCCGTGCACACTCCTCAACGATCTTCTTTGCTCTTTTAAGCAGCATCCGTCCTGCTGGGGTCAGCACCACGTTTCGCTTATTACGCGTAAACAACTTCACCCCCATCTCAGCTTCCAGCTTGGAAATAGAAGCCGAAAGCGCCGGTTGCGAAACAAATGCACGTTTGGCCCCCCGGGTAAAATTCTCTAATTCTGCCGCGGCCAAAAAGCAACGTAACTGTTGTAGCTCCACAACATAACCTCTGATTATGATAACCATAGAAACAATCGATTTTATTTATTATAAGAGACACTCTAAGCTTTTGCTATCCATCACCATCATTCAGGAGCAACAGATGTCCGCACACAACAAACCTATTGCGCTGATTATTGGAGCCGGAGACCACTTAGGATTAGCGATTGCCAAACGTTTCGCACGGGAAGGTTTTCATATCGTCGCTACCCGTCGCCGTGGCGATTTAGGTGCCCTAGTCACGGCCGTCGAAGCATTAGGCGCCAGTGCAACCCCCTATCATTCTGATGCCCGTGATGAACAGCAGGTTATCAACCTCATCAATCAGATCGAGACCGAGCTCGGCCCCATTCAGGTGGCGGTGTTCAATGTTGGTGGTAATGTTCGCTATGATATTTGCGACACATCAAGCCGAATCTATCGCAAAGTATGGGAGATGTGTGCCTTTGCCGGTTTTCTATTCGGCCGCGAATTAGCCAGAAAAATGCTACCCCGCCAACAGGGCACCCTACTGTTTACCGGCGCATCCGCCAGCCTGCGCGGAAACAGCGGCTTCGCAGCCTTTGCTGGCGGCAAACATGCCTTACGCGCACTGGCTCAGAGTATGGCCAGAGAACTCGGCCCACAGGGCATTCATGTCGCCCATGTGATCATCGATGGTTTAATCGAAAACCAAGCAACCGCCGAATACCTACCCGATCTTTACGCCAGTAAAGGAGATGACGGCATCATTCAGCCGGATAACATCGCCGATATTTACTGGCAACTCCACCAGCAGCCGCGAAATGCTTGGACCTTCGAGCAAGATGTTCGTCCATTCGCCGAGCCCTGGTAACCGCTCTCACTCAAGGAATACACCATGACAAAAACAATCGATTTTTATTATGACTACATCAGCATCGCCTCTTACCTAGCATGGACTCAACTCGAGGGCATATCAAAACGCACCGGAGCCTCTGTTCACTACAAACCGATATTACTCGGGGGCGTTTTCAATGCCTGTAACAACATCAGTCCGATTACCATCCCCGCTAAATGGGCTTGGGTGAAAAAAGATATTCAACGCTATGCTGATCATTACGGCGTGCCTTACCACCTAAATTCACATTTCCCATTCAGTACAGTGAATGCCATGCGCGGTGCGCTATGGGCGCAGGCCAATGACCAGTTAGACGCCTATAATCAGGCGATGTTTACCGCCGCTTGGATCGACGGTAAAGACTTATCCGCTAAACCTGTTCTGGAAGAGGTCCTAAACAGCGCGGGTTTTGATGCCGCAGTCGTGATGGACGCCATAACACTACCCGATGTTAAAACCGCTTTAATAGATGCTACCCAAGCCGCAACAGCACGGGGTGTCTTTGGTGCCCCCTCGATGTTTGTCGGTGATGAACTCTTTTTCGGCCAAGACCGCCTTGAATGGGTTGAAAAAGCCCTTTGCTAAGCAAAGATTCATTGCCCAAGGACACAGCATGAACACAAAAGCCCAACGCTTAAAAGTACTCTGCTCTGGCATACTGAGCTTGATACTCACCATGGGCATTGGCCGATTCGCGTTGACCCCTATGCTGCCGATCATGCAGGAACACGCAGGATTGGGGATATCGGAAGGCGGTGGGTTGGCGGCCGTTAATTACCTAGGTTACCTCTGCGGCGCCCTCGTGGTGGCCATGATCAGTGATCTCGTTATCAAAGACCGCCTCTACCGTATTGGGCTAGTGATGGCGTTGGTGACCACGGTCGGTATGGGCTTAACGGATAATCTTTGGCTCTGGGCTCTATTTCGCTTTCTCGCTGGCCTGAGCTGCGCAGCAGGGATACTGCTTGGTGCGGGTTTAGTACTTAACTGGCTTATTCGTCACGACCACCGGAGTGAGCTCGGCATTCATTTTTGCGGGGTGGGCTTAGGTATCGTTTTGTGTGCTATCGCTATCGAATGGATGCAACCCTATTTCGATTGGCGCCAACAGTGGGGGCTATTAACGCTTATTGGCGTGCTGATCATCATACCCGCTTGGCGCTGGCTGCCACCGCCGGATAAATCTCAACAAACAACCAGCGGTGAAGCATTGATTGATTCGCCCCCGAGTGCCGCCTTTATGCGCTTATTTCAGGTGGCTTACTTCTGTGCCGGTGTCGGTTATGTGATCAGCGCCACCTTTATTGTGGCGCTGATCGATCAACTACCGGGTCTTGAGGGGCAGGGTATTTGGGCCTTTCTGATTATGGGATTAGCCGCCACCCCTAGTGCTATCGGCTGGGATTTCGTTGCTCGGCGCTTTGGGCCGCTGAACGCATTGATCTGCGCCAGCATGCTACAAGTGATTGGCATACTGCTGCCTGTGATCGAAGCGAATTTCATATTCACCATGATCGGAGCGATCTTATATGGCGGCACCTTTGTCGGCATGGTGTGTCTAGTACTCACCATGGCAGGGCGCTACTACCCTACTCGTCCAGCCAAAATGATGGGCAAAATGACGCTCTCTTTCGGCTCCGCTCAAATCATCGCACCGGCATTAGCTGGCGTACTTGCAGAGCAAAGTGGCAGCTATACCAGCGCGGTTTATATGGCGGCATTCATTATGGCATTGGGCAGCGTACTGTTATTGATGCTCAAATCCCGTGAGCCGATCAAGCCACAACTCGTGCCCATCAACTAGGGAAGATGATCATCGAGCGCATGAGTCATCCTTGGCGGTTTTTATCCGCGCTCTCTGAGCCGAGTTAACGTTTACCATGTTCAAAAGAAGTTTTCGTTTAGCTTAAAAATATAAAAAGCCTGTCGATCATGAACCGACAGGCTTTTCATTGAAAACGACTCGATGACAATAAAGTCTGATATTTTTATCAACGACAACCCTATTGACTGGGCTGCCGCTTAGTGTGATGAACATTCCATCTGAAAATGATCAAACTCTATTGTCATTTATCAAACTTTATTGTCATCCCACACGCACACTTATCCTGTTGCGGGTGTTATTCCACCGTTACCGATTTTGCTAGATTACGTGGCTGATCGACATCGGTACCTTTGAGTACCGCAACATAGTAAGCCAACAACTGTAACGGTATCGAATAGATGATCGGCGCCATGACGGTGGGTACATCCGGCAGGGTAATTAATTCAAGATCATCGCCCGGTTTTACTTGGGCTTTCGAATCCGCAAACAGGAATAACTTACCTCCGCGGGCGCGTACCTCTTCTAGGTTTGCCTGAAGCTTTTCTAGCAACGAGTTATTCGGTGCCACCGCGACCACCGGCATATCTTCGTCTACCAGCGCCAGAGGGCCGTGTTTCAGCTCACCGGCAGGATAGGCTTCAGCATGGATATAAGAGATCTCTTTAAGCTTGAGAGCGCCTTCAACCGCCACAGGGTAGATGGTGCCGCGCCCTAAAAACAGTGCATGATGCTTATCGACAAAGTGTTCGGCCATTTTCTGAATCTGTGAATCCAGTGTTAACACCTGCTCCGTTAACCCCGCAAGTTGCTCCAATTGGGCCACGAAGTCTGCTTCACCTTCCAAACCATAGCGACGCCCCAATACCAGCGTGGTTAACATCAACACGACTAACTGACTGGTAAAGGCTTTGGTTGAAGCCACGCCGATCTCAGGACCCGCATTGGTCATGATCGCTAGATCGGATTCCCGCACCAGTGAGCTACCGGCAACGTTACAGATCGACAGAAAAGCAACATAATCTTGTTCCTTGGCTTCTCGCAAGGCTGACAATGTATCCGCTGTTTCACCGGACTGGGACAGGGTAATGAAGAGTGTTCCTGGCATACAGACGGTTTTGCGATAACGAAACTCACTGGCAACCTCAACCATACAGGGAATACCCACCAGTTTTTCGATCCAATAACGCGCTACTACACCGGCATTGTAGCTAGTACCACAGGCAACGATCTGCACTGCTTTTACCTGATCAAATACTGCGGAAGCATCGCTGCCAAAGACCTGTTCCAACACATGACCATGATGAATTCGACCTTCTAGGACATTACGAATCACCTGCGGCTGCTCATAGATCTCTTTGAGCATATAGTGACGGTATTCACCTTTATCGGCGGCATCGTGGCCATGTTCGAACCGCTGAGCCTCCCGTTGAACGATATCTCCAGCGGCATTTTCAATATTAACCTCAGTACAGCTAATAACCGCAAGATCACCCTCTTCCAGATAGATAAAACGATCGGTTACCTGTAGCAACGCCAGTGGATCAGAGGCAATAAAGTTTTCTTCAACACCCACGCCAATCACCAGTGGGCTACCCATACGGGTTGCCAGTAATAGATCCGGCTGCTGCTGATCAATCACCGCCAATGCATAAGCACCATCCAAGCGGGTTAAGCTTATCTGTAATGCTTCTTTTAGCCCTTTACCGGCCATCACTTCCCGATGAATCAGATGGGTGACCACCTCAGTATCGGTATCCGACAGAAACTCATAACCATCGGCACTCAGCTCCTCTTTCAGCGCTGTGTAGTTTTCAATAATGCCGTTATGCACCACCGCAATACGTTCTGCCGATAGATGTGGGTGAGCATTGCGCTGTTCCGCTTTACCGTGGGTCGCCCAACGGGTATGCGCAATGCCTAGATGACCTGGTAATGGAGAGCCCGCTAATGCAGCCTCTAACTGAGCCACCTTGCCCACCCGTTTAAGACAATCTAGCTGACCAGTTTCACCGTTTAAAACCGCCATACCTGCGGAGTCATAACCCCGATATTCAAGTCGTTTGAGGCCTTCCAGCAGAATTGCTGAAATATTACGGCCGGCGATAGCGCCTACTATTCCACACATGATCCTGCTCCTTTATGATTTTTTAACGGGACGCTGCCAGTTATTCAGATTAGTCTGTTTTGCTCGGGTTATCGCCAACTGTTCAGCCTCAACGGTTTTCGTGATAGTTGAACCAGCACCGATCGTCGCTCCGGCGCCGATCTTAACCGGCGCGACCAAAGCGGTATTTGAGCCGATAAAGGCATCATCACCAATCTCTGTGATAAATTTGTTTACCCCATCGTAGTTGCAAGTAATGGTGCCCGCGCCTACATTCACTCCGTCGCCCACCTGTGCATCGCCAATATAGCTTAGATGACTCACTTTACTACCGGCGCCAATCGCAGCCTTCTTAGTTTCAACAAAATTACCGATTTTAGCCTGACTGCCCAACTGCGTACCGGGACGTAAGCGGGCAAAAGGACCAATATCGCAGGCATCGGCGACCACGGCCTCTTCCAGTATAGAATTAGCCTTGATATGACAGCCCGAACCAATCACCGAATCTTTAATAATACAGTTGGCATCAATGGTGACGTTATCGCCAATCACCACCTTCCCTTCGAAGATCACATTGATATCAATAGCCACGTCGTGACCCACACTCACTTCACCGCGGACATCAAGCCGTGCCGGATCAGCCAAGGATACACCTTCTAACATCAACGCTTCTGCCTGACCTTGCTGATACCAGCGTTCAAGAGCAGCCTGCTGTAGTCGGTTATTCACCCCTTGCACCTCTTCCTCACTGGCCGGTTGAATCGCCTGAATACGCACCCCCTGCTCGGCCGCCATCGCAATAATATCGGTGAGGTAATACTCACCTTGCGCATTATTGGCCGATAACTGCGGGATCCATTCATGTAGCAAGGCAGCAGGCAGCGCTAAAATCCCAGTATTCACTTCGCTGATCCCCCGTTGCGCTTCACTGGCATCCTTATGCTCAACAATGGCCACTACGTCGCCCGCATCACTACGCACAATGCGCCCATAGCCGGTCGGATCATCCAGTTTAACCGTCAATAAGCCAAATTGACCCCGCTCAGCAATCGCCACTAATTCTGCCATCGTTTCAGACCGCGTTAACGGCACATCACCATAGAGCACCAATACCACCCCGTTGTCAGCAATATTTGGCAATGCCTGTGCTACCGCATGTCCGGTACCCCGTTGCTCAGCCTGTACGGCAAACTGAACAGACTGTCCTGACAAGGCGCTTTTAACATGATCAGCCCCATGGCCGATCACGATATGTACTTGGGCATCTGAAAGTAACGAGGCATTATCGATGACATGTTGTAACATTGGCTTACCGCCAATGGTATGCAGCACCTTGGGTAGAGATGATTTCATCCGGCTACCTTGGCCTGCTGCCAAAATAACGATATCAAGGGTATTCAAAGCAGAGTCTTCCCTGGTTGATGGCAGTGCGATCGAGCGACGATGCCTGCGAATAGAAACGATTATGTCAACGAACTTTAATCTAATTGGCCTTAGATGCAATATAAAATGTCAGGAAAAAATTGACAAACTATGGATAACGAACTGTATCAACTGTTAGGGCTGACTCAACGTGAGATCATTCTCTATCGTGCTTTACTCTCCCTCGGCCCCAGTGCTATTCGCACTATTGCCGAAAAAGCCGAGATCAATCGCGGCACCACCTACGACTGTTTAAAAGAGATGCAGCAAAAAGGTATTGTTACCTATCTGCCTAAAGGAAAACGCCGTCTGTTTAGTGCTAGAGAGCCTGAAGTGCTATTACAACTGGCCGAAGAGCGCCGTCACTCACTGGATACGGCCATCGATCAGTTAAAAACTAAAGTGGTGCCCGAACTGCATCACCTGATGCCGGACTTTAATACCGCTAATGTTAGTTATTATGAAGGCGACAGCGGCATCGAACAGGTTCTGCGGGATATTCTCAATACCGTCGAAAAGCAACAATCTAAATGCTATTCAGTTTTCTCCTCTAAACCGATTCGAAACCATCTTTATCGACCTTTCCCAAACTTTACCGCCCAGCGGATTCAAAAAGGGATAGAAGTTAAAGTGATCGCGATTGGCGAAGGCGGTGAAGATGCTGAATTAAGTGAGCGAAAGTGGATCAAGACCGAAGGTAAGGTTGACGCCGCCTATATCGCCGTTTATCCGCCTAAGTGCGCCATCATCTCATTAGCCTCTGCAAACTACCCTACTGCCGTGGTGATTGAGTCTAAAGAAGTGGCTGCTGCACAGAGTATTATTTTCGAAACTTTATGGGGACTGCTTTAAGCAGCACTTGGTTTTTTAATTTGTACGCGCTCAAAGCATCGTAACGGGTTCTTTAAGCAACCAAGGTTCGTGCTTTCTTAAAGTTGAATAATTCGCCCCAGTGGTTAATGGCGGCTCATATTTTAAGCAAAAAAAAAAAGCGACCCTAAGGCCGCTTTTTTATTCGAGTAGCAGTTAAGTAAGAGAGGGTTATTTACCCATCTTCTTACGAATCTGCTGAATAGTACGCAGTTGAGCTGCAGCTTCGGCCAATTGAGCAGTCGCACGGGAATAATCCAGTTCGGTACTCTTGTCAGCCATCACATGTTCAGCATGTTTCTTCGCTTCTTCTGCAGCAGCTTCATTGATGTCACCCGCACGCAGTGCAACGTCCGCTAGGACAGAGACTTTGTGTGGCTGAACTTCGATGAATCCACCAGAAACGTAGAAAATCTCCTGCTCACCACCCTGTTTCCTTAGCTCTACAGGACCTGGTTTCAGTTCCGACAGAAGCGGAGCGTGACCTGGGTATACACCCAGATCACCCAGGCTACCTGTCACTGAAACGAACTCGATAAGACCAGAGAAGATCTCTTCTTCAGCACTTACGATGTCACAATGAACAGTCATAGCCATGTTGTTATCCTTTTAAAAGGTTAACTAAGCGCATTTACATGCTCTTAGCTTTTTCAACCACTTCGTCGATACCGCCAACCATGTAGAACGCTTGCTCTGGGAGGCTATCATAATCGCCTGCAAGGATACCCTTGAATGCGCTGATAGTGTCTTTCAGAGAAACGTACTTACCTGGAGAACCAGTAAATACTTCAGCTACGAAGAATGGCTGAGACAGGAAGCGCTGAATCTTACGTGCGCGTGTTACAACCTGTTTGTCTTCTTCAGACAGCTCATCCATACCCAAGATAGCAATGATGTCTTTCAGCTCTTTATAACGCTGCAATACACCCTGCACCTGACGAGCAGTATCATAATGCTCTTGGCCGATAACCAATGGATCCAACTGACGTGAAGTAGAATCCAGTGGATCAACCGCTGGATAGATACCTAACTCGGCAATTTGACGAGACAGTACAACTGTTGCGTCAAGGTGCGAGAACGTGGTTGCTGGAGATGGATCGGTCAAGTCATCCGCTGGTACGTATACCGCTTGAATAGACGTGATAGAACCAGACTTGGTAGAGGTGATACGTTCTTGAAGAACACCCATCTCTTCCGCCAGTGTTGGCTGATAACCTACCGCAGAAGGCATACGTCCTAGCAGTGCAGATACTTCTGTCCCTGCCAGTGTGTAACGGTAGATGTTGTCAACAAACAACAGTACGTCACGACCTTCGTCACGGAATTTCTCAGCCATGGTCAGGCCTGTCAGCGCTACACGCAGACGGTTACCTGGAGGCTCATTCATCTGACCGTATACCAGAGATACTTTATCCAATACGTTGGATTCTTTCATCTCATAGTAGAAATCGTTACCTTCACGAGTACGCTCACCTACACCCGCAAATACGGAGAAGCCAGAGTGCTCGATCGCGATGTTACGGATCAGTTCCATCATGTTAACGGTTTTACCTACACCGGCACCACCGAACAGACCAACTTTACCACCCTTCGCGAATGGGCATACCAAATCGATTACCTTGATGCCGGTTTCCAACAGCTCGTTAGAAGCTGCTTGGTCAGCATAAGAAGGCGCCTTACGGTGAATAGGCATACGCTCTTCTTCACCAATAGGTCCACACTCATCGATTGGGTTACCCAATACATCCATGATACGACCCAGTGTTGCTGTACCGACAGGTACAGAAACTGGCGCACCAGTATTAACTACGTCCAGACCACGGCTAACGCCTTCCGTCTGACCCATAGCGATTGCACGTACAACACCATCACCCAGCTGCTGCTGAACTTCAAGTGTGAGTCCTTTAGACTCAACGACCAGTGCATCATAGATTTTCGGTACGCTATCGCGTGGGAATTCCACGTCGACAACAGCGCCGATAATCTGAACAATACGTCCGCTACTCATGTTCGGATCCTCTTAACATTTAAACCTGTTAACTGCCTTATACAGCAGCAGCACCACTTACGATTTCAGATATTTCCTGAGTAATCGCAGCTTGACGAGCCTTGTTATAAACCATTTGAAGCTCATCGATTAGGTCACCGGCGTTGTCGGTTGCATTCTTCATCGCCAGCATTCGTGCTGCCTGTTCACAGGCATTGTTCTCAACCACCGCCTGATAGACCAGGGACTCAATATAACGAACCAGTAAGCCGTTCAACAGCTCTCTTGCATCAGGTTCGTAGATGTAATCCCAGTGATGGTTAAGACGGTCATCATCGTCTTCTGCTTTCAGCGGAAGAATCTGCTCTACTTGTGGCTGCTGTGTCATCGTATTAACGAATTCGTTAGATACAACAAACAACATATCCAGCTTGCCTTCGTCGTAAGCATCCAGCATTACTTTGACGGTACCAATCAGCTCGGCTATTTCAGGCTTATCGCCCAATCCAGATTTCGCTGCGGTTACATTACCGCCATAAGTTTTGAAGAAGCTTACTGACTTAGAGCCCATTGCACAGATGTCCATTTCGACATTCTGATTTTTGAACTCTTGCATCTTGGCAATCGCTGCCTTGAACGCATTAATGTTCAAGCCACCGCAGAGACCACGGTCGGTTGCTACAACAATGAAACCGACACGCTTTACTTCGCGCTGTTGCAGATACAGATGCTTATATTCAGGATTGGATTTCGCTAGGTGCTGAATTACGCTGCGGATATTCCGGGCGTAAGGACGGCTTTCCTGCATGCGATCCTGAGCTTTACGCATTTTAGATGCAGCCACCATTTCCATAGCGCTGGTAATCTTACGTGTGCCCTGAATACTGCTTATCTGCGTCTTTATCTCTTTTCCGGCTGCCATAGTTCCACCTATTAAACCTTTACTTAGTTCAGGTCTGCATAATCGTTCATACAGACCCCCACTCTAATGAGCTATTACCAAGCTTGGGTAGATTTGAACTTTTCGATACCAGCCTTGAACTGAGACGCGATCTCGTCATTGTAATCGCCACCATCGTTGATCTTACCCATTACATCAGCATATTCGCTGTTGAAGTAAGCGATCAGGGACGCTTCAAAATCAAGGATCTTGTTCAGGTCGATATCGTTCAGGAAGCCTTCGTTCGCAGCGAACAGACTCAGACCCATGTCAGCAACTGACATTGGGGAGTACTGTTTCTGCTTCATCAGCTCGGTGACGCGCTGACCATGCTCAAGTTGAGCACGAGTCGCATCATCCAGATCAGATGCAAACTGGGCGAATGCCGCCAATTCACGATACTGAGCCAGAGCCAGACGAACACCACCACCCAGCTTCTTGATGATCTTAGTCTGAGCTGCACCACCTACACGGGATACAGACAAACCAGCATTGATCGCCGGACGAATACCTGAGTTAAACAGGTCCGCTTCCAGGAAGATCTGACCATCGGTGATGGAGATAACGTTAGTTGGTACGAATGCAGATACGTCACCACCCTGTGTTTCGATTACTGGCAATGCAGTCAAAGAGCCAGTTTTGCCCTTAACTTCACCGTTAGTAAATTTCTCAACGTAGGTTGGGTTAACACGTGCAGCACGTTCCAGCAGACGGGAGTGAAGATAGAATACGTCACCTGGATATGCTTCACGGCCCGGTGGACGGCGTAGCAACAGGGAGATCTGACGGTAAGCCCAAGCTTGTTTAGTCAAATCATCGTATACGATCAGAGCATCTTCACCGCGGTCACGGTAATATTCACCCATAGAACAACCAGCATAAGGCGCCAGAAACTGCATCGCTGCAGGATCAGATGCACCAGCAGCAACAACAATGGTATGTTCCATTGCGCCGTGCTCTTCCAGCTTACGTACTACGTTGGCAATAGTGGACTGTTTCTGTCCAATTGCTACGTAGACACATTTAACGCCAGTGCCTTTCTGGTTGATGATAGCGTCAATCGCAATCGCAGATTTACCAATCTGACGGTCACCGATGATCAGCTCACGCTGACCACGGCCGATTGGCACCATCGCATCAATAGATTTCAGACCTGTTTGTACAGGCTGATCAACTGATTGACGCTCGATTACACCTGGTGCAACCTTTTCTACAGGCTCAGTCAGTTTAGTTTCAATTGGGCCTTTACCGTCGATCGGGTTACCCAGGGCGTCTACTACACGACCCTGCAATTCCGGACCAACAGGTACTTCCAGGATACGGCCAGTACAACGCGCGGTCATACCTTCTACCAGACCCTGATAGTCACCCAGTACTACAGCACCTACAGAGTCACGCTCAAGGTTGAGCGCCATACCGTAGATACCGCCAGGGAATTCAATCATTTCCCCGTACATTACGTCAGCCAGACCGTGAATCAAGATAATACCGTCAGAAACGCTGACAATAGTACCTTCATTACGTGCTTCAGAAGAGACATCAAGTTTCTCGATGCGGCTCTTAAGAATCTCGCTGATCTCAGATGGATTCAGTTGCTGCATGTTTAATCCTCACACTCAGGAGTTCATTGCTTCGGCTAGCTTAGCCAGTCGAGCACGAATAGAGCCGTCGATAACCATATCATCGGTTCGAACGATCACACCACCAATAATGGACTTGTCCACTTCGGAGGTCAGACTCACTTCGCGGCCCAGCTTGGAGCTCAGTGCCTGAGTTAATTTTTGTTGCTGCTGCTCGCCCAGATCAAAGGCAGTTATCACGCTTACCTCAACAGAATGCTGTTGATTAGCTTTCAACTGTTCAAACTGCGCAGAGATCTTTGGTAACAAAGCCAAGCGCTGATTTTCAGCCAACAAAGAGATAAAATTCTTCGTTGACTGATCCATCTGCTCTTCGCAGACAGAGTTCATTGCTTCAGCTTTCTGTTCGCTAGTAAGACCAGGGTTACCCAATACCAGTTTCATCGTCTCATGTTGAGAAACTGCCGCAGCAGTTATCAGCATGTTAGACCACTGGTCAAGATTTCCCTTATCCACTGCGTACTCGAAAGCGGCTTTGGTATAAGGCCGAGCGACTGTATTGAGTTCAGCCATCGTAAACCTCGCTTAAAGCTCAGCAGCTAGTTTTTCAACAAGCTGTGCGTGCGCATTAGCGTCAACAGACGCTTCAAGAATTTTCTCAGCACCGGCTACTACAAGAGCAGCAACCTCAGCACGTAGAACTTCTTTGGCACGATTTGCTTCCTGATCGATTTCAGCTTGAGCAGCTGTGACAAGGCGAGCTGCCTCTTCACGTGCTTTCTCTTTAGCTTCATCAACAATCTGGTTAGCTCGCTTATTAGCCTGTTCAATGATGGCGGCTGCTTCTTCCTTGCCCTTGTGCATATCAGCGATGGCTTTTTCTTGAGCCAGCTCTAAGTCACGTTGAGCACGGTCAGCAGCGTCCAGACCTTCTGCAATTTTCTTCTTACGTTCTACCAGCGCACCAGTAATTGGTGGCCAAATGTATTTCATACAAAATACAACGAAGAAGGCAAATGCAATGATCTGACCAAAGATGGTTAGATTAATATTCACGCCATTACCTCTCGCGGTTGTCTTAAAAAGTAGTTACCCATAAAGGGACGTATGTAGCTCTACTTATGCAACAGCGAACAGTACGTACAGACCCAGACCAACACCGATCATAGGTACGGCATCAACCAGACCCATTACGATGAAGAATTGAGTACGTAACAGTGGGATCAGTTCAGGCTGGCGAGCAGCACCTTCAAGGAACTTACCACCTAAGATGCCGATACCTACAGCGGCGCCTACAGCCCCCAGACCCATCATCAGTGCACCAGCGATGTACAGCAATGCCATTTCCATCAGTTTTCTCCGATTTTTAATTGCTAAAGTTTAAGTTAATATTTAAAAAGAAATCGTTTAATTATTCAGTTATTACAACTACTTAGTGGTCTTCATGCGCCATGGCTAGATAGACAATCGTCAGAACCATGAAGATGAACGCCTGCAGCGTAATTACCAGAATGTGGAAGATCGCCCATGGCACAGACAACAGCCATTGCGCCCAGAACGGCAGCAGAGCGATCAAGATAAAGATCATCTCACCTGCATACATGTTACCGAACAGTCGCAGCGCCAGTGATACTGGCTTAGCCAACAGGCCTACGATCTCCAGGAACAAGTTGAAAGGTAGCATCCACTTACCTAGCGGCTGGAAAGCCAGTTCGCCAAGGAAACCACCTAAACCCTTCATTTTGATACTGTAGTACAGAATCAAACCGAACACTGCAATCGCCATACCTAGTGTAGCGTTAATGTCCGTAGTCGGTACGACCTTCATATAGACGTGATGTGGGTCCGCGCCAAACGCTTCACCGATCTTCTGAGCCAGGAAAGGAATCCAGTCAACTGGGATCAAATCCATGGTATTCATCAGGAAGACCCAAACAAAAATAGTCAGTGCCAATGGGGCAATTAACGCATTTTTGTAGTGGAAAATACTGCTGACATTGTCTTCAACGAACTCGATGATCACTTCAACGAAGTTCTGAGTGCTGCCTGGAACACCGGAGGTTACTTTTTTAGCAACTTTGCGGAACATCCAGATAAAAAACAGACCCAAGCCTACAGACCACAGCATTGTATCTACGTGAATTGCCCAAAATCCCATTTCTGCTGCTTCCTGAGCAGTATGAGCAAAGCCCAAACCGCCTTCAGGATGCACACCAAACGTCCAGTTCGTCAGGTGGTGGGAAATATAGGCTGAGGAAGTCATTTCACTAGCCATTACTATCTCTCTCATTCAAAGTTTTAAGAATCTGTTATTTAACTTCAACTGGGCGACAAAACCGACCAACTGAAGCCATATATAAGTGCTAAATAAGGAAAATGGATTCAGAGGTTGAATCAGGATAAACACCGCAGAGAAGAGTGCGATGGATAAGCCCATTTTCCATATTTCACTCGTATATAGCTGTGCTATAACAGCGCCAGGAGTATTTTTTGCTTGTTTTGCAATCAGTGCCCGCCAAGCGAACACATAACTAGGCAGTAAAAAAATCATACCTCCACAAAAGGATGAGTACGCTGCACTCACGCTATATGATAGTGATACTCCAGCAATCACTATCATACTAACTACTTGAATCAAGAAGACTTTTTTAAACTGCTGTAAGGCGATACGAGCATGAACGCCAGGTTTCCGGTGCCCTTTTCTCATTTCATTACAGCCTCAGTTTCCGTCATCTGCTGCTCAGGGCTTTGCTTATACCCTCAGTAGCCAGCGCATTATAGGGGCTTAACGCCTCTGCTTCAACACGATTCAGTCCAATTTGCACTTTTGTATTAGTCCAACAGAAAGGATTTTCTACGTAAATACCCTAATATCGGTAGATAGAGTGTCAAAGCCCCAAATAAAGCCTTAATTAATTAAGGGCTTTCAAAATGGCTTCAAATTTTTCACGGTTTTCATAGGCGATAGTAATTTTACCTTTGCCTGCCGCGTTTTCACTGATGGACACTTTGCTATTCAGTCGGCTCGAAAGAGAATCTGACAGATCTTTCAGCAGAGGGTCTGGTTTTTTAGGCGTCTGTGCAGGTTCGGTTTTTTTCTGGTGTAACTTGCGTACCAAATCTTCCGTTTGTCTAACCGACATGTTTTTGCCAACAACCTCTTTGGCCGCCGCAATCTGATCTTCACCATCCATCCCCAGCAAAGCCCGAGCATGACCCATCTCTAAATCACCATACTCAAGCATTTTTTTGACTTCATCGGTGAGATGAATCAAGCGCAACAGATTGGTAACCGATGAACGGGATTTACCAACCGCATCAGCGACTTCTTGCTGGGTGAGATCAAATTCCATTTTTAGCCGATCTAGGGCGATGGCTTCTTCCATGGGATTAAGATTTTCACGTTGAATATTTTCAATCAACGCCATCGCGATCGCGGCTTCATCGGGCACATCACGAATAACCGTTGGTATCGTTTCAAGACCGGCCATCTGACTGGCGCGCCAACGACGCTCACCGGCGATAATTTCATATAGGTTATCAGCAATAGGCCTTACGACGATGGGCTGCATCACACCTTGGGCTCTGATGGAGTTAGCTAACTCCTCAAGCGCTTGCGGTTCAAGATCGCGACGCGGCTGATACTTGCCTCGCTGAATCTGATCGACCGACATCAGGCAGTAACCATCGGTACCGCTCTGTTGAGCCTCTGTTACAGCTTCCTCTGCATATTTAGTACTGGTTGATAACAGTGCATCCAGTCCCCGTCCTAAACCACGCTTTTTAGCCGCCATCAATCAGTCTTCCTGTTCCTGTTTATCTGCC
This sequence comes from Amphritea opalescens, assembly GCF_003957515.1. Taxonomy (GTDB): domain Bacteria; phylum Pseudomonadota; class Gammaproteobacteria; order Pseudomonadales; family Balneatricaceae; genus Amphritea; species Amphritea opalescens. Next base: position 57,488 of record NZ_RQXW01000010.1, read on the forward strand.
TGTTTTTGATCATGTTGCTTCGATTTACGAATCAACTCTCCCGCTAGTGCTAGGTAGGCCACCGAGCCCCGCGAGTTTTTATCATACATCAACGCCGGTAATCCATGGCTAGGCGCTTCCGCCAAGCGAACATTACGCGGAATAACCGTACGGTAGACTTGATCACCAAAATATTCGACCAAGTGATCTGACACATCTTTGGTCAGGCTCATCCGCGGGTCGAACATGGTGCGAAGAATTCCTTCAATTTTTAATGAGGGATTCAAACGTTTATTAATTTTATTAATGGTGCCAACCAGTGAGCTGATCCCCTCCAATGCATAGTATTCACACTGCATCGGAATAATCACCCCGCTAGAGGCCGCCAAGGCATTCACCGTGAGTAGATTAAGCGAAGGCGGATTATCAATCAGAATAAAATCGTAATTATCTTTAACCTTCTCTAGCGCCATCTTCATTCTGAATTCACGCCGTGGCATCTGTAATAGTTCAACTTCCGCGGCGGTCAGATCGCCATTAGCGCCAACCAAGTCATAACCAGCAGGGGCGTCCTTGATAATGGATTCCTCCATCGTCGCTTCACCGATAAGCACCTCATACACTGAGTTTTTCAAGTGATGCTTATCGACGCCACTGCCCATTGTCGCGTTGCCCTGAGGATCCATATCAATCATCAGCACCCGTTTCTTAGTGACGGCGAGCGACGCCGCTAGGTTAACGCAGGTCGTTGTTTTGCCCACGCCACCTTTCTGGTTGGTGATGGTTAATATTTTGGTCACGTTCAAGTTCTCCCTAACATCAGTAGATGCCGCTCGCCTTCGGTGCCCGGCACATTCAGACGGACACTTTGGCGCAAATTAATAGACTCGGGCAATAACTCAATCTCTTCAACAGGATACATCCCTTTCATTGCAAGAAAAATACCTTCGTCCGCACAGAGGTGTGTGGTCCAGTGAAGCATATCTTGTAACGAGGCAAATGCCCTTGATATCACGCCATCAAAGAGTACCTCGGGCGTATATTTCTCAACCCGCTCATGGATGACTTCAACATTCGCTAATCCTAACTCCGCTTTTGCCTGAAACTGAAAACGGCTTTTTTTAATATTACTGTCCAGCAAGGTAATCGGTAGATCCGGCCGACAGATCGCTAGAGGTATCCCAGGTAAACCCGGACCACTGCCCACATCGATCAACCGTTCTACATCGATATAGGGTAATACACTCAAGCTATCGATCAGATGTCGGCTGATCATCTCTTCAGGCGAACGCACCGCCGTGAGGTTAAAGGTTTTATTCCATTTAACCAGCAGTGCATGATATTTCAGCAACTGCCCATACTGCTCATCACTGAGTTGAAGATCGATCTGTTGGCACTGTTGTTCGAGTAAATCACGGTACTGCGGCATCAATTCAACGCCTTTTTCTGGGTCATCTGTTTCTTCTTCAAGTGGATCAATAACAGCGAAATCGCGGCGGGAGTCATCCCTTGAATCCGTGCCGCTTGAGCAATACTTTCAGGTCTAACCTGTTCCAGCTTAGAGGTCAGCTCATTGGACAAACCACCGACAGAGGCATAATCAAAGTCGAGCGGCAGCAGCGTATCTTCCTGACGCCGCACTTTTTCGATGTCATCTTTTTGACGATCGATGTAACCGGCATATTTAATCTGAATCTCAACCTGCTCAGCCACCTGAGGATCGGTTACCGGCGTGCCTTTCAAACCAGCAACCGCCGCATAATTTAGTTCTGGGCGCTTAACCAAGTCCTTGAGATTATATTCACGATTGATCGGTTGTTGTAACTTGGCGTTCAACACCTCGGCTTCTGGTGTGCCCGGTTGTATCCAGGTTTCTTTAAGACGCTGATTTTCCAATTCGACGGCTTCACGCTTATCGCAGAAACGCTGCCAGCGCTCATCGTTGACCAAGCCCAATTCACGGCCTTTTTCAGTCAAGCGCAAATCCGCATTGTCTTCCCGCAAAATCAAACGGTATTCCGCTCGACTGGTAAACATACGGTAAGGTTCTGATGTGCCCATGGTAATCAGGTCATCGACCAATACACCTAAATAGGCTTCATCACGTCGTGGATACCACTGATCCTTCTCCTGAGACCGCAGAGAGGCGTTAACCCCTGCGAGTAACCCCTGAGCCCCAGCTTCTTCATAACCGGTCGTACCGTTGATCTGACCGGCAAAGTAGAGGCCGTTGATCACTTTGGTCTCTAAGGTGTGTTTCAGATCCTGCGGATTAAAGAAATCATATTCAATCGCATACCCTGGCCGAGTGATAAAGGCATGTTCAAAGCCTTTGATGGAACGTACTGCTGCCAACTGAATATCAAAGGGCAAACTGGTCGAGATGCCATTCGGATAAAGCTCATGGGTAGTCAGGCCTTCTGGCTCAACAAAAACCTGATGACTGGTCTTATCCGCAAAGCGAACAATCTTATCTTCAACCGAAGGACAGTAGCGTGGGCCAACACCATCGATAACACCGGTATACATCGGTGATCGATCGAGACCGGAGCGCAGAATATCATGGGTGCGCTCATTGGTATGGGTAATATAACAACTGATCTGCCGTGGGTGATCCGCTAAAGAGCCCATAAACGACATCACCGGTGTGGGTGTATCACCTGGCTGTTCCTGTAACAAACTGAAATCAACACTGCGGGCATCGATACGTGGAGGCGTACCGGTTTTTAAACGATCAACCCGTAGTGGTAATTCCCGTAAACGGTCAGCGAGGGCAATCGATGGCGGATCTCCAGCTCGACCACCCGCATAGTTGTCTAATCCAATATGGATTTTACCACCCAGAAAAGTACCGACAGTCAGCACAATGCTATTCGCAAAGAAACGTAAACCCGCTTGGGTGATGACGCCTTTGACGGTATCACCTTCAACGATCAGATCATCTGCTGCTTGTTGGAACAGTTGCAGGTTTGGCTGATTCTCCAAAATTTCACGAATCGCCGCTTTATATAAAATACGATCGGCTTGAGCACGGGTTGCTCGAACAGCAGGCCCTTTTCGAGAGTTAAGTGTTCTGAATTGGATACCACCTTTATCGGTGGCGATAGCCATTGCTCCGCCTAACGCATCGATCTCTTTAACGAGATGACTTTTACCAATACCACCAATCGCTGGGTTACAAGACATCTGTCCCAACGTTTCGATGTTATGGGTTAACAAAAGTGTTTTAACACCTGTCCGTGCAGCAGCCAGAGCTGCTTCCGTTCCAGCATGGCCACCACCAATTACAATCACATCAAAGTGGTCTGGATAATCCACTGCTTAACCTCATCATTTAATTAAAGAGAGCCTGAATGTGTATGCCGATAGGCAGTGGCTCAGAAAAAGGCGCTAAGTATAAACCTAAGGGGTCAATATAGAAATGGTTAAACTTTGAACACCTTTTAATCAACTTCTCTTTTTATGATTTTTTATATATTAATTAAATATGTTCTTAAGATATGTTCTTTATTTTTATGATTACTATTAAGCAGACCCTTCTCAGTTGATAAGCCTATTATTTACAATATTTTCAGTTAGTTACAGAGAATAAAAGGCTGTTGTATAACTGCGATTAACCGATGGATAGGGTGTCACAGAGCTGTGCGTAACTAGGCTGTTTATGCACAGGCCATATTATGCACAGGTTCATCAACGGGTTACTCCCACATAGTTATACAGTTTACTCACAGGGTTTAGTGGATAAAAACGACGTTCCGTTCTGTCTCTTTGTTTAGCCAAAATAGTGAATTATTTGAGCAAGCAGCTTGAGGATAACTAATCGGAGGGATGAATGCCTTATTGGATCGTTGATGAGGTTGATCGGCTGCCAGTTCAGCACAATATCTCGATATAACAGATAGTTAAGTGTTAACTATCTTCAATACGACAAGAGTGTTTCGTTGATTGTGTTAGAAGAGGCTAAATGATTGGTTTTTAATAAGCATCAGATAGGCACTGGATCTGCACAGATTATCTACTTTTAATACATCAGTTATCCACATGCTTTTCTATGCAAGGTTTATATAAACATTATTGTTATTTTATAAGATGCTGATATATATAGATAATTTAAAGTTATTCTGTTTTCTGTGGATGAATGGTCATGTTAAGGGATGGCTGGAAAACTTAAGGGGATGTGTGAGAGGGATAAGGCTGTGGGTAAGTTGGCCTGATCGTTGTTCAGTGATATCAGACCATTGAGAGGTGGATAAGTGGAAGTTATTCAGGGGTGATCAAAGATCAACCCCATTTTGAATAAGCCACTGCTTAAGTTGGCCTAATGGCAACGCACCACTGACTCTAGCGGTCTCTTTTCCCTGCTTAAATAGGATCAATGTTGGGATCGAACGAATCTGTAGCTGTGCGGCAATGGTTTGTTCGGCTTCAGTATCGAGTTTGACTAGTCGAATTTTCGGTTCAAACTGCCCTGCGGCCTGTTCAAAAATCGGCCCGAATTGCTGACAAGGGCCACACCAAGTCGCCCAGCAATCGACTAACACAGGGATGTCATTATGTTTAATCATGCTTTGATAATTAGCTGCGGTTAGAGCCGTCGTGGTGCCTTTAAACAGCGGCTGCTTACATTTACCGCATTTAGGGCCATCACCGAGCCGTGCGGTGGGTACATTATTGGTGGCCGAACAATTGGGACAGCAGATACTGGAAGTCATGGTGAGTCCTTACTAACTAAACTTACTTAGTGGTTTAGCCTATCAATGGATGACGCTTAATAGGCCATTCATATTAGCAATATTCTATATAAGACTTTACTCCGAAATGTCAGGTCAGGGTAGCCTCTTTCATCTCGATAAAGCTCTAAGATAACAGGCGAAGCATCCTGTTTAATCGATTTATTTGGCATGAGAGCTAACGTTTTGGGTTACTTTTTTGTGATCTTACTCTATTTCTATTATGGGGTGAGCGGGATTAGCCGCAGCATCCATTATTCATATGGACAACGGAATCTGTTGATCATTCCCCCATCATAGAGGGTTGATGGCTAGTGATATCGGCGGCTATCTGAGTGAGCTGCTGCATGAGGTGAATAGGTAAAGCGGAGGTTCGACTGTCTTTAGCAAAGTGCTTATAGGTTTCGAATGTTGATACTGATGAGCTGCGTAGTAAGTAAAGCGCTCGCTAGTGCCACGAGCGCTTTTAATAACGAGTATCACTTACGTTTTAAGCTAATCCCTCGACCTGCCGTGGCGGGTGTATCCAGTTCATTATGTGAAGCTTGAATGTTATCGATAATAGTCTGGGTGACCGGTAGAAACGGAGATGCTCGATGAAGTTCCATATTCATGTGAAGCAGTAAGGTTTCCATTGTGGCCAGTTCGTCATGGGTTTGGCCATGGAACATGGTCATATAGAGACGCAGTTTTTTGTTGTCACTCTCGAGCAACTGCCCTTTGATGACAATAGGTTCACCTTCACTCACTTCCTTTAAATATTGCACCATGCTTTGTAGGGTGTAGATAGACACCTGATGTTCTGCTCGAAAAGCTCCATCTAGACCAATGTGAACCATAAAAGCGTCAATAGCTTGACTAAAAGCGACGACATAGTAGGCATCGTTCATATGACCGTTATAGTCTATCCAATCGGTGAGTACATCACTTTCAAATAAATTTATCAGTTGCGACATTATGATTCCTAAACATTAAGAAGTGAGAGTCCAGTGGCCAATCATAAAATGTAATCTTAAAGAGAATTGACTAAAATCGCATACTAATTGATTTTTATAGACTGAAATTAAACTTAGTCTGTAATGACGAGGGGGCTAGGTGTTTGGCGATCGAATAAAGGTTGGGCCACAAAAAATTCACTTTTTATTGCTTCCGGGTTTTTCATTGTTCGGCTTAACCTCCATGTTAGGCCCTTTGCGACATGCGAACGGCACCAGCGATGATGATCTGTATGAATGGTTTCTCGTGTCTGAATCCGGAGGTTTGATTCGTAGCAGTGACAATATAGAGATTATGACCAATGTGAGTATTAAGGACGTCGATAAATGTGAGACCCTGATTATTTGCTCGGGACGTGATCCTTGGTTGTCGAAAACGGCGGCTTTACTTGGCTTTATTCGACAGCAGAATAACTACGGTGCTGACATTGGGTGCCAGGATACGGGGGCTTATATTGCCGCGGCTGCGGGCGTATTAGATGGTTACCGAACCACCATCCATTGGGAAAACCATGAAAGTGCATCGCAGACTTTTCCAAAAGTAACCTTTGTTCAAGAGTTACTCGTTATCGACCGAAAACGCTTCTCTTGCCCTGGGGCGTTGTCTGGATTGGATATGATGCTGTATTTGATCTCGAGCCAGTATGGTAAAGCATTAGCCTCACAGGTCGCGGATGCGTTGGTCTATACCCATGAAAGAGCCCATACTGAGCCGCAGCGTCGATCGATGCAGCTACGGTTAGACACTCGCAATCCTCATTTAATAGAAGCCGTGCAGCTCATGGAGCAAAACATTGAAGAGCCTCTATTGATAACGGAGCTTGCTGATCATCTCGGCATCTCACGTCGGGAGTTAGAGCGTCTATTTAAAAGTCATTTACAACAGACACCCAAGTCTTTTTATCGCAATCTACGGCTAGAAAAAGCCCGCTGGATGCTACAGCAAACCAGAAGCAGTGTGACCTCGGTTGCGATGGCATGTGGCTTTATTTCCCTGTCCCATTTTACCCGTAGCTATCAACAGACCTTCTGTAAAAAGCCCAGTGATGAACGCTAACGGTTTGCTCATTCGTTTCGTCACCGGCTAGACCTTCGGGCTTTATTTCTAGGTGCTATTTCGCGTGCTACTTGGTCAATGCTGTTTTTTTAAGCTAAGAGTCATCGACTTTAGACAAAATTGAACTCATTTAATCTGTAACTTTTATACCTGTTGATGGCTAGAGCGATCACAGTAGCGTCGTTCTAGTATGTATTGAACTTATAAAAGAGCTTTGAATGATGAATCAAGACGTCATTATCACATGCGCTATAAATGGTGCAGCAGATACCGCAGAACGTAATAAACATGTCCCTGTTACGCCTGAGCAAATAGCCAATTCTGCTATTGAAGCTTGGAATGCCGGAGCGGCTATTGCTCACATCCATGTACGAGATCCTGAGACGACTCAAGGTTCTAGGCGTGTTGAGCTGTATGCGGAAGTTTGTGAGCGATTAAGAGCCTCTAGCTGCGACATCGTGATTAACTTAACCGCAGGCATGGGCGGTGATCTATATATCGGCCCCGATGAAAACCCGACCGCTTTTACTCAGGATACCGATTTAGTCGGTGCTCATGAACGTTTGGTACATATCGAACAGTTGAAACCTGAAATTTGCACCTTAGATTGTGGTTCCTTAAATTTTGGTGATAGCAATTTAGTCTATGTGTCGACGCCCGAGATGCTGCGCATTGGTGCAGCCCGTATTCAAGAGTTAGGGGTCACCGTTGAGCTAGAAATTTTCGACACCGGCAATCTTTGGTTCGCCTTACAAATGATGAAAGAAGGCTTATTGGACGACAATGCTATGTTCCAGCTGTGCCAAGGTATTCCTTGGGGAACACCACCTAACTTTGCTTTGCTAAAAGGCATGGTTGATATGCTACCGGCGAATACCAGTTGGACTGCCTTTGCATTAGGTCGAAATCAACTACCTTGGGTTGCACAGTCTGCCTTACTTGGTGGCCATGTACGGGTTGGTTTAGAAGATAACCTGTATCTAGGAAAAGGCGTGCTCGCGACCAACGGTCAGTTGGTAGAACGTTCCGTCAATATTATTGAAAACATGGGTGCTCGTATTCTTAACCCGACCGAAGCCCGTGAAAAACTTGGCCTACGTGGCATTCAATAATATCTAAATAGTAGGAGATGAATGATGGCTCGTCCTAATCCAAACGAAGTAACAAAAGTAGGTGTCATTGGTACGGGAGTGATCGGTGGTGCGTGGGCACTGCATTACTTACGTATGGGCATGGAAGTGGTTGCTTATGATCCAGGCCCAAACTCTGAAGAAAAGCTATTAGCGATGGTTGATCATATTTGGCCAACCATCACCAAATTAGGCCTTCGTGAAGGTGCCAGCAAACAGAATTTACGCTTTGTTGATTCACTCGAAGCGCTGGCTAACAGCGTCCAAGTGATTCAAGAAAGTACGCCAGAAAAACTGGATGCGAAACGTCAATTATTCGCCGAGCTTGATCGTATCGCTCCCCCTGAGGTGGTTATTATTTCCAGCACCTCGGGTTTTGCCATGACGGATATGGCGGTTAATCTTGAGTTGCAGCCGGAACGCTTTGTGGTTGGACACCCGTTTAACCCGCCCTATCTGGTGCCTTTTTGTGAAGTCTGTGGTGGCGAGCGCACCAGTCAGGATGTCGTGGATTGGACGGCTGAATTTTATGAATTCACCGAAAAACAAGTCGCTAAAATGGATAAAGAGCTACCGGGCTTCATTGGTAATCGTCTCCAGGAAGCGTTATGGCGAGAAGCACTTCACATGGTGGCGAATAACGAGTGCTCTGTGGAAGACATCGATAAGGCGATCGCTTATGGGCCCGGCTTACGTTGGGCGATCATGGGTCATTGTCTGACCTATCATCTTGGTGGTGGTCAGGGTGGTATGGCGCACCTGTTGGATCATTTTGAAGAATCCTTAGAAGAGCCTTGGACCCGTCTGAAAGCGCCAAAATTAACGCAAAAACTTAAAGATGATATGGTTGAAGGCTGTTTAACCCAGGCTAATGGAGCCTCGATTAATGAGCTTATTCAAGAACGAGATGATTGCTTAATTCGTATTATGCAGACACTCAACGAATACCGAGAAGAAAAAGGTATTAAACGCTAAGTTAGCGGATGTTTCCGTTATAGGATGTCTTACAAGCAAGGATGCTCTCTACAAAGGTACGTTGTTATAAAGAAAAAAAGAAATTACAAAAAGCCTAACTATAAAAACGGAGAATACGCTTATGTCGTCTAATCTTAAATCCGGTTTTGAATCATCCGAATCTGGGATGTTTAAATCGGATACATTAGCAAAACATGGCCTTTTTAAAGGTATGCATAAAGGTATGACAATTTCGTCTACCCTGTTAGTCCTGCTCTTTGTGCTATTTACGGGAACGAATACGGAATTAGCAGGGTCACTTTTTGGCACGATTCGAACATGGATTGAAGTGACCTTTGGTTGGTATTACATGGTGACTATCGTTTTCTTAATTGTCATGTGTGCGTTTGTTGTTTTTAGTCGTTTCGGTAGTGTTCGCTTAGGAGACGATGACAGTCGTCCAGATTTTAGTAATTTTGCTTGGTTTTCAATGTTGTTTTCAGCGGGTATAGGTATCGGTATTTTGTTTTTTGGTGTCGCTGAACCTATTTTTTACTTCGATAACAGTGGTGCTTTTGGTTACCCAAATAATCCTTATGCGGATCTGGCCGGTGCTGGGACAATGGGTTATGACCGTGCCGTCGACGCATTACGAGTGACGTTCTTTCACTGGGGGTTCCATGGTTGGGCCGTCTATGTGGTTGTTGGAATGTCATTAGCCTACTTTGCCTATCGTAAAAAACTACCACTCGCATTACGTTCTTCTTTATATCCCTTTATTGGCGATCGAATCTATGGGCCCATAGGCCATGCGGTGGATATATTCGGCGTCTTAGGCTGTGTCTTTGGTGTCGCGACATCTTTGGGCTTAGGCGTGAGTCAAATGTCGGTTGGATTAGAGCGACTGATAGGCGTTGATTCTGGATTGACCACACAGTTAGTTTTAATCGTTATCATTTCTATTATATCGATCTTGTCCGCTTTATCCGGTGTGGGTAAAGGCATTCGCATTATTTCCCAATGGAACATTATTATCTCCCTTGTGGTGGTCGCATTCTTTTTGTTCGGAGGGCCAACGAGCTGGTTAGTCGGCATCTTTATGGATTCATTGGGCGATTATTTAGTTAACTTTGTACCTATGGGGCTTTGGTTTCCTGAAGATGAAGGCCCTGCGAAGTGGCAAAATGGCTGGACCGTCTTCTATTGGGGCTGGTGGCTAGCTTGGGCTCCTTTTGTCGGTTTGTTTATTGCGCGTATTTCACGTGGCCGTACCATGAGAGAGTTTGTGATCGGTGTGTTGCTCGTGCCGACCGTGATTATCTTTGTCTGGTTAGGTATCTTTGGTGGCACCGCACTCTATCAAGAACTGGCTGCCGATAGCGGTGTTGGTACTGCGGGTATTATTGATCTGGTGAATGCGTGGAACTTGCCTGCGGCTCTATTTGCCAGCTCCGATGGTATTTTCGGTGATGGAACGGTCGGTTGGCTTGTCTCAGCGATGATGGTCTTCTTGTTAATGAGTTGGTTCGTGACCTCGTCAGATTCCGGTACCTTGGTCTTAACGACGATTCTGTCTTTAGGTAATGAAGAGCCACCTAAAGCCTTCCGTATTTTTTGGGGTGTTGTGATTGGCTTTGTGGCTGCTGCCTTGCTGGTGGCGGGAGGGCTAAGTGCCCTGCAAACGGCGAATATAGCAGCGGCTTTACCGTTAAGCTTTATTATTATCATCATGACGTTAGGCGTTTTAAAGTCCTTACTGACTGAGCCCAAAACCCCGGTGGAATCGAAAACTTGATAGGATCATTGAATCGAGCTTGATCGGTTTTAACCAATACGACACGTTATTTTAGCGTGTCGTATTTTTTTGATGTGAGATAAAGCTATGGGTAGTGATTCTCCAATCGCATTATCGACACTAGTGGCCGATGATGATGGTGCTTTTACGCTATCGTTTTTACTCTTGCCAGAGTATGCCATGGTGTCCTTGTTATCGGCGATTGAGCCGTTACGTATTGCTAACCGCTTACTCGAAAAAGAGGTTTTTCGTTGGCAATGCTTAAGTGATGGTGATGAGTTGGTGACGGCCAGTAATGGTATGGCGTTGCAACCGAGCTATCATTTTCAGCAGGTTAGCGCCCCCCGCAATCTGTTTGTTAATGCCAGTTTTAACCCTGAACGCCATATCAATGAGAGTACGATTCAATGGCTCAGAACGCTACGGCATCAAGGTGGTATTATTGGCGCTTTAGATACTGGCTGTTATTTATTAGCCAAGGCCAGGCTATTAGATCATCGTAAAGTGACTCTCCATTGGGAGGCGTTACCCTCGTTTCAGGAAAGGTATCCTCAACTTGAGGTCACCCATGAGCTATTTGAGATCGATGGCAACTACATGACCTGTGCGGGAGGTACGGCGGCCAGCGATATGGTGCTCTATCTTATTGCTGAATACGGCGGCTCTGATTTAGCTAAATTAGTCTGCGATCAACTGATTAAAAATGGCATGCGCAACCGCTCGGATAACCAAAAGATGGATTGGATGAAGAGAATGAATATTCATCATCCAAAAGTTCTTAAGGCATTAACATTAATGTCTGAAAATATTGAAACCCCGCTGACGACAAAAGAGATCTCGATTCTTCTGTGTATCTCTATCCGGCAGTTAGAGCGCTTGTTTATGCAATATTTTAAGTGCACCCCTGCCGCTTACTATTTGGGTTTACGTGTCGAGCATGGCAAACAGTTATTGTCGGACAGTAGTTTAAGCGTTACAGACATTGCGTTGGCCACAGGTTTTAGTTCAACCGCTCATTTTAGTCGTCGTTACAAAGAGCGTTACGGCATGACTGCGTCTGAATATCGTGCGTTGAATAAATAACCTTCAGGGTTGAACCCTTCTGCATTGTTAGCAACCCTGAAGATCGATAAATAGTAAGTGATCACTACACTCTTTCAAGCACACGAATACGCGAGAGCAGTTCATCACGATCAACATAACAACCTTGCAAATGTCGGTACCCTTTTTCTAAATTAAAGGCGTTGCGCGCGTGCAATACACGACGATTATCAAACACAATGAGGTCACCCGCATTCAGTCGGTAAAAGAATTGAAACTGAGGGTCCCGAGTTAATGCGATGAAGCGTCGGTAAGCTTGATAGAGAGGAACAGTTTGATGGGCTGGCACATCGATAGGGCCTCGCAAAAAGTTGGCTAAGCGGACCTCGACGACTTCATGGTTACTATCTGTCACGATGGCCGTGCCTCGAAAGCGATAGTCACTGTGTTTGTCCTTATTGTAAAACGACATCGGGAAGGTGCTAAGGCTGTGAAAGTCATCCGGGTAATGTTCTTTCATGTGCTGAGCAATTTTGAAGCCATCAACCAGAATAGACTCCCCTCCTGCAGCATCATTCACTAAGCAATGCAGAAACTGTAAGCCGGGTTGAAGTTCCCGAGTGGGCAAGTCGGTGTGCAGAGGCAGCCGTAAATCCGTATAGGCAGCACTGTTGGCGTCGGCCTTGGCTTGCACATTAAAAATAGTGCCAAAATTCGTTTCACGAATAAATGAAATGCGATTAGCCACATCAACTAAAGAGTTGGGTTCGGTTGAAACATGTTCGACGAGTGTAAGGCCGTAATCTCTTAGCTCTTTTAACCAGTTAAGCAGGGATGGGTCATCTTGTAGGATATCGTTGGCTTGATGCTTAGGCAGTTCTGCCTGAATACGCGCCTTGTCCCATATCTTTGGCTGCCACTGTTTGGCGTCTAGACTTGCTTGACTATAGCAATGGCTGCGTAACCAACCGGGGTGGAAGTGGCTGATATGTGCTTGATGATCCCAAGTAATCACTAATCGATGTTCGTCAGAGATATAGGCTTCAGCCGGTTTTATATCCAATGGCACGTCACAGATCTCAAACATTTGCTCTCTGGTTAGTTGAGCAATGCATTCTGAACAGTGGCAGTTATCACGTAACCATAAATAGTGAAATTCGCTCTTATGATCATCATCCCATGTAATCGTTAGTGATGCGTCATTGAGGCTCACGTCGATAGGGAGTTGTTTAATGTGATAGGGCGTAAAGGATGCTATTTCTAAAGAGTTATCAAGTGATTGCATTAGACTATCCTAATAAAATTCGACGTTTTTGTTATGTGATCGTGGAATTATCTTATACTGAGATAAAGCAATGTCTGTGATACGCAATCGACTTGTTGTTGTATATAAACGTCGTTTTGATCAATCTTTTTATAAATGCTTAAAATAGCTAAAGCATAAAAATAAATGAGGCTCTTTTTATTATTTCTAGCCGATATCAGAAAATATTGATTAGCGTATGGCTATCAACGGCCCTCTTTTTTCATATTCAATAGACGCATTTTGTGCAAAGCGGTCGTAAATAATAACGGCATTGGGTGGGCGAATTGGATTTTTAATCAGAAGATCGTTGAAGGCGTTCAAACTAGCGCGAAAGCAGATATAAAGCCGTATATCGATACGTTTTTTCTGCTGCTGTGATTCATTATTGAGCGGTAAATTGTGCAACCCCAAGGCTTGTTATCGATCGTTAAAACAAGCCTTGGTAGAGTTTACTTACCGATACAGAACGAACTGAAAATTCTACCTAAAAGATCATCAGAGCTAAATTCACCGGTAATCTCACTCAGGTGATGCTGAGCCTCGCGTAGATCTTCTGCTAATAACTCCCCTGCACCGCCATAGATAAGCTGCTCTTGTCCGGTTAATAGCAGGCTTTCGGCACGGTTGAGCGCATCAATATGACGGCGTCGAGCAAGGAAGCCGCCCTCGGTGGTGCTCGCATACCCCATACAATCCTTAAGATGCTGGCGTAGATTGTTCACGCCGATATCGGCCTTGGCAGACAGGGAAATCAGTGTATGACCATGATGTTCACCGATTACCGGTTCTTCTGAGGTGAGGTCACACTTATTGCGGATAACGGTGATTTTGCTTTGATCGTCTAAGCGACTGACGAACTCTGGCCAGATCTGTTGTGGATCATCGGTGGCCGTGGTGCTGCCATCCACCATCAATAGTACGCGGTCGGCTTTTTGAATCTCATCCCAGGCACGACTAATACCGATTCGCTCTACTTCATCGGGAGAATCCCGCAGACCCGCGGTATCGATGATATGCAGTGGCATGCCGTCGATATGGATATGTTCTCGTAAGACATCCCGGGTGGTGCCGGCAATATCCGTTACGATGGCCGATTCTTTGCCCGCTAAGGCGTTTAAGAGGCTGGATTTACCCGCATTAGGACGGCCAGCAATGACCACATTCATCCCTTCACGGATAAGACTGCCCTGTCGAGCTTCCTGTTTGACTTCCAATAGCTTATCGATGATCTGCTGTAGATCCCCCGCGACTTTGCCATCGGCGAGAAAGTCGATCTCCTCTTCGGGGAAATCGATGGCCGCCTCCACATAGATACGCAATCGCGTCAGGCTTTCCACGAGTTGGTGTATACGCTCTGAGAAGGCGCCCTGAAGGGATTTAAGGGCACAACGGGCGGCTTGCTCTGAACTTGAATCAATCAGATCTGCAATCGCTTCGGCTTGGGTTAGATCTAGTTTGTCATTGAGGAAGGCGCGTTCCGAAAACTCGCCGGGATTGGCCAATCGGGCACCACATTCAACGACACGACGGAGAATGAAATCCATAATAATGGGGCCACCATGGCCCTGAAGTTCGAGTACATCTTCGCCGGTAAAGGAGTTAGGGCCTGGAAAGTAGAGCGCCAGCCCCTGATCTAATTGATGCTGATCGGCATCGTAAAAAGGGCCATAGTGGGCATAGCGAGGCTTGGGTATGAAGCCAACGACCTGTTCGGCAATGGTGGCTGCGAGCTTGCCGGACACGCGAACAATACCAACGCCGCCGCGTCCGGGAGGGGTTGCCTGAGCGGCGATGGTGTCCTGGTTAATCAGCGTCATTGGTACCTCGGGAGTGATTAGGTGGCTAGCAAAAAAGATGATTTTAGCATAACCGTTGTCAGTGGTTCGAATATCAAGGGTCGACTCTAAGCTCGTTAGTCGGTTATTTAGTTTTTGGCGATAGAGCAGAGATGAAATCTCTTAGCCGGGAATGACTTTAACTGGTCGAGTGAGTCGCGAGCTTGGGTTTAATCGCTAGATGAAGCCAATAAAAAAGGCCTCCGAGGAGACCTTTTTATCAAACTGAGGCTAGGCTTACTTACTAGGGCCTTCACCTTCAATTTGCTTATTGATTATATACTGCTGTGTGATCGACAGAATGTTGTTAACCAACCAGTACAGAACCAGACCTGCTGGGAACCATAGGAAGAAGAAGGTGAAGACAATCGGCAGCATCTTCATAATCTTGGCCTGCATAGGATCTGGAGGTGTTGGGTTCAGCAGTTGCTGAATAAACATGGTCGCACCCATCAAGATAGGCAGCAGGAAGTAAGGGTCCATGACGGAAAGGTCATTAATCCACAAGGCGAAAGGTGCATGACGCAGCTCAACCGATTCCATCAGGGTCCAGTACAGGGCGATAAACACCGGCATCTGCGCCACGATAGGAAGACAGCCGCCCAGCGGATTGATCTTCTCTTTCTTGTAGAGTTCCATCATTGCCTGAGACATCTTCTGGCGGTCATCACCGTGAAGCTCTTTCAGGCGGGTCATCTCTGGCCCAAACTTACGCATCTTCGCCATCGATTTAAAGGCTTTAGCGTTCACTTGGAACAACAGGGCTTTAACAATGATGGTGATGAAGATGATCGACACGCCCCAGTTACCGACAAAACCATGGATGGTTTTGAGCAACCAAGCCAGTGGTGTGGCGATAAACCAAAGAATACCGTAATCAACCGTCAGTTCTAAGTTAGGCGCAGCCTGTTCGAGTAAGTCGGTGTCTTTCGGACCGGCATAGAAGTTGGCGTTAACCGTTTTCGTTTCGCCAGGAGCAACCGTAAACTCAGGGGAGACAAAACCAGCGATATAGTTACCGTTACTCACCCGGCTGCTATAGCTATATTCTGCACCAGGGGCTGGAATCCAAGCACTCAAGAAATAGTGCTGTGACATCGCCACCCAGCCATCTTGGCTGACTTTCTTGATGTTTGCTTCCTGCATATCATCGAAAGTTACTTTTTCGTAGTGTTCATCTTCTGTGGAGAACACCGCGCCGAGGAAGGCTTGCATACCCATACTGGTTGTCTGTGATGGATCTTTTGAACCATCGCGTTTGATCTGACCAAAGAGTTTTGCCTGCCAAGTGTCAGCGGAGCCATTGTTAACCAGGAAGTCCTGTTCAATGGTGTAGTTGCCGGCAGTGAAACGGAAACGTTTGGTAATCACAACCCCATCATCACCGTTATGAACCAAGTCAACGACCAGTTCATCGCCTTCCAGCTGATAGCTGTTTTTAGCGGAGGTGTATTGTGGACGACCATTGGGGCTGGCATCGAGACCATCTTTACCAATCAGGCCACTTTGGGAGACATAGGTACGGTTGCCATTCTGCTCCAGCAAGACAAAAGGTTGATCATTATCTAGCGCTGCTTTGTGCTTCGGCAGGGTCAGTTCAATGATGTCGCCACCTTTGGTATCGATTAGCAGTTCAAGCACATCGGTCTTAATTGAAACCAGTTGCTGCTGTGCTGCTGCAGCCGCTTTTGCGGCGGGCAGATCAGTATTGGCAGCGGTTGCACCGTCTGTTGTCGGCAGGTCACTACCTGCTGTTGCTACCGGATCTACTGTAGATTGGTAAGCTGAAACCGATTCTGCTTGAGCCACAGGGACGGTTTTAACACCGTAATCTTGGTTCCATTGAAGCACCAGCATATAGGAAATTATTGCCAGTGCTGCGATCAATATAATGCGCTGTACATCCATGGTTTCTGGACCATTCAGTTATGAGTTTGATTTTGTTTTATCGGATTTTGCCTTGGCCCGGCCAATCAGTCTGTTCCAGCTTTTTAAAATAAGCGCTTGAACTTCGCTGTTATCGAGATCACCTAAACCGGGTCTGGCTAGAATAACGATATCAACGTTGGGTAACTTATGCTGATTAAGACGGAAAGACTCGCGAATAATACGCCGAACGCGGTTACGATGAACAGCTAAACGGATATTTTTTTTAGAGAAGACAAAGCCAACGCGGGAATGCTCTAGCTCGTTTGGACGTGCAAGGATCAACAGATGCTTATCTGATACCTTGAGGCTGGCTCGGCTGAATACCTGTTTAAAATCCCCACCAGTCAAAAGTCTCAACTGGCGGGGATAGCTGAATTCATTCATTCAGAGAGCCTGACAGGCAAAAATTATGCTGACAGACGCTTACGGCCTTTAGCGCGACGACGGTTAATAATAACGCGGCCGCTCTTAGTTGCCATACGGGCACGGAAACCGTGAGTGCGTTTACGCTTAAGATTACTTGGTTGAAATGTTCTTTTCATTGGTCAGTCCTACTAACATACAGTGTGGTGGTATCAGTAAGGTTGGCTGAATCCCACGGTCAAAAACAGACGCGAAATTATAGGGAAAACATATTGGCATTGCAAACCTTTACTGGCAATAAAGTTAAAAAAGGTGGTCTTAATCGCTGCCGAGGTTAAATTGTCGTTACCTATATATAAGTAGAAATAGCGGGTTGTTGGTGGATTATGAATTTATTCAGATATACACAATAAATTGTGCTTAACTTAATAAAATCATTTAAAAATATAAAGATAGCCTGTTGATAGGTCTGGATATTAACTGTATTTAAAGTATGGATAGTTTTTAAACGATCGCTCTGTTTCCCGCATAATATCTGGATTTGGGGCTAACTGATTGAAAAACAGACGGAAAAAGAATTAGCAACAGATTGATTCTAACTGTGGATAAGCGGGCTGTTACAAGGTATTATCTGCTGATATTTTTTACGTATTCGATCTTATTCTCGATCACTCCAATAGAGTGAAACCAGAGGATGTTTAAGGATTAGCTATGTCGGCTGAGTTGTGGGAACAGTGTCTTCAAAATCTTCAAGATGAGTTCCCCTCACAACAATACAATACCTGGATCCGGCCTCTGAAGGTGTCTTCGGAGTCTGACGCAGGTTTGGTATTGCTGGCGCCTAATCGTTTTGTAAAAGACTGGGTGAGCGATAAGTACCTTAAGCGGATCAGCGAAGTCGTTAATGCGGTCAGTGGTGATATTGCCGCCTCGGTAAGCATTGATATCGCTGGACGAGCCAGTGGCTTTTCACAACGCCCGGTTCGCCCTGCGCCACCACCGGCCCCAGCTCGTCGTGCGGATACTCGTTATGAGGATAACCAGTCTTTTTCCTCTGCACCGCGCAATCGTACGGCTGCACCGGTTAATCCTCCGGTCGAAGAGAACCCTCCCTATCAGCTGGCGATTGATGACAGTAGCTTTCAGCCGATCAATCACCGCGAAATTATTACGCCGACCACCATGTCCGGCTCGCCTTCGCGCAATGTGGATGTTGAAGGCAGTGTGCGTCACCAATCCAACCTAAACCAGTCATTTACCTTTAACTCCTTTGTTCAAGGTAAGTCTAACCAGTTGGCATTGGCAGCGGCGCAGCAGGTAGCGGACAATCCAGGTGGTTCATATAACCCACTGTTTATCTACGGTGGTGTTGGTCTAGGTAAAACCCACTTGATGCATGCGGTGGGCATGGAGATGTTGCAGCGTAATCCGAAAGCCAAGATTGTTTATCTGCACTCAGAACGGTTTGTGGCGGATATGGTGAAGGCGCTACAACTCAACGCGATCAATGACTTTAAACGTTATTACCGCTCGGTCGATGCGCTGTTGATCGATGATATTCAGTTTTTTGCCGGTAAAGAGCGTTCGCAAGAAGAGTTCTTCCACACCTTCAACGCCCTATTAGAGGGTGGTCAGCAGATGATTCTGACCAGTGACCGTTATCCGAAAGAGATTAATGGTGTTGAAGAGCGGCTTAAGTCTCGGTTTGGTTGGGGCCTTACGGTCGCGATTGAGCCGCCTGAGCTGGAAACCCGTGTCGCCATCTTGATGAAAAAAGCGGAAGAAGCGCAGGTACGTCTACCGGATGATTCCGCGTTCTTCTTAGCACAAAAGATTCGCTCCAACGTGCGGGAGCTTGAAGGGGCGCTGAAGCGAGTGATTGCGAATGCTCACTTCACCGGAAATGCAATAACCACGCCTTTTATTAAAGAATCACTGAAAGACCTGCTGGCATTGCAGGATAAACAGGTTAGTATTGATAATATTCAGCGGGTTGTCGCCGATTATTATAAGATCAAAGTATCGGATCTACTTTCGAAACGACGCAGTCGTTCTGTGGCTCGGCCAAGGCAGGTTGCTATGACACTGTCTAAAGAGCTGACCAATCACAGTTTACCTGAGATTGGCGACGCTTTTGGCGGACGGGATCACACCACGGTTCTGCATGGTTGTCGTAAAGTAGCTTCGCTGCGTGAGACCGATACGGATATAAGAGAGGATTATCAGAACTTATTGCGTCATCTGACGGCGTAGTGGTCTGATCAATTAAGGGTAGCAAAAGATGAAATTTGTTATTTCGCGAGAAGCGCTAATTAAGCCGTTGCAGTTGGTTGCAGGGGTTGTGGAACGTCGTCAGACACTGCCAGTGCTTTCCAATATCCTGCTGGTCGCTGAAGGTGATCAGTTGTCGATGACCGGCACCGATCTGGAAGTTGAACTGGTGGGTCGGGTGCAGTTGGATGAACCGGCTGAAGCGGGTTCAATCACAGTACCTGCCCGTAAGCTGATGGATATCTGTAAATCCCTGCCAGATTCCGCTCAGATTGAGCTGACACTGACAGGCCAGAAAATGGTCATTAAAGCCGGCCGCAGCCGTTTTACTCTCTCTACCCTACCGGCGGCTGAGTTTCCTAATGTTGAGGATAGTCCTGAATCATTTGAGCTCAATGTGCTGCAAAGCCAGCTGCGCCATCTGATTGATCAGACCGGCTTTTCGATGGCCCAACAGGATGTGCGTTACTACCTTAACGGCATGCTGCTGGAGATCACTGAGAACAGTCTGCGGGCGGTCTCTACCGATGGCCACCGTTTGGCCACCAGTGTTGCTGAAGTCGACACTAAAGGGCCGGCTAATCATCAGTTTATTGTGCCGCGTAAAGGTATTCTTGAGCTGGCGCGTCTGCTGCAAAGCGGCGATGAGCAAGTGAAACTCGTAGTCGGTGCGAACCATATCCGTGCCCATGCGGGTGATTTTACCTTCACCTCTAAATTGGTTGACGGTAAGTTCCCCGATTATCAGCGAGTTATTCCCCAGGGTGGCGATAAGTTCATGCTGGGCACTCGTCAGGAATTGCGTCAGGTGTTTAGCCGCATCGCTATCCTGTCGAACGAGAAATATCGCGGTGTGCGTTTGTCCCTTACCAACGGTTATCTGCAGGTGATGGCGAACAACCCCGAGCAGGAAGAAGCGGAAGAAACGGTTGCCGTTGATTATGAAGGCGATACCTTGGAAATTGGCTTTAACGTCAACTACCTGTTGGATGTGTTATCCATCGTTAGTTCTGAAGTGGTACGTTTCACCCTTGCTGACTCCAACAGCAGTGCATTGATTGAGGGGTTGGATGATGCCAACTCACTCTACGTCGTTATGCCGATGCGGATGTAATCCTGTCAGGGGCCCTAGGCCCCTTCTTCTACCCTCCTCTATATGCCAATAACCCAGCTGAATATTCGCGCCGTTCGCAACCTTAGCGAGCTGAGCCTGTCTCCCTCACCCGGAATCAATATCATCCACGGCCCCAATGGCAGTGGCAAAAGCAGTGTGCTTGAAGCGATCCATATGCTCGGGCTCTGCCGATCATTTCGTACCAATAAACTCAACCATCTGATACAAACCGGAGCATCCCAGTGCACGGTGTTTGCCCAGGTGGATGCGATGGGCACTGGCGCGAGTCAGCCATTGGGTGTTGAACGTAATCTCGAAAGCGATTGCCGTATCCGTTATGCGGGCAACAACATCGATATCACTACGCTGGCAGAGCTGTTACCGGTGCAGGTAATCAACGCCGAAACCTTCATGATTTTGGAAGGCAGTCCAGCGGTCAGGCGGCAGTTTTTGGACTGGGGTTCGTTCCATTCAAATCCAGAATTTATAAGGCTTTGGCGTGGTTTTCGACGGGTATTAAAACAGCGAAATTCTTTGCTGAAATATGGTAAAATTGAGCAACGAATTCGGGCGGTCTGGGACCAAGAATTTATTAGCTATGCTGAGCAGTTAAATACACTTCGTGAACTGTATATTGAAGCATTAAAACCCGAATTTGATGTAATCCTTGCTGATCTGCTTGAAGGCGTCAGCATCGATCTGAGTTTTAGTCCCGGATGGGATAAAAAACGCGGCCTTGATCAGGTATTGAATGATAATTTTGAACGCGATCTGCGTCAGGGTTATACCAGTGCCGGACCACAAAGGGCTGACCTGCGCCTCAAAGTTGATGGCCACACCGCTGCAGAACGTCTCTCACGGGGACAGAAGAAAATAGTGGTGAGCAGCCTCAAGTTGGCGCAGGGCGTTTTATTTTACAAGTTGAACAGTCGCGCCTGCATCTATCTGATTGATGACCTTCCGTCAGAGCTAGATCAGCAGCACAGCAGGCTGTTCTGTCATTATTTAGAGAAAACGGCGAGCCAGTGCTTTATCACCAGTGTGGATAAAGAGGCGCTCACCGGTTACTGGTCCGACCAGGCCGAGTTACGTTTTTTCAATATACAAGAGGGTGCGTTTAGCACTCAGTAATACAGCCAGGAGATCTGAATGAGCGGCGAAAATCAGGAATACGATTCCTCCAGTATTAAAGTCCTAAAAGGGCTGGATGCGGTTCGTAAGCGCCCGGGAATGTATATAGGCGACACCGACGATGGTACTGGTCTGCATCATATGGTTTTCGAGATTGTGGATAACTCAATCGATGAAGCCCTGGCTGGTTATTGCAGCGAAGTTCGGGTCGTTATTCATCCGGATAACAGCGTCACAGTGTCGGATAACGGTCGGGGTATTCCCACCGAACTGCATGAGGAAGAAGGCGTTTCTGCGGCGGAAGTCATCATGACCGTGCTGCATGCCGGTGGTAAGTTTGATGATAACTCCTATAAAGTCTCCGGTGGTTTGCACGGTGTCGGTGTCTCGGTGGTTAACGCCCTGTCTGCCGAACTGAAACTAACGATTCGTCGTCGAGGCCAAGTGTTTGAGCAAACCTACCGCCACGGCGTGCCGGATGAGCCATTGAAAGTGATTGGTAAAACCGAAACCTCCGGTACCTCGGTACGTTTTTGGCCTTCTGAAGAGACCTTCCATAATCAACTGGAATATAAATTCGATATTCTGGCAAAGCGTCTGCGGGAGCTCTCCTTCCTGAACTCTGGCGTTGCCATTCGTCTGAAAGATGAGCGTACCGGCGATGAAGAGCTGTTTGCCTATGAAGGCGGCCTGAGTTCCTTTGTTGATTACCTCAACACGAACAAAACCCCAGCGAACAAGATGTTCCACGTTAACGTCATGCATGAAAACGGCGTGGGTGTGGAAGTGGCGATGCAGTGGAATGATAGCTATCAGGAAAGCATTCACGCCTTTACCAACAACATCCCTCAGCGGGATGGGGGTACTCACTTGGCCGGTTTCCGAACCGCCCTCACCCGTGCGCTGAACAACTATATTGATGCCGAGAAGCTCAATAAGAACGGTAAGGCATCCACCACCGGTGATGACTGCCGTGAAGGCCTGACGGCGATTGTGTCCGTGAAAGTCCCTGATCCTAAGTTCTCGTCGCAAACCAAAGATAAACTGGTGTCATCCGAGGTGAAAACCGCGGTTGAGCAAGCGATGTATGAACAGTTAAACGACTACCTGCAAGAAAACCCGCAGGATGCTAAAGCGGTCGTCTCGAAGATGATCGATGCGGCCCGTGCCCGTGAAGCGGCGCGTAAAGCCCGTGAAATGACTCGCCGTAAAGGCGCGTTGGATATTGCTGGTCTGCCCGGTAAATTGGCGGATTGTCAGGAGAAAGACCCCGCGCTTTCCGAAATATACTTGGTGGAGGGTGATTCTGCTGGCGGTTCTGCCAAGCAAGGCCGTAACCGTAAATCTCAAGCGATTCTACCGCTTAAAGGTAAGATCCTTAACGTTGAGAAAGCCCGTTTCGACAAGATGCTAGCTTCTGCTGAAGTCGGCACCCTGATCACGGCGCTAGGCACCGGTATTGGCCGTGAAGAGTTCAATCCGGACAAACTGCGTTATCACTCGATCATTATCATGACCGATGCCGACGTGGATGGATCACACATCCGTACCCTGCTTCTCACCTTCTTCTTCCGGCAGATGCCAGAGATCATCGAACGTGGCCATGTCTTTATTGCCCAGCCACCGCTCTACAAGATCAAGAAAGGTAAGCAAGAGCAATACCTGAAAGACGATGATGCACTGGATAACTACCTGCTGCAGGGCGCGCTCGAAGGGGCTTCCGTGCATGTGAATGCCGATGCACCACCGATTGCGGGTACTGGCCTTGAAGAGATTGTTAACCGCTACCGTGCCGTGGATAAAATGCTGGCTCGGTTGTCGCGTCTCTATCCAGAGCAGATTCTGCGTCAGATGATCTATACGCCACGCCTAACCGTGGAACAGCTGCAAGATGAACAAACAGTCGCTGAGTGGATCGATAAGGTGTGTGATGGCCTAGGAGACACCCTGGATGGTGGTGATGTATTTACCTCATCGGCGGCGGAAAACGAAGAACGTCACGGCACCTACCTGCCGAGCGTTAACGTGATTCAGCATGGTGTGAGCCATAACTACACCTTCGACCAATCATTCTTTGAATCGAAAGACTACGCTGCGCTAACCAACCTCGGTGATACTCTCGATGGTTTGTTGGAAGAGACCGCTTACTTTAAGCGCGGAGAGCGTACCCTGCCCACCACTGAGTTCACCACCGGTCTTAACTGGCTGATGGAGCAATCCAAACGGGGTTATTACATTCAGCGATACAAAGGACTGGGTGAGATGAATCCAGAACAGCTATGGGAAACCACAATGGACCCAGAGCAGCGTCGGATGTTACAGGTAACGATTGATGATGCGATCGCCGCCGATCTACTCTTCACAACCCTGATGGGCGATGAAGTTGAGCCGCGTCGTGCATTTATCGAAACCAACGCGCTGAACGTCTCTAACTTGGATATCTGATGGGGTTTCTGTCATTTCTCATTTGAAATGAAATGTTTTCTCAGAATAGAGAAATGGCGTCTCATTTAGAATGAAATGGAAAAACTAAAAAGCAGCCGAATGGCTGCTTTTCTATTTCGATCTAGTATTACCAAGAAATGCCAGCTTTGTGCCAAAAGCGGACGAATAATAGGCTCGATTTTATGAACGTTTAGGTACAATGTTTGTGAATGATGGAGCAGTCAGCACCGTCTTTTTCCTGTTTGACTGCTTGGAGTACTAATTCAGTTTAGCAACTCCTAACTACGAGGCCTGTCGAGCAGGGATAAATACTTATTCGTAGGCTCCCTCTGCGAAAAGTTACCATGCCTAAGGGGGGATGTGTTTCGAATGGGTCATCATAAGGTTTCCTCTATTGATGAAAAATGGGTAGTACGTTATTGGCTATGTCAGTCATACTGTATTCTATGGGCCTATCGTTTTTCCTGAAATGAAGTCCGATGTGGTCAACGCCTGCGGCCTTCATACTTTCAAGTTCTTTTATGAGACCGTTGACACCGGTTTTTATCCCGAAACGTTGTCGTTCTATAGGGGCATTAACATCAGAAACTAAATCTAAATGAATGAAACTAACATAAGGCTTTGAGCCAGCGACCTTTCGCCATAAAGCGACACGATTTGTGTGATCTTCCGGTGTTCCCGGGTAGGCTAACCAACCATCCAGGTTCCCACCTATCCACTCAGGTGACTGTTGTGCGAGTCCTGCAACGTAAATAGGGAACTTAGGAACCTCAGGATAAATTTTTTGACCCAACATTAATTTCGAATTCGAATGGTCTTTTAGTATTTCAACAGCATCTCTGAATAGCTGCCCCCTAGACGCATAATTCACGCCAAACAATGGATACTCTGATGGTCTATCCCCGCTAGCTACGCCCAGTATCAGGCGATTGTGGCTTAATTCTGCTGTCGTATTAGCAGATTTTTTTACTAACCAAGGTTGTCTCAGTGGTAAAACGATTGCAGCAGTACCCAGTAAGATTTTATTAGTGACACCTGCTAAATAGCCAAGATAAGTGAAGGCTTCAAAAACTTGGGCGGCATCTCCAAAATCAGGGTCATACAATGGAACATCACGGACCCATGCGGTACTGAAGCCTAATCTATCAGCCAGCTGAATCCGTTCCTTGTGCAAAGACAGATCAGGCACACCGAATGGCCTACCGGCTTTTACACCTTTACTTTGTCCTTCTTGAGACCAGTCGTTATCTAAAGGCAGCTCAACGCCAATTGAGAAGCCTAAATTCTGTAATTTGTCGAAAGTCATATACACTCCTCTATTCTCTATGGGGGGCTTTCCCCCCAGGCATTGGGTTTTAGGCTGTCTTAGTTTGTTCTCGTGAATCCAGAAAACCAGATACGTTTGTTAGAATGATTGCAACAACAACGATTAAGGCGCCAATCCAGGGTGTATCGACTAGCTCCATATCTTCAACCACCCTACCGCCAATAATTGAACCGATAGCAATGCCCACATTGAATGCGGCGATATTTAATCCAGAAGCAACATCGACTGCATTAGGTGCATATTTTTCAGCTAGTTGCACAACGTATACCTGTAGCCCCGGAACATTGCCGAATGCAAAAGCGCCCCATATAAGCACGGTAATGACGGCAGCAATTTGATTTCCAGCGGTGACGGTGAAGGCTAAAAGTACCAAAGCAAGTGCGGTGAAAATGATGTTAAGCGCTTTCACCGGCCCCAGTTTATCCGCCAATTTACCGCCCCAGATGTTACCTACAGCAACAGATACACCGTAGACAAGCATGATCAATCCTATTGAACTGGATTCAAAACCCGACACTTGTTCTAGAATAGGAGCAAGGTAAGTGAAAGCGACAAATGTACCGCCATAACCCACAGCCGTCATTGCATACACTAATAACAACCTAGGTTGAGTCAGTACTTTTAACTGCTCAGAAAGCTTTGCCGGTGCCGGTTGTTTTAAGTTTGAAGGGACGAGAATTGCGCTGCCAATCATAGCGACCAGGCCAAGTACAGCAACAATTAGAAACGTGGTTTGCCAACCAAACGCTTGACCAATGTAAGTACCCAGCGGCACACCGGTTACTAACGCCACGGTCAAACCAGTAAACATAATCGCAATGGCACTGGCCGCTTTCTCTTTGGAAACCAGGCCTGTCGCGATGGTAGACCCAATAGAGAAAAACACACCATGCGCCAAACCGGTCAAAATACGGGCAAAAATCAAGGTGTTGTATCCAGGTGATTGCCACGCTAATAAGTTACCGGCGACAAAGAGCGCCATCACCGTAATTAGTACGTGTTTACGATTCCATTTCCCGGTCAGTGCGGTTAAAACGGGTGCACCAATGGCAACGCCAAGGGCGTAAAGACTCACTAACAGCCCTGCTGATGGTATAGAGACGTTTAAATCGGAGGCCATGGTTGGAATTAATCCAACAATAACAAATTCTGTGGTTCCAATAGCAAAGGCGCTGAGCGCCAATGCAAGAAGAGCTAAGGGCATACTATTACTCACTATGGTTGTTTGGTTTCACATCACGATAGGAGGATGCCATCCGTCATATCGTATTTTGTTTTGATGGCGGCATTATGCAGACATATTTACTTGTGAAAAATAGAGGTATTAACAAATAATATTTGTTATAAATGCAATAATATATCTGAGGTCGAGAACCGAACTCTTGAATACCGTAGTATTAGGATAATGACATGCTGACGCGATCTGATGATTTAGAAATATTGCTGACCGTGATTGATAGCGGTGGCTTTTCTGCTGCCGCAGAGGCATTAGATATTCAAGTGGCTCGTGTATCGAGGGCGGTGAGCAAGGTAGAGAAGCAGCTCGGTGTCACTATACTCAATCGCACCACAAGGCGGATAGAGTTAAGCGATGAAGGGCGTCAGTTTATTGAATCGGTTCGCATCGGGTTAATCCAGATTCAACAGGCTGAAGAGGAGATTATTTCTCGGGGAGCGCTGCCGAAAGGTCGATTGCGTGTGGATGCCGCCAGCCCGTTTGTTTTTCATCAGTTAGTCCCACTGGTGCAAGCATTTAACCACGAGTATCCCAATATCGAATTGGAACTCACGTCCAATGAAGGGTTTGTTGATTTACTCGAAAAGAAAACCGACTTAGCGATTCGGATTGGACAATTGAGTGATTCGACCCTTAATGCAAGGCCTTTGGGGGTAAGCTTGTTATACATTGTGGCTGCTCCCGAGTATTTATCGAGACGAGGTTTTCCAAAGAAAACAAGTGACCTTGTCAATCATGACACCATTGGATTCTCTGGTGCCAAGGCGCTTAACGATTGGCCGCTGAGAAGCTTTGGAGCATTAAAGCCAGTGCTGATATCCAGCAACGGTGAAACAGTGAGGCAACTGGCCTTAGCGGGTAATGGTATCGCTTGTTTATCGGGCTTCATGATCAATAAAGATATTGAAGAAGGCCGTTTAATCCCTCTGCTTGAGAGCGAAAAGCTGACCAATACAGGTAGGGAACAGATCAACGCGGTATTCTATAAATCATCGTCGGTGGCCAAGCGTATTTCTGCCTTTATTGATTTTATCCAACCCAGATTATTGCTGTAATACTGTATGCCTCATCGTTTACTGACGATTGTGTTTTTAACAAATATTTTTTGTTCCGCTTGCTAATATGTATTCATTATTGGGGGGGGTAGTTATGACGAATATACTTTTGTTATTTTCAGAGAAACCACTACCGAGCACAACTTTTATGTAGGTGATGGATTCCTTGAACCATTTGATCCTGCTGCCCACCTTGAAAAAGAGCACATTAGTGCTCAATAAAATTTTTATATTTGACGTACTGCACACCGCGCTATGATCTGAGTAATCCAATATTAATTGGATTACTCAAGTTTGCCTCTGATGTACTCTTCGCATTTTTAATACGCAAACAACCTATTCAAAATTAAAGGCTACTGGCCTCCATTCTCGTCTGCCTGAGTGCTTTGAAACCACTCGGCGAGTCGGCGTGAGACCACTCTTGCCGCGGCTGTGGCGGGTTCTGCTTCACGCACGAGGGCCGACCAATCAAGATCTAGTTTGGCTTCGCTGACACTGATCGCGGTGATGCTGCCATGTTGGATGGCGGATTGAACGGCCCAGCGGGATAGGATGCCAACACCAAAACCGGCGGCGATCAGTTCGATCATCGCGTCGGTGACTTCTACCACGGTAAGAAGATGAGGTATTACGCCAGAGGGGCGGATAAAGCGTTCATACTCAAAGCCCGGTTGTGCTGTTTTGCTGTAGGTTAGGTAGTGCTCACCTTCTAAATCGCTGGCTTCAATAAAGGGCTTGCTCGCTAAGCTATGTTGGCAAGGCGTGATCAATACCAATTCATCTTTAAACACGGGAATGGAATCGATACCCGGAATCGCCAAGTGTCCTGGGGCTAAGACGACATCGACGGCGCCTTCCTGCAGGTTTTGCAGCGGATTCTGTGTTGCAGAGGCCACCAGTTCCAACTGAATATCCGGCTCTTGTTTGGCCATTGTCTGTAAAAAAGCGGGTAACCAGTGGTAGCAACTATAGGCGGCCACACCAAAGCGCACCACCGTGGTTTCACTAATCACCATCTGTTGAAAATCAAACTCGGCCCGCTGTAACACCGGCACAATCTGATTGGCTGTCTGGGTCATGGCGCGCCCAGCGGCGGTCTGTCGAAGTCGGCGCCCCTCCCTTTCAAAGAGTAAACCGCCTAAACGTCTTTCGGCCTCGGCTAGTCGGTGACTGAGGGCTGATTGTGTGATGCCCAGCACGTAGGCGGCTTGCCGTAAGGTGCCGGTTTTATCGATGGCATTGAGCATCTCCCAATGTTTAATATCTAGCCGCATGAGCTCATCCTCAGCGCTGGTTGTTGAGGCGCCATTCATATGATTTATAGATGCACAGTATTAATCAGTACGGTAATTTATTCACTATTTATTTAATCAGTGTCGCGCTATGGTTCCGTTCTAACTGAATGGAATGAGAGTGACGTGAACAGTAAATCTACGATAGATGGTCAGTACCTCGTGTTAATGGCCGCCTGTTTTTATGGGCTTAACCCCTTCTTTGCACAACTGCTATTCAAAGATGGCTTAGGTGCTGAGATGGTCAGCCTGTATCGTTTTATTCTACCGGCGATGTTTTTCATGTTTTTTCTGCGAACCCCGCGGGTGAATCTGGCCGAAGCGGCTCGGTGTTTGGCGTTGGGGGTGTTCAGTGGAATCTCTATTTTTGGCTATTTTCATGCGTTGGAGACCATTCCTGCCGCGACCGCGATTTTGATCTATTACAGCTATCCAGTCTTTAGTGTGCTGATCGGTTGGTTGGTGTTTCACCGTGCGCCGTCGCAAAATGCATTGGTCTCGGCGGCACTGGTGGGCATTGCGGCCTCATTAACCATCCGACCTGAAGCGTTACCTGCGGGTTCCCTGTGGGCGGTTGCTGGCTGTTTCTTGGCGCCGTTAGCGGTTGCGACACAGGTGCAGTATCTGACTAAGCCGCGGCAAAAGATTCCCACGGGTAATCGTATGGCTTGGATCACCATCGGTCATGTCTTGGTGTTACTGCCTATCGCGATCTGGGTTGCGCCTGTACAACTGATGCCGGCTTCGACAAACGGTATGTTGGCGGTGTTAGGTATTGCCCTGCTGGCGGCAGCGATTCCGCAGGTGCTGTTTATGATGGGCGCTCCCCGCTCCTGCGCCGATAAAAATGCCTTAACCGGTTCAGTCGAATTGGTGGTTGCCTTGCTTACCGGCGCTATTTTATTGGGCGATCACCTAGATCGATTAGAGCTAACGGCGATGGTGTTGATTGTCTTGGCTTTATTTATCAAGCAGGTCAAAGGTCAACCGGTTACTGAGCCTGTGCTCGGCAACCGGCAGCAAGGGTCTTAAGTTAAGGGCTTAAGTTGCCGGTTTTAAGTTGGCGCGATTGGCGTCATGCTCCCCCGCTTGTTGCCATTACTTATGCAGAGGCTGAATATTCAATAGCGAGACAAACATCGAGATAACGATGGTGCCAAATAGAAAACAGAAGCCGCTATGAAATAAGGAGATAAACCAGGTTAATAGGTTGGCCGGTTCGAAGGCGCTCGACAGGGTGAACTGTACGTTCATCGCCTGTATGAGTGCCCACAGGGGTAACATTCGTTCGGTATAAGCTGGAATGTTATCAAAGGTGCCGATCAGCGCGTAGGCGCCAGCAAAGAGAAACATGGCGGTTAAAAAGTTAACCAAGCCCAGCACAATGACCCGTCCTGAAGCCGCAACCATGGTGCCCTCGGTTATTTTACAGGTGCCAAATAGCAGTACCCCAAGCTCTTTATTGATAATACCCAACGCTCGGAGTAGCAGGAAAATCGCCGCCCATTGAGGTAGCACCGGCGTCAGCACGAACAGTGCAATCGCGCCAAACAGCCAGTAAACGATATATTTTTCTGAGACGATTAAGCGTCGGCCACGCCATAATTTCTGTTCCTCGCTACCCTCTTCAAATTTAAACTCGCGCAGCTTTAGATAGCGGTCCGCCCAATAATAGGGAGACAGCATAAAGATAGCCTGAATCATCTGCTTCACACTGTCGGCGAAATTCATCTTAATGATCCTCAGCAAGGTGGATATATTGTCCAGGACGGAGCAACCGACTATCGTCGGGAATGTTTTGTTCATCCAGATCATGGCCAATAATATAAGCCTGGTCATTAAGGTAAGGCGCCACCTCATCGAGCCCTGCATGCCAACGACTCCCCGCTGGACGGGCATCATAGATAGCGACACGGCAATCAGCGAGAGCTTCATATAGCGGTGCAAAACAGCCGCTGTCGGCGGTGTAGCCAATCAGTGGAATACCCTCGCGACTGATGACAAAGCCAAAGCAGAGCTCGGAGTGTTGCGCGGCATGGAAGGTGATATCGAGATCATCGACCAGTGGGGTCGTTGTCTCGGGGGCTGGCGCTATCCAGTTTGCCAGCTCTTCCGGTTGAAACAACTCGGCGTGTTCAGCCATTCGGTACCGCTTTAATCGCTCAGCGACCGGTGCGGCGGCAACGATATTAAGCTGTCGCTGTTGTGCGCTTTCAACCCGTAAGACCACCGGTAGTTCCCCTGCATGATCGGTATGGTTATGGGTGATGACGAGGGTGTCGGGTAAGGTATAACCGTAATCTTTTAATCGACAGGTGACTCCCAGACCCAGATCAATCAGACAGATGGGGTGGTCATCTTTCAAAATTAGAAAGCTACTACTGCAGCGCCCGTGATAAATATGACCGGCACCACCGGCAACCCCTAAAATGCGAAGGCCGATATCTGTATGGGTTGTTTTCAATAGGAGGTCCGCCATTCTCTGGTTTGATCGTGCTGATAGTGCTGCCTGCTATCAAGGGAGTGATCTGCAGCTAGGGTCGATCATCATTGGTGATCTGATTAATTATCGCCATCAACACTCTGATTGCAACAACGATCATGGATTGGCTGACTTGCAGTTGGTAGGCTTCGGCCTGTTTTTATCGCTTATCAATGCTCGACGCTTGTAAGGGCTATGGCAAGAACTTAGGCAAGGGTGTAAGCGTATCAACGATGGTTTTCGCGGTTAATATGGCGCTAAGATGACCGCTGCCAGTTTCGGTTGCACTTCCGGCTTATCAACAAAGTGGTAGGTGTATCACTTGCCTGCCCCGCCGTTGTCACCGAAGATGATGACTTAAACGATATTGACGGTAAACACAGATGAATAATTTTTATTGTCAATTAGAGGGTTTTTCCGACATCACCCAGATGGTGGATGATCAGTTTTACCAGCCTGTTCCCGATGATTGGTATGTCTCTGTTGTCGATGTCCGCGGTTCTACCGAGGCGATTGAACGGGGTAGCTATCGGGATGTTAACTTTATGGGGGGCGCGGCGATCACGGCTCACCTTAACCTTGTTGATCATGAGCTGCCCTTTATTTTCGGGGGGGATGGTGCGGTGCTGCTGGTGCATGAGAGTATGCGTGAATCCACTCTTAAGGTACTGCAGTCGCTGAGTTATTACGCCAAAGAAATGTTTGATTTAGAGCTTCATGCGGGGATGGTATCGGTCAAGGTGCTGCGTGCGATGGGCAAAGATCTACAGGTTGCCAAGTATGTGTCCGGCATGGGCTTTGCTCAAGCGATGTTTAAAGGCGGCGGTATTACATTGGCTGAGACGCTGGTGAAAACCGAACCTGAGTTTCGTTGTGAACCCGCGGCCCGTTTTGAGAGTACTGAGGTTTTCTCGGGGCTGACGTGCCGCTGGAAGCCGATCCCTTCGGGTAAGGGTGTCACCTTGTCGATACTGATTCAACCGGTCGGTGACGACTATCAGGTGTTGCCAGAAGTGGTGACAAAGCTGAAGGCTATCCTCGGTTCATTTGAAAACGCTAACCCCGTGCGGATGGAAAATGCGCGTTATTATTCGGTAATAGAAAACTTAAAGCGACAAATGAAAATCTCAAACGTTGGCTTTAACCTGACCTTTGTTAAGGAGGTTATTACTATTTTGGTGGGGGCCCCCTTTTTCAATTTAGGGCTCTTTAAGTTCATGCCGGGCGCCAAGCAATATATCGAGCATACGCCGCTACATTGTGACTTCAAAAAGTTCGATGACACTCTGAGAATGGTGCTCAACTGTTCTATCAATCAACATGAGGCAATCGAAAGCTATCTGAGTTCGGTGAGTCTAGCGGGCCAAGTGTGCTACGGCATCAAGGTTTCTGATGCCGCACAGATGACCTGTTATGTTGAGAGCATGACCGATGGCGGCCATCTACATTTTGTCGATGGCACCGATGGTGGTTATGCCCTCGCCGCGAAAGCGCTTAAAAAAGCGCTTAGTTTGCATGCCTCATGAGGCGCGTTAAAACCAGTTTTTCCGTTTAAACAGCCATAGCTGAATGCCCACCGTGATGGTCATAAAACCACTCACGATCCAAAAGGCCCAAGGATTTTCGGCACCGGGCATTCCGCCGACATTGATACCGAGTAGTCCGGTAAAGAACCCCAGCGGTAGAAAGACAGCCGCCACCAGTGACAGCAGATACATGCGACTATTCATCTGTTCTGCTAAGCGGTTGGATAGTTCCTCTTGAGCAACGGCTGCCCGATCTCGGGCGGAATCCAAATCTTCAATATAGCGAATTAGCGTATCGGTCACTTCACGCAGCTGTTGTTGGTTATCTTCCGTTAGCCAAGCGATTCGCGTTTGGTGCATCTGCAACAGTGCATCGCGCTGTGGCGCGAGGTAGCGTCGCAGAGAGATGACGATGCGGCGAACGGCAGATATTTTATTTCTCAGATCATAGCTACTAGAACTAACCAGCTCCTCTTCGATTGAATCCACGGAGTCTTCAGTCTCGTTGATGGTCTCCTGCATCCGAACCATCAATGCGGCGGAGATCATCGTTAAGAAATCACCGGGGTTGGTGGGGCCAGCATTGGCCGCTAAGGCGTCGACCATATCTTTGGCTGCGAGCATATAGCGTCGACGGGTACTGATAATACGTGTCTTATCAATCCAGATGCGAATGCCGACCATATCCTCAGGGTCAGAATCAGGACTGGCGTTAACACCGCGCAGCGCAATCAACAAACCTTCCCCGACCTGAGTTGTTCGCGGGCGACTCTCCTCGGTGAGCAATGCGTCAATGACCACCTGATCGAGCTGACTGTTTTCAATAATCCATCGTTGCGTGTCAGCATGGGTATAATCAAAATGTAGCCAGCTCACTCTGCCCTCGGGTAAAGGGGCATTAAGATCGTCGCCGGTGATGACATCACCGCCGCCTTTACCATCGAGAGAGTAACCATAAATCAATCCGGTGTTTTTCATAAAAGTCTCAAATCCAGTAAGTGCCGCTGAGGATCGCGTCGGCTTTAAACATGCAGACAGAATAGCAGTGCTAAAGTTGCTTGTGCTAGCGGTTAATCTGCACGGGTTACAAAAGGGATCATTTTTTAACGGAGTGGCCCTATTTTTCTATCTTGAAGTCACAATGCTTTCGAGGGCACGCTGTCGGCGTCTCAGTTTCTATTAGCGGAGCGACTTGTTAAGCCTAATGAATTGCATTGATGGGTTGTAGAAAAGCCAGCACAAGCCTTCTCAGGAGGAGGTTTTTTGTGGGTGATGCGGATTTTTTCTGTGCTTTTTCTCTATGTGGATAGTCTTCTTAGGCTTGGCTCTTGAGTGCTACAAGTTGACTTCTAGGCAAGGTGGTTTAAATGACAGCGGCCTTGCTGCGAAATAAACGACGGTCGTGATAGATTTAATGGCCGGCTCACACTAATGGGGTTTAACCTCAGAGTGTCATAATGGAAACGTCGCGCTTTGTTAGTGTTAGTTGAAATAACGATGTTGGTTTTTTGTGAGCACCGTTATTATCGATGCTTGCCGTTAGCCTTTAGATCACTTAACAGGTGATCCCATTAGCGAAGCATGATGGTTTTTATATCGGTATAGATGCGAATCATTTTTGCAGCGCTCAGATCACAACAACCTATTAACGGAAATGTTTCAGCATGAATAGTTCAGCGGCACGGGTTATGGGACATCGAGGTGTTCCCAGTTTAGCGCCCGAAAATACCCTCGGTGGTTTTATCAAGGCGATTGAGCTGGGTGCTCGTTGGTTAGAATTAGATGTGACCCTGCTTGGTGATCTGACCCCTGTTGTGCATCACGACAATAGCCTTGACCGTTGCAGTGATGGTTCGGGATTGCTTAGTCAATTAGCGCTCAAAGATTTAGATAATATTAATAATGCTGCCCTCTTTCCCGACTGGCCGTTTGAGCCTGTGCCCACCCTTAAAGATGTACTGGTGTTGCTCATGCAAAAGGGGGTGGGATTAAATCTCGAAATTAAACGGCATCAGTTTTCCTCAGCGCTGATCAGTCAGATCGTGGTTGATCAGCTGCTGCAACACTTCCTCTCTGATAAATTGGTGGTATCCAGTTTTGATGTGGAGGTACTTGCCGAGTGTTTGCGGTTAGCGCCTGAGATTCCTCGTGGGCTGATTTGTAGTCGCCTGCCCTCTGATTGGCAAAGCTTAGCGCTGGAGCTTGAGTTAACAAGCATTCATTGTGATGGTCGTTATTTGAATCAGGCCCAAACTCTGGCGATTAAAGATCAAGGCTATCGCCTCTTCTGTTGGACCATCAATGATGCACTGTTAGCCGACAGATTATGGGGTTGGGGTATTGATGGTTTGATGACGGATTATGTTCAAGATTTCATTCATTACTATGATGATCAGTAAGAGGCTTGCCGATGCCCAGTTAGCTCTCGTGAGCAACTAGGCTGTTCGTCAGGTAATGCTCGATCTAGGCTTTTTGCAGATGTGGCGGCGTAATCTTTAGGTTTGTTCAATCGGGAATGTCGTTTCCAGTCTATCCGGATCTCGTGTGTATCTTCTTGGCTGTGTCCATCAAACCATTCTTTATCAGCACGCCATGTATTTTTAAGGCAGTTTTCTTCAGTCGATTCAGGTCGCCGAAGTCGGGTTTATATCCCGAGTTAAGGGCTGTTTCCCTCTCTTCCAGTTCAGTATCTAGATAGTCTAGCAGTTTTTTTGAGCACCCTGTGCAGGGGCCATTGCATAGATCTTTCATTGGAGTGTCGAAAGGAATAGCGGTACGGATGTCCGCTATTAGCTTTCTCATGGCGATGTCAGTGTCAGGTTTTTTAGTCATCAGTCTATGTTCCACGTGAAACCTTTAGTCTTCTGGTACGTTCTCCTCGTAGATGATATGTAGCGCAGCCGCTTTCAAATCATCGACTATGATGGTGTTTTCCGGCAGTCCTCCCTTGGCGATTGTCCGCTCCCCTTTGCCTGTTCGTACCAAAATAGGCGGGCAGCCTGCAGCGACGGATGCTTCTAAATCTCGAAGGGAATCCCCCACGGTGAAAACATGGGCGGAATTGATGTCTGGATAGCAGCTCAATATATGCTGATAGAGCCCTGGCTTTGGCTTGCGGCAGTAGCAGTTATCTTCAGGTGCATGAGGGCAGAATTCGATTTTAACGATACGTCCGCCCTGCTCTTCAACCAGCTGTATCATTTTGTGGTGCATCTCATGAAGCGCGTCAATGTCGAAATAACCTCGGGCAAGGCCGGATTGATTCGTGGCTATGCAGACATCAAATCCTGCCTTGGTTAGGCGTGCGATCGCTTCAATACTGCCGGGCAAAGGGCGCCATTCGTCAGCCGATTTAATGTACTCATCGGAGTCATAGTTAATGACGCCGTCCCGATCTAAAATAACTAATTTGAACACTTCGAAGAATCTCGCTGCAATCGATTAAAATTAAGATATAAAAAAGCCGGTTAAATAACCGGCTTTTCTTGCTCTGCTAAACGCTATGACGTATTAGCTGAGGGCTGAGATATCGGCGACACCTAGGAACAGGTTGCGCAGTTGTTTCAGCAAAGCTAGTCGGTTATTTCTTACCGCTTCATCATCCGCCATTACCATCACTTCGTCAAAGAACTTGTCGACGACAGGACGCAATTCTGCAAGCTGCTCGAGTACTTCTTTGAAGTTACCTTCTGCAAAGAGCGGTGCCAGCTGAACGGTTTTCTCGGCAACGGCTTTAGCCAGTGCTTTCTCCGCATCTTCCTGCAGAAGCGCTTCAGACACGCTGTCGGCAACAGTAGCATCCTGCTTGCTAAGGATGTTAGATACCCGTTTGTTGGCGGCTGCTAAGGCATCAGCTTCGCTCAGTGTGCGGAAGTGACTGACCGCTTGTACTCGCTGGTTAAACTCTAGCGGGCTGGTTGGGCGCAATGCGTGAACGGCTAGATAAGCTTCGATCGCAATGCCTTCATCGTCATACCATGCACGGAAACGTTCGAGCATGAAGTCAGTGATGCGGGTAACGAGGCCGTCTTGTGCTGGAAGGTCTTGGTAGTTGTTGGCGGCTACTTGAATCAGATCTTCTAGATCTAGATTGAGTTGGCGTTCAACAATGATACGCAGCACACCTAAGGATGCGCGACGCAGTGCGAACGGATCTTTAGAACCGGTGGGTGGCTGGTTAATACCGAACAGTCCGGTCAGTGTGTCGAGACGATCGGCTAGTGCTACTGCGATACCCGGTTCACTTTGTGGCAGTTCGTCGCCAGAGAAGCGCGGCATATATTGTTCGTTTTGTGCCTGCGCAACACCTTGGTCTTCGTCATCGTTTAGGGCGTAATGGTAACCCATCAGTCCTTGCAGATCGGTAAACTCATAGACCATATCGGTCATTAGGTCGGTCTTTGCAAGCATCGCGGCGCGCTCTGCTTTCGCTTGATCCTGCCCTAATTTAGCGGCGATATGTTTAGCCAGTGTCGCAACGCGCACGGCCTTGTCATGGAGTGTGCCGAGGTCTTTCTGGAAGACGATAGACTTCAGGTCTTCGATGCGAGATTCAAGCGTGCGCTTCTTATCTGTTTCAAAGAAGAATGCCGCATCAGCCAAACGTGGTCGAATAACTTTCTCGTTGCCTGAAATAACTTGGGCTGGATCGGTCGATTCAATGTTGGCGATGGTGATGAAAAACGGCATTAACTGGCCGTTGTTATCGGTCAGGTGGAAGTACTTCTGATGCTCTTTCATGGAAGAGATCAAAGCTTCGGCGGGCACGTCTAGGAAGCGTTCGTCGAAGCGTCCTGTTAGTGCAACCGGCCATTCATTTAGAGCGGTTACTTCGTCTAGTAGCTCTTCATCGATCTGGGCGATGCCGTGAACCGATGCCCCTTCCGCTTCCACTTGAGCGCGAATCTTTTCGCGGCGCTCGTCAAAGTCTGCGATGACCATGCCGACGCTTTCTAGATTTTCTAGGTATTCGTTGGCTTGGTTGAGTTCAATGTCGTGGTTGTAATGGAAGCGATGACCGCGGGTGTTGCGCCCTGCTTTCAGGCCAAGGATCTCACACTCAATCACTTGATCGCCCATCAGCATGACGAGCCATTTAACCGGACGAACAAACTCAGTGCGTGATGCTCCCCAGCGCATGCGCTTAGGAATTGGCAGTTTGCTTAGCGCATGTTCGATAATAGCGGGCAGTTCGTTGGCAATAGCTTTGGCCGGTAGCGATTGGCTAAAGCACATTTTTCCGTCGATCTCTTCTAGGTTTTCTACGTCAGTACCGCACT
Organism: Amphritea opalescens; assembly: GCF_003957515.1. Lineage (GTDB taxonomy): Bacteria > Pseudomonadota > Gammaproteobacteria > Pseudomonadales > Balneatricaceae > Amphritea > Amphritea opalescens. The sequence continues at coordinate 95,761 of NZ_RQXW01000010.1, forward strand.
TACGTGCGAAGCCTTGTAGTGCCTTGGAAGGTGCGCCCTGCTCGTCAAAAGCGATGCGTGCCGGTGGCCCCTGCATTTGAAAAGTGCTGCTTGGGATCTCGTCAGCGAGGTTGTTGATCAGCAAAGCAAGGCGACGAGGTGCTGCGTATGAGTGGACCTTTGTATCGGTAAAGAGCGCTTCTGCTTGTTTGCCAAATAGCTCTTTAATGCCGGCGATCACTTCTTTTTCTAGGGCCGCTGAAAGTGTTTTCAGTGCCTTCGGAGGAAGCTCTTCGGTGCCAAGTTCGAATAGGAAGTCCTGACGGTTAACGGAATCAGTCATTACTTGCTCTCCTCTTCACAGGCGGCTAATACTTCGTTGCGGATGCTTTCTGCGGCGAGTGGGAAGCCTAGGCCTTTACGGGTATTGAAATAGGCGTGGGCGACACCGCGGGCTAGTGTACGAACGCGTAAGATGTAGCGCTGACGTTCCGTCACTGAGATAGCGTGGCGTGCATCCAATAAGTTAAATGTATGAGAAGCTTTCAGTACCTGCTCATAGGCAGGCAATGGCAGTGGTGTGTCCAGTGCTAGCAACTTATTACACTCTGCTTCGTGGTGATCAAAGTTTTTGAATAACTGAGGCACGTCGGCATGTTCGAAGTTGTAAGTGGATTGTTCAACTTCGTTCTGGTGGAATACATCGCCATAGGTGACTGGACTGCCGTCTGGGTTGTATGACCAAACGAGGTCATAAACGCTTTCGACATCCTGCAAGTACATCGCAATTCGCTCAAGACCATAGGTGATCTCGCCAGTCACTGGGTAGCATTCAATACCACCCGCTTGCTGGAAATAGGTGAACTGTGTCACTTCCATGCCGTTCAGCCAAACTTCCCAGCCCAGACCCCAAGCACCTAACGTAGGTGATTCCCAGTTGTCTTCGACAAAGCGCACGTCATGGACGTTTAGATCTAGCCCCATACGCTCTAACGAACCAAGATAAAGCTCTTGGAGATTGTCTGGCGACGGCTTCATGACTACTTGGAATTGATAGTAGTGTTGAAGGCGGTTTGGGTTTTCGCCGTAGCGGCCATCGGTTGGACGGCGGCTAGGTTGCACGTATGCGGAGTTCCAAGTTTCAGGACCGATAGCGCGCAGAAAAGTTGATGGATGGAAGGTGCCTGCGCCAACTTCCATATCCAGTGGTTGCACTATTACACAGCCCTGCTCTGACCAATACTCTTGCAGTGCCAGGATCAGCCCTTGAAAGGTGCTTGCATCCGGTCTCGCTTTATCTGTCACTGAGATCACCATTATGAATCTGTTTGTACAAAAATAGAGCGAAATTATACACGAAATAGCGGGGGTAAGAGTGGTCACATGCGAGAATGCGCTGGTTTTTCTGCTGAAGAATGTGGCTAAGTTCTTTTTATATATAGTCACGGCTTAGCTGGGTGATTGTTTTACGGTTTCTTGGTTTGACGTTTGCGCGAGTTAGTCTTTTACTTGTTGGTCATTATATAATCCGTCCACTACTTCTGATGCTACTTCAGGCGTTTCTTTAAATCTGTCATCTTGATGTAAAAGGGTTCCACGTGAAACATTTTAAAGGCTGGCTCTCCGTTGGAGTGTTGTATCTGCTTGCTGCTCTCCCCCTCTCGCTTGCGCAAAAACTGGGTGAGTGGGTAGGTTTACGTATCTATAGAAAGAAAGGTAAGAGCTATCAAATCACCCAGAAAAATATCGATTTTTGCTTTCCTGAATTAGATGTCGCCGCTAAAGATGCGTTAGTTAAAAAGAGCCTGGTGGAAACCGGTAAGCTTGCAGGTGAGATGGGAGTGTCTTGGATCTGGAGTCCTGGCCGTGTAGCGAAAAAAATTCGCAAGGTACATAGCGAAGAGGTGATGGCTGAGGGCTTAGCCAAAGGGAAAGGTGTTATTTTGATTGCGCCCCATCTAGGTAACTGGGAAGTGCTAGGGCTTTATCTGAGTGTTCATTACAGCATTACCTCAATGTATCGACCACCGAAGCTTGAGCAAATGGATCGGCTGATCAAGAAGAAGCGTGCTCGCATGGGATCGAAAATGGCACCGGCCAACGTGAAAGGTGTGCGGATGTCGATGAAGGCGTTAAAGGCTGGGGAGGTGTTGGGTATGTTGCCCGATCAAGAAGCCGATGAGGGTAGCGGTGTTTTCGCCCCCTTCTTCGGTCAAGAGGCTTATTCGATGAAGCTGTTACCGCAACTCGCAGCCCAAACAGGCGCAGTGGTTGTATCGGCTTACGCTAAACGGTTGCCGGGCGGTCAGGGGTTTGAAATCTTTTTCGATCGTGTGTCCGCGGAGGTTAATGAGAAAGATCTGCTGTTGTCGGCGACGGCGATGAACGCGGCGGTTGAGGCTTGTGTTCGAGAGGTTCCTGAACAGTACCAGTGGGAATACAAGCGCTTTCAACACCGGCCTGATGGCACAAGGCTGTATTAATCGAACGTAAAAAAGGGGCTCATTCAGGGCCCCTTTTTTATTGCCGTGATGGTGGCTCTTGGTGGTTAGCGTTTCCAGAACGAAGGCGTAAACAGAACCAGTAGCGTAAACACTTCTAATCGGCCTAGCAGCATGGCGAAGGTTAATACCCATTTAGCGGGTTCATTCAGGTCGCCATAATGGGTTTCGACCTCGCCTAAGCCTGGGCCTAGGTTGTTGAGGGTGGCGCCTACCGCAGACCATGCTGTGACTTGATCGAGTCCTGTGCCGAGCAGAATAATCAGCATCACCAAGAAGACGATTAAGTACACCGAAAAGAACCCCCAAACCGCTTCGAGGATGCGATCGGGAATAGGGTCTTTGCCTAGCTTAACCGGTATCACCGCGTTGGGGTGGATCAGCCGTTTTATCTCACGCTGCCCCTGTTTCAGAATAAGTAAAACGCGGATCACTTTCATGCCGCCGCCGGTCGAGGCCGCACAGCCGCCGACAAAGGCTGCCATAAAGAGTAAGAAGGGCAACATGACTGGCCACTTGGCAAAGTCAGCGGTGGCGAAGCCGGTGGTGGTGGCAATTGAGACAACTTCAAAAATAGCTTTGCGAATTGATTCGGCGGGCGGATATGTTTCGGTTGTCATTAACACGACGGATGATAGGCAGGTAATGCTGAACAGTATCGTTAGGTAGAACTTGAACTCCGGATCTTTCAGGTAGTGTGTAATGCTGCGCTGACGCCAAGCAAAGAAATGTAGGCCAAAATTCACCGCCGACATCACCATAAAAAAGGTACAGATCGCTTCGATCAATGGGCTATCAAAGTAGCCGATGCTGGCATCATGGGTCGAGAATCCGCCGATCGCCACCGTCGAGAAGCTATGGCTGATGGCATCAAATAGAGTCATGCCGGCCAACCAATAGCCCAGGGCGCAGGCGACCGTCAGTGATAGATAAATATACCAGAGTGCTTTGGCGGTCTCAGTGATGCGAGGGGTGAGCTTGCGGTCTTTAACGGGGCCTGGTGTCTCGGCGCGGTATAGCTGCATACCGCCGATGCCGAGCATTGGCAGAATGGCCACGGCTAAAACGATGATCCCCATCCCGCCAAGCCACTGTAGTTGTTGGCGATAAAAAAGGATCGATTTTGGTAGATCATCAATGCCGGTCATGACGGTGGCACCGGTGGTGGTTAGCCCCGAGAGTGATTCAAATACCGAATCGACCACCGATAAACCTGGGTCGTGGGAGAGCATAAAGGGGATCGCCCCGAAAAGCCCTAGCACCACCCAAAACAGCACTGTGATGAGGAAGCCGTCGCGGGTTCGTAGGTCATCTCTGGCTCGATAGACGGGAGCCCAGATAACGAATCCGGTTAGCAGTGTAATGACGAAGGCGGAAATAAAGGCCGAGTGGGAGCCGTCCTGATAACCGTAGGAGATCGCGAGTGGCGGCAACATGGTGAAGCTGAATATCATCAGCAGCAAGCCGAGGATGCGGAGGATTACCCTGTAATGCATGACTATCTCCGATCAGAAGAAACCGAGGCCAACCTGAAACAGGCGCTCGACTTCGCTGATCTTACGTTTATCAACCAGGAATAGAATTACATGATCACCATTCTCGACAATAATATTATCGTGGGCGATGAGGAATTCGTCGTTACGAACGATGGCGCCGATGGTGGTTCCTGTCGGTAGAGCGATATCTTCGATCGCTTTGCCCACTACTTTTGACGTCTTTTTATCCCCGTGCGCGACGGCTTCTAATGCTTCCGCAGCGCCTCGTCGCAGTGAGTGGACAGCAGCCATATCACCTCGACGCACGTGGGTCAGCAGACTGCCGATGGTGGTTTGCTGTGGAGAGATCGCAATATCGATCACTCCCCCCTGCACGAGATCGACATAGGCTGGGTTGTTAATCAGCGTCATGACCGTTCGAGCACCGAGCCGTTTAGCCAGCATTGAGGCCATGATATTGGCTTCATCATCATTGGTCAGGGCGCAGAAAACATCGGTGTCTTCGATATTTTCTTCTAGCAATAGTTCTTTATCCGATGCGCTGCCCTGCAACACAATGGTGTTATCCAGTCGTTTCGCTAGGCTGTTGCAGCGGCGGATATCCCGCTCAATAATTTTAACCTGATACTTATCTTCAATGTTTTGCGCCAGCCGTGCGCCAATGTTACCGCCGCCGGCAATGATAATGCGTTTGTAGGGGCGGTCGATACGGCGCAGTTCACTCATCACCGAGCGAATATCTTTTTTCGCGGCGATAAAGAAAACCTCATCATCGGCTTCGATAACGGTTTCGCCTTTCGGAATGATCGGTCTGTCCTTGCGGAAGATGGCGGCAACTCGGGTCTGAACCGCTGGCATATGGGAGCGCAGATAAGATATTTCTCGGCCAACCAGCGGACCGCCGTAATAAGCCTTAACGGCCACTAACTGAGCGATACCGTCGGTGAAATCGAGCACCTGGAGTGCGCCGGGGTGTTCTATTAGGCGGCGTACATGTTTGGTGACCAGTTCTTCTGGGCTGATCAAAACATCGATAGGGATCGATTTATCGGTGAAGATCGCTTTGTTCTTGAGGAGATAATCATGCTCTCGCACACGGGCGATCTTCGTGGGGGTGTTGTAGAGCGTTTGTGCTATCTGGCAGGCGATCATATTGACTTCGTCACTATTGGTCACTGCGATGAGCATATCGGCATCTCGCGCACCAGCCTGCTCGAGAATAGAAGGATGAGAGGCTTTGCCTTCAACAGTACGGATGTCTAAGCGGTCCTGAAGCTCTCTTAACCGACTAAAGTCAGTATCAACAATGGTAATGTCGTTAGCTTCACTGGCAAGGTTTTCGGCCAATGTGCCGCCCACCTGCCCTGCTCCAAGAATAATAATTTTCATATATTAATAACTCTCCGATCAGTTGGCGGGGATCGCCTGCCCTAAGTCTGATCTTTTAACAGTACTGCATAATAAAAGCCATCATGCCCCTGCGGCTGAGGAAATAGTTGACGGCCAAATGGTCGCTCTATACCCCAATCGGCCTCGATTGGGTGGTGGCATGCATCTAAGTGTAGCTTGGTGAAGCGTTCCACGACGCGTTCATTTTCTTGCGGGAAAACTGAACAGGTTGCATACAGTAGTCGACCACCGGGTTTAAGCAGTTGCCAGCAGTTTTTCAGAATGGCTAATTGTATCTCAGCTAGCGCCTTAATATCTTCGCTTTGGCGCAAGTGTTTGATATCAGGGTTGCGGCGAATAACACCTGCTGCCGAACAGGGAGCATCAACCAAAATGCGGTCATATTGAAGGCCATCCCACCAGGTGTTGGTGGCGGCATCGCCAATAATGACTTCAGCATCAAGGTTGAGGCGGCTTAGGTTTTCTTCAATTCTAACCGCCCTCTTGTCTTCTAGTTCGATGGCGGTGACCTGCTCTAGGTCGGGTTGGTGTTCGAGTATATGGCACAGCTTGCCTCCGGGGGCGGCGCAGGCATCCAGAACCCGTTGGCCGGGTTGAAGATCAAGCAGATCGCTGCTGAGCTGTGCGGCTTCATCCTGAACACTGACATAGCCATAAGCAAAGCCGGGTAGCAGGGTGACATCGACCGGCGATGCTAATTGAATGCCAACCGCAGAGTAAGGGGTGGCTGATGCGGTTATATCGGCATCATGGAGTTCTTGCAGATAGGCCTCGCGGCTAGTTTTTTGCTGATTGACCCTGAGAGTCATCGGGGGTTGTTGATTGTTTTGCTGCAGAATATCTTCCCAGTGGTCGGGCCAGTTATGCTGTAGCTTGGAAATCATCCATTGAGGGTGGTTATAGCTAAACTCAGGGTTGTCACCTAGCTGTTCAAAGAGGCTCTCTTGCTCCCGCTGCAGGTTGCGTAGCAGTGCATTAATAAGGCCTTTCGCCCAACCTTTATTCAGTTGTGCGGCCGCTTCAACGGTTTCGCTAATCGCCGCATGAGCTGGCACGCGCATCTCTAAATGCTGATAAAAGCCCAATAACACCAGTGCGTAGAGGTCTTGATCTTGGGGTTTGAACGGTTTTTTCAGTAGCTGATGGGCGAGGCAGGAGAGCTTGGGGAGCGAGCGCATCGTGCCGTAGCAAAGCTGTTGCAGCAACGCCCGATCGTTTTCATGGCATTGTTGCAGCGCTCTCGGGAGTGCTGTATTGAGCGATTCTTTACGGCCGATAACAGGACCCAAGGCTTGGGCGGCAATAGCGCGGATATTCATTCGCTTAGACCTAGCTCCGTGCCGTTACTGAAAAGCTCTTTTTTCGAGTTGAGGACCGCACTGCTGTCCATCGCTTTGCTGCCGGGTAGTTGGATTTTCAGTAACCTTACGGTGCCGCTACCGCAGGCAACGATGATCGCTTTTTTATCACAACCCACCACAGTGCCAGGTTTAGCGCTAGATGGCTCGTCGCCGACTTCAGCAAACCAGACACGAAGGGTCGCACCATTAAGGGTGGTGAAGGCGACCGGCCAAGGAGATAGCCCGCGAACCTGACGGGCAATATCGGTTGCTGGTTGCTGCCAATCGATATTGCCTTCCGCTTTTTCCAACTTATGGGCGTAGCAGGCTAGGCTGTCGTCTTGGGTTTCATGGGTAATCGTTTGGTTGGCGATGGCAGGCAGGCTGTCTAATAGCGCCTGTGCGCCGATCTCTGCGAGACGGTCATGGAGCTCGCCGCTAGTGTCGGTCGGTTTGATCGGGCAGTCCCGCTTAAGTAGCATCGCGCCGGTATCCAGCCCTTCATCCATCTGCATGATGGTGACGCCGGTTTCACTATCCCCTGCCAGTAAGGCGCGGTGAATAGGTGCAGCACCCCGCCAGCGTGGTAGAAGAGAGGCATGTACATTGATACAGCCCAGTGCTGGCGCATCGAGCACAGCCTTAGGTAGCAATAATCCATATGCCACCACGATCATCAGGTCTGCTTGGAGTGACGCTAGCTGTTCACGATCCTCCGCCAACTTAAAGTTGAGTGGCTGGTACACAGGAAGATCGTGCTCTAAAGCGACTTTTTTAACCGAACTGGGGGTGAGTTTTCGGCCCCGCCCTGCTGGTCGATCCGGCTGGGTATAGACGCCGATAACCTGATGACCGGCATTTAATAGTGCCTGAAGGCTCGCAGCGGCAAAATCGGGTGTGCCGGCAAAGAGGATGCGCAATGGTTTGGCTGTATCGGACATGCTTTAAACCTTCTGGCGGTGCAGTTTATCCAACTTGCCGCGGATACGATTACGTTTCAGTGGCGAGAGGTAATCGACAAACAGCTTGCCTTCAAGATGGTCGATCTCATGTTGAATACATACGGCCAGCAGATCATCGGCTTCGAGTGTGTACTCTTCACCGAATTCATTGTGGGCGGTGAGACGGACCTTATTGGGCCGAACGACGTCTTCATAGAAGCCGGGAACCGAAAGGCAGCCTTCTTGCATGCGCTCAGTTTCTTCAGCCAGCACCTCGATATGAGGATTAATAACGACTAAAGGGTTATCTTTCTCTTCAGAGGTATCTATAGTAATGATACGCTGGTGAACGTTAACCTGCGTTGCCGCTAAGCCGATGCCGGGTGCGTCATACATGGTTTCAAACATATCTTTGACCAGTTGACGCAGTTCATCGTTAAATTCGGTAACCGGCGCAGCAATGGTGCGCAGGCGTGGATCAGGAAATTCGAGTATTGGAAGTAATGACATGGTCGCTTGAAAACAAAAGGGTTGAAAAAAAAGAGCACTAGAATCGATAATCTTTCCATTATACTGATATAGATACACAATGTATTGCCGATACTGTTATAGACTCTCAAAAACATGGCGGTCTGGAGACAAGGATTAAATAATGAAACAACTGGTAGCAGGTTTTCTGGGCGCTCTAGTGGTATGTCTTGCATTAATCGCCCCGGCTCAGGCCGAGGTACGCAAAGATACCCTAGCGTTGCAGGACAATTATCCGAAAACTTATGTCGTCGTTAAAGGTGATACGTTGTGGGATATTTCTGGGATGTTCCTGAAGTCGCCATGGAAGTGGCCGCAACTCTGGGGCTACAACCAGCAGATCGATAACCCGCACCTTATCTATCCCGGTGATATCTTAACCCTCAAATGGGTTGATGGTCAGCCACGCTTAGTGCTTAACGATGGCATTATTCGCTTGAGTCCAAAAGCTAAAGTGACGCGGTTGAAAGATGCGATTCCAGCCATCCCTCTGAAAGATATTAATAGCTTCCTGTCCGATAACATTGTGATGGATAGTGATGAACTGACCGGCGCGCCTTATATCGTGGGCGGCACTACGCAACGGATTGTTGCCGGAGCCGGTGATCGAGTATATGCCCGCGGTGTCTTGGTGGGCGATTATAGCCGCCAGAATATCTACCGCCCTGCTAAAGAATATATCGATCCTGTGACCGACGAGCATCTGGGTTTTGAGATGTTCAAAATCGGTGATGCGGTGGTGGCGAACAAGAAAGGCGATATTATTTCGTTAGACTTGCGCAAAACCAGAGAAGAGGTGTCGGCGTTAGATCGTGTTTATCCTAGCCCAAAAGAGTCCATTCAATCTGTCTTTTACCCTAAAGGGCCTGAGGACGAGATCAATGGTCGTATTCTTTCGGTACTGCGTGGCGTGCGTCAGGCCGGACAGTATGATGTCGTAGCGATTAACCAAGGGATGCGTGAAGGGCTGAGTCCGGGTCATGTGTTGACGATCTTTCGGGCCGGTGAGGTGTTGAAAGATCCTCTTACCAATGAACTGATTACCCTGCCAACCGAAGAGTCGGGCATGTTGATGATCTTCAAAGCCTACGACAAAGTGAGTTATGCGCTGATACTGAAGGCAACTGATATTGTCTCTATTGGTGATGAAGTACACAGCCCAGAATAGTTTAATGTTTATGTGTCGATGGACAAGGAGTGTCCATGCAAGATCATATCCGAGAGTGGATCGCACTCGCTGAGCTGCCCAGCATTGGCTCAGCGGTGTTGCTCCGGTTGATACAGCAGTGTTTACCGGATGTTAGCCCTGACAGTATTAACAAAACGCCTCAATCGTTGCTTTATCTAGGCAACGATCAGCTGAAGTCGCTCAACCTATCCGCTAAAACTATTCGTCATATCCGCGCCTTTCAAGCGGGCGACTGGCCTAGCCCTGAATACTTGCAGAGCATTAAGCGCTGGTTACAGCAGCCGGACAACCACCTACTGACCTATGTTGATGATGACTATCCTGCGCTACTTAAAGAGATCCCTGATCCGCCACTGCTGCTCTATGTCAGCGGTAATCCCGAGGTGTTGCATCTACCTCAGTTAGCCATGGTGGGTAGTCGGTCCGCTAGTCGTAACGGTATCGCGTTGAGTAGCGCCTTCGCGAGGGACCTAACGGCGGCAGGGATGACCGTGACCAGCGGCCTCGCACGGGGTATCGATGGTGCCGCACACGCTGCCGCGGTGGCACTATCAAAACCTACCGTGGCGGTATTGGGCTCAGGATTGATGAATATTTACCCGCGACAGCATCAGGCTTTAGCGGCCGATATCATTGCCCAAGGAGGCGCGCTGGTCTCTGAATACCCTTTAGAGATGCCGCCTTTGGCGCATAACTTCCCTCGACGTAATCGGATTATCAGTGGTTTGAGCGCCGGGGTACTGGTTGTTGAAGCGGCTAGGCGCAGTGGTTCGCTGATTACGGCTCGCTTGGCATTGGAGCAGGGGCGGGAAGTGTTTGCGCTCCCCGGCGCGCTGAACAATCCTCAGAGCCATGGCTGTCATGATCTTATCCGTGAAGGGGCCACGTTGATTGAAACCAGCGCTCAGATTATCGAGCCGCTAGCCAGCTTACTCGGTAGCTACTGCTATGATGAGAAACGCCCCGAAGCCGAGTCGGTAAAATTGAACGATAACGAGGCTAAGTTATTGGATCAAATGGGCTATCAACTGGTGACATTAGAGCAGCTTGTGGCTGTCACTGGAATGCCGGCTTCAGCCCTGTTACCACAGCTAGTGGCCATGGAATTAGCGGGTTATATCGAAAATACCCCCGATGGTTATCAACGACTGATCTAAACGGCTGTAGATCCCGTAAAAACCGGTCAATTTACGTGGTTGAAAGTTGTACAGTTTTAGGATACTTTGCCACGTTTTCCCGATTAAACTAACTTCACAATATGAAGGCGATCATGACTAAACCATTTGTAGCAATCCTAATGGGGTCCGACTCTGACCTGCCAACTATGAAGGCTTCGGCTGACGTACTGCGCTCTCTCGAAGTCCCTTTTGAGATGAAAGTAAGCTCTGCTCACCGTACACCGGTACAGACCCACGATTACGTTAAAGATGCGGATCAGCGCGGTGCTGTTGCTTTTATCTGTGCAGCAGGTATGGCAGCTCATCTAGCGGGTGCTGTGGCAGCTAATACCACTAAGCCTGTTATTGGCGTGCCTATCGAATCCTCTTTGGATGGTTTGGATGCCCTTCTGTCGACCGTACAGATGCCTGGTGGTATTCCCGTTGCGACCGTAGCTATTGGTAAAGCCGGCGCTAAAAATGCAGCTTATCTAGCATCGCAAATCGTTGCCGTACAGGACCCAGCGCTAGCTGAACGGATCAAAGCTGACCGTCAGGCGAATACCGACGCGGTCATTGCTAAAGATAAAGCCTTGCAGGAAAGATTGGCCAACGGCGAGTTCTGATTGTTATGGGTTGGTGGCATATTCGTCAAGCCGTTAGAGCGATGCACCAAGGGGGTGTCATCGCCTATCCTACCGAAGCGGTTTGGGGGCTTGGCTGTGACCCTTTCAATGAAGCAGCGGTTTATCGCTTGCTCGCGATTAAGCGTCGGCCGGTCGCCAAAGGTTTGATTTTGGTGGCCTCATCGGTCGAGCAAATACAGCCGCTGCTGGATAATCTTGCGCCAGAAGACCGCACGCGGGTAACCGCTTCCTGGCCCGGTCCTGTGACTTGGGTTTTACCTGACCCTGATAATCTTATCCCCTATTGGATTAAAGGAAATCACGCCTCTGTTGCTGTGAGAGTGAGCGATCACTATCAGGTCAAAAATCTTTGTGAGGCGTTTGGTTCGATGATTGTCTCCACATCAGCTAACTATTCAAATAGAGATGCTGCAAGGGATAAGCTTAAAGTAAGTATTCACTTTAAGGATAAAGTTGATGCTATCGTCCCTGGCGAGTTAGGTGAACTGAGTCGACCAACTAAAATCTACCGTTTGGATAGTGATCAACCGGTAAGAAGTTAAATCAAATAACAGTGGGTGATCACTGACCTGTTGTAATGGTAAAGGGTGAGAGTATGTCAGCACCAGACATAAGCGCGGTAAAAGAGTATCTGCTGAACTTACAGGACACTATCTGCACAGCACTAGAACAAGCTGATGGTTTAGCTCGTTTTGCAGAAGATAGCTGGCAACGGGAAGCCGGCGGTGGTGGTCGTACACGGGTGATGGTGGATGGTGCTGTTGTTGAAAAAGGCGGGGTGAATTTTTCCCACGTGTTTGGCGATAAACTCCCCGGCTCTGCTACGGCTCATCGCCCAGAGTTGGCGGGGCGTACTTTTCAGGCAATGGGTGTGTCGTTAGTGATTCACCCCCACAACCCTTATGTACCCACCTCCCATGCGAATGTTCGCTTTTTTATTGCCGAAAAAGAGGGTGAAGAGCCGGTCTGGTGGTTTGGTGGTGGCTTCGATCTAACACCCTATTACGGTTATGACGAAGATTGCCGCGCTTGGCACCAGGCAGCTAAAGATGCCTGTGATCCTTTTGGTCAGGATGTTTATCCTCGCTATAAAGCTTGGTGCGATGACTATTTCTATCTTAAACACCGTGATGAGCCTCGGGGTATTGGCGGCTTATTTTTCGATGATCTGAGTGAGCCTGATTTCGACACCTGTTTTGCCCTGATGCGCTCGATCGGCGATGCCTATGCTCCGGCCTACTGTCCGATTGTTGAGAAACGTAAAAATATGCCTTATGGCGAGCCGCAGAGAGATTTTCAGCTGCATCGTCGCGGACGCTATGTTGAATTTAATTTAGTGTTTGACCGAGGCACGCTGTTTGGTTTGCAGTCTGGTGGCCGAACCGAGTCTATCTTGATGTCGATGCCGCCGGAGGTTCGTTGGGGTTACGACTGGAAACCTGAGCCCGACTCCGAAGAAGCAAAGTTGTATACGCGCTATCTTAAACCGCAGAATTGGTTGGAGGTTTGATATGACCGATCGTTATGCGGTATTCGGTAATCCGATCAAACATTCCAAATCGCCACTTATCCACAAGGTTTTTGCACAGCAAACCCATCAAGATTTAGAGTACCACTCTGTGTTGGTGCCCGAAGATGGTTTTGATGTGGCTGTGGATAACTTCTTATCCCCAGGGAGTGATGGCAAAGGCCTGAATATCACGGTGCCGTTTAAAGAGCAGGCTTGGCAAAAAGCCGAATGTCATTCTGAGCGGGCAAAACTCGCAGGTGCCGTGAACACCCTATATCGCAATGCGGCCGGCCAGTTGTGTGGTGATAATACTGATGGGCTAGGCCTCGTGGCGGATATCACCCGTAATAACGGTGGTGAGATTCGCGGTAAAGACGTACTCATCCTCGGGGCCGGAGGCGCTGTGCGCGGCGTGTTGGAGCCTATTCTGGCACTGCAGCCCGCTCGTTTGGTAATTGCGAATCGTACGGTGGCGCGGGCGGAAGTACTGGCTGAGCTGTTTCACGATGTTGGCGCTATCGAGGTATCGAGCTTTGCTGAGCTAGAGGGGCAACAGTTTGATTTGGTGATCAATGGAACGGCCGCGAGCTTACAGGGAGAAGTACCTCCCCTGCCGGATGACCTGCTCCGTGAGGGCGCTTGGTGTTATGACATGATGTATGGCGCCGACATGACCCCTTTCAACCGTTGGGCTGAGGCCCATGGTGCCGCCCGTATCATGGACGGTTTAGGCATGCTGGTGGAACAGGCCGCCGAGTCGTTTTCGATCTGGCGCGGTGTACGTCCAGATACTTCCGAACTAATTCAAGAGCTTAGGCATCAGCTACTCGCGAAGTAAGTCGTATCACAATCGTTCCTTGCGCGGAGTTTCTCATCGGGTTATAACAGGGGTGTCAACTCCAGTCGCAGGAATGATCCGTTATGGAAAAAGAGACCCGCCTCTCCCCCGATCAGCTGTACCGTCACTGCAACACCGAGTTGCTTCCTTTCAAAACCACGGAAACCCTTGAGCCCTACACCGGCTTTTTTGGTCAGGAACGCGCCGTCGAAGCGATGGAATTCGGCATCGGCATGAAGCGCCCCGGCTATAACATGTTTGTGATGGGTAACCCGCATACCGGCCGCTTCTCCTTTGCTATCGAAAGTATCCGCACCATCGCCAAGAAAGAACTGAAAAAGACCAGTGATTGGTGCTATCTCAATAACTTCGAAGAAAACCGTAATCCGCTGGTGATTCAACTGCCCGCGGGCAAAGGTTGGGTGATTAAGCGGGATATTAAGCATCTGATTGAAGGGATTCTCACCGAACTGCCGGCCGCGTTTGAAAGCCCCGCTTATCAGCGGAAAAAGAGTAAGGTCGAGCGAGACTTCAACCGTCTCTATGATCAGGCGATCGAAAAAGTGGATAGTTTGGCGCGGGAACACAGTATCGCCGTCTATCGTGATGCGGGCAGCATCGGCTTCACACCGGTGTCAGAGGGGCAAGGGATGGACGAAGCCGCCTTCTCCCAGTTACCGGAGGATATCCGCGACGAATTCACCCGCAATATCGCGAAACTTGAAGAGTTTCTGAATGAAGAGCTGGCCAGCATGCCTCAGTGGCGGCGTGAGGCGGGCGATAAAATGAAAGCGTTAGACCGGGAAACCGCCCGTAGCGCGGTGGCACCCTTGATTCAGCCGTTGCGTGAAAAATATCATAACTATAGCGGTGTCCCTGACTATCTGAGTCAGCTCGAATCGAATCTAGTGAAAAATGCACTGGATATTATTGAAGAAGATAAGCCTAACGAAGCACGTACCGATTTAGCCCGTCGACAATACATGGAGACCACCTTTGGGGTGAACATGCTGGTGGATAACCAGAAAACCAAAGGCGCGCCGGTGGTGTTTGAAACCCACCCGACCTACGATAACCTGTTTGGCCGCATAGAATACAACTCGGAAATGGGTGCGTTGACCACCAACTTCCAGCTAATTCGTGCCGGCGCACTGCACCATGCGAATGGGGGTTATCTGGTGCTTGAATCCGAAAAACTACTGGAACAACCCTTTGTCTACGGGGCCCTCAAGCGGGCGCTGAAATCCCATGAAATTCGTATTGAAAATCCGATGTCAGAGATGACCGGCATGGGGACCATCACCTTGGCACCGCAATCGATCCCTTTAAATGTGAAGGTGGTATTGATCGGTACGCGGGAAACCTACTATCTGCTGCAGGAATTGGATCACGATTTCGAAAAAATGTTTCGCGTGGTGGTCGATTTTGATGAGGATGTGAAACGGGAACCCGCGGCCATTCGTAATTACGCCCGATTGATGAAAACCCTCGCGGATGAAGAGGGTCTTGCGCCCCTGAACCGTCAGGCGGTTGCTCGCTTAGTCGAACATAGCTCTCGATTAACCGAGGATCAGGAACTGCTATCGGCCCATGTGGGTGAGCTGGTGGATCTGCTGTGTGAGGCGGATTACAAGCGCATTCGCAACCGTGACGATATAATCAATGATCAACATGTCGAAATGGCACTACAGGCTAAAGAGCGCCGTACCAGCCGTATCTCATCGAAGATTCTCGATAGCATCCTCAACAAAACAGTATTGATCGATACCGATGGCGAAGCCGCGGGTCGTACCAACGGCCTTACGGTGCTGGGCGTGGGCGATGTCTCCTTTGGTTTTCCGGCGCGTATTACCGTAACGGTACACCCTGGCAACCGCGGCATCGTTGATATTGAGCGGGAAGTGACGCTGGGGCAACCGATACACTCTAAAGGTGTACTCATTCTGTCCGGCTATTTGGGGCATAAATACGCTAAGGATTTTCCGCTAACCCTCTCCGCCAGCATCGCGTTGGAGCAATCCTACGGTTATGTGGATGGCGATAGCGCTTCCATGGCGGAAATCTGCACCCTGATTTCGGCATTAACCGGCATACCGATTAAACAGCAGTTCGCGATTACCGGTTCGATTAACCAATACGGCGAAGTGCAGGCGATCGGCGGCGTGAATGAGAAGATCGAAGGTTTCTTCAACCTTTGTAAAACCCGCGGCCTTACCGGTACTCAGGGCGTGATTATTCCCAAGGCGAACATCCGTAATCTTATGTTAAAACGTGAAGTGGTCGACGCGGTCGCAGAAGGTGAGTTCTGTATTCATGGGGTTGCCACGGTGGATCAATGCCTAGAGTTGCTGATGGACCGCAAAGCGGGGCAACTCAAGGAGGACGGCACCTTCACTCAACGCTCGGTGAATGCGCAGGTGGTGAAACGCTTGCGAGAAGTGGCCAAGGCGAAGGCTTAACTTTGGTAAAGGGAGCGTTGATGGCCAGCCATCGCGCTACCCAACATCCTCGATGTGAATGGTCTGGTACCCTTCCCTTGTTAGCCGTTGCTAAATATCTACGGGTCACAGAAAAAGGCGGCCGCATCAATTGATCTCATATTGATACGAATGTTGGTACCCAAGATTCGTATCAATATTCGGCAACTGTCAGATCAAGTCTGAATTAGTACAGCTAAAGCCCCCGGCCCTTTCTTTATCTAACTAGGAAGGGTTATTTCCGATCTAGCTTACCTTGCTTTGGCTTCAATGTTTTTGAAGCTGGAGGGTGCCAGCAGTGCTGCTAGAAACAGATAAGCGTCGGCGGCGATTTCCAGATATTCTTCCCAAAACTTGGTTTCGGTTGGGATGACCTGTTTATCAAAGATGCCGGCGATGATGAGCAGAACGCCTCCTAGGATGACGTAGAGCATCATTGGTGAACGCAGGTAGATCAGGGTATTGCGGAGGTAGAAACGGATGTTACGGAAAACCTGTACCAGGATATAGAACAGCGGTAGGAGCCAGATATACTGGCCAGGCTTACCAAAGATCATATGGGCAGGTTCAGGCCAGTCAGTTTTGCGGACATCGAATTCACGGAAGAAGAACGCCAAACAGATCCAGGCAAACATCCATGCGGCATAGCGGGAGCTACCCTGCAGGTTTTTGCCAACTTGCACCATATAAAAACAGGTCAGCAGCAGAATTCCGGCCTGCAAGTTTTCCAGAATGCCGTTCTCGTTATAGATTGTGTGCTGGTCATCAAGGTTATAGATGAATACACCGGCAAGAATAACCAGTAGCAACCAGAAGATTTGTAGGTTTTTTCCGTTAGCAGCTAACAATTCAGTGTCCCCACAGCGTTGTAAAAGGCGGCATTGTCCTATGATTTATAGTCTTCTGCTAGGTGTTTATCTTTAAGTTTTACATAGTTCCCCGCGGTATAGGTAAAGAAGCTCAACTCTTTTTCGGTGAGGGGTCTCACCTCTTTGACGGGGCGGCCAACGTACAGGTGACCACTTTTGAGGGTTTTACCCGGCGGTACTAGGCTGCCTGCGCCGATGATGACATCGTCTTCGACGATAGCGCCATCCATAACCATAGATCCCATGCCGACGAGTACTCGGTTGCCGATGGTGCAGCCGTGGAGCATCGCTTGATGGCCGATGGTGACGTCATTGCCGATTAGCAGAGGAAAACCATCGGGGTTGAAAGGGCCTGCATGGGTAATATGTAGCACCGAGCCGTCTTGTACACTGGTGCGGTCGCCGATGCGAATATGGTGCATATCTCCGCGGATAACTGTCAGTGGCCAGACCGATACATCATCACCGAGGGTAACATCGCCCAGCACAACAGCGGTCGGATCAACAAAGGCGCGTAGGCCCAATGTGGGGGTAGTGTCTTGGTAGCGGCGGATGCTCATAGGCTTCCCTCAGTCTAATACTCTGTTTAGGATTATATAATAAACGCTGTGTGGCGATTGAAAACAGCTAATTACTCCCCCATTTAGTATTTATTGTTGTTCTTTTTATCCCTGTTCAGGAGTTTTCTATGTCTAACCCTTTGCTGCAAGATCACCAGCTGCCGCCCTTTTCTAAGATTAAGCCTGAACATGTAGAGCCGGCAGTGGATCAGCTATTGGCTGATTGTCGCGCGGTAGTGGCGCAGGTATTAGACGGAAATGATGCGCCGGACTGGGATAATCTGGTGGTTCCTCTAGAGGAGTGCCATGACCGTTTGGCGAAAGCATGGTCGCCAGTTTCCCATTTGAATGGTGTGTTGAATAGTGATGAACTGCGCGATGCTTACAACGCCTGTTTGCCAAAATTGTCACAGTTCTGGACCGAGATGGGGCAACATCAGGGGTTGTTTGAAGCCTATCAAGCGCTGGCGAGTAGCGATGCCTATAACGATCTAGATGAAGCACAGCGTAAAGTTATCGATAACACCCTAAGAGATTTTCGTCTCTCAGGTATCGCGCTAGGTGCCGCCGATAAACAACGTTATGGCGAGTTGCAGCAGAAACTATCTGAGCTGACCACGAAGTTTTCTGAAAACGTGATGGATGCGACGGATGGTTGGAGCAAGCTTATCAGTAACGTCGATGAGTTAGCCGGACTGCCCGAAAGCGCCTTAGCGGCGGCCAAACAGTTAGCCGAGGTGAAAGGTGAAGAGGGTTGGTTGGTTACCTTGGACTTCCCCTCGTACTTCGCCGTCATTACCTATGCCGATAACCGCGAGTTACGCCGAGAGCTGTATGAAGCGTTTTCTACTCGGGCATCGGACCGAGGGCCAAATGCGGGTCAGTGGGATAACAGTGAGATTATGACCCAGATTCTGACCCTACGGGCAGAGCTGGCGAAGCTATTGGGCTTTGATAACTACGCGGCTTATAGCCTAGCGACCAAAATGGCCGATACTCCGGAGCAGGTGGTTAGCTTCTTGAATGATCTCGCGCAGATGAGCAAACCTCAGGCGGAAAAAGAGTATCAAGAACTACAGGATTTTGCCCTTGAGCAGTTCAGTCAGACGGAATTGCAGTCTTGGGATCTCACCTACTATGGCGAGAAGCTAAAACAGGCGCGCTATGCGATCTCCCAAGAGGAGCTACGCCCCTACTTCCCGATGCCGAAAGTGCTTGATGGCCTGTTCCGTATCACCGGTAAGCTGTTTGATATCGATATTGAGGAAGTAACCGAATTCGATAGCTGGCATAAAGATGCACGCTTATTTAACGTCAGCCGTGGCGGTGAGTTGATCGCCCGCTTCTTCCTCGATCCTTTTGCCCGAGCCAAAAAGCGTGGCGGTGCTTGGATGGATGATTGCCGGGTACGACGCATGAATCACGGCGTCTTGCAGCTGCCGGTCGCTTATCTGGTGTGTAACTTTAACCCACCGGTCGGCGATGATCCTGCCCTGCTGACCCACAA
Organism: Amphritea opalescens; assembly: GCF_003957515.1. Classification (GTDB taxonomy): domain Bacteria; phylum Pseudomonadota; class Gammaproteobacteria; order Pseudomonadales; family Balneatricaceae; genus Amphritea; species Amphritea opalescens. The sequence continues at coordinate 114,710 of NZ_RQXW01000010.1, forward strand.
TGAAGTGACTACCCTGTTCCACGAGTTCGGCCACGGTCTACATCACATGCTCACCCGTATCGAATATGCGGATGTTAGCGGCATTAATGGTGTTGCTTGGGATGCGGTTGAGCTGCCGAGTCAGTTTTTAGAAAACTGGTGTTATGAGCCTGAAGCGCTGGCATTGATTTCCGGGCATTACAAAACCGGAGAGACTCTGCCGAAAGCTTTGTTGGATAAAATGCTGGCGGCAAAAAACTTCCAATCCGGCATGATGATGGTGCGTCAGCTTGAACTATCACTATTCGATTTTGAATTACATCGGGAATATCAGGCTGGGGTGACTCAGGTGCAGGCGGTACTCGATCGCGTTCGCCAACAGGTAGCGGTGGTGACGCCTCCCGAATTTAACCGTTTTCAACATGGCTTTAGTCATATCTTTGCCGGTGGTTATGCGGCGGGTTACTACAGCTATAAGTGGGCTGAAGTGTTATCGGCAGATGCCTTTTCGCGATTTGAGGAGGAAGGGGTATTTAATCCTGAAACAGGCCGTTCTTTCCGCGAAAACATTCTGGAGATGGGTGGCTCTAAAGAACCGATGGCTCTGTTTGTGGCCTTCCGGGGGCGTGAGCCGAGTGTTGAGGCCCTATTACGCCATTCTGGTATCACAGCTTAACGTGGCGACTATATGGCTTGCGGATCACTGCAGAGTGCGCGGGCTGTTTAGGGTATAATGCGGCATACTGGTACTCGCCAGTATGCCTTCGCGTAATAAGCTTGTTGAGAAGAATATGACTATCGTAAAACGTTTTATCGCCGGTGCTGTATGTCCCCGTTGTGGCGAGATGGATACCCTGAAGATGTATCGGGATGACACTCACGAGCATCGTGAATGTGTTCGCTGTGACTTCAGTGATGCTATGGCGCTGGATGGCTCCGATCAGCCTAAAGGGGAGATCGACACCCGGGTTAATCGTGGGGGAAAGGTTGAGTTAGAACCGGCACAACCCTTGAACTTCGTGCCGAATCCGAGCAACACTAAACATTAAACTGGCTTTCAACGTCTAAGGAGGTGGATATGTGTCACCGCTGTGCATGGGCAACGTCCACCGAGTTAGAACAGCAGTATCATGATGAAGTTTGGGGCGTGCCTCAGGGCGATGATCGACAGTTGTTTGAGTTTTTGGTGCTCGAAAGCGCTCAAGCGGGGTTGAGTTGGCGCACGATTTTACAAAAACGTGAAGGTTATAGCCGACAATACGAGGGTTTTGATCCTGTTAAAGTGGCCGCCTTTACCGCCGATAAGGTTGAACAGATGCTGCTCGACCCCGGTATTGTGCGTAATCGCCGCAAGGTTGAATCCTCCATTAAAGGGGCGCAGGTGTTTGTGGAACTAGCCGCTAAACATGGCAGTTTTGCGAACTATATCTGGCAGTTTGTTGATGGTAAGCCGATCCAGAACCGCTGGCAAAATCCGAGCGAAGTACCCGCTGAAACAGAGCAGTCTCGCGCGATGAGTAAAGCACTGAAACAGGCGGGTATGACCTTTGTTGGGCCAACGATCTGTTATGCCTACATGCAGGCGACAGGAATGGTGAATGACCATGAGGTTAATTGTATGCGTTATCAACCTTGCCGTGATCGAGCGGCTAGTTTCTCACTGTAATACCGCATAGGGTGCTGCCCGATTTATCCTATCTTCCTTTCCTGTCCTTAGGGAAGTGCATCTAAGCGCGCTTCCCTCTCTAGAATTAAACCCATCATTGATTAGTTAGTCCTCGGGTTTGAATTCCTTAAAGAAGACATAGCCTCCGGTTACACCTCTGGCCAGAAACAGGCTGATAAATGCCAGCCACAGGCCATTGTTGCCCCAAGATTGAGAGAAGTACCAGATCGGTGCGAATACCAGAAACACAGAGATTAACATGGTGTTTTGCATCGCCTTAACGTGGGTGGTACCGACAAAGACACCATCGACCAGAAAGCTCCACACCGCCACCAAGGGCAGGATGATGACCCAAGGTAGGTAGATAGCGGCGGTTTGCCGAACGTCGGGAATATCCGTGAGTAACGCGATAATAAAATTGCCGCCAACCCAAAAAAACAGAGTGAAGAGTAGCGCTGTGATCAGAGACCAACTGAGGGTCGCTGAGATAATTCGATGAAAACCGCGGTTATCTTTGGCGCCATAAAATTTACCGCTTAATGCTTCTGCCGCGTGGGCAAAACCATCTAATCCATTAGAGATCAGCATAAAGAAGTTGAGTAATACCGCGTTGGCCGAGAGTATGGTACTGCCCTGCTTCGCTCCCTGAGAGGTAAAGAAGGCCAAGGTTAGCAACAGAGCCAAGGTACGGACAAAAAGATAACGATTAACGGCGATAAGGTGATAGTAATGACTTACTGACTTGAGCTTTAACCAAGGCGTTTTACCCGGTTGCCGCGCCTGCATTCGCAGCATAAAAAAGCAGCCGAGCATCAGGCTGGCGTATTCTGAGATAACAGTGGCGAAGGCGACCCCGTCGGTATGCATATCAAGACCGTAGACGGCAACCAGATCCAACAGCATATTGAGCAGGTTGGTGATGACGAGCAATATTAACGGGATGCGGGTATTTTGATTGCCTAAAAACCAGCCTAATAATGCGTAGTTAGCCAGAACAGCGGGCGCGCCAAAGATTCTGATTTCTGCATAGAGACGGGCCTCGACGGTGACCTCTGGCTCTGCGCCGATGAGGTTCAGGGCGATCTCAAGCAGCGGATATTGCAGGATAAAAATCGTCAGACCGATTAGGCCTGCGAGCACCAGCGATTGAGCCAGTATGAGCCGGCTCTGATTATGGTCTTGATTGCCCAGTGCCTGCGCGGTAAGCCCCGTGGTGCCCATGCGAAGAAAGCCGAATGACCAGTAAAGAATCGAGAAGATCATCGCCCCTACCGCCACGGCGGCGAGGTATTTGGGGTCCGGTAGATGGCCGATCACGGCGGTATCTACCAAACCAAGCAAGGGGACGGTGATGTTGGACAGGATCATGGGCCAGGCAAGCGCCCACACCTGTCGATGATCCTGTTTGCGCGCCCGTTGTAGGTAGTGAATCATACGGTACGGCGAAAGGGTAACGAGTACAGCAATAGAAACTGAATCAGCGCTGCAACCACCACTGAGGGGCCCGCTGGGGTATCAAATTGATAAGATGCGTATAGCCCCAGCATCACCGCAATCATGCCCAATAGGCTGGCAATGATGGCCATCTGTTCCGGCGAATTAGCTAGGCGTCTGGCACTCGCCGCCGGAATAATCAGGAGCGATGTGATCAACAGAATCCCGACAACCTTCATGGCGATAGCAATCACCACGCCGATCAGAAGCATCAAGGTCAGCCGCACACGTGCTACGGGAACTCCCTCGACTTGAGCGAGCTCTTCATTGATGGTAATGGCTAAGAGTGAGTTCCAGAGTCGCCAGATCAGCAATAATACGATACAGCCCCCGCCGTAGATCCAGTACAGATCGGTCGGTGAGATGGCGAGCAAGTCACCAAACAGGTAGTCCATTAAGTCGACTCGGACATCATCGAGCAGGGCAATGGCCACCAAACCGAGGGATAAGCTACTGTGGGCCATAATGCCCAGCAGGGTATCGGTGGCGACGAGATGCTGTCGTTGCAGGCTGACAAGAATCAAGGCTAGCAGTAGGCAGCAACTCACCACAGCAAGGTTCACATTAAGATCAAATAGAACGCCCATGGCAACGCCGAGCAGGGCGGAATGCGCCAAGGTGTCGCCGAAATAGGCCATCCTGCGCCAAACCACAAAAGCGCCGAGGGGGCCGGCAATCATCGCGACACCAAGGCCGCCAACGAGAGCAAAGAGCAGAAAATCAGGCATCAGTGATCACCTCCGCAGTGGCTCGAATGGTTTTCTCCGGGTATTTCGGAAATATCGGTTTTAGCATTAATGATTTCACCGCGACGATCATGCTGGTGGTTATGGTGGTGGCTATAAAACGCAAGATTCTCTGCGCCGGGGATGCCAAATAGCTCAATATAGGAGGGGTCGTTACTGACCTGTGCTGGGTGACCCGAGCAGCAGATATGATGGTTGAGACAGACCACTTGATCGGTGGCTGCCATAACCAAATGCAGGTCGTGGGAGATCATCAGCACGGCACAGCCGTACCGATCACGGATCTGAGCGATCAGGTTATATAGCTCTATCTGCCCGTTAACATCGACACCCTGTGCGGGTTCATCGAGTACGAGTAGGTCAGGCTTGCGTAGCAGTGAGCGAGCCAGCATGACACGTTGAGTTTCTCCACCGGACAGGCTGTGTACCGATTGTTTTAGCAACTTCTCTGCACCGACCGATTCCAGGGCTTGTAAACGGTCTTGGGTGCTGGAAAACGCGGCGGTTTTCAAGAAGCGTTCTACCGTTAACGGAAAGGTTGGGTCGATATGTAGCTTCTGGGGCATATAACCGATTTGCAAACTCTCGGAACGGGAAATCTGGCCCGAACTCGGGGTAATTAATCCCAAAATAGCTTTGATTAAGGTGGTTTTGCCGGCGCCGTTAGGGCCGATCAAGGTGGTGATCTCGCCACGCTTTAGCTGCATGGATACATTGCTAACAACGCTATTCTCGCCGTAGATAATACTTAGGTTGTTGACATCAACCAGACTCATGCGGACTCCTGACAATTGGGGCAGCGCCCTAAAATTTCGACCTGTTCTTGCTCTACCGAAAAGCCAGCCGCGCTAGCGCAGCTCAGAATACTACTTTGTAACTCTTGCGATTCCATCTCGGCGGTATTGCCACACTGGGAGCAGATCAGAAAGTAGCCGTGATGCTGTTGGCCCGGATGGGTGCAGCCGATAAAGCTATTGAGCGACGCTAATCGGTGCACCAGTCCCTGCTCTTGTAGAAAATCTAAGGCCCGGTAAACCGTGGGTGGCGCTGAATTAAAACCCGCATTCGCCAGCGCTGGTAAAAGATCATAGGCACCGAGCGGTTTATGGCTCTGCCAGATCAGCGTTAACACCAGTTCACGAATTTTAGTTAGCCGCTGTCCGTTGCTTTGACACACCTGTTGGGCATGTTCGAGCGCGTTTTGAATACAGTGGTTATGATCGTGGTTGGTTTGATAGGCAACATGGGGGCTGTTTTGTGACGCCATAAAAAATACCGGTTGATCTATTAATTGTTATATTATAACTTTGCGCCTATTAAATGACAGCTTATTTTATAACTGGGATTGATCCTCATGGACTATTTTTCTCGTCGCCTGTATCGCTATGGCTCGTTCTTTTTATTCAGTTTATTCGCTAGTTGGGTTCCGGCCCTGCAAGCGCAGCCGGTTAAGGTGCTCGCTAGTATTAAACCGATCCAGTTGATTGCGGTTGATATGTTGGGGGATCTGGCAGAGGTGGACGTGTTGTTACCGCCGGGTAGCTCGCCACATCATTACTCTTTAAAGCCCTCTTCCATCTCTGATATCCATGACGCTGATCTCTTTATCTGGGGCGGCGAAGGTCTGGAGTTGTTTTTAACCAAAACCGTTAATCAGCTTGAGCGCCCTGCCCTCGCATTGCTAGAGCCGAGTGAGCATCACGAGGATGAACATTCGGATGAACATTCGGATGAGCATGCGAATGAACATGCTAAAGAAAACGAACATGAGGATGGCCATGAGCACGACGATGACCACGATCTTATGGCCGAGCATGAACATCATCATGATGGCGACCCGCATTTTTGGATGACACCGGAGTTGGCCTTGGCCGCCGCGGATAAAATCAAAGACCGGTTAGCGGTGTTGTATCCACAGAAAGCGGAGCTGTTTGAGAAGGCTTATGATGATTTTGCTACTCGCTTAAGCGAAACTGATCAGCAGTTGCAGCAGCAGTTAAAACGGGTTGCAGGTGAAGGTTTTTATGTGTTTCACGATGCCTTTGGTGGTTTCGTTGAGCATTATCAGCTAAATCAATTGGGGTATTTCACCGTTGATCCAGGCCGTAAGCCGGGTGCGCGCCGTTTGGCCGAGATTCGTGAGGCACTGGAAACCAATAAAGGCCGTTGTGTCTTTGTTGAGCCGCAGTTCAAAGCACCGGTGGTTGATAGCCTGACTCGTGGCTTGGATATTCATGTCGGACGCCTCGATCCATTGGCGATTGATATTGATGCACAACGTGGCGGATACCTCAATTATCTGCATTCTCTAGCGGATAGCTTTACGAGCTGCCTGTCAGCGGAATAAAAACGTAAAAAGTGTGTTTAGGCCTTCACAAATCAAAAAGGCATCTTTATAATGCGCTCCTCTTTCGGAGCAGATGTGGTGGAATTGGTAGACACGCTAGCTTCAGGTGCTAGTGCTCTAACGGGCGTGGGAGTTCGAGTCTCCCCATCTGCACCAACTACTATCGGTAGTTGAGTTTCGAAAGGCAGGCTATGTACATAGCAAGGGGGCGCTCTTAAACGTGACAAGTTGATGCGCAGATGTGGTGGAATTGGTAGACACGCTAGCTTCAGGTGCTAGTGCTCGAAAGGGCGTGGGAGTTCGAGTCTCCCCATCTGCACCAACTTATTTTCCTTCCCGGTTTATTGTTTGATTCATCTCTTCTTTTATATATTCCCTTTTTTCTTTTGATGCCCCGAAATATTATTTTCTTGTCTGTGCCGTTAATTTAACGTCTATATTGTGGTGCGGTTCGTTTCTCACTCTACAAGTTTTTTGCCGTTAATTGTTATGAGCTTGCTCCGACACAATAATTCTCTTGCAGCCAATCGCCCCTAGAAGGGGCTCCCACAAAGGTAGGCACTTCGGTGGGAGCCGCTTCCAGCGGCGATGAGGTTATGGCGATCTGCCTTCGGAATTTGTCACCATCGATGGTGCGGTTCATTCCTCACCTCACCCTACGAGAGATGGGCTGTTCCCGACACAATGATTATTTTGTAGGGTGGCGGTGAGCTTGCGAACCGCACCGATAACTGCGGACGCAAGAGAACCGTGGCACTTGCACGATTTCTGTTCTTCGGTTTCTGGCGTGGTTTGAGGAGTAGATTGCGTCGGTGGTGCGGTTCGTTCCTCACCCTTCCGCTTTTTGCAGGCATAAAAAAAGGCCACATAAAGTGGCCCCAAAGGAGTCTCGTTTTAGACCTAGACGGTCCCGAATGAACGAGTGCTGTTAAAACTCTTTTGCTGACGCTTTGCTTTGAGGCTTTTGAACCAAGTAGCGAAAGTGTCGAAACGCTCTGCAACATACTCGTTGCGAGCTGCACGGCCCTGCGCGATGTAGTATGCAGTGTCGACATCACCTAAACTGTCAACTTTAAAGCCGTGGTCATTAGTTTTCATAGTATCACCAATAAAATTCATTTAGTTGTCACCGTGGTGACTCGATGTCTCTGCGATACAAAAGATTGAACTGGCAGTAATCTTAAGCCATATTCAATGTACGCCTTGTATTGCGCTTGGATCATCGTTGCATTGGTGGTTATACTAAGGTCGCAGTGCTTAAAGAACAAACGACCGTTTTTCAGCTTAAGTGTGAATTAATTTCACCTATTGAGGTGCCTATCAGACGCTTGCCCCCATTGAATGCTTTGCGTAGTTTTGAATCTGCCGCGCGCTTGGGTAGTTTTAATAAGGCTGCAGATGAGCTATTTGTCACCCCTTCGGCGGTGAGTCACCAGATTAAATCCCTCGAAGCCTTTCTGGGGTTAAAGCTCTTTCAGCGAGAGAAGCGACAGGTGCAGATCACCGTTGCTGGCGAGAAATATCTCGTGGCGGTCTCTCATGCATTGGATGAGTTGGATGCGGCGACCCGCCGTTTGATCTCTGCCCCGAATACCAGCTCGTTAACCTTTGAAGCCCCTCCCGCCTTTTTAAGTCGCTGGTTGATGCCGCGGATTAAGGACTTTCAGGCGCTGTATCCCGATGTGGAGCTGCGGCTAAGCACCGGCGCGGTTAACCGGATCGATTTTGATCATACCGATCTGGATATGGCGGTTTATTTTGGTGATCCACCGGATGACGATGATATTGAAGTCCATCTGGTACACCGTTCGGTGGTGGTGCCGGTTTGTAGCCCTCGGAAGATGGAGGAGCATCAGATTGAAACCCTCGCTGATCTGAAAAAACAAACCTTGATTCATGTGACCAGTCGCCGTAATGAGTGGCAGAGGCTGTTGCTGAAGGCTGGTATTTCGATGACGGGTGAAGAGAAGGGGTTATCGTTCTCGAGCACTCAGTTGGCGCTAGGGGCCGCCTTAGAGGGGCTAGGAGTCGCCTTATCGGATAAAGCATTGATTACCCGAGAATTACAGTATGGGCAGTTGGTGGTACCGGTGGATATTGAGTTACTAACCGGTAGAGCGTTCTATCTGGTGTATCCGAAAGATCGTCAACTGACTTACGGTATGCGGATGTTTCGTGAATGGCTGTTGGAAGTGATGGAACTCACGGAAGATGCCTTTTAAATAAGCGCCCGGCATTGAGTCACCGGGTGCTTATCTGCTTCGACTTACCTAAGCCGGTAGAACGGTTTAGAAACTAGTGGATAACACCAGATTCAGAGTGTCGGTGTCATCGTTGGCATAATCTTCTTCGCGAACGTATTCCACAATCAGTTCAGCATTTTCATGCAACTCGCGGGAGGCGCCGAGGGTTAGGCGGGATTGAGCAAAGAGGTTATCGCCCGCATCGGTGATGAGATCGGCATCATCGGATTCACTGTAGCCTAGAGACAGGTTGCCTGGCGCACCGAATATGTTAGTAGCGTAATCTGCGCTGAGATGCCAGACGGTAATCTCAGGTCGGCCCGCCAGCTCTTTAAAGCTTTCTGTCTGTAGGTATTCCGCTGAGAGTGCCAGCGCATCTAGTTCATAACTCAGGTTTATCCGTGAAGCGCCTACCTTGTCATCGTCAGTCAGACTATCTGCATCGAGTGGGTCGGTATTACGGATATTGTTGAGGTAGCCGGCACCGATGGCAAAGCCGTTGTCGAAGGCTAACGCGACATTCAAACCGAGATTGTTGATATTGCTTTCATCACTCTGGCCCTTAAAGGCGTAACCGCCAGCACTAAAGATACCTTGATTGAAGCCCACGTACAGTAGGTCGTCGGTGTTATCGGTCAGATCATAGGTTAGGGGATCTGTCCAAGCATTACCGTTGACCACGGCGAATGGGACAGCGGTACGACCTGCCACAAGTGACCAAGGGGTGTCGTCAGAACTGATGGTGACGATGGCTTCATCGACAAAGAAATCCTGATCTTCGCCATCGTCTTCATACTTCAACGTGGTTGAGAGTGCCATGTATTGATTCAATGCGGCGTCTATTGTCAGTTCAACACTGTCGACGTCGAGGTCGCTTTCACTGCTGCCATCAGGTAATTCAGAACCGGTGGCCAGAAACTCGGCGCTACCGCTGATAGTGATTGGGTTATCACTGTCGACTGAAGCGCTTTTTTGGTGCTCGGCTTGCACCGCCATAGTATCACTCAGTTGCGATTCCAGTTGAGCGATGCGCTGCTTCAGCAGGCTAAGTTCGGTTTGCATGTCGTTCGCCTGTGCGATTGGGGCGACGCTAAGTGCAGCAGCGATCATTGAGGCGAGTAGTGTTTTGTTCATGGTGTTTCCTTGAGTCAGAACGTTAAATTTAAGCCGAGCAGATCCACAGAAGGTTAATTCTGGGCTGTGTATCGGTGTTGGTATGGGTCTGGCTTAGCGCCAGACGACAGGGGAAATTAGCTTGGTATGCTGGTCATATGGTTATCCCACGCGGTTTTTACCGTCTGTTGTAGACGGCGAGTGTGGCCGGTGTCTAGGTTGTGTTGCAGACAGCGTCCGGTGCCAGCGCTGATGATAAATTCGCCGTTATGGGTGGTGGCCGTTAAGCCGCAGCCATCTCGACTCTTGATCGAAGAGATAAATGTTTGCTGCTCTAAATCCCAGAATGAAATCAGATCGCCCCGGGGTGCCGAGACCGCGGCATAACGGCCGCTATGATCACATCGGACACTACCGCAGTAGCCTTTCATCGCTATATTGATCGCTTCCGGTGCTTGCAACAGGGTAATGGGCTGGTGCGGCTGATGAATCGCCACTAATGGCGGGTTATCGCCGATATTGCCTTGATATTGCAGAGCGATCGCGGTGATTCCCTCGGCGTTGGTATCGATATGGCGGATACTCAGCTGATGTTGTTCCTTCGGTAACATCCGCTCCTCTAGTAGTTCGCCGGAGTGGAGATCGAGACGAACCAGCGAGGGCTGCATGCTGTCGAGGTTGAGTTTTTCTCGGCCATGATCTGGGTGGGTGAGTATGCCGCCGTTGGCGACCACTAAGACATCACTATCGGGTTGCTGAGTCAGCTCATGGGGGCCGATTCCGTGGCTGGGATAATCGGCGATGATGGCATAGTCATCCGCCAAAGAGCGAACGACGACTCTCCCCTGCCCCGTGCTGAGTTCATTTTCCGTGGTGACCAGCCAGCGGCCATCCTCTGTAAAGATGCTGTGGCCAAAGAAGTGTCGTCCCTCTTCGGCGAGAATACGTTTCACCAACCGTTGTTCCCGGTAATCGATGATATCGATAAAGCGCCCTGGACGCCGCGCGGTGCAAGCCAGTAACGGCACTGAAGGGTGCGCTTCGGTATGGTGGGCTCGCCCCTGCAGAGGGTGATCTAGGAGGATCTCTCCCTGCTCGCCGATCAGATAGAGGTGGTAGTTGCCATCACGGTCTTGCGCGGCCGATGCAAACAGGGGTTTCGCGGTTGTTTTGTTAGCGCCGGCGAAGACCGGCCCTGACAATAACGAAGGCAATAACACTGCACTGCCAAGTAGCTGGCAGAAACGGCGGCGATTAGTCTCCATCACGGCTGTTAAACCCTAATTGGATATCGAGCGTTTGCATGGCGGCATTCAGTGCTAAATCTAGCTGTTTCAGTGAGGCGCTGACCTGCTGCAGTTGAGTCACCGTTTGCGGTTGGTAAAGAGTGGTCGTTAATGGACCTTTGATAGTTTTCAACTGGGTAATAATATCGCTGAAGAGTCCGCTGATCTGATCGGCCTGTGCCGCTGCACCCTGCTGACGTAAAAGGTTGGCGACATTATCTGGGTGACCTTCATAGAGGTCTTGTAGGCTTGCGATATTGAGCTGGATATTGCGTATCGAACGCTCACTGCGCCAAGATTCACTGCGACGAGGTCGGACTTTTTCGCCGTTACCCAGCGGGCGGAGAATTTTCTGATCGCGAATCGCCTCAACGGGCTCGACCAGTGATTTCAGCATATCAACGGCGACTTCTTGATGGTCATCATAGTAGCTATCTTCGCTGCCGGCGTTAAAGACAGAGGGGCTGTACTCCTGCTGCCATTCGGTCACGGTAGCGGCGCTATTTTCCGCGACATAGGCGGCAATAGTGCTGGTTAACTGGCAGCGATAACTGTGGTTTTCAAGTTCACTGAGTTGACCGGTAAAGAGTAAGCGTTCCAGTGCCGGTAGACCTTTAACGCCAATGCTAGCTTTGTAGAGGGCATCGGTTTTCAGGGTGGCGGGATCTTGCTCGGCCAGCAGTATGTTCAACTGTTTGCCGATCAGGTTTTTCTTATCTGGCCAGAACTGCATACTGAAATTACGCATCAGGTTTTCAATGGGGCCAAACTGAATATGCTGTACCCTTTCCCAATCATCCATCGTGCGGTGGAAGGCTTGTTGAGCCGCATCGAGATGAGCTTGGTCGGGTTGCTGGCAAAGCGCCGCCGTGCTGCTTTGCAGTGCGCTACTACTCTCTGCGAGGTGTTGATAGCGAGGGAGAATATGCTCTGTTACCAGCGTATGGTTGACCGTTTTCCACTGTTGCTCCGTCGGTGCTGCATGTAACACACCGGTGAGCGTCAGAAGACATGCCGCTCCCAGCAGTGTTGGCCACAGAGGAGAAGACGCTTGTTTCATAATGACTCCAAAAAAGTAATCAGAGCATGCCGCTCTGATGTTGCTAAATTAATGACCTTCTGTCGGGCGTTAGCCGCTTCACCGCCGTGCCAGAGAATAGCCTCTAGCAGCGTGCGGGCGCGCCCATCGTGGAGAAAATACTGATGGCCGTTGACCGTATTGGTTAAGCCGATCCCCCAGAGAGGCGGGGTCTTCCATTCTCGCCCAGTGGCACTGTATTCTGGCCGATGATCGGCCAAGCCTTCGCCCATATCATGCAGTAGTAGGTCGGTGTAAGGCCAGATCTGTTGTGCTGATTGCTCGGCTAAGTTGGGCTCGTTCGGCGTTTCAAAACTGGGTTGATGGCAGTTACTACAGCCGCTGCGTTGAAAGATCGCTTTGCCCCTTAGTACCTCGGGCTGTTGGGCATCGGGCCGAACAGGCGGTGCTAAATTCCGGCTATAGAATACCAGTAACTCGACCAGTTCTGCAGAGGCTTCGCTGTTGTCCTGCTGTGGCGTGTTTCCCTCAGGCTGCGCTAGGCAGGCCGTTTGACGCACAGTGCAGTCGCCATAAGGCGATGGCTGATAAGGGGTGCCGATACCGATATCATGACTCAACGCACTGACGGTTTGTTGCAGGACGCTTGGGTTGCCCGCTTTCCAACCAAACCGCCCTATCGCCAGTTGCTCTTGTTGTTGATCCCAAACCCAGTTGGGTCGGCCGGAAATCCCGTCGCCATTTAGATCGTCAGGATCACTGAGTGCCATAATGGCGCTATCGGGAATCGCTTCCAGTAAGCCTAATCCCAGCATGGGAGGGGCTAGACGGGGGGATAGCATTATCTGGGAATGCAGTGGGCCGTACTTTAATTCACTAATATGGTAAGTCGGCTTGCGCAGGCTAACCTGAGTGCCATCGGCCAAGCTGACTTGGCTCTCGGTGTAGGTTATCTGCATATGGCCTTCTGCATCGAGACCGTTGATCGCCCGGTTTTGCAGTTGAATACCATAGGTTGGGTCGGGAATAGCACCGATTCGGCCGCGCTTGAGTTGTTGTCGCTGGGTGTCGGTTTGCGGCGGAATGCTCAAGCGTAGAAACAGAGAGGTTGCTAGTGCTTCTGGCCAGTTAGCCTTGGGCTGGCCCCTGCCGTCGCGTTGATGGCATTGATCGCAGGAGCGGGCATTATAGAGCGGCCCGAGTCCGTCGCTGGCGGTCGTCGATGAGGGTGAGGGCACCCAGATTTTATCGAACAGACTGTCACCTAAACCAAAGCTGAGTCGGTCGGCAAAGCTCATATTGGCCGAAGGTTGACTGAACACATGGCGGTCACGAGGTTTGCGGTGGCTGGTCTCCCCGCCGGGGCGTTCTTCCCCAGGCGTATAGATGGCTAACTGATCGACCTCTTCGGCTGCCGGTGCTGAGGTGCTTAATAACGCAAGCATCAGAACCGGTGCCGAGGAGAAGTTGATCAATCGCTGCCTGGGGAAGACTGCCCGCATGGATTTATTCCATGACCTTTTCTGGGCTATCTAGGCTATCAGAACCTTCTAGTTCTACACCGTCGAGATCCAGTACGGCGATGATATCTTCAATGGCTTGAGTCTCATCGGTCAATGAATCCACGAAGGTTTGTACTATCTGATTGCCTTCAGGATTGTTTTCGCCGATCAGTACATCGAAGGTTTGGCCCTGACTAGCCGCATCGACCATGGTTTGGGCAGCAGCTTCAGTGGCAGCTAGTTTGTTCTGCATGTTTTGATCGGCCACCGGTGCTTTTGCCGCGACGAAGTCTGACAAGCTAGGGCCAGAGACAACACTGCCATCGATACGGGAGTATTCACCCTGATAAACATTGCGGATGCCCTTGGCGTCATAGAAATGTGACCAGTGGGTATTATCTGAGAAGCAGTCATGTTCCTCTTCAGGGTCATGTAACATCAAACCTAGCTTGGTGCGTTCCCCTGCAAGTTCGCCATAAGCGAGGCTGCCGATACCGGTTAGGATGGTCGCGATGGCCGCGTTATCTTCTTTTGCGGTGAGTTCCTGACGAGCTGCACCATCGTCTTGCCAGTTGCCGACCATCTCTTGCAGATCGGTAATCAATAGCTGAGTGGCCGCCTGTAGGTAGTCACGACGTCGATCACAGTGTCCACCGGTGCAGTTGTCTAGGCTGAAATCCGTTGCGGGACGATTACCTGCGCCTGGGTTAGTGCCGTTTAGATCCTGTCCCCATAGAAGAAACTCAATCGCATGGTAACCACTGGCTACGTTGGCTTCGATACCATCGATTTCATGCAGTGTTTCGGACAGCAATGCAGGTGTTATTTTCGAAGCATCAATCTTTACGCCGGCCACTGTTAATGTGGTATTGGCGATGATGTTTGCACGGAATAGTTCGTTTTCATCGGATTCGGTGCCATATTTGCCGGTATCAACATAGTCGATGAGACCTTCATCGAGCGGCCAAGCGTTAACCCGCCCTTCCCAGTCATCGACGATGCTGTTACCAAAACGGAAGGCTTCCGATTGCTGATAAGGCACTCGGGCGGCAATCCAAGCGGTGCGAGCTTGTTGTAAGCTGGCAGCGGTGGGGTTTTGCAAGAAATTGTTGATGCTCAGTTGCAGCGTCTTGGCACTGAATAACGAGTCTTCGTAGGTCGCTAATGCAATATCAGCGTAGTTATCGATGATCTCTGCGGGTGCAGCTGCTGAAAAAGCCATCGGGGCCTGTAGTGCCGCGGCGATAATCGAGGCTGATAGGAAAGATTTTAAGTGCATGACGTTACTCCGTTACGTGATATGGAGATGCTAATGCAAATAAGAATGATTCGCAATATAGAATTCTATTTAGACTAGCTATAACGAAAAAAAGACGTAAAAAAGCCGGTGTAGACCGGCTTTTGGTTTAACTCTGAACTGTTAGATTAAGCAAAGTACTGTTCTAACTCATCGGCACCGCCGATACATTCGCCATCGATAAAGATTTGCGGAGTGGTTCCCTGACCACTGATCGCGGCCAGTGAACTGTAGCTTAGGCCGTGGCTACCGAGTTCAATTTCTTCATAGTGGAAGCCTTTTTCTTGCAGCAGTTTTTTCGCGCGGATGCAGTGTGGGCAGCCTGGCTTAGACAGTACGCTAACTCGTTTAGGCTGCTCTGCATTCGGGTTGATGTAGTTGAGCATCGTATCGGCATCGGACACGGTGAACGGGTCGCCCGGCAGGTCAGGTTCGATAAACTGTTTTTCAACGACGCCGTCAACGACCAGCATCGAATAGCGCCAGCTGCGTTTGCCAAAGCCGATATCATCTTTATCGACCAGCATATCCATGCCGGCAGCGAACTCACCATTGCCATCAGGAATAAAGGTGATGTTTTCCGCGCCTTGATCTGCCTGCCACGCATTCATGACAAAGGTATCGTTGACCGAGATACAGATGATGCTGTCGATACCCTGTTGCTTAAATACCGGTAGCAGCTCGTTATAGCGCGGTAAGTGAGTGGTTGAACAGGTAGGCGTGAAGGCGCCTGGCAACGCAAAAATGATCACTTTTTTACCGGCAAATAGTTCGTCGGTGGTGACATCAACCCATTGATTGTGCTGTTGGGTGTGAAAGGTTACCTGTGGGATTTTCTGGCCTTCTTTGTTGGTCAGCATGTTGTTTGTTCCTTAAATGGTCGTCAATTTCAATAAAGTGATAATGCCAAAATACCGGTAGTTAATAAAATTAATTAATTTTAAGGTAGCGATAGTCAAAAGCTAATCGGTGCCGGTATTTTTTGTTATATGTCTCCTGATTCAAGCCCACAGCTGCTTTCTGTCATGGTCGTTCAGTGCGCAGCAGGTTTACTATAGATCCCTTTTTCGGGCTTTTAGGAGAGCAGCTGATAGTCATCATGCTGCTATATATAGGTTTATGAACAGTTTACGCTCTTTTCTACAGGCGGTTTACAGTAACTTTCTGGGTAATTCACCAGAATGGTATAAAAACTTAATACTGACTTTTCTCGTCGTTAACCCGTTAGTGAATGCGCTAATGGGGCCGGCCGTCAGTGGTTGGGTATTGATTTTTGAGTTTATCTTTACGTTGTCCATGGCGCTCAGGTGTTATCCCTTGCAGCCAGGAGGCCTGTTGGCGATTGAAGCGGTGGTGATGCAGTTGTCGGAGCCTGCCCATGTGTACCGTGAGATCGCCGCTAACCTGCCGGTGATTTTGCTGTTGATGTTTATGGTGGCAGGCATCTACTTTATGAAAGGGATGCTGCTGTTTGTCTTTACCAAACTGTTACTGAATGTGCGTAACAAGACCCTCTTGGCGCTGTTGTTTGCCTTGATGGGAGCTTCCCTGTCGGCTTTTTTAGATGCCCTCACCGTCACCGCAGTATTGATCAGTTCGGCGGTGGGTTTCTATGCGATTTACCATCGGGTGGTCTCCGGCTGTTATCCCGATATGCCGTGCGACCAGTCGAGTGATGAAGCGTTACATGAAGAGCACCGCTTAGAGCTGGATGAGTTTCGTGGGTTTCTGCGTAGCTTATTAATGCATGGGGCGGTTGGTACTGCGCTGGGTGGAGTGAGTACTTTGGTGGGTGAGCCTCAGAATTTGTTGATTGGGGAAAAGATGGGATGGTACTTCAATGATTTTTTCATAAACGTCGCGCCCGTTTCGATGCCGGTCTTGCTGTGCGGTTTACTCACCACGGTGATCTTAGAAAAGACGGGTTGGTTTGGATACGGTGGCCGGATTCCCCAGCCAGTGTTCGATATTTTGAAAAAGTATGATCAAGAGACTCATGCTAACTGGGGGATGAAAGAGAGAGCCGCACTCTATATGCAATTTGCGGTGGCGATCTTTCTGATTCTAGCGCTAGCCTTCCATCTGGCTGAAGTCGGGGTCATTGGTTTAACGGTGATTATCTTGCTCACCAGCCTCAACGGCATCACCGAGGAGCATCAGCTAGGACATGCCTTCGAAGAAGCCTTGCCCTTTACCGCATTGCTGGTGGTCTTTTTTACCATCGTGTCGGTGATTCATGATCAACATCTCTTTACGCCGGTCATTGAGGCTGTATTAGCACAGGATTTACGTTATCAACCGGTGATGTTTTTTATCGCTAATGGGTTGTTGTCGGCGATCAGCGATAATGTGTTTGTTGCCACGGTGTATATCAATGAGGTGGCGGATGCCTTTGCGGCGGGACGTATCAGTCAGGCGCATTTTAATTCGCTGGCGGTAGCGATTAATACCGGTACAAATTTGCCGAGTGTAGCAACGCCTAATGGGCAAGCGGCATTCCTGTTTCTGTTGACCTCGGCGGTCGCGCCACTGATCCGATTGTCCTATATGCGGATGGTCATCATGGCCCTGCCCTACACTATTGTGTTGAGCGTGACTGGCTTGTTGGCGGTGTGGTATCTGCTCTGAATAACTTGCGAAAGAGTCGTTGTAGCAGCGATTGTTGCTTCACCGGCGTGATGATTGTTTGGTTGCGCTGTAGGCGCCGTTGCTCTCTGCGTTCGAAAGCGGCATTGGCTTTGGCGGCAAAATCGGCTTGCTGATGGCCGCTTAACTGTGTCGGTCTCAGAGTGATTGTGCCGCTGGGGCTATGATGACTGGCTTTGGGTGAACTACACATAAGACCTCCGATGTTGATAGGCTTAGTATCCTCCCTTTGACTGAAATCAGCCTGAAAGCCTGTGACAAAGCATAAATATCTCTGTTACAGGCTTTCTGCCGTCTGTCTTCTGCGGTTATGTTCTGGTTGACGGTTTGAACAGCCGTAGTCGGTTGGCATTGGTGACCACGGTGACGGATGAAAAGGCCATGGCGGCCCCTGCGATCACAGGGCTGAGTAACAGGCCGGTAAAGGGGAATAAAATGCCGGCGGCGATTGGGATACCTAAACTGTTGTAGATGAAGGCACCAAACAGGTTTTGGCGGATATTACTGAGGGTCGCGCGGGACAGCTCAATAGCATCGGCAACGGAGTGTAGGCTGTTGCGAATCAGTACCATATCGGCGCTTTCAATCGCGACATCGGTGCCGTTACCGATGGCAAAACCAACATCGGCCCGTGCTAAGGCGGGGGCATCGTTGATACCATCACCGCACATACCAACCGTGTTGTCCGCCCGTTGTAATTTCTCCACTTCCTTCGCTTTATCTTCCGGTAAAATACCCGCAATAAAGTTATCCACACCCACTTGGCGAGCCACCGCGGCGGCGGTATGGGGGTTATCGCCGGTGAGCATAATGACGTTGAGGCCCGCGCGTTGTAATCGGGCAATGGCGGCGATAGAGTCTGCTCTGATCGGATCAGCGATCGCTAAAATACCGGCCAGTTCTCTGTCGAGGCTCACGTATACCGGGGTTTTGGCCTGTTCTGCGAGGACGTTGGCTTTATCCACAAAGGCGGAGCAGTCGATGCCCTGCTCCTCCATCCATGCTTGATTACCCAAGCTGACCTCAATGTTATCCACAAAGGCTTTGGCGCCCCTTCCGCTGGTGGCTTGAAAGTTATCCACTGCTAATAGATCGACCTGTTGTTCAGCGGCATAGCGAACAATGGCTTCAGCCAATGGGTGCTCAGAGGCATTTTCTAATGAGGCGGCTAATTGCAGCATGTTAGGCCGATCGGTAAGGATATCGGTCACTTTTGGCGCGCCTTCGGTAATGGTGCCGGTTTTATCCAGTACCAAGGTATCTAGCTGTGACGCGGTCTGTAGTGCCTGTCCGTTACGGATGAGAATGCCGTATTCCGCCGCTTTGCCAACACCGACCATCACCGACATCGGCGTGGCCAAGCCTAAGGCACAGGGGCAGGCGATAATCAGTACGGTTGTGGCGGTGACCAGCATATATGACAGGGGTGGCTCGGGGCCAAACAGATACCAGATCAGTGCCGTCGCAATACTACAGAGAATGACCACTGGGACAAAGATGCTGGCGACCGTATCCGCCAGTCTGGATATTTCCGGCTTGCTGGCCTGGGCCTGTTTTACCATCTCTATAATGCGACTCAGGGCGGTGTCGCTGCCGACCTTTTTGGCGGTGACGATCAGGGCGCCTGATTTATTCAGCGTGCCGGCGCTGACGCGATCTCCGGCCGATTTGCTGACCGGCAGAGGTTCGCCGCTGAGCATAGCTTCATCAATGAGACTACTACCCTCCTCCACGATGGCATCGACCGGTATCTGTTCACCGGGGCGAATACGGAGCCGATCACCGGTTTCGACCAGCTCTAGCGGTAGGTCTACCTCTTTCTCGTTACGGATAACACGTGCGGTTTTGGGTTGTAGACTGAGCAGCCGCTCGACCGCTTCGGAGGTTTTACCGCGGGCACGGATCTCCATCGCTTGGCCAAAGTTAATCAATCCGATAATCATGGCGCTGGCTTCGTAATAGAGGTGTCGCGAACCCTCGGGGAACAGCTCCGGAAATAAGACCACGGCGGTTGAGAACAGCCACGCGGCGCCGGTACCTAGGGCGATCAGGCTATCCATGGTAGCGGAGCCGGTTTTCAATGCGTGCCAAGCGCCGCTGAAAAAGTGTCGCCCAGGAAATAATAAGATCGACAGGGTCAGCAGGCCGATCAGGCCCCAGATGATTTGATCCTGCGGAGTTCGCACGCTCATATCATCCATCAGCATGCCGGCGATCATTAAGGGTATACCGATACCTAGGGCGAATAATGTATTACGGATATATTGCTTATATTGGGCGGCTTGTTGCGCTTTTTGACGGGCGCGGTCGGCGGCTTCATTGCTGGCTAAACGACCGCGATAGCCGATCTCAGACAACACTTTGATCAACTGAGGTCCGCTGATGCTGCCTTCGACATTGAGGCGTCGTTGGGGAAAGTCCACCGTTGCCTGTTCGACATTGGGGAGCGCATTGATGCCTTTTTCAATTTTTTTCACGCAACCGGCGCAGGTCACGTTCTCTAATAATAGCGTTGTGGTCATGATGTACTCTCATCACAGTATTTATCTACTAAACAGGTTAGAGCTTCCAGCCACGGTAAGGTCAACTGTTGAGTTGCAATTTAGTGAAGAAAGCGCGAATCTGTTGGGCAAATAGCCAAATTGAGGCAAGTGCGGACGATTATCATCAATCGAATGATAACGATGCAGTTATCCCCGTCGGGCGCTTAACCTTGCGCTTTTCTATCGGTTGCCATGTTACCGACGGTGTTTTCCGTTATGTCGTTAGCGCCTAGTCTTTTGGTCTGTTTGATACCCTCAAGCATAAAGCGTTCTCGCTTAAGTCATTGTCGGAGCACATTATGAATATTTCTCAGGCAGCCGCTGCCACGGGGCTGACTAGCAAAACGATTCGGTTTTATGAGCAGCAGGGTGTTATTCCACCGGCGGCGCGTGCGGCAAACGGTTATCGTATCTATACGGAACAGCAACTAGAAGTGCTTCGTTTTATCAAACGGTCACGGGATATGGGCTTCTCGTTAGAGGAGAGCCGCGCTTTGTTTCAGTTGTCTCAGGACCCGAGCCGTACCAGCGCTAGCGTGAAACAGAAAGCCGAGCAGCAGATTCAGCGGATCGATCAGCAGATAGAATCGTTACAGCAGATGCGGGCTATGTTGGAAACGGCGGTGAGTGCTTGTCGCGGTGATCAGCAGGCGGATTGCCCTATTCTTGATCAGTTAAATGGTGTCGCCGATGAGGGTGAACGTTTGCCGTAGATAGGGTTACTTGAATCGTTTTCAGTGATCGGCAAGCAGGGAGCCTAAATGGCAGGTGCTTTTTGCATAAAAACGGCGTCTAATGTTGCGCGGTTTGATCAGAATACGTACAGTAGCGGGCCTTGCCGACAAATCGGTACTTTCATAGACCTGTATACTGAGGTCCTCATAGGCCAAATATAGGCCGGTGAATGGAATAAACAGATGGTTGAAAAAATATATCTGAGCGCACAGGATCTGCTTGAAGATTCTTTCAGGCTGGCGTTGGAAGTCTATAATAGTGGCTTCCGTCCTGATTTTATTGTGGGTGTCTGGCGCGGAGGTACTCCGGTCGGTATCGCAGTACAGGAGCTATTAGATCATCTGGGTGTGGATACCGATCATATCGCTATTCGTACATCTTCATATTCGGGTATTGGTACTCGAAATAAAGAGGTGCGGGTGCATGGACTGGATTATCTCGTGCGTAATATCAATCAAGCAGATTCATTGCTGATTGTTGATGATGTGTTTGACACCGGATTGAGTATCAAGGCTGTCATCGATACGCTGAGAGATAAAGCGCGTCTGAATGCTCCCCATGATATTCGAATTGCGACACCCTGGTTCAAGCCAGCTAACAATCGGACCGATCTAGAGCCCGATTATTACTTGCATAAATCAGAAGATTGGCTGGTTTTCCCCCATGAACTTAAGGGGTTAGATCAAGAAGAGATGCTGGCTAATAAGCCGGGTCTGAAAGAGATTTTTGAGGAATACGGCATCTGACATCCTGATCTTATATCAGAGTATCGACATCCCAAAAAGTGAACCCTGAGCGTTGATATGGCAGCGAGGATTTTTCTTTGCTTAAAATATCTACAAATGCCAATGAATGCGGTATAATGCCGCGCATTTTACGCCCCTAACATTCGAGTGAAGAAATGTCTGACTTATCACACTACCGTAACATCGGTATTTTCGCCCACGTAGACGCGGGTAAAACTACTACGACCGAACGTATCCTGAAACTGACAGGTAAAATCCATAAGACAGGTGAGGTTCACGACGGTGAGTCCACTACTGACTTCATGGAACAAGAAGCTGAGCGGGGTATTACTATCCAGTCAGCGGCGATCACCACTTTCTGGAAAGATCACCGCATGAACATCATCGATACTCCAGGACACGTTGACTTCACGGTTGAAGTATATCGTTCACTGAAAGTGTTGGATGGCGGCATCGGCGTATTCTGTGGTTCTGGTGGTGTTGAGCCTCAATCAGAAACTAACTGGCGTTATGCTGATGAATCGGGCGTTTCCCGTATCATCTTCGTTAACAAGCTAGACCGTATGGGCGCTGACTTCCATAAAGTTGTTGACCAAGTTGAAAATGTATTGGCGGCTAAGCCACTGATCATGGTTCTGCCAATCGGCCGCGAAGAAGACTTTGTTGGTGTGGTTGACCTGCTAACACGTAAAGCTTACGTTTGGGACGATACTGGCTTGCCAGAAAACTTCGTCGTGACCGATGTCCCTGCCGATATGGTAGAAGATGTTGAAATGTACCGTGAACAGTTGATCGAAACTGCTGTAGAGCAAGACGACGACCTGATGATGGCTTACATGGACGGCGAAGAGCCTGCTATGGAAGATATCAAGCGTTGTATCCGTACCGGTACTCGTGAGTTGGCGTTCTTCCCAACTTACTGTGGTTCTGCATTCAAAAACAAAGGTATTCAGTTGATTCTGGATGCGGTTGTTGATTACCTGCCGAGCCCAACAGATGTTATTCCACAAGATCTGACCGATGAGTTCGGTGAGCCAACAGGTGAAGTCGCTACGGTTTCTACTGATGAGCCTTTCCGCGCCTTGGCATTCAAAATCATGGATGACCGTTTCGGTGCTCTGACCTTCGTTCGTATTTACTCTGGTAAATTGAAGAAAGGTGACACCATCCTTAACTCGTTCACCGGTAAAACGGAACGTGTTGGCCGGATGTGTGAAATGGAAGCCGATGAGCGTAAAGAACTGGATTCTGCTCAAGCCGGTGACATCATCGCTATCGTGGGTATGAAAAACGTACAGACTGGTCATACACTGTGTGATCCTAAGCATGAATGTACACTTGAAGCGATGGTCTTCCCTGAGCCTGTAATCTCTATCGCAGTAACACCTAAAGATAAAGGTGGTGCTGAGAAAATGGGTATCGCGATCGGTAAAATGGTTGCAGAAGATCCTACCTTCATCGTTGAAACCGACGAAGATTCTGGCGAAACCATCCTGAAAGGTATGGGCGAGCTGCACTTGGATATCAAAGTTGACATCCTGAAGCGTACTTACGGCGTTGAACTGATTGTAGGTCAGCCACAGGTTGCTTACCGCGAGACAATCACTCAAGCGATCGAAGACAGCTACACGCATAAGAAACAGTCTGGTGGTTCAGGTCAATACGGTAAGATCGATTACCGCATCAAGCCGGGCGAGCAGAACTCTGGCTTCACTTTCTCATCTACTGTTGTGGGTGGTAACGTACCAAAAGAATTCTTCCCAGCTATCGAGAAGGGTTTCAAGAGCATGATGGATACAGGCCCACTGGCTGGTTTCCCTGTGCTGGACGTTGAAGTTGAGCTGTATGATGGTGGTTACCACGCGGTTGACTCCTCTGCGATTGCGTTTGAAATCGCAGCTAAAGGTGCGTTCCGTCAGTCTATGCCTAAAGCGGGTCCACAGTTGCTGGAACCTGTCATGAAGGTTGACGTATTCACTCCTGAAGATCACGTTGGTGACGTTATCGGTGACCTTAACCGTCGTCGTGGCATCATCTCTGGTCAAGAAGCAGCCGGTTCAGGCGTACGTATTAAAGCTGACGTGCCTCTGTCTGAGATGTTCGGTTATATCGGACACCTGCGTACTATGACTTCTGGTCGTGGTCAGTTCTCTATGGAGTTCGCGCACTACTCAGCTTGCCCAGCATCTGTTGCTGAAAAAGTTATCGCTGAAGAGAAAGAGCGTAAAGCTAACAAGTAATTGTTGCTGAGCGTTTTATGAGAAGGCCCGCATTGCGCGGGCCTTTTTTGTGTCTGGCAGAAATGCCACCCCGTTGATGATTAGCTGATCAAGGGTGAACGCAAGACCATAAAAAAACCCGCCGCGGCGGGTTTTTGACTGTCAGTGTAGTGGCTATAGCGTTAATGGTTGGTCGTCAGTCGCCATCAGTTGAATATCATGACTGCTGATAATCACAATGCGGTTCGCCCAGCGCTGTTGCAGGCGCTGAAGAATGCGTTGGCTGCGTTCGGTATCGATACCGGCGGTAGGCTCATCGAGCAATAAAACGGGGCGGTCGAGCAAGATAAGCCGCGCTAACCCTAGGCGTTTCAGTTCGCCACCGGATGGCAGGTGTGAACCCTTCCCTAGCCAAGTATCCAGTTGATCCGGTAGTTGTTCTGCCCAGCTATCCAGTTCAACGGTGCGCAGTGCCTCCCATAGTTCTGCATCGCTAAAGTCGTGGTGAAGGCAGAGATTAAAGCGCAGCGAGCCCTGAAGCAGGCTCACCTGCTGCGGCATCATACCGATCTGATTCGGTTGTAAGCCCGTGAAGGTGATCGAGCCTTGCTGTGGTTGCAGTTGGCCGGCTAAAAGCTGCATCAGGGTGGTTTTCCCATAACCGCTCGGGCTTGTTAGCCAATACCAGTGATGAGGGTCTAGCGCCGCGCTGAGGCCCTGTATGGTGGCTTCCTGTCGTGATGGGTAGCGGTATTCGAGTCCTTGGATGCGAATACTCGGTTGGCCGTCGTTAATGTCAGTGAATTGGCGTTGATCAGACTGGGGTTTGGCTGGGCTGAGTTGGCCAATGCGCTGTAATGCCTTATAGCCTAAGGCAAAGGCGGCGAGAGCGCTGCTGCCGGTGATGATCACCTCCTGTAAACCGAGGGTCAGTAATAGCAGCATAAAGACCAGCGTGCCCTCCAGTTGACCGGCGGCTAAGCCGGTTAGCCCTTGCCATAAAACCAGTAGGAGCATCGCCGCTTGAATCAGTTGATTGAGAATGTTCACCCGTTGCCGCGCATCGCTGGTGTGTTGCTCGGTGATATCCGCAATGCTGGCACTCTGGGTGAGTGTGTCACTCTGGTGTGACAGCCGGTCAAATAGAATCAGTGTCCGTAGATTGCTAAATAGCGAGTGGGCGTCACGCCATTGCAGGCTACGTTGTTGATGTAGCCTATTTTGTGGTTGCAGCACCCGGCGTAGATAGAGCATCGGCACCAGGATGACCGACATCAGTAAAGGCGGTATCAGCCAGAGTGCCAACGGGGGTAGAAACAGGGCCACTGTCGCCAGATAGAGCAGGCTGCTAAGCAGCATGACGAGGCCGGGTACCAGCGCCGAGAGATACAGTGATTCGGCATGACGAATATCATCCAGCAGGCGGCTACTGGCTTCATGGCTGTTGAGGGGCTGTTCCTGCCAATTGTGTCGTGCGAGAGTGGCGAACATTTCGCTGCGCAGGTGTGAAATCACTCGAAAAGTCGCTTCATGGGTTGCCAGTCGTTCGCCATAGCGGCCAAAGGTTCGGCTGATAGATAGTCCTCGAACAACGGCGCCGGGGGCAAAATAGTTGAAGCCATGGGCGGCTGCGAGTGATAAACCCGCCACCGCGGTGGCGCTGATAAACCAGCCGGAGACGGCCAGTAACGCGATACCCGATAAGGCAGTGACCGTCGCGAGCAGTAGTCCAAGCGAGGCCATACCGCGTTGCTGCCACAGCAGTTGAAAATAGCGTTGCACGAGTTCAGGCATGGGATATCTCCGCGGATTGATCGGCACTGAGGCTGATGACTTGATCAAACTGAGTGTGCGCGTCTCGGTGACTGCTGATCAGGACGATGCCGCCGTTGGCTGCAAACTGTTGCAGGCCGGCCATAAAGGCTTGGGCGTTTTCCTGATCTAAATTGGCGGTCGGTTCATCCAGTAACAGCAGGTCGGGCTGGTGTAAAAAGACCCGAGCAAGCGCAATACGCTGTGCTTGGCCGCCGGAGAGAAACCCGCCGCTGTCGCTGATGCAGTAATCCAGTTGTTCGGGTAGCGCATCGACAAGGTGATCGGCTCGGGCCTGCTTAAGCGCATCGTATAGCTGTGTATCGCTGAACTCTCGGCCAAGGCAGAGGTTGTGGCGAATGCTGTCGAACAGCAGTTCAGGTTGCTGCGTCATATAGCCGATACGTTGCTGCCAGTGGTGGTTGTTGAAAATATTGATCGCCTCGTGATTGACTTCCAGTTGCCCGCTAAGCGGTGGCTGCAAACCGGCAAGGGTGTCCAATAAGGTACTTTTGCCCACCCCCGATGGGCCGGTCAACAGCGTGATCTGGCCTCGTTTTAGGTTACAACTGAGGGGCTTGCCAATCGCGGTATCACCGTAGCCACTCTGGAGTTCTTGTAGGTTAATCTGGTCGATGGTTTCAGTCGGAGTTTGCTTGACGTCGTTGGCGCTAATCGGCTGCAGTCGTAATAGTTTCAGTAAGTGATCTGCGACGCTGCTAGCATCGGCTCGGGCATGGTAAAGCGCCCCTAAGCGGCGCAGGGGTAGGTAAAACTCCGGTGCCAGCATGAGCAGGAATATTCCGTGGCTTAGATTGAGGGTGTCATACCACATCCCTATCTGATACTTATCGAGATAGAGCAGCCCCAGATAAACCGCCACCATGGCGATACTGATGGCGCTAAAAAATTCGAGTAACGTGCCGGAGAGAAATGCGAGCCGCAGCACCTGCATGGTTGAGTGGCGAAACTTCTCTGATTGCTGAAACAGGCTTTGTTGCTCTTCATCGCAGCGATCAGCGAGCTGCAATGCGGAGATGCCTTTAATTCGATCTGACAGCAAGTTGCCAAGCCGGGTCAGTTCCGTGAGGTTGCGGCGGCTAGCGTCGGCGGCCTTGTGACCCACAATGATCATAAACAGGGGAATCAATGGCGCAGAGATCGCCAGCAGTAGTGGCACCAGCCAGCCACTCCAGAGGCAGGCGAAGATGATCATGATAGGGGCGAGCATAGCGAGCCGCTGCTGTGGTAGGAATTCGGCGAAGTAGTCTCGGGTGCTGTCGATCTCACTGCTGAGTAGGTTGCTAAGCTCTGCGCTACTGAAGTGTTGCTCTAAGTTGAGTTGTAACGCGGCGCAATGCTCTAGTACCACCGCCCGTAACTGGTTACGAACGTTGATACTGGCCTGATCCGCTAGGCGGGTCTGCCAGAGTGGCAATAGGGCGCGTAGTATAAGCAGGGCTGCCAGCAGCAACCAAGCGTTTTGCTGCCATGGGGCTGGGCCTGCTTGGTGATAGACGGCGTCATTGATTAGCAGCGCAAACAGTGCGGTAATGCCGATGGTTGCGGCGGTTTGCAGCACGCCCAAGGCTGTCAGCCAGCGATTTTCTCGACGGCTGATTTTACCCGCCAGCCTTAGAAGTTGCTGGCCATCGCTGCATTGTTGCAGTGTTGAAATCTTGATCTGGCTCATCAATGACGGCCTCTTAATTGGTAAGGTGCTGGTAATAAATGGGTTAGCTTGTCATTATTGACACATTTTAGCCATTTTTGACGGAAAAGGAGTGTTGTCATGACCAAAGCAAGTTGGTTGAGAACGATGCGCAATGTGTTGGATAGTTATCACTCTCCCGCCGTTTTGATTGATGCCGATTACAATGTGGTTGCCACCAATGCGAACTATGACTTTCGTTTTGGCGGACTGGATGGGCGTGGTTCGGCTAAATGTTACTTTCTTTCCCATGGATATCAACGGCCCTGTGATCTCGAAGGGGAAACCTGCCCAATGCAGGAGGCGCGTGAAAACGGTCATCGCGCCAGCGTGCTGCATATCCATAATACGCCACAGGGCAAAGAACATGTTGGCATTGAAACTATTCCGATCACCGATGAGGAGGAGCAAACCTACTTTATCGAGCTGATGACGCCCATTCGGGAGGTCAGTGCAGAGCCGATTGCCAACAAGATGATTGGCCGGAGCCAGGCCTTTAATGAGCTGGTGGACCTGCTGCAGCGGGTCGGCAAAACGGATACCAATGTGTTGTTGATGGGGCCCTCGGGTGCCGGTAAAGAGCTGGCGGCGCAGGCGGTTCACGCAACTAGTCCTAGGTCCGAAAAACCCTTTGTGACGGTGGAGTGTTCGGGGCTGACCGATAGTCTGTTTGAGAGTGAGCTGTTTGGCCATACGAAAGGCGCTTTTACCGGCGCGATCCACTCGCGTACCGGGCTGGTTCAGTCGGCCCAGGGTGGCACTCTGTTCCTTGATGAGGTCGGCGATGTACCGCTGCATCTGCAGGTGAAACTGTTGCGACTGATCGAGACGAAAACATTCCGTCCGGTGGGCGATAGTAAGGCTGTTGCCGCGAATTTTCGGCTGGTTTGCGCTACCCATAAAGATTTGCAGTTGATGGTTGAGCGGGGAGAGTTCCGAGAAGACCTGTTCCATCGTATTAGTACCTTTCCCATTCGTTTGCCATCGCTGTCTGAACGTAGAGAAGATCTGCCTCTGTTGGTGACAAGTATTTTGTTGCGCATAGACGATAAAGCGCCGTTGCGGCTCACCGATGAGGCGTTGCAATTGTTGGCTCAGCAGCCGTTTAAGGGAAATGTTCGAGAGCTGAAAAATATCCTCGAGCGGGCGGTAGTGTTGCGTCATGATGACCTGATCGACGTCGATGTGATCCAGCGTAGTTTGAATTTGATGTTGGGGTCGACATCTGTCTCGCAAAAAACAGAAGGCTTAACTCAGTTGGCTGCGCAGGGGCTCAGTATCGAGCAAATTGAACAGCGTTATCTTGATGCGTTACTGCAGGTTTATCCGGATAAGAGTCGTGTTGCTGAGATAGCGGGCTGTAGTTTACGAACCCTCTATCGCAAACTGGAGCAGTGAAGTCACTGCCCCAGTTATAACACCGGCTTATCAGGATTCTTCTTCAGTCTCGTCCTGATGTTCATACCACATGGCATTAATGATGCCAAAGCTGCAGGCCAGTAGAACACCGAGAATCCAAGCGAAATACCACATATTATTCTCCGTTAAGACTAGTAGTTAGAAATATTGTTCTGTTCAATAAACTCTGGTTCGACTCGGCGCCACATTTTGACATAACACCAAGTGGTGTAGATCAGAATGAGGGGCACAAAGAACAGCGCTACCCAGAGCATAATTTCCAGTGTTAACTTACTAGAGGTCGCATCCCATAGAGTCAGACTGCTCGCCATGTCGGTAGACGAAGGCATAACAAACGGAAACATGGTGACACCGGCTAGCAGGATGATCGCGGATATCCCTAGTGAGCTAGAGACAAAGGCGAGGCCTGAGCGTTTAGCGCGTGAAAGTACGCTGGTTAGCAGAGGTATGACAACGGCTGCCAAGGGTAAGCACCATAGCAATGGGTACTGGGCGAAATTACCGAACCAGTTAGCGCTTTGCACCACTGTTTTATTCAGTGGGTTAGAGCTCGCATCGCCGACCACCTCGCTGCTAATGATAAAGCCAGGGATCGCGGTGTATAACCAGATACCGGCAATGAGTAGCAGGACGCTGAGTAGCACACCAGAGAGTGTTGCAACCGATTGACCACGCTGCTGAATCTCACCGCCAGCTCGCATCTGTAACCAAACCGCGCCGTGTTGCACCAGCATGACCACGCTAACCAAGCCGCAGACAATCGCAAAGGGGTTCAGTAGCGCCCAAAACGAACCGGTGTAGGTTGAACGGGTTAGTTCATCAAAGCTAAATGGAACACCTTGGAACAGGTTACCGAAGGCAACACCAAACACCAGTGCGGGCACGAAGGAGCCAAGGCAGATGCCTAAGTCCCAATTTTTGCGCCACCGAGCACTCGGCATTTTACTGCGATATTCAAAACCCACTGGGCGGAAGAACAGGGCGAACAAGACTAATAGCATCGCCCAGTAGAAGCCGGAGAAGGCCGTTGCATAGACCAGAGGCCAAGCGGCAAAAAGGGCACCACCGGCGGTGATTAGCCAAACTTGGTTACCGTCCCAGTGTGGTCCTATGGTGTTAATGATGACCCGTCGTTCGGTGTCGTTTTTACCTAGAAGCGGCAGTAGCATCGCTACGCCAAGGTCAAAGCCATCGGTGACAGCAAAGCCGATCAGCAGTACGCCAACTAAAAGCCACCAGACTAAACGCAAAGTTTCATAATCAAACATGCTGAGTTTCTCCTAGTTTTTCGTGATGGTAGCGGCCGGTTTCAAGAGAGCTGGGCCCTTTACGGATATATTTAACCATCAGGAACACTTCAATACAGAGGAAGAAAGTGTAAAGAGCTGCAAAGCCGCTGATGCTAAGCCATAGATCGGTTTCGCTGAGTGTCGAAGTCGCAACATAGGTAGGTAGAATTTCACCGATAGCCCATGGCTGACGACCAAATTCGGCAATGAACCAGCCTGTTTCTACGCCAACCCATGGTAGCGGCAAGCAGAGCACTGCCAGCTTGAGCAACCAGCGAGTTTTATATTCCCGACGACGGGCGGTGTAATAGAAAGCTGCGGCAAAGGTAATCAGCATGATGCCTCCGGCTGCAACCATAATACGGAAGGCCCAGAAGATCGGTGCGACCTGAGGGATGGTGTCCCGTGCGGCCGCTTTGATCTGTGCCTCGGTAGCATCGCTAACATTCGGCGTAAAGCGAGTAAGTAGCAAGCCATAGCCTAGGTCATCGCTGACCGCGCTGAAGGCTTCCCGGTTAGCAGGGGTGTCATTGCCATTACGCAGTAGTTGTAGCAGGTCATAGGCTTTCATACCGTTACGAATACGCACTTCGTTCATGGCAATGAGATCTTTAATACCGGTGATCTCTGTGTCCACTGAGCGGGTGGCGATTAGCCCTAGCACCCAGGGGATGCGCACCGCGTAATCGGTGACTTGCTCTTCCTGATTAGGTAGGCCGACCATCGTAAAAGAGGCGGGTGCTGGATGGGTTTCCCATTCGGCTTCAATCGCCGCAAGTTTTACTTGCTGGACTTCACCAATCTCATAACCACTTTCGTCACCGAGCAGGATGACCGAAAGAATCGCTGCCAAACCGAAGGCAGAAGCGATCGCAAAGGAGCGGCGAGCGAAGGCAACATCACGGTTGCGCAGCAGGTAGAGGGCGCTGATAGAGAGCACGAACATGGCGCCGGTCACATAGCCTGCAGACACGGTATGCACGAATTTAACCTGTGCCACTGGGTTGAAAATAACTTCGCTGAAGCTATCCATCTCCATTCGCATGGTTTCGAAGTTAAAGTAGGCACCGACAGGGTTTTGCATCCAGCCATTGGCAATCAAAATCCATAGCGCGGAGAAGTTTGAGCCGATCGCAACCAGCCAAGTCACCCCTAGATGCTGAACCTTATTGAGTCGGTCCCAGCCGAAGAAGAACAGGCCGATAAAGGTAGATTCGAGGAAGAATGCCATTAAACCTTCAATGGCTAGCGGTGCCCCGAATATATCGCCGACATAATGAGAGTAGTAGGCCCAGTTTGTGCCGAACTGAAACTCCATCGTCAGTCCAGTGGTAACCCCGAGGGCAAAGTTAATACCAAAGAGTTTGCCCCAGAAGCGAGTCATATCCTTATAGATCTGTTTACCGGTCATAACGTAGACCGATTCCATGATCGCAAGCATAAATGATAACCCCAGCGTTAGGGGTACAAAGAGAAAGTGATACATCGCGGTAAGGGCGAATTGCCAGCGCGATAATTCGACAATCGATTCAGAAACCATAGTTTAAATCCTTCATTAGTTCGGCACTCTAGCCGAAGAGAGCGTCAAACGTGTAGACACAGAGTCAGTGCTTAACGACTCAAGCTATAACCGTGTTACAGCAAAGACTGTACCAAATAACTAAAAAGACAATAACGTATTGTTTTGTCTGTTTTTATTATGAAGGGGTCCTCTGTTTAAGAAGCCTCTTAGCGCAACATTTGTCATTATGACGCAAAAAATGGCAAAAAAAGCTGTGACATAGAGTCGCAGGTTGCTTTAAGACAAATATGACATAGAGCGTCAATCCGTCACGCCTCGAATGGGTTGATCGCGGATGTAAATAATTTGTCTTAATATTGCATTTATAGCATAAAAAAATACCGAAAAGTATTTACTAAAGATGACGACCTTGTTGGTTTTGTCTGCACTTTAGCGGATTTTATGGCCATTCAGGGCTTTACGTTTAAAAAGACAACTCAAAAAGTTATTAACGCTGACGGGATGAATATTTAAGGCTCGTTTAACTGAGCACTGGCCTGTGCTTGCATTAACGCGCTGATTTTTTCTAGGGGAAGTGGCGGGCTAAAGAGAAATCCCTGCACCTGATCGCAGTTGTATTGGGTCACAAAGGTTAACTGTTCTTGGGTTTCAACGCCTTCGGCAACCACTTTGAGATTTAGGTTATGGGCCATATCGATAATGGTTTTGACGATGATCTCATCGTCATGGTCGCGCCCGATATCACGAATAAATGAGCGATCTATTTTTAACGTGTTTAGCGGTAAACGTTTTAACCGACTGAGGGATGAATAAGCGATACCGAAGTCATCGATGGATATCTCGATGCCGAGGGTGCGAATTTGATCGAGCTGTTTCAACAAGGAGTCATTTTCGGCGGCCATGACGGTTTCGGTCATCTCAATATCCAGAGAGGTGCCGGGAAAGCCGGTTTGGGTCAGAACATCGGCGATGCGGTTGTAGAGGTCATGGCGGATAAAGTGTGCCGGTGAAAAGTTAACGGATAACTGGAGTTTATGGCCGAACTGCTGGTGCAGTTGGAGAATATCTCGGCATGATTGATTCATCACCCACTGGTCAATCTGGCCAATGAGCCCTTGATCTTCGGCGAGCGGAATAAATTCCTCCGGAGAGATCGCGCCTTCTTCTGTGTCAAACCAGCGAATTAAGGCCTCTACGCCGACCATGACCGACCGACGGGTACACCATTTGGGTTGGTAATAAACCTGAAACAGATTGTTATCGATGGCGTGTCGCAGCTTTTGTGCCAGCTGAATCCGCCGTTCCGAATGGATATTCATCTGCTTATCGAAAAAGTTGAACTGATTGCGGCCTGCGGCTTTCGCTGAATACATGGCGGTATCGGCATGTTTGACGATGGTGGTTGCATCCGTACCATCTTGAGGATAAATGCTGATGCCGATGCTGGTGGTAACCTGTAGGTTTAAATCGCCAATAATGACCGGCTTTTTAATCTCATCAACCAGCTTGGCTGCGATATTGGTGGCGTGGTGTTGTGATGTGTTCACCGTGAGAATGGCAAATTCATCACCGCCGAGGCGGGCGAGGGTGTCACTTGCCCTGAGGCTGTTTTTTAATCGCGATGATAGCTCTATGAGTAACTGATCACCCATATCGTGGCCGAGGGTATCGTTAATATCTTTAAAACGGTCGAGGTCGAGAAACATCACGGTCAATTGCTCACCTTGGCGACAGGCATAGTTGATGGCGGCGTTGAGTTGATTATCGAAGGTTGAGCGGTTGGGTAGGCCGGTGAGATTATCGTGAAAAGCTTGATGTTCTAACTGTTCGGTTAATCGAAGCAGTTCTGCCGTGCGGTCCTTAACTTTCTTTTCCAGTAGCTGACTCGCATCTTGCAGTTCATTATCCCGCGTCTGAATTTGCTCAATCATCTGGTTGAAGTCGGCTGCGAGGCTGCCGATCTCATCTCGAGAGCGGTTACGTACTCGCAGCTGATAGTTCTGCGTGCGGGTGATCTTTCGGGCGGTACTGGCGAGCTGAGTAATGGGGCGGGTGATAATGTTCTGCGCCACACTGGACAGCACCAAGGCGACAATCAATGAGAGTAAAAAGACGACAAAGGCGATGCTGATCTGGTCAATTTGGCGCTTTTTTAGGTAGCTAAGATCGGAGAGTAACAAGGTAAAACCGATGGTTTCCTGATCGACCTTCACCGGACGAATCACATACAGCGTTCTGTTTAGCTCGCCTTCAAGACTGTCTGGTAGTGGCGGCGCGGAGTAACCTTTGGGTGAGTATTGGGCAAAAATATGTTTATCGGCATCGTAAACCACGGCGAGGACGATATTACGAACATTTTCCAGTGATTCGAGGGTTATACGCACGGATTCAGGGTCTTCGAATGTTAGTGCGGCGATGGCGTTGTGACTAATAATATCGGCCTGTGAACGCAGGTTTTCTGTGACCTGTAATCTTGAATCATGCCAGTCATTGATCGCGAAGCCGGTGGTCGCTAGGGTAAGCACGGTACTACTGATCAGCAGGAACAAGAGGATCATCTTTTTGCGCAGCGGGAGGCTTTTAAAGAGTGGCACCGGTATAACCTCCTGAATTCTGACTTTTAAGTTATTCTGGGACGAATAGGGTCAGAAGCTAATGGATAGATCCTCCGAAAAATAGTGACGTAATCTTAAATGGATACCTTTCAGTGGATGAATAGCATAGCACAGCTATCGGTTTGATCTAGTGGCGAGGTTGTTCACGGCGGTTGGCCGATATTGCACTCGCAGATACCATCTCTCACCACCGGGTTCAAACTGTTTTTTAAGCCGTTTGAACCTGGAATTCACTTTGATTCTTAACCACGCCAAAACATACTTGTACCAGCTTTCTCATGGCCGCTCCCAAAGCGGAC
>NZ_RQXW01000011.1 GCF_003957515.1 Amphritea opalescens
GATCTTTAGGCACAAGCTCATCAATACAGACAAACTCAAGGGTGGACTGGGTTTGGGGGCGTTCTTTTAACATGGCTCTATTATAAAAAATCCTCGTCATTTGACGAGGACTTTTTCAGCAGTCTGACCGCTCAGTGAGCGGCTTTTAACATTTTCAGCGGTTCATGAACCAAAGATCAGGTTCGGTAGCCACAGTGCAATCTGCGGGAAAATCACCACCAACGCCAAACCAATAACCTGCAGAATAATAAACGGAATAACCGCTTTATACAGGTCGTAAATGGTAATGGACGGCGGTGCCACCGATCGCATATAGAAGAGATTATAGCCAAAGGGCGGCGTCAGATAAGCCGTCTGCATACTGATAATAAACAACACAGCAAACCAAACAGTATCAAAACCCAACTCCTGCACAATAGGTACAAACAGCGGTACGGTGATAAACACGATGGCAAAGTCATCGAGGAACATACCCAAAATAAAGTAGGTTGCCAGCATCGCCACAATCACCATATAAGGCGATAAGTTCGAGTCCTGCACCAGCTCAGTAATCAACATACCCGCCCCTAGGCCGATATAAATCTTACTGAAAAATACCGCCGCGAGCGTAATCCACAACAACATCCCCATCAGCTGCGTGGTGCTCATCAACACCTCTTTAAGCATCTTCAGGTTAAGCGTGCGATAGATAGCGGCGCAAACCAATGATCCCGCAGCTCCCACCGCAGACGCCTCGGAAGGAGACGTGACACCACCAATAATAAAACCCAGCACCGTGGTAATCAGGGCTCCAGGTAGAATCAATGCTTTAAGCGCCTTGATCTTATCGATTGCCCCCAAACGTTCAGACAGCGCAATCGGCGGTGCTTTATCGGGGTTTTTCACCGCAAATATGAAGATATACACCATATAAATAACGGCTAACATCAAGCCTGGCATCATACCCGCAGCAAACAGTTTGCCAACGGATTCCCGCGCTAGAAAGGCGTAGACAATCATCAACACACTTGGTGGAATCAGAAAGCCCAATGCGCCACCGGCCATAATCGTACCGGTCACCAGCTTCTTATCGTAACCACGACTCAGCATCGATGGCAGCGCAATAATCCCCAGACTCACAGTCGCCGCACCGGAGACCCCAGCCATCGCCGCGATAATCGCACAGATAATTACCGTGCCCATACCGAGGCCGCCCGGCACTCCACCCATGAGCTTATTGATCATATCAAACAGATCATCGGTGATACCCGAACGCTGTAGCATCAAGCCCATGAAAATAAACATCGGCAACGCCACCAACAGGAAGTTATCCATGGCGGAAAACGAACTGGTGGCCAATAACTCAAGCCCGGCTGGACCCCACAAAAAATAAGCCGAACCCACACCCACAGTGAGCAGAGCCCACGTCAGCGGAGCACCTATCGCCAACAGAATCAGCATCGAAAAAAACATGCCGAAGGTAACCAGTAAGGGATCTAGATCTAACACACATACACCTTTCTTATCATTGAGGGTCTGATTCGGCAAACACCGAGTGCTTGCCGAATTAGACAAAGAGCGTTACTACACTTTTAGATCAAATCGACTTTAAACCTGTGGTTCTGGTTGTATGCCGATCATGATCATAAAGCTACGAATCAGCTCAGCAATACTCTGCAAAATCATCAACCCTACTGCCAACGGCAGCACAGATTTAAATGGGTACACCACAGGTCCCCAGGTGCTTTTTGACGAGACCTCTCTAATCGCCCAAGAATCAGCAGCGAAATTAAAGGTAATGTAAAAGAACACCGCAAACACCACGATACCGATCACACCGGTCAGCACATCAAATGCCGCCCGCGTCCGCTCGGAGAACAGGTTGTAGATCACTTCACTGCGCACATGGCCATGGTGTTTATGGGTATAAACACCGGCCAAAATGCAAAATGTGCCGTACAACATGGTGGTCGATTCGTGTGCCCACGAGGTTGGGCTGTTAAATAGATAACGCGCCCCCACCTCGTAGCAAAGCCCTGCGATCATGGCCAGACATAACCAACAGAACGTCCGGCCGACCCACTCAGATACCCTGTCCTGAAAAGCAAGATATTGAGAAAGCTTTGACATCAGATTCTCCCTGTTGCCTTCGCTGTCGCTGTAATCGCCTCAATCGCTTTAGCGTTACGTGGAGACTTAGCCGCTTCTTCTTTCCAAATATCCATCGCAGCGGTTGTCAGGGCTTTAGAATCGGCTTCAGGCAGTGAGGAGAACTCAAAGATACCTTCACCATTCACATCCAAGCAGCCATTCACGTTCCAAGCATGCATATTGACCGCATGTTTAGCGGTGGCCAATTCCAATGCTTTTTGCTGATCTTCCGAGAGAGATTCCCATTTCTTCATATTGATCAGCATACCGTCGGCATAGCCTGGGTTGATCATATTCAGGTAGGTGTAATATTTCGCAGATTCGTGCAATTTAAGCGCTTTATATTCCAGTGAACCGCCGTAAATAACACCATCAATGGCACCGGTCGACAGCGCAACATAGAGCTCTTGGCTTGGCAGGTATACGGTAGGAATATCAAATTTTTCTAAGATTCCAGCAACGGTTGCCGTCGCACGGATTTTCAGTTTTTTCAGATCTTCAAGGCTATTCACAGGCTTAGTGGTCAGCAAATCATAAGGCCCACCAAAGACAGCCCCTAAGTACTTAACACCTTTCTCGGCATAGGCTTCTTCCAGTAAGGCAGTAAATCCTTTGCCCTGATGCAGGTAGATCGCTTCATCGTAGCTCGCCCAAGCGCCAGGAATACCGGATTCAATTTTGCCAATATCCAACTGCCCAGCCCAATAGCCCGCATAGCCTTGGCACATATCCAACGTACCTTTAGAGACCGCATCTAACATCTGGTCATTAGGCACTAGTTCTGAACCACGGAAGCGCTGAATACGAACACTCTTATTAGAGACAGTTTTCACATCATTAGTGAACGCCTTATAAAGATCATCCGTTTCAGTACCATAGAGCGTCTGCATACGCAGGCGAACATTTTTACCTGCATGAGCGGCGGTTGAGGAAAGGGCCAGTGGTGCAGCAGCAATACCGGTTGCTGCGGCTTTAAGCAAGTCTCTTCTTTTCACTATCGTCTTCCTATTTTTTTATAAATTCTTATAACTCAGGTAGGCATAGGCCTTGCGACAATCGATTTATCGACTGTTCTCTGGTGCCTGAATAACGAGCCCATCTCTTAGCGGATAGGTGTGCAGTATTTTTAACACTCATTATTATAAATAGGAAGTCCGTCTGTTCGGATAATTGCCACACTCACCTTCCATCAGTAGGAGAAACCTTACTAAAGAAGCCTGTAACAAAAACCGATAACCAGCTAACAAAACAACTCTAATTCATTGTTTTTATGACATAAATCAGAAAAAATAAAATTTACATCCACCCTGAAATGATGCTTCATTTTGATGTTTTTAACTGCCTACCCCTTTCAGGGGATAGTCTATGTTTGATATTCAGAACAGCAATAAACCCGCCAGCCTCAATAGCCAACCACTATAACTTAGTCTATTACACACAGAGAGCATGCAGGCTAAATACCGACAACCTAAGCGGATAAAACGAAAAACAATCGAACAACAACGGGGACAATATTGTTAATAGCACCTAAGTAAAAACGGGCTTCCCGCGCTAACAGGAACCTAACCCCTTAACGCCGCCAGATTAAGGTGAAACGAAACTATGTAATTTTGTTGGCCTACGCCGTAGAATCAATCTCATACCAGTCAAAAATAATTCTTCTAGATCTGGTTCCTTTATTCATTAAATGCGACTCCGCCGACGAATGAACGCGCAAGAGCAACAGGTCGCTACCTACTATTAAGGAACGCTGATGTCTCAAGCATTACTGATAGCCCCCACCGGTGTGGGTGCAGGACTAACCACTGCGGTGCTGGGCCTTTTTCAAGCCATGAACCGGCAAGGTATAAAGGTCCACTTCTTTAAGCCGATCGCCCAAGAAGAGCGTGATAAGGTCGATTCAACGATCGCCATGCTGCAGGGAGATTGTGCCGCCCCGATTGCCGAGCCGATCAGCATCCGTGATATAGAACAACTGGTCAGCCAAGATAAAGGCAATCAATTATTAGAACAGCTGGTTGCCCGCTATGAACAAAGCCTGCCGGCGGATAATGAAGTGGTGATTATCGAGGGAATGGTGCATACCGAACATCAGCCCTATGCGACTCGCATCAATAATGAGATCGCTAAAGCACTGGATGCTCAGGTGATTCTAGTGGCGACACCCGGTACCGACAGCATTGAAGCGTTGCAGGATCATATTGATATTACGGCGCGCGCTTATGGTGGCATTAAAAGCAAACAGCTAGTCGGCTGTATTTTAAGCAAACTGGGCGCACCGGTTGACCGTGATGGCCATATGCAGCCATTCCTCGGCGCCGGCCAAACCGTTATTCACAGCATAACCGAAGAGGTTATCCGCGAACACGCCACTATCTTTAGCGATCAGTTTCGCTTGCTCGGTTGTATTCCGTGGAACCGCGACCTGATTACTCCCCGTATCAAGGATATAGCCTCGTACCTAAATGCGACCATTATCAACACGGGGGATATCGACACTCGCCGCGCCAATCGCATCACACTCTTCGCCCGCAGTGTCGCTAACTCAGTCGACGAATTGCGGCCAGGTGCC
Organism: Amphritea opalescens; assembly: GCF_003957515.1. Lineage (GTDB taxonomy): Bacteria > Pseudomonadota > Gammaproteobacteria > Pseudomonadales > Balneatricaceae > Amphritea > Amphritea opalescens. The sequence goes on from NZ_RQXW01000011.1 coordinate 4,703, forward strand.
CTAGTGTTTATCCCCGGCGACCGGGACGATATGATCATTGCCGCCTGCATGGCCGCCGTCAACGGGATTGAATTAGCTGCCGTGGTGTTAACCAGTGGCTTCACCCCCTCCTCGCCGGTATTGAAACTCTGTGCCGGTGCCTTTAAAACCGGCTTACCGATTCTCAGTATTCAGTTGAACAGTTGGCAAACGGCACTAGCGATGACACAGATGAATCAACGCACCCAAACCGATGATCATCAGCGCATCCGTGATATCAAAGAAGCGACCGCCGCCTATATCGATCGCGACTGGCTTAACACCATGGTGGATGATAGTTATCAGCGCCGTCTGTCTCCTCCGGCCTTCCGCTATCAATTGATCAACCGAGCGCGCCAAGCAGATAAGTTAATTGTGCTCCCGGAAGGCAATGAACCACGCACCGTGAAAGCCGCGGCGATCTGTGCCGAACGAGGCATCGCCCGCTGCCTACTGCTCGGCAATATCAAAGAGATTGCTCAGGTTGCCAAGAACCAAGGGATCACCCTCAACGATAAGATCACCATTCGTGATCCAGAGCTCATTCGTAATGACTATATTCAACGGCTAGTCGAGTTGCGGAGCCAACGTGGTGTCTCAGAGTTTATTGCCAAGCGATTGTTGCAGGACAATGTAGTGCTAGGCACTCTGATGCTGGAGATGGGCCATGTTGATGGGCTGGTCAGCGGAGCAGAACATACCACCGCCAATACCATTCGCCCGCCCATGCAGCTGATTAAAACAGCGCCCGGTAGCGACCTAGTGTCATCAATCTTCTTTATGTGCCTTCCGGAACAGGTATTGATTTACGGCGACTGTGCGATCAACCCCGATCCTAACGCCGAACAATTAGCCGATATTGCAATCCAGTCGGCGGATTCAGCGACCGCCTTTGGCATCCCCCCGCGCGTTGCGATGATTAGCTATTCCACAGGCATTTCCGGCAAGGGAGCCGATGTTGATAAAGTTAGAGAAGCGACCCGTATCGTACGCGAAAAACGTCCGGATCTGCTGATCGATGGTCCATTGCAATATGATGCCGCCGTCATGGAAAGTGTCGCGAAATCTAAAGCCCCCAACAGCTCGGTGGCTGGCCATGCAACCGTCTTTATCTTCCCCGACCTAAACACCGGCAATACCACCTATAAAGCGGTACAACGTAGTGCCGATGTGATCAGTATCGGCCCGATGTTACAGGGGATGCGAAAACCGGTGAATGATCTATCCAGAGGCGCCCTTGTGGACGATATCGTTTTCACTATCGCGTTAACGGCGATACAAGCAAAAGCCTGTGAAAACAACGAATAACCAACGGAAGAAATGCCGTCAAACTTGAATAAAAAAAGGCCGCTGTCGAAACAGCGGCCTGAAAAAAGGACAATGAAAACCCAGTGTTACCGGATGCATCAATTGACCACAGCAGTTGAACATCATCGGGAAAAAGAACAACAGGCGTTATCTGGTGAGAGAACAGATGAATATACAGCGCTGTTAGAATCCGAATCAATTACCCTTTGAGTATATATACCCCACTAATTCAGTCAAGAATTTATTGGCTGTTTTTTAACCAAGCAGTTCTGTTTTGATGATTCCAATTAAGATTGAGATTCGATATCACTCTTGTTTAAATCGCTACAAACCTTATGTGCCAAGGACTACAAGTAATTGATGATGATCTTTCAAAATGAACCTTTTAAATTTAACGTGAGATCCTTCTCTGAAGGCAGGTAAAACTTAAGTTCGAACAACAACGTAATCATGCATCATTGCCTGCTCTGAAAACACGTTATGGAGGATCTATGTGATTTATTATTCCAATTATGATTTATTGCTGAACAGTAAATCGAATACAACCCATGCAAAGCTCTGAGATACCACGGGGTTGCTCAATGTTTACATCATCAAGTTTTATCCGTCTCCGAGCTATCTATCTCGACATCATCAACCGTTTTTTGGGGGGAAATCGGGGTCCCCGCCTTTCGCTATTACTGGTTTTATAATAGGTAGTCGCATAATTCTATGTGCAGGATGACATCTACTGTAACAGGCTCATTTGTAGTGAGCACGCGAACGAAAAATACGGCCTTGTTAGCCATGTCTCTGCTTTGTCATGACTCTTGCCTCTGTTAGTTTCTTTCCATTCAAAGTAAATAGCTCAAAAACGGGGTCATGGCCTGTCTCTTTGAGCATGCCCATAAAATGAGACAAGCGATTCACCATTTGCTTAAATGGCACAAGGCCCTTATTAGCAGTATCTTCGATTTTAAAAACACATGATCCTCGATCGTTATTTACAGAGAGTACTTTAAATCCTTCCAGCCCGATTCCATTACCAATTTGCGAGATAATGGTTTCTATAGTAAGTTCAATTCTTCCATATTTATCGAATTGAATCTCTTCCATGAACTCTATCATGCAAAAACTTACGGCTATTTTTTGTAGCGCTTGTAGCTTGTTGAGAGCAAATAATAATTCAAGTAGTTGTTCAACAGTAAGATGAACTGTTTGAGAATTGTTTAACCCATAAATGCACGTAATTGTCTTGCTTACCTTGTTATATTGGTAGCCTGAATGTTGTGCAATATTTCGCCATTGGCTCAAACTCACACCATATAACTGTGTTTTATACACTACTTCTAACTGATTTATTTCCAGCAAAGAAGAAACAGCTTTCCCAAAAGACACAACTTCTGGGCGCCCATATAATTGGTTAGATGGATCACAAGAAATCATTCGGTAGATTAGTAGTGCGAGTGGCTTGTGAGTACTCTCTACGGTATCACCAAGCATTCTAAAGTACGCACGCACAGTATGTCTTGGGTTTTGTGAGTTAACCCCCTGCTGTAAGAAGAAAGAATCATGGTAACAGGCTAAGGATTCATGAATACTGGGGTACATCTGTTCAATAATAGATATTCCCTTTTCTTTATTTTTAATCATTGTTGAACGAAGTGAGCGCGTCAAGTACAACAAAGATTCAGAAAACCAAGGTTCTTTTTCCATTTCCAGTATTAATGATAGTTCCCAATTATGGGATCCTATATCCATCATTTTAGAAACTATTTCTTTGTTATCAATGAATCGATTAAGTGTTTTAAAAGCGAGAGAATTAAACTCCGCTTCCTCCAAGTCGCTTTTGAGTTTGGCAAGATATTCAACATCATTAATTGATGCTTGCGCCATTATTTTAAACTGATCGTGATCCATATTTTTTTCTGGCTAACAGTTAATCGCAGTCCCATTTGGCACTAAAGTTCTGAAAACAGATAAGCCAAAGACAAGAAAACTTTACATTAAGTATCAGCAGACTAACAACCATAAAAGGAATTTTCAATGAATTATAGCGCCAATTTAGGCGGTATCCCTGCCATCAACTTACCTCTATTTAATAGCCACATGCCGTTAAATCAAAGTGCTAGTTAGATGCTAAGAAGTACGGCTTCAATCACGACGAGGCGTCGTTCGCTACAACCGGCGGTGGTGATATATCGCAACATGCTGCGCTTCATGTTTCGCCACACTCTTGCTCCTATCCGCTTGCCTGTTTGTTCGGCTGCGCTGATTAAGTAATCGCCCCTAGAAGGGGCTCCCACATAGAACGCGACCACGCCTGCCTTTCAGCTTCCAGCTTCAATTGCCATCATCCTCCATACAGCGGTGATACACGACATCGTTCTAGGTTTATTATTGATGGGGCATTATTAGTTATTGTTAATATATCAGAGCAATCTGGCTCGAATGTTTGTTACCTAAGGCGATATCATCTTACGTTAAAAAAACGGGTAAAGATCTGACCTTAATGCTTCAGACCATCCTAAGTTATTGAAAAATAATATCAGAAGGTCTCAGCGTAAATGCAAATCATCAGAAATCATCGGCCGCCACGATGATCCACTGCTAAGCTTTGTACGTACAAGCCTTTAATAAAGCTGAGAGCCAAGGAAATAAGCATGAATACAATCTCCGAAACCACTAATATCCCCGTCGGCATCAGCGCCTGCGTCATGGGTGAGGAAGTTCGTTTTAACGGTGGCCATAGCCAATCACGAATCTGTCGTAATCAGCTCGCTAGCCATTTTAAGTATCAAACATTCTGCCCGGAAGTCGCGGCGGGCTTTGGTATCCCCCGTCCCACCATGCGTCTGACCGGTGATCCACAAGCACCTTCGCTCATCTTTTCGAGAACGAACCCTGATGTCGCCAGCGAAAACCTCGGTCAACGACTCACCGACGCCTGCCAGCCCATGCTGCAAAAATGTGTCGACCTCGACGGGTTTATCCTCAAAAAAGATTCGCCAAGTTGCGGTATGGAAAGGGTGAAAGTTTATCAGCCGTCCGGCCATCCCCACGAGCAACGGGGCGCAGGATTATTCGCCAAAGCATTGATGCAACAGTACCCCAACCTGCCCATCGAAGAGGACGGGCGTTTAAACGATGCCCAGCTGCGGGAAAATTTTGTTATGCGGGTCTTTGCTCACCATCATTTTCGTAAAGAGGTGATCGAACAACCTAGCTTCCATCACTTATTACAGTTTCATAGCAGCTATAAATATCTGCTGATGGCACACAACCAGGTTGCCTATCGGACCCTCGGAAAGATGCTCGCTGATGCTCACCAAGAGCCGCTAGACAAGCTGATGGAGAGCTACTTTGAGCAGTTTATGCAGGCGATTAGCCAACCCGCTTCCCGTGGTGCTCACTGCAATGTGATGCAACATATCATGGGCTATTTAAAGCAGAGTGTTGATAGCACCGCCCGTCAGGCTATTTTAACGGTGTTTGAACAATATCGACTCGAAGAGGTTAACCTCATTACCCCGATGACCCTGCTCTCCCATTATATAAGTCAAAATGGCAGCGACTATATCCGCGCCCAACGCTACCTCGAGCCTTACCCAGCACACCTTGGGCTACGCAATCAGGTATAAGGAGCAACAACTTGAACACCCCCGTTATTGTCTGGCTGCGGCACGATCTTCGACTGGCCGACAATCCAGCCCTTTACTATGCCGCTCAGACTGGCCGAGTGATACCGGTATTCATTGATGACTGCACCACGCCAGATCAGTGGAGCCTAGGCGCAGCAAGCCGATGCTGGCTCAATCACAGTTTGGTCGATCTCAATGATCAACTCTCCGGCCAGTTACGCATCTTCAGGGGCGATCCGCTGCCGATTTTATTATCGCTAGTACAGCAAACCGGTGCCCAAGAGATCCACTGGAATCGCTGCTATACCCCGCATGCCATCGGGCGAGACAGCCAGATCAAGCTCGCGTTAAAAAGCGCAGGCATTGAGGTACACAGCTACAACGGCTCGCTGTTGTGGGAGCCTTGGAACATCAGCAAAGCCGATGGTAAGCCCTATAAAATATTCACCCCCTATTATCGTAAAGGTTGCCTCAACGCAGCGCCTCCGTCCGAACCCCTTCCCCGTCCAGATCTACAACTGTTTACTGACGAGATTACCGGTTCAGACGAGCTACAACAGACGCCCGTGGCTGAGCTGATATTAGATGAGCCTAGTTGGACCAAGAAGATAACCGATCACTGGACGGTCTCGGAAGAGGCGGCTTGGCAACATCTACAGCAATTTATACGCGAGCGCCTGCCAGACTATCAGGAAGGTCGTGATGTTCCCTCATTAGAGGCCACCTCTAGCCTCTCGCCTTACCTTCAGTGGGGACAGATATCACCCCACCAAGTATGGTATTACAGCCAACAACAGGGTAATCAACCCGGCTTAGAGGATGCCCTCGATACCTTTTTAAAAGAACTCGCTTGGCGCGAATTTTCCTATTACTTGCTTTATCACAATCCAAAGATGGCAGAGGAAAACCTGAATGAACGCTTTAATCGTTTCCCTTGGTTAAACCACCCCGATCAATGCCAAGACTGGCAACAGGGGCTAACAGGATTTCCGATTATAGATGCGGGGATGCGGCAACTATGGCAGACCGGTTATATGCATAATCGCGTGCGCATGTTGGTCGCCTCATTTCTGGTGAAGAACCAGCGCCAACACTGGCACCTTGGTGCCGCGTGGTTCTGGGATACACTCGTGGATGCCGATCTAGCCTCCAACAGCGCCAGTTGGCAGTGGGTTGCCGGCTGCGGTACCGATGCATCCCCCTACTTTAGGATTTTTAACCCCGTACTTCAGGGACAAAAATTTGATAAGGATGGTGCCTATATTCGTCACTATATTCCCGAGCTTAAAACTCTACCGAGCCGTTATATCCATACGCCTTGGGAAGCACCGGAACAGGTACTCACGGAGGCGGGCGTCACACTCGGAAGCAGCTACCCTCATCCAATACTGGATCTTAAGCAATCCCGGCAAGATGCACTCAGCGCGTTTTCGAGTCTCAAAGAGCAACAGAATCAAGTGCTCTAAGCCGTCGGTGAGCACGGATATTCACTAGCAGCAAAGCAAAAAAAACCAACACAAGCGGCTGGTTTTTTTATCTTTAGCAATGACTCATCGATACTTAGAAGATCAATAAGCCCAATGAGATAATCACACCCGAGCCCAACAGCGCCATGATGCAATAACCCATCACATCTTTAGCCCCTAAGCCAGCAATCGCCAGCGCGGGTAGCGCCCAGAAAGGCTGAATCATGTTGGTCCAAGCATCACCCCAAGCGATCGCCATCGCGGTCTTAGCCGCATCAACGCCTAGCGCCGCACCTGCAGGCATCATGATCGGCGCCTGAACAGCCCACTGACCACCACCGGAAGGCACGAAGAAGTTAACAATACCCGCACTCAAAAAAGTGAATAGTGGGAAAGTCGTTTCGTTGGAGATAGAGACGAAGGCTTCCGAAATAATCCCAGCCAAAGAGGCACCTGAATCACCGGTAGCCGTCATCATGCCCATGATACCGGCATAGAACGGAAACTGAAGCAGGATGCCCGCACAGTTTTTCGCGCCTTGAGATACCGAGTTCAGCAGACTTTTAGGTGTGCCGTGTAACAAAATAGCCGAGAACAGGAAGGTGAAGTTCACAATGTTTAGGTTTAGCGCAAAACCATTATTAATAAAATAATAAATAATGTAAGCAAAACCCATCGCACCCAATAACAGGGACAGGATACGGCTGTTTTCTAGACGTTCCGCTGGAGACATATCCGCTTTGTTAGGCAAAGGCTCTGGCGCGGCCGTCTCTGCTAACAGTGCAGGATCGATCACCATGGTGTCTTGAGCAGCCGGATGCATTAGACGATTCAACAAAGGAATGGTAATAAACATCACCGCAAGAATCGCCAAGTTCATGGTAGAAAACAGCGTTTCAGAGGTTGGGATTGGCGCTGTAACGGCACCATTGGTCACGATTTCAATTTTGGTACCACTGGCGATCGCCAAAGGAATAGAGCCGGACAGGCCCGCATGCCAAAACAGAAAACCACTGTAAGCCGATGCGATTAACAAACGGTAATCGACGCCTTTCACTCTAGCCGCAATTTCGCGGGCAAAAATAGCCCCCACGACTAAACCAAAACCCCAGTTAACCCAACAGGCAGCAGCACTGATCATGGTCACGAGAATAATAGCTTGGCCTGGCGTCTTAGCAATGCCAGCCAACATGGCTAACTTACTTTTAAACGCAGGTGCACTGGCCATCGCATGACCGGTAACAACCACCATCGCCATCTGCATAGCAAAGGTTAATAGTTTCCAAAACCCACCGGCCCAAGCATCAACAACCTGCATGGGGCCTTGGTTTGTGGCTGGCATCACCAACACAAAAACCACCAAGGTTAAGACAATAGCAAAGATAAATGGATCGGGAAGATAACGCTGCAACAGGGTAACAAAAAATTTACTCAGTCGTTGCAATAGCGTTAATTGCACAGCACTCGTATTCATATTTTTTCCTATTATTATTTATTATTAAACAGCCTCGATAAGAGGCCCTTTATTTATTGACGCTTTTGGCGTAGATCAAGATAACGGCATGTGGCCCCTACCCTGATAAGTTGATATTACCCCTAATCGGGCGCGCAATCATATAGCAACACCCGCGCTTGCACCAATACCCAATAAAATCAAACCGTTATTCTCGATATTTCAGCTGGCTGAAGCGACGCTCTCCATAGGCCGTTTTACCGGTTGTAGAGAGATAAAAGCCACGGAGAAAAGTCCCCTGATATTGCCAAGCTTTATATCAGTGGGTCAGGAAGCGAAGAAACGTTGGGGGTTTAAACGATTGAGGCTGTTGAAGTCGTCGCTAATAGCGCGGAAATAATAGTGTGATGTTAGGCTGTAGAACGACGCTCATCACGAGCGTCGATTGAGTTGTGCGTTGGTACATCAAGAGATTTTAGAGCTATGAACATTCTCTTTAACGCTAAATGCCTGAGCTTAGTTATGAGTGAAGGTCAAAACCCATCGCCACCATTTCGACTGATCAGCTCCACCCCTGCTTCCAGGTTTCGCTATCATTGAGTTGCTGCCAGGGGATTCGTTGCTCACGATGGGTTAGCACCGCTTCTAACACACACTGCTGTACCACGCCGTCATCATCCCTGATTAACGCGGTCACCAAAAAATGTTTTTCTCTCTGCTGTGGCTTAATCGCGGTCCACTTGCTGAGATTAAGCTTGTTAGGGTTGAGTTGTCCCATCCTAAAAACCGGTCATCGGCTGTACGAGCTTGCCAAACAAGGTGGTGAACCGTAACGGCGCATCGGTCGCAATTAAGCAGATACAATCCTCATCACTATCCACCAGCGGTTGATGTTCTATTTGGTCATCCAAATCGGCAATATCACCGCGACAAAAGCGGCCTACCTCATCGGAAAATGAGCCACGTAAAACCAGCGTCAGTTCATTACCATTGTGGGTATGGGTTAACATCGACTTACCCGGCGCTATCCGCAATAACCGTGACACCCCTCGTCCCTGCCAAGGCATATCGTAATACGCCACACCAGGAACAATTCTTTTCCACTGCAACTCATCCAGAGGACCGCTGACATATTCATTTAACGGCATTGGAATTTCAGGATCACAGGCGCGTGGAGTCTGCTGTTGTGGCTCGATGATGCTAGTCTCAGGCTCATCGATCTGCGCCAGTATCGCAGCTAACATATCATCTTCGATGGTTTCTGCATCAAGGGATTCAAGCAACACCCCACCCACCGCATCATTCATTTCCGCACGTTCACGGCAGGCAGAACAAAACGCCAGATGAGATGCCACCACCAATGCCATGCCTTGCGATAAGCTTCCAGCGGAATAGCTCATCAGGGTTGCATCATCCAGATGGTGATTAATGTTCATACTGATCACCTCCCCAGATCTGTTTAAGTTTTTCTGACGCCAAACGGATTCTAGATTTGACGCTGCCAAGGGGAATATCGAGACGACCGGCGATGTCACCATGTGACCGCCCTTCGAAATAAGACATATAGATAACCTGCGCCTGTTTTTCAGGAAGTAACTTAATAGCGGCCGCAATCCGATCCGATAGGACTTTCTGTTCGCCCTGACCCGGCTCAGAAGCAGTTTCGCTCCACTCATCCAGACTGTATTGAGGGTATTTCTGTTTACGCATCCAATCGATGCTTTGATTTCGTGCGAGGGTGAAGATCCAAGTACTCGCAGCCGCTTTTTCCGGGTGATACATGTGCGCTTTGCGCCACACCGACAACATCACTTCTTGGGTTAGCTCTTCGGCTGTTGCTAGCGCTACCCCTAAACGAACAATATAGGCCTTCACTTTAGGGGCGAAATGGCTAAACAGCCGAGCATATAAACGCTTATCAGGCTTAACCGCTAGGTGACCCAGCAGATTACTCCAGTCAGCGCTGGCCATCTCCGCTTGCTTCAGTTGTATGATGTTATCCACATCGTCTCCCGGTGGTCTTTTATTCATATACCTCCTATACGTCTTGCCGAGTTAAGCGGATCAGTCGAATGCTAAAAAAATCGACCCGTATTGATATATCAATAAAAACAACGGTGATCCTATTTCTGCTGCCACACGTAAAGTGCTGCAAACAGATTACAGTATGGACTGCTCAGATGAATATTACCGCCATCCGCCCGAAAAAAATTGCCGTTATCGGCTCAGGTATCTCCGGCCTCAGTTGCGCATGGCTGTTAAATAGAGCCCATCAGGTAACCCTGTATGAAAAAGATGATCGTTTAGGTGGGCATTCCAATACCGTTAACTTCGATCTTAACGGCACCCGAGTGGATGTGGATACCGGTTTTATTGTCTTTAATCCGGTGAACTACCCTAATTTGGTTAAGTTTTTTGAACATATCGATCTGCCCACCTGTGCAACCGATATGTCCTTTGCCGTTTCGATTGATGATGGCCAACTCGAGTACAGCGGTTCCGGCCTGACAGGCCTCTTTGCCCAAACCCGCAATATTATCAGTCCCTCTTTTTGGTCCATGATCAAAGACTTAATGCGTTTTTATCGCAACACCGACAGCATGATGCTAGACCCCTCGTTAGCGAATATCAGCTTGGGGGAGCTATTAACCCAGCACGGCTATGGCGACCGTTTTATTTACGACCATCTATTACCTATGGGTGCGGCGATCTGGTCGACGCCGGTCAAGCAGATGCTCGACTACCCCGCTCTCAGCTTCCTACGCTTCTGCAAAAATCATGGTTTATTGCAGGTCAAAGATCGCCCTCAGTGGCACACTATTCCCGGTGGCAGCATCGGCTATGTCAACAAACTAGCCGCCGCATTAGCGGGCAACATCAAGCTCAACAGCCGTATTCATAAGGTTATCCGACAGCCTGATGGCGTCATTATCGAAGACCTACACGGCGCTCAGGAACACTATGATGATGTGGTATTAGCCTGCCATGCAGACCAAGCACTCGCCTTGCTGGATAATCCAAGCGATACAGAGCAGCAACTGTTAAGCAGCTTCCCTTATCAGCGCAACAAAGCTTATCTACACCTAGACCAAAGCTTGCTCCCCCGTGACCCTAAGGTCTGGTCGAGCTGGAACTATATGGCCACCGGTAGCGGCCCGGATGACCGTGAGGTATCGATCAGCTATTGGATGAACTGCCTACAACCGCTGGCAACCAAACAACCGGTGATCGTATCGCTCAACCCGCTCAAAGAGCCGGCCGCCGATAAGATGATTCGCACCTTCTTCTATGATCATCCCGCCTTCGATCGCCACTCGCTAGCCAATCAACAAAAACTCTGGAGCCTACAGGGGCAGCAAAACACCTGGTTCTGTGGTGCCTGGTTCGGCTACGGTTTTCATGAAGATGGTCTACAATCCGGTTTAGCCGTTGCCGAACAATTAGGTGGCGTCCCCCGCCCTTGGCACTTGGACGAACCGAACAGTCGTATTTTTGCCTCGGCACCAGCATCAAGTGATCATCCGACAGCGGAAGTTAGGGAGAGCGCCAATGGCTGAGTATGCATCAGCAATCTACACCGGCACGGTGGTGCACCAACGGTTTACCCCAAAACAGCACCGCTTTGCTTATCGGGTGTTCTCACTCTGTCTCGATCTCGATGAACTGCCACGGTTGCAGCAATTAAAATTCATGGGCATTAACCGCTTCGGTTTATTTTCCTTTCATGAAAAAGATCATGGCCGTGGTGATGGCCAACTGCGCACTGAGATCACCGAACTGCTGTCAGCACGAGGCTACAGCAGTGCGAGCGCCAGAATAGAACTTCTCTGCTATCCCCGCATTATGGGGTATACCTTTAACCCCCTGAGCGTTTACTTCTGTTACAACCAGCACAATGAGGTTGAGGTGATTATCTATGAAGTCAGCAACACCTTTGGGCAGCGCCACAGCTATTTATTGAGTAATGACAACCGCGACCATAAAACCGTCACCCAGGGCTGCCAAAAGCAGATGTATGTCAGCCCTTTTATGCCGATGGATACCGCCTATCAATTCAACATTCGCCCGCCCGCTGAACGGGTTACCGTCGCCATTCTACAATGCAGCCAAACGGCAGAAGCGACCCCTATACTCAATGCGACATTTAGCGGTCAACGACAAACACTCACCGACCGCGACCTATTAACACTGTTTTTCAGTCACCCTCTTATGACCCTGAAAGTCATCGGGGCGATACATTGGGAAGCACTCAGACTATGGCTGAAAGGCCTAAAACTACAACCGCGTCATACCACCAAAAGTTACAGCATTAGCTGGTCAGATCGCAACGGAGAACATCACTATGAAAACCTGTAACTATAAAACCGCGACCTCGGGCCAAGCACAGGTTAAATCGGTTGCCCAACAACACCATTACAGATCCAGTAAACCTAGCTGGCTGGAGCAACAGCTACTCAAACGCCTTGAGGGACCGCTGAGTAAAACCCGTGGCCGTTTACACTTGACCATGCCCAGTGGTTATCAACAGAGCTTTGGCCACTTAACGCCTTTAACGGCAACTGAATCTGAACCAAACGATGCCATACAGGTGAGTGTCACACTCAACTCTCTGCGCTGCCTGCTACGCCTCGTTAGCGGGGGTATCACCGGCTGGTCTGAGGGTTATATCGCCGGAGAGTGGGATAGTTCGGATGTCACCGGGCTGGTACGCTGGGCATTGCAAAACGAAGCCACACTGGAAGGCTTATCAAAAGCCAGCTTTATCAAACAACTCTTTGATAATATTCATCATTGGCGCAATAACAACAGCCCCAGCGGTAGCCGTCGTAATATCGCCGCCCACTATGATTTAGGCAATGACTTTTATCGGCTCTGGCTGGACCCTACTATGTCCTACTCTGCCGCACTGTTTGAATCGGAGAGCCAGCCCCTCGAAGCGGCACAACGGGCGAAATACCAGCGCATATTAAGTCTGTTAAAACCGGCTGAAACCGATCATATTCTCGAAATTGGCTGTGGTTGGGGTGGTTTTGCCAGCGAATTATTAGAAAATCATAATGCTCGGCTACATGGCATCACCCTGTCGAAAGAGCAGCGTCAATGGAGTCGTCAGCAACTAACAGCCAAAGGCCTCGATGAACAAGCCGATATCAGCCTGACCGATTATCGAGACTTACTGAAGCAATATGATGGCGTCGTTTCCATTGAGATGTTTGAAGCGGTGGGAGAACAGTATTGGGACACCTACTTTAGCACCTTGAAAAATAGCCTCAAACCCGGCGGGGTCGCTGTACTGCAGGTGATCAGCATAGAGGAACAGCGGTTTGACAGCTATCGTAAACAAGCTGACTTTATTCAACGCTATATCTTCCCTGGCGGAATGCTGCCAAGTATCGAGCGACTCGAACAGAAGTTCGCCGAACATGGCTTCAGTCTGCAGCATAAACAGCTATTTGGTAAGGATTACGCCCGCACCCTGCGCCACTGGCGAGCCAGCTTTGAACAGCAAACCGACGCCCTCGAAAAACTCGGCTACGATGAGCAGTTCCGACGCCTGTGGCATTACTATCTGTGCTATTGCGAAGGTGGATTCGAAGAGGGTTCTATCGATGTAGGGCTCTACCAGCTAGTTAACAACAACTCTTAAACTCGATAAGCCGTATGAGGTTACCCCTCATACGGCGTCGTTAGACATAGACAACGTCTAGGCGCCAGCCTCTATAGACACTACTCGATAGAACCGTCTCGATAGAAACAATCCCTACTAAACAGCCCCGATTAAACAATCCCGACTAAACAGTCCAGACTAAACAATCCCGACTAAACAGCCCCGATTTAACAGGCGAAAAAGGTGTCTCTTTCAGCCTGAATGTTATTTCGCCTGATAAGCACCACGCTGACGAATATAGAGGATCAATCCCTCTAACAACGGAAGCTGCTCCATTAATAGGCCAGCATCCTAGTATCGTTCATCCCACTCCCTATAAATTCTTTATAACTCATGCATTCACTGTTTTTTTTGAGTTTTCACCGGACATAAACGCACCATCCAGGTACATCGAAAAAATCGATTTTATCCATTGAAATATTTAGTTTTTCTGTTCCCGTTTTTTTCACTAAATTGTTATCCATGGCTTTTGGCCAACAACACTTTTATTCACATGAAAAATGATAAAAACTGGAAACAACCATGACAGAAGCAATCAACTTTACTGAACAAAACGCGGTGCCTTTTGATGTTGCGCCATCGGTCATACCTGCACTCGCAGACTTTGTTGATCTGGATAATTATCCTATTGACGATACAGCATCATCAACACGTCAGGCGCTGATCGAGCAATGCCGGAAAGAACTGGATGCCGTCGGTTGTTGCCGGATTCCTAATATCATTCGCCCGGAATCGATTGAAAGAATGCGTCAAGAAGTTGAACGTCAACGTGCCAATATTTACTGGTCCGAGGACAGCCATAACCCTTATATGACAAAGGAAGATGTTTCCCTGCCAAAAGAACACCCTGCACGCTCTTTTCAGAAGCGTTCCAGTGGGTTTGTTAATTCAGATATCCTAGAGGAATTTTCCGACCTCAGGGCGATCTACAATAACGATGTCATGTTGCAGTTTATATCCGACTGTCTGGGTGTCGCTCCACTGTATCGCTGGGCTGACCCTCTGGGATCCAATCCTTACAGTGTGATGGATGAAGGCAATTATTTTCCGTGGCATTTTGACGGTAACGAGTTTACCGTCAGCATCTTGGTTCAGGAGCCAGAAAAAGGGGGAGAATTTCAATATTGCCCCGACTTACGTACGTCTGAGAATGAAAACCTAGAAGCGGTTGCAGACGTCCTAAATGGTGATCATTCAAAGGTGCACTCACTCGAGCTTCGCCCAGGTGATATGCAGATTTTTAAAGGACGCTTTTCTATGCATCGAGTGACTCCCGTAGAGGGCAAGCGTTCCCGCTATATTGCTTTGCCAACCTATATGCGCGACCCCAATACCGTTAACCGTCCGGAGCATGCTCGGCAGTTCTATGGCCGCGCTTTACCCATTCATTACGAGCGTGAAGCTAATCGTCCCGATACTTTACTCGACTGATCAATAGCAAGATAACAAACTGTTTCAATGGTTAAACGGGCGGTTGAAATTCGACCGCCCTATTACACTTCGAGTATTCCAACACACAAAGCATGATCTTATCTGAAAACGACTAGGCCCCTAATATGGATTGATTGAAACTCGAATATCGTTATATTAACGCTATAAATATAAATGGCTGCGCTCTATGAATATCAATCACATGAAGGCTTTTTTAGAAGTTGCTCGTAGTGGCAGTTTTCAAGTAGCTGCAGAAAAACTCTATATTACTCAATCAACGGTTAGCGCACGCATCAAAGTACTGGAAGATCAGTTAAACACTCGTTTGTTTAACCGTATGCGGGGTGGCTCCGAACTGACATCCTCTGGACGGAATTTCATACGTTATGCAACGACGTCTGTCAGAGCTTGGGAACAAGCAAAACAGGAGATTGCTCTGCCTGAGGAGCTAGATGCCATGATCTCCCTTGGTGTACAACTTAACCTCTGGCAGCAAATCACGCCAAACTGGATTGAGCAAATGCAAAATAACTCACCAGAAGTCGGAACCCGCGTGGTAATGGATTATTCCGATAATCTGTTAAGACAACTGATGGATGGTGAGTTAGATCTAGCACTCACCTATGTTAACTGCAATCTCTCTGAATTATGTACAAAACAATTGTTTGAAGACACCCTAGTGTTAGTTGCAACCAAAGCTCGTGATGTACAGTCAGGTTGGGTCGATGATTATGTCTTTGTTGACTGGGGTGAAGAGTTTCGCGAAGCTCATGCTATTGCCTATCCAGACACACTGGCCCCGCGCCTATCGGTTGGCCTTGGTATGACCGGCTTAGATTATATTTTAAATTATGGCGGTGCTGGTTACTTCCCAGAACGCATGGTTGATGCACTCATTAACGATGGTCTGCTATTTTATGTTGATAAAGCTCCCATGTTTAAACGCCCCGTGTATTTATCCTACCCAAAAGAGCCGATCAATTGCGAACTATTAAATATGGCACTGATAAATTTACAGCAAGTGTTACAAAATGCTAACCAGACAAAT
Organism: Amphritea opalescens; assembly: GCF_003957515.1. Classification (GTDB taxonomy): domain Bacteria; phylum Pseudomonadota; class Gammaproteobacteria; order Pseudomonadales; family Balneatricaceae; genus Amphritea; species Amphritea opalescens. The sequence continues at coordinate 20,715 of NZ_RQXW01000011.1, forward strand.
AATGTTAACGCCTTCAGTAACATGCATGTATCCCTGAGCTGACAAGGTCGGTTTCGCTTAACGAAAGAACTTAACAAAAGAGCTAAACCATAAACGACATAGCCCTTAGGCTTTATATGCCGCCCGTCGGCGAATATAGCGAATAATTCGGCCAAGCAGAGGAAACTGTTCGATCAAAGCACTGGCATCCCAGAAATCCTGATGACTGACCACCAAGCCCTGATGATTAAAACAGACGCGGCTGGTGCCTTCGGTCGAAAAAGCTCCGGTTAACGAAGATGATGCTGAGAAACGCCAGTATAGATAACCGGTTTGTCCCTGTATTTGCGTTTCAAATACCTCAAAACTGACATTATTTAGCTGCTCAAACATCTCACTCATCAAGCCAAGAAAGTTAGCCTTGCCCTTCAGTCGATTAAAGGGGTCAGTGAAATAGATGGTTTCGCTGACTAACGGGTCGAGTTCGACAACATTGGCCGCTGTCAGTTGAGACAGCAGCAGCGCATAACGGTTTAAGCGCTCGGTATAGGATACCGTTGCAATAGGCCCTTCAGGATTAGGCCGATCTTGGCCTTCCGCTTCATGCGTCGATCTAGTCGTCGAGTCAGTCATTGTCTTATCCTCCCGTTATCCGCTTAACCAAACTAAAGTAACAGCTATAGGGCAACAGTCTGAAGAGTTTTAGCAGATAAACAAAGCGACGGGGAAAGACAATTTCGAATCGCTGACTTAACAAGCCTTTTAGAATTCGCCGAGCAGCTTCATCCGCCTCCATTAACGCAGGCATAGGGAAATCATTCTGCTCTGTTAACGGTGTCCGCACAAAGCCAGGGTTAATCAGCTGTAACTTCACCCCACTACCCTGCAGATCAAACCTCAGCGCTTCGCATAAATTTATCAACGCCGCCTTGCCGGCCCCATAGGCCGCCGCGGTTGGCAAACCTCGATAACCCGCCACCGATGCGACCACGGCGATATGTCCTCTACTCGCAGATGGCCCCTGCCTTGCTGTTAACGGTTCAGCGATACTATCTTGATTCTGATCAACGCCATGAAGATAACGGTATAAAACAGGATCGAGGCAGTTAATGGTTCCCTGTAAATTAATATCCAGCAGCGCCTTACAACGCTGTGCCGAAAAATCAGAGGCTGAAAAGGCATCATGGGTGCCGGCATTTAAGACCACTAATTCGGGCATAAGCCCCTGCTGATCCCACAGGTTAAACTGCTGCTGCAAACTATCGAGATCGCCAATATCAATCGGCACGGGGATAAAGGTACCGGCGGAGGAAGCCAGCTCCTGTTGTAACTGTGCTAACTGTTCGGTACTGCGGGCTGAGCCGTAGACGGTTACACCATGACGACATAATAGACGGCTTAGTTCAGCGCCAATACCTCTTCCTGCCCCCGTTATCCAAGCACTTTTCCAAGGCAGGGTTGTATTCCCTCTATTCGTTTTCATCGATAATTCCTCAGACTTTGGTGCTGCCATACGTCATTACGATGGCTCATCTTTATGCTCAGTTCTCTAAGTCCAATGCTAGGCCCAGCACTTAGACCAACCCTTAGTTCAACGCTAAGCCCGTCTCAAGACTCAGCCGCTGGTTCAATCACACAATCCGGCGTAGCCGACACAGCCGTAGCGGCGCTTTCTGCATCGCTCAGTTTGCGGATATGCAGGGTTAACTCCCCTACCGGTAAGCCCCATTTTTTCATCTTGGTTCGATTGATCAAATTATTCTCATCGATCAGATATAACCAATCATCCAATGCGATATCCCACACTTTGCCATTCACCGGCACCTGCAGTGTGTAACGCCAGTTAAGGGCATTACCCTGCACTTCGCCACGGGCTTCACCGACAATATCCTCGGCCGTACCACGATAATGATTACCCTGCTTGGTTAAACGCCAACAGCGCTGTTGCTGTTCACCATCACTGAACACAAAGCGTTCATCTAATATGCCCTGTTCACCTTGCCACTGAGCGGTGATGTCTGCGCGAAATCGACGGGTCACTTTGCCCGAGAAATTCTGCACCATGCCATAGGCCACCAGTTGACCGTTAAAGAAACGATCCAGCGCCAAGGCGGGTTGCTCATCACGGTATTCATCCACGCTGCGGGCGCACCCTGGCAACATAAGTAAAAGCGGTAAGGACAATGCCATAAATGTAAGACTGGTCGGTGTCATGTCTGATAATCCTGCTGCTCTTATACGATTATTGTTGACCGGTTAACGCCCGGGTTAACTGGGGGAAATCACTGTTATCCGCTAACCAGATGGCCAGAAAGGCTTGGCTAAAGCCGGCATCATTGATCGAGCCGATATAACGCTGATTGTGATAGAAATGACCACCATCACTGGCTTGATAAAAACTCAAAGAGTCCTGCTGGCGGATATCCGGCCAAATCTGCGCTAATGATGTTAGCCAACGGGCTTGATCGGTCGGATTGACCTTCGCCCTTTGCCATTGAGAGGCGGTTTCGTCGAGTAATTGCTGGCGACTAATATCTCGCTGATAATCCAGATGCAGCACTAAAGGCGACATGTCAGCATCATAACGTCCGGCCAAACTTTCAAGCCGGGCACTGTAGACCTTGAACCACAGCACCTTCAGCTCTGCCTGGCCGACTAGCTGCATATTGTCGGGTAAGGGTTTGGGTTTGGCTAAGGCATGGGTGATACCGGTAAAAAATAGAATTAATGAGATTACTAACAGATTAAGCCGCATCACTTAGCTCCCGTCTTAAACGGCCGTTACTCAAGCCGATTAACAGTGGAAATAGCACCATCCAGATGAGCATCAATAGCAGACCACTCTGTAGTAACGGCCAACCTAGCGTGACCGCCTCTAAGTTGGCGGCGGCTAAATAGGTCAGGCTGCCAAAGAGTCCGCCACAGAGTGAGGCGAGCGATAGATGCGAAGCAAAGAAAGCTAAACTCTGGCGCAGCGTGGCCGCAAAGCAAAACCATAAGAACAGCAACCACAGGGGCAAACCCGGTAATTCAAAGCGAAAGATTCCCAGGGTGGTGAGCAACATATCCACCGCGAAGCCGATAAGACCACATAGCAGCAATACGTAAAACTCCCGCAAAGGCTGAGAGTGAAACAGTAGATGCAGCATTAATAGCAGGATCAAAACAGGCACACTGGCGCTCGTGTATAAAATGGCACACCACCAAGCCAGCTGAAAGCCGAGCAGATTAACCCATGTATGTTCTGAGACTGTTTTGTTCATTATCTTTACCTCTTCTGACACTGCTTACGTAAATCAGCAAGAGAAAGATCAGTGGTTTTATTTCACCGTCGATAATGGTTAAACACGACCTATATCAAGAAACCCCTATTCTGTTTGAAACTAAACAGGATAAACAACCATTTTGGGTATCTGCTATCTGTACCCGTTTAGAAACACCCGTTAAGATGGCCCTCTTTTTTCTATCTAAGCTTCTGGTGAAAGGGTTTATTTTCGATGTCCAGGCCTCCGCAGGTTAATAATCGGTTACTCGTACGGCATATTGCCCAACCGAACCTCATCAACTGCCAGCCAGATACTCAGGCTGATCAGCTAGTGCAACTGATGGATGAGAAAAAAATTGGCAGTATTGTGGTCTGTGAACAGCATCGGCCCATCGGTATTGTCACCCGTCACGACCTGATCAACCGATGGCTAGAACATGAAGCGACGGCCACCACAGCGGTACGACATTTTATGTCTAGCCCCGTCATCACCATTTCCGAATGGGCCTCCGTCGATGACGCTGGGCAAACTTTCCTTAGCCATAAAATACGCCACCTGGTTGTCACCAAAACATCGGGAGAGGCCTGTGGGATTATTTCTGAAACGGATGTGGTGAACAGCCATAGTATTGAACATGATCTTTTTATGCGTTCCGTGGATGAAATCGCCAACCACAGCCCGATTATCCTTGATGGCGAAACCTCCGTTCTCGCAGCCTTAACCATACTCAATGAATCGAATGATTCTGCCCTACTGGTCCGCCAGCATAACGATATTAAGGGCATACTGACTGAACGGGATGCGATCAAACTATTAGCTCAGAACCGCCAACATGACATTCTGATCGATACTTGTAACCCGTTACGGCTCACCATTGAAGAGGATTTAAGTTTATATAACGCCCGTCAGGTGTTTAATCAGCACCGCGTTCAACATCTCGCCATTACCAATCATGGTGGCGAGATTACCGGTGTTATCTCCTATTCGGATATTCTAAAAACCGTCGAAAATGACCATATCGACCGTCTACGTGAACTGCTCAGCGAGCGGGATCGTGCCTTAGAAAAATCTCAGCATAACCTCAAGCTAGCGGATAAAGTGATTGAGGCGTCGATGGAGGCCATCGTCATTTGCGACCGCCATGCCCGCATCGTACGGGTCAACCCATCGTTTACCGAGATCACCGGCTACACCAGTGCCGAAGTGTTGGGACAAAACCCGAATATTCTCAGCTCAGGACGGCATCGTCCCGATTTTTATATCGATATGTGGCAACACCTGACTGAGCAGGGCTCTTGGCAAGGGGAAATATGGAACCGCCGTAAAGATGGCTCAGTTTACCCTGAGTGGCTGAGTATCACCGCGATCAAAGATGAAGAGGGTGAAATATCCCAATACGCGTCCATTTTTACCGATCTAACCGAGGTTAAGAAATCGGAAGCCCGCATCAAACGGCTCGCCTATTTTGACGAACTCACTCGGCTGCCCAATCGTAAGCTGTTTAATGACCGCCTGCAGCTGTCGCTAGGCTATGCAAAGGAACATGGACACCGGGTAGCCGTGGCCTATATCGATGTGGATTTTTTCCAGCAGATCAATGATCTACATGGTCATGAGATAGGCGATAAAGTACTCAAAGAGATTGGCCGGCGCATCGATCAGCAACTCGATGATGGGGATACTGTCGCCCGCTTTGGTGGCGATGAGTTCAACCTTATTCTGACCGATGTCGATGATGATGACAGCCCGCAAATCAGTGAGTTTCTCAACCGTATTCTCAGCTCAGTCAGCCAACCGATGCTGTTTGATGATACAGAGATTAAAACCACCGTTAGCATTGGTGTCAGCTTTTTTCCAACCGATGCCGATAAGGCGGAAGCGTTACTCAAATGTGCCGATTCAGCGGTTCACTTAGCGAAAGATTTTGGTCGTAATAGCTTCCGCTTTTTTTCCTCTGAACAGCACCGCATGATCCAAAGCCGTTATCAGATGGGCAGCGATCTGCAGGTAGCCATCGATAACCAAGAGTTTCAACTCTACTATCAACCCAAAGTCAGCTTAAAAACAGGTAAACCCACCAGCTGTGAAGCCCTATTGCGTTGGCTACACCCCCAGTTGGGGTTTATCTCTCCCGAGGAGTTTATTCCCCTCGCGGAAGACTTAGATCTGATCAACCGTATCGGCCACTACGTCATCGAAGAGGCCTGCCGCCAAATGGCCGATTGGAGTTTACAGGGCGACACTGTCAATGTGGCCATCAACGTCTCGGCCAAGCAGTTTCAACAAGGGGATATTGTCGAGCAAATATTTGCGGCTCTGCAACAGCACCAGATTCCACCGCAGCAGCTATCGGTCGAACTCACCGAAACCAGCTTTCTTCACTGCCCCGAAGAAACCAAACGTGCCATCAATGAATTACGTAGCCAAGGCATTCAGGTTGCCATCGATGATTTTGGAACCGGCTACTCCAGCCTGAGCTATATCCGTAATATGGCCTTGGATATTCTAAAAATTGATCGCAGCTTTCTGATCAACCTAGAAGAGTCCGAAGTCGATCGCGCCATCGTTTCATCCATTATTGAGATGAGCCATGTCTTGGGCTTGCAGGTGGTGGCCGAAGGGATCGAAAACGAGACACAGCTGAATATTCTCAAAGGGATGAACTGTGATCAGTTACAGGGGTTCTTGCTCGCCAGACCGATGCCACCCGAAGACTTTAGAAATTGGTATCATCATCAAATGAATAGCCGATAAAGCCTTAGTCAAGCCTGTCCCCCGTTGCTCATACGGGGCTCTCTATCGAAAGCCCCGACATTCGCCAACCTCTTAATTGATATCCCCTTCCCGCTCACCTAGACACTGACCAGCCTTCCGCCACCTGACATTCCCAAGCAACCAGCCTTTTAATCCAACAGCGTCGTTATGGCGAAATATAAAACAATTGTATGAATTTCAGCTACGCTGAAACTAAGGCTTGTTATGCCGTAGAGGTCATTTACGCCTTTAACAAAGCGTTTACTGAGCGTTATCCGCGGCCCTTTAAGCTATGTTTAATTCGCTAAGCTGATGATCATTGCCTACCTTTAGAGGTGATCTAACGGTGTGATCCTCATCCTTAGCGAAGCAGCCTTATACCTTAGAATCCAATAATCGAACGGACAGATCTTCTCAGGGAGTCAACAATATGAGCGATGACATTATCACTAGCACCGGCCAATGGTCCCTTGTCGTGCTGCGCACCACACAACAGAGCGTGAAGATCTGGGCCGGCACCCTGTTCTCCACCTTGACCATGCCCGAGCAAGCGAGAATCGAACTGATTGCGCCGGATAATAGCGTCACCGTGCATCCTATTGTGAAAGCCGATTGGCACAGACCCTTTAGCAGTATCCGCAAACGCTTCTATATCACCGCGGAGTTTTCTGACTTACAACCGAATACCCACTACAAGGTGCGTTTTCTGCGGCGCATCGAAGCCGTCAGCGGCGTCCGCGAAGCCTCTTGGCAAGAGTTACGCAGCGCACAGTTCAACACCCTGCCGACACAGCTACCCCTGCCAGATCAAAAACCCTTTACCATCGGCTTTGGTAGTTGTTTCTATAATCATCGAGATGGTGGTCAGGCGGCAGGCTCCTACAAAGCGCTCTATGATCGCGGCGATGAGGCGGTCAAACCCGACATCACCTTTCTGACGGGCGATCAGGTTTACCTCGATATTGGCTTCGATTCGCTCTCCTTTATTAGCAGCGAAATCAGACAACGGGTTGCCGACGATTATGCGTTACATTGGCAAGCCCTAGGCAGTATTCTTAATCGCGGTGCCACCTGGATGCTGCCCGATGACCATGAATACTGGAATGATTACCCCTTTCATGACTCGCTGATTCCAACGCTACTGGCATTAAAAATCAAAAAAGTCAGAGAAACCTGGGCGAAAGCCTCCCTTGATGGCGTCCAACGGGTGCAACAAAGCCCTAAGGTAGACATATTCAATCTCGGCACCGACCTATCATTCTGCCTAGCCGATCTTCGCTCTTTTAGGGACGATGATGGTTTTATGCCGGCACGTGAATTCAAACAGTTAACCGACTGGGCCGAATCATTGCAATCGCCCGGTGTACTGGTATTGCCGCAGCCGCTCATCGTGGAAAAAAACCCAACCGAACGCAACCTGCTGAGTTTTAAAAACCAATACCAAGCGTTACTGCAAGCACTCGGCTCGAGCGGCCATGATATCGTATTACTCAGCGGTGATGTCCACTTTGGCCGTATCGCTACCGCGACCCTCGGACCACAGGGCGGACGACTCATTGAAGTGATCTCTTCACCGCTATCGAACCTCACCGGCCTGAATGGTATTGCTACCGCGAAGCCCAGCTTCAAACCCACTCACTTTCCAGACCCTTCGGTCCTGAGCGTACCCGGCTGGTCAGCCGAACCGGTGCACTACAACAAATCATTTGCGGTGAGTACGAAAGAGGGTCGTTTGTTTTCCGCCTACCCTAAATCACGTACCCGAGAGCATTTTATGACCGCCAGCTTTCATCAGCTAGACAGCGGTGCTGTGCGCTTAAACGTCAATGCTTGGCGTGTCCGTGAACGGGACAATAACAACCTGCCTGTGCGTGATTTTGACACCTATGAGGTCGAACTGACATGAGTCACGCGGACGAGATGATTCATCAGCTACACTCAATATAGGTAAGAAAATCAGATCACAGTCAGATCAAGGAGCACCACTATGCAGATCGATTTCCATCATGCTGTCACCTATGTGGTTGCTCGCTTAGCAGGGTTTGCCCATGCTAAAGCCGAGGTCATCGCCCATGCGGCACAATATGTCGATGATGCCACCAATGAGGGGCTGATCTCATTTGATAATCAGGCGATGTATCAACGTATCGCCTCGGCCCACAAAATGATCGACTACAAAAACATCCAAAAATTAGCCAATCATCAGGTCTGGATTCCGTTTCACTTTCTACCCGGTAATGAAGGCCTAGCGGCGGGTGAGAATCCCGATGCGGATTTTCGCCATAAGATTGTTTGCCGCCCCAATAGTTTTGTCGCACAGGAGATGGTGCGCGCCTGTATCAACGATCACCAGAAACCCAACGCCCTTCATCGGCTGGGTATTACCATGCATGTCTTTGCCGATACCTGGGCACATCAAGGCTTTTCCGGTATCAACGATCGCATCAACCTCGTTGAAGACGTGCTCGATGAGAATAACGATCCCGATCCTAGTTTATTAATACAGGTGAAAAATTACTTTCTAGACCGCTTCGATGAAGCGCAGTCGCAATTTGTAGGCGGTCTTTTGCCCCTTGGGCATGGTGCAGCGCTGAGCTATCCCGACCGCCCCTATCTTAAATGGCATTACACCAATGGCGAGGGCCTTCATATTGAGCGCGATAATCCGAAAGACTTTATCACCGCCGCGGATGAGATGTGTAAAGCGATGCGGCGCTTTCAACTCGGTGATGCCGATGCCAAGGTGGCGGGGCTCTCTCCCGAAAGCCGCCATCAACTCGAAACGATGATGCGCGAAATCGTTGAGGAGAACGGTGATAAGCGCCATAAAGTCTGGCTCAACGCCATTGCCAATGAAGCCTTTGGCTTTCCTGCCGAGAAGCTACGTTATGTCGCTAAAGGGGTGGGATCATGGAAATATCAGGCGATTAAAGATAACCGCGCAAAACAGCTCAAGCATCAGATATACAGCTATCACCCTTCCTTTCTCGACAGCGATTGGAAGCATTTTCATGATGCCCTACAGGCCCATCGCTTCGCGGTGATCCATGAAATTCTGCCACGTTACGGCATCAGTGCCGCCTGATGTGGCTTATGCGCTAGGCAGGCATCGCTATGCTGCACAGCACAAGATCATTGTAATAAATAGCTTTATGCTCCCCAAGAGCAGTTGAAATAGACTAAATCCTGTGCCTATTATAGACGCCTAGTTGGCTTTAATGATCACAAAGGCAGGTGTAATTATGGCGATGGTTAATCGATCCAGCGATATAGTGATCTTCGGTGCCATGGGTGATTTAGCGCAACGCAAACTCATCCCGGCCCTATTTCAACTCGACAGTGCAGAGCTACTCGGACAGGACACCCGCATCATCGGTCTGGCCCGCGTGACACAAGACAGCCCCGATTTTCGCAAAATTTGTAGCGACAGCCTCAGTAAACACATCAAACCCGCAGAGCTCGACACCGATAAGGTCAGCCGCTTTCTAACAAAACTCGAATATGCCATCGTCAGTTTCGCCGACCTGAGTAGTTATCAAACACTCAAGTCCACACTCGACAGCAGTGCCGAACGGGCGCGTATTTTTTACTATGCGACCCCCGCGTCCCTCTATGGTGCCATCAGTCGAAACCTAACGAAGAGCGACTGCATCAATACCAATAGCTGCGTGGTATTGGAGAAGCCCATCGGCCATAACCTGAGATCTTCCAACGAAGTTAATGATCAGGTGGCGGAGTATTTTGATGAATCGCAGATCTATCGTATCGACCACTATTTAGGTAAAGAGACGGTACAAAACCTGATCGCCTTGAGGTTTGCGAACCCCCTGTTTGGCTCGCAGTGGAACCAGAGCCACATCTCTCATGTTGAGATTACCGTGGCCGAAAAGGTCGGTATTGAAGGCCGCTGGGGTTATTTTGATAAAGCCGGTCAGATGCGCGATATGGTGCAAAATCACCTGTTACAGCTGCTCTGTTTAACCGCCATGGACCCACCCGACGACCTCTCTGCCGATATGATCCGCAATGAAAAGGTCAAGGTACTCAAAGCCCTACGCCCCATCACCGCCGCCATGTGTAACACCCATGTCGTGCGTGGCCGCTATACCAAAGGGATGGTTGAGGGGAATCCCGTGCCGGGCTACATGGAAGAAGAAGGTGCTAACCCCGATAGTAATACCGAAACCTTCGTCTCCATCAAAGCAGAGATCAACAACTGGCGCTGGGCGGGGGTGCCCTTTTATCTACGCACGGGAAAACGCTTGCCGGAGAAACTGTCGCAGATCACCATACATTTCAAACCGCAACCCCACTTTATTTTTGATGAGAGTCAGCGCCATCTAGCACAGAACAAACTGATTATCCGCCTACAACCGGAAGAAGGCATCTCTCTGCAAATTCTCAACAAGGATCATGGCTTAAACCAAGGGATGCGTCTACGGAGTGAAGCACTCAATCTCAACTTTTCACAATCGTTTGAGAAGAGCCGCGTCCCCGATGCTTATGAGCGTTTATTACTCAAAGTGATTCAAGGCAACCAATATCTGTTTGTCCGCCGAGATGAGGTGGAACATGCTTGGCTTTGGTGTGATCAACTGATGGAGCACTGGAAAAACGAAAACAAAGCACCACTACCCTATGCCGCCGGTAGCTGGGGACCGAAAGCCGCCGACCTGATGTTAATCAAAGATGGGAACTGCTGGTATGAAGATCAGTGACCTACGGCTACCCGATCACATCCAACTACAGACTTTCGCCTCCCGCGACGCCCTCAACGCTGAACTTGCTGAATCCATCGAACAGCAGCTTAACCAAGCGATAGCTCACAAAGGGCAAGCCACTCTCGCCCTCTCTGGGGGCTCGACCCCGGTGCCGCTGTTTAACCGTTTAAGTCATACACCACTCACGTGGGAGCAGGTCACCATCACCCTCGTGGATGATCGCTGGATCAACCCCAGCGAGCCCGACAGTAATGAACACCTGCTGCGTACACAGTTGCTGCAAGATCACGCCCGTCAGGCCCGGTTTATTCCCCTCTGGCAAGCGGGGATGACGGCTGAAGAGGCGGTACAAAGCTGTCAGGCCCGCCTGCAAACGATCAACGGCCCATTCGATATCGTCATACTCGGCATGGGCAACGATGGCCATACCGCCTCGCTGTTTCCTGACGCCGCCGAATTGACCGCAGCACTGCATAGCAGGGCCGACTGTGTGGCGATCAACCCAACCCAAGCGCCCTATCCGCGCATGTCATTGACACCCGCACGGCTACTCAACAGCCGACAACGGATTTTACATATCGTCGGTGAGGACAAATTAGCCACGCTGGCGAAAGCCTTAACTCGCCCCCCAGAAGAGATGCCCATTCATCTGTTTTTACAACACCCCCTGACCATCTATTGGGCGCCCTAACCTTCAATATGACTCAACAGAGCCCGCTAACCTTTTGCACAGAGGATCACCGATGAACACATTATTACCGGAGATGATAACCAGAACCGATCAGCTCTGCAGTCTAGGGCCGGTGATACCGGTGCTCACCATCAACCGATTGGCAGACGCTATCCCGATCGCCGAAGCTCTCGTGGCGGGCGGCTTGCCGGTGTTAGAGGTAACATTACGCACGCCAGATGCTCTCAAAGCGATTGAAGCCATTGCCCGTGCCGTGCCTGACGCCCATGTCGGAGCGGGCACCGTGATCAACCCAGCAGACTTTAAACGGGCCATCGACAGTGGCAGCGCCTTTATCGTCAGCCCCGGTATCACTCCTGAGCTATTAGATTACGGTACCACCAGCGACGTCCCGTATTTACCCGGTATACAAACGGTGTCTGAGATGATGGCAGGCATCCAGCGGGGCTATCGACGGTTTAAGTTTTTCCCCGCAGAAATAGCCGGCGGTACCGCGGCACTCAAAGCCTTCTCAGGGCCCTTTGCTGATATTCGTTTCTGTCCGACCGGAGGGATTCGTGCCCACACCGCCAAAGAGTATCTCGCCCTCGACAATGTTATCTGCGTCGGCGGCACTTGGCTGACACCCTGCGATATCGTCGATAAGCAGGCATGGCAAGCCATCACCCAGCTCGCGCAACAGGCGGTAAAGAGTGCAGCCTAGGTAAAACCAATTTTTAAGACTGTTCATAAACAGAATTTTAGTAATCACTGAATCACTACTTAGTAATTTTTTAGTAACTTCTTAGTAACTTCTTAGTAACTTCTTAGTAACTGTTTAGTAAAAACGTCACAAGGCAAAGAAATATGGATATAGAAATGAAGCAGATAGCGATGCCAGTACAAAAACGCATCGCACTGATCGCCCACGATAATATGAAGCAAGACCTGCTTGATTGGACACGCAAACACATCGCGACCCTGAAGCAACATAAGCTATTTGCCACCGGCACCACTGGTCACCTGCTGGAAAACAAATTACAAACCCCAATCACCAAGTTGATTAGCGGCCCCCTAGGCGGTGATCAACAGATCGGCGCCATGATAACCGAACAGAAACTGGATATTATTATCTTCTTCTGGGACCCTTACGAACCGATGCCCCACGATCCCGATGTTAAAGCGCTATTACGGGTCGCTGCGGTCTGGAATGTGGCCGTCGCCTGTAACCGCAGCACAGCCGACTTTATGATCAGCTCCCCACTACTGAATGAGCTACACCCCTATAAAGTGCCTGATTATGAACGCTATCTAGAAAAACGCTTGGGTAAAACCACCGGTTAACCGCGAAGGTCTCAACCCAACATTGGCCGTCATTAAGCCCTGATAATCAACCTGATGCGCTTTAATCAGTGGTTTTATCTGGGTAAGGCAGCACACGAAACGAGGTGGTTAACCTCTGGGTTTCGCCCGCCGCTATCCACGGGTGGTCATAGAAACGGGTGCGGGCCGCCTCAACACACACAAAGCGAGAAACCTGATCCACCCCCACATCCAGCATGGCCGCAGCGGACGCCCCTGGGTTCCAGACGACGGTAGAATGACTCCCCTGTTTCTGAATACCGATCACCCGTTGCCAGCCATGATCGATCAGCATTACCTCTGTCTCACTGTTATGGGCGAAAATCACATCGGTTTCCGCAGGAAAAGTCACCGCGCCCTGATGAGTGCGCTCGGCCATATCCTGCAACTTGTCCCGTAACGGTAAAGCATCCAGTCCCTGCAATTCAACACCGGCGATGTCAGACACAGCAAAATAACTGTGCAGGGCCTGCGTCATCGCGATAGGTTGATCGGTTCGGTTAACTGAGATTAATGACAGACTCAGCACTCCTTCCATCACCTTCAGATCAAGGGTCAGTGACAAACCATCCCATAGCGTCTGCGCAGGAGACAATCGCCAATGCCCCCCTTGGGCATCCATTTCAACACTGTCTAACATCCAAGATGCAGTTCTGGCCACCCCATGTTTCGGCAGCGAAGGGTCATCAACATGTTCTGCAAACCAGGGCCAGCACACCGGCACTCCACCACGAATAGCCCCCGCTAACGCCGGTTTATCGCTTACCCACAGTAACGGCTGTTCGCCAGCGGGGCGAAACAGCAACACCTGACCACCGTCCAGTGCTATCACTAGCTCGCCCCAGCCCTGCTTAAACACACAGAGATCATAACCATACCATTGCAGATCGGTGCGTCCCTGCTCATATCCTGAAACCATCTGCTCAAGCTCACCCTGCCACTGCTGCTCACCCATCCAATCTATCCCCGCCTGCTATTATGTTGTACTGTGCTGTTTTGTGCCGTGCTGTTTTGTACTGTGCTGTTTTTATGCTGATCCTTTCGATCATCTCATGGCGATTCAATCGATCCCTGTAAAACTAAACACGCTGGCCCCCTGTTCGGCGCAGTTTACCTGTTCACGCATCGGGGCAAACAGTTCACGTCCCATCCCCTGATGATGCGTTGCTGCGGCACTGGGCATTTCCTGCCCGCGGGATAACCATGTATCGTCAGCCGCCAGCAGTTGCAATACTCCTCGGCGGGCATCGACGCGAATCAGATCGCCATCGGCCACCTGGGCTAAGGGTCCACCCAGACTCGCTTCCGGCCAGACATGAATCGCCGCAGGTACTTTACCCGACGCACCTGACATACGGCCATCGGTCACCAAAGCCACCTTAAAGCCTCGATCTTGAAGCGTACCGAGGTATGGCGTGAGCTTATGTAGCTCTGGCATACCGTTGGCTTTTGGCCCCTGATAACGCACCACCGCGACAAAATCACGGTTGAGTGAACCGGACTCAAACGCCGCCTTAACATCATCTTGATCATCAAAAACCACCGCGGGAGCTTCAACCACTTGGTTCTCTAGTGCGACCGCAGACACCTTGATAACCCCGCGACCTAAGTTGCCCTGCATCAGTTTCAATCCACCATCAGCGCTGAAAGGCTCGTCAACGGTGCTTAAAATCGTCGCATCGAGGGATGCCTTTACTCCGTCACGCCAAACCACTTTATGCTGTTCGATAAAGGGCTCTTGGGTATAACGGGACAAGCCGCGCCCAACCACCGTCATGACATCCTCATGCAACAAGCCAGCCGATAGCAGTTCACGCACCAGATAAGCCACGCCACCCGCCGCCTGAAAATGGTTAATATCCGCCTCACCATTGGGATAGACCTTGGCCAATAATGGCACGACCGCCGATAGATCAGAAAAATCATCCCAGTTGATAATAATGCCCGCCGCACGCGCAATCGCGATCAAGTGCAGGGTATGGTTGGTCGACCCGCCGGTGGCTAGCAACGCCACGAGTGCATTCACTAACGAGCGTTCATCGACGATCTGGTACAGAGGGGTGAAATCACCATTCTGATCGGTCAGACGGATCACCTGCTGGGCCGCTTCACGGGTCAAGGCTTCACGCATGGGTGTATCAGGATTAACAAAAGAAGAGCCCGGTAGATGTAACCCCATCACCTCAACAATCATCTGGTTGCTGTTAGCGGTGCCATAAAAGGTACAGGTGCCGGCACTATGATAAGAATCCGACTCACACTGTAGCAACGCGTCACGATCCACTTTGCCTTCGGCATACAACTGGCGAATCTTGGCTTTCTCTTTATTGGGTAAACCGCTCGGCATCGGGCCAGCCGGTACAAACAGTGTCGGTAGATGGCCAAAGCGCAGAGCGCCAATCAACAGGCCCGGTACAATTTTATCGCACACCCCGAGGTACAGCGCCGCATCAAACATATTGTGGGATAACCCCACCGCCGCAGCCATAGCGATCACATCGCGGCTAAACAGGCTCAACTCCATCCCCGGTTGTCCCTGCGTCACCCCGTCACACATCGCCGGTACGCCAGCAGCGAACTGAGCCACCGAGCCCATCTCATGTACCGCCTGACGAATAATATCGGGAAACGCCTCAAAGGGCTGATGGGCAGATAAGAGGTCGTTGTACGCGGAAATAATGCCCACATTGACCGCATTGGATAGTTTCAGCGCCTGCTTATCATCGCTACCACAGGCGGCAAACCCATGCGCGAGATTGCCACAGGATAAACGTGCACGATGCACACCCTGCTCTTGCGCATCCTGCATCTGCTGCACATAGGCCGCTCGACTGTTCCGGCTCCGCTCGACGATTCGGGCGGTAACTTGCTCAATAACACTGTGCATAGTGACTCCTGAATAGAACGAATAGAAAGCTGTTAATAAAATCCGTGCTTCGTTACCAATATACCTGACAAAAAATATGCGAAACAGCCTAAGCATCATAGTTAAGCGGTTAAAGCCGCCTTAAGACTGATAAACCACAGCCTTTGAATCGGTGCGCTGAAACGCTTTCAGCCGTAAACCAAAGTTGCCTAAAATCAGCATCAACCCGCCGATAATCTGATATTGCGTTAACCCCATGCCCAGTGCAAACCAGTTGATCGCCGCCGCAAACACCGGAAAGGAGAGTTCTGCCAAGGTGGCCATCTGGGCCGGTACTGTTTTTAACCCCTGATAATAAAAACGCATACCAATCAAACCACTCAATAACGCCATAGCGATCGCTAAACTGAGATCCACCGCCGGCATCGGCATCAAACTATCCGTCTGTAGCAGTGCTAAAGGTAACAAAACCCACAACCCTGCCATAAAACGTCCTGACATAATCGCATTGGGATGCATCTGCTGTTGAGAAAGATACTTACCACAGACCGTGGCTGCCCCCCAGGCTAACACTGCCAATAACGTATAACCGTAG
The DNA here is from genome assembly GCF_003957515.1 of Amphritea opalescens. Classification (GTDB taxonomy): domain Bacteria; phylum Pseudomonadota; class Gammaproteobacteria; order Pseudomonadales; family Balneatricaceae; genus Amphritea; species Amphritea opalescens. The sequence continues at coordinate 36,928 of NZ_RQXW01000011.1, forward strand.
CCGGTTAAAACACTCAAACTGTCGCTACCATAGTGCCACTGCACCTCACCCAACGACTGAATATCGGGCCACAGCATCACGAGACTGCCAGATAAAATCACTATCGCCCAACGAATAAACCCTGCTTCGATGCGCTCATTGAGATAAGCATAGGCGAGCACGATAGCCACCAAGGGCTGTAGCTTTTGCAATAAAATCACCACCGTTGGATTCAGATAATGAAACGCTTCGGTAAAAGCCAAGGTGCCGAGTGCAGAACCGACCCCGCCAATAAAAAACAGGCAGAGAAAGTTATTCAGTGATAGTTGACGAAAGACATGACGATAGCGCCACAGCATCGGGCTGACTAACAGCACCAAGGTGAGGTGTTCGATTAAAACGATTTGTAGTGTGGCATAACCCGCCCCCAGCAGGGGATAACGAATTAATGTATCAAGTGCCCAGGTAAAACACGCGATCATGATAAAACATGTGCCTGCCATCTTTGGTTTCTCCCAAAATAAGATGCCAGGGGTGATGAAAACGAATGTACCAGCCGTTGCCATTAGCTAAACGCAGCCAAACACAACAAAGCTATCTCTGAATATTTCAGAGATAGCTGCTGACTGGTCGATCTTCTATCATCCGGACTATGACCGTCGGCTCTGGTATCTCACCAGATCTGCTGACCTTAATGTGGTTGAGTTAATCACACTAAGCGCTCGCGGGCTGTTTGATGGAGTAGCCCATCAAAATCACCGCCGGTGGGGAATTTCGCCCCGCCCCGAAGTTCGATTTATGTAAAATTACGCGTTAACTGTAAACCTCCGCGATTATTTTTTAAAGCCAAATGAACAACTTTGACATCACTCCATAAAAAAACGGGGTAAAAGAAGACTCTCTTTTACCCCGTCGATGTTAAAACAGCGCCTCTGCGTTAATGATCAGTTTTTGAATTTCTTAATCTCACCCGACTTCAAACGTGATAGATAAGATTTCAGATCAACTTTCACCAAGCTCATCAAGAAATACAAGCCGATAATATTGACCACCGCCATCGCGAAGATCGAAGCATCGGAGAAATCGATAACCGGTCCAAGGTTTGCCGCGGCACCAATGATGACGAACAGACAGAAAATAACTTTAAAGACTAACTCGGTGGTTTTGCCTTCACCAAAGAGATAGGTCCAAGCTTTCAATCCATAATATGACCAGCTAATCATGGTTGAGAAAGCAAACAACACCACCGCTACCGCCAGCACATAAGGAAACCAGGATAAAGCCGAACCAAACGCCGCGGAGGTCAAGGCAACACCTGAAGAACCATCCGCAGTAATGATACGACCACTCTCACCTACCAAGTACAGCCCCGTCGTCGGATCAGTGGTTAACTGGCCGGTAATGATGATCACCAGCGCCGTCATCGTACAGATCACCACCGTATCGATAAAGGGTTCCAGCAGTGAGACAAACCCTTCGGTAATCGGCTCTTTTGTCCGCACCGCAGAGTGGGCAATCGCCGCCGAGCCCACACCGGCCTCATTGGAGAAAGCGGCACGTTTAAAGCCTTGAATCAGCGCGCCAACAAAACCACCAGCAACCCCCAACCCCGTAAAGGCACCTTCAAATATCTGACCAAATGCCCAGCCGACTTTATCGATATTCATTAAAATAATCACTAACGATGCCAATACATAAAGAATGCCCATAAAAGGCACCACTTTTTCGGTTACATTAGCGATCGACTTAATACCACCCACAATCACCGCAAAGACAATCAGGGCAAAAATCACACCGGTGATCCAACCAGGGTAATCCCCCACGATACTACTGATCTGGGCATGGGCCTGATTGGCCTGAAACATATTGCCGCCGCCAAGGGCGCCCAGAATACAAAAAATGGAGAACAACACCGCCAGTATGCCACCGCCCGGCAAACCCTTCTCTTTAAAACCCTTCGAGATGTAATACATCGGGCCACCGGAGACCGTTCCGTCGGCATATTCGTTTCGGTATTTGACACCCAGAGTACACTCGGTAAATTTGGAGGCCATGCCCATCAAGCCCGCTAAAATCATCCAGAAGGTTGCACCGGGACCACCAATACTCACGGCAACCGCCACACCGGCAATATTACCTAAACCGACCGTACCGGATAACGCCGTTGCTAATGCCTGAAAGTGAGATACCTCACCGGCATCATCAGGATCGGAGTAATCCCCTTTAACCAACGATATAGAATGTCGTATCGCTTTAAATTGAATAAAACCAAAATAGACCGTGAACACCGTCGCACCCGTGACTAACCAGAGAACGATCCATGGAAAAGTGGTGCCCGGCAGGGGTGCAAAAATCAGATTAACAAACCATCCGGTCGCCGCTGCAAAGACTTCATTGACCGTCTGATCGATACCGCCCTCTTCGGCTAATACCGATGTGCTAGAAAAGCACAAGGCGATAAATACGCAACTTATTATTTTTTTAATATGCATGAGATAACCTCAATTAACGACCGTGACAGGGACACTCGCACTCATCACCAGTTTTGCAGTGACACTACCAAAGAGCTTTGCCGCTAAGCCACTCTCCGTCGAACGGGCCACAATTATTTGCTGCGCCTTTTCTTTGATCGCCACAGAATTCAACAACTCAGCAGCATCACCATGTAATACCCGCCCTCCTGCCGCAAAACCTTCGGTTTTCATGACCTCTAATGCCGGTGTAATCACCCGCTCTGAGGCAAGTTTTATCTCTTGCTCTCGCCGCTTATGTCGCATGGCGTTTTCTTCCGCGGTTTGAAAACTATAGGGGGACCACTCAATGACATAAACTAGCTCGATCTGACAGTCACCGATCAGCTTTGACAGATGCTTGGCATAGGTCAGCGCACGCTCACCGGACTCACTGCCGTCTAAACCAACAATCAATTTTGTTGACATATTTTTGTGCCTCTATTTTTTGCGCGTAAACAGCGCATAAGATGTAAGTATAGGCACGGATTTTGAATCCTGCGGTTAAACATAAAATTGATCCTCAGGAACCACAACATACACCTCAATATTCCCCCATTAATCATCTGAATGTTTCAGAGAGACAGGCCTGCCATCCTTAAATAGGTTAGTATTCTCAAGAGGATAGCCGGTTAGTGAATCTAGCGGCTGGTATGACAGACAGTACCGCCGGAGTATCGCCACCCCCCAACTGGCTTATTCTTGATGATCAGCCACCGCATCTTGCAAGGAGTCGAACCGCCCCATGACAGCAAAGCAGCACACAACCGTATCACTAGTATTAGGCAGCGGTGGCGCAAGGGGTTTCGCCCATATCGGCGTGATTCATTGGCTGGAAACCCACGGTTTTAAAATCGAATCGATTTCGGGCTGTTCGATGGGAGCATTGATTGGCGGAGTCTATGCCGCGGGTAAATTGGATGAATTTTCCAACTGGACCCAAGCGATACGCAAAGTCGACATTGTGACTTTTCTTGATATCTCATGGAAAAAAAGCGGCTTAGTCAAAGGCGATAAAATCATCAACATTCTCACCGAACTCGTCGGCGATGTGATGATTGAAGATCTGCCCATTACCTACACTGCGGTGGCCACCGATATCGTTAACGAGAAAGAGATGTGGATCAACTCCGGCAAACTATTTGATGCCATCCGTGCGTCGATCTCCCTGCCACTTCTCTTTACACCGTTCCGTTATAAGGGGATCGATCTTATTGATGGCGGCGTCTTAAACCCTGTGCCTATCGCGCCCACCTTTAATGACAAAACCGACTTAACCATCGCGGTGAATCTTGGCGGCAAAGCCATCGATAAATCGGAAGTCACACTCAACATTCAATCCAGTGGCAACAAAAAACCACTGTTTTCAGCCAAAATAACGGAGTTTCTCGATAGCTTTAAAGATCCTGAACTGATTCTCCCCTCTAAGGACAATGGCGTATACGATATTGCTCATCAGGCCTTTGATGCGATGCAAAGCACCATTGCTCGCCAAAAACTCGCCGCCTATCCGCCCGACCATTTTGTCGACATTCCCCGTAACGCCTGTCGCATGTTAGAGTTTGATCGCGCCACCGAGATGATTGAGTTCGGTTATCAAGCCGCGGAAAAAAGCTTAAGTCATATCAAGCGATAAACCGGTACAGCCTCAAGATTCACAGAGATACACAGCCGATCGTGGGAAAACTACTCTAGGCTCAACTATGCAAGCGGGTCTAGTGGGCTAGGTTTTGAGATACAGTAACCCTGCGCGAAGTCGACACCCATGCTTCTTAGATGCTCGAGTATCTCTTCATTCTCCACGAATTCAGCGATCGTCTGTTTACCCATCACCTGCCCTACTTCGTTAATCGAGGCCACCATCACCCGACTGGTCTCGTCATAAACGATATCTTTGACAAACATGCCGTCAATCTTCAGATAATCTACCGGTAAGATTTTCAGATAACCAAATGAAGACATACCACTACCGAAATCATCCAGCGCGAAGAGGCAGCCCTTTTGTTTTAGGCGCTGCATAAAATTCAGTGCCAACGTCAGATTAGAGACGGCCGCGGTTTCTGTTAATTCGAAGCAAAATTTACAGGCATCGATTTCGGGTGAATCAAGCTGCTCTTCGATATAACGCAGTAAAGCATCATCTGATAACGATTTACCGGACAGGTTAATATTACAAAGCTCGAGTGCCTCCATTTTATCCGGATGCTGACGAAACCAGTCCATCGTCCGGCTGATAACCCAATGATCAACTTTCGGCATCAGCCCATAACGCTCGGCGGCCGGTATAAAAGCTCCAGGCGGCACTAAGGAGCCATCCGGTTCCACCAACCTGACGAGTATTTCGATATGATCGCCCTGACTAGCCTCCTGCAACGGTAGGATGCTCTGTTGATACAAGACAAAACGATCCTCTGCCAGTGCCGCATTCACCTTACCGAGCCAGTTCATCTCGCCTTGACGGCCAATCACCTGCTCATCTTTCTCGGTATACACATAATGTCGATTGCGCCCCAGCTCTTTGGCCGAGTAACAAGCCTCATCTGCCTGTTCGAGCAATGTTTCAGCATCGGCGGATTCGACGGTGATCGCAACGATACCGGTACTGATACCGATGGAAAATCCAACCTGATTCCAAACAAACCGGAAAGACTCAACGGTCTGACGAATAGATTCAGCGATAATAACGCCAAACGTTAGGGGGCAGTCGTTTAACAAGATACCGAATTCATCGCCACCAAGCCGGGCAAAGATATCCCCCCGTCGAAGTTCACCACTCATCAGCTGCGACAGTTGCTGTAACAGTGCATCGCCTGCCGCATGTCCACAGGTATCATTCACAATCTTGAACTGATCGAGGTCGATATAGAGTAATGTATGTTCTGCGTTATGGGTCAGATCCTTTCTATACTGGAATAGCTGACGGTCAAACTCCTTACGATTGATCAAATCCGTCAGGCTATCGTGGGTCGCTCGATACTCTAGTTCGCGGGTCATGTTGCGCGATTCGGTTACATCATGAAACACCATAACAGCACCCATAATGTCACCGTTACGATTACGAATCGGCGACACCGAATGGTCGATCGCCGATTCTTGTCCATGCTTAGCGATCAACAACGCATGCGCTAAGGTTGTCACTCGATCTTTGTCCTCCAAACACAAACGTATCGTGCTGGGCAAAGGCTGACCACTCACCTCATCAACCAGTTTGAATATCTCTTCGATCGGTTTGCCCTGTGCCTCTTCATTTTGCCAACCGGTAAGTTTTTCACTCACGGGGTTTAAGTAGCGCACATAACCGTCAACATCAGTCGAGATAACACCATCACCAATGGAGTGCAGGGTAATCTCTGCTATCTCCTTAGCCTCAAACAGTTCTCGCCGCGCTAATTCCAGTTCAGACTCGCGGAGTTTTTGTGACGCCAATACATCCGCAAGGCTGTTAACACCTTTTCCTAAAAGAGATAGTTCACGGGAGTTATTAATATCTACTCGGCTCTTCAGGTCACCCTGCTTTAGGGCTAGAAGATGGTGGTGAATTTTGCCGATAGGCCGTATGACAAAGACATGGATGAAGACAATGATAATAACCGTTAATATCAACAACGAAGCGATCAACCAATAGCGCATGATATTAGTATGTCGTATCACTTCATGATCCAAACGTTGGGTGCTCCAATCAATGGATAGCATGCCAAACACTTCAGATTCAAAACTGATCTCTTTAGAAAAGCTCACCAGATTCATCGTTTCTTGATCGGCAGCGCGGCTCCATGAAGCCAATAAAACACCGTCTTCATTCATGACCCGTATGGCGTAGATGTCCGGCTGTAATCGAACCATTTCACTAACAATGCTTCGGAGCTGAGGAATATCTTCGCTTATCACCGGCTCGAGAGTCGCGGCGGAGAGCAGTAAAAAGGTATCTTCACTGGTACTGCGCAGTCTGGCTGAATAATCCGACTGCAGCTGTAAACGCATCAGCTCACCGACGCTAATCGCCACCACCATCAAGGCAACCAGTAGCGAAAGCATGATTTTAATCCACAGCGGTTGACGATTAATCATTATCACGCTTCCTCCACAGGGTATTAAAACAGAAGACGGATATCGCTAACCTTGCCTGCAGATGAGGCTTACCGTCAGATAGAGAGATCTGACTAACTCGTTTGAAGACTAAGATATTAATTAAAGAACCGTGAGTTATGATCGATTGCACGGCGAATCACCGTATAGTCGTGGTCATCGCCCTCAACGAAACCGTGTATTTGTAACCCCTTGAGCGCAACGGGATCGGTAATATTCAGCAAGCCTGCCCTTAATGCCGTCACGACTCTTTCATCTAACCCTGCGCGGGCAATCCAAGGTTTAGTAACATTATAAAACATCACCAAAATACGCAGCTTGGCACCATTATCCACGAGGCGTTGATAGGTTCCCTGCTTCAAAGCACCGGCATCGTACTGCCCTAAAGCAACCGCAGTACCGACTTTGTCGTGTCGATCAAGATAATCATAATGAGAGAAGTCATCCGCGTGCAGGCCATGTTCAACCAAATATTGCTGCACGAGATAACGACCGATCGTGGAGCTTTCATCGCCAAAGGCAAAACGTTTTCCTTTGAGATCAGACACTCGGCGAATCGCACTATCGGCTCCGACGGCGATCACACCACTAAACCGCTTTTTACCGTTTTTCGCTTCTAAAGCAAGAATCTGAATACCCGACTGTTGTGCCTTGGTTTCAACATAGGAGGCGGGACCGAGACGGGAGAAGTCGACCCTGCCCAAACTGATGTCGCTAACACCGGCGGCATAAGAGCTAGCGACCTGTAGTTTGATAGTGACGGGTTCTCCGAGATCATCACTGACGAAGCGTTCCAGTTGTTTCAGCAAGGGTTTGAATGCTCTCACTACCACCGTCGGTTTATCGGCGGTATAAACACCGAAACTCAATTTGATCTCTGCCGCTGCGTGACTCGCCCAGCCCAACGACGCAATGAATAGAATGAAACTCGCATATCTCACCGCCAGCCAAGCTTTCTTCATCTGATATCCTAAGTAAACGGAACGTCTCTGATCGCTTTTTAACCACGTTACCATCGATCAGACATACAAGCGAAAGATAGCGTGTAAAACACTCTCTTAAACTTAGGCGAATATAGCTGAAATGCAACGACTAACCTTGATTCAACGCATTACCTAAACTGAACGCCTCTTTTTTCTCTTTTCATATACAGCAAACAGACAGTCAGGCGCGTTATTTGATAGTCGGTGTAGAAGGTTATTAGGTGGGACCTAATAAACAGAAAAAACCCATCGTGTCGCCACGATGGGTTTTCTAGAAGAGAGCTAAAGCACGTTAATGAAGCAGATCAACAAAGCAGTTCAATGCGGCCGCTAACGATGAATATCAATCAATCAAATAAGCTAAGCTAAGAAGCTAAGCCAATAAACTAAACAAACAACGGCATTAAGCCACTCGCATAGGTTAGCAGAGTATCATCTTGGCGCGCCTTGCCTACTAACTGCAGTCCAAGAGGCACACCATTGTCGTCCACCATCCCCGGCACATTAATAACCGGTAGACCCATCGCCTGCCATGGCCGACTCATATGTGGCGCGCCGGTAGCTTCGTGTCCTAAAGGTGCGATACCGGGCGCTGCCGGTGTCAAGATAGCATCCGCTTCTGGGGCAAAGGACCACAACCACTCACGGCCGCTTTCCACTGCCGCCAATGATGCCACATAGGTTGCACGATCCATCGACAAGCCTTGTTCGATCAACGCCGCTAAAGGACCACTCAGTTGTTCTTTGTGGAACGACTCCATCACCAGATTACGACAGACTTCCCATGCCATAATATTGATGTGATGAGTCACCATCTCTTTAATGCGCTCACCCGCGTCCAACTCGATGACCTTAACGCCCTGCGCTTGCAACAAAACAACCGCTTTTTCCGTCGCGACCTGCATCTCAGGGGATACCTCTCCGACCGATTCACCACGACACAGCAAAACGCAGCTAGGCAGTTGGGCGCTAGCGGGTGCAATCGAGGCTGGCTGACGCAACAAAATAGCCCGCAGCAGTTGCACATCTTCAATCTGACGGGCAAATAAGCCGAGCGAATCCAGTGATTGAGCCAACGGCTGACCACCACGTAGCGAGAATTCACCGCGACTCCCCACGTAACCGATAGCACCACAATAGGCCGCCGGACGAATCACCGACGCTGCGGTTTGCGAACCCAATGCCATCGGCACCATATCATCGGCAATCGCCGCCGCCGAACCACTCGATGATCCGCCGGGCGTACGAGACAGATCGGCGGGGTTTTTAGTTTTACCCGGTTTAAAGTAGGCAAACTCAGTGGTCACCGTTTTGCCCAGCACAATACCACCGGCAGCCCGCAGCAGCGCAACACAGCTTGCATCTTCGATCGGCTGTCGACCTGCATGAATAGGCGAGCCCATCTCGGTGAGCATCTCCTCGGTATCGATAATGTCTTTAACCCCTAAAGGCAGCCCCTTTAATAGACTGGCATCGTAAAAGTCTTGCTGCGCGCGATAAGCCGCTAGATACTCTTCGCGGGAACGCTGCACCTGCCAAGCGCCGACCTCAAGCTCACGCGCATCAATACGGTCAAAGCACGCATTAATCAACGCTTCCGTCGTGCAAACACCCTCGTCGATCGCCCGTAGCATTTGGCACAAACCCATTTGGTTCACATCGATATTAGTATTCATAAATAAATGGGATCCTTGTGTTAAAAATAGGGAGTAAAATCGTGATTAATGCTTAATAAATATGTTGCGATGATAGTTCAGCAAGTCGCTGGACGCCCATTAAATTAAGACAGCGCTGTAACTCTTCTTCTAAAATATCTAATACTCGAGTAGCTCCCAGCTCGCCACCCGCCGCCACACCAAACAACGTTGCCCGCCCAAGCATGACCCCTTGAACACCTAACGCCGCCGCTTTCGCAATATCACTTCCACGGCGAACACCGCTATCGAGCAGTAGATCCATCTCACCGCCAACCGCCGCGGCAATGGCAGGTAAAGCCGCAATGGATGATAAAGCGCCATCGAGCTGACGACCGCCATGGTTGCTCACCACCACTCCATCAAACCCTAACTGTTGCGCATGTATCGCATCATCGGGGTGTAACACACCCTTTAAGATCAACTTACCCGGCCATTGATCACGGATTCGGGCGACTTTCTCCCAATCCAGCAATGTGTCGAGCTGTGCTTGAATAAACTTGATCGCACCTAAGGCGCTTTGTTCATTCGCTGGCAGGTATGGATTGAGGTTGCCCATGGTCGGCAAACCATTGGGTAGCATCACACGTCTAATCCATTGGGGATGTCTGAGAACATCAACTTTATTACGCCATGTCAGTTGGCGCGGCTTAGCAAAATTACGCCGATCCCACTCACGGTTTCCCACCACCAAGGCATCGGAGGTAATAACTAACGTATTCACTTCGACCGCTTTAGCTCTGGCAAGCAACGCATCATTCAGAGCACTGTTTTTGAGACCATAGAGTTGAAACCAAAAATCAAGATCCTCCACCTCAGAGCGCACCTGCTCCATCGATTCATTCGACACGGTACTTAAACAGAAGGGAATCTTTTTTGCGCTCGCCGCTTTCGCCAAAGCAATATCCGCTTGTGGCCAAAGCATGCCATTAAAGCCGGTAGGACCGATCATCATCGGTAAAGCACTCGCCGAACCCACGAGGGAACTGGCAAGTGCGGGGGGATGGTTGGCAACCAGTGTATGCGAGGTCAGGCGGTGGGCGGCAAAGTCGGTCTCATTACAGCGCAATGTCTGCTCATTTTCTGCCCCTCCGGCCAAGTATTCCCAAGCAAACTCAGGCAATCGATGGCGCGCCAGCGCCGCCATCTCCACTACACTGAGCACACGGGAAAGATCAGAACCTTTATAAAATCTACGCATGATGCTTTCCGATAGTGCCAACTCGCTTCAATTCAAACCAATAAACTATTTCGCTGAGGCCGCCGATTGCTCATTCAAACAATGATAAGCACGGTTAAAATAGACTAAACCTTCGCCATCAGTACCAACTTTTGCATCTTTAATTCGGCAATAAAATACCGTATGAGAGCCCATCTCATGGCTTTCATGGATCTCACAATCAAAGCTAACTAATGCGTCATCGAGTACCGGTGATCCGGTTTTTAAGGTTTCCCATTGGTGCTTAGCAAACCGCTCATCACTGGTTAGATCGCGGTTAGCAAAATCCCAAGAGACCCCTTGATGACAGTTTTGCAACACATTCACACAGAGTACCCCATTCTTTTTAAAATGAGGGTTCGCAAACGAATTACGATTCATGCACACCAACAGTGTGGGTGGCTCATCGGTCACACTCGTCACCGCTGTCGCGGTAAAACCAAACTTACCCGCTTCGCCATCGGTCGTAATCACCGACACTGCGCCGCCCAACATCGACATACCGTCGCGGAATAATGTTGTATCGATCATTAAATTTGCCCTTCTTAAACCTTATTAATTAGACAGCACCAAACGAGACGTGAATGAACGCCAGATCACAATCTCATCTGTTCGTTATCCTCTTGCTCTTCATGCGTTAAATAAACGTCTTAGTGCTCTGAAATACGCGCGAAAACATCAAAAAATAGATGTGGATGTCCACAGAATGAATACCCAATGTGTATTGTCGAATCTAACCGCCGCGCAATGCAGATTATACCCAGCCGTATCAATAGCAGCCCCGTCATACGATGCCCCTTTTGCCAACGCAAAAATAGAACAGTATGACCACTTCAAACCGAATCACAGGCACCTCTTAACGAAAGAGATGCCTGTATACTTGCCGCTGATGAATAGATGCATCAACACAACAAAGGGTAAACCCGCTTAACGCATGTACAAGCCGCCATTCACATCCCAAGTGGTGCCGGTGGTGAAATAGGCTTCGGGACGGGCGAATTGCACCACCATGTCACCGATAAAATCACCATCGCCCAACTGCCCCACCGGAATCGCGCCTAGCAGTGTAGGTAAACGCTCCTCGGGCACCAATGCTTTAACCATTGGCGAATCGATTGGCCCTGGCGCAATAGCATTCACCGTCACACCACGGCTAGCAAGCTCTTTGGCAAAGATCTTCGTCAGGGTCAAAATACCCCCTTTAGAAGCGGCATAATGGGCACCGGTGGATGTCCCACCATTTTGCCCAGCCAAGGATGCCATATTAATAATACGGCCATAACCTTGCTCGGCCATATACTGACCAATCACCTGGCAGCCAACAAACACGCCACCCAAGTTGATGTTAACCACCTCATTAAACTCGTCTAATGAGATATCCATCACCGGCGTCGCCTTAGTCACCGCCGCATTGTTAACCAACACATGCAATGAGCCAAACTGAGTCAACGCAACCTTTAGCGCCGTCTCAAAATCAGCCTTTTTAGCGATATTGAGTTCACACGCAATTGCGTTTTCTCCTTCAGGATCAAGTGAACGTGCCGCAGCCTGCGCCGCATCAGCGTTCACATCGGTCAAGACCACACGATAGCCTGCGTTAAACAAACAAGACGCAATTTGAAAGCCAAGCCCTTGCGCTGCGCCGGTGACTAATGCCACCTGCGCATCTGTAGAATGAGTCATAATCTATCCTTACGATAAAACGGTTTAGAAAATAAAACTCACGGTGCGTAAAAAGCTTTCCGCATGCATCAGTTTGACCACTTTACGTTCAATCACAAAACCATTATCGGTTGGTTGTAAACGATATTCCATATCGGCTGGATAGGTAACCAAATTGCCATGACGCAGCTCGTTCAAAGTCATTGCGCAGCGAACCACAACACAGTCCGCGGTTTCTTCTAATACCCGCACACGAGACATCATGCGTACCGTCACACCGGCAGAACCCGCCGATACCGACTCACCGCTTTCTAAACGGGCAACACGCATACGGCGCATATCCGCATCATCAAGCGCTAAGTTAACGCTGTCTTCATAGTTGGTTTCTTTGTTGTCCGTAGGCACAATGTATAAGCCTTTAGGATCCCAAAGCGACAACCAAGCTTGATATTCTTTATGGTCGAGCAGATCCGCTTCATAACCAATAAACGCGGTGACCTTGTTAACCAAATCCGTATTGATATTCATCTTACTTCTCCTCTGCCGCCATCATCTTCTTATACTGCTGATAAGCGCCGCGCATACCGGTTTCAGAACAGACCGCACCCGCGACATTACCATCTTCCGATGTGTGCAAATGACCCAAACCACGATTCACTAAAATCCAACCATCTTTACCCGCAATGGATCCTTTTTGCACCCGCTCCCACGCTTCACCATCATCCGGCGTACCAAAGCCCATAGGCCCTTGGAAGTGCTCATGAAGACGCATACGCTTGCGGTTAAACGGTGCTGGTGCACCCTCACCACCCAACGCAACGTGCTGAATTTCGGTTAAGCCCACGCTAACGGGGCGCAAGACGCGGAAAAATGCCATAGAACAGGATACATTCGGGAACAGGTTCAAATTGAAACCGGTACCATGGGCGGCACGTACTAAGCGTTTAACTTGCTCTTCATCTTGACCTTCATCACGCAAGGCTTGAGCTAGCTCTTCAAAGCGGGCTGGAATAGGTTGATCCAAATCCTCTTCAAGATCGACTAATTGCGGGATCATCACCATCACACTGTGACCATGCCCCAGGTCTTCAACAAAACCATCGCCATCGAGGAAATCAAAAATATCCTGAGTAGCGTCATCGAGTGAGCTAACGAAGGACTTATGCACAATCGGGAAGTGATAAGCATCGGTGGTATTTTCTAACTGAATCTTCCAGTTGCCTGGGAAGTTGAAGCGATGTTCGCCCAATACTTTTAATGGGTAACCGCCACCCTGCTTAACAAACAGGTCGATCCATTTTTTCGCCCCGCCGAGAAAATCTTCTAACGGCTCGATATCGTCTTTAAAGGTCGCAAACACCAAGCCTTGGTAGGATTCATGACGCAAACTTTCAAGTGGCAGTTCGCTTTTATCAATAACACCTTCATACTCTTCCGGCTTAGGCACTGCGCGCAAGCTACCGTCGAGAGCATAGCCCCAACCATGATAAGGGCAGGTAAAGGCTTTCGTTTTACCCTTACGCCCTTCACATACCGTAGCACCACGGTGGCGACAACGGTTCAGCAAGACATGGGTATTCTTTTTACGATCACGGCTGAGAATGACAGGATGCTGACCAATATATGCGGTTTTAAAACTGCCCGCCTCCGCGACCTCGCTTTCATGTCCGACAAATACCCAAGTATTTTGAAATACTTTATCCAACTCTTCGGTAAAGATATCGGGATCAGAATACAGGGACTTATGAACACGTCCCTCTTCAACCATATCAGCCGCTTTTAGGCTGATACTCTGCACATCAATTAATTCACTCATCATCATTCTCTCTATAATCGTTCAAACGTCATCCATCACACAGGCAAAATTTGACGTTTATTCCGGCACCGGTAAGGTTGCCTCGTTATTCCAATCCGATACCGGACGGCTAAACCGGTTTTCCGTTACAAAATGGCTGATACGCCAAACGCCGTCATCACGTCGAAAGGATAAGCTCAGACGCGCACTGTTTAAATGCGAGCCTCCTGCACTGAAGCTAGACACCTGAATCATGTTCCAGCTACCCGTCGCTTGCTCACCTTCAACACGAATCACTTCAGACGCTAAATAATGCACATTTAGGGAAAAATGCGCCGGTTCTGCGGTGTATTTCGCCAACATAGCCACGATATTGTCGCGACCTTGATAGCCACCAAAGCTCTTCGCGTAACGTGCACCCTTACCCTCCCAAATAGCGTCCTCGGTGAACAGATCACCAAGTTCGTCTAATGGCGTTGCAGGATTCAGGTGGTCACATAGATCCATATATCGATTGATACAGGCACGAATCGCCTCCGCACTTTCTAAGGCATCGACTCGCGCTAACAAGGTATCTAAAACGCCTGTTTGCTCGCTCATCACGTCAGCCTTACGCTGTTTGTACGATCAGTTCACGACCGATACGTGATTCAACTTTCATATAACGCCACAGTTTGTAAGGGGTTTCGCCGACAGCCGTTGTGCGGAACAAGTTACAGCACGCGACCACAGTGTCGTAATCGGCCACATCCGCTAGGAGATAAGTAGTCCAAGGGTAACCCGTAGAAGCACCCACCATGCTTTGATCGTCATCCATATTGCCGATCACATTGACGCCATCCATATCGGTGATGCCGTTCCACATTTCACTAAAGGCAGCCCAAACATCCAGTTGCTCTTCCCGTGGAGCATCCATAAAGTTTTGGTTAATACCCATGCAAAACAATACTCGTAATGGTTTTTTCTCACTCATAATCTTATTCTCCAATTTTTATAATGTATCGACTAACGTCAGTGAAACAATCTAGAAAAGGCTACAAATAACCGGGCAGTGGTGGTTGATCAAAAAACACTGCTCCAGCATTTTGCCAGGTAATATCGCCCATAAAGGCATGCTGAGTAACCACTTGTGCGTCATTAACAAAGCGCGATAGTGGGCTACTTTTGAATACGCCGGTCATACCCGACAGTAATTGAACTTTTCGTGCGACCTCGGCAGAAACACGAGTCGCATGTGTTGATGATAGACGTAACAAACTAATTTGCTGTACTGATAGTGCTTCGCCTGTCTCTAAGGTAGCCCAAGCATCATCAATTGCTTCATAAAAAAAGCAACGCGCAGACCGTAGATCCGCTTCAGCTTTGGCAACATCCACCTGAGTGAGGGGACGCTGAGCAATATTCGGAGCGCCCGTCACCGATGTTCTACCCGTGGCCATCGCTTGCAGCTCATCCAGTGCAGCCCGAGCGACACCCAGTCCGACGACCGCTAATACCTGGGTCGCAAAAGAGAGTGAAGGATAGCGAAACATCGTCTCGTTTAAGTTGGAAGCACCACCTCGAACAAAGGTCCACTCTTCGGCGACTTCAACATCATTCACGAGCAGGTCATGACTGCCGGTACCGGCTAATCCAACCACATCCCAGTTTTTCTCGACCGTTGCTTGGCTAGCCGGCATCACCGCCATACGAGGCAACTCTAATTTGTCTCCCTCTTTTGGCGCAATGCCCACACCAACAACATCCGCTCCCATACAACCACTGGAAAACTTCCAACGCCCTTTAACACAAAAGCCCTCTTTGGTTTTTTCAGCCGGCTGTGGCGGGAAAATACCGCCAGCAAAGACGATGTCAGCTGTTTTAGCATACAGGCTCTCTAGGGTTGCTGTTGGTAATGCGGACAAGTAAACAACGCCCATACCAAAGCTCGCTACCCAGCCAGCAGAACCATCGGCTTTCGATATCTCTTCAATAACCTGACAAAACTGCCCAGCCGTGAGTTCATCACCACCAAGACGCTTAGGCACTAATGCGCGATAGATACCGAGACTGCGAAATTGTTCAATCACATCCTGGCTAATAAACTGCTGATCATCAAATTCATTCTGACGAGCACGGGTTTTAATGTCGCTCATCAATTGTTTAAAGCCTTCGCTATCGAGGGCTGCGAAAACCGATCCCTTGGCCGATTGTTGGTCTGAGACCGCGGTTTTATTCACACTCATCAATAGCTCCTTATTATACAGAATCAATCGTTGATCTAACGCTGTCACACTCTGATTAAGCCGACCTTTCCAAGCCTGAATCAAAGAAATGATTTAAAGATCGATAGAGACAGCCTTTCACCCTTTTGTCATTCAGGGCCAAGACCAACGACCTTCACCAAAAAACCTGTTCTGCTAAAAACTTGCTCGACATCAAACAAAACGTCCTTATAAAATCGTCAATTTTGGTTGATTTGTCAACTAATTATTCAACTAATTATTCAATTAAAATCTAAAACCTTCGTTCGGCACCGGATTAATGCATCCCAACACCAAACGCACCAACAGAAAGCACTATCAAATATCCACTAATAATTCAGAGACTCTGCCAACAAATAAACACAACTTATTGATTTTAAATAATTTTATTTTATATAAAACCCAAAAAAACAACAGTAAAACCCATCCACTACTCGCACCATAAACATAATAATCAGAAACAACACCTCCGCTTGACGAGCGTCTAATTGATCGACAAAAAAACAATTTATAGATAGTTTTATTTCTAAAAAAACCGAGTAATAGCAAGCATTTAAGCCGCTAAAAACACAAAAATAATAACGTTAACTCATGCACTCAACACACTATCCGTCTTCTATCTGGCACGCTAAATGCATTTCAAAAAACACCTAAACCCAAATATCGCTGGGAAATGGCGCTACAACAAGGGGTTGTACCCCACAGTAATCAAACGACTCACGGTTAACCACGTTAGGAGAATTTTATGCCGTCGAAGAAAATGCTTTCTGCCTTATTCCTCAGTACGTCACTCATCGCACCACTGGCGAATGCAGACATCAAAATTGGCGTTGTATCATCCAGCACAGGCCCTATCGCGCTGGTCGGTATCCCACAGAAAAACACCGTTGCACTGCTACCTACCTCGATTGGCGGAGAGAAAGTTTCTTACATCTCGTTAGATGATGGCAGCGACCCTACCGCGACGGTAAAGGCCTTTAAGAAGCTGATTGATGAAGAACATGTTGATGCCATTATCGGACCAAGCGGTTCCGGTAATGCGATGGCCGTTATTCAGTTCGCAGCCGAATCCGGTACGCCCATGCTAGCTCCCGTCGGTACCGCCGCGGTTGTCTTACCCATGACTGAACAAAAAAAATGGGTTTTCAAAACAACCCAAAACGATGACCTGATCGCCGCCGCCATCGTTGAACAGATGAAAGCCTCTGGCGTTAAAACCATTGGCCTGATCGGCACAGCAGATCCTTACGGTGAAAACTGGGCCAAGGTGATGACTAACCTGACCGAAAAAGCAGGTATTCAGATTGTTGCCAGCGAGCAGTTTCAACGTCAAGACACGTCGATGACCGGCCAAAGCTTAAAAATCATTATGACTAACCCCGATGCCGTATTGATTGCTGCTCCGGGTAGTTCATCTGTCATGCCGCAAACCACACTGAAAGACCAGGGCTATGGCGGCACTATCTATCAAACCCACGGCGCAGCACTGGATGCCTTTTTAAGACTCGGTGGTAAAGCAGTAGAGGGCACCATTCTCGCAGCAAGCTCGATGCTCGTACTAGACGAAGTGCCCGATAGTGTTTCTAAAGAGATCGCAACGAAATACATCGCAGACTATAAAAAGCTCTACGGCGAAGTACCCGCCACCTTTGGCGGTAATGTCTACGATGCCGGCTTACTACTCGAAAATGCGATTCCAAACGCACTTAAATCCGGCAAGCCCGGCACAGCGGAATTTCGCAGCGCACTGCGCGATACATTGGAGATATCTAAAGAGGTGCCAAGCACACAGGGCGTTTATAACATGACACCCGCTGACCACAGTGGTTTCGATGAGCGGGGACGCATCATGATCACCGTAAAAGACGGCAAATGGGCTTTATTGAAATAATGCTGTTCACCTTGGGGGAAAGGTCTAAACCGCTCATTACCCCAAGGTATCGATACATATAAACCTTTGTCGCTTTCACGACAAAGCTGATAAGAGCCAAGGAATCAGAACGCATGAACCTTCAGATTGCCACACTGCTCGGACAGGACGGCCTCACAAACGGCGCGATATATGCTTTATTAGCCCTGTCCATTTTGCTGGTGTTTACAGTCACTCGCATATTACTCATCCCTCTCGGTGAGTTTGTTACCTTCGGCGCGCTAACCATGGCAGCGATCCAAATGGGCAAGCTTCCTCAACTGGAGTGGTTGCTCCTAGGTCTAACCTGTATTGATTGCAGCCTTGATCTATACCAACAGGCGAGAAGCCGCTTTAATCGCCGTAAGTTGCAAGGGGTCGCCCTAAAGCTAGGTTATGCGGCAACACTGGTCATCCTTGTGCATACGCTGCCATTAGCCGAACTGCCCATGGGCGCTCAGATTCTACTGACACTCGCCCTTATCGTGCCGCTTGGCCCGATCATGTACCGCCTCTTTTTTCAACCACTGGCGGATGCGCCTTCACTGGTTTTATTAATCGTATCGATTGCGGTTCACGTCTCTATGGTGGGCACAGGGCTGCTTCTGTTTGGACCAGAGGGTGCGCGCACTAAACCCTTTTCCGACAGTGGCTTTCACCTCGGCTCCGTGATGCTAAAGAGCCAAACACTGTGGGTTATTTTAGTCTCCATTTTCTTGATCGTTACCCTATTTATTGCCTTTGAGCGAACCCTTTATGGTAAAGCACTACGTGCCACAGCGGTCAATCGTATGGGGGCTCGTTTATTGGGTATATCCCCCGTGTTTGCAGGCAAAGTAACCTTTGCGCTCGCCGCCTTTATTGGTAGCGCATCCGGCATTTTGATTGCGCCCATCACCACCCTGTATTACGACTCCGGCTTTATTATCAGCCTCAAAGGTTTTGTTGGCGCCATTATCGGCGGACTCGTCAGCTACCCCCTTGCCGCGATCGGTTCAGTGGCGGTCGGCATGGTCGAAGCCTTTTCAATGTTTTGGGCCAGCGGCTACAAAGAGATCATCGTTTTCACCTTGATTATTCCCTTCTTAATCTGGCGCTCGATGACCAGCCATCATGTCGAGGATGATGAATAATGAAACAACGCTACCTGATTATTATCGGCCTTATTACACTGTTCCTTGCGCCCTTAGTGCTGCCAACCTTTCAAATAACACTACTCAACTATATCGGTCTATATGCTCTAGTTGTACTGGGCTTAGTCTTACTCACCGGTGTCGGCGGCATGACTAGCTTCGGACAAGCCGCTTTCGTGGGGCTAGGTGCGTATGCCACCGCCTATATCACCACCACCGAGCAGCTGCCTGAATGGCTTAGCTGGACCGCAGGATCACCCTGGGCGGGTTTGCTGGTAGGCATACTGCTAACCGCCGTTGTTGCGCTTTTTCTTGGCGCCGTCACCTTAAAGCTATCGGGTCATTACTTACCGCTCGGTACCATCGCTTGGGGCATATCGCTTTATTACCTATTTGGGACCATGAGCTCAATGGGGGGACATACCGGTATCAGTGGTTTACCTTCACTCAATATTTTCGGGATCAGCCTAGATAAAGGGGAGAAGATCTATTACCTGATCTGGGCCATTTTAATGGTCGCCATCTGGATCACCAGCAACCTGCTTAACTCGCGGGAAGGTCGTGCTATACGCGCCCTTAAGGGCGGCCAACTGATGGCTGAGTCAATGGGTATTAATACCTTTCGCTCGAAGATGGTTATCTTTCTGATCTCCGCTATCTTTGCTGCGCTATCTGGCTGGCTTTATGCCCATACACAACGCTTCGTCAACCCAACGCCGTTTGGCTTACAGATGGGTATTGATTACTTATTTATGGCCCTGATTGGCGGCGCTGCCAGTGTTTGGGGAGCTCTTTTGGGCGCCGGTGTACTCACCATGTTGAAACAGTGGCTACAAGACTTTTTACCGTTAATCATGGGCGGTAGCGGTCAATACGAAACCATTGTGCTGGGCTTACTGATTATCTTTATGATGCAACGCGCCCCCGGCGGTCTGTGGCTCATCTTAGTCAAACTCACACCGGTATCATGGCGTAACCAGCACCGTATCAAGGTTGATACCTCGGCAGCCGATCTACCGCGCCAAGCGTTACCGAAAAAAGGCGACCTGCTGCTCGAAGCCCGTCATGTTACACGGCGCTTTGGCGGTCTCGTTGCCAATAACAACATGAGCCTGCAACTGCACGCGGGCGAAGTGCTGGCACTCATCGGCCCGAACGGCGCAGGTAAAAGCACCATGTTTAATCAGCTATCGGCGGTCGATAGTCCGAGCGACGGTGAAGTGCTCTTTTTAAACCAGAGCCTCAGCAATAAAACATCACGCCAAGTCGCCCAAATGGGGATGAGTCGCACCTTTCAGCACGTCAAACTGCTGCCCACCATGAGTGCGCTGGAAAACGTCGCCCTAGGTGCCCATATGCGCGGCAAAAAAGGTGTCCTCAACGCCCTCTTCCATCTCGAAAGGGATGAAGAACAACGGCTATTAAAAGAAGCACAGTATCAATTAAATCGCGTTGGATTAGGTGACCACCTGCATACCGAAGCCGGTAGCTTGTCACTCGGTCAACAACGTATTTTAGAGATTGCCCGCGCGCTATGCTCAGACCCTTGCGTCTTGCTACTCGATGAACCCGCCGCAGGACTGCGTCACAAAGAGAAACAGGCGCTAGCAGGGTTGCTCAAGAAGCTACGTGCCGAAGGCCTCGCTATTTTGTTGGTGGAACATGATATGGACTTCGTGATGAACTTGGTTGATCGCATTGTGGTCATGGAGTTTGGTGAGAAAATCGCCGAAGGCCTACCAGAAGAGATACAAACCAACCCTGCGGTTCTAGAAGCCTACTTGGGAGGTGCTGAATAATGAGTACTCAGGATAATAAACTACTTAATGTCAGCGACCTACACGTGGCCTATGGCAAAGTTGAAGCCCTAACGGGCATTGACCTCACGCTAAAAGAGGGCCAATTAGTCACCGTCATTGGCCCTAATGGTGCGGGTAAAACCACCCTACTATCAGCCATCATGGGAGTGCTTCCATCCACCGGCACTATTCATTTCAATGGTCAGGATTTCTTTAGCCCTGAAGTTGAAACTCTTGTCGGCCATGGTCTGGGATTAGTGTCTGAGAAACGTGAGTTATTCTCAACCATGAGCGTGCAAGATAACTTGCTCCTCGGCGCCTTTCTTCGCTATCGCCGCGGCGACACGAGTTACGATACGACCCTCGCAGAAATCTATAGCCTCTTCCCGCGGCTATGGGAACGTCGGCATCAACAAGCCGGCACGCTCTCCGGTGGCGAACGGCAGATGTTGGCCATTGGTCGGGCGATGATGGGTAAACCCAAACTGCTTATGCTGGATGAACCTAGTCTTGGGTTGGCGCCGCTGATTACCCGAGAAATATTCCGTATCTTCGCCGACTTGCGACGCCAAGGCGTATCCATCCTACTCGTTGAACAAAACGCACGTGCCGCACTAAAAGTAGCCGATTACGCCTACGTATTAGAAGGGGGTCAGGTCGCGATGCATGGGCCAGCCGCTGATCTCGCTAATGACCCCCGCATTATTGAAGCGTACCTAGGTTTAGCGAGCAAACACCAAGAACTGCTATCGAGCTAACACATTAAACGCTGTGACCAAGGGGAGAGACGTTCACCTCTCCCCTTTCATAATGGAAGTATCAATGATGAAAATATGTATTGCCGGTGCCGGCGCAATCGGATGCACATTAGCCGCTCGCTTAGCCCAATCGGGGCAAAGCGTGAATGTCTTAGCGAGAGGCAAAACACTGGAAGTGTTACAACAAAATGGGATACAGCTGTCAGATATAGATGGCGATTACCGCGTAGAAGTTAACGTCTCAGATTCGGCCGAAACCTTAGGCCATCAGGATCTTATTTTTGTCTGCACTAAGGCTCCCTCGCTGACCAGCATGCTCAAATTGATTCAACCGATGTTACATGCAGAGACCATCATTATTCCGGTCGTTAATGGCATTCCCTGGTGGTATTTCCAAGGAATCCAAGGCCGCTTCGCCGGTGAATCGATTCAGGCGATCGATCCTCAAGGGCTAATGAGCCGCCTAGCGCCGCAACAGCACCTGATCGGTTGCGTCGTATTCATTACCGCCTGCCGTGATGCCCCCGGCGTTGTCACCTCAACCACGCCTCACTTAATGGTGATAGGGGAGATCGATCACCGCATGAGTGAACGACTGACCCATGTTAGAGCCATCATTGAAAACGCCGGTATCGAAGCCCGTGCGGTTGATAATATTCGTGACTACATCTGGACAAAGGTAGCCGCCAACCTCACCTCAAACCCGCTCTCGGTCGTCACCAAAGGCACCCTAGAGCAGATCTATGGAGATACCCACTTAACACCGTTGGTGAGAACCATGTTCAACGAGGTGCTGTTAACCGCAGCGGCCTATAGCGCACGTATCAGCTTTGACCCACAAACCTTTATGGAACAAGGGGCAGAGATGGGTGCCGTTAAAACCTCCATGCTGCAAGACTATGAAGAGCATCAACCATTAGAGCTCGAAGCGATCGGTTACGCGGTATTGGAACTCGCCAGTAAGGTTGATATCCCCATGCCTGCGACACAAAACCTGTTGGCGTTAACACAGTTTATCGCCGACCAGTGCCAACCTTAATACCACAGATTCGACGGAGAGCAACCATGACAGACAACCGCCCTAGCCATATCAGCGAAGATGAGTGGGCACTGCGTGTTAAGCTCGCGCATTGCTATCACTTGATCAATTTTTTTGGTTGGACAGAGACCATTTTCAACCACATTTCGGCACGCCTACCCCAGATAGAGGGCGAATACCTAGTTAACCCATTTGGCCTAAATTACACCGAAATAACCCCCGCCAACCTCCTTAAGGTGGATGTCGATGGTCACAAGTTGGATGAATCGTCCTATGATGGCAATCCTGCGGGATTCGCCTTGCACGGTGCGATTCACGCGGCCCGCGACGATATCCACTGCGTCATCCATACGCATACGAACGAAATCTCTGCCGTCGCCATGAAACAATCCGGTTTTACCCATGACAGCTTCTACGGCGCTCAACTCTATAACCGAGTCGGCTATCATGCTTTCGAGGGCATCACCCTATTTGATGATGAAAAATCCCGTATGCTCGCTAGCCTTGGTGAAAAACATATTCTCGTCTTGAGAAATCATGGTATCGCCGTCGGCGAGTTTGATATTGAACGAACCTTTTTCCTCTTGTGGACCGTACAGCGTGCTGCCGAGATACAGGTGACCGCCGGTGCGCTAGGCGGTGAAGACGTTCTACTCGACACAAGCATCAGCCAAAAATGTGCCGATTTAACCCAGATGTTGATTAAGGATAGTGGCTTCGCCATTAAATTTTTTACCGCGATGGTGCGCAAGATGGAAGCCGAAAAAGGCCCCTGTTGGTAGTAGCCTTACTGCTTGACGGCTTCTCTATCGGGGCGCTTTTATCAGCGATTAATAGACACATCAGGAACCCATATATCCAATGACACAACCTGTTCGCAAACCACGCAGCCAACGCTATAACCCCGCTAGCGAAGCGTTCCACAAAGAAGAGTTTCCTTTTTATTGGCTGGCTCAGGTCCATGGCCGCTATTCGGTCGCACTCGAAAAAGCACTCAAAAAGATCAACCTCGATATCCCCCGCTGGCGAGTGCTATTCACCCTGAAAGAGGAAGGTACCTGCAGCATTTCACAGATCGCCAATGAGGCCATCGCCAAAGTCCCGACGATAACAAAAACGATTCAACGCATGAAAGAGGATGGGTTGGTCGAGACCCGAGTCCGACATGATGATGGCCGAGTGACCGAAGTGCTGATGACTCAGAAAGGCGAAGAGGCCATTGCCGATATCCAAGCAGCGACCCACCAGCTGTTTCGTCAAAGTTTTAAGGATATGACCGAAGCGCAAATCAAACGATTGAATAAACTATTAGAACAGCTCTTTAACAATTTACCGGACCATTAATAGTCTTCAGGCAATCGACATAGCAAACTAAACAGCCATTCAACACATCAGATGTCAGCCGCCATAAAAGCGACCCAGGTGACGTTGAATCAGCCCATAGATAATGCGGGCTCAGGTTGAGCAGACTTGTTACAAGAAAAAAGCCGTGACACGAAAAGAGCTGTAGCAAGAAAGAGTTGTAACAAGAAAGAGCTGTGACGAGAAAGAGCTATAACAAGAAACAGAGAGACAAAAACCCCCACGTCACCTTGAATAGCAACGTGGAGGTAGATCAGAATTAAGCTAGATCGAAGCGATCCGCATTCATCACTTTAGTCCATGCTGCGACAAAGTCGTGCACAAACTTATCTTGGTTATCATCCTGTGCATACACTTCCGCGTATGAACGAAGGATAGAGTTAGAGCCAAATACCAGATCAACCCGTGTTGCGGTCCACTTAACCTTATTCGTTTGACGATCACGAATTTCATACAGGTTTTCACCGCTTGGCTTCCATGCATAGTTCATATCGGTCAGGTTAACGAAGAAGTCATTCGTTAATGCCCCTTCACGATCGGTGAATACCCCGTGCTTGGTACCACCATAGTTGGTGCCAATCACGCGCATACCGCCCACTAGCAAGGTCATCTCTGGCGCCGTTAAGCCCATCAGTTGGCTGCGATCCAACATCAGTTCTTCCGCACTGACCACATAGTCGCGTTTCAGCCAGTTACGATAACCATCATGCAGAGGCTCAAGTACATCAAATGAATCCTCATCGGTCATCTCAGCGGTGGCATCTCCCCGTCCTGGGGTAAAAGGTACACTCACCTCGGTGCCTGCCGCTTTAGCCGCCTGCTCAATACCGACATTACCAGCAAGTACAATAACATCGGCGATACTCGCGCCACTCTCTGCGGCAATGCCTTCTAATACCGCCAACACCTTAGTCAGACGTGCAGGTTCATTACCTTCCCAATCCTTTTGCGGCGCTAATCGAATACGGGCGCCATTGGCACCACCACGCTTGTCAGAGCCACGGAAAGTACGGGCACTGTCCCATGCGGTAGAGACCATATCACTCACGCTTAGGCCGCTCGCCGCTATTGTCGCTTTCACCGCTTGCACATCATAGGTTGTGCTACCGGCGGGGATTGGGTCTTGCCAGATAAGTGTTTCCTGCGGCACATCAGGCCCGATGTAGCGCGCTTTAGGCCCTAAATCACGGTGGGTCAATTTAAACCATGCCCGAGCAAACACCTCGGAGAAGTATGCTTGATCCTGCTGGAATCGCTCAGAAATTTTGCGATACTCAGGGTCCATCTTCATCGCCATATCGGCATCGGTCATGATCGGGTTATAACGGGTGGTTAAGTCTTCAACATCGACCGGCTTATCTTCCTCTTTAATATTGATAGGCTCCCACTGCCACGCACCGGCCGGGCTCTTCTTCAGCTCCCACTCATGGTTCATCAGCAGTTTGAAATAACCGTTATCCCATTGGGTAGGATGGGTCGTCCAAGCGCCCTCAATTCCACTAGAGACGGTATCCCGACCAATGCCCCGTGTGGTTTTATTCAACCAACCGAGCCCTTGATCTTCAATTTCAGCCCCTTCTGGATCAGCCTCAAGTAAGCCCGCATCCCCATTACCGTGACATTTACCCACGGTATGACCACCCGCCGTCAAGGCAACGGTTTCTTCATCATTCATTGCCATACGTTCAAACGTGACACGTATATCATGGGCGGTTTTAAGTGGATCAGGCTCGCCATCAACACCTTCGGGATTAACGTAGATCAGCCCCATCATGACCGCGGCCAATGGATTTTCCAGATCGCGTTCACCGGAGTAACGGCTACCTTCACTCCCACTCGGCGCTAACCACTCTTTTTCTGCGCCCCAATAGGTATCTTTCTCTGGGTGCCAAATATCTTCACGACCAAAGGCAAAGCCAAAGGTTTTCAGCCCCATCGATTCATATGCCATGGTGCCCGCATAAGCGATCAGATCCGCCCAGCTAAGCTTGTTGCCGTATTTCTTTTTGATCGGCCACAGGATACGACGGGCCTTATCTAAGTTGACGTTATCCGGCCAAGAGTTGATCGGAGCGAAACGTTGATTGCCTGAGGCAGCACCACCACGCCCGTCAGCAATACGATAGGTCCCAGCCGAATGCCAAGACATACGAATCATCAAACCACCATAATGCCCCCAATCCGCAGGCCACCACTCTTGACTGTCGGTCATCAGCGCATGCATATCTTTCTTTAGCGCCGCGACATCAAGCCCCTTAACCGCTTCCCGATAGTTAAACGCGTCGCCCATCGGGTTTGTCTTACTGTCGTGTTGGTGCAAAATATCGAGGTTTAGAGCCTTAGGCCACCACTCCATATTGGACATACTACTTTCGGTAGCGCCGCCATGCATCACAGGGCATTTATTATTAGACATCTTTCAAGCTCCTACTTGTTCATGAAAAGACCTTGTTGTCTTGCCACGTTATGATCAATTCAGGCACTACTATCCATCACCCCTGACAGGATGTGAAACCATTTACGCCTATACTGATCATAGGTTTTATCTATCAGTTTGCATGGTTATCGTTAAAAATATTCTGATCTCTGTCTATAAACCCTATGAGATTGAGATAAGTTGCTCGATATCGCCAGCAGTAGCACGTGGAATGAGCCGATAAAAGACACTAAAACAATTTTGACGAAGAAGACTGACGAGAAAGTAGAGTGATCAAAAGCAGGTAAAAACGGAGCATAAAAGAAGTTGAATGAGCGGTTAAAGGTTTCCACTCAACTCAGAGGTGACATAACTTTTTGTGGGGGAAAATAAATCGACCTAAACACCTTTTTAGATGTTTAGGTCGTAACAACATAATGATTTACTAGCGATTACCGTTCAGTCGTGCGGTTTAAATCCAAGAATAACGATTTAAACCGCCCTGGTTAAAACTGAACATTAACGGATAGCTGCACACGGCTTGAGTCATAGGTGTCGGCAAAGAGACCGCTATAATCAAAACCAACCGTTGTTTGAGATGCTTTACCCCGATTTATCTGGTAGGCAAAACCCAGCTCTAAATCAGCATATTCACTATCACGTGCATCAACGGGTGTATCGAAAGCGCGCATGGTGCCAAAAGCAGTCGACACATCTAATGAATCGCTATTCTCTTTAACAATAGACAGTTTAGCGTGTGGAATGAAGTTGCCATTACTCATTTTAATTTGTTTAGAGGCTTGTCCACCCAAAGACACCCAAGTGGTTTCGACAGAAAAATCGTCTGTTGAAACCGCAACGATAGGATCTCCACCGGTTTCGGTGAAACCATCAACATCAGTCTTAACCCAGTAAGCCGAAGCAATAGGGCCCATTGACCAGCCACCGACATCGTAATTCATGCCTCCAGACAGACCCGCAACGTATTGAGTACCATCAGTCGACGCTTTGTACGTTTCATTAATGGTATCGCCAATAATCACTTTCCGCTCAGAGTCATAATCCAGCGAATAAGCACCCACCATGGCATTTAAATAGGCCTTTTGCTGAAACTGTTTAGCCGCGTAGAACATGACACCTTTGGCGGCTGTATCCAACGAACCTCGGTTATCATCAATATCAGCTTCACTATCGCCATAACCTAAGGCGACCCCAAGAACCACATCGTTACGCAACCTAAAATCAACACCCGCACTAAGGGTGTAATCTTCTAGGTCATAGCCGACTGAGTTAGTGGTGCTATCGTATTCACCTTTACCCGCAGTACCGTCAACGAAAATACCAATGCCATTCCCACTATGACGTAATCCGCCCGCATTGCTTGTAGCAAGACGAGAGGCTACCTCTTCCACCCCTTCTGCGCCGATATCCTCACCATCACTGCTAAACGCCATATTATCGATGATAGCGCCGCTAGCCGCAGCATTCGCACGCTGATTAATGCTAGACCGCTGACTCCTAACCAGTGCAAGAGCAGACTCGCTATAAGCACCTAAGAACGAGTAACCCACTCTCTCAAGGGATTGCGATATATTACCACTCGTTTCGATCGCATCGATAAGGTCATCATATTGATTCACACTCGTAACACTCGGACTCAACGCTTGAATTGAGTACGCGCTCACGGCAGGAACTGCAACAGGAACATATTGACCCAGATAGGCAATATTCGAACTATCAATGGACGCTGCTATCTTAAATTGAAGATCGGTATTAGCCGCAGCAACAATGGGGGCAAAGACCGGTGCGATACGAAGGGTAAAGATACCGCCATCTAATCCAGCATAGTCGGCCACATCAAGACTGAAATTAAGGTTAACCTTACCTAAATCTTCCAGCACATCTTTTTCATACTTAGACTGTGCCAAAATAGCTTCGACCTGTGCGTCGGTCAGGATTACTTGCACATCGTTATCAACAACTAGGTTTGGACTCACAATAGTATCATTATCAATACCATCATCGACCAGATCGGCGTCTTGCTCAACGAAAGTAACTTCATTGGTAACGGGATCAATGGTTAGCTCACGATTAGTAAACCACTCCATGGTGCCATCACCGTTTATATCCATATAGGTGGCCATCAATACGCCATCGGTATCAGGATTGTCATCGTTATCCCAATAGATACCATCGGTACCCTGCGAAAAGCTGACCACCGCCGTATCACTGCCGAAAATGCTGTCAAAAAACGTCGATGTAGTGCCTGTATCAGGGTCAAAAGTCGTGGCAGCGCCGGCATTCAGTGTTGCAACGCCATCAGCCGTAAACTCGAGGCCGGTCCGTTCTGTGGCTGAAAAAAAACCAACAGCCAACATATCATCGGTACCATCACCATTCGTGTCTTTCGCTTCTTTACCGAAGAGACCCGCAGAATAAAAGGTTCTCTGCAAAGGATCTTGGGCAACCGAAGCATCAGCAGGCGCCCAATTAGTCACTTTATCTTCAGTTGAGTTATCAACCGTATTATCAAACAACACGGGATCAAGCGCCTCTGCCTTAACAAAGTCACTGCCGGTCCCTGTACCAACCAGCATCTGATAACCGACTAAACGTGCACCGGTATCATTCGACAGTTTTGTATAAGAGAAATACTCGGTTGTACCGCCGGTATTAGAGGTTTGAAAAGTAAGGTCTAAAGGCGACCGCCCAGTCAGGGTCAGTTTTGTACGCTTACCACTATGGGGATTATCATCACAGCTTCCACCGGGAACCGAAGCACGAAGGCAGTTAACAACCCCTTTTGCAGAAAAATGATTCGCCGATGTAAAGTCATCGTTATTCGTTTGCCCAGTAACGATTGACACTCCCGGTGCTACAACGCCTTCCGTCGCATCGACGGTCAGAACACCACCGCCTGAGTCATCAACAAATGAAGTTATCTCACCTGCGCTAACCTGTGAAGCGGCAAGCGAAAGAGCCAAAGCAGATATAGGAAAACAGTTGTTCGAGAATTTGTTCACTATCGTTGTCCAAGGTAGTTTATCCATTTATTTAATAGGAGTGACTACTCTGCAGCATCTCGCTGTAAACTACTCCAACGCAGTTCTCACAACATAAGGGAATCTACTTACGTTAACCATAGTAACATTAGTTCAATCTAATTTAGAAAAGCCTTAAATAAAATTGATCTAGATCAATTAAATTAATTGCGCTTGAAATTCGATATCTATCTTACGATAACGCTACAGCCCTTATAGACTAAGCTCCACAGCGATTTTAAGATGGATTTAATAATGTTTTTGAATCTGAGATCGTTCTCTAAGCACCACTAAAGCCTAAGCACGAAGAACAACGCCTTCATGCCTCACTGCCGGCTCTGATGCTTGGGGTTGAGGGTGGAATTGGGGTTGGGGTTGGGGTTGGGGTTGGGGTTGGGGTTGGGGTTGGGGTTGGGGTTGGGGTTGAAATCGGCGCTGTTTTCGAGTGTTTTTTTACAACTGTGGTAGACCAAAGCGCCCAGTGGAACAGCTTGTTAGCTTGCACTCCTTGATGCTCTAACCATGTCAATATGGGGGATGCCATCCTCATCATATCCCTCGTTGACAGCTTCAAACCCCAACGATTCATAGAAACGTTGCAAGTAAACTTGAGCGCCAATTTTAATACCCATTTCTGGGAACTGCTGTTCTGTGAAGCGAATAGCTTCATTCATCAACGAACGACCAATTTTCAAATGTCTGAATTTTTCCAAAGTCATCACGCGACCGATTGAAGGTTGGTCATATTTAATACTGGGATCAACCACTCGAACATAAGCAGCTAATTCACCATTTAAAGAGATAGCAAGGTGCCATGAGTGAAGATCCATATCATCCGTTTCTTGATAAGGGCATTGTTGCTCTACAACAAATACTGACTCGCGAGCTTTGATTATTTCAAATAATTCCAGAGCACTTAAAGAATCTAATCGAGACCACTTAAAATCTAATTTCATTAATTATCATTCCAAATAAAGAAGGTCGTGCTATGTGATTGTGCATGCTAACGCCGCGCTCACCGATAGATTGGGAGCACAGCGACTACTTTACCCAAGTGCAGTTTCTTATTAGGCATGGGCCAATTTAAGACCAACAATACCCGCAAAAATCAGCCCTAAACTGACTAGCTTAAGGACGTCAGCGGACTCGTCGAATAATAATATGCCTAGAAGCGCCGTGCCTAGAGCACCAATACCCACCCATATCGCATAGGCTGTACCGACTGGTAACGTTTTCAGCGCCAAACCTAGCAATAGAAAACTAGCAACCAGCGAAAAAACCGTGCCCACCGTAGGCCATAGCTTCGTAAAGCCATCGCTGTACTTTAATCCGATGGCCCAACCAACTTCCAACAGACCCGCGATCAACAAAATCACCCAACTCATAAATACCTCTTAATTTGCTTTGAGGCCGTCCCCTAACGAAATAGAGAGGTGAGGTCGTCCTCACTTCAGAATGTTTAACGCCTTGTTAGCTGGTTAGCTATTACAGGAATATAGTTTTAATGCGATGAATGACCCAATAACCATCTCAGCCCATGCTAGAGGGAACACAATAAAAGCTGAAGACCAATCGCCTAACCCACTATTAACTGTCGCTATCCAGAAAAAACCTATCGTTGCGAAACTCGTTGTTGTACCTGAAATTACAATTGATTTTAAATGTCACTTTTATGGACTCTTAGTGTCTATCTAGGCTGCTTCCATGCCGTCAATTTAGCAATCATAATAGCCTGCGATTAAATTAAAGCGCAAGCGCGGTACCTTTCCTAATTTGGTGCTCAGGAAGTATGGATTTCATCGTGGTGAGCGTCACTCACGACAATAGATATATGATATATCGCGGTGCGGTTTATGCTTCAGCGCATGCTACGACTTTATAGAGATTTTCAGTATCGGGTTGACGCTGATAGATAGGAAACCGTTCAGCTAACGCTTCTTGCAATGCTTGTCTATGAAAGGCTTGTCCATGACAGAATCCCTTCGACAATAGCCGGCCTTAGTCTTTTGGGCATGAATACCCGAATGGTCAATCGATGGCGAACATATCTCACCGATATGAACGCCATTTTATAACGAGCGGTTAAGACAAACACTCAGACATAGAGTGCTCGCTTCGCTTTTTCTGTTAGCTGAATCGCCTGATCGCATGCATTAGCCAGTTCAATACCCTTCTGGAAAAAGTGACGGCTGAAATACCCTTTATGCTCGTCATGTTCATGGAAGTGATGCGGTGTCAGTACTGCCGTCACGACCGGCACCTCGGTTTCGAGTTGCACTTGCATCAACGCCTGACAGACCGTTTGCGCGACAAAATCATGACGATAGATACCGCCATCCACCACCAACCCACTGCCGGCGATCGCCGCGTATTGCCCAGTTTTCGCAAGCAGTTTAGCCTGCAGTGGGATTTCATACGCACCGGGTACCGCTATCACATCAATCAGTGATAGATCGTAACCGCGTGCTACTAATGTTTCTTTAAAGCCTTCCAGACAGTTGAGAACGATCTCTTCATGCCAAGTCGCGTGCAGAAAAGCAATGCGTTGAGTTGCTGGAGTGAACTTCGTTGAGCTCTGATTCATAGTAAAACCCTATAATAAAAGATGAATCAGGGCGAACGGACAGGAAAATACGCTATATAACATAGCGCCGACACCGCCAAAAAAGCGGCCCAGTTTAATATTTTGTCTGACACGTTCCCTATCATCCGGACTATAACCGTCGGCTCTGGAATCTCACCAGATCTGCTGACCCTAAAAGTAGATACTTAAAGGCGCTCGCGGGCTTAGAAATAATTCTTTACCGCCGGTGGGGAGTTTCACCCCGCCCCGAGAACGAAATCGAAAATAATTCGACGGCAGAGAATATACTGTCTTTTACCGCGTATTGTCAAAACCTGTTATTAGCATCATACACAACTCCCACTAAACGCCGATTAAACACCTATTAAGTGACCAGGTTGCGGTCTATAGCGTCAGCACTACAGCGGCTGACAGAGGGTCCAGAGATCCCAAAGGGTTAAAAATTGCAGAACCCCGCTTGCTGAAACATCCACAGGATAGCTTGTGATAACGTGGAGCCCCTCGTGTCGATCATCTCCATTATCAATAAAAGCTGAGGCTGAGCGCTGGCGCCGATTGATAACAACACAAGAGTCAATAAAAGCCTTTATCGACATCTAACCTCTCATATACAATATTTCATATATTAGCTACTATTTAAGGCAAGCATTCTAAAGGTCGCGCTATGAACCCTGTACAGTTTTACAAATGCCTCGCTGACGAGACGCGATTAAAATGCATCTTACTGATTGAACATGAGACAGAGCTCTGTGTTTGCGAACTAACCGAAGCCCTACAAGAATCTCAACCTAAAATTTCTCGGCACCTAGCTCAGCTTCGCCAATGCGGAATCCTACTTGACCGACGACAGGCAAAGTGGATTTTTTACCGTATTAACCCTGCCCTGCCGGAGTGGAGCCAAAAAATCATCACCGACACAACCGTCAGCAACAGCGACTTTCTTAAAGAGAGCCTAGCGCAGTTAACCCGCATGGGCAGTCGACCCGAAAGAATCTCCACTTGCTGCTGAAAAAACTGAGGCTCACCACCGAAACAAAGGACAAGCAGATGAAAACCATAAAAGTATTGGGTAGCGGTTGTGCTAAATGCACCAAAACCGCCGAGCTAATCGAAAAAGTGGCTCAAGAGCAAGGTGTCGCTGTCACCGTCAGCAAAGAAACCGACCCTCAGGTGATGATGGCTTATGGTGTTATGAGTACGCCCGCGGTGGTGATCGATGAACAGCTGATCCATTCAGGTTCGGTGCCTCAAGCTCCCCAAATTAAAGAATGGCTCGCGCAGCCGTAATTGCCTTTTATCGGCGGCAAAGGCCGTAAAAAGCTCAAGAAAGGACGCTAGGTATCACTGATACTGTAAGCCCCTTCGTGAACTAAGGGTGTGTATTTAAGGAAGATAATCATGACCAAAAAAATGACCTTTAACGTCGTGGCACATCGCACGGATGCGCACGGTAGCACAGTCACCTGCAAAGATGCTTCACTAGTAGTCGATACCGATTTGCAAGGCCGAGCGGATGCGTTCAATCCGGCAGAACTATTAATGGCTGCACTCGCCGCCTGCATTATAAAAGGTATTGAGCGCGTCACGCCGATTTTAAAGTTTAATCTACAACAGGTTGAAGTAGAAATTAGTGGTGTCAGGCAGGATGCCCCACCCAAAATGGAATCGATTCAGTATAGGATCAAAGTCACAACCGATGAATCTGATCACCGTTTAGACCTGCTCCATGACAATGTTAAAAAATTCGGGACAGTCTTTAATACTATCGCGCCGGGCACCGATCTGACCGGCACCTTAATTCGTGCCTGAAAGAAAACCTCCGCACTATCCGTACTAGCGGGTTTAAATGCCACATCCCGTTGGGCTCTATTCAGACCCCATGAAAAGCAGCACCCAAAACCGATGGTTTTGAGTGCTACTGGGGTTATTTAGCTAACGCGAACTCACAACCGCCATCTTCCATTTTCATGAAAGCATCGTCGCCTTTAATGATCTGTTCAATAGCGAATATATCATTCTTACTTTTTCGCTCCGCTGCCGTTTTAATCCGTACTTGCAGCATATCGTGGACCATACGGCCATCTTTGCGTAAGTAACCATTACGGGAAAAGAAGTCTTCAACCGGCGTAGCCTTCATTTGGGCCATCACCGCTTTCCCTTCATCGGTACCGGTCGCTTCAACGGCCTTCAAGTAATGCATCGTAGAGGAATAGGCGCCAGCATGGGCCATGGAAGGAATCTTACCGTCCATACGCGCCATATAACGTTTAGACCAGGCACGCGTCTGATCATCCATGTCCCAGTAGAAGCCCGTCGTTAACTTCATGCCACCGGCTATCTCAGGATCGAGCGCTTGGGCTCCGGGCGTAAAGACCAGCAGGCCGGCAACTTCAGCGGTATCAGTCACCCCAAATTCCGCCGCTGTTTTTAATGCATTAATCATATCAGCACCTGCATTGGCCAATGCGATAACATCAGCGCCTGACGATTGTGCTTGAAGAATATAAGATGAAAAGTCGGTCGTACCAAGCGGTGCACGGACACCACCAACCACTTCTCCGCCATTACTCTTGATCACGCCGGTAGCTACTTTTTCCAACGCATGACCAAAGCCATAATCCGCCGTAATGAAGAACCATTTTTTACTACCCCCTTCTACCATGGGCTTAACGGTGCCGTTAGCCAATGCGACCACATCATAGGTCCAGTGAGCATTGAACGGAGAGCAATCCTTGGTTGTAAAGGTATGGCTTGCGGATGCCGCAATCAGCGTGATCTTTTCTTGCGACGTCATAAACTTCGTGACCGCTCCCGTTACAGAGCTAGCAACCGCGCCATTAATGACATCAACCTGTTCATCTTCCACCCACCGACGCGCGATAGAGGAGCCGACATCCGCTTTGAGATGAGTATCGCCAACCACCACCTCTATGGGCTTACCCAACACCTTGCCGCCAAAATCTTCGACAGCCATCATCACAGCTTCAACACTGCCTTTACCGGTGATATCGGAGTAGCCCGCGCTCATGTCGACTAGCACACCTACCTTAACCTTGTCGTCGGAAAGGCTGGCTTGCCCCGTGCTTGCAGCAAGGGTCAAGGCAGAGGCAAGCAGTGTTTTACGTATCAATTTCATGGTATATCCACTTTATTGTTGTTGTTTTATGTTGTTTTCATGGTGATACGGGTAAATAATTTCTTCGATGGCCTCGGATTAAATGTTCATATAACAGGGCATTGAATCAAACACCTCAAGCCTCCCATGTTGGATATTCAATCCATGAATCTTTTAATGGTACGGTGAGACTAACAGCCTTTAAACTGACTGGGCCGGCGCTCAAGAAACGCCTGTACCCCTTCAATAAAGTCATCGGTCGCCGCACACGTCAGAAAAGAGTTTAACTCTTGATCCATCTGCTGACTCAGTTGTGATCTAGCACGCTCGGTCACCAGTTTTTTAAGATTACGTTGTGCTTGCCGAGCCCCTTGAGACAGTGTCGCGGTGATCTCTTCGACGGTTTGCGCTAACAGACCCGGCGCACACACGCGGTTAACCAGTCCCCAGTCAAGCGCCTCTTCTGCCTTAACGGCACGATTAAGCCACAGCACGTCCAACGCACGTTTTTCACCGATCAGCGACGGTAGTAAATAGGTAAGCCCGCCATCCGGCGTAGCACCTAGAGCCGTATAGGCAGGAATAAACTGACAACCCTGTTCGGCAATCACAATATCCGAGATACACGCCAAGCTCATACCATAGCCTGCCGCCGCCCCCTGAACCGCCGCCACAACAGGGCAAGGAATGGCCATCAAGGCGGCAATCACCTGATGGGCTGAATGAATATAACCAGCCAGTTGTTGCTGTCGAGACGCCGGTGTGGCCGTCAATAGTTGACGAAAGAACTGAATATCGCCACCGCCGCAAAACACATCACCTTCACCGCGCAGCACTAGCACGCGTAACGAATCTAAGGTTTCACACCGCTGCAACACCCGCAGTAATGATTCAAACATCGCTTCGTTAATCGAATTGCGGGCGTTTGGCCTATTCAGAGTGATATAGCCCACGCCATCCACTAACTCAAAGCCGATAAGCTTTTCTACAGTCTGTTCCATTCTATGACCTCTAGAACGATGATTAGGATAAGTGACGTCGAATAACAGTCACGCTATGCCGTCTTTAACAAGACGACATAACGGTATCCAACATAGAGATCGTTAGC
This sequence comes from Amphritea opalescens, assembly GCF_003957515.1. Taxonomy (GTDB): domain Bacteria; phylum Pseudomonadota; class Gammaproteobacteria; order Pseudomonadales; family Balneatricaceae; genus Amphritea; species Amphritea opalescens. The sequence continues at coordinate 73,363 of NZ_RQXW01000011.1, forward strand.
CGAAGGTTTTGCGCAAGGAACGCTTGAGAAGTTTACCGGCGGTATTTTTGGGCAGTGCATCGACAAAATGAATCGCTTTCGGCACTTTAAAGGGGGCTAAGTGCGCTTGTGCGTGGGCAAGTAGCTCCGCTTCATCGATTTCAAAGCCAGGCTTGATCGTTACAACCGCCGTGATCGCCTCTATCCATTTTTCATGGGGAAGCCCGATGACCGCCACTTCGGCAACCGCAGGATGTCCGTAGAACGCTTCCTCGACATCACGGCTCGCCACCAGCACACCGCCGGTATTCACCACATCTTTGATACGGTCGACGATAAACAGATAGCCCTCTTCATTCTGATAGGCCAGATCCCCTGAGTGGAACCAACCGTCGGCAAAGGCTTCTTCGGTTTCAGCCTGTTTATCCCAATAACCCACCATCAAATGTGGTGAACGGTGCACGATTTCACCCTGCTGACCCGGTTGACACTCCTCATTCGTGGCAGGGTCAACAATACGCGTCTGTACATTAAAGATCGGCTTGCCCGCAGAGGCTGGATAACGCTTATGCTCCTCTGGCGACAATACCGTTGCCAGCGGTGCTATCTCGCTTTGCCCATAACAATTATACAAACCACAGTTCGGTAAACGCTCGGCCAGCTCAGCCACAATAGGCTCCGGCATAATCGAGGCGCCGTAATAGAGTTTTTTCAGGCAGCGAATATCACGCTGATCAAAATCAGCATGGCGCAACAATCCGATCCAAACGGTCGGTGGGGCAAAAAATGAATTGATCTTTTCCGCTTCGATTAGCTTCAATACGTGTTCGGCTGCAGGGCTTTCGATCAGATGAATATGGCTACCGACGAGCAACCCAGGCATAACAAACACATGCATTTGCGCCGAGTGATACAGGGGTAGACCCGCTAAGGATTTGTCTTCGGCCTGAATATCTAAATGGAGCAGACAGCTGCTATATTCACTCAATAATGAACGGTGGGTATGCATCGCCCCTTTCGGATCGGACGTTGTGCCCGAGGTATACAACAGTTGAACAACGTCGTTTTCGTTTAGTTCAACCGATGGCAATTCCGCAGAAGCATCCGATTGTGCGACAGCCAGAATATCCAACTTACCATCTGATGGCGCTGTACTACGCAGTGATCCGATAATATCGGCTTTAATCTCCCCCTGAAGACTCGTTATATTGTCAGCAAGAGAGTCATCACAGAAGATGGCGCGGGCACCGGATTGATTGAGAATGTAACTCAACTCTTCCTTAATCAGCGCAAAGTTAACCGGAACATGAATAAGGCCTGTACGGGTGCACGCTAACCATAGCAATAAATAAGCATCTGAATTTTTACCATAACCGACCACCCGATCACCGGGAAGCAATCCCACCTCGATCAATTGATTGGCCACACGGTTAACCGCATCGTCTAATTGCCGGTATGTCCAACGGCGATCGGCAAAGGCTAGCGCCTCTTTGTTTTCTTGACGCATGACCGAGCGGGCCAAAGCATCACCGATACAGTTACGTGTGGCGTATTGAATTTGTGCTGACAGTGCTTGTTGCATATACGTATCCCTCTTCTTGTTATGTCCCATGACCGGTATGAAAGCGGTCTGGGTAGGATTTCTTTAAATTAATAAGACGCTATATCGGTGACTAATTCTGTAAGGCTCGCCCGGTTTCCAGCAACTGTACCATTCGCGCTTTAGCTTCCGGTATTTGACACAGAGCCTGATTCGTTTCCCGCTCTAAGGGGTAAAAATGCTGATACCAATGAGCGGATGTTGCCTGTGATAGCAGGGTTAGCAAAGCGGTGTCTAAGGTTGCCTGATACCCTTCTGTGCTCAACATCATATCTTGTGCCGGTGAGAGTGGCTGTGGCTCTTTAGTCTCTAACGGCAATATTGGGCGCAATCTTAATGCCCGTTGTTTGGCATCAAATAACAACCGATCAAGGTTCATACTGATACCGTCCGTCGAACGTAAAAAACCGAGCTGTTTCGCTTCCTCTGCCGACCCGGTGACTTTACTGTTACGAATAAGATCGAAACAATGAGCCATCGCGGCATCGACCCCAAAACGTTCGGCGCTGCGTAGCAACATCTCTTTACAGCCACCCCAACCCGGCACGATACCCACCTGATTCTCAACTAAGCCGACCGCACTTTCCGCATGAGCCTGTATCCCGTGACAGTGTAAAAGCAGTTCGAGACCGCCGCCCAGCGCTTTACCTGACAGCGCACCCACGATAGGGACCGGTGCCGTTTGCAGCGCATGAAACACCGCCTGGCCTTTGTCGATATAGGCTTTTAGCACATCCGGTTGATCGATAAATGATAAAAACTCTTTTAAGTCTGCCCCCGCCGCAAAGATCGGGCCTTCATTATAAAAAACGAGCGCTTTTTGTTTACCAACCGCCTGCTCAAGGGTGGCCGATATCTGATCCAGTAGTTCGTTACTGAGTACCGGCACTTTACCGGTAAACTCTACGCACCACACATCGTCAGCCAAATCCCAGAGCGACAGCTTACTGTATTGCTGTAGCGCTGGACGACGCTTGATATCCGCCAAGCTGAGAATACCTTCGGCGGTCTTCACTCGCTGGTATTCACCACGCTCATTCAGGGTAACCCGCTGTAGATCTTGATCGTTATAAATCGGACGCTGGTCAACCGCCTGTAAAAAAGCGGAAGGCTGAATACCCTCAGCCGTCAACCGATCAATAAAGGCCTGTGTACCGAGCTGGTCGATCATCTCGAATGGACCCCAAGACCAGTTATAGCCTAGCTTCATCGCTTGATCGAAGGCGGTAACATCGGTAGCCACATCGGGGATCAACTTGGTCGCATAATGCAGCACCTGGGATAATACCCGCCAAGCATACTGCCCGCCTTTATCACTGCAGGCGATCAACTCGGCTAGCTGACCCGGCTTCAGCCGTGCGCTGGCTAACAGCGTTTTTTGCACTGCGCGATACTCGAAGCTTTCAAGGTCGATCGCCTCTTTAACTCGGCCCCCGTTGGCATCCTTCACTTGCCGATAGAACCCCTCGCGGGTAGCCCCTTTGCGGCCGTAATAGCCCTTATCGATCATCCCCTGCACTGTTTGAACCGTTTGTGCATAAGGTGCAAAATCATCGCCGTCAGGTAGCAGGTCGCCTAAGCTTTGCGTCACCGATGGCATGAGGTCGATTCCCACCAGATCCCATAAACCAAAAATACCGGTGCTAGGAAAACCACAGACCTTCATGATCGCATCGGCTTCTTCAACCCGTAAGTTCAGCTTGATCGCTTCCTGCAGGGCGACTTGTAACCAAAAGACACCTAAGCGATTTCCGATAAACCCGGGACGATCGGCGCAGTGAATCACGGTTTTACCCATGCATTGATCATTAAACTGGCAAACACGGTCGACCACTTCTGTGAGGGTATCCGGCCCTTTAATCACCTCGACCAAGCGCATATAACGGGGAGGGTTGAAATAATGGGTAATCACAAAATGCTGTCGGAAATCGTCGGGTAACCCATCAACCAATGTCATCAATGGGATGGTCGAGGTATTTGAGGAGACAATGGCATCGTCACGACGCACCTCGGCGATACGGTGAAAGAGTGCCTGTTTTACACTCAAACGTTCGACAATTACTTCGATGATCCAGTCATAATCAGAGAGCAGATGAAGGTCATCATCGATATTGCCCACCTGAATCCGCTCGGCAACCGACGGATGCATCAATCCACCAGCACAACCGCCTTTCAGTAAACGATTCACGGCATCCTGAGCAATTCGACTACGATCCTCATCGCCATTCACCGATGCCATGTCTAATAACAGCACCTCGGCCCCGCCGTTGGCAGCTTGGGCCGCGATGCCCGCGCCCATAACACCAGCGCCGATAACCGCGACTTTTTTAATCTCGGCAAGCGGCTCAATGTTGACCGTTGGCTTCATACTAAACGCTCCACAATCAAAGCAATCCCCTGACCGCCACCAATACACATGGTCACCAAACCGTAACGTCCCTCGGTACGCTCAAGTTCCGCTAGGGTTTTAACAATCAGCATAGAGCCTGTAGCGCCGACGGGATGACCTAATGCCACAGCACCCCCGTTAACGTTGACCTTCTCCGCCGGCAGATTTAACGATTGGCTAACCGCCATCGCTTGGGCGGCAAAGGCTTCGTTGGATTCAATCACGTCAAGATCGGCAACGGTCAAACCAGCCTTTTCTAAGGCCGATTGAACAGCGGTAATGGGCCCTAAGCCCATCATATTCGGTTTGACGCCGGCAAAGGCGTAGCTCACAAAACGGGCACGGGCTTTTAAACCACGTTTTTCGGCTTCCTGACGACTGGTTAACACCATTGCCGCAGCGCCATCGTTCAGGCTCGATGCATTACCCGGCGTGACGATACCGTTCTTGATAAACGCCGGTTTCAGCTTGGCTAAACTATCCGCGGTAATATCCGTACGAGGGTGTTCATCTTGGGCAAAGATAAAGGTCTTACGCCCCTGCTTTACGGTAACGGGCACAATCTGCTGGTCGAAATATCCCTTTTCAATAGCCGCATTGGCACGACGATGACTCTCAACCGAAAACTCATCGAGGTGCTTACGATTAAAACCATACTCGGCGGCAATATTTTCCGCCGTGATTCCCATATGACCACTACCAAAGGGATCACTCAAAATACCCAGTGTCATATCGACCACTTGACCGTCCCCCATCCGCAACCCTTTGCGAATGTTAGGTAGTAAGTAGGCACCTTGGCTCATACTCTCAGCCCCGCCGGCGAGTGCTATACGGCTATCGCCGAGTAGAATCATCTGGGCGGCAGAGATGACCGATTGCACCGACGAGCCACAAAGACGGTTAACATTGAGGGCCGCAGAATGCTCCGGCAAACCCGCATTTAAACCGATGTGACGGGAGAGGTAGACATCCTCAGGACCGGTGGTAATGATATGACCAAATACCGAATGATCGATATCGGCCGCCGGCACACCCGATCGTTTGATGGCTTCAATCGCGGCCACCGTACCTAATTCAGCGGGCGACAAAGACGACAAGCTTCCACCAAAACCACCAATGGCGGTACGCACTCCATCCAAAATCACGACATCGGTCAAATTCATACTCTACTTCCTTATTCTTATCGGTTGATCAAAACGGTTATTTGCCCAGCAAAGAACGGGCGATCACTTCTTTCATGATTTCTGAGGTGCCGGCGTAAATCGTCTGTACCCGCGCATCCACATAAAAACGCGAGATGAGATACTCCTCCGTATAGCCATAACCACCAAACAGCTGCATACACTCATCGGTAATCTTGCACTGCATCTCGGTAAGCTGCAGCTTGAGAATAGCCGCATCGGTTGGCGTCATCGCCTCACGGTTATATTTATCGATACAGTGATCGAGATACACCCGCGCCATATCCAACTGGGCCTTCGCCTCGGCAAGCTTGAAACGGGTATTCTGAAAGTCGCCGATCTTCTGTCCAAAAGCCTTACGCTCTTGCACATAGTTTAAGGTTAGTTCTAACGCCCCTTCGGTCGCACCAATCGCATGTGCGGCGACCCCTAAGCGCTCACGGGGCAGCTCCTGCATCAAATAGCTGAAGCCTTTATTCTCTTCCCCCAGCAATGCGTCATGGGGCACCAGCAGGTCAGCGAAAAACAGCTCCGCCGTATCGCTCGCGTGTTGGCCTATCTTTTTAATCCCCTTCCCGCGCGAAAAGCCCGGCAAGTTGGTATCAACCAGAAAGAGAGAAACGCCCTTAGCACCTGCATTAAGGTCGGTTTTAGCGCAGACGATCACTAAATCAGCATGCAATCCATTGGTAATAAACACCTTAGCGCCATTGATCAACCAGCCTGCATCGGTGCGTTTGGCAGAAGTACGTATCGCCGCCAGATCACTACCGGCGCCCGGCTCGGTCATGGCGATAGCCCCCACGGTTTCACCGCTAATCATCTCGGGTAGCCATTGCTGCCGTTGGGCTTCGGTGCCGATATGAAGGATATAGGGCATCACAATATTGGCGTGAATATTGTAACTAGCGCAGAGGCCACCAAACCCCTGACGGGCAATCTCTTCAACGATCTGCTGGCAGACTTCAACCCTTGCTCCTGCGCCGCCATACTGTTCAGGCATATCAATGCCCAACATGCCCGCCGCACCCAGTGTCGACCAAATAGATTTAGGCATCCCGCCCGCCGCTTCCCAAGCGTCATAGTAGGGTGCAACCTCTTGTTTCAGCGCACGGCTAATCATGGTTTGGTAAAGCTCGCGGTCTTCATAATGTCCTAGCATGCCAGTCCTACCGATTGTTATACTGAATTTAGAATCTGTTGACAGGCAATATACTATTCAGTGGGAAGCTAAAGAAATGACCGATAAAGACGAAAAAATTAACCGAATCGGCCATATCGTTTGTGAAATCTTCCCCTTATGAGCCGAGCCCATATCGCCAACCACTATCTGCAAGCCTCTATCCGTGGTGCACAACGCCAAGGGTTTGACGCAGCGGAACTATTAACAGCGGCTAAGATTCCCCCTGAGTGGCTCAATCAACCCAGTAAACTCATTACCGAACAACAGCTAGCCGGCCTGATTAAAACCGTCTGGCGCGCCACCCATGATGAATTTATGGGGCTCACGTCGCGACAGTGTCAGATTGGAACCTTTGGGCTGATGGCGGAATATTGTCTGCCCTCACAAACCTTAGGCGCCATGCTGCGAAAGAGTGCTCGCTTTTACAATACGATATGCCCTGATGTTGATCTTGCCTTAGAGGAAGCGTCTAAAGATGAAAACCTGGTGTTTCTCCGCTTAATGCTCAAAGACAATACGACGGACCCCGACCACTTTTTACAAGAATTCATCATGCTGATGTGGCAACGCTTTAGCTGCTGGCTGGTTGACCAACAAATCCCTTTTGCCGGTTCTGAATTGAGTTATCCATCGCCACCCCATGTGGAGGAATACCGAGTATTGTTTCCCGGCAATCACCTGTTCAATCAACCGAGCAGCGGTTTCTACCTCCACGCCCGACACCTACAGCTACCTATTGTGCGACGTGAATCAGAGCTGGCCGAGTTTTTACAAAAATGCCCCGCCTATGTTCTGCACCGCCCGAGTCAAGACGACAGCTTCCAAGCCAAAGTCCGTGGGCGACTGGCACTGCACGACTATACGGATATGCCAAACTTTGAGGAGATCAGTGAACAGATGAACTTAACGCCGAGAACCCTAAGGCGAAAATTGAAAGAGGAAGGCAGCTCGTTTTCCATTATCAAATCATCCCTACGGCGGGAGTACGCGATCAAACTACTCACCATCGAAGATTTGAGAATCGTGAATATCAGTGAGCGGCTCGGCTTTTCAGAAACCGCCGCATTTTGTCGGGCTTTTAAACGCTGGACAGGCAAGACACCCTCCCGCTGGAACAGCGACAAGGGCTGAGACGGTTAGTACATCCGGTGACGAAACAGCCAACCGGCTAACGATAGGGTGACAAAACCGATAATCGCCATCGGCCAATACTGATGGATCAGCAGTGAATAACTGTTCCCTTCCAGCGTAATGCCCCGCACGATAATCAAGAAGTAACGCAAAGGGTCAAGGTAGGTGAGCCATTGCACAAACACCGGCATATTAGCGATCGGTGTGGCAAACCCCGACAGTACAATCGCGGGCACCATAAACAGAAAAGCACCGAGCACCGCCTGCTGCTGTGTCACCGATATGGCGGAGATCATCAAACCGACCCCCACCGCAGAGAGTAAGAATAAACCGATCCCCAGATACAATGCCCCCAGATTCCCACGCAGAGGAATCTCGAATAAAACCACCATCACCACAATGATCAGCGTCGCTTCCAGCAAGCCGATAACAATACCGGGAATCGCTTTACCAATCAGGATCTCCATGGGCCGTAAAGGTGTCACCAATAGCTGATCAAAGGTGCCCGCCTCACGCTCCCGTGCTACTGAAAGGGAGGTCACTAACAGGGTCACCAGCAGGGTCAATAGACCGACAATACCGGGCACAATAAACCAGTTGGATTGTAAATTATCGTTATACCACGCCCGTGTTTGCAACACCGCAAACGCGCCACTCTTACCCTCTGCCGCCAACCAGTTAAGGTTATAATCCAACACAATACTATTGAGATAGTTCATCGCCATCATGGCGGTATTGGAGTTCCGGCCATCCAATATCACCTGCAACGACGCCGTTGTCCCCTGCAGAAGGTCACTGCTGAAATGCTGACCAAGGTGCAGCACCAGCAATACATCGCGGTTATCGATTAACGGCGCCACCTCACTGTCATGCTCAAGGTAAGCGATCACCTCGAAGTTAGGTGAACCCTCGATATGACTGATTAACTCCCGCGACGCGCCCCCAAGATCTTCGTTATAAATGGCCACCGGCACATGGTTAAGGTCATAGGACGCGGCAAAACCAAACACCAGCAGCTGTATAATCGGTGGGCCTATAATGACAAAGCGACTGCGCTTATCGCGCAACAGCGCAAGAAACTCTTTGATCGCCAAAGCAAAGATATGTCTAAGTACATGTCTAAGTACCATAGATCACTCCAACCGCTTGTGGAATTTGCGCCACACCAGCAAAAAATAGAACAGCGCCATCATCAGCAAAGCGCCAATATTCGGCAGCACCACCGACCACACATCCCCCGCAAGAAACAGGGTTTGTAGAATCGCCACAAAATAACGTGCGGGGACTAAATAGGTGATGAACTGTATCCAGCTCGGCATCGAATGAATATCGAAGAGAAAGCCCGATAAGATAAACGCCGGTAAGAAAGTGACAATAATAGCCAATAGCCCCGCCACAAACTGATTTTTGGCCACGATAGAGATGAGCAAACCGATAGCCAATGCCACCAGCATGAACAGAGCGGAACTCAGCATCAATAACCAAAAGGAGCCATGCAGCGGCACTTTGAACTGCCATACCGCCAACGCCACACTGAACAACATCCCCCCCATCCCCAGTACAAAATAGGGGATCAGTTTACCCGCCAGTATCTCGCTACGACGCAGGGGCGTCACCATCATCGCTTCCATGGTACCGCGCTCCCACTCACGCGCCACCACCATGGCGGTCAGCAGCGAGCCAATCAAGGTCATCACGATGGCGATCAATCCCGGCACGAGAAAGAGACGACTCGACAGTGCGGTATTGAACCACACTCGCTGTTCCACACTCACCGGCATCTGCAGTGATTGGCCACGGCTCTCAGCATAATGGCTCAGCCAAGCCTGCCAAGTACCGGTGATATAGCGCTGGGTGATATTCGCCTGATTAGAGTCCACCCCATTGACGATCACCCCGATGGGCGATGCGCTATTGGATAATAGCTGCGCGGAAAAGTTACTTCGCAACCAGACAATGCCATCGATCTGATGCTCATCCAGTGCCTTTTGTGCGGTTTGAATAACGCTAAAATACTGCGGACTGAAGAATTCGGAACGCTCAAAGGCGCCCGCTAGGGATTGCGTTTCCCTATCCGGTTGTTCAATCACAATCCCCACAGGGATATGTTTCGCATCTAAAGAAACACCGTATCCAAACAGAAACAGCAACACCACCGGCATGATAAAGGCGATGGCGATACTGGAAGGGTCACGCAAAATCTGCAGGCTCTCCTTACGGATCAGCCCCCATAGACGCATCTGGGCTAACCGGTTCACGCCGCGGTCTCCGATGTCTGCTGCCGCTGTTCAATTAGCTGAATAAACGCATCTTCCATCGTCGGATCTGGATGCTCTACCGTCCGTGCCTGCATCTTCATCTCCAGTGGTGTACCGGCAGCTAAAACTTCACCGTCGGCCATAATAACCAAGCGATCACAGTAATTGGCTTCCTCCATAAAATGGGTCGTCACCAACACGGTCACCCCAGATTCCGCCAGTGCATTGGTGCGTGCCCAGAACTCCCGGCGGGCGAGTGGATCGACACCGGATGTAGGTTCATCCAGAAAGAGAATCTCCGGTTCATGCATTAACGCCGCCGCAAACGACAGGCGCTGCTTATACCCTAAGGGTAGATCGCCCGCATTCACATCTTGGAAGCTGGCTAACTCGAAGGTGTTTAACGCCCACTCCAAACGCGCTTTCTGTTGTTTGCCCCTTAACCCATAAGCACTGGAGAAAAATCGTAGATTCTGTCGCACCGATAGATTGCTATACAAGGAAAATTTCTGTGCCATATAACCAATACGCCCACGGGCGGTCGCCGCCGCACGCCGTAGATCATAACCGGCAACCGCCAGTTCGCCACTGCTGACCGGCAATAAACCACAGAGCATTCGAAAAGTAGTGGATTTACCCGCACCGTTAGCACCGAGCAACCCGAAGATCTCCCCCCGTCGTACGCTAAAGCTCACATTATTCACAGCGATAAAATCACCAAAACGGCGCTGCAACTTATCGACCCGAATCACCACATCATCCTCCGCCTTATCAAGGCTGGCAGATGGGGAGAATTCGACCGGTGGCGCGTCTGTCTGGCGAACTTTAAGTCGGGCGATAAACGCATCTTCAAAACAGGGCTCCACCGCCGTGATATGAATATCCTGTCCCGGTAGCAGTTGTTCAGCGGCCGGTGCGCAAGCGGTTTCCATGACCAAGCGTACGGTTTCACCTTCAATCAAGGCATCTAACACACCGGGCGCTTGGCTCAAGGTTTCCTGTAAACGGCGATGACTCAAGGCGTTACTACTGACTTGAAAGGTACGCCCCGCCACTGAGCGACTAAATTGTGCGGGCTTACCCTGATCGAGTAGTTTTCCCTGATGCAGTAGCAGTACCTCATCACAGCGTTCCGCTTCATCAAGGTAAGCGGTGCTCAGCAACACCGTCATGCCCGCCTCCTGTACCTGCCGATAAACAATCTGCCACAGCTCACGGCGCGATACGGGATCAACACCCACGGTCGGTTCATCCAATAGGAGCAAGCGTGGCGAATGCACTAAGGTACAGGCGAGGCCGAGTTTCTGTTTCATACCGCCAGACAGCTTCCCAGCTAAACGCTCGGCGAAGGGCGACAGTCCGGTCATCTGCATCAACTCGGCATAGCGCGCGGGGCGTTTAGCCACCGGCAACCCTTGCAGATCCGCGTAGAGGTCGAGATTTTCCTGCACACTTAGGTCTTCGTAAAGACCGAAGCGTTGCGGCATATAGCTGATACTGGACTGAACCTTCAAGGGTTCGGCCAGCGCATCCATATCCAATACCTGAATCTCACCCTCATCCGGCAGCAACAAACCCGCAGCCAGACGGAGCAAGGTGGTCTTACCCGCCCCATCAGGGCCGATCAACCCCGTCACTCGCCCCGGCTGAATACTAAAGCTCACCTCCGCTAGCGCCGACACCTGCCGACCACGGGTAAAGGTTTTGCTAACCGTCGAAAATGTAAGTGCCGCCGTGTTCACTACTCTTGTCCGCAAGTGTTCATGGTTGCATCTAACGTTTGGTCAAGCTCAATGGAGACCGTCGCCGGCATGCCTAAACGTAGCTCCCCCTGCCCATTACAGGCATAAATTCGCACGGAATAGACTAAGCGGGTACGCAACTCTTCGGTTTGAACACTTTTCGGGGTGAACTCGGCAGTCGGGGAGATATAACCCACCCAACCTTGGTAGACTTTATCCGGATAGCTATCGGTACGGATCAGCGCTTTAGCACCTAACGGCACTTGCCCCAGCATCCCTTCCGACAGATAAGCACGTACCCAAACGGGATCAACAAAAGCCAACGTCAGCACCGGTGTTGAAGGGAATGCCATATCGCCGGGTTCTAAAATACGGTTGCGGATAACACCGTCAGCGGGGGCATAAAGGTTGGCATTTTCCAGTTGCTGTTCAGCTAGTACCAACCCTGCTTGCCGTGCGGCCAATTCTGCGCGAGCCACGGAGATATCCTCTTTGCGAGGCCCCGCCTGTAACAAGGCGAGAGAATGTTTTGCCGCCTCCTGTTGAGCTTCAGCGACATCCGCCAAAGAACGGGCATTTTCCACATCTTCGTCGGACGCTAACTTCTTCTCGACTAAGCGCAGTAATCGCTTATAACTGTCTCGGGTTGATTTCGCCTTAGCGCTAGCGGCTTTGAGTTCGGCCTTGCCTTTACTAATCTCTTCGGGACGACTCCCTGCTTCGAGTTTCGCGACCACCTGTTGCTGGGCATCCAACATCGCCTTAGCGGACCCCAGTTGGGCATCCAATAATTCAGTGTGCAAATTAGCCAGCAACTGCCCTTTTTTAACTCGGTCGCCCTCTTGTACAAGGATTTCGGCAATATGCTCACTACTATTGAAGGCCAACAAAGCTTCTCGAATATCAACATTACCGTAGAGTTGCACGCTGGTGTCATGGTTATCCCCATGTTCGGTGCGCCACCAGAACAAAGCAGCCGTAACAACAAACGCCGCTACCACGATGGCTATAATGACTTTTTTCTTACTCATCTTCACACTTCCTTATTGCGCTGGCACACCCACGGTCGTAGTCCGAGAGCACAGGACGACACCATCAATCACCCACCATTATACCACTCGGTACAGCGAGGCACGGCATTAACACCTCGGTGATTGACCGAAAACAACAAACAACGGCCACGCTATTTTTGTTTTTGACACAATAGACATGGCTTTCAGCCTAGAGTTTTCAGACTGAGTGTTTATAGATATAGCGCGATCGGATCCCCGCACAGCCTTGAAGTAATGGCCAAAACAGGCACCCCTAGTATGGGATAGTATAGGGACAGTATGGGGATAGCATGGGATAGTATGATTGATTAGCTGAAGCAAAGACGATGAGGCCGTTAGCAGCGAAGGAGTGCAGGCGTGAACAAGGTGAAAGGAAGCCGGTAATCATCGATGTCCGTTTTGCGGCCTGAATCACTGTTAAAAGCACATCAGGCACAAATGCTATCGTATAAAACGATCAGCGATCAGCTGATCAAATATTACCGGCTTTAGCGTCTACATGGATAAAGTAATCATCACATGCAGGACAGTTGAGTGTTAAGGGCGCAAGACCAATACCGAGCAACCCGCACGTTCAACTACCCGTGAGGAGTTTGACCCCAATAACGCGTGATCGACTTTACCCCGGTGATGGGCCGTCATGATAATCAGATCAGCATGGCAGCGTTTAACATGCTTGATAATCCGTTCGGCCGGATTACCCTGATGTACCGAAAGCGTCCGTTCAACCTCTGGCGGCAACTTCTTCTCAGCCAGTGCTTGTAACTGTTTTTCAACGGCTTCATGCGCCTTTTCAACGGCTGATTTTTTAAAATAGGATGCCACCAAGGGTGAGTTAAACCCAGGAATCACCGTCATCAGGTGGATACATCCCTCACTATCGAGTTCACGTAATGCCAACTCAATCGCCTTATCAGAAAATGACGGTTCTTCGATATCAACCGGAACAATAATTTGCTTAAACATAAGTCCTTCCTTTACCACAGAGTATGGCAATCGAAACCGAGGTGCTCACGAAAAAGCACCTCGGTTTTGGATTAAGTATTTGCGGGAACCGGCTGAGCATCATCAAAGCGTCGACGACGGCGCTGAAACAGCACAATCGGTATCAGCAACAACAACGCCGGAATAAACATCAGCTCTTTAGGCGGTTGCCCCTGAGGCACTTCCACCTGCCCTATCTGCTGATCAAACATCAGCCCCGCTTTCTCTGCATGACTGCCGAAGCCGACCATATCGACTACCACTTTGCCATCAAGATCCGCCAACTCTAGACCCGCATTCACCATGCGTTCCTGAGTATCCGCCCCATCGGCCAACTCAAACAGTGCGACAAAATCCCGTGGATTACCGACAGCATCCTCACCGATCAAATGCAGCCTCAGTTCGGCGCCATCTGGCAGATCCAAGCTATTCCCCATTAACTCACTGGCGGCCACTGTCTTAAAGGGTGGTGCCACCATATCCATCCAAAAACCGGGACGGAATAGCGAGAAGGCAATCAGGATCAGTAGCGCCGTTTCATACAAACGGTTACGCACCAGAAAGTGCCCTTGGGTCGCGGCGGTAAACAGCAGGATCGCTGCAGTCGACACCACGAAGACGATAATGCCCTGCCACCAGCTCACATCGATCAATAATAGGTCGGTGTTGAAGATAAACAGGAACGGCAGAATCGCTGTGCGCAAACTATAGAAGAATGCGACAAACCCCGTACGGATCGGATCGCCACCGGACACTGCTGCCGCCGCAAAAGACGCCAGCCCTACCGGTGGGGTTACATCGGCCATGATGCCGAAGTAGAACACGAACAGATGCACGGCAATCAGCGGCACAATCAAGCCTGACTCTTGCCCCAAGGTCACGATCACCGGTGCCAGCAAGGATGACACCACAATATAGTTGGCGGTGGTCGGTAAACCCATGCCCAGAATCAAACTGAGTACGGCCGTTAGCACTAGCATCAACAACAGGTTGCCCATCGACAACACTTCAACGAGATCCGCCAGCACCGAACCTACACCGGTCTGCGATACCACACCCACGATAATACCCGCAGTTGCCGTCGCGATGCCGATGCCGATCATGTTACGCGCACCGACAATCAAGCCATCGATCAGCTGATTAAAACCCTTCCTAAACTGTCGTCCCAGACCGCCCTCATTACGGAAATACGCAAACAGGGATTTTTGAGTCAGCAGGATAAAGACCATCAACATAGTCGCCCAGAACGCCGAGAGCCCAGGAGACAAACGCTCAACCATTAGGCACCACACCAGTACGATAACCGGCAGAATAAAATGCAAACCCGATTTAACGGTCGGCCCAACTTCTGGCAGCTCTACCACATCAGAGTTCGGATCATCCAATTCAAGGTCGGGATAACCTGCAGAGAAACGCACCAGCAAGACATAGACAATCAATAACAAGACACCGATCACCAGACTCGCGTATTGGCCAAACAGCGGTTTAATCCAACCGATACCGTAGTAGACCGCCAGCGACACGGCAGCGGTGGCAAAAAAGCCAATCAACAGCCCCATCAAGCGCGCCATCCAAGGCTTAGCAGCACTACGTCGTGGCAGGCCGTACATATTCTGTTTAAGCGCTTCAAGGTGAACGATATACACCAGTGCAATATAAGAGATCAATGCGGGCAGGAAGGCATGTTTGATCACCTCCACATAGGAGATACCCACATACTCAACCATCAAAAACGCGGCTGCACCCATGACCGGCGGCATAATCTGGCCATTCACCGACGAGGCCACTTCGACCGCGCCCGCTTTCTCCGCACTGAAACCCACGCGGCGCATCATTGGGATAGTAAACGTACCCGTGGTGACCACATTAGCAATGGAGGAACCTGAAATCAGCCCCGTCATACCCGAAGCAACAACCGCGGCTTTAGCTGGGCCGCCACGTAGATGCCCTAGGAGGGAGAAAGCGACCTTGATGAAATAGTTGCCGGCACCGGCCTTATCCAGCAAAGCACCAAATAACACAAATAGAAATACAAAACTCGTCGATACGCCCAGTGCGATACCAAACACACCCTCGGTGGTGATCCACTGGTGATTAACGACTTCCTTCAGACTCGCGCCCTTATGGGCGATGATTTCCGGCATATAGGGGCCGGCAAAGGTATAAAACAAAAACAGAGACGCGACGACCACTAATGGTGGTCCGAGTGCACGTCGGGTAGCTTCGAGCAATAGAATCACGCCGGCAATGGCCACGACGATATCCAGTGTCGTCGGCAAGCCCGGACGATCCGATATTTGGACATAGAAGATAAACAGATAGCCCGCGCAAAAAGCACCCGCTATCGCCATCACCATATCCGGTAAAGGCACCCGTTCTCGGGGAGAACCACCCAAGGCGGGATAGGCCATGAAAGAGAGGAATACGGCAAACGCAAGATGGATCGAACGCGCTTCAGTATCGTTAAAAACACCAAAACTGCCGATCAGCGGCCAATCATAAAACGGTAGTGGCGAGGCGATCCACAATTGAAATAGCGACCAAAACAGTGCGGCGGCCAACAGTAGCATTCGCTGAGCACCTTGGGGGTCCCGCGCACCACTATCCGTCGACGCCACTAAATCTTGGAGCTCGGCTTCGCTGAGTTTAGTAGGTTCTTTTGAATTCAGTTCAGTCATAATACTCTCCGATCCAACACTCCCAGCGTTACCGCCGGTAAATATTAGTACGATCCAGCAAGGCCTAAAAGGTCACGCCAGAACTGAGAAAAGACTATCCCAGGGGTGCCCTAGGATAGTCGATAGAGACGGCGGATTCGCCGGTCAGGAGTGTATTAATTACATCCAGCCACGTTCTTTGTAGTAACGTACAGCGCCTTCATGTAATGGAGCAGACAGGCCGTTTTTGATCATTTTTGCAGGATCAAGGTTGGCAAAGGCAGGGTGTAAACGCTTGAAGCGGTCAAAGTTATCAAACACCGCCTTAACAACCTGATAGATCACTTCTGGATCAGCCTTAGTTGAAGAGACAAAGGTCGCACCTACACCAAAGGTAGTGGTATCGGCATCATTACCGTTATACATGCCACCTGGGATAATCGCCTCAGCATAAAAAGCATTATCATCGATCAACTTAGTGATCTCTGGACCGGTAACCGGCACCAAAACGGCATCACATGAAGTCGTTGCTTCTTTAATTGAACCATTAGGATGGCCAACAGCATAAATGATTGCATCGACCTTGTTATCACACAGCGCTTGTGACTGCTCAGACGCCTTCAACTCTGAAGCCAGTTTGAAGTCATCCATGGTCCAACCTTTACGCTCCATCACCACTTCCATGGTGCCGCGCTGGCCAGAACCTGGGTTACCAATATTAACCCGCTTGCCTTTCAAATCGTCAAAGCTCTTAATACCAGAATCGGCACGCGCAATCACGGTGAATGGCTCTGGGTGAACAGAAAATACTGCGCGTAGCTCTGTGTTAGGTCCCTGATCGGCAAACTTACTGGTGCCATGGTAAGCGTGGTACTGCCAGTCAGACTGGGCCACACCCATATCTTGGTTCCCCGCACGAATGGCATTCAAGTTCGCGATCGAACCACCCGTCGATGGCGCGGTACACTTGATACCGTGATCTTTGTTACCGCGGTTAACCAAACGACAGATAGACTGCCCTACCACGTAATAGACGCCTGTCTGTCCGCCTGTACCGATAGTCACATAGGATGGCGGAGCTGCAAATGCGGCACCACTTTGAATCCCAATCGCGATGCCGGCGGCAACCACGGTGTTAGTCAGTAATTTCTTTAATTTCATTATGTGTATCCTTATTGTTTTCTATCAGACCGGTGTAACCGGCTATGCACTTACTACTTTTATCGGGCAAGGTATAACCTCACCGTTATTTTTTCGCCATTGATTCCAACATTTTATTCACTGCGTCCAAATGCTCTGGTTCATTGTGGCACATACCCTGAAATACCGCACAGACATCGAGGAAATCTTTTAACTCCATCCGCTGCGCCATCTTCATTAACCGCTTCGTTAGACGAGTCGCTTTAGGCGGTTGACTGGCAATACGGGTCGCCAGTTTCATCGCCGTTGGCATCAACTCATCGGCGGGCACTACCTCCATCACGATCCCTAGCTCTTTGGCTTCAGCCGCATCGATAACCCGACCCGACAGCGTCAGTTCGAACGCACGCTGGTAACCGATCAAACGCTGCATCAACCAAGCACCACCATCTCCTGGAATAATCCCAAGATTAAGGAAGGTTTCACCGAATTTGGCCTTATCCGAAGCAAACCGAACATCCGCCATATTCGCCAGATCAAAACCTGCACCGATGGCAGCACCGTTCACCGCAGCGATAATTGGCACTTCAACAGCTTGCAGAGCCAATGGAATACGTTGTATCCCCTTGCGATAGCGGTCGGCACATTCCGCGACATCGCCCGCGAAATCACCACCGCGCTCTGCCATGTCGCGAATATTACCACCCGCACTAAAGGCTGATCCAGCCCCTGTTATCACCAGCACTGAAACGTCATCGCAATGATTAACCCACTCGGCAACGGCGATAATATCTTCGATCAAATGAGAGCCCGTGAGCGCATTACGCAGATCATGGCGATTGAGGGTTAATGTGGCGACGCGATCATCCAAAGTAATCAGCGCATCGGTCAATTGTGGTAGGTTCTTCATATTTATCTGGCTCACTTCTGTGTCTCCTGATCAACAATAACGCGGGCATCAACCACCGCATAACCATCATCGTAAGCGATAACAGGGTTAAGATCGAGTTCCGCTATATCGGGGTGAGCATCGACAATAGCAGACACTTTCATTAGCAGATCAACCAAGGCTTCTTTATCAACCGCGGCTTCTCCACGAACGCCTTCGAGAATCTTACGGGCCTTGATCTGATCGATCATCGAACGCGCATCATGGCGACTCAGCGGAATCGCTCGGAACGCAACATCCTTAAGAATTTCAACAAAGATGCCCCCCAGACCAAACATCAACACCGGGCCAAAGATCGGATCTCGGCTCATACCAATAATCACTTCAATCCCTTTGCGAGCCATCGGTGTGACCAGCACACCTTCAATCTCAGCATCGGCTTTATACTGCTGACAGGAGGCCAAAATCTCATCACGGGCGACGTTAAGTGCCGCTTCACCTGAGATATTTAATTTAACGCCACCAGCATCGGACTTATGCAAAATATCTTTAGAGACGACTTTCATCGCCAGCGGCGTATCACCAAACGCTTTGATAACACCAGCTAACTCGCTTTCGCTACGCACGATCATCTCTAGAGGAACATCTACGCCGTAAGAACGCAATAAAGACTTCGCCTCAAACTCAAACAGATCACGCCCCTCGGCATGGGCTTTACGGAAGCTGGCTGAACAATCCTCATTAACCACCAATGGCGCGTTATTTTCAGCCTGTTGACTGCTTTGAATATAAGCTCCCCGCTCGCCCAGCGCCGCCATGATTTTTACCGCATGTTCAATCGAAGCATAGACCGGCAAGCCCGCTTCACGCAGCCGTTGCAAAGGTGTAGGTTTGATATGCGCGTAGAGGCTATCGATAATTAATGGCTTACTGGTGCGTTTTGATAGTTCGATAATCGCATCCGCACAAGCTAACTCCTCTTCTTTCAGTTCTTCAGCGAAACGGATGCTGTAGCCGCCAAACATACCCACTAAAAAGACCATATCAACATTGGCATCGGCGGCTAAAATAGCCATGCAATCCGCTAATAGCGCCGGATGTGCATCGGTGCTCCCTGCGACATCAACAGGGTTCGCTAGGGATGCCTGAGGAAACAGAATATTGGCCAATGCATTGCGTGTTGTCTCGCTAAGTTCAGCCAGTTCAAGTCCCGCTTCAGAAATCCGATCGGACGCGATGGTCGCCTGACCACCGCCATCCGCCAGTACGGCAACCCGCTTACCCGCCGCTTGCTGCAGCAAACCTAAACCTTCGGCAACCGGTAAAATCTCATCTGAATTTTCGACCACATTGACGCCGACCTGACGCAACAGATCGACTGTCATCTGATAGCTACCCGCCAGAGCGCCAGTATGGGAACTCGCAGCTTTCTGCCCGGCTTCCGTACTACCCGATTTATACACAACCACGGGTTTTTGCTTCGATGTTTGTCGCGCGACATCTAAAAAGGCACGGCCATCTTTAAAACCTTCCACGTAAAAGGTCGCCACTCGGGTGTTTTCTTCTTCACCCAGATACTGAAGATAATCAGCAAAGTCGACATCGGTTTGGTTGCCCGGCCCCGCATAGGTGCTAAAACCAATATGGCCGTTATACTGTGCTTCGAGCGCCAGTGACAACAACATATTGCCGGATTGAGAGATAATGCCAATATCGCCGGGTTTAACATTATCCAACGCCAGCAAATTAACTTTTTTATGCAGGTTGAAAATACCCGAGGTATTGGGGCCGACAATGCGGACATCCGCTTGTTGCGCCGCCTCAAGCACCTGTTGTTCAAGCGCCGCACCCGCTGCATCTACCTCGGCAAAACCACTGGCCAGAATAATGGCGCCTTTAACACCATTCTCCCCGCACTGTTTTAACAAAGCCGGCAGCGTTTTCGCCGGAGTACAGATCAACGCCATATCGGCAGCAGCCGGCAGATCCGCGAGCGAAGCATAAGCTTTGACGCCCATGATCTCATCGGCTTTCGGATTAATCGGATAGATAGCGCCCTCATAGCCATCATTCAACAGGCCAACCATCGCCTTATAACCGCGTTTGGTTGGGTCCGCGGATGCGCCTACAATCGCGATGGAGTTAGGTGCCAGAAAATCATGTAATGCACTTCTCATCTCACTGGCCCTTAAACATTGGTGCACGTTTTTCAGCAAAAGCATCGACACCCTCTTGCCAATCTTTAGTGGTTGTACAGGTGAACACTCCGTCTAACTCCTGCTGCAATTGAGCATCTAAATCCGTATGTGAAGCATTGTTTAATAGCTTTTTAACAAACCGCATTGAGATCGGCGCTTTAGTCGCCAGTTCCGCCATAAAGGCTTCAGCCTCTGTCTGTAAATGGTCGGCAGCAACGGAGCGCGTCACCAAACCAATCGCCAGCGCTTCATTGCCATCGATCTTAGTGCCTAGAAAAATAAGTTCGCGGGCTTTCGCTAGCCCCACTAATCGGGTTAAAAACTGAGTCACACCACCACCGACACAGGTACCGATACTGACTTCCGGAAAACCAATTTTTGCGCTATCAGCCATGATCACAAAATCACAGGAGCACGCCATCTCGGCACCGGCCCCTAAGGCATAACCATTGATGGCGGCAACCACCGGTTTTGTAGAGCGAAAAATCGCTTCACAAACATCATTACCTAATTGCAGATATTCACGGCGCTGGTACTGGGTACGCTCACCCGCTCCATGCTCTTTCATATCCGCGCCGACACAGAAGGCACGGCCTTCACCGGTCAAAAGAATCGCACGAACATCCCTATCGGCCTCTGCCTTAGCCAAGGCCTCCAGCAGCTCTTGATAGAACAACTCAATCACAGCATTCAGACGATGCGGACGATTAAAACGAACCTCTGCGTAATTCCCTTTTTTAGTGTAGATCAGCGTTTCATAGCTTGGTGTAGTCATTAGTCTTACCTGTCTCAATATTACCGTGCTGTATTAACGAGCTGTATTAACGTGCTGTTGCCAAGTCGCCTCACAACACAATAATACATATGTACTTATAATTACATAATAGAATTCATTTGTATTATTGCAAGACAAACGTATCAAAAAAGACAATCGAGTGCTTTATTTGTATTACCTCGTTAAAATGGGATACATAGCTAAATGGGATCGTTCAAGGGATCAAGCCAAACATGACGACAGAAACCAACCCTCAGACCACCAGTGATGCCGATCGAGTATTGAAAGAACTCTCTTCACTTTATCCAACACTGACCCCGCAACTAAAAAAAGCGGCTGATTTTGTCCTAGAACATCCGGTGGAAGTCGCTCTATTGTCTATCCGCAAGAGCGCTGAAACCGCGTCCGTCACCCCTTCAACCATGACGCGATTGGCGAAAACCTTAGGCTTTGAACGCTATGATCGTTTTAGGCAGTTATTCCAAGAAGCGATACACACCAAAGCGCCATCCTCTTTTAGTCAGCGTGCGGAGTCTTTACAACACCTTGCCAGTAACAACACTGAAAACAATGTGTTATCCGAATACTCTACCGCTACCTTTAATAACCTCGAGCACTTCTTCCAAACAGAAACTTTAGAAAAAATAGAACAGGCTGCCCCTATCATCGTGAATGCCCGTAAAGTCTTCACGCTAGGCCTTAGAGATAACTTTGCGTGCGCCCACCACTTCGCTTATGTAGGCCAAATCGCCTTCCCCCATATCCAACTCATCAGAGGCGATCAAGGCACACTGTTAAGTGAACTCGCGGTCATTAACGAACAGGATGTCATCGTGGTATTTGGTTCAGACCCCTACGCCATCGACACGGTCAATGCGATCAATATCGTGCGAGAAGCCGGTGCTAAAATCATTGCCGTTACCGATAGTCTGAGATCCCCTTTAGCAGGCGATGCGGCCATCGTTTTTACCCTAAACAACGAAACACCCCATTTCTTCGGCACGCTTGTGCCCGCCATAGCACTCATCGAAGCGTTACTATCCGTTTGTGTCTCGTTGGGAGGCAGTGAAATAGTGCGTAATATTGATCAATTTGAAGAAAACCTTCGCCGTTTAGGCGGTTATTACACGCCCTGAGCATTTATCTAAGCTATATTCAGATGAGTAAGCATTTTTCTTTACCAACTTTCCTTACTAACGGTCTTTAGCAGCAAAGCAGATGTTTGATTTTCCAGTGTTTTAACCAGCTTTATTACTTTCAGGTACCTAGGAATAGACCTAGGAATACACCCACTATTTTCATGGGTAAAACCCCAAAATCCAGCGTTATCCAACGCCTTATGATCTGTCACTGATCAAAATAGACTTGCATGGGTAGCGCTCTCTGAATATCATTAACATATTAACTATTGGTCAATACATCAATAATAAGACCATCAATAAGGAGGATCGTATCATGCAATATCATCTGAACGGGTTCAAACCCGGTAATTATCAGGTTCCCGATGAGGCTAGGAAGCCTTACCCTGAACCGCCGATTGTAGATCTGCCTAATGAAGTTGATGTGCTGATCATCGGTACCGGACCTGCTGGTTTGACCATGGCTCGGCAGCTGTCTGAGTTTCCTGATATTAAAACCTGCATTGTTGATATGGCTCCCGGCCCTTTACTATTTGGCCGCGCAGACGGTATATCCTGTCGCACCATGGAGATCATGGAAGCCTTTAATAGCAGCGAAATGGTGGTTAAAGAGACCTACCAACTGAAACAAAACACCTTCTGGGAGCCGGACGAGGCCAACCCTGAAAACATCAAGCTGACGCACAAGATTGCCGATGCTCGCGCAGGGCTTTCCGAGTTTGTCCACGGTATTGTTAACCAAGCACGCCTGCATGAGCTACTACTTGATGGTATGGAAAGATCGGTTACCCACCTTCTTCCTCATTACAGCCGCCAATTGGTTGAGATGAACATCGACGAAAGCCTCACTCAGGATCTCGATGCTTACCCGATCACGGCCACCTTCAAAAGAGCCGACGAAGCAGGCGAAGGTAAAACAGAAACCGTTAAAGCCCGCTACATCGTAGGCGCCGATGGTGCCAGAAGTAACGTGCGCAGAAGCATGGATATCCCTCTAGAAGGCGACTCGGCCAACAAAGCCTGGGGCGTTATGGATATTCTGTTGAACACAGACTTCCCGGACATTCGCGTCAAAAGCTTTATCCAATCCAAAGATCACGGCGCCGTGATGACCATCCCACGTGAGGGCGGCTACCTTTGCCGTTTCTATGTCGAGATGGACCTACTGGGTAAAGACAAGCGCGTTAAGGATGTCAAACTGACCGAGCAAGATCTCATCGCCAAAGCGCAAAAGATTTTTCATCCCTATACGCTGGATGTGAAAGAAGTGGCTTGGTGGTCGATCTACGAGGTTGGCCAACGCCTAGCGGAGCGCTTTGATAATCGCCCTGTCGGCAGTTCAGACGATATTATCCCCCGTGCCTTTGTCGCCGGTGATGCCTGTCATACGCACAGCCCTAAAGGTGGCTGGGGATTGAACACCTCTCTGCCTGACACCTTTAACCTAGGTTGGAAGATGGCTGCCGTACTCCAAGGGAAAAGTCATCCTAAGTTGCTGAGCACCTACAGCACGGAGCGACGCAAAGTAGCGCAACAGTTGATCGACGCTGACCGCGAGCTATCTAGACTGGTAGCGACACGACCCACCGCAGGCGATAGCTCTCAGCAATCAACCGTTGATACGGCCAAGATCGAAGCCTTTATGAAACGCCAAAGCGGTTTTGTCTCTGGCACATCGATTGAATACTTCCCGTCATACATTTGCACAAACCAAGAGAACCAACATTTGGCCAAGGGCTTTCACATTGGTCAACGCATCCACTCGGCTGAAGCCACACGTGTCGCTGACGGTAGAAGCCAGCACTTGGGTCACTTGGTCAAAGCGGATGGTCGCTGGAGAATCTTCCTGTTTGGCGATGCGCAAGATCCGAGAGAGCCTTCATCAGCCGCCTACCAATTCGTCGATTTTTTAGCCAACGATGAATCTTCACCGGTGCAGAAATACACACCGAAAGGTGCTGACGTCGACTCAGTCATTGATACCTATGCCGTCTTTCAGCAGCAGGATTTGTCGATGCACGACCTACATGATTTCCTCTGGCCAGCCAAAGGGAAATATGGACTGCGTGACTATGAAAAAGTATTCCGCGCTGAACCTAGCAATGACATCTATGACCTTCGCGAAATTGACCGCTCCGCTGGCTGCATAGTCATTGTAAGGCCTGACCAGCATATCGCGTCTATCCTGCCCGTAACGGCACACGAAGAGCTGAAGCAATTCTTTGATGTCTTCATGATCGAGCAGAAGTAACCCGCTATCAAATGCACCTCAAAGCCCGCTAAGTAAAACTTAGCGGGCTTTTTACTTTCTGCAGAATAAACCCTGCCCCGCAGCCGCAAAGACAAAACACACTTCACTATTGCGTCTTTAAGAATACCGGCCCCACCTTGGGAATAAGTCAGGCTCATGCTACTTCGAAACACTTGCTATAAAGTAACTAACGAAAACGCTGTTGCAATAACGCTCTCAGTTTCATCGGTTTAAGTGGTTTATGCACCACAGGATACCCCTGAGCTTTAATCTGTTGCAGCTGTTCTGGTTCAGTATCTCCGGTGATCACTAAGCCAGGGATTTTTTTACCGAATTTGGCGCTTAATATATCGATAGCGACGCAGCCCTTTTCATTATCACTTAAATGATGATCGACTAACATCAGGTCTGGGCAGCATTTAATCTGTTGAATCTCAGTGAGGTTTGTTGCCGTATCCACCCGACAACCCCAATCGCGTAATAATAATGCTGTCGCTTTAAGGTTATCTAGATCATCGTCCAGTACGAGGATGCAGTACTGGCTTATATCGGGGTATTCCGTGGCCTGAGGAATAACCTCCACCGCTTGGATAGGTTGTTGATGCAGCGGAATAATCACCCTAAACATCGAGCCACGTCCCACCAGCGAGCGGATCTCCATCGGGTGTTGCAACATATTACAGAGCCGATTGGCGATCGATAATCCTAGCCCTAATCCCTGTCGTCTTACCTTACCCACCTCGAGTTGTTTAAACTCGCCTAACATAATATCGATTTGTTCCGTCGGAAAACCGATGCCGGTGTCCCATACTTCGAGTGCCAATGCTCCCATGTGCGGTCTGACCGCAACGAGCACTCGCCCAGTATCGGTATACTTAATCGCATTAGCCATTAAGTTGCGTAAGATACGCCCTAACATAGAGCTATCGCTGTAACTATAATATCCGCAGCCACGAATCGTTAAGGTTAACCCTTTGCTTTGCGCTTGGGGTGAGAACTCCTGTTCGACATGTTTCAACAATAAGCTAAGGTCTAGAGGCTGTAGTTTTGGTTCAATAACGCCGGCATCTAATCGGGAAATATCTAATAACGAATCAAACAGGCTTTGCATGGTATTGAGGCAGGTATCAATTCCGGAGAGGAGCTCACGCTCTTCCGAGGATTCTAATCGCCCCGACAGGGCGCTGACAAGAATGCCCATGGCATGCAACGGCTGGCGTAAATCATGGCTGGCCGCGGCAAGAAAGCGCGACTTACCCTGGTTTGCTCGGGCTTCCGCGATAGCCGCCTGATGCTCGCGCTGTTCGGCCTGTTTAATCCCAGTGATATCAGTATAGATACCAACCGTGCCACCATCTCGCGTTTTCCGCTCTTTCGCTTGTAACCACTTACCCGAATAATTCTCCACCTCAAAGCTACCGTGGCCACTATGATGCAGTGCCATGCGCTTTTCACGATAGGCCTCGGGAGACGCAGACACGTCATTAATATCATCAAATCGCACCACTCGACCGGTACGAATATTTTGCTCAACCAGCTCAGAAAAGTGCACGCCAGGTCTAACTTTATCCGGCTCAAGAAACTGTAGGGGATATTGGCTATTACACATAACTAAACGATCATCCGGCCCCCAATAGACAAACGCCTCGGCGATATTTTCAATCACATCTAGCAACCAACCCGCTTCACTACTCAGCAGCGCCCACACATCGGGGTTGGCGAGATCAGCACGGGCGGTTTTAATCGCGGGACTAAAGGAGGCGGTCTGCATAGTAAGATTCCATCATATTTTTCACTATGATATTTCAAGTTTATTACGAATTGACTAAAGCCTCTGTTCGCACATGACTCAAAGGATTATTGAGTAAGGCATTTAGGTTGATCGCATCCGCCTCGGGGTGCTGTCCCACCAAAAATGTTCGTATACCCAAGGCTTCAGCACCATCACGGTCGGTTTTAGGGTTGTCACCAATCATGACACTGTGGCGCGGAGCCGCATGGGCTTTGGCCAATGCCATCTGAAACAAACCCGCTTCCGGTTTACCTATCACTCGATACTGTAGTTGCGGCAAAATACTGGTGAATAACATCAGTAAGCTACCGGTTTCAGGCACCGGATCACCATCAGGGTCAGGGTGTGATAGATCTGGATTGGCTACCAATAAAGGCACCCCACGGCTAAGATGCTTAATGGCCAAACTTAAACGCTGATAACTCAAATCAGTATCACGCGTTAGTACGATCACCGCCGGTTGATTATCATCTTCAACAATACCTAAACTGGCGGCATAGGTACGCAGCGATTGACGGGCTAGTAACATCATCCCTTGCGTCGAATAGCAACGACGGGCCTCGGCTAGTACCACCTCTCCGGCCAGTAGCATCTGCTGTGGCGCAATCGTTAACCCTAGCTGCCCTAACCGGCGACTCAGCTCATCGGCGCTATGGCTAGAATTATTCGACACTAACCAGAACTTCTCTGCCGCCTGCTCAATCAGCGCTGCGGCACCAGGTAATACCTGCTGCCCCGCAATTAGACAGCCATCCATATCAACCAATATCGCCTCAGATTCAGCAATTAATGCACTAAACGCCTTCATCAAGCCACCCCTTGTGATTGGCTTTCTTGCTGCGCATGGTGAATTAACAGCTGCTCTAAAGCATTCGCATTACCGCTCCAATTTTGCCCCCGTGCGTTATAGCATGCCTCATTAACTAAACCGGGCCAGCGCACCGGTTCAATACCGTAAGACTCAGGCTGCGTAGAGACACCAAGTGTTTTTAGCCATGCAGTTAGAGTCGCTTCTGCGATATCGAGATGACCAAAAATCGCTCGTAATGCTTGGTCGATATCGGCATGCATACCACAGGAAGCGGTTAAAATTTGAGGCAATGTAAACGAACAAGCGATCCCGTGAGGTACGTCATATTTCAGTGTCAACGGATAGGATAGCGCATGGGCGATGGCGGTTTGAGTATTCGAAAACGCCAACCCTGCTAACAAGGCCGCTTCGGCCATTTGACGGCGTAAATCATGATTACCTAAATCGTTTAATAATTTTGGCAACACATTAAGAATAGCTTTTGAAGCATCGATGGCAAAACTTTTACTAACGGGATTTCGGTTGATATTCCAGATGCTCTCTAACGCATGACTCAGAGCATCTAAACCGGTTTGTCGAGTTAATTCAAAGGGGAGATTGATACTCAGTTCAGGGTCAATGACAGCCCACTCTGGATACAGAGACGGCCCTTTTACCGAGTATTTTTTACCGCCGCTGCGGTGCCAAATGGTGCCCCAACAGGTAACTTCAGAGCCTGTACCTGCCGTGGTCGGAAGCGCGATAATCGGCCAAGTTGGCCCGCTAACATCCTTGGCGGCTAAAAGGTTTTGATGAAAGCAATCGAAGTCCCCCCTTGAGGCCGCTAAAGCTTTAGCCGTATCGAGTACTGAACCGCCCCCCAAAGCAACAATTAGCTTCGGTGCTTGGGGTAAGTTGGCCAACATCTGACACTGAATTTTAATATCATCTAAGTCAGGGTTAGCACGAATAGAGTCAATGACCATCAATGGTTTGGCTTGCTGGGCAATACGTTCAGCCCACTGTTTGAACACCGGTTCAGCATAGGTAACAAGGATATAGGGTCGGCCATCAATTAAGCTGGATAGTTGATCAATTGCGCCGTTAGCACAATAAATCTGCACCGGGTTATTAAATTGCCAAGGGGGTGATAAGACGGTGCTCATGCATTCCACTCCGGCTCGGTTGAGGCATTAAAAGGAGTAGATGGGTCTAAGAAATCATGATTATGAACGATCACATTATCGTCATCAATAAACACAATCGCATAGGCCGGTGGTTCATGGTTGAACAGGTAGTGATCTTCCTCCTGAAAATCCAATACCACTTGATGGTTTAGGCCTCTGAGCGTGGAAAAGCCGATACCCGACCATGAACCGTGCATAGGCCGATGGTAATGGCCAAAAAACAGATGTTTTACTCTGCCATGGCTATGTAACAGGCTTTGTAGTTTAGCCGCATCCTGAATATCCAGACCGATTTTATCCATCGGTTTAATACCTGTTTTAAAGGGGGCATGGTGCATAAACAGATAAACATCACCACTGGCTTGTGCCAACTTTTCCGCCAGCCACTGTTGCCGTTTTTCGCAATAAGCGCCGGCATGAGTACCCTCTTTAACCGAATCCATAAAGATAAAACTACCACTACTGTTATGGATAACCGATTGTACAAAACCATTTTCATCATATTGCAGCGAAGGAAACTGTGCCCCTAGACGACCACGATGATCATGATTACCTACCACTAATTGCACCGGCACCTTTAGCTCGGCAATAATGTCAGCGAACTGAGCATAAGCCTCTGGCTCGCCAGCATGAGCTAAGTCACCGGTAATTACGCAGAGATCAGCATCAGCATGCTCGGCATTAATCGAAGCGACACAGGCTCGCAACCGTTCAGCGGGAAAGGAACCATACAATGGCTGCCCCGGCTGCGTTAAATGGGTATCGGTTAGGTGGATCATTTTCATGGTATTACCTTGTTATCTGTATACCTGAGCTGACAGCTCGGTGAGGCGAAGCCGCACATCCGACAATGATGGCGGCTCGATGAATAGTCTGATTAACGCGGCAAATATTTTTGAACGTCTGAGACCATATCGTTAAGCACAGCGCCGGATTCATTCACACGATCACCACTAGCGATCGACTGCATATGATCATGAATGATCTTGGTGATTTTGAGGCCGTTTTTACCGGGAAAAGCATACCAATCAGTCATCAACGGCAGTTGTTTGACGGCGGTGTAATGATTGGGGTGATCACGATAAAAATCAGTTAGATATTCCTCATTGGCTTTTTTGTTTGGTGGCATATAACCGGTGGTTTGCGCTACGATGGCTGCCCCCTTACCCGATGTGGAAAACTTGATAAATTTCCAGGCAGCATCCTGTTTAGCTGCATCTTTGGTTAACATGACGATGGCGTTGCCCCCAGCTGGCAGGCGACCACCAGCTTTCACACTGGGAAAGAAATTTGTTTTCATCTCAAATTTGTCCCCAATAAGCTGTTCAGCTTTAGTCACGTTCGAGGTTGACCAGAACCAGATGCCGGCTTTACCCGAAATAAAAGACTGTCGGCCATCTGCGCTAGAGTAATTTTTCATACCGCCCTCTTTAAAGAAGCGAGCAAAGGTTTCTAATGCCCATTGCCCTTCTTCGCCACCGAAGCTCACTGTTTTTTCGTCAGCGCTCAGCATCGAACCTCCTTGCGAGAATACGGGTGCTTGCCATAGCCAATTACCCGTGATCTGCCAGCCATAAACCATCCCCGTCACATCATCACCGAGGGCATCGATTTGCTGAGCTAACTGAATAACCTCATCCCACGTTTTCGGAAGGTTATGTTCATCCCAACCCGCTTGACGAACTAGATCCATATTGTAATAAGCGATGGGTAAAGACACGGCAAATGGCACGGCATAGACTTCATGATTGTAAGTGCCGATATCCAGCATGGCTTTATGATATCCCTCTTTATCAAAGCTCTGCTCTTTAGCAATAAAAGGTTCTAATGAAACGGCAATATCACGTTCAACGAGGGGTCTAACTCGGTTGAGACCCTGAAATGAGATATCTGGCAGGCGCTTAGTAATCGACTCACGCATTACCTTTTGCGTTGCATCTTCATAATTTTCATAAGGGGCCCGAAAATTCAATTGAATATCAGGGTACTGGGATTCAAACTCTGCTTTGATCTCGGTAAAAGTTTCTTTAAAGGTACCGCCATATGGATATTGCACTACCAGTTCGGTGGCTGCAAAAGCACTTCCCGTTAGGGTTAGCGTACATGCCGCGATTAAGCGTTGAAGAGATTTGAGTGTCATTTTTGACTCCTTAATAGATAGAGAAGGTTTATTTAGTCGATATTTATTTCATGCCCGAGAGCGTGATGCCCTCGATAAAACGTTTTTGAGCCAATAAAAATGCGCCGACTAACGGAGTAATAACGATCGTTGCGGCGGCCATCAATGGGCCATAATCGTTGCCGGTGTCATCATTTCTAAAATTCACTAAACCGAGCGGCGGGGTGTAATAATCAGGTGAGTTCAGCACAATAAGTGGCCAAAAATAGTCATTCCAGTGAGCAACGATAGAGAAAATACCGAATGACACCAGTGCGGGCATCGCCGTTGGCAGCATTACCTTCCAAATAATGGCTAACTCGCTAAAACCATCAATCCGCGCGGCATAAATCAGGTCATTGGGAATGGTCATAAAAAACTGTCTCATCAAGAAGATACCAAATACCGAAATACTAAACGGCGCGATTAACGCCATATAGCTATCGAGCCAACCAAACTGATACATCAGCAGATACCAGGGAATCGAGACCGCCTGAGGTGGAATAAGCAAACAAAACAGCACCGCCGCAAACAGGGTTTTCTTACCTTTAAAACGCATCTTTGCTAAGGCATATGCAACGGGTACCGCGATGCTCACTTGACATAAAAAAATCGTTGCCGTGACCACAATACCGTTTAGCAGAAACTTCATTAACGGTATGCGCGTCAGCGCTTCACTATAGTTTTCAATGAAATACCAGTGTTGTGGCCATAGTGTCAGCTCTGAGCTAAAGATCTCATCCGGTGGCTTAACCGAAGTCAGCAACATCCAGATAAACGGCATCAGCATGACCATCGCCCCACTCATAAGAACTAAGTGCCGGAACAAACGAAACAATAAGGAAGGTTGACGATTCATGAGTAGTGCACCTTACGTTCAAGGAAACGGGTTTTAAGCAGGGTTAGCAGCAGCACGAAGAAGAGAAAAACAACCGTGATGGCCGCCGCATAACTGGTGCGGAAATACTCAAAGGCTTCGGTATATATGGTGTATAACAACACTTCTGAGGCTTTATTAGGGCCTCCTTTGGTTAACACCTGCACCGTATCAAACACCTGAAATGCCTTACTAGACGTGATCACGACGACAAACAGAGTGATAGGGCCGAGCAGAGGCCAGGTCACCAGCCGAAAACGATCCCATGCAGAACTTGCACCATCCATCTCAGCAGCCTCATAAAGGTGTGACGGGATGCTCATTAAGCCGGAGATGAACAATACTAAATTGAACCCCACTTGCTGCCAGATGCCGATGCCGCAGAGCACATACAACACCAAGTCACTGTCCTGTAGCCAGTTAGGGCCCGCTATGCCAAGCTCTTTTAATATCAGATTCAATAGCCCAAAATCAGGATGGAGTATCACCTGCCAGACAATTGACATAGCGATCAGCGTAGCCATTACCGGTAAAAAATAGACCGCCCGATAGAACGATTTGCCCTGCTTACCCGCTTCGATCAGCATGGCAGCCCCTAAGCCTAGGAAAACAGAACCGGGCACCACAATAGCAACATAGATCATGGTGTTTTTTAACGATTGCCAGAAGGTGGGATCGCTAAACAACTCAGCATAGTTATCCAAGCCGATCCACTCAAAAGCACTCATGCCCAGTTGCCAATCCGTAAAAGAGAGCAGCAGGACCGCAGCAATCGGCCCGATCAAAAACAGCAACATCAACCCCGTGGCGGGGAGTGAGAGAAACCAACCCAGTAATCGTTCATATTGGTCAGCTCCTCGGTAGACACGCCAGCGGCTTGTGCGACGAGGTAAAACCGGTGATACATCAGACAGCGACTGATTCATGATGCACCTCCGCAGCGATTTTTTCTGAGGCAACACGACGGCCACTCTGATTGAAAATCAGCGTATGTTTCGGTTTAATACGGATGCCGACCGTTGCCCCCAAGCTTAACTGTTGGCCCTGTTCAACATCGCAACGCACCAGCATCGGCTCTGTTAGAGTGTCGATGGTGATATGGGCAAAAAACTCCGCGCCCATATTCTCTAAATAGATAAGCTGCCCTTGAATATCCCCCTGTTCGGCGCGACAAACGGTGGCATTTTCCGGACGCACCCCCACCCTAATTTGTGTCTGTCTAGGCTGAGTAGCGACACGTAAAGGCTGCCCACAAACAGTGACTCGGCCAGCACTGTTAACCTCACCTGGTAACAGGTTAATTTTGGGGCTACCAATAAACTCCGCCACCCGCACATCCACCGGGTTACGATAGATCTCTTCAGGTGTTGCCACTTGCAATAGCTCACCATCCATCATCAACGCAATACGATCCGACATCGTCATCGCCTCGGCCTGGTCATGGGTGACATAAATAAATGTCGTGCCAAGCTGCTTATGTAATTGAGCGATCTCGGTACGCATATGAATACGTAGCTTGGCGTCTAGATTGGAGAGTGGTTCGTCCATCAGAAAAGCAGCAGGGTCTCTTACCATCGCTCGTCCTAACGCCACACGTTGCCGTTGGCCACCGGAAAGCTCACCTGGACGGCGATCTAATAAGTGCTCTATCTGTAATAACTCAGCGACCGCCGCGACTTTACTATCAATGCCGGATTGACGTTCAGCGGCACCGGGTAGAACACGTGCTAACAGCGGCAGACGCTGATACCAACAGTAGCTACGCATACGAATGGGGGTAGCAATATTCTCTTTAACCGTGAGGTGTGGGTATAACGCATAAGACTGAAACACCATCGACAGATTACGATCTTTAGGCCGAAGCTGATCCACGGGTTGGCCGCTGATATTAACCTGACCGTTAGTCTGGGATTCTAAACCCGCAATAATGCGTAGTAGTGTTGACTTACCGCACCCAGATGGGCCAACCAGGGTCATAAACTCACCGTCTCTGACCGTTAGATCGATCTGATCCAAAATCTGTGTTTCACCAAACGACTTGTTCAATTTACGTATCGAAATTTCAGCCAAAACCTGTGCCTCATGTGCAAATGTTGCTTAATGGCTGAGGATAATAGGAGGCAATTGTGACTGTTTTGTTATAATAAAATCATTAATTTTCAATAATCTACGATTAAATCAAGTACTTGAGTACCCAGGAAAATACCCCAGAGGTACCGCATAAATTACAATTTCATTGCAGGTGTATGACTTAAAAGGCTTATTGCAACATCACTGTCATAGCGACAAGGTACTTTAGTACTTTGACTGGGTACCTAGATTTAAATTTAATTGAGCAATATTTTATGAAAATTCTTCTGGCAGATGATCACGAACTGATTCGCAAAGGACTAAAAGAGATAATTTCGGCGCTCAATATCACTTGGCACATATCGGAAGTAGCATCTTTACCTGCGGCTATGACCGCGTTAGCCAACGATCATGAGATAGAATTGGTGTTACTCGATCTTTATCTACCCGGTGCTACCGGAATCGAAGGGTTAATACAGCTCAAACAGCAGTTTCCTGGCACTGCCGTCGTGATCATTTCATCGGCAGAAGCCCCCGATATTGTTGCCGCCGCGATGCAAAGCGGTGCCTCTGGTTATATCCCTAAATCAACTAGCAATGAGGTGATGGCTAAGGCGCTTGATTTGGTTATCTCTGGCGGAGTGTATATTCCACCACAGGCATTATTAAACAGTGTCACCCCTGCTGTAACCACGAGTCCCGCCGAGGTTTTTCCCTTGTTCGACAAACTCAATCACACCCAACAACGCATCGCTGCACTCTTGAGTGCGGGCCTGAGCAACCAAGAGATTGCTCATGAAACAGGCTTTGCTCTTCAAACTATTAAGAATCAAGTAAGTAATATTCTGCGTACCACCCAATTAGAGAATCGAGCAGCATTGGCAGCTAAGCTAGCGCTTAGGAAAATTCAATGACAGCGCGACTACGCTTAAATAGCACCCGATAGGAAGGCCTTTGAAGAATATAAAGCCTCCACCTTTAGCAAAAAATGTCGCACTTACGATATGCACCCTCGGAAGACCGCATCCTCTGCCGACTACGTTTTACATTCACTGCTTGCAGTATTGGTACAACATCAGCGAGCCTGCCATGGAGAATGGACTTTATGAAATCGCGACCATGCGTTTGCTCTCTGAGTTATCGAGGGGCACAAAACGAGACTAACTAAAAAACATCGCAGCAGATTGGCTTATTGCGCAATTCCAAGTAAGGTACGGCGTCTAAGGAAGATGCGAATAAGCCCTTCCCATGAGACAATTCATTTTTTAATTTTCGAGCCTGACCATGTCCTCCCATCTATTAGTAAAGACATTATCATCTATGTTCATCATTACTCGTTGATCGCCTCGAGTGCATCCTGTTTCAACATCAAGCATTTGAAATGATAAGAAAAATATAGATTTTTAGACTATCTCATTCACAGCCGTTGTGTGAGTGAATGAACGTATCCAAATAAATTAAAATGAATCTGTAAATAAAGATACAGTATTAAGGGTGAATAATGGCTATTGGCTTTGATTTTGGAACATCTAACTGTTCAGTTGCGCATGTTGTGAATGGTCATGTTCAAACGATTCCTCTATCAGAGAACGAAACGTTTATTCTATCAGCATTGTGTGCTCCAACTCGTGCAGCGGTATCAGAGTACCTCTTTCGTTGCTTAAATATTGCACCGTCGAGTAGTGCCGGAGAAGCCGTTCTCAGCCGTGCAATGTCAGACAACCGTGCCGAGGGTTTAGAGGTTAGATTAGATGATGTACTTTTTGGCAAACAGGCTTTAAATCTATACCTCGAAGACCCGGATTACGTCTACTACGTCAAGTCACCGAAGTCCTTTTTAGGAACGCTACAATTACGAGAACCCCAACTAGTATTATTTGAAGATATCGTTTGTGCCATGATGGCTAACATCAAAAGCAGAGCAGAGGCGTATTTAGGGCAAGAAATCACCGAAACGGTAATAGGCAGACCGGTGGTATTTAATACGCTAGGTGGTGAAAAATCTAATATTCAGGCTGAAGGAATATTGTATAGAGCTGCTTCTAGGGCTGGGTTTAAGCATATTGAATTTCAATTTGAACCTGTAGCAGCGGGTTTAGATTTTGAGTCAACCCTCACTTCAGAGAAAAATGTACTCGTCGTTGATATTGGCGGGGGGACCTCTGACTGTTCCATGATACGTATGGGCCCGAAGTGGCTAACAAAAAAAGACCGGCCCGAGACGCTTTTAGCACATGCAGGAAAATCGGTGGGTGGTAACAATTTAGATATATCTATAGCGTTTCAGCGATTTATGCTGGAGTTTGGTAAGGAAACAAATTATAAGTCCGGTAAAGCCATGCCTACGATGTTTTTTTGGGAGGCTGTTGCAACAAATGATGTCAACGCGCAACGAAAATTTTATTCGTATGAGAATTTAGAAACATTGAAGAGGCTCCGTGCAGAAGCTATGTATCCAGAAAAGGTACAAAGGCTTATTCAGGTGCATCAAAAAGCATTAGGTCACATGGTTGTCGGGGAGGCTGAAAAAGCAAAAATTACACTTTCAGACCAATCTGAGTATATAGCGAGCATCGACTTACTCTCGGAGAAAATTGATATTCCAATATTCTCTGAGCAGATGGAAAAATCCATTGCTGAGCCGATGCGTCAGATTAAAAATTTGATTAAAGAGATCTTGCTACAAGGAGAAGTCACTCCGGATGTGGTGTATATAACAGGCGGTTCGGCGCGCTCTCCTATTGTGCGAGAGGCTGTTAAATCGGTGCTTCCCAATACACCTATTGCTAGTGGAAACTATCTAGGTTCTGTTACTGAAGGCTTAGCTCGATGGGCGGATTTATGTTTCAAATAAACACTATTTCCAAATTTAATTGAGTTTTAACTGGCTGGGAAAATACGATTAATAGCTCTATAAAAAGGTAGATCTAATAGATCTACCAAACAACTCAACAATGAGATTATAGATTAAATTGTGTAGCGGGTAGAACCAGCAACGAAGCTGATTTCTATAGAGCCGTTATCTCCAAATTCCTGGCGGGGAACCCAACCGGCAACCAGCTCCCCTTCGGGTACGACAAGCTTATCAACAGTCTCACAAATAATTGAAAACTCATCTAGGTTCACAGGCCCGCCATAAATAGTAATCAACACTGCTTCTAACGGAGGTAATGAAACCTGACTTAACGCAATGGTTATAGCACGCAAAGCGGCGCCTTCACCTGATGAACGACCGCTAGCCGCATACAACTGCAATGCATCATTTCTCTTTAACACGCCACGAACATCAGCATAATCAACAGCGACTGGAGAAGGCTCCATGATCAGCGCAACGATGCCACGCACCGCGATAACAGCACCCTCAACAGACTCAAAAATAAGGTTTCCACTATAATATAAGGACTTATATTCAGCGGTTATAACTCTTCGCACATCATTAATTTGATCTGCAGACCAATGAACTGCTATGAGGAAAATATCCGCATCATAGCGACATAATTGTTCAATCGTCTTCTTACGCCACAAGTGGGTATCGCTACATAAAAAAACCGTTAGATCCCCGTTTTCCAATAAGTTAGAAAGTGCATCATCTGTAATTGCAACACTATCAGATGCTTTATGCATACCGCTTTCACCACGACCAGAAGCTCTAACCCAACGCCAATCAACCATATGCCCCGTAATTTCATCAATGACTAGATAATGGCACTGATCGATCAAAGAAAGAGTTTTAAACTCGGAAGAAAAACAGACAATTCTAATAATGGCGCCTTCTGAGCATGAATTTACCAGTTCAAACATATTGATATCCTTAAAAATATAAAAATTGTCTAAAAATTTACGAATCAATCAATCCTACTATTATCAATTAGCTTGGGGATTCATATAATAAATGCGACACTTTTTGCTAAAGAGGAAGAGGTGTTCAACTGCTGACCTTGGTACGTTTCTTCTGGCCAAAGACCAAGTGTATCACTATGACATATCAACAGTTGACCGAAGGGAAACGATATCAGATATCGATTCTTCTTGCGCAGGGTTATTGGCCTGCTTTTATCGCTAAAACAATCGATGTACATAGTTCAACCGTTTATCGAGAACTAGACCAAAACAGATCAAAGGATGCAATGAATACTATTGGCTTTATGCTTTATGGGGTCGTTCATGATTATAAAACCAAACCAGATTGTTGCATAGTCTTGGGAAACTACGATTAAGAAGTCGCAAAACACTCAATCTCTATTTTTCAAATAAAAAAGCACAGAATTCCACCTGTTTTGATGCTTTTTCACCACTAAACAAGCTTATTTAGCCTTGTTTAGTGGATTTTGAACGGATTAACCCCTTGCCGCTCGTATCATCTGGTCAACCCTAAACACATTGGCTAAGGAAAACAGCATCGCCAGTTTGTTATCATTTTTCTCTAAGCCGCGATAGATGACTTTCCTAAAGCCAAACTGACGCTTTATGATCCGAAACGGGTGCTCTACTTTTGCTCTGATACTGGCTTTTATGTATTCCGTTTGGATAGGTTGCTTGTTTATTCTTGGACGTTTCTTGAGAAGACGCACCTTGCTTGGCATTTCAGCAATCAACCAATCCGCTTTGATGTCTTTGAGCTCTTCTCGTTTTTGTGCGCCTCGATAACCCGAATCTGCCGAGATAAAACGTTCTTCACCATGAAGCAACTTCTCTGTTTCTGTAATGTCGTGTACGTTGGCCGCTGTCGTACTTAAGCTGTGTGTTAGTCCTGTTCTGGCGTCAACGCCAATGTGAGCTTTTAGCCCAAAAAACCATTGTTTCCCTTTTTGAGTCTGGTGCATCTCTGGATCGCGTGCTTTCGCTTTATTTTTAGTCGAGCTAGCCGCTTCAATAATAGTGGCGTCGACAATTGTGCCTTCTTTTAGATAAATCCCAGCGCTAGACAACCACTTATTGACCTCTTTGAACAGCTGACGGGAGAGCTTATGCTTTTCCAGTAAGTGCCTAAAATTCATGATGGTTGTGTGGTCCGGGATAGCGCTATCCAGCGACAATCCAGCAAACAAACGCATGGACGTGATTTCATAAAGCGCGTCTTCCATAGCAGGGTCGCTCATGTTGTACCAATGCTGCATGCAGTGAATGCGAAACATCGTAGACAGCGGGTACGGTCTTCTTCCTTTTCCAGCCTTTGGATAGAAGGGCTCAATAACTGTTTCAAGCTGATTCCACGGCATCAGTACATCCATTCGAGTCAAAAAATTTCTTTACGTGTTTTACGACGTTTGTTGTTGAATTCGCTGTCGGCAAAGGTAAGTTGATGTGGCATGGTCAGGCTCGAAGATTAAAAATAAATTGTCTCATGAGCAGGGCTTATTCGCATCTTCCTTAACAATTCTCTTCTTTTAACAACGAGATCAGAGCTATTAAAAACCCCCTGCGTTTTACTTAAAAGGAATCGGTAAATATTTCACCGTCACATTGATAATATTGGATTTTTGAGGAAAATCCAGATATACAAAACGGGCAATCTACCCATTCTACTTGATCGGTGAATATTTTATTGGCACTAAACTGCTTACGTTTATCATAGATATAGGAGTTTAACCCTTCCCATTCGTAGTACTGATGATCTGCATTACTTTTCGCATTCGGCTTTTGAAAACGATATTCCTTAAAACCATAAAAAAGTATATTTCGTTCGACTCGACTCAGCTCTTGTATAGGTTTAGTGAAATCAAACAACCCTTCCTTTTGTGAGAAATAGTTGATGGTACTTTTAGGTAAACTTTTTTCTAGAGCGAATGGAAACGATCCTTTATCTAACACACTTCGAGTTTCATCCACCCAATCGTGGAGTGGATAGCTCAGCAACTTTCCATATCCGTGGCAGTGATGACAAGAATTTTTGTAGAGATTAAACACAAAATTTTGGGGAAATACCCTATCAACAACACGGTTTTTTAAGCTGAATAAGCGAATGCCATGGTAACTCAAGCGCCCTTCACTATCTCGAATAATGACAACACCTGCTCCCTGTAAATATGCTAATGAAATATTATCCGCCAACACTAAACAATGCCAATCATCATTACTGTGAAAAATAGTTTTATCAGGAATTGTTGACAGTAGCTTTTTCTTGATGTTTAAAGGAACAGTCGAATAGCGCTCTAGTTGACGTATTAACGGATTATAAAAAATTTCTTGTGGTTTCCGAGCAAGAACCGCATCGTGTAATGTTTGCCAGTCTCTATAAAAGAAGCAGTTATCATCTGGCACCTCAACATGATAGTTCGCATTAAAATATTGTTCCCGCTCGAAGTTTTTCTGTTGACGATAAAGTGCTGGTATAAACTGGTAACGCTGTTTGCTTCGTTCTGTTTTATGCGTTGTAGTAAGCGGCAGTAAAGTTTCTAACAACATGCTATCATCGAGTGTACCTGAGGTTATCGAATCGGCCTCATACTTCGTAGCCTTTACCCCTTCTTCAACGTTACCCATTACTTCCCGATGATTTAAACTTGGGAAGCGGGTTAAGAGTTCTTCCGTATTTAAAGCTTGAATAGCATGCATTTCTGCATGATAAATATTATCTTCTCTTTTTTTCTCACCACTTATTCCAAGATCAACAATATAATCACTACGATAAATAAAATAAGGATTATGCTCAATAACAATAAGTGTTGCATCTGATAAATACTTACGTAACATTATGATTAAACGGTCAACCGCTTGACTATCCAAACCACGGCAAGGCTCATCCAGAATCATCACTTGCTGAATAGCTTCTGTAGTACTCTTTGACAAATCTTTACTATTCAGCTGATGTTTTAATAAGAATTTCGCAATCTTTAAACGTTGAAGTTCTCCACCACTTAATGTCTGTGTTTCTCGCCCTAACTGCAAATAACCTAGAGACAATGCGTCTAATACTTCAATGGCTTTATGTAATTGAGACAAATCATCTTGTGAAGCAATCCACGTAAGATCCGACTGCAATACTTCAGAAAGTGTTAATTTCTGTTCGCCAATTTTCGCATAAAATAACGCAATCTCAGGACGAAAACGAGAACCAAAACATACAGGACAAGGTTGTTTTATAGTAGTTTTACTTGGTGAATGTCCATTACCTACCGTAACAACACCTTTACCACTACAATGCTCACAAGCCCCTCCCGCATTAAAGCTAAAATCACTCGCGCTATACTGCCCATGACTTTGTGTAGAAAAGAACTGTCGTAAGCAAGCAAATACATCAAGATAAGTCGCCACAATTGAATGAGAAGCTCCTAAAAATGGCCGGCTATCAAGTAATTCGACCAAATAATCTAGTTGCTTTAGTGCAGGGTAGATCATTTCACGACATAACGTTGATTTACCGGATCCACTTGCACCAATAACAGTGTTGATAGCATTTTTGGGGAGGCTTAAATGTGTTAACTGTATATGGCGAATCGGCTGTAAATTAAGCTCAATATGCTCAT
Organism: Amphritea opalescens; assembly: GCF_003957515.1. GTDB lineage: Bacteria > Pseudomonadota > Gammaproteobacteria > Pseudomonadales > Balneatricaceae > Amphritea > Amphritea opalescens. The sequence continues at coordinate 114,251 of NZ_RQXW01000011.1, forward strand.
GTGCCATTAAAGGAATAACGTTGGTAGGAATGGATAAACCTTTCAACTGTTGTGCTAGTGTCAATGGTGCACAATACTCACCACCCTGAGCACCGGCATTAGGGCCTATACAAAGTACTTTATCGGCAAACACTTGATAAAGTGGGTTATGCTCCACAAGTAAAACTCTATTTCCTTTAGCTTTTATAGTTTGGAGCAAATTAATGATCGAAAGGTTATCTTTAAACTGTAGGTTAGATGACGGTTCATCTAGAATGAAGAGTCTTTGATGAACTTCTTCAAGTAGCGAAGGAAGTAATTTCATACGTTGCAATTCACCCGAGCTTAAGGTGCTTAATGAACGCTCAAAACTAATATGCTCAATTGCAAGTGCATGTAAGTAGTACAACAGATTTTTTAATCGCATAAGTAGCGAGTGAGCCTCTCCAAACTTTGTAATAGCATCACTTAGCTGTTTGCCATTCATTGCAAGATATTCATGCAAGGAGCGCTCACCTACCTTAACAGCCCGCGCTTGCCAGCCAAATCCTGTACCTTGACAGGATAAGCAAGACTTTTTAGTTGTTAGTGACTGTGCAAATGTATCGTGACGATTAGACGATAGTTTTTCTTGGAGAGTTTGAAGGATAGTTTCTCTCTGTGATTCGGGAAGCTCTTTAAAACTTAATGTAATGTCTACACCTTTCTTTTTTAAAACACTAAGCAAACCAGAGGGCAAATACTTGAATCCTTGATAACGTCCTGATTTTGTTTTAGGTACATTAAGAAAACCTTTAGATAGAATAACATCAGTGATAATTACACTATCTAGGTCGTAATCTATTTTTTCACCTGTTCCCTCACACTGACGGCAATAACCTGAAATTGATGATTGCGTTGCACGAGAAAATAGTTGTTGATTAGGTAAACGAAATATTCTAGCTTCATTTGGAACAAACCCGTGCTGATCAAATTCAATTTCATCATGATCATATTCATCAAATGTTGATTCATCAACTCGGCGTGAAGCTAGCATAAGTACAGGTATCGCTTTTACCTGCGAAAGTTCATCTGCTATTTGTGAACTGTTGATTTCAATAAAACCTTCATACTTTTCTAATTGCGCCGGAAGCTTTCTTATTTCTGTGGATTTTATAGTACTTTTACCTTCAGCACGCAATAACAGTGAAGTAATATTCTGCTGCTCAAGTTGTTGTCTTATATTTTTATTTAAAGGTGCAAAATTAATAACTCGCAAATATAAACGTGATGTAGAATAAAAACGCTGCTGATGAGCAAAAATATCTAACAACGAGTGTTTGAAAAATACTTTTTTTTGTTTAATACTTCCAAAATCTACAAAATATTTAACAAGGGCTTCATTAATTCGAGTGCGAGTACCAAAGCGTATATTTCCAGCCACGTATGCACTTCGTTGACTAACAATAACGGGGTCAGGTAGCAAAGAGCAGCTTTTAAATGATGGGCGTACAGAGTAATTAATTAATTTATCACTTTCTAAACGCATCTGCTGTTGCCGTAATGCTTCTGTTGCAACTACATGATTTACTAGTGTAGATTTACCTGAACCACTCACACCACTCACCACCATAATGTCATTAGCTGACATTTCAAAGTCTAGGTGTTTTAAGTTGTTCTCGGTGATATCAAAAAATACTATAGTATTAATCATATTCTTTTTCATAAATATCAAACACTTGAGAAATCACTTTTTTATAAACATGACACATAGCGCTTTTTCCGTTTACTCGATATAACGGACAGCCTCCGGCACAGACCAAACGATATTGGCATCGTTGACAATCCTCACTTAATCCGAAATGTTTCTGTTTCCCTAAGCGAATAATGCTAAGCAAGTTTTGCCCACCAGAAAGGTACCCTAAAGGTTCCTTTTTTTGAAACTCTGTATGACAAAAAAATACAGAACCATCAAGATAAATGGCAGCAGCATGGTTTCCCATTGAACAAGGTGTACTTGAGGGTTCGTGGGTTCGTAGATCAGAGAAAATTACACGACGACTCACTGGATACCCTTTATTAACGGCTTTATCAAGTAGCGAATTGACAGCATCCATCGTTTGCTCAAATTGTGCCGGTGTAATATATCCCCCTTTAGCATCAGAAACACGAAAAGTCATGTCGTGTGCAATGAGATATTCGACTAGCGCAGGTATACCAAGGTAGTTATCTGAAGTAACAGTGATCATAACGCTTGGAAAAATATCGTGTTCACCCAGTCGTTTTAAATTTCCCATTACTGTATTAAAAGAGCCTGCACCGTTCTTATGTTTACGATGGATGTCGTGACTGTCTACCAGGCCATCTACGGATACTGACACAATCACTTGATGCTGCTTAAAAAAAGTAATCATCTCGTTTGTTAAATGCGTCAGATTACTAATCAAGCGTAGTTCTAGAGCAATACCTATTTCTGCTAAATGTGTGCGAAGTTCCTGTACCTCCTCTTTCCAGATAGAGAACACCATAAGTGGTTCTCCACCCGCTAACTTCAAATGTACAGTTTCTAACCCTTCGATTTCCTTAAAATGTTGGAACAATAATGGGAAAATATCAGTACGTAGTGTTTTACGACTATTTAAAGATGGAATATAGCAATAATCACAGGCAAGATTACAATCATCTGTTACTTGTAGCCAGAGGTTAATATGCTTGGCTATCGGTTTAGTGACAATGGAGGGAGTTGAATCAGATGGTATTAAAATATTCTCTGAAACTAAACGAGCCACCACATTAAAATCTTTAGCATTGGGCTCACGCTCAATAAAATCATTTAAAATTACTTCCCTAAGTATTTTTTCGGCTTCTGAATCAAGAATAACAAGGTCATCACGATGAGATTTTCTAACAAAACAAATATCACCGAAATGTTTATTTTTTTGATACTCAACGTTAAACATCAGGTTATATGAATATTTCATAAATTGAACCTAATACTTGCCATCTTCCTTGAGTTCCAAACGTTCTTTGTCGAATCGTGACTAACAGTACACTCACCGCGTCGATGCAGCGCATGATGATTTGAAAGGATTAAAACGTCTCCCAAATTCAAACAAACGTCTTCTGCTACATCTATCATTGCTGCATGCAATTGTGCAATATACGTTGATGTCGCTTTGTTTTCTGTTACTAAATGTTGATGATACTTAAACTGTAACTGACCATGAATATTACTTAACAAAGGAAGATTAAAGTGTTGACCATTAGTAAAATGATAAGGTAATTGGCGCTCTAAAAGAGCTTCTAAAGATAAACTAAACCCTTCATGTAACCGTTGAATCAATGGAGACATAGCTACAACCTGATTACGACCATAAAAAGGATGTTTGGGATCAGTTTGTAAGCACAGCAATGCAATGTATTCAGGTGGATGTTCCTGAAACATAAAGTCGGAATGAAATCCACCTGTTCGCATTTGTTGAGATAAGTTATTGCTACTAACTTCAACGTGATACTGATGACAAACACTACCTATACGCTCAGAATAATAAAGCTGACTGCTAGAAATATGATCGAAAACTTTTTCAAATTCTTGCACATCCGTACCAAAATTACGAATAATTTGGTAGCCAGAATTACGTATCTGTTTTATATCAATTTGAACAAATGCGTGCGTCCTACCTATTAGAGTAGAGCCTAAAGGTAAGCGCATAACTTTTTTGGGCTTACCTGTAAGTTTTTCACTCATGCTTAAGCGCTTTTTGAAATTTCTGATGCAATAACTGAAGAACCTCTTAAGCTTAGTTGTTCAATATGACAAGGGCATGCTTGTGGACATTTTTGCGCAACACTATCGCCACTGTATAGAGGCTGGTCAAATAAACTCAGCCAAAGCTGTTCTGATTGTGCTTGCACACTTAACCACTCCTGCTGGTTCTCTTCACTTAACATTCCAAAATATGGATAATGATGCAAAAACTCACCAAATAAAGCCTCACAGTCCTTCATGTAAGCTCGCGTATCCAAAATATGCATATGCCAGATTTCATCAATATCAGCATTCGGCACAAGTTGAATTCCCCCCAAAGCTTTTGTGACGGCCATATACCGCTGATAGTCTAGAACCGCTTTTTCAGCACGTAACCGATTCCATTGCTCAGGGTTAGATTCAAGTAACTTTTGTATCGCTAGACCGAAATCCCACTGTGCGGTAACAACTAGTGCGCTTTTAAACATTATTTTATCGAATGGGAGCGTCATGTTAATTATTCATCCTTAGTTATAGAATCATTCATAATCATGCTCAAAATACCATTAAACAAACATAATTTCACCTTTAGAAATACATATTCACTTTTTAGATTCATATTGACAATATAACAACACCTCCGTATCTTAATTAGGGTCGTCGTTCTTCGGAGTTGCATTCATACTCTGCACTGGTGTAAGTTTCAGAGCCTACTCGCTAAGCGCGGGATCAAAGGCTATCCATTACTCCTTTTAAGTCGCTGCCCCCCCCAAATCATGAATAAAAACTTTACCCCCAACGATCTCATGACGCATTATACGACTACCTTCAACCGCTGATTTCTCTTGAAACTCAACAAACCTATCATTACTTATCACATAAGTCGCCTCGTCATCAGCTATTAACTCGGCGGACAATTAGGCATAGATAGGGTATAAAAACCGACACACGAAAAGTCTCTTCTGAGCTTCAGCAACACAACCGTGACTTAGCGATACGAATGTTTCAGTAAGGTCATAAAAGGTCAGAGATCGCGCAGATAATAGGTGTCCACTACACCGTTGCTTGTCGCTGGATCAGAGCCTGGAAGCTGGGAGGCAATAAAGCTGGGTCAAAGAGGCCGGAGGCCTGAAGAGCAGCGGCGCCTAACCGGCGCTCAAGAGTCTAGGCTGAAGAAGCTAATTTGCGACAAAAAACCAGACCAGATGAAGTTGCCGTTTGCCCTCTGGAATCGCAAAGCGATTCAAGCAGTAGTCAAGCAAATGTGGAATATCCACATAGCGATCCGCACCATTGGAGACTATTTGAAACGCTGGGGGTTTACGCCTCAAAAACCAGCAAAACGAACCTATGAGCGTAACCCAAAGGCTGTACAAGAGTGGTTGGACAACACCTATCCCGATATAAAAAAACGCGCATCGGTCGATAATGCAGAGATTTATTGGGGGGATGAAACAGGGATACGCAACGACTGTCAGCATAGCCGTGGCTACGCTCCAAAGGATAAAACACCGGTGGTCGAAATAAACGCTAAGCGGTTTTCAACGAACATGATTTCAGCGGTGAGCAACCAAGGCACCGTCAGCTTCATGATCTATGGCGAGAATATAACCGCAAAAGTACTACTACGATTTATGAAGCGGCTGATCAAGGATGCTGGACGAAAAATATTTCTTATTTTGGACAACCTTCGTGTTCGCCATGCCAAGTTGGTGAAGGCTTGGCCGGTGAAGCATTCAAACGAAATAGAAGTTTTCTATTTACCCGCATACTCACCGGATTTAAATCCAGATGAATATCTGAACGCTGACCTGAAAGCTGAGATACGCAGTGCAGCACCGGCTAGAAATCAAGCAGACTTGGCGGGCAAGGTGCTAAGCCATATGAGGATGCTGCAACAGAAGCCACAACGAGTTGCAAAGTACTTTGAGCATCCGGCGATTAACTACGCCTCATAGATGTATTTGTCCGCCGGGTAATCTGGCAACAGTTTTCCGGACACATCTCTTAAGCTGCCTTTGACAGCGGTTCCTCAAAGACCAATGGCGCAATATACCCATTGGTTGAGTGAAGTCTCTCTCGGTTATAAAACACCTCGATATACTCAAAAATAGCCCGCTTTGCCTCTTCTC
>NZ_RQXW01000012.1 GCF_003957515.1 Amphritea opalescens
GCAAAGAAGTCAGTCAGTTTGGGAGCACCCTTAGCACTTTGATGCTGTGCCGTAGATTAAACCTGACTTCTTTTTTCTCCAAGACTGTATGGTATCCAAGCACTCTGATTGTTCAGATGATGCTGCATGTACAAGGGAAGTGGCAGAGATGCGCAAATCTATCGGAATTGATGTCAGTAAAGAAAAACTAGACCTGTGTTGGTTGAGAGATCGCCAAACACGCAAAAAGAAAAGTAAAGTATTTAAAAACCAAAGAGCCTCCTTTGCCCAGCTGGTCACATGGGTATTAAGTAATACTGGGGCAGAACCTCAGGATATTCAGATTACACTTGAGGCAACCGGTGTTTACCATGAAGCGCTGGTCTATTATCTCCATGAACAAGGCTTCACTATTTTTATGGCGAATCCTGGTAAGGCCAAGAAGTATGCTGAATCAATAGGCCTAACCCATAAAACAGATAAGTCCGATGCCGCCATGTTGTCGTACTATGGCGAGGAGCAACCTCAAGATATCAGGTTGTGGCAACCAGAAGCGCCTGAAGTGCGTGAGCTGAAGTCTTTAATGCGACGCTTAAGCGCCTTAGAAAAAGACAAGCAGCGCGAACACAACCGCCTTGAGTCTTGTGAAATCAGCGATACATCTGATCGAGTCAGGCAATCATTGCATGAAATGATCACTGCTATCGAAGTCGAGATCGACAAGCTCAAACAGAACATTGATGAGCATATTGACCGCCATCCACCGCTGAAGAAAAACCGCAAGCTACTAGAGAGCATCAAAGGTATAGGCGAAGTGATGTCTCGGGAACTGACCTATCTATTTGCTGCCAAGCGATTTAAAACGGCAAAACAGGTCGCGGCCTATATGGGGCTAATCCCGAAGATGAAGGAGTCTGGCAAGATTAAGGGCTATACCGCTTTGAGCAAAACAGGCCCAGCACATCTTAGAGCCAAGCTCTATATGGCGGCAGTAACAGCCAAGCAGCATAACCCGGATATTCGAAGACAATATGAACGTTTGCTTGCGGCGGGTAAAACGAAAATGTCCGCTTTGGGAGCGGCCATGAGAAAGCTGGTTCAGGTATGTTTTGGCGTGGTTAAGAATCAAAGTGAATTCCAGGTTCAAACGGCTTAAAAAACAGTTTGAACCCGGTGGTGAGAGATGGTATCTACCGGGCAAAAGCGATGGGGCGATGTGCGGCAACATGCAGGGATACCTGTGAACCCACCTCAAACATCAGCGGCTCAAAGATTTCAGATTCAATACGACGGCCTGACGGCAACAACAGGTGATACACCACCGAATGACCGAGAAACTCTTTCTGCTCCACCGTCGCCATGACACTACCACTATCATGACTCGGCCGAATATCCGCAGGGCGAATAAACAGAGACAGCCGCTTGCCGGATTGTGCACCGAACGGCTCGGCAAACTCGAGGGTGCCCAGCTCGGTACGCACAGAGGTTTCATTTAGGCATTCAGCATCGAATAACTCTCCCTTACCAACAAACCCAGCCACCAGCGGATTAACCGGCTGATAGTAGAGTTCACTCGGTGAGCCCCACTGCTGCAACTCACCCTGCGCCAAAATACCCAACTTATCACTGATCGCGAAAGCCTCTTCCTGATCGTGGGTCACCATAATGGACGCAATCCCCTGATCTTTCAGAATCGCTCGCACCTCTAGGGCTAGCTGTCGGCGAAGGTCGGTATCCAAATTAGAGAAAGGTTCATCCATTAACAGAAGGTTAGGCTTAGGCGCCAGCGCTCGGGCCAATGCCACCCGCTGCTGCTGCCCACCGGACAGCTCATGGGGGTAACGGGCAGAGATATCCGGCAACTCAACCAGCTTTAATAGCTCGGCCACCGCCTGTCGTTTCGCCGCGCCGCTGTGCTTCTGCAGCCCGAAAGCAATATTGTCGTAGACGCTAAGATGCGGGAAGAGTGCATAATCCTGAAAGACAACACCGATACTGCGCTGCTCAGGTGGCAGAGCAGAACCGACGGTCGAGATTGTCTGACCATTCTGCAGAATAGTGCCCGCCAATACCGGATTAAAACCCGCTATCGCCCGCAGTACCGTTGTTTTACCGCAACCGCTGGGGCCGAGTAAGCAAGCAATCTCCCCCGACTGCAATTGAAAATTCAGTCGTTCGACAATCACGGCGTTGTCATAGCCGCAGCTGAGTGAGTTGAGTTCCAGCAGAGGAGTCATACGTCGGGCGCTCTCTATCCTAAATGAAAATGATTCTCGCTTATCTCAAGCGTTTTTTCAACCGCGATTCCTGCCAGCACAATGATAAACACCCTATTGATGAGTAAGCGGTATCAAGGGCTTATCTAGGTTCATACCGTCAGGTTTAATAGAAAGGCGTATCAATGCCCATCATCGTCAACAACCCCAGCAGCACCAACCAGAAAATAGCCGCCCGCCGAATCAACTTATTAAGGTTGATAATCTCTTCAGCCGCAAGATGTCTAAACTGCTCATCACCATTCGCTACCAACGGATAATGCCTGATATTTTCTTCCCCCAAAGCCCCAAGCGCAATACGGAACAACCATTCACGATGGCCCCAGGTGTTGGCTTGGGGATGTTTCAGCTGGTTGTAGGCACTCACCCCGTTCCCCACCATAAAGAATGTAAAACCTAACAGCTTGGCTGGTATCCCAATAATCAACGTAGAAAGCCAATCTCTTCCGTTAGCCTTGCGCTGTAACGACCAACCGGCCCACAGTGCCAAAAACAACCCTGGCAATCCAAGACAGATAAACCAAAACAGCAACGCAAAAAAACCGGTCAACGATAGATACAAATATTGCTGACAGATCGCATAATGTGCCGCTTGGCTATCGGTAACCTCATCGGTTCGCTGCAGTCCTAACAACCCCGCCAGCTTTAACCATGAGGTTTGAAAATCGCCTCGACACCAATCCCGATAATACTGGCCGGTCAGATCGCTAGGCGACCAGTTTTCCACAAAGAAGTAGAGCGCCAGTAACTCGATAGCCAATATCAAGACAGCAAGCTTCCAGTTGAAAAGCTCAAGCATTAACACTTCGCCTAACACCAAAACAACCATCAATAATAGCCAAGATCGCCCATTAGATGGCAAGCTTGCCCCAGCCCTGCTCACCAAGCTTTTAGATCGCCGCTTATAACGCCCGAGCAGCATCAGCAACATCACCGCGAGAAATTTCATCCTTGCCTCTCCATTGTCAGTAGACGGTTAAAATGCTCTCGATTAAAGGCCGGGCCGGGGTCGGTTTTACGCCCGGGAGCAATATCTTCATGGCCGGTAATATGTTCTGGGGTCATCGCCGGATAATAATCGATCAGTGCCGCCGTCACCCGTGCTAACTGCTGATATTGCTGTTCGGTATAGGGGGTATGATCGGCACCCTCTAGTTCGATACCAATGGAAAAATCATTACAGTTGCCACAACCCGCATATTCCGACTGTCCCGCATGCCAGGCACGCTGATCAAAGCTAACAAACTGAACTAACTGCCCAGTACGCTCAATCAATAGATGTGCCGATACCTGCAAAGTAGCAATCGTCGCAAAGTAGGGGTCGACTGACGGATCTAGTCGATTGAGAAAAAAATCCTGAATATAGCCACCGCCAAACTTTTCCGGCGGCAGACTGATATTATGAATCACCAGCAAACGCGGCACCTGATTAGCGGGGCGCTGATTAAAATTAGGCGACGGGCAGTGCTCAGCGGCACTCAGCCACCCCTCATTTAGGTGCAATTTCTCATTAAGTTGCGTCATTTTTCCTCTGCCAATGGCTACTTTACCCGGCGGGTTTCCGTTAAAATACCGACCGATGAATGAGGCCTCTGATAGTACCATGCCGTTCACACCAGACAAGCTATCTCAATAGTGCCGCTTTATGATAGCCGACTAACCGCAACCCAATGATCAATTTACGGAGCCCCCATGGCGAACACCCAACTGCTCAGCGATATTCCTGCTACTGTGCGTACCGCGCTGACGGAAGATATCGGTGATGGCGATATCACCGCCCAGCTCATTCCCGCCGAGCAACAGGGTAAAGCCCGAGTGATCAGCCGCGAAGAGGCGGTTATCTGTGGGGTCGAATGGGTCAATGAGGTCTTTCGTCAGGTCGATGAGATAGTCAAAGTCACTTGGCTCGTCGGTGACGGTGATCGCGTGGCGGCCAACCAAACACTGTTTGAGCTGGAAGGCTCTGCCCGCTCACTACTCACCGGTGAGCGCAGCGCGTTAAACTTTCTGCAGGCCCTCTCGGGCACCGCCACCATCAGCGCACACTACGCTTCACTGGTTGAAGGCACTGGGGTAAAACTGCTCGACACCCGTAAAACCATCCCAGGACTACGTAGGGCGCAGAAGTATGCTGTCAGCTGTGGCCACTGCTATAACCACCGTATCGGCCTCTATGATGCTTTCCTAATTAAAGAGAACCATATTATGGCCTGCGGTTCGATCGCCAACGCCGTCGCTACCGCCAAACAAAACGAGCCGGATAAACCCGTCGAAGTCGAGGTGGAATCCTTTGACGAACTGCTGCAAGCCCTCGATGCCAATGCCGATATCGTCATGCTGGATAACTTTGATCACGCAGGCCTGCGTTTAGCGGTACAGAAAAACAAACAGCACCCCACACCGGCAAAACTGGAAGCCTCCGGTGGTATCGATGAAACCACCCTGCGTAGCATCGCCGAAACCGGTGTGGACTATATTTCCATAGGTCTACTGACCAAAGACTGCAAAGCGGTTGATCTGTCGATGCGGTTTGTTTAATGGCTTTTAGCTACATACTTTAAGTTAAGTGCTTTTAGCCACTCATTAACTACAATCGTAAACCTGTAGCTTAGAGTTAGAGATCAATCACTCCTTGATCACTCTAAGCAGAAAACGAAAAAGTCCGCCCCTAGAGGCGGATTTTTATTTGATTTAGGGTTAAAATAATCCATTATTCATTCCAAAATAGAAACAATATCATCTTGAAATACCATACCCATTTTGAGCATAACCTTATACAAAAATGGTTAATCTGTGATTAGAAGGGTTAAACAGAACACATCTAACGTGCCACTCAACACCTACACCGATTAAGGTGCAGGGCGATGACAATCCGCCGCGCCGATCAATTCCCACTCGTCACTTTCCTGAATCTGCAGGATATCGTACACCTCAACCACGGTTTTATTGACGTTATTGTCCCACAGAATCTGGCAGATCTCGGTGGCACTGTCATTACGTTTTTCACCGTTTTCGCGGGGCAACATCCCAATCGCTAGAATGCCGCCATCCGACCACCAAACCGGTGTCGCTGGGTACTTATCCGGCTGTGCCGCTAGATCCGCCTCGACCGCTGCGCGCTTCTCTAACGATAATGGCTCTTCATAAAGGAAATAGGTCACCGCCGCGGCGATAACGATCAGAACAATAAATATGGTTTTTTTATTCATGGAGTACCGAGTAATCGACTGATAACAAAGTCACAGTAAATCAAAATCTTAACGAATAAACCAGTCGCCATTAGGTTAATTTTAGACATAAAAAAAGCGCAAATAAATTTGCGCTTTTTTGTCCATACTAAAAAAGATTAATCACAAAGGCCTGAAGCAATACAAGAACCACCGCTTGATTTCCACTCTAATGCACCCTTGCCATCTTCATCAGAACCTACAAGAATATAATCATCATCATCATCAGTAATATCTGTAGATGTCGCTGTAATTGATACTACATCAGCAGCAACGGCAACCGATACTCCACTAACAAACTTACCTACATCAGCACCATAAATCGCTTTACTCACAGTATTGTTCGCATTGGTACAGTTATCGAGGCCACTACTTGTCTGATAGCAAACATCGACAGCAGCTTTAACACCCTGAGTTGCATTTACTACTTCAGCAAACTTCGCACGGTTGGCATAAGTCTGATATGCCGGCAACGCAATCGCAGCCAGAATACCGATGATCGCAACCACGATCATCAATTCGATTAGGGTAAAACCCTGTTGTTTTTTAATAGTGTTTTTCATTTGTTATCTCTCCAGCGAGTAAAGTATTCATCATCGTCCCTGCTCCGAACGACTTCTTTCCCTTGCCATTATGGCTCTTCATCCATGCTCCTACGAGCCTGATATGAATAGTAACCTATTTTTTATGGCAGTCCAGTGACTTAAAGCAAGTGTCTGTTGATTCTCAAACCGACCAATAGATGTTACTTTACATATGGTTAATAATACAAGACAGTTAAGCTGTTAGCGGACTATTATAAGTTACAACTAAAGTCGCATACTTAGGCCGATAGGGCAGGTTATCATTTCCACACTGCTATTAATGACATTATGAGTACTTATATGAGTGTCTATACAAGCACCTATTAATAAGCACTTATAATGAGCGCCTATCAACAAGAGCAATATAGATAAAAATGGATTCTCTGAAACGATGAGTGTACAACCCTTTCAGCCGCTCAGTGGCCTTGCCAGACGCTTGGTAAACGATGGTGTTTTTTCATCCGATGTCGCTATGGATGCGCTAAAAACCGCCCGTAAAGACAATAAGCCCTTTATTGCCCATATCATCGAAAACCGCTTAGTGAGTGCATATCGGGCTGCCGCGGCGGCGGCCGATGAGTTCGGCATGCCCCTATTTGATCTCGATGTCATCGATATTGAAGCACTGCCCCAGGGGCTCGTCGATGAAAAGCTGATCACTAAACACCATGCGTTGCCACTGATTAAGCGTGAAAATCGCCTCTATGTCGCGATATCTGACCCTACAAATATTCAGGCGCTGGATGAGTTTAAGTTTCATACCGGCACCACCACCGAAGGGGTGATTGTTGAAGAAGATAAACTCTCCCACCTGATCGACACCTTTCTCGATGAACAAAACTCCGCCCTTGATGGCTTAGATGATGCCGATCTCGATAATCTGGAGATCGACGAAGGCATACAGGAACAACAGGAAGATAACGGTGAAGAGGCGGCCAGTGAAGCGCCCATCGTGCGTTTTGTTAACAAAATATTGCTCGATGCGATCAAAAATGGCGCATCCGATATTCACTTCGAGCCCTATGAGAAGACCTATCGCATCCGCTGCCGTATCGATGGCATCCTGCAGGAGGTCGCTAGACCTCCTTCTAACCTATCCCCCCGCCTTAGTGCCCGTTTAAAAGTTATGTCCCAGATGGATATCTCTGAACGACGGATGCCACAGGATGGCCGGATCAAGATGAAGATCTCTAAAAATCGGGCGATCGATTTTCGGGTGAACACCCTGCCCACCCTTTGGGGCGAAAAAATCGTACTGCGTATTCTTGACCCCACCAGCGCGCAGATGGGTATTGAAGCCCTCGGCTATGATGAGGATCAAAAAGAGCTCTTTATGCAGACCCTGCAAAAGCCTCAGGGGATGATCCTTGTGACCGGCCCCACCGGTAGTGGTAAAACCGTTTCACTCTATACTGGCCTTAATATTCTCAACACCGTAGAGCGGAATATCTCCACCGCGGAGGATCCTGTCGAGATCAACCTTGAGGGGATCAACCAGGTACAGGTTAATACCAAGGTAGGCCTGACTTTCGCCGAAGCCCTACGCTCCTTCCTACGACAAGACCCTGACGTGGTGATGGTGGGTGAGATTCGTGACCTAGAAACCGCCGAGATCGCCATCAAAGCGGCCCAGACCGGCCATATGGTGCTTTCTACCCTGCACACCAACAGTGCCGCCGAGACCTTAACCCGTCTACGTAACATGGGAGTGCCGGCCTTCAACATCGCTACCTCGGTATCCATGATCATCGCCCAGCGACTGGGCCGACGATTATGTTCCGGCTGCAAGAAACCGGTGACCATTCCGGAAGCCGCCCTATTGGAAGAGGGCTTCACTCAAGAGCAGATTTCCGCCGGTTTAAACCTCTTTGAGCACAACCCCGAAGGTTGTAGTAAGTGCAATAAGGGCTACAAGGGCCGGGTCGGTGTCTATGAGACGATGGCCATGACGCCGGAAATCGCTCAGGTAATTATGGACAATGGTTCATCCCTCGATATTCTGGCGCAGGCAAACGCTCAAGGCTTTAGATCACTACGTAAATCAGGCCTACGCAAGGTAATCCAGGGCGTCACCAGCCTAGAAGAGATGAACCGAGTAATTAAACTCTAATATCGTTCATTTTTTAATATATTCAATCTGCAAACGGATGCGATTCAGATGGCGAAGAAAGCAACAGATAAAACCCCTCTGACTTTTAACTGGGAAGGCAAGGATAAAAGCGGCAACCTAAGTAAAGGCGCCATCAATGCCGACAATATAGCCGAAGCAAAAGCGATGTTGCGCAAGCAAGGCATTATGCCGAAAAAGGTGCGTAAGCAAACCTATAGCATGTTCAGTAGCCATAATAAGCCAGTCAAACCCCTGGATATCGCGCTGTTTACTCGGCAGACCGCCACCATGCTCAAATCGGGCGTGCCGCTACTGCAGGGCTTTGAGATCGTCGCCAACGGGGTCGAAAAAGCCCAGATGAAAAAGATAATCTACGACCTGAAATCCGATGTCAGCGGCGGCACCAGCTTTGCTAAAGCCTTAGAACGGCACCCTAAATATTTTGATGATCTCTACTGTAACCTCGTACATGCGGGCGAAAGCTCCGGTTCGTTAGAGACCATGCTCGACCGGATCGCCAGCTATAAAGAAAAAATCGAGACCCTTAAAAAGAAAATTAAGAAAGCCCTTACCTACCCCATTGCCGTTATCGTGATCGGCCTAGTCGTATCGGCCATTCTGTTGATCAAAGTAGTACCCCAGTTTGAGAGTGTCTTTTCCAGCTTCGGTGCCGACCTGCCCGCCTTTACTCAGTTCGTGGTTGGCCTATCGGTGATTGCCCAAGATTGGTGGTTTGTTGCCATTATCGTCATTGTTGTGGCCGGTTTTGCCTTCACCAAAGCCCATGAAAAATCACGGGCGTTTCGACAATGGCTCGACAGGTTTGTGCTTAAAATACCCATCATTGGTCAGATTTTACACAACTCGGCGATTGCCCGGTTTGCCAGAACCTTAGCCACCACCTTCGCAGCAGGCGTTCCCTTAGTGGATGCGCTGGAATCTGCCGCCGGCGCGACAGGCAATATCGTCTACGAGAACGCGGTCATGCAGATAAGAAGCGGGGTCTCGACAGGTCAGTCACTGCAGAACGCCGTCACCATGACCGGACTCTTCCCTGCCATGGCCACCCAGATGATCGCCATCGGTGAAGAAGCCGGTTCACTGGAGATGATGCTGGATAAAGTCGCCAGCTATTACGAAGAGGAGGTGGATAACGCCGTGGATAACCTCTCAACCCTGATCGAGCCGATGATTATGGCCATTTTGGGTATTCTTGTGGGTGGTCTGGTTATCGCCATGTATCTACCGATCTTCCAGCTCGGTAATGTTGTGTAGGTTAACTAGGCCAAAAACTAATTTCATTTCACTTATTAAGGGCTGACCTCTACAGCCCTAGGCCGGATGATACCCATGTACGAAATCATTGCCGCTACACCTTGGCTGGCGATAGCGTTAACCGCTGTTTTCTCTTTGTTGATCGGCAGCTTTCTCAATGTGGTGATTTATCGCCTACCGTTGATGATGGAGCGGGAATGGCAACAGATGGCCGAAGACGCCGCGGCCACTGAAAACCATGCTATCCTCGTGCAATCCTCCGCCACGGACCAGCCATTGTCGTCCATCGAGCCATCGGACGCATCAGAACAACCGGCAAACAACGACGCAACTGAAGCATTTAATCTTTCACAACCCGCTTCCACCTGCCCCCACTGTGGTCACCTGATTCGTTGGTATGAAAATATCCCACTCATCAGTTACTTTCTGATACTCAGGGGGCGCTGCAGCGGTTGCCAGAAACCTATCTCTCTGCGCTATCCGCTCATCGAACTGACCACCGCCACGATCTCCGCCTTTCTTGTGTATCAGTTTGGTTTTAACCCCGCCGCTTTCGCGATTGTTTTCTTTAGCTGGTGCCTGATCACGCTCACAGCGATCGATATCGATCATCAACTGCTGCCGGACAAGATCACTCTACCGCTGCTCTGGATTGGCCTCATACTCAATAGCTTCGATTATTTCACCAGCCTCCCCTCCGCCCTCTGGGGCGCTGTACTCGGTTACCTGTCACTCTGGTCCGTGTATTGGCTATTTAAGCTGATCACCGGCAAGGAGGGCATGGGCTATGGTGATTTCAAGCTACTGGCAGCCTTAGGCGCATGGGCAGGCGCCGAAATGTTACCGCTGATCATTCTAGCCTCGTCATTAATCGGCGCTATTATTGGTGGCTTGATGATCGTCATCCGTCGACAGGGCTCACAAACCCCCATGCCTTTTGGCCCTTACCTAGCGGGTGCTGGCTGGATCGCGCTGTTATGGGGCGATAACCTTACCGCTTGGTATCTGCAACTGCTAAACTTATAGAGTGTTGAGTGGAAACACTAAAGGTCAGCGCCCCAAGTACCTTATGTAAAGGTGCCTTTTTAAGAGCTTTTTTTAAGAACTTGCTTAAGAGCTTCTATTTAAGAACTTCTTATTTAAAGGCTTATTGTTTAAAGGTTACTTATTTAAGGGTTATTGCTTAAGGGCTTTCGCCAAACGACATTTAGAGCACCTCAATCAACCTAAGCTGATAAAACACTAAATTCAGAGAGACTGATATGTTTGTAGTGGGTCTTACCGGTGGCATCAGCAGTGGCAAATCCGCTGTTTCCCACCTATTTGAACAACTGGCGGTGACTGTTATTGATGCAGACATAGTCGCCCGTGAAGTGGTTGAGCCCGGCGAACCGGCATTAGACCAAATTAGCCAACGGTTTGGCGTGGAGATACAACTCCCTGATGGTCAACTGAATCGTAAATTTCTGAGAAAAATCATTTTCGAAGACCCGATGCAACGGGATTGGTTAGAGCAACTGCTACACCCGCTGATTCGGGATCGTATCTTGTTAAAGCTGGATCGATGCGCCTCTGACTATGCAATCCTCTCCTCGCCTCTGCTACTGGAAACCGACCAACATCTGTTGGTCAACCATATCCTGGTAGTCGATGTTGACGAAGCCACACAGATCAGCCGCACGATGGCACGGGATAATACCGATGCCGCACAGGTAAAAGCGATTATCGCCGCGCAGATGCCCCATGATGAGCGTGTCGCTAGAGCACACGACCTGATTGATAATAGTCGCTCAATCGATGACCTCAAACCCCAAATAGAACAGTTACATTTAAAGTTCCTCGCCCAAGCAGAGCTGGAACGGGAGTCCGACCTTGGCCAATAACCCCAACAGCCGCTCACAGGGTAAAAAACCCCTCGTCGCCTGCCCTTGTTGTAAAAAAGAGCAAGAATGGAGCAGCGAGAATCCGTTCCGGCCGTTCTGCAGCGAACGCTGCAAAATGATCGATTTAGGCGCTTGGGCAGCCGAAGAGTATCAAATCGCTGCCGAACCCAGTGTCGACGATTACAGCAGTAGCTTTGAAGATGCCGAAGGCAGCGATTATCTCGACCGGCCATTACATTAATCACAGTAAAGCTGTGATGGCGTTCATTGTGATCTAGCCTTTATTTGCCGGTAGGAGCTGCCTCTGGCTGCGATTATGTTGATCCGGCCTTATCGCCCCTAGAAGGGGCTCCTACAGGCAATAAACGCGCTGAATTTTGCTGTAGGAGCTGCCTCTGGCGGCGATGATGCTGATCCGGCCTTATCGCCCTTGGAAAGGGCTCCTACAGGCAACGGAAGTGCTGCATTTTGCTGTAGGAGCTGCCTCTGGCAGCGATGTTGTTGATCCGGCCTTATCGCTCCTAGAAGAGGCTTCTACTGGCAACGGAAGTGCTAAATTTTACTGTGGGAGCTGCCTCTGGCTGCGATTATGTTGATCCGGCCTTATCGCTCCCACAAACCCTGAGCTTTGATGTGGGAACGGCCTCTGGCGACAATCGTTTTTATCCTCTATATAAAGCTATATATCTAATATCTTTAACGAGGACGATATGATGAAAGGGAATTCATCGGCTCTGCGTAAAGGCCGCTATTCTGAACCTGGCAGAATTTATCTCATCACCTTTGTCACATCCAATCGCGAACACCTGCTGGCGAACCTATACTGCGGACGACTCGTGGCAGCCTCATTAAACTTTTCAGGAAATCCTTCAGATACCCTTGCCTACGTCGTGATGCCAGATCATATTCATTGGCTTGTGCAATTAAAAAAGGGTTCTCTGAATCATTTGGTTCGCTCAGTTAAAACCTATTCAGCGCGACAAATAAATAAACATTTATCGAGGCTGGGGCCTGTGTGGCAAAAGGGTTTTCATGATCATGCGTTGAGGCATGAAGAAGATCTGATCAATCTTGCGCGTTATATTGTTATGAACCCCGTAAGAGCGGGTTTAGTGAGAAATATCAGAGAATATGCGTTATGGGACGCTGTTTGGTTATAAAGACCACAAAATAGCCATCTATTACCTCTGACTATCATTGTTTAATCTGGTTTTATCGTTCCTGGAAGGGGCTCCTACAAGCAAGAGAAGCACTGAATTTTTCTGTGGGAGCAGCCTCTGGCTGCGATGCTGCTGATCCGGCTATATCGCCCCTAGAAGAGGCTCCTACAGGCAACAGAAGTGCTAAATTTTGTGTGGGAACTGCCTCTGGCTGCGATGTTACTGATCCATCTTTATCGCCCCTGGAAGGGGCTCCTACAGGCGAGGAAGGTGCTAAATTTTACTGTAGGAGCCGCCTCTGGCTACGATGATGCTGATCCGGCCTTATCGCCCCTAGAAGGGATTCCTACAGGCAAGGGAGGTGCTAAATTTAGTGTAGGAGTTGCCTCTGGCAGCGATTACTTGCGAATCAGCAGCGAAAACCGCTAATGGCCGCAATCCCCTGACCTCCCGCCTCGATAGTTTTTTCGAGATCATCGACAGAGACACCACCCAAGGCATACACCGGCAATCGGGTTTCACTCACCAACCGGCGAAACTCGTCCCAACCGAGTGGAGAAGCATCAGGATGACTGGCGGTCTGCTGTACCGGCGACAGTGTTATATAGTCCAGCCCTAACCGCTCCGCCTGCTTGATCTGTTCGCTTGAATGACAGGAAGCACTTAACCAGCGACCTTTAAAATCGGCCCGGTTATCGAGCTGCATCAAACGATCAGAACTCAGGTGCACCGAAGCAACCGTATTAGCCGCTTCAATTGAGGTATTCCAGATTAGCAACAAGCCTTCATAGGCCGCAGAAAGCGCGGTATAGAGCGATAACTGCTCAGCATCACTCAGATGCTTTGCACGCAGCATAACCGCGCCAGCCCCTTTTAAAAGCGCTGTATCGATAAAATCAGAGTATTCTTGCGGCGCTAACGCCGGTGTGATCGCTATCGTCGCAGGTAATAAGAGTGCATTTACAATAGGTTGGTTTGCCGCAGGAAAATGATAATCCGTCAGCTCGCTCAATTGAATCCATTTCAGCGGCTGCCCTTCTCGCCCATAAGCTTCACCGCTAAACCGGTTAACCCGATAAACATCCAGCAGCACCGATTTATCCGGATAATGATAAGGCACCTGAATCAGCGGCGTTGTCGCTAACGGGTCGATCTCAATCCCGAGCTCTTCTTGCAGCTCCCGGGCTAAGGCATCACGCACCGTTTCACCCGCTTCAACTTTGCCACCGGGAAACTCCCATAAGCCACCCTGATGTTGCTTCTGATGACGCAACGCCAGCAGTAGCTCACCGGACTCATTAAAGATCGCTGCCGCAGCCACGTGAATCACTTTAGACAAGGTTTCTTCCTATCTCACAATAGCCAAATAACCATTAGCGATTAAGACCGGTAGTCCGCATTGATGGCGACATAGTCTTTGCTTAGGTCTGTGGTCCAAACCGTTTCCTGCTGATCACCTCGATTGAGAACGATACGAATGGTAATCTCTTCTCGACTCATCACGGCCTGTCCGGCCGCTTCGGTATAACTTTCAGCACGTCCACCGTTTTCAACGATACAGGCCTCGCCCAACCAGATCTGCAACCCATCTACATCGAGGTTATCAATTCCTGCATAGCCAACAGCGCAGAGAATGCGTCCCCAGTTAGGATCACTGGCAAACAGCGCGGTTTTAACTAACGGTGAGTGGGCCACCGCATAGGCAGTTTTTAGCGCTTCTTCTGAACTCGCCGCCTGCTCAACACTAACAGTGACGAACTTGGTCGCCCCTTCACCGTCACGCACAATCGCTTGGGCTAACTCGAGTAATACCTTATTCACAGCCGCATCAAACGCTGCCAACAACTCGGTTGTTGTTTCGCTTACAGCAATACCGCTAGCACCGGTCGCAACCAACATGCAGGAATCATTCGTCGAAGTATCTCCATCGATGGTGATCCGGTTGAATGATCTGTCCGCCGCACGGCTTAGAATCTTCTGTAACAATGCCGGCTCAACCTGAGCATCGGTCGCGATATAGGCCAACATGGTCGCCATATTCGGCTTAATCATGCCCGCACCTTTGGATATACCGGTCAGGGTGATCTTCTGCCCTTGGTGCTCCAACTGCATTGAGTAAGCTTTTGGTCGGGTGTCAGTGGTCATAATGCCGCTAGCCGCTTCTAACCAACCGTCATCGGTCAAGGCATCAAAGGCTGCCGGTATCGCGTCAATAATGCGCTCTTTTGGCAATTTTTCACCGATCACGCCGGTGGAGAACGGCAAGACCTGATGCACAGCAATACCGGTGACTTCTGCAACCGCTTGGCACACATCGAGGGCGTCCTGATAACCGGTTTTGCCGGTACCCGCATTGGCATTACCCGTATTGATCACCAGATATGAGGGCATGCCTTGTTGCAGATGCTGCTGACAGATTTTCACCGGAGCGGCGCAAAACTGATTCAAAGTAAAAACACCTGCAGTACTAGCCCCTGCAGCGATTTCCATCAGCACGAGATCTTTACGGCCCGGTGTTTTCACACCAGCAGATGTAGTACCGATACGAAACCCCGCAACGGGATGCAATGTTGGAAGTGTGCCAAGACCGACTGCCATTACGACTCCTTAAACCTTCAGAAAAAAAGAAAGCAGCTTGGCTGCTTTCTATTAATTAATCAATCACGCTATCGGGGTAAGTGTTACCCCTTCAATCGTTAATTCAATTTACCGTGACACTGCTTGAACTTCTTACCGGAACCACAAGGACAGGGATCATTACGTCCTACTTTTTTACCGTCACGCACGAAGGTTTCGACGTCAGCCACCGCTTCTGGCTCTTCGGTCTCAGGCGCTTCGGCTTCCATAGCAGAGGATTCCGCATGTTGGAAATTCATCTGCTGCTGTTCGGCCTGCTCACGGCGCTGACGCTCTAACTCTTCGAGTTCTTCTGGTTGGCGTACCTGCACATGACTTAAAATCTTAATCACGTCGGTCTTAATATTTTCCAACAAGTGCTCAAACAGAATAAAGGATTCACGCTTATATTCCTGTTTCGGGTTTTTCTGTGCATAACCACGCAGATGAATACCCTGACGCAACATATCCATTGATTGCAGATGTTCTTTCCACAGGGTATCCAACACCTGCAACATCACCTGTTTTTCAAACAGACGCATGTTTTCAACACCGACAAACGCGGCTTTCGCCTGATAGTCTTCGACGATATCCCGCAGAATCCGCTCACGCAGGCTCTCTTCATGCAGGGTATCATCTTTGTCCAACCACTCCTGAATCGGCATCTCTAGGCCAAATTCAGACTCAATATGTTTCTCTAAGCCAGCAATATCCCACTGCTCTTCCAAACTCTGCGGCTTGATATACTCACTGATCGCATTATCAACCACTTCAGCCCGTACCGCTTCAATGGTCTCTGAAATATCACTGGTCGCCATCAATTCGTTACGCTGATCATAGACCGCACGACGTTGATCGTTCGCCACATCATCATATTCCAGCAGTTGCTTACGAATATCGTAGTTACGTCCTTCAACCTTACGCTGCGCTTTTTCAATCGCGTTAGAGACCATCTTATGCTCAATCGCCTCACCTTTTTCCATCCCCAGCGCTTTCATAAAGTTGCGCACACGGTCGGAGGCAAAGATGCGCATCAGATCATCTTCGAGTGACAGGAAGAAACGTGATGAACCATTGTCACCCTGACGACCGGCACGACCCCGTAGCTGATTATCGATACGACGGGATTCATGTCGTTCAGTACCAATGATATGCAAACCACCCGCTGCCAACACCGCATCATGGCGCTCTTGCCATTCGGCTTTCGCTTGAGCAATCTCTGCTTCGGTTGGGTTATCGAGGGTTTCCAGCACTGACTCAAACTTACCACCCAAGACAATATCGGTACCACGACCGGCCATGTTAGTGGCGATGGTAACTGAACCCGCCCGGCCAGCATCGGCGATAATGCCCGCTTCTTTACCATGGTTTTTCGCGTTCAAAACATTGTGGGGGAAGTTTTTCTTCTTCAAGAAGGCAGAGATCATTTCAGAAGATTCAACCGAGGCGGTACCCACCAGCACCGGCCGTTTCTGTTTGACGCACTCCTCGATCTCTTTCAAAATCGCTTCGTATTTCTCTTCGATAGTCAAAAACACGAGATCGTTATAGTCGATCCGCGCGACCGGCACGTTGGTCGGAATCACGACAACATCGAGACCGTAAATCTGATTCAATTCAAACGCTTCGGTATCGGCGGTACCGGTCATACCGGACAATTTCTCATACAGACGGAAGTAGTTCTGGAAAGTCGTTGAGGCTAACGTCTGACTTTCCTGATTAATATGCACACCCTCTTTCGCTTCAACCGCCTGATGCAAGCCTTCAGACCAGCGACGGCCAGGCATAATACGACCGGTGTGTTCATCGACGATAACCACTTCGCCGTCTTGAACGATATAATCGACATCCCGTTGAAACAGGTTATGTGCCCGCAATGCAGCCAACACATGGTGCAGCATGCCTAGATTCTGTGGTGCATACAGGCTTTCGCCTTCCGCAAGAAGCCCCTCTTTCGATAGCATCTCTTCGATGCGCTGATGACCGCGCTCGGTCAATTCAACAGAACGGTTTTTCTCATCGACGGCGAAATCACCATCAATCTCAATCTCTTCTTTAGGGTCGATCTCACCGTCAAACTTTTCTAAGACGGGAATCAGCGTATTCATTTTGCGATACATTTCAGAGCTATCTTCTGCCGCTCCGGAAATGATCAATGGCGTACGCGCCTCATCGATCAGGATGGAGTCAACCTCATCCACTACGGAGAAGAAGAAGTCACGCTGTACTTTATCTTCAACACTAAAGGCCATGTTATCGCGCAGATAATCAAAGCCAAATTCGTTGTTAGTACCGTAAGTAATATCGCAGTGATAAGCATCACGTTTGGTTTGTGGGTCTTGCCCGGACAACACCACACCCACGCTCATACCGAGAAATTCATACAGGGGACGCATCCACTCCGCATCACGGCTAGCCAGATAGTCGTTCACGGTCACAACATGAACGCCCCGGCCCGCTAGTGCATTCAGATAGACAGGCAGTGTCGCCACCAGCGTTTTACCTTCACCGGTACGCATCTCAGCGACTTTACCTTCATGCAGCGTAATACCACCGATCATCTGTACATCGAAGTGACGCATCCCCATCACCCGACGGGAAGCCTCACGTACCACCGCAAAGGCTTCCGGCAGAATATCGTCCAGACTTTCGCCCTGCGCTAAACGGGCTTTAAACTCAACCGTTTTGGCTTTCAGATCATCATCGGAAAGGGGTTCAACTTCGCTTTCATAGCTATTGATCTGCTTAACGACCTTACCCATCTGTTTGAGTACGCGATCGTTCTTACTACCAAAAACCTTCTTAAACATCGAAGTGAACATAATCTGATTATTTACCTATTAGCAGCGGCGGGCTTGGGCCGGTTAAAGTATTAAATTAACGCAACATTCTACATCTATTGGGGCATCAAATTGAATCTCAATAGGGATATTTTTTCAGTGGCTATAAATGACCGATAAAATGGTAAAAAGCCGGACTCAAGAGTCCGGCTTTTATAGAATGGCTACGATTTAGCTGACAGCAGCGGGCTGCAAGTATGAAATAGGCATTGATTCCTCACGCCCTTCAAAGGTAACAATCTCCCAGGCATCTTCTGTTTCCAGTAGTTTGCGCAATAGTAGATTGTTTAAATAGTGACCGGATTTATAACCATGGAACTCACCAATCAGGCTTTTACCTAACAGATAAAGGTCGCCGACGGCATCCAGTACCTTATGTTTTACAAACTCATCATCGTAACGCAGACCATCTTCATTCAGGATACGGTAGTCATCCACAACGATGGCATTGTCCATACTGCCGCCCAATGCCAGATTTTGAGTACGTAGGTATTCAATATCTCGCATAAAACCAAAGGTTCGCGCGCGGCTAACTTCTTTTACAAATGATGTGCTGGAGAAATCTAGACAGGCTTCCATATTACGTTCAGCGAACGCAGGATGGTCAAATTCGATCATAAAGCTAACTTTAAACCCGTTAAAAGGCTTAAAGGTGGCCGATTTATCGTCTAACTCGACATGAATCTCTTTCTTAATGCGGATAAACTGTTTCGGTGCGTTCTGTTCTTGAATGCCCGCAGACTGAATCAGGAAGACAAAGGGCGCAGCGCTGCCATCCATGATAGGCACTTCTTCAGCGCTCAGTTCAACAAATGCATTATCGATGCCCAACCCAGCAAGAGCCGACAACAGATGCTCAACAGTAGAGACCCGTACATCACCTTTCTGCAGATTAGTCGACAGAGTCGTATCGCCCACATTTTTGGCACAGGCATTAATTTCTACCACTGGCTCGAGATCAACACGACGGAAAACAATACCCGTGTCTACAGGTGCAGGTTTGAGTGTTAGATACACTTTCTGCCCGGTGTGGAGCCCCACACCAGTTGCTTTAATGCTGTTCCGTAATGTACGTTGTCCGATCATAATTCCTGCCAAGGTTATTTTGTGGCGATTAACGCACCATTTTAGCAAAATTACACCTATATCAGCAATAACTGATTAAGTGTAATACCGACAATGTCAGGCTAATGGGGCATTTCCATTAATCTGCCTGACGCCGCAAAAACGTCGGGATATCCAGATAGGTCTCTGTTTCCCCTTGTGTGCTACTGTTCGACTGCTGTGAACCAGAAAGTTCCCTTTGCGAAGGTCTGTTTTTTTCAGCACTAATATGATCGGCTTTGCGGCGATGCACTGCCGGTAACTCAAGCTGATCTAAGTCCAACTCACCATCAGGCTTACGGTTGCTACTCACTACCTTAACCGTAGTTTCCGCAGCTTCTGCTTTTTGCAATCCCGTAGCGACCACGGTGACCTTGATGTCATCTTCCATTTCAGGATCAATAACGGTACCCACCACTACGATGGCATTATCGGAGGCAAACTCATCGATCACCTGCCCCACATCACTGAACTCACCCAAGCCTAAATCAAGACCGGCAGTGATATTAACCAGAATACCCCGAGCGCCCATCAAATCGACATCTTCTAGCAATGGACTACGAACCGCCGCCTGCGCCGCTTCGATAGCGCGATTTTCACCCCGCGCGACACCAGTACCCATCATCGAGGTGCCCATTTCAGACATCACGGTGCGTACATCGGCAAAATCGACGTTCATCATCCCCGGGCGGATAATCAGGTCGGAGATCCCTTGCACGGCGCCTTTAAGCACATCATTGGCTTCATCAAAGGCTTTGATCAGAGTGCAGTTTTTACCCAACACCTTTAGCAGCTTTTCATTAGGCACGATAATCAGAGAGTCGACATGCTCAGACAGCTCTTTGATACCCTGATCGGCAATCAGCATCCGCTTTTTACCTTCGAACGGGAACGGTTTGGTCACAACCGCAACCGTCAGGATACCCAGCTCTTTCGCCACTTCAGCGACTATCGGAGCCGCCCCGGTACCGGTGCCACCACCCATACCGGCGGTGATGAACACCATATCCGCGCCACGCAGCACCTCGACGATCTGATCACGATCATCCAGCGCCGCCTGCCGACCAATATCTGGATTGGCACCAGCTCCTAACCCCTTGGTGATCTCGCCACCGAGCTGCAGGACGCTGCGCGAGCCCATATGATTCAATGCTTGCGCATCGGTATTAGCACAGATGAACTCAACCCCATCAACCTCTGATGAGACCATGTGCTGTACCGCGTTACCACCGCCGCCGCCAACGCCAATCACTTTAATAACGGCGCTCTGTGCAATGTCATTTACTAATTCAAACATATCCCTTCCCTCCAGGTTCAGTGCCCGACCCGCACCTGCTTGTGTTGCATTCTGTTTCATTGCTGACTGCCACATCCTGTGAATACTTCAATCACCCGGGGATAACACCTTGTGTATCACGCCCCGCTCTATTTATGCTTCGAATCCGTTCTGCTCTACGCTTATAACATCATCAAAAATTCCCCTGAAACCAGGTTTTCATCCGTTGCAGTACATTCGGTTGTTCACCACCATCATCAACCGGTACCGCTTCAACCTGATGTTGTACATCCTGTTTAGCGTATTGCAGCAAACCGATGCCGGTGGCGTAGATAGGGCTATTCAAAATATCCCCCATCCCGCGTACGCCTTTTGGTAAGGCTAACCGTACCGGCATATGAAAAATCTCTTCGGCTAATTCGACTGCGCCTTCCATCTTCGCTGTACCACCGGTCAGTACGATACCGGCGGCGACTAAATCTTCAAATCCGCTACGTCGCAGTTCAGACTGCACTAGGGTGAACAGCTCGTCATAACGAGGCTCAACCACTTCAGCCAACGCCTGGCGAGACAGATCCCGTGATGGACGATCGCCCACACTCGGTACCTTAATGGTGTCTTCTGCTCGCGCCAGTTGCGCTAATGCGCAGGCGTATTTAATTTTGATATCTTCCGCATGGGGCGTAGGGGTACGTAACGCCATAGCGATATCGTTCGTCACCTGATCCCCCGCTATCGGGATAACCGCTGTGTGCCGGATAGATCCACCGGTAAAGATAGCGATATCGGTAGTACCACCGCCCATATCGACCATACACACACCCAGCTCTTTCTCATCTTCGGTCAACACGGCAAAACTAGAAGCTAACTGCTCCAATACCGAGTTATCCACCGCCAAGCCGCAACGCCGCACACATTTTTCAATATTCTGGACCGCATTCACTGCGCCCGTCACTAAGTGAACCTTGGCTTCCAAACGAACACCGGACATCCCCAGCGGCTCGCGAATCCCTTCCTGATTATCGATCACATACTCCTGCGGTAATATATGCAGGATTTTCTGATCCGCCGGAATGGCCACGGCTCGGGCAGCATCGATGACCCTTTCGAGGTCATGCTCCATCACCTCACCCTCACGCACCGCAACGATACCGTGAGAATTCATACTATTAATATGACTACCGGCAATCCCCACGGTGACCGAATGAATCTTACAACCGGCCATCAACTCAGCTTCATCCACCGCCCGCTGAATCGAGTGCACGGTGGATTCAATATTTACCACCACGCCGCGCTTAAGCCCACGGGATTCATGGGAACCAATGCCAACGATATCGATCATGCCGTCCAGGCCTACTTCGCCAACGAGACACACCACTTTTGAGGTGCCGATATCCAGTGCCACGATCATATTATTTCCAGGCTTCATCGCCATATTCTCTGTATCAACCCTTCTGTTGTTCATCAGTGGCCGCCAAAGGGCGCCACTTAACGGCAATGCCGTTGTTGTAACGAATATCAATCTGTTCTATTCGGCCGGCATCCGCATCGGCCTGCAAACGCTGTTGGTAGATGGTCAAAAAACGCTCTAAGCGCGCCACGACCTGATCACGCCCTACCACCACCCGAATGCCGTTATCCAATAACAGCGTCCAAGCACCACGGGCTTCCAGCTTTAACTCCACTAACTGTAATCCGGTATTACGGAGCATCTGATTTAAGTCGTAATACTCCGACATCATCATCCCCGTATTACTCGAAGGCCCCCGCAAGCGCGGTAAGGCGTTGTATTTAGCAACATCATCGGGCCAAAAAATATCGCCCTCATGATTTAACAATCCATCTTCCCCCCAACGGGCGATGGGTACCTCTTCTGTCACCGTCAGATATAAGGATGCAGGCCAACGCCGACCGACCCCAACCTGATAGACCCAAGGATCTATCTGTATACCCGATTTAACCGCCTCAATATCCGCACTGAGTAACCCACCATTCATCAGTGCGACCGACTTAGCAGCAATCTGTTGGCGATCTAGATGCTGTGTACTGCCGGCAAATATCACCTGTTCGACCGGCTGATCCAACCAGCGATACAGGGCGCCATAAGCATTACTCATCAACACCATGAATACCGCCAGCGCGGTCAGAATCGTCGCAGGCTTAACCCACCAGTCACCATCAATACGATTCCACCAAGGCCCTTCGCTCTGTTCAACCGCAGCCTCTGTTGGGCTCTGCCGCGCGGTCTTAGTGTCAGTTCTTGTATCATTTTTAAGCGGCGGTAATTTTTTAACCTGCCTAAACCAGCTAGCGACTTTGCTTTGTGGTTGTTCTGTTTTCTTATAAACCGTCGCTGAAGCACCCCGTTTGGGCGGCTCCGGTGTGGTTTGTTCGGCAGAAAACAGTTTTTTCAGCATCGCCTACAGGCTCCCCCGCAAAATAGTCACCACCAGCTCTTCAAAACTAATCCCCGCTTCCTGCGCTGCCATCGGCACCAGACTGTGATCCGTCATACCGGGCAAGGTATTCACTTCCAGCAGCTGAAAGCCTCGCTGCTCATCTAGCATCACATCGACTCGTCCCCAACCACGGCAACCCACCATCTCAAAGGCTTGCTCAGACAATCGTTTCAGTTCGGCCTCTTGGCTGTCGGTCAACGCGTTATCAAAATGATATTGGGTATCATTGGCCTGATATTTGGCATCAAAATCGTAAAAGTCATGGGGCGTTTCTAAGCGAATAATCGGCAACGCTTGACCATTTAACACCGCAATCGTAAATTCAGGGCCACTGATCCAGCTTTCGACCAGAACCGCTCGGTCAAACTGCTGCGCGGCATTGATCGCCTCCGCCAACGCCTCGACACTGCGCACCTTACTCATTCCGATGCTTGAGCCTTCATGGGCCGGTTTAACAATCATCGGAAAACCCAACCGGTCAGCGAGTTGCTGTAGATCGGTGGTTTCATCCGGTACAACATAGGCTGGCGTTGGTAGCCCAGCCGCACTCCATATCTGTTTACACTTAACCTTATCCATCCCCAGTGCCGAAGCCATCACGCCGCTGCCGGTATAGGGTTTCGCCATGATCTCCAGTACACCCTGCATTGTGCCGTCTTCACCACCACGACCGTGCATGATCAAAAATGCCCGATCAAACTCGGCCTGTTGCAACTGTGCTAGCGGATCAGCACCATCGGCGCAGAGATCGATACCGAAGGCGTCGACATTGGCTTGCTGCAAGCCACGCAACACTTCAGCACCACTTTTGAGGGAGATGCTGCGTTCTGCCGATGAGCCACCGAACAGCACCGCCACCCGACCAAACTGTGCCCGCTCCTGTGCAGAGACTGAAAAATCGCTCATCAATCCACCTCCTTTACAACGGTTAGATCCAGCTTAGATAGCTGATGAGCCAGCGCGGTGATATTCCCCGCGCCTTGGGTCAACAACAGATCTCCCGGTTGCAGCAGATTCTTGAGCACCCCAGGCACCGCATCGACGGATTCTACAAAGATCGGATCAACACTACCGCGCTGACGAATACTGCGACACAGGCTGCGGCTATCCGCGCCAGCGATCGGCTCTTCACCCGCAGCATAAACTTCCATCAACAGCAGCACATCGGCTTCCGACAAGACCTGTACGAAATCCTCATATAGATCCCTTGTCCGGGTATAACGGTGCGGTTGATTAATCATCACTAGCCGCTTATCCGGCCAACCCTCTTTAACCGCACGGATAGTCGCCTGCACTTCACGGGGGTGATGACCATAATCGTCCACCAGCATCGCCGTACCGCCTTCGACTGGGATATCACCCAACACCTGAAAACGTCGTCCGACCCCTTCAAATTTCTGTAAAGCGTTACAGATTGAGGCATCGTCGATACCTTCATCACTGGCCACCGCAATCGTCGCCAAGGCATTCAATACATTGTGTCTACCCGGCATATTCACCGTGACCTGCAAATCTGTCCGGCCGTCGGGACGCTTCACCGTAAAGCTGGTTTGCATTCCCCGCTGAACAATATCTTCTGCCCGATAATCCGCATCATCGTTCACACCGTAAGTAACGATGGGACGCCCAACCTGTGGAATAATCTCTTGAACCACTGGGTCATCGGTACACAGCACCGCTAAACCGTAAAAAGGCAGGTTGTGCAGAAAATCAACAAAGGTCTGCTTCAATTTGCCAAAATCACCGCCATAGGTGTCCATATGATCCGCATCGATATTGGTGACAATCGCCACCATCGGTTGCAGATGCAAGAAGGACGCATCACTTTCATCGGCTTCGGCCACCAAATAACGGCTACCTCCCAACTTGGCATTGGTACCGGCACTGTTAAGACGGCCACCAATCACAAAGGTAGGATCGAGGCGAGCCTCAGCCATCACCGATGCGAGCAGACTCGTAGTCGTGGTTTTCCCGTGGGTACCAGCAACCGCGATACCATGGCGATAACGCATCAATTCGGCCAGCATCTCAGCCCGGCGCACAATAGGGATACGTCGCTCTCTCGCCGCACTCACCTCGGGATTGTCATCACCCACCGCAGTCGAAATCACCACCACATTGGCCGCCGTAATATTTTCCGCCAGATGGCCGATAAAGATCTCAGCGCCCATAGCTTGAAGACGATCGGTCGTCACTGAGGCTTTGATATCTGAACCGGTAATCTGATACCCCTGATTCAACAGAACCTCGGCGATACCACACATACCGACACCACCAATACCCACAAAGTGAATTCTGCGGATTCGGCGCATCTCAGGGACTTCATAAATTTCAGTGGTATTATCGGTCACTTGTTCATTACCTCCAGACAGATATCAGCAACGGCCTGACTCGCCTCGGGTTGCCCCAGCTGACGCGCTTTTTGCGCCATCGCTAGCAATACCTCACGGTCATTCAGCTGCTCTGTCAAAATATTTATCAGACGATCTCGATTCAGTTCATTTTGCTGAATCAGAATCGCCGCGCCAGCCTCGGCCAAATAACGAGCATTACCCGTCTGATGGTCGTCTACGGCAAATGGAAATGGCACCAGTACCGATGCCACACCAGCAATACTTAATTCACTAACAGTCAGTGCGCCGGCACGACAGAGCACAAGATCCGCCCAGCCATAGGCTTCATCCATCCGCTCAATAAAGGGCACCACCCGAATAGATTTCCGATCGGCGAAACCCGCCGCTTGATAGAGCGCTTCGGTTTCAGCTAGATTACGTTTGCCCACTTGGTGCAACACCTCAGGGATCATCCCTTCAGGCAACGCACTCAGCACCTCAGGCAGGAGTTCATTGATCGCCTTCGCGCCTAAACTGCCCCCCACCACTAACAGGCGTAATGGCCCTTCTCGACCAGCAAAGCGCTCAGTCGGTGCAGCTAGGTTCAGAATATCGCCACGCACGGGGTTACCCACGACGGTCGTCGCCACCTTACCCTTAAACGCACCACCGAAGGCTTCTAGTACCCGTCGAGCCAGCTTCGCTAAAATCTTATTGGTCATCCCCGCGCAGGCATTCTGTTCATGTACCAACACCGGCACACCGGTTAACCAAGCAGCCAGACCACCGGGACCTGAGGCAAAACCACCCATTCCCAGCACAACATCCGGTTTTACTCGGCGTAACACCCCAAACGCTTGACTCAAAGCGTGCAGCAGGCGCAAGGGTGCCAGCAGTAAGCTTAACTTCCCCTTACCACGCAGACCTTTTACATCTATACAGTGCAACTGAATATCCGCTGCGGGTACGACATCCGCTTCGATACCCGCCGCAGTACCCAACCATTCCACCGCAACACCCTGCTGTCGTAAGCAGTCCGCCGTCGCCAGTGCCGGAAAAACATGTCCTCCGGTCCCTCCAGCCATAATCAGTACTTTGCGGCCCTTATTCATCGTCACTGCCTGTTGTTGATTGTTTCTTTTTGCCAGCCTTTGGCTTACTTGCAGCCTTAACCTGTAGCCGCTTCAATTCGTAATCCACCCGCATCACAATCGCGATCATGACGCAGCTCACCACTAAACTACTGCCACCATAGCTGACCAACGGTAGCGTCAGCCCCTTAGTGGGTAATGCGCCGACATTAACTCCGATATTAATCAGCGCCTGTCCGGTCAACATAATGGCGAAGCCATAAACCATATACGCCATAAAAAATTGCTGTAACTTTTCAGCGCGACGCCCAATACGAAACATCCGTTGCGCCATCAAGCCATATAGCACCACGACCAGCAGTGCAAAGATCAATCCCATCTCCTCAGCCAGCACCGAAAAAACAAAATCGGTATGTGCCTCGGGCAGATAAAAAAGCTTTTGCACGCTATTACCTAAACCGGCACCCAACCAGTCTCCTCGGCCAAATGCGATCTGCGCCTGGGCCAACTGATAACCCGAGCCAAATGGATCGGCCCAAGGATCAAGAAAGGTCTTTAATCGCACCACCCGATAGGGCTGCCACATCGCCAACGAAGAGATAACGGCAACACAGCCACTCACAATCAACGCAAACTGGCTAAACTTCATACCCCCGAGGAAAATCATCCCCATCACGCTACCCATCAACACCACGGCAGCACCGAAATCCGGCTCAAAAATCATCAAAGAGACAAAGAAAGCCAGTGGAAACGCGGGCTTAATAACCCCCATCCAACTTCCGCGAACCTCCGTCAAACGGCGGACTAGATAGCCGGACAGATAGATCACCATGGTAAACTTGGCCACTTCCGACGCCTGAAGGTTGACAGGGCCCAGTGGAATCCAGCGAACGGAACCATTGATTTCTCGACCAACAAACAACACCAATATCAACAACACCGAACCGACCAACAGCAGCAAAGGGCCACCACGCTCCCAAAGACTGATAGGCACTCGCAAAACAATAATCGCCGCGGTTAAACCGATGACAATAAAGAGGCCATGGCGGATCATATAAAAAAACGGATTACTATTTCGTACCGCTGCAACCTCAATCGAGGCTGAACTAATCATCACAAAACCGAGCAAAATCAAACACAGCGCTGCAGCCACCAGTAACGGGTCGAATGGCAACACACGGTTGCCTATCGTTGCCGTTGTGGGCATAGATACCTTCAGTGCAGCACTCGCTGTCATAACGCCTCCACCGATTCAATAAATGCATCTCCCCGAGCAGGAAAGCCACTAAACATATCGAAACTCGCGCAGGCGGGTGACAGCAGCACGATATCACCGGGTTGCGCCAAGCTTGTCGCCAACTCAACCGCAGCTGTCATGCTTTCAGCGTAATGTCCCTCAAGGCAGCTAACGGCTTGGTCGATCAAACCACCATCTTTACCGATCAAAACCAATGCCCGAGCCGCTGCTTTCAGCGGTTTCTCAAGGTCACTAAAATCAGCCCCTTTACCGACGCCGCCAGCGATCAAGACTATTTTATGTCCTTCAGCCAATATCGCAGATAAACCATTAATCGCGGCAACCGTCGCACCGACATTAGTACCTTTACTGTCATTGAAGTACGCCACACCCTGCTTATCCGCGACCCACTGACAACGATGCTTCAGCCCTGCGAACTGCTTAAGGGTTTGCAACATAGACTCAAGTGGAATATTGACCGCTTCGCCCAGCGCCAACGCCGCTAAGGCATTAGCCAAGTTGTGTTGCCCCTGAATCTTGAGTTCATTCACGGCTAGTAGTGGGGTTAAACCCCGCGCCAAGAATGTTTGCCCATCCTTTTCAAGCAGTCCAAACTGATTCAGGTCGGGTCGACCTAAGCCAAAACTGCTAATTTTAACGCCCGTACTCACCAGCGGAGAGGTCAAGGGGTCATCACGATTAATCACGACGTTCGCCGCACCCTTAAACACCCGATGTTTCGCTTGATAGTACAGATGTAAGCTATTGCTATAACGGTCAAGATGATCAGGGCTTACATTCAGCACGGTCGCCGCCGCTGCCCGCAGATCATTCACCGTTTCCAGCTGAAAGCTCGACAGTTCCAGTACATACAACGCTTGTTCACCGTCGCTCAGCATATCCAACACGGGGGTGCCTAGATTGCCACCGATACCGGTATCAATACCCGCATCCAGTGCCATCTGACCTACCAAGGTGGTCACGGTGCTTTTGGCATTGGAACCCGTGATCGCAACAATCGGTGCGCTAACCGCCTGACAGAACAGATCGATATCACCACTGAGCTTTACCCCTGCCGCCGCGGCTGCCTGAATAGCGGGCTGATCTTTAGCAACGCCGGGGCTCAGAATAATTTCGCTGGCACGGCACAGCAGTGCTGGATTCAACTCACCGCAATGAACTTCTGTTTCAGGAAACTCTGCATGAATCAGTTCAAGGTTCGGTGGCGCATCCCGCGTATCAACGAGCATAAACGGCAACCCTTTAGCCGCCAGATAGCGCGCGCAGGAAAGCCCGGTCTGACCCAGTCCGATGATTATCCGCAGTTGATCCGTCGCTATCAGGCTCACAATATCTCCGTTAACGTATTTTCAGGGTTGCTAAGCCGACCAGCACTAGCACCACGGTAATAATCCAAAACCGCACAATAACCCGCGGTTCTGGCCAACCTTTTAACTCAAAATGATGATGCAGCGGCGCCATTCTAAAGATGCGCCGACCCGTCAACTTAAAGGAACCTACCTGCAGGATGACCGACACGGTTTCGATCACAAACACCCCGCCCATAATCATCAAGACAAACTCTTGGCGCACGATAACCGCAATCACCCCTAGTGCAGCACCCAATGCTAACGCGCCGACGTCGCCCATAAAGACCTGCGCGGGATAGGTGTTAAACCACAGAAAACCAAGGCCGGCACCCACTATCGAAGCACAAATAATCACTAACTCACCGGCACCGGCGATATAGGGAATATGCAGATAGTCAGCAAAGTTAACGTTGCCGCCCAAATAAGCAAAAAAGCCCAAAGCGCCGGCCACCAGCACGGTTGGCAAGATAGCCAAACCATCTAAACCATCGGTCAGGTTCACCGCATTTGAGGTGCCGACAATGACGAAATAGGTGAAGACGATAAAGAACAGCCCCATATCGATCGCGACATCTTTAAAGATCGGAATAATCAACTGGGTTTCAGCGGGTGCTTGAGCCGTCATATAGAGCACTATCGCCGCCCCTAAACCGCCCACCGACTGCCAAAAATACTTCCAACGGGCCGGCAAACCTCGCGTACTTTTTTCAATGACCATGCGGTAATCATCAACCCAACCTACCGCGCCGAAAATAAAGATAACCCCCAATACGATCCAGGTATAACGGTTGGTCAAGTCTGCCCACAACAAAGTACTGATCATGATGGCCAGAATAATCAGCGCGCCACCCATCGTCGGGGTACCCGCTTTACTGAAGTGAGACTCCGGACCATCACTACGCACGGTCTGGCCAATCTGTTTACTTTTCAGTTTACGAATCAGCGCAGGCCCCAACATTAAGGAGATCGACAGCGCAGTCAGCACCCCAAGAATGCCGCGTAGTGTCAGATAACTAAACACGGTGAAAAAACTGTTATATTCAGCCAGCCAGTTGGCCAAAAACAATAACATCAGTGACTACCTCCATCGGTAGAGCCGTCATTGGTCAGGCCCGTTACAATTTGATCCATTCCCGCACTGCGAGAACCTTTGATTAATAAAACACGCGGACACGCAGGCAACTGCTGCACATACGTTAGCAACGCGGTTTTATCCGAAAAATGTTCTGCATGTTGGCCACCCGCCGCCATAAAGCTTTCGTTCGCAGCACGACTCAAAACACCGCAACTCAACAATCGATCGATGCCTTTTTTGGCTGCGTATTCTCCGACCTCGCGATGTTTCTGTTCTGCATCAGCCCCCAGCTCCCCCATATCGCCTAATACCAAGACCTGATCACCCTCGAGTTCAGCTAAGGTATCCAGTGCCGCTTTCACCGCATCGGGGTTGGCGTTATAACTGTCATCAATGACTAGCGTTGTTTCATTTAGCTGAATAGGACGCATGCGCCCAGCAACGCCCTGACACAGACTTAACCCCTCTGCCGCCACGGTTGGCTGACATCCATCGGCCAAAACAGCGGCCGCCGCGGCTAGCGCATTAGCAATATTGTGTCGCCCCATCAACGCAAGACTGACGGGGTATTGAGCACCTTGATAATTCAGATCAAAGGCATAACAACCGTTTGCCTGTAAGCGAATATTCGAAGCAAACACCGACGCCTCTTCATCTGTAATCGAAAAGGTGAGTCGTGGCTGCTGCGAGAGCATACCGAGCCAGACATCCGCATGGGGATCATCCAAATTAACGATGGCGGTACCGTTAGCGGACAACCCTTCAAATATTTCTGCCTTCGCCAGCACCACGCCTCGAAGAGAACCAAACCCTTCAAGGTGAGCGCCAAAGGCGTTATTCAAAATAGCAACATCGGGTTTGGCCAAATGGGTACTGTATGCAATTTCATGTGCACCACTGGCCCCCATCTCAATCACCGCATACTGATCACCCGCCGAGAGCCGCAGCAAAGTTAGCGGCACACCGATATCGTTATTGAGATTCCCCTGAGTGGCTAAGGTTTGCCCCCGTAACCGATTAATCGATGCCAACATCTCTTTGACGGTGGTTTTACCGCTGCTACCCGTGACGGCAAACATCGAGCCACTGAAACGGGCGCGATTGAAAGCCGCTAAATTCCCTAGCG
Organism: Amphritea opalescens; assembly: GCF_003957515.1. Lineage (GTDB taxonomy): Bacteria > Pseudomonadota > Gammaproteobacteria > Pseudomonadales > Balneatricaceae > Amphritea > Amphritea opalescens. The sequence goes on from NZ_RQXW01000012.1 coordinate 31,022, forward strand.
CCATCCGCGTGTTGCTGACCACCAACTGCGGTACATCAACCTCAACTTCTCGCTCCACGACAACAGCCACTGCACCATCTGCCACCGCCTGAACAACAAAATCGTGGGCATCAAAATGCTCACCGCGCAGCGCAACGAATAGATCCCCTGCCTGAATGTTGCGGGTATCCGTGCTAACGCCAAGCACGGCACAGCTGCCACCGACTAGCCGTGCAGACAAAGGCCCAGTCAGTTCGCTTAAACGAAACGGGCCGTTCATTGATGGCCCCCTTGTGATAACGCCAACGCATCACGGGCCACAGCCAAGTCATCAAATGGTCGCTTCACGCCTTGTATATCCTGATAATTCTCGTGTCCCTTTCCGGCAATCAATAAAATATCCTCAGGCTTAAGCGCAGCAACGGCTTGCTCGATCGCCAACCGGCGGTCAGGCTCGCACATCACCTCTGCGCTACCACTAAAGCCGGTCATCACCATGTCAATAATCTGTTGTGGATCTTCGGTGCGCGGGTTATCACTGGTGACCACAATCCGCTCGGCCAATTTTTCGGCTACCTGAGCCATCTGCACCCGTTTACCGTTATCTCGGTCACCACCACAACCAAACACACACCAGAGCTCACCGTCACAATAGCGACGCAACGCTTCCAGTGCTTTTTCCAAGGCATCGGGCGTGTGCGCATAATCCACCACGACTAATGGCAACGCTTTAGAAACCCGCTGCATACGCCCAGCAACGGGGCTTATCTGTTGTAATCCACGTTCAATCTCAGCCTGTGGATAACCCATTTTCTCGGTAATCGCGATGCTCAGCAGCAGGTTACTCAGGTTAAACCGGCCGATCAGACCCGTATCTAACCTGAAGGTTCCACTCGGGGAACTAATTTTTGCACGCATACCCGCCGCCGACAGTTTGACCTCCGTCGCACGTACCGCGGCACCCGCTGATTCACCAAACCCCAGTCGCTCCTGACCATCTTGAGCTAGCAGGCTGGCACCGAAAGCGTCATCGGCATTGATCACCTGATGTGCAATCGCCATATCGTTAAATAGACGCGCTTTAGCCGCCCCATAACTTTCCATATCGCCGTGATAGTCGAGATGATCACGGGAAAGGTTGGTGAAACCGGCCGCCTCAAAGTGCACACCGCTCACCCGCTGTTGATCCAGTGCGTGACTAGATACCTCCATCACCACCGCCGTCGCCCCCTGCTGACGAAAATCTGCCAACAGACGGTGTACACCAATAGCGTCGGGGGTCGTATGTGTCGCGGTACTCAATTGACCCAACAGCCCATTCCCAACGGTACCGATCAAACCACAGGTTTCGCCACAAGCCGTCAACAGCTGGGCGATATAATGGGCGCAGGAGGTTTTACCGTTGGTTCCGGTCACACCCACAACCCGCATATGAAGAGAAGGTTCGCCATAAAAACGTGAAGCGACCTCGCCAATCACAGTAGCGACATCCGCTACTCCGATCAGAGGGATCGACACATTAATAGAGCCCGCTGCAGCCAGTTCTGCGTCATCAACGATCGCAGCGACTGCCCCTTCTGCTGCAGCGGAGCAAACAAAATCAATTCCTTTATGATTAACACCATCGCGGGCAAAAAACAGATCACCCGGCTTAACATCGCGGCTATCCTGACAGATGCCACGGATAAGCAACGATGCATACTCTGTTACTGCGACCTGCGGTAACAGATCAGACAAGGCATACTCAGGGATACTCATTTCATCACCACATGAGGCTTTGCCGGCTGCCAGTTATCCGGCGCCACATTCAGCATTCGCAAGGCGCCGCCAACCACTCGAGAAAAGAGAGGTGCGGCTACTTCGCCACCGTAATACTCTTGCCCTTTCGGGTTATCCACCATCACAACAGCGACAATCGCAGGGTTATCCACCGGAGCTACGCCAGCAAAGATCGACATATATTGATCATCGGCATATCCGTTTACGCCCACTTTATGCACCGTACCGGTCTTACCCGCCACACGATAACCTTCAATCGCCGCCCGACGCCCCGTGCCGCCGGACTGAGTCACGGTTTCCATCATTCGTAAAATGGCATCAGCCACTTTTTTAGGCATTACGCGGGTACCAGACTCGGGCCGATCAAGCTTCAGCAACGAGACATGCCGCACCAGCCCACCGGTGGCAAATGGCAGATAAGATTGCGCTAACTGTAATGGCGTCACCGACAAGCCATAGCCATAAGACATCGTCGCCCGCTCAACCAAGCGATTTTCCGCAAAATAAGGTAAAACACCGGCCTGTTCACCGGGAAAGCCGGTACCTGGCACCTGGCCAAGGCCCACATTATGAAACACATTACGCACCGCATCGCCATGCAGGCTCAACGCCAGTTTCGTTGCCCCAACGTTGCTAGATTTAGTAATAATCCGCCCCAGACTCAATACCCCATAGTTGCGGTGATCACGAATCGTTTTACCCTTCACACGGATATAACCCGGCGACGTATCAACCTTGCTATCCAAGGTGTATTTACCACTCATCAGTGCCGCGGCAATCGTCAACGGCTTCATGGTAGAGCCCGGCTCAAAGGTATCGGTCACCGCGCGATTACGTAACGATTCCATCCCCTTACCCAAATTGCTTCGATCATTGGGGTTATAAGATGGCTGATTCACCATCGCCAATACTTCACCCGTGTGTACATCCAACACCACCATCGCAGCGGAATCCGCCTGATGGGCCTGCACGGCCGCTTTCAGTTCGCGATAGGCTAAGTATTGCAAACGTAGATCGATACTCAGCTGCAAGTCTTTGCCCTGCACCATCGGTTCTAGCTCGCGGATATGCTTAACCGTTCGCCCCAGCAGATCACGCATCACCAGCTTCTTGCCGGGAATCCCCTGCAACCACTCCTCAAAGGCTAATTCAATGCCTTCCTGCCCCACACCATCTAACCCGGTAAATCCTACTAGGTGGGTAGCCACCTCTGCTGCCGGATAGAAACGTTTATATTCACGATCAACATAAACGCCGGGAATATGTAACTCTTCTACCTGTTCGGCCTGCGCGGGGGTCATCTGCCGTTTGAGATAGACAAATTGCTTATCACGAAAACGCGCCACCCGCTTTAGCAGGGCATTTTTATCACTACCGATTAAACTCGCTAGCTTGGTAATAGCGCCGCTTTGCAGATCAAACTCTTTCGGGTTCATCCACACGGTTGAAACCGGTGCGCTCACCGATAGCGGCAATCCGTTGCGATCACTAATCATGCCCCGATGTGCAGGAATGATGGCGGTACGCAGCACTCGAGCATCACCCTGACGCTTTAAAAAATCCTGTTCTTGTACATTCAGCGAGAGCATTTTGCCAGCCACACCGGCGGCAATCAGACACAGCAAGGCGAACACCAGCCATAAGCGCCAGCCTCTGGCCGCACGAGCTTGTAAACCTTGCTCATCGCTCATCTCTGATCACCTCAACCTGTTCAGGAATCCGCATACCTAGACGTTTAATAGCCACAGACTCGACCCGATTATTGGCGGCCAGCGTGCCCTGTTCGAGCAACAACTGACCCCATTCAACCTGCAATTCATCCCACTGCTGTACTAATTCCTGCTGCTGATTAAATAGAACGCGGTACTGATGCGCCGACCAAATAACCAACAACGCCGACACCACCAGCCCCCCGACCAAACAAAACAGCAGCAAACCGGGTTTAATTAACTCGGCAGGCTCAATCAATCCGCTGATCGGCGGCTCTTCTTTCGCCTTAAACCAACGGGGTAGTGGCAGACTCAGCTTCATCGTACTTTTTTAGCCACCCGCATCACGGCACTGCGTGAACGAGGGTTATCAGACACCTCATCCTGTCCCGCTTTCATCGCTTTACCCACCGCCTTAAGACGGATATTCAACATATCATCGGTCACCGGAATGCCGGGCGGTAGGTGCTCATCGCCTTTGACATACTTACGGATAAAACGCTTAACGATACGATCTTCCAGCGAATGGAAACTGATCACCACCAGCTTACCGCCCGGCTTCAGCATCTCGAGCGCCTGATCAAGACAGTCTTCCAGATCCTCTAGTTCACGGTTAATAAAGATACGAATACCCTGAAATGCACGGGTAGCCGGATTTTTACCTTTCTCCCACGCAGGGTTCGCTTCAGTAATGATTTTTGCCAAGCGACCGGTTGTCACAATCGGGTCCAGCGCGCGCTCATGCACGATAGCCTTAGCCATCCGCCGTGAATGACGCTCTTCACCATAGGTATAGAGCACATCGGCAATCTCTATTTCGCCGGCCCGCGCCAACCATTCAGCGGCACTTTCACCGACATCCGGATTCATCCGCATATCCAGAGGGCCGTCGGACATAAAACTAAAACCACGATCAGGGTTATCTAACTGTGGCGAGGAAACACCCAGATCCAGCAAAACCCCATCCACCTGTCCAGCCAACTCACGTCGACGAACAAACTCTTCTAGCTGCGCGAATGAGCCTCGCTCAATACTAAAACGTGGCTCATCGCCAAACCGCTCCGCCGCGCAGATAATCGCTTCCGGATCTTTATCAATGCCCATCAGATGACCGCGCTCCGACAAACGACTTAATACCAACGCCGAATGTCCTCCGCGACCAAAGGTCCCATCGATATAAAACCCATCCGGATCATCAACCAGGGTATCCACAGCCTCGTTCAACAACACTGTGATATGTTTAAACTCTGCACTCATGTGCTAACCCCTGTCGGTTTAAAGTGATAAATTCTGTAACTCTTCTGGCAGTTCTGCACCGCCGTCTGCTTCGGCCAAATACTCTTCGCGGGTCGCCATCCAGCGCTCTTCGCTCCAAATCTCAAACTTGCCACCCTGGCCCAACAAAATAATTTTCTTACTCAAGCCCGCATATTCACGCAACGGGGCCGGTAACAGTAAACGCCCATTGCCATCCATATCGATATCGGTAGCATGGCCGATCAACAACCGCTGAATACGCCGCGCGGCTGGGTTAAAACTGGGTAATGCTTCAATCTTGGCCTGAATCTCTTCCCATTCGGCCAGTGGGTATAGCAGTAAGCAGCGCTCTTCCGTATCAATCGTCGCAACCAGGTGCCCACCGCAGTGCTCCGTGAGCGTGTCACGGTAGCGCGCCGGTATGGCCATACGACCTTTGGCATCGAGATTGATTGGATTAACCCCACGAAAAAACAAATACCTCTCCTAAAAAACCAATTTTACCCACATTTACCCACATTTTCCCACTGTGCACACTATAGGAATTAACCCCTACATTTGCAAGAAAGAAAGCGGTCGTGACGAGCTTATAAATGAATAAAGAGCACAGCTCACAAATACAATTCATCACTCAGCAATAACAACGGGAGAAAACAACCGAAAAAACAGCCAGTTAAGAAAAGTAAGTGATCACTACAGCTAAAAAGCCACTATTTCAGATGAATAAAAAGAAGGCCCTACAAAGGAAGTGGTTAACCGCCACGATTCCAGCAAAAGGCGACACAAAGCAATCGGCAAAATATCAAAACGGCGACACTCTTTTCCGGATCAAGTTAACTGATCAAAAAAGCAGCACAGCAAACGATCACTCGACGAGAGAATACTGAAGTCAGACAAGACCGACAGCCACTCGCTTTATTGAAAAAGCGGCGGATATCGAGCGAACAGCCATAGAGCTTAACTGACAACAGCAATGTTTCATTGGGAGCATCCGCGATATGAAACCGCCGACAAGCTCTGAGGCTTTATTGAGAACTGTCGTGGACATCAAAAATTTAGACGTTAAAAAAGGGACGTTGAAATTCAAAAGTGTTGATTTCACTGGCAAACCCAAGGCTTTGACAAGGAATTGTCGTGCACATCAAAAACTACGGTGTAATAAAAAAGGTATCGGAAGTGTGGAGATAAAGAGGTGTAGTGTTCGCCGATAAGCCCTAGGCTTTAACAAGGAGTTGTCGTGGCCATCCAGCACTTAGATGTAAAAAAGAAAATGAAATGTAGAGGTGTAGAGTTCGCCGATAAGCCCTAGGTTTTAACAAGGAGTTGTCGTGGACATCCAGCACTTAGATGTAAAAAAAGAAAATGAAATGTAGAGGTGTAGAGTTCGCCGATAAGCCGGGTTTTGTCGTGGACAATCATTCATCTAGGGCCTGCGTCGCCACAGGCCTCAAGCGACCTACCCGAATCCAGCATGGGCCATGCCTCATGGATTCCTATTTGGTCTTGCTCCAGGTGGGGTTTACCTTGCCGTGACATGTTACCACGCACGCGGTGCGCTCTTACCGCACCCTTTCACCCTTACCGGCTTCCTGTAAACAGGAAACGTAGGCGGTTTGCTCTCTGCTGCACTTGCCGTAGGCTTTCGCCTCCCAGGCATTACCTGGCACCCTGCCCTATGGAGCCCGGACTTTCCTCCCCTTCCTTACGGAAGCAGCGATTGTCTGGCGAACTCTACGGCGCAAAGGATACCAGCAAGCACACTATAAGCAAGCAGAACCGTGACAAGCCCGTTGAATTATTTACGGTCGAGTGCCGCTTGGTACATCACCTTCTTTTTAATCCCTGTGATTTTCGCCGCCAGCGCCGACGCCTGCTTCACCGACAACTCCTCCAGCAGAATATCCAGCACCTCACTACTGCGCGGATCAAGCAAGGTTTCATCCTGCTTGGGCGCACCTTCAACCATCAACACGAACTCACCTTTACGTTGATTAGGGTCCGCCTCAACCTGCGCTAACACGTTTTCAGCCGTCCCATTCAGAAAGGTCTCAAAGGTCTTGGTCAATTCCCGAGCCAGAGCAATCTGACGCTCAGGACCAAATGCAGCCACGATATCCTTTAAGCTATCGATAATGCGATGGGGTGATTCATAGAACATCAGGGTTCGCGTTTCGGCGGCTAACGCGGTATAAAAATTCAACCGCTGCTGGGACTTCGCTGGCGGAAAGCCTTCAAAGGCAAAACGATCGGAGGGGACACCGGCGGCACAAAGAGCAGCAACCAAAGCGCAACAACCGGGTAGCGGACTCACCTTAAAGCCTGCTGCACGTACTTCTCGCACCAACACAAAGCCAGGATCGGAAATTAACGGTGTTCCCGCATCCGAAATCAGGGCAATATCATCACCCCGCTGCAACTTTTCGATAATTTTTTGCTGCTGCTGGCGTTCATTATGGTCATGAACTGCTATCATCGGCGTTTTGATATTAAAATGTGACAGCAAACGTCCACTATGACGGGTATCTTCAGCCGCAATCAAGGCGACCGACTCCAATATACGGAGCGCACGCGGCGTCAGATCTTCTAAGTTACCTATTGGCGTTGCGACAACATATAAAACTGCTTCGGACATCAGTATTCGAGCCATTTATAATTCAGGATGTGAAAGTATATGACGTTTCCAAGCCGTCTGTCTCTGGTCCTAACCGCCAGCGTGGCACTTTTTCTTACCGGCTGTGGTTCCCAACAGGGAAATATGACCCCTCAAGCCCCTGCGGACCCTATGAAACGGGTTGCCGCACTGATTCAGCAGGCGGAAGTCGCTGCTCCGGTAAAAAGCGCCCAACTCAAAGCAGAAGCCGCCCGTCTGTTGATTTTACAAAATCGACAGAGCGAAGCCTCCCAGCTACTGGATGAGGTCGACATGCAGCGCCTCACCCCTGCGCTGCAGTTTGAAATCTCGGAATTAAAGGCCAGAACAGCCCTGCAACAACAAGACGGCCAGCGAGCGTTACGCTATCTACAGCAACTACCGCCAGAAACGACTAAAAACCTAGCGCCCGCGCAGCAGTACCAGATTGGCGAAATGCAAGCCGACGCTTACCGCTATGAACAAAATACATACAACGAACTACAGCAACTCATTCAACTGAGCAGCTATAGTCCTGCCGACAAGGCTAAAGCCCTACACAATCGCATTTGGCGCCTACTAACCCAGATGCCGGTCGACCAACTGACACAGCTTAGCCAACAAACCGATAATAACTATTATCAACAGGGCTGGTATGAACTCGGGCTTAGTGCAGGCAAGGCGCACGATCTGAGCCAGCAAAACGCACAGCTACAGGAGTGGAATGTCCTCTGGCAGTCTCACCCGGCCCAACAAACACCACCCGATGCATTACTAGCCGTGACGAGTGCTGACACCCTCAGTGCCGAAAATATCGCCCTATTCCTACCGATGAGTGGCAATCTGCAAAAACCTGCCGAAGCGATCATTACCGGCTTTATGACCGCTCACTACAATGCGGTACAGGCAGGTAAAACCACTGCCAAAGTGACGATGCTCGACTCAACCAAGATCACCACAGCAGAACAACTCTATCAACTGACTAGCGAGCGCAATATCGACCTTATTATCGGGCCGCTACAAAAGGAGATGGTTGAGAGCTTGATCAACTTCGGTCCTGCGCCAATTCCAACACTGACACTTAATACCGCTCCTGGGTTACAGCAAAGCAATATCTATCAGTTTGGCTTAGCGATCGAAGATGAAGCCGTCCAAGCAGCAGAACGCGCGTGGCAGGATAATAAGCGCCAAGTCTTGGTATACACCGCGAACACCGACTGGGGCACACGTGCGGCTAGCGCTTTCAAACAACGCTTCACAGCGCTCGGCGGTACCGTCCTCGATAGCCTTAGCTATAACGATGATATTAGTTACTCAGATCAGGTCTCCCAACTACTTGCCACCGACCAAAGCGCGATCCGCAAAACTCAGATCACCCGCATTATCGGCCAACGACCCCAGTTTGAAAATCGCCGCCGCCAAGATGTCGATGCCATCTTCCTATCGGTATTGCCACAAATGGCTCGGCAAATTAAACCGACTCTAGCGTTTCATTACGCCGGCGATGTCCCGGTTTATGCCACATCACATCTCTATACCGGCGCTAAATCAGCCATCCAAGATCAGGATCTTAACGGCATTCTCTTCGTCACTACCCCTTGGCTGAGCAGCCCACCCTCTGCCGAGCATTTACAACTGGCACAGCAACGGGACGACACCGATAGCCGTTTTGGACGACTCTATGCACTCGGCATCGATGCCTTTACCCTGTACCCCTATCTCGCCCAACTGTCAGCCTCAAGCGCAGCGAAGATAGATGGCGAAACAGGGTCACTCTCTATCAACGAACACAATCAAGTTATACGCACCCTTAACTGGACAACGTTCAAGCAGGGAATAGCTCAACCCATAGACTGAGACTGCACCATGGATAGACAGCAAATCGGCAAGGATGCCGAACAAAACGCACTACAGTATCTCAACCAACAAGGCCTCAAATTGATCGAGCGAAATTATCACTGCCGCTTTGGTGAAATAGATCTGATCATGCAAGACAGCGATCAATTAGTCTTCGTCGAGGTGCGCAGCAGGCGTCATCAACAATGGGGTGGTGCCGGTTTATCGGTTGATTTTCGTAAACAGAAGAAATTAATAAAAACAGCAAGTTACTTCCTCAGCCAGCAGAAAAGCAGTAACCTGCCTATCTGCCGGTTTGATGTGGTAGCATTTGAGGCCAATCAGGGCAACGGGAGTGGAGATTCCCGCCCCGTATGGTATAAAGACGCCTTCAGACCTGAAGCCACTTTCTGACAGGAGCACCGATGGTACTTCAAGACCGAGTTATTAACCTATTCCATAACAGCATGGAGGTTAATGCCCAAACCATCGAAGAATACACCCCGATGATCTCGCATGCCGGAGAGCTGTTACTCGGCTGCCTGATATCCGAAAACAAAATCCTTTGTTGTGGGAACGGCGGGAGTGCGGCTCTTTCACAGCACTTTAGCAGCTTGCTCATGAATCAGTTTCGCCATGAGCGTCCCGGCCTACCGGCAATATCCCTGAGCGCCGAAGGCTCTGCCCTCACCGGCATCGCCCAAGATGGCCAGTTTAACGATATCTTCTCGAAACAGATTCGCGCCCTTGGCCAGCCGGGTGATTTACTATTATTACTCTCGAGTGACGGCCGTGCTGCCAACTTAGTTCAGGCGATCCAAGCAGCCCATGACCGCGATATGCTGGTCATTGCCCTCACCGGGGGAACTAATAACGATATTCACTCTCTATTACTGCCTGATGAGGTTGAATTTTGCATACCGGCAGACGACCCCGCCCTTATTTTTGGGGCACAAACACTGATTCTGCACGCCTTGTGCGATCTGATAGATTATCAACTTTTTGGCGGAGAATAATTGATGAAACGGATAGCCATCCTAGTCATAGCAGGCCTTTTAAGCAGCGGCTGCTCAACCGTGGTCAGCAGCTTAAAAGAGGAGCCTATTAAAGAGGATCCCACCGACCGTACCACCGGCAGCTTCGTCGATGACCAACTCATCGAGATCAAAGCCAATGTGAACATCAGCAAAGGCTCTGTCGATCTCAGCAGCAGCCACGTTAATGTCACCAGCTTTAACGGTATTGTGCTACTCACCGGCCAAGTACCCAACGAAGCCAGCCGCTCAGAAGCTGAGCAGATCGTTAGCCAGGTACGCAAAATCCGTCGTATTCATAACGAACTCACCATCACCAGCCCAACCGCCTCGCTAGCACGCGCCAACGACACCTGGATTACCGCCAAGATCAAAGCCAACATGATTGGCGACAAAGGGATCGATGCGACCCAGATTAAAGTTGTGACCGAAAACGGCGTGGTATATCTCATGGGATTAGTCACCCGAGATCAGTCAGATAAAGCGATCGAGGTTGTCCGCAGCGTTAACGGCATCCAGAAAATAGTTAAGATCTTCGAATATATCGACTAGACCAACACAGAGAAACACACAAAGGTCACCGATGGTGGCCTTTTTTGATTCGATACCCACCATCCGTAGGAGCAGCCTCTGGCCGCGATGCTTTGATCGATAATACCGGTGCGGTTCGCAAGCTCACCAGCACCCTACGCGAAAATGATGGAATCGCCTCTAGAAGAGGCTCCCACATAAAGAATGTGAACCCTACCTTCCTGTGGGCGTGGCCTCTGGCCGCGATGCTTTGATCGACAATGCCGGTGCGGTTCGCAAGCTCACCAGCACCCTACGCGAAAATAATGGAATCGCCTCTAGAAGAGGCTCCCACACAGAAAATGTGAACCCTATCTTCCTGTGGGAACGGCCTCTGGCCGCGATGCTTTGATCGACAATACCGGTGCGGTTCGCAAGCTCACCAGCACCCTACGCGAAAATGATGGAATCGCCTCTAGAAGAAGCTCCCACAGAGCACCTGAACCCTATATTCCTGTGGGAGCGGCCTCTGGCCGCGATGATTTGACCGACAATACCGGTGCGGTTCGCAAGCTCACCAGCACCCTACGCGAAAATGATGAAATCGCCTCTAGAAGAGGCTCCCACCCAGAGAATGTGAACCCTATCTTCCTGTGGGAGCGGCCTCTGGCCGCGATGCTTTGATCGACAATACCGGAGCGGTTCGCAAGCTCACCAGCACCCTACGCGAAAATGATGGAATCGCCTCTAGAAGAGGCTCCCACACAGAGCACCTGAACCCCATTTTTGCGTAGGGTGCCGGTGAAGAATGAACCGCACCAATGGTGCACCAATGCTGGACGACACATCAGAGGAATACTACTTAACCACCTTCAACGAAGGGCGGCTCTTGGCTTTCGGCTTAGGCGGTTCTGGGGGCTTAGGGTCCGTTTCAGGCTCTTCTGCGAAAAGCGCCTCAACACCCGGCTCGGCACCAAAACCCATCCCTTGACCATTCTCACGGGCGTAGATCGCCATGACAGCAACAATAGGCACAAATACATTCATCGGCACACCACCGAAACGCGCATTAAAGCTCACCGCATCAATGTCGACCGATAAATTCTGCACCGCAGAAGGCGCGATATTCAAAACAATCTGACCATCACTGATAAATTGCTGCGGCACCATCACACCCTGAATTTCAGCATCAATCACCAAATGTGGCGTCCAGCCACTATCCAGAATCCACTCATTCAGCGCACGAATAAGATATCCACGACTCGATTGCATTTTTTACTCCAAAAAAAAGGATGAGTAAAAACCCATCCTTTATATATTAATGTCGACCGTATCAGTCACGCATTTCACGTTCTTCTTCAGACAAGCTGATCTGAAACGCTTCACGCTCAAACAGACGTTCCATATACTTAATAAGATCTTTGCACTGCGCTTCCGGCAACTCAACACCTAGAATCTCTAGACGCCATAGCAACGGAGCAATACAGCAGTCTACTAAGGTAAACTCTTCACTCATAAAGAAGTCTTTCTCACCAAAGATCGGTGAAACAGCCACTAAGCTATCACGCAAGGCTTTACGTGCATTGTCAGCATCATCCGCGTCTTCAGCGGTCAAAATGATATCCGCTAAAGAACACCAATCACGCTGAATACGGTACATATACAAACGACTTTCAGCACGTGCAACAGGATAGACAGGCAGTAGCGGCGGATGAGGAAAACGCTCATCCAGATACTCCATCATCACATTTGGCTCATACAACACCAGTTCCCGATCTAGCAGAGTCGGCAAGCTGTTGTATGGATTCAGTGACGCCAGATCCTCAGGCAAACTGTTTGGATCGCAATCGTTTATTTCAACTGCAACACCTTTTTCTGCCAGAACGATACGTACCCGATGGCTATAATGATCATTGCCATCGGAGTAAAAAGTCATAGAAGAACGCTTGGCCACTACACCCATTAAATCACCCCGTTTCACTTGTTCCATAAAATAAATATACGCGGACCAACAAAATTGGCCCGCGTATCGGTAATCTTGTCTAGCAGACGTTTAGTGAACGTCTCGCCAGAACTCCTTCTTCAGCGCAAACGCGAAGACAAACAAGATCGCCAAGAAGATCAGCACTTTATAACCAATTTGTTCAGATTCAAGCTTAACAGGGTTACCCATATAAGACATGAAGTTAACTAGGTCATAAACGGTCTTATCAAACTCTTCAACCGAAAGCTCGCCTTTTTCAGCAACACTCAGGCAACCACCCATTGTCAGGCCAGTCAGAGGATCAATGGTTTTCTCATGATGAGCCATCTCAGACGCTGTGCAATGGTTAACCTGAAGGCCTTGCAGTCCCTCTAACACGTTAGGCATACCAACGTCAGGGAAGACAACGTTATTCACACCCCAAGGACGTGCAGGGTCTTTGTAGAAACTGCGCAGGTAAGTATACACCCAATCTTCACCACGTAGACGTGTTTCCAACGTCAAATCAGGTGGAGGAGTACCAAACCAACCAGCTGCATCCGCCTGTGGCATAGCAATGGTCATCTGCTCACCCACTTTGGACTCGCCAAAGATCATGTGCTCTTGCACCAACTCGCTAGGCATACCCAAATCGACAGCAGCACGCTCATAACGCTGAAAGTTAGCCGAGTGGCAACCCATGCAGTAGTTAACAAAGGTTTTCATACCACGTTGCAGAGATTCTTTATTGGTATGATCCGGCCCCATGGTGTCCAAATGAACCCCGCCGGTATTCGCACTGGCGACGACAGGCACCAGCACCAACATAATTGCGATAAAAAACTTTTTCATTAGCCTGTCACCCTTTCCGGTACCGGTTTAGTGCTTTCCATTCTGGTGTAGAACGGCATCAGGAAGAAGTATGCAAAATACAGTGCAGTACAGATCTGTGCCACCAGTGTACGGCCAGGAGAAGATGCAACAACTCCTAAGTAACCCAGAATCACAAAGCTAATGGCAAAGATAACCAACCAAACTTTACTCATCCAACCTTTATAGCGCATAGATTTAACTGGGCTACGATCCAACCAAGGAAGAACAAACAGAATGGCAATCGCACCACCCATCACTACAACACCAGGGAACTGGGAAGCCGCAATAGGCGGAATCGCACGCAACATAGCGTAGAACGGTGTGAAGTACCAAACCGGCGCGATGTGCGGCGGGGTCTTCAGCGGGTTAGCCGGTTCAAAGTTTGGCTGCTCAATAAAGTAACCACCCATCTCAGGGAAGAAGAAGATGATTAGGCAGAATACGAACAGGAAGACCACTACACCAACAATATCTTTCACGGTGTAATAAGGGTGGAATGGAATACCATCGAGTGGGATACCGTTCTCGTCCTTTTTCTCTTTGATTTCGATACCGTCTGGGTTGTTAGAACCCACTTCATGCAGAGCGATGATGTGCATAACAACCAAGCCCAGCAGGACGATCGGCAGTGCAACAACGTGCAGCGAGAAGAAACGGTTAAGCGTGATACCAGAAATCAGATAATCACCACGAATCCATTCTGCTAGATCCGGACCAATCACCGGCACGGCAGAGAACAGCGATACGATTACCTGTGCACCCCAGTAAGACATCTGTCCCCATGGCAGCAAGTAACCCATAAAGGCTTCAGCCATCAGCGCCAGATAGATCGTCATACCGAAGATCCATACCAATTCACGCGGCTTACGGTAAGAACCGTACAGCAGACCACGGAACATATGCAGATAAACCACAGCAAAGAAAGCGGAAGCACCGGTGGAGTGCATATAACGCAGCAACCAGCCGTAATCCACATCACGCATGATGTATTCAACCGAAGCAAACGCGCCTTCTGCGGTTGGATTATAACTCATAGTCAACCAGATACCGGTCAACAGTTGGTTAACTAAAACCAACAGAGCGAGGGAACCAAAGAAGTACCAAAAGTTGAAGTTCTTTGGAGCGTAGTATTTTGCTAAATGATCATCCCACATCGCCGTCAGCGGGAAACGATCATCGATCCAGCCAATGATGCCTGGATTTCCTTTATTACGTGCGCCAGCCATTATGCAGTCTCCTGATCCACACCAATGATGATCACATTTTCGCTCTCATAATAATGAGGCGGAATCACCAGGTTAGTAGGTGCCGGAACACCCTTCAATACACGACCAGACAGGTCAAAACGAGAACCATGACATGGGCAGTAGAAACCACCAACCCAATCAGCACCCAAATCTTCAGGGCCAAGTTCAGGACGGTACGTCGGAGAACAACCCAAATGGGTACAAATACCCACCATCACCGCGATATCTTCACGCAGTGAACGAGCAGGTGTGCCCGGTATATACGCCGGCTGCTGTGGTACTGTCGACTTAGGATCCGCTAAACGATCAGAAATCTTTGCCAAATTGGCCAAAGCTTCCGGTCCACGGCGAACAATCCATACAGGCTTGCCGCGCCACTTCACGATCATCTGCTGACCAATTTCCAGCTTGCTGACATCAGCTTTAACCGGAGCACCAGCCGTTTTGGCCTTGGCACTCGGGTTCCATGAAGCCACGAACGGAACAGCAGCTCCTACGGCACCCACTGCCCCAACAGCAGAGGTGGCACCGATCAGGAGACGTCGCCGCCCCTTATTCACGCCGTCATTACTCATTAAGACTATCTCCCCTCACTCAACCTATAACGCCACACTATTGCAGTGCAGTCATTATTGGGTTGCTCAGTAATGAATACCGAATTAACGGATTTTTAAAATGGCACAAATAGTAATGAAATTCCCTGCTTCTTACAAGGATAAATAGGGGTAAAACCGCCTTTTTACGCCTATAGTCGAGCAAGTCTTGACCTCACCACAAAGCACCATTACAGAAACGAAAAAACGCCCGAACCATTGCTGGCACGGGCGCTTTTTGTTCGATACAAAAAAGTATCGCCGCGAATTAACGCTTAGAGAACTGTGGTTTCTTACGTGCTTTACGTAGACCAACTTTCTTACGTTCAACTTCACGCGCATCACGGGTAACAAAACCAGCAGCACGCAGTTCAGGACGTAGAGTCTCATCATATACCATCAACGCACGAGTGATACCGTGACGGATCGCACCAGCTTGACCGAAACCACCACCGCCTTTAACGGTAATGTAAACATCAAATTTATCAGTGTTACCAGTCAGATCAAGAGGCTGACGAACGATCATGCGAGCAGTTTCGCGACCGAAGTAAACATCTAGTTCACGCTGGTTAACAGTGATTTTACCTGTACCTGGACGCAAAAATACGCGTGCAGTAGAGGATTTACGACGGCCTGTGCCGTAATACTGAGTTGTAGACATATTGACCTGCCCCTTAGACGTTCAGTTCTTGTGGCTGTTGAGCCGCATGCGGATGTTCTGCACCAGCGTACACTTTCATCTTAGTGTACATAGCGCGACCCAGGGGACCTTTAGGCAACATGCCCTTAACGGCCAACTCGATGGTGCGTGTAGGATGAGTTTCAACCATCTTCTCGAAAGAAGTTTCACGCAGACCACCTGGGTAACCAGTATGGCGATAGTACATTTTGTCCTTACGCTTGTTACCGGTTACGTTAACTTTCTCAGCGTTAACAACGATGATGTAATCACCAGTATCAACATGAGGAGTGAATTCTGCTTTATGCTTGCCGCGTAGACGACGAGCAATTTCGGTAGCCAGACGACCAAGAGTTTTACCCTCTGCGTCAACAACATACCAATCGCGTTTTACCTCTGCAGGCTTAGCGCTAAATGTAGTCATGATAATTTACCTATACATCAGTCTGAACAAGGCCAATCGTGTGATTAGCAAGGTTCGACGACCTTATAATTATTGGTTGTAAACCGTGGCCTACAACGTCAAAATTCCCCGGACCAATCCGAAGGAGCGCGGATTATACTGCAACTGCAAAAATATGCCAATAAAAAGATTATTGCGACGCAATATAATCAAACCGAAGGAAACCGAGTGCTCGCAGCGATAGATATAGCGATGCTTTGGTACGCCAACACAGCCTTCGCGTAGGGTGCGGTGAGCCTCGCGAACCGCACCTTCAACGACAAACTTGGCCGACACGGTTCATTTTCACCACGCACCCGCCATTCCCATAGGGTGTGGTGAGCTTTGCGAACCGCACCTTCAACGGCAACCTTTACAGATACCGGCACCATCGGTGCGGTTCGTTCCTCACCGCACCCTACAAAAAAACCGTGGGATCTTCGCCCCTACGGAGATATCTTGGGATATTTTGGTGCGGCCCATTCCCCACCGACACCCGCATCAACCACTTCTTTAAACGCGATGCTCTCGTGCTAAATACTCTTGCGACTGCATTTCAAGCAAGCGACTCTGGGTTCGCTGAATTTCGAACTCTAATCGCCCTTCGCTATAAATTTCATGAATGGACTTTTCAGCAGTGAGGATTAACTTCACGCCACAATCATAAAACTCATCAACCAAGTTAACGAAACGACGGGCGGCATCATCATTACTGCGCCCAAGCTGAGGCACATCACTGATCAATACCGCATGGAAAATCTTACTCAGCTCGATGTAATCATTCTGACTACGTGGCCCTTCGCACAACTCAGAAAACTCAAACCAAGCCACATCTTCACAACAGCGACGCGCTTGAATATTCCGGCCATTAATCTCTAGCACGCAGTCTTCAGCCACCTCTTTAAGATCAGGCACCAAGCGTTCAAAGCTCTGGTTTAAACTCGCGTCCGCAGCCGCATCGAGTGGGAAGTGATACAACTCAGCTTGTTCAAGGGTTCGTAAGCGGTAATCAACACCGCTATCGACGTTCACCACTTCGGTAAACTTATTGAGCATATCAATCGCTGGCAAAAAGCGAGAACGCTGCAAACCATTCTCGTACAAGCCGTTAGGTACAATATTCGAGGTCGCCACCAGGGATACGCCGTTTTTAAACAACTCTTCCAGCAGCCCACCTAAAATCATGGCATCGGTGATATCGGTAACAAAAAACTCATCGAAGCAGATAATCTGGAATTCGCTGGCGTATTTCTTCCCAATCTCAACTAGCGGATTAGGGGTGCCATCTAATAGCTTTAGCTCTTGATGAACGCGCTGCATAAAACGATGAAAGTGGGTCCGCTCTTTATTCTCAAACGGCAGACTGTCATAGAAGGTATCCATCAGGTAGGTTTTACCCCGACCAACGCCACCCCAGAAATACAGCCCTTTCACCGGTTCAACGGTTTTCTTTTTCAGCTTGCCCGACAGACGGCTCATAAACCCTGAAGGCTTTGGCTCATTTTGCCGAGCAACGAGATCGTCATACAAACGCTGCAGATGCTTAACCGCCTCTTCCTGAGCCGAATCATAGGAGAAATCATCTCTTTCAAGATCTTTTTTATAACGAGCAATAGGAGTCATGCGAGAAACCGTACCATTCTAGCTAATGTCAGATATCATCAAAGGATATAAAAGAAGGTTGGGCACTTTACTCTCCAACCCCTGTTTTTGCAACGCAACAAAGGAGTAAGCCGAGCCAACCATTGAGCAAAACCATCGCTGCCAGAGGCAGCTCCTACGACATAAAAAATTAATCGCATTCTGTGGAAGCCCCTTCTAGGGGCGATAAATCTCAATTAAATCCATCGCAGCCAGAGGCAGCTCCTACCAATGTAAACACACCCTAACACCGAAGGGATTGGCTACAACCCCTAACCAATCCCCATCAAAGGAATCAACAAAGGCAACATAAAGGCTGTAAAAGCACCGGTCATCCCCATGGCTAAACCACCAAAAGCACCTGCCATCAGGCCATACTCAAAAGCATAGGCGGTACCCATACCATGAGCCGACACGCCTAAGGTAAAGCCTTTAACGGCTTCATCGGTCACATTCAAAATACGGTAAATAGGTGGCGCTAAGATGCAGCCGATCGCGCCAGTAATCAGCACTAAACCCGAAGCCAACGACGGATAGCCGCCTAGCTTTTCAGCGACGCCGATAGCTATCGCCGATGTCACCGATTTTGGCGCAATCGATAACAAGGTACCCAATGAAGCATCCAGCGCCTGCGCGACTAACACGGCGGAGGCCGCGGCCGTCACCGCTCCTGCCATGCAAGCCAGCAACAATGGTAACAGCATCTTTTTGACCCGCTCGAAATGGTCAAACAAAGGCACCGCTAAGGCCACTGTCGCAGGCCCTAAGAGGAAATGGATAAACTGCGCACCCTCAAAGTAAGTCTCATACGGGGTACCGGTTAACAATAAAAACACAATGATCAACGACAAGGAAACCAACACCGGGTGCAGTAAAGGCGTGCCTCCTAAGCGTCGATTAAACCACGATGTCGCAATAAAGGTCACAATGGTGACGACCAGCCATAGCAATGGCTTAGCGGAAAAAAACGTCCAAAATTCCATCGTGACTATTCCCGCTCCAACTGATGCAACTTTTTAGCGGAAGGATTGAGAATCAGCGCCGTCACGACAATGGTTAGACCAGTGCTGATAATTAATGCCAACAGGATCGCCAGCCAATCCGCCTTTAACAAAGAAAAATGGGTCATCAACCCAACGCCAGCAGGCACAAACAGCAACGCTAGATGCTTTAATAAGGCTTCGGAAGGAATCCGTAACGATTCAGGCACCTCCCCTTTTATAATCAGGCAAAGCAACAACAACACCATCCCAACCACAGGCCCAGGCACCGGCATCCCCAGCAGTACAACAATAAGCTCACCGACCAATTGAAACAGCAGCAGTATCAGAAAACCAACTAACATCTCACCTCCCAGATTAAATCAGTAACGACATCGCTTCACTCGCGGCATAAATGCCAAATAGCATAAATAACACACCAGATACTCGGTGCAGCCAAACCACAGAAACATAACGCATCAAGGCGCGCCCAGCCATAACACCTATGATCGACGTCGCCACCAGCGCGACTGTCGCCCCCAACCAAACAGCCACCGGCGACTCGGCACTAGCCAACCCCATCACCGCCAACTGAGTCTTATCACCCAATTCGGCAAAAAACAGCATCACTAGGGCCGATAAAAAGATACTTTTGCCCGATAACCCTAAACCACCGGCATCGTCATCCTCTTCTGTTCTGAACGATTGCAGCCCAAACCAGAGAAACAAAACCGCAACAACGATTAACACGACTGATCGAGGCAACCAGTTCGCCGCCACCGATCCCACAACGACGGCCAGCACATTTAAAACCGAAAACGCCACTACCGCCGCCAAAATTACCGGTAACGGCCGATATCGCGCAGCTAAGGTCATACACACCAGCTGACTTTTATCACCGAACTCCGCCAGAAATACCAGTAAAAAAGTCCCAATAAAACTCCCCAGTTGATCCATAAAGCCATTCCGCCCAAAAAATCCGGGGATTATACAGAATTAAGCACGGCACTGAGTCATTACACTTTAAACTTAGGCGTTATCTATTAATTTTTCGGCGACATGAAGCTCTTGCAAGGTATTCAAATTACATAATTGATCAGACATATCGACGATATCAATCAACTGTAAAGGATGAGTCCGCATCCAGCGCTGCACGGCTCGCTGACCGCCTTCTAACCACTGGGACAGATCATCCACAAGCCGCCGCGGGATGACCGCATGCAGCGGATGCAACTTATCCTTTTCGGATAAAACCGTAATAGCCTCGGGCCTTGCCTGAGCCGCCATTAACAATCGCTCAATCAGCGTCGTTTTTAGTAACGGCGTATCACAGGGCAAGACCAACACCTGCTCAGTATTGCAGACACGCAAACCACTTAAGATACCAGCCAGTGGCCCCTGAAAACCGTCCAACTCATCGACAACCACCTGATCAGCCAGTTCGCTATAGTCCGGCAGGTGTCGATTACAACTAATGATCAACCGCTGTGTGTACGGTTTGACTAGCTGCACCGCGAAACCAGCCATCGGCTGCGAACGAAAGGCAACCAAGCCTTTATCACGACCGCCCATTCGCTGCCCCTCTCCACCAGCCAAGACAATCACATCCAGCGGCTTAATAGCCATCACCCGCCGGTTACCGGTGGAAATAACGCCACTTCATCACCCGCTGAGATCTGCGTATCCAGAGGCACAATTTCTTGATTAACCGAACACAGCAGAGTGCCAGCCAACGCTCGCTGCCAAACATCGTCTCGCGATTGCAGAGCGGCAACCAAATCCGCCACAGACTCACCACAGTTCAAAGGCTGGTTCAACTGTCCCACCCCCAGCGCTTCCCGCAATGAAGCAAAAAATAACACCTTAACCATTACATCACCCTACTCAGACAGCTCACCGAGAAGCGACTTATCCACAAGCACACATCGGTTAACTACGATTAGATTAACCGCTTCTATTTATTGTTTTATGTTTGCAGATAGCAAAATGAAGCCCATCGGCACAACAAGATACCGCCTAGATACCCACTTCACTAAATGGAATAAACGGTAACCGGTCGCCTTCATTCACGACAGCCCCCGCAGGAACGACAAGATAACCCGTTGCCGTTACCGCCGAACTTAATACACCCGAACTCTGGCTATGCCCTAACACTGCACGCCCAGCAACCAATTCGACCCGCAGATACTCCTGACGACTAATCGCGCGCGTACGGCTAAAGCCCGCCTCGACGAATAACTGCTGAGGCAAAACCGACGCAACACCCATCGACTTCAGCAGGAAAGGCCGCGCCAAAATACAAAAGGTCACCAATACCGCTGAAGGATTTCCCGGCAACCCTAACAGAGGCTTACCATTAACATAACCGAATGCCATCGGCTTGCCCGGTTTAATTGCTAACTTCCAGAGCTTTAATTCACCCTGCGATTCCACCGCTGCTTTAACATGATCCTCTTCACCCACCGACACGCCGCCGCTGGTAATAATACAATCAGCCCGTTCCGACGCCTGCTGCAACGCAGCAATCGTACCTTCACGGGTATCTTCCACCATTGAAGACATAACGATCTCGCAACCCAACCCCTGCAACAAACCACGCAAGGTAAATAGGTTCGAGTTATAGATCTGACCCGGTTTTAAAGGATTACCCGGCATGACCAACTCATCCCCCGTCGCCAACACCGCCACCTTGATTGGCCGATACACCTGAACCCGCGCGATCCCAACAGAGGCAAGCACACCTAAGTGCGACGCCTGTAAGCGAGTCCCTACCGGCATCACCACCTGCCCCGCACGAACATCTTGCCCTCGACGACGGATATTATTACCTGCAACGGGCACCTCAAGGAACTCGACCCACTGCTCGCCACCTTCATCGACTGCAACGGTATTCTCTTGCATAACAACCGCATCAGCGCCGAGAGGGATTTCAGAACCGGTAAACAATCGAGCCGCCGTTTGAGGCTGCAGCATTTGAGGCGCAGTACCCGCAGGAATACGCTGTGACACTCTCAGCCGCTTAACACTCTTATCGCCAAGGGCGGCCGTATTCAGCGCATAACCATCCATTGCGCTATTATCTTGCGGCGGTACATCAACGACGGAGAGCTGATCTTCGGCTAATACCCGCCCTAGCGCATCTTCTATCGCCAACCACTCAACATCCGCGCTCGGCTTTGCGTTAGCCAACAACGCCGCTAACGCCTCCTTCACTGGCATCAATGACTGACGTGCATCACAACTCATCCGCGTGGCCCACATGCAGATTCCACCGCGCGAGAGGTCATCACCATCTCAACAAAATTACAGGGACGATGCCGTGCATCCAGTTGCTCCCGAATAATACCGTTCCAAGCCGTTTTACAGGCCCCTGTCGAGCCAGGCATACAAAAGATCAGCGTCCGATTAGCAACACCCGCAAAGGCGCGAGACTGAATCGTCGAGGTGCCGATCTCGTCATACGATAACTGCCTGAACAACTCTCCATAGCCTTCGATCGTTTTATCCAACAACGGCAGCAAGGCTTCAGGCGTGGTATCTCGCAGCGTAAAGCCTGTACCGCCCGTCACTAAAACCGCCTGAACCTTTTCATCGGCAATCCACTGGGAAACTACGGCCCGCAACTGATACACATCATCCGGACAGATCGCCCTATCCGCCAACACATGCCCCGCAGTACTCAAACCCTCTACTAATGCATCACCTGACGTATCAGTCTCTTCGGTGCGTGTATCCGACACCGTCAACACGGCCATCTGCAATGACTGAAAAGGTACTTCTTTCTTGTTATGACCCATAAAACATCTCACTAAAAAGGCTATGTCACCGGCATGCAACACATACACGGCAAACTAGACAATACATTTAACTGGACAGCACTCACGACATTAACGGAGATAAAGTTCTCGCAGCGCAACAAAAAAACCAAAATGGGGTTATTTCCTAACGCCAAGCAGTACCGCTAAAAAAAAACACATGATACTATTGCACAAAGCTACAAGGCCACTGTTCATATTATTTATGCTTAACCATTAGCATACGCGGTTGAATAATATTCAAAGACTGGACTGACATGGCATCACATAGAACATTTTATAAGGAAAGCAGCCGATGAAAAAGCGAACGTTAGTCAATTTAATAGCCCCTTCTGCATTAATCATGTCACTACCTGTTTCTGCAGCTATTGAACCTGCTGCCATTGATGCAGGTCCGATCAAAATAATCCCAATGATTAGTACTCAAGTTGGTTATGACGATAACTTTTTCAGCACATCCGGCAACGAAGAAGATGAAATAATCACTGTTCTGTCCCCCTCTGTTCAGTTAGTCGCAGAAGATGGCATGAATGCCTATCGGTTAACCTATCAACTCAGCGAAGGGATGCACCAAGACAGCACCGCTGATAATTATACTGACCACAAGCTTGCGGCAGACGCGCACTTAGAATTTAGCCAACGCAGTGTGCTAGATCTGCAAGCTGCTTATAACAAAGGACATGAAGCACGGGGTACGGGTTTAAGTGCGGCTGGCGGTATCGCTAATAGCGTTACATCACCCTTGGAATATGACACAACAACCCTTGGCTTTAGCTACATGTATGGTGCACCGAGTGCAACCGGCCGTATCGAAGTTTATGGTGACCACCTAGACCGTGAGTATCAAAACTTCCGTTCTATCACTAAGGGTCGAGATGACACCGAAGTAACCTTGGGTACAGTTTTCTATTATAAAATCATGCCAAAAACTTCATTGCTTTTTGAAGCGCGTAATAAAGATATCGACTACGATGTTGATCCAGCCAGCTCACTTGATAGTAGCACTTGGACATACCTCGTCGGTGCAACTTGGGAAGGTACGGCTAAAACAACGGGGACTATTAAGTTTGGTTTGAGTGAAAAAGATTTCGACTCTTCAAGCCGTGATGACGAAACCTATTCCAGCTGGGAAGCTTCTGTTCGCTGGGAACCTCTCACTTACTCTAAAGTTGATATCAGCACCAGCCGTAGTTCAGCCGAAAGCACCGGTACCGGCAACTTCATTGACACTCAAAACTACAATATCAACTGGAACCATGCGTGGAACAGTATTGTAAGTACTGATCTTGGCTTAGGCTTTACTAACGAAGTTTATGAAGGTTCTGCCAGTGGCCGTGAAGATGATACAACATCCTTCAGCGCCGGTATGAACTATGATATGCGCCGTTGGTTAACCTTTGGTCTGAATTACACATACAGTGATCAAGACTCTAACCTTGCTAATACTGACTATGATAAAAACCTAGTCATGCTAACTCTTAACGCATCTCTATAAACTGAAACAATTGAGTTTTCTATGATATTCAGTGCTAAATCAATCAGGGTAGCCTTTATGGCTACTCTGATTTTCTTCTGTTCAGTCGCTGCGGCTGAAACAACGACCCTCTCTGACTACCGCCTCGGCTCAGGCGATTTACTCAGCATCCAAGTATTTGGTGAAGAAGACCTGAGCATGGAGATTCGCTTAAGTGATGCCGGCACGATCGCCTATCCATTTTTAGGTGAGTTAAAAATACTCAATATGACCATCGGCAATCTCAGTGAATTGATTCAACAAGGGCTGGCGGAAGGCTACTTACACGACCCGCAAGTCAGTATTACCGTATTAGAATATCGCCAATTTTATATTAATGGCGAAGTCAAAGAACCCGGTGGCTACCCCTACCAACCAGGGCTTACATTGCAAAAAGCTGTGGCACTGGCCGGCGGTTTTACCGAACGAGCCTCAAAGAGCAAACTGTTTGTTTCACACGACGGTGAAACAAAAAATCCCAGTCTCGTTAAACTGAATACTCAGATCAGACCAGGCGATATTATTACTATTGAACAAAGTTTCTTCTAACTGGCAGTCCCTGCAACAGCCTTAGAACAAAAGAAATTCGATCAACGTTCCGCATACACACTACAGAGACCACGCAAAAAGTATGGAAACGAATAACTCTCAAGAAAACGTCTCCCGCCTGATGGGCGATGATGTAATCGACCTACGCCAATACTGGAATACGATAAACCGGCATAAGTGGGGTATATTCGGTTTTGCCATTGTGGTGACAATGCTGACAACCTTGGTCGTTTTCTCGATGAAACC
Source organism: Amphritea opalescens (assembly GCF_003957515.1). Classification (GTDB taxonomy): domain Bacteria; phylum Pseudomonadota; class Gammaproteobacteria; order Pseudomonadales; family Balneatricaceae; genus Amphritea; species Amphritea opalescens. Next base: position 56,296 of record NZ_RQXW01000012.1, read on the forward strand.
GATCTATAGGGCTGAAGCGACACTGCTGATAGAATCACAAAACGCTAACGTCGTCTCGATTGAAGAAGTCTATGGCCTAGATTCCGGTAACAGTGAATACTACCTCACTCAGTTTGAGATTCTTAAATCCCGCCAGCTAGCAGAACGGGTGATCGACAAGCTCAATTTAATTGATCACCCTGAGTTCAACCAAGCACCTGGGTTTATCGCTAACACCATCGCTTCAGCTAAGGCTTTACTACCTCTGGGAGTAGTAGAGGAACCATCTGAAGAAGAGATGGCACGGATCAAGCTCCAAAATGTGACCTCTCAGTTAATTGGCAACCTAACCATTGAACCCATTCGCAAGACCCAACTCGTTAAGATTAGTTATGACTCTTACGAGCCGCTACTATCAGCTGAGATTGCCAACGCCGTTGGCGATGCCTATATAGAAAACAACTTAGAAGCCCGCTTGCAGCTAACGATGAAAGCATCCGGCTGGTTAATGGAGCGCTTGAGCGGTCTACGTGAAAAACTCAAAGTCTCTGAGCAAAACCTACAGCAATACCGAGAACAAGAACAGATTGTCGGTAGCGATGGTGGTTTTGATATTGCTAACAACGAACTCGATATGGTTGCTAGCAAACACATTGAAGCTCGTCGGGAACGTATGGCGCTCGAAAGCCTAAACCGCCAGATCAAAAAACTAGATAGGCGTAATCCTGAAAATTTTGAGCTGATCCCAGCCATTCTGCAACACCCATTAGTACAGAGCCTTAAAGGAACCGTACTGCAGGCCGAGCTTAAAAAATCAGAGCTCTCTAAACGTTATGGTGCTAAGCACCCTAAGATGAAAGCCGCTCAGTCTGAGCTAGACAATGCTCGACGCAGCTTGAATGCTCAGATTCTTTCTGTCGTCAACGGTATCGAGAACGAGTACCGCCTAGCACTTTCCGCTGAACGCTCCCTCAAAGCGGCGGTCGATCAAACAAAACGCGACCTTCAATCGATTAATCGTAAAGATTATCGTCTGAAAGAGCTTGAGAAAGAGGTGGACGCCAATCGTCAGTTATATGACACCTTCTTCACCCGTTTAAGCGAAACCAATGCGACCGGTGATCTACAATCGGCTAACGCCCGCATTTCTGATCCAGCACAGCCACCACGAGGCCCTGAAAAACCTAAGAAAGGGTTGATTATGGCACTAGCATTTGTGGTTAGTATCATGTTTGGCATCATGTTCTCCTTCTTGTTAGAAGCGCTGAACAACACCATTAAGACTGCACAAGATGTCGAAAGTAAACTTGGCGCTACCATGCTGGGCTTATTACCTAAGCTAGCGAAAAGTAAGAAAACTGATAACGTCAGCTATACCGCTTATTTGGATGAAAACCAATCAGCCTTTGCCGAGTCTGTACGCACCATCCGTACCGGTATCGTGCTTTCAGCGTTGGATAACCCACATAAGATCTTATGTGTCACCTCATCGGCGCCAGGTGAAGGTAAAACCTCACTCACACTGAGCCTTGCTTACTCCCTTGGCCAGATGGAAAAAGTCTTGTTGATTGATGCGGATATGCGTCGCCCATCCATTGCCAAGGCCTTTGGGTTATCTGGTAAATCGGCGGGCTTATCTAACTTGGTAGCCGGTACAGCAAAACTGGAAGAGACCATACATAAAGACGAAAAATCAGGTATTGATATATTGCCGTCTGGTATTATCCCGCCCAACCCATTGGAACTGCTGTCTTCTGCTCGCTTTGCCAAAGTACTTGAAGTACTGGAAACAAAATACGATCGGATTGTCATCGATACCGCGCCGACTCAGGCGGTGAGCGATGCATTAGTACTATCACATCATGTGGGCGCGATGATCTATGTCGTTAAGGCTGACGCTACCAATTATCAACTGGCTAAAAACGGTCTTAAACGCCTCAACGAGGTGAAAGCCCCCTTGATCGGCGTTGTCTTGAACCAAGTTGATATTAAAAAATCCGCTAAGTATGGGGATGATTACTACGGCTACTATGATGTTTATGGTTATACAGCTGAAAAATAGGATGCCTAATGATTGATCTGCATAGCCATTTACTACCCGGTATCGATGATGGACCATCGACCCTTGACGAATCGCTGCAACTGGCCCGCATAGCGGCCAGTGACGGCATTCGCCATATGGTTGTGACACCCCATATTCATCCGGGCCGTTATGAAAACCAGATCGCGACCATAGAGCCTGTATTGCAGCGGTTGCAAGCAGCTTTAATTGAGCACGACATCCCCCTGACGATGAGCATGGGGGCCGAGCTGCGTATCTCCGCCGAGATGATCAGCATGATTCCATCGGGAAAAATCCCCTTTCTAGGAGAGTGGGAGGGAAAGAAAGTCCTGTTGCTTGAGTTCCCTCACAATCATATCCCTCCGGGTAGCGATAAACTGATTGGTTGGCTAAAAGCGCAAAATATTATTCCGATGATCGCTCACCCTGAACGCAATAAAGAGATTATCAATAATATCGATAAGATTAACCCCTTTATCGAGCAAGGCTGCCTGCTGCAGGTGACCGCCATGTCGGTTGCTGGGCAATTTGGTGCTAAGGCATTTGAAATAGCCCAAGAACTACTCGCCAGAGATTGGGTAACCGTGCTGGCAACAGATGCACATAATGTCGCTCACCGCCCCCCGATCCTATCAGAAGGCCTAAAAGCCGCGGCTAATATCATTGGTGAAGCAGCCGCGTTGCGCTTGGTAAAAGAGACACCGGAACAGATCATCCACTCCCATGCCCCCTAGTTCTAAACAACGACTGTTAATAACTTTACCGTTAATCATCGCCCTATGCGCGGCCATTTTTTATTCCGTCAGCATTGGTTTCGCCGATCTATATGGCTACAGTCCTCGCCAACACCTTAAGCACTGGCAAAAAACAGGTCACACCCCTACGCCGGACGAATTAGAGCAAGCGTTAAGCAGTATCCATACGGCTATAAGTAAAGATCCTCGCAATGCTGAATACAGAGATATGCAGGGGCTGCTCAACTACTATCAAGCAATCAATAGTTATCAACAGGGAGATCAAGCCCTCTTTATTGAATACACTCAACAAGCACTGGCTAGTTATCAACAAGCCACACGATTACGTCCCAACTGGCCCTACAGCTGGGCAAATCTCGCGTTAATGAAAGCCATGCTACAACAGTATGATAGTGAGTATGCACAAGCATTAACCCAGGCTATGGCCTTTGGCCCTTGGGAGAATGATGTCAATATCGTTGTAGCAGAAGCCGGTATGTTAGGTTGGTTTCAGCTCAACAGTCAAATCCAAGACAGCCTGATAAAGAATATCGAACGGGGTATTAAGCGTAACGGTAAGTCTATCAAGCAAAGGCTTTCGGCGATTAACAAACTAGGTTTAGCCTGCATCTATATAGAAGAATCAAAACAACGCAAACGACTCTGCGGCTTTTAAAAGGTCAGATTAAACAGCAGATGTTCAATTAATACATACGATAACAACTCGATACCATGGAGCCACTTATGACAACCGTACGCAAAGCTGTAATTCCTGTTGCCGGCCTAGGCACCCGAGTACTTCCTGCCAGCAAAGCGATTCCTAAAGAGATGTTACCCGTTGTCGACAAACCGGTTATCCAGCATGTTGTTGAAGAAGCGGTAAAAGCCGGCATTAAAGAGATCATTCTGGTTACCCGCAGTGGCAAATCCTCGATTGAAGATCACTTCGCCTCCAATTATGAGCTAGAACACCAGCTAGAGCTCAAACACAAAACTGCGATTCTAGATTCCGTCCGTAATATCGTGCCAAAAGACGTTACTATTATCTCTGTCAGACAACCCGAGGCTAAAGGCCTTGGCCATGCGGTTTACTGCGCGGCGCAAATCGTCAATAACGAACCCTTCGTGGTTATCCTTCCTGATGTACTGGTGAATAATTATCAGCAGGAAGAGAACGACCTGCAGAAAATGGTGTCCGCATTTGAGCAACATAACGCCGCTCAGATCATGGTTGAATCCGTCCCCCAGAGCCAAGTACACCTTTACGGCATTACCGACTGCAACGGCGTTAAACCCGCGGCCGGAGAGTCTGCGCCGATCAAAGGCATGGTTGAAAAACCAAAGACAAATGAAGCCCCTTCAGATTTAGCCGTGGTTGGCCGCTATGTGCTACCCGCTCGTGTGATGGCCCTGCTGGCCAACACCAAACCGGGTGCCGGTGATGAGATTCAATTGACCGATGCGCTCGACGAGCTACTAAAAGATGAAACCGTAGAAGCCTATCGCATGACCGGCAAAACCTACGACTGCGGCAACAAACTAGGCTTTCTACAAGCCAATGTTGCTTATGGACTTCAGCACCCCGATACCGCTGAAGGTTTTAAACAGTTCCTCGCACAACAGGACTGAGACGATGACCGTTGATCAATCGCCAGCTTGGACAGCCCTCAATAAGCACGCCGAAGAGCTGGGCAATAAACATCTCAAAGATCTATTCGCCGAAGATGATCAGCGCTTTGATCGATTCAGTTTTAGTGCTGCCCACTGTCTCGCTGATTTTTCTAAACAACGCATCAGCAGCAACACACTAGAAAAACTGATCCAACTAGCAGAACAACAGCGCTTACCCGAAAAGATTGAAGCGCTGTTCACCGGTGAGCATGTCAACACATCTGAAGATCGCCCCGCGTTACACACCGCGCTGCGTCAGCCTAAAGAGATACCGCTGCGCTTAGGTGAGGCCGATATTTCGCAAGAGATTCACTCCTCCTTAGAGCGCATGGAGACCCTCGTCGAGCAGATCCATAATGGTCAATGGCGAGGCTATGATGGCAGCCCCATTACCAATGTTATCAATATCGGCGTAGGCGGCTCTGATTTAGGCCCATTGATGGCCTGCCGTGCACTGAATATGTTTACCAGCGCTGAGATCCGACATATCGAAGTACACTTCGTCTCTTCGATGGATGGTAGCCAACTGGCGCGACTATTAAATAAAATAGATCCTGCCTCTACGCTATTTATCGTGTCATCAAAATCGTTTTCAACTATCGATACCTTGGCGAACTCGAATACCGCCAGAGAGTGGCTGGTTAACGCCAGCGGCTTATCAAGCGAACTGATCAGCCAACATCATTTTATCGGTATCACCGCTAGCCCAACAAAAGCGTCTGAATGGGGCATCCCCGAAAAAAACCAACTGCATTTTTGGGATTGGACCGGTGGCCGCTATTCCATGTGGTCTGCTATTGGCATGGCGATCGCTCTGCACACTGGCAACGATAATTTCCGTAAGATGCTCGCGGGCGCCCATGAGATGGATAGCCATTTTAGACATACCCCACTGACTGAAAACCTCCCGGCCTTATTAGGCATGATCGGCATCTGGAATATAAATTTCCTCGATATTCATGCCCATGCCATATTGCCTTACGATGGCCGTTTACAACACCTGCCGGCTTATCTTGAACAGCTAGAGATGGAAAGCAACGGCAAAAGCGTCACCCTTAACGGCGATAAATTTGACTACTCAACCTGCCCGATTTTATGGGGAGAGGTCGGTCCGAATGCTCAACATGCATTCTATCAACTGCTGCATCAGGGTACTGAGTCGGTCATGTGTGATTTCATCGCACCGGCGCTGCGTTATCAGGAATATGGTGAAGAACTTCAGGCACAGCATCAGTTAACACTGGCTAACTGCCTCGCACAATCACGCTTATTAGCCTTGGGGGACAGTGTGCTTGATAATGCCGACAATGCCCCACTACATAAACGCTATCGGGGCAATCAGCCGAGCACAACGATTATTCTGGACGAACTCACGCCAGAAAGCTTTGGTGCTCTGATCGCCATGTACGAACATAAGGTCTATGTGCAATCGGTTATCTGGGAGATCAATCCATTTGACCAGTGGGGTGTCGAACTTGGTAAACAGGTCGCCACATCACTGCTAGATCAGTTTACCGACCCTGTTGCCGCTAAAACCGACAGCTCAACCGAAGGGTTGATCCGTTTTGTGCAACAACAGCGCCGAGAGGTTAAGTCATGAAAATTAAAGTCTATGGCGCCGATCTAACCGCTTGGGTGGCGGCGGCGAGCTTAGCTCGCGCTGGCAACGATGTGCGTATAGAGGGCCCTGAAGCACAGCAATCTAAACCTCTGCATGATATTTCTGCACTGCGTGATGAACCTGGCTTGCTGGATCAGATCGAATTACAAATGGTACAGGGCCGCCTACAGCGAACCCACACCGTCGACAGTGAAACCGCTATCCACTGGTTTGCTCTGGAACATAATCAATTTGAGACCGCCGAACAGATTATCCAGAGTCTCGCCACCAGCGTGCCTAAAAACCTGTTAATCATTAATCAGTGTAATTTTGGTGTAGGCGCAACAGACCAACTGCAAGCCTACTTAAACAAAAATCATAACCAAGCTGTCGTCTATATTCCAAACAGCCTTCAGGAAGGTAAAGCTTTACAGGGCTTTAGCCACCCCAAACGCATCACTATCGGTAGCGATAATGACTGGGCGATCACCATGACCCGTTCCGTCATCCGCCCCTTTCTGCAACACATAGAAAACTTGCTACTCATGAGCAGCCGCGAAGCAGAGTTTACCAAACTCGCGATTACCGGCATGCTGGCCATAAGGATTGGCTATATTAATGAACTCGCCAATCTTGCCGATCAGATGGGTGTCGATATTGACATTATTCGTGAAGGCATGGGAACAGATCCAAGGGTCGGCAGTCACTATTTGAGTCCCGGCTGCGGCTTCGGTGGTGAAAACTTCAACCAAAACATTGCCCGTTTTTCCGATATTTTCGAAAAACGAGGACAAAACTCACTGCTGAAAACCGTTATTTCAGAAAATGAGATACAGAAAGAACTGCTCTTTAAGAAACTATGGCAACACTACCACTGTGATCTTACGGGTAAAACCGTTGCCATTTGGGGGGCTTCATTCAAACCGGGAACCGCCAATATTGAGAATGCGTCCAGCTTAAAAACTATCGATGCATTGTTAGCGCAAGGCGTACAGATTAATGTCCATGATCCAGAGGCATTAGGTAATCTACAGAAACACTACCCATCAGAGCCGCTTATCCGACTCTGCCACGATGCCTATGAGGCCGTCGTTGATGCCGATGCCCTGCTGCTGATCACCGAATGGCCTGAGTACTGGTCGCCCGATTACCATAAAATACTCGAATCCATGCGTAACCCTCTTATTATCGACGGTCGCAACATCTTCGATAAGCCCGCTCTCGAGATGTATGGCTTCACTTATATAGGCGTCGGTCGCTAATGCTAAGAAAAATATTGTTCGGCCTCTGTGCTGCGGCACTGCTGTATGGGCTGTTTCGTCAAACACCGCCCCCTCAGCTATTTAATCAGTCGGATAAATTTGGCCATCTAGCCGGATTTGCGGCAATGACATTGGTTGGCCTATGGACGGTTTCCCGTCGATTTATCCCCCTGTTCATCGCTAGCCTATTGATCCTTGCTTGCAGCGCCGAATTTATTCAGCAAGCGCTGTTAGCCCATCGGCATTTTTCACTTTACGATATGTATGCCAACCTGACAGGCATTGCCATCATATTTACCCCTTGGCTTGTCTGGCGTATCAGCCGATATTTTTTTACAGATTCCTCTTATTTACAACCTTCAGAGAAACGCCAATGAGCAAACTAGCCTGTTTTAAAGCCTATGATATCCGTGGCCAGCTGGGTACTCAGCTGGATGAAGACCTAACCTACCGTATCGGCCGAGCCTATGCGGAATTCCTCAAGCCTAAAACCGTTGTTGTCGGCGGCGATATGCGCCTATCCACCGAATCACTCAAGCAGGCCCTCACCCGAGGACTACGAGATTCCGGCGTCGATGTGCTAGATATCGGCCTATGCGGAACGGAAGAGATCTACTTTGCAACCTCACACCTAAAAACCGACGGGGGCATCGTCGTCACCGCGAGCCATAACCCCGAAGATTACAACGGTATGAAGCTGGTACGTGAGGGTTCACGCCCTATCAGCGGAGACACCGGCCTCAATGATATCGAACAACTGGCACGCGAAAATAAATTCAGTGCCCCGGATATCACCAAACAAGGCAGCTACAAGCAGGTGGATACATTAGCCAACTATGTAGAACATCTGGAAGGCTACATCGATCTACAAGACCTTAAACCACTAAAACTGGTGGTGAATGCGGGTAACGGCGTTGCCGGGCATGTGATCGATGCGCTAGAAACACAGTTTAAAGCCGCCTCAGTCGCGATCGAATTTATCAAGATTCACCATCAACCCGACGGCACCTTCCCCAACGGTATCCCTAATCCGATTCTTGAAGAGAATCGTGCCGACACCATTGCCGCTGTGCTAGAACACAAAGCGGATATGGGTATTGCGTGGGATGGCGATTTTGACCGCTGCTTCCTCTTTGATGAGAATGGCCGCTTTATTGAAGGCTATTACATTGTTGGCTTACTCGCCGAAGCCTTTTTGGCCAAAAACCCGGGCGCAGCGATTATCCATGATCCTCGCTTAACCTGGAACACCCTAGACATCGTTGCCGCCGGTGGCGGTAGAGCGATTCAAAGTAAAACGGGGCATGCTTTCATAAAAGAGCGGATGCGTGAAGAAGATGCCGTCTACGGTGGCGAAATGAGCGCTCACCATTACTTCCGTGATTTCTTTTACTGCGATAGCGGCATGGTGCCTTGGTTACTCGTAGCCGAACTGCTTAGCAAAAAAGGCAAAACACTATCGCAACTTGTGGACGACCGCATCACTAAATACCCTTCCCCCGGTGAGATCAACAGTAAGCTGTACGACCCTAAAGCGGCCATTGAACGGGTTCTGGATACTTACAAAGAGAGTGCTACTGCAATCGATTACACCGATGGTATCAGCCTTGATATGGGCGAGTGGCGCTTTAACTTACGCTCATCGAATACCGAACCGGTTGTCCGCCTTAACGTTGAAACCCGAGGCGACCAAGTTCTAATGCAAGCTAAAACGGACGAATTACTCAAGCTTCTCAGAGCATAATTCAAAACAACAAATTTGTAGCGAGCGACGCCCTCGTCGCGATTAAACCATAAAAACCAACACCTTCGGCGTGAGGGCACGCCTCCTACAAACAATTCAATCTCGCAATCCAACACACTTGTAGCGAGCGACGCCCCCGTCGCGATAAAACCACAAAACCAGCACCTTCGGCGTGAGGGCACGCCTCCTACAAACAATTCAATCTCGCAATCCAACATGCTTGTAGCGAGCGACGCCCCCGTCGCGATTAACCCGCCAAACCCATCATCATCGGCGTGAGGGCACGCCTCCTACAAAACATTCAATATCGCACCACAACCGTCACGATTAACCCGCTAAACCCAACACCATCAGCGTGAGGACACGCCTCAATCTCGTAATACAACACGCTTGTAGCGAGCGACGCCCCCGTCGCGATTAACCACAAAAATCCAAACCTTCGGCGTGAGGGCACGCCTCCTACAAACACAAACCATTCAATTTCACACAATACCGTAGCGAGTGACGCCCCCGTCGCGATAAACCACAAAACCCAAACCATCGGCTCGGCGTGAAGGCACGCCTCCTACAAAACACCCAACCACCGCGATTAAATAACCACATCCAAATAATCAACCTAATTATAACCACACGGCATCCCACAAAGCGTATTCCCTAATACTTGTGACTAACCCTGCCCTAACGGGATTCATCACAATATAACGGGCAATATCCACTAAATCTTCTTCACGCCTCACCGCATGATCATGAAATCCTTTCTGCCAAATAATACCTGACACGGCCCTTAATCTTTTAATCTCTCTCGAAGACAAAGACTTAACCGTTTTAAGCGTATCGCTCAAAGATTTTGATTTAAGCTGAAGCAACCAATGCACATGATCAGGCATTACAACAAAAGCTAACGTATCGGTAAATTCGGATTCTTTACGAATAACATCAACGAGCTTACGACCTAAAATAAAATCATTGAAAATAGGTTTTCTTTGAAAGGTTACAAATGTAACCAGATATATACGACCAGGCTCTGAATAACGTCCTTTACGTAGCCCAGATGAATTCCCTTTCATCTTTTCACCTATAAAATATCTCGCCCATCGCGATTGAAACACAAAATCCAAACCATCGGAGTGAGGGCACGCATCCTACAAAACATGCAACCTCGCACCAAACCCGTAGCGAGCGACGCCTCGTCGCGATTAACCACAAAAACCAACATCATCGGCGTGAGGGCACGCCTCCTACAAATCATTCAATTTCACACAATACCGTTGCGAACGGCGCTCCCGTCGCGATTAACCCACAAAACCAAACATCATCGGCGTGGGCCACGCCTCCTACAAATCATTCAATCTCGCAACCCAACATGCTTGTAGCGAGCGACGCCCCCGTCGCGATTAAACCACAAAACCCAACATCATCGGCGTGAGGGCACGCCTCCTACAAAACATTGAATCTCGCACCACAACCGTCGCGATTAAACCATAAAAATCCAATATCATCGACGTGGGGGGCCCATCCTACAAAACATGCAATCTCGCACCAAACCCGTAGCGAGCGACGCCCTCGTCGCGATTAACCACAAAACCCAACATCATCGGCGTGAGGGCACGCCTCCTACAAAACATTGAATCTCGCACCACAACCGTCGCGATTAACCCGCAAAACCCAACATCATCGGCGTGAGGGCACGCCTCAATCTCGTAATACAACATGCTTGTAGCGAGACGCCCCCGTCGCGATTAACCACAAAAACCCAAACCTTCGGCGTGAGGGCACGCCTCCTACAAATCATTCAATCTCGCACCAAACCCGTAGCGAGCGACGCCTCGTCGCGATTAACCCGCAAAACCCAACATCATCGGCGTGAGGCACACCCCCTACAAAAACACGTAGAACATAAAAAACCATTCTGATCTATCTATAACCATCGGGGTTCTTTGATTGCCAACGCCAATGATCTGCAACCATACGTTGTAAATCATACTTAGCCTTCCACCCAAGCGCCTTCTCACTAAACTCAGGATCGGCATAACACTCGGCAATATCTCCAGATCTGCGCTCAACGATTTGATAAGGTATATCTCGCCCAGAAGCACCTGCAAATGCATTTACAACCTGCAAAACTGAATAGCCATTACCCGTGCCAAGATTATAAGCCTTACAACCGTGCTTAGGACTCAAAGCATTAAGCGCACACAAATGACCCGCCGCAAGATCTTCAACATGGATATAATCACGCACCCCTGTTCCATCAATCGTTGAATAATCTCCACCAAATATACTAAGTTTGTCGCGCTTTCCAACAGCAACTTGAGCAACAAACGGCATCAGATTATTGGGAATACCCTGCGGATCCTCACCAATCAAACCGCTCTCATGAGCACCAACAGGATTAAAGTAACGCAACAAAGAGATCTGCCACTGCGCATCAGACGTCGCCAAATCATTTAGCACCGTCTCAATCATTAACTTTGATTGGCCATAAGGATTAGTTGCTGAAGTTGGGAAATTCTCACGAATAGGGACATTGGCAGGATCGCCATATACCGTTGCAGATGAGCTAAAAACAATACGCTTACAATCATGAGAAGCCATAACATCGAACAGCGTAAGTGACCCCTCAACATTGTTCTTATAATAAAGCAGTGGTTTTTCTACCGATTCACCCACCGCCTTCAAACCTGCAAAATGAATAACCGATTCAATCGTATACTTAGAAAATAACGCATCAAGCGATGCACGGTCACGAATATCTCCCTCAACAAACGTTGGGCGTTTACCGGCTATGGTTTCAATCCGGTTAAATACCTCCGGACGGCTATTACACAGGTTGTCATAAACAACGACTTCATAACCTGCATTCAGCAACATAACCACCGCATGAGAGCCGATATAACCTGCTCCACCTGTTACCAGAATCGCCATCTCAATATCCTTTACAAATCCGCTTTAAAAAGCAAAACATCATATTCGTCATAACAAAAATCACTATAACCCAAACCATCGGCGTGAGGGCACGCCTCCTACAAAACATTGAATCTCGCACCACAACCGTCGCGATTAAATCATAAAAATCCAATATCATCGACGTGGGGGCCCCATCCTACAAAACATGCAATCTCGCACCAAACCCGTAGCGAGCGACGCCCTCGTCGCGATTAACCACAAAAACCAACACCATCGGCGTGAGGGCACGCCTCCTACAAATCATTAACACCGTAGCGAGCGACGCCCCCGTCGCGATTAACCCGCCAAACCCAACATCATCGGCGTGAGGGCACGCCTCCTACAAATCATTAACACCGTAGCGAGCGACGCCCACGTCGCGATTAACCCGCAAAACCCCACATCATCGGCGCGAGGGCACGCCTCCTACAAATCATTCAATATCGCACCAAACCGTAGCGAGCGACGCCCCCGTCGCGATTAACCCACAAAACCCAAACCATCAGCTCGGCGTGAGGGCACGCCTCCTACAAATCATTAATACCGTAGCGAGCGACGCCCTCGTCGCGATTGAACCACAAAACCCAACATTATCGGCGTGAAGTCAAGCCTCCTACACCAATTAAACCTATGTCCACTTATCAGAACGATCTGCGCATACTATAAAAAACGGGTTCAACAAAGTATCAGGACGGGTATTGTACAGCAGCGGCGTCAACTCAGGATATTGCAATACCTGACCACCCGCCGCAGTCACCACGGCATGGGCCGCAGCGGTATCCCACTCACTGGTTAACCCCAAACGAGGGTACAGGTCTGCTGCCCCTTCTGCCACCAAGCACAGCTTCAACGAACTCCCCATAGAAACCACTTCAGTTTTGGGTAAGCCTTTCACAAACGCCTTAAACTCATCACTCTGATGGGACCGACTTCCTACCACACGCCAAACGGCACCATCAGCAGGGATATCAGAGACCTGAATGGGCGAAACTTGACCATCAGTCTCTTTAAAGGCTCCGCCGGCATCGCCCCAATAAGTTACCCCAAGCGCTGGCGCATACACCACACCAAACACAGCCTTGCCATCCTCAATCAACGCAATATTGACGGTAAACTCACCATTTTTCTTAATAAACTCTTTAGTGCCATCCAATGGGTCAATCAGCCAATACGTCTGCCATGCCATCCGCCCCTGATGCTCATCAGCTCCCGACTCTTCAGATAAAACAGGAATCTCCGGAGTCAGTACCTTTAACCCATCAACAATACAGTGATGGGACGCTAAATCAGCCTCCGTTAACGGGCTAGCGTCACTTTTTTCAGAAATGGCGAAATCCCGCTGATAGATTTCCATAATGGCGGCACCGGCGTGCTTAGCCAGCGTAATGATATCCAAATTGTTAAACATAGTAGTTATCTCGCCATAAAGATGAATACAACGCAGAGAAAGTTATATCAATAATAAGGCACCCGTGAAGTTGATCGTATCTTCAAATTTGAACCAACAGAAGCTTTGCTTCTCCAATCCTGACAAAACGCCAAAGTCCTAGTCCCCCCCCAGTACCGCAGTTTGATTCTTCCACGACCACGATTATAGGAACCAATGTCATTTCCTACACTAGAACAGACAAACCGTCGATTCGATTATGCTATCGACTTGCTCAGCTTACAGCTAAACTAACACGCTCACTACGAGGCGAATTATCAGTCCTTATACTGAGCGACTCGATTCGGCAATAGCAGTACGTCTGCCAGAGCATGAACAGGCACTTATAACCGAAAGCCACTCGGTAATGACAATCGATCCTGCAGCTCCCCCCCCCTCGCCTGGAACCAATTTATTGGTGCGCTTGGCTTTGCCAAAGCGAGTACGGCTATAACTGAAATCCCCTAATTTAAGTACGTGTTGTTGGTAATAGCCTGTCTGTGATTAGCCGCGTATTACCAACTGTCGATATAAAGTTGCCAAAAAGTATATTTTTATTCGTAATTATAATTCTGCCCTCTTATTTGATGAGGACAATGATTAGCATGCAGCTGAAAAATATTTTAGGTTGAACTTATCTTGCGCTTACAGGCTTTTAGATCGGCGTCCATATCGAATCTTCGTTTAGTCATGCAATACACTTTTTTGAGATATTTAAAAGAAATGACACTGAATTCTCAACACTATCGATTTTCCAACTTTTCGGACTTAAGAATAACCATGGTTTACCTATCGGTATAACGTTAATTTTCATGCTGCAGATCATGCGTATAGATTACGAAAACCTTACTTTTGTAGCACATTTATTTTTGAATAAATTACTGCCGACGCAGAATTCTATGCACATTCAAATCAATAGGTATACTTTTTTTAAAAAATATCTACAAATCAAGAAAAAAGATCTACCATTTAAAACACTTAGTGTATTCATGAGGGAAATTTTTTCATTTCTATTTATTAAGTCAACAATCTTAAGTGTGTTTTTAGATTTTTCAGGCAATTTTTCTCCATGCTTTTCAATAAATTTTAAAAAACCTAACTTAGCTTTTTCAGATTTAGTTATACGACCCATTTCATGGCCAATATTCAATTTATAAGAAGGTTCTTTCAATTTAAATGCAGAACCAAAAGTATCTATCAATCTAAACCAAGTATCATAATCTTGCCAAGAAGGAAAAGACTCATCAAAACCACCAACATACCTGAGAGATGATGTTTTTATAAATATTTGATTTCCAACAACATTTCCATTGAACATATCGTCAAGTGCGACAGAGCCATAAAACCTAGAACCTATAAAAGTTTTTTCCCCAGTGTTTGTCTCATTTCTACTACAAAGAAAAGAATATTGGCTCAACTCAGGAGCTTTTATAAAGCACTCAACTCGATTAGGAAGGAATTCATCATCATCATCTAACCCAGTTATGTATTCACCAGTTGCCCTTTGTATTAATTCATTACGAGAAACACATGCACCCCTAGGCTCAGAACTTTCTACCCAGCAGAAATAAGGAAACTTCTTACAAAAAGAATCTCTAATATATTTAAGATCAGAAGAAGAACCATCATCACAAACTAATACTTCAATATTTTTATAAGTTTGTAACACTAAGGACTCCAACGCTCTTATTAAAAAATCTGGTCTATTGTGTGTTGGCACATATATTGATACCAACGGAGAACATACTGATTCTTTTATTATCAAATCTTCATTTACAGTAGTATATATATTTACCATACAAGCACTCATTTAACTTACAATCATAATTAAGTAGTGAAAAATATGCATGCACATTAAAATATCACAAATATTTCAAAATAAATTAGATATTTTTCAACTATTTTTTTTCCTAAAAGCTCCTTATAATTTTTATATGTGGTCTGTACCATCTTCTCTGATGTGAAATTCTCTAAATAATATTTCCTTCCATTTTCCCCGAGCTCTTTCCATTTTTCAAAAGGTGTACATGATAAAATTTTAGCTAATTCTTTGTAATCTGATGTAGGAAAAAGAAAGCCCGTAATCCCACTCTTTACTGATTCGGATAAGGAAGTACAGTTACTAGCAACTACTGGAATAGAAAAATTCATTGCTTCCAGTACCACCATTGGAAACCCCTCCCACCGACTAGGAAGAACTAGAACATCTGCACGCATAAAGTATGGATACATTTCTTCTTCACTACACCAACCTATATATGAAATATTGCTAGCCATAGTTTCACTAGGGACCTCAGAAAAAGATATCCCCAAAACAGTTAGATGGACCTGTTCGTCGTTTAATCTTTCCATTGCAGCAAGTAGCGTGTCGAACCCTTTGGCTGGATTTAACCTTCCCACAAATAATAGATTTAACTTATCTCCAAAAGAAGACGAACACTTACTTTTTATAACATTCCCCTTAATTGGAGAAACACCATTATGAACAACTACCAATTTAGATTTTTTAATTCCCACAAGAGCAGCTATTTTTTTTTCATATTCACTGACACATATTATTCTATCAGTTATTTTTGATAGCAAAAGTTCTATCGTCGAAAGAACTTTTCTTTTTGTAGTCGAACCATCCATCAAAAAAGAAAAACCATGAGGACAATAAATCACTACAGGCCTAACAATCGGAACCAAAAAAAACAATACCAGACGACCAAACATTCCAGCAAATGAGCTATGAAGGTGTATAATATCAGGCTTTTCTTTTATCGTTAGAACTGCAAGTGAAATTGAAAATAAAAAAAATGAAATTAAATTCCTTCCACTGCATCGATATGTCCTTATATTTTCCTTAGGAATATCGACTAGAGTTTTACTTTTTATTTTTGGAACTAAACAAATAACAGAATTTACACTAGGTGATTTCATTTGACTTTCTACGAGTGTTTTCAGTACTGTTATTGTACCACCAGTATCAACTTCAGTTGCATGAAGTATCTTCATTTTATGCTCTTGCTCTTGCTATTACTATTACTATTACTATTACTATTACTATTACTATTACTATTACTATTACTATTACTATTACTATTACTATTACTATTACTATTACTATATATAAAAATTACAATTTCCTATTATTGTAAGTACCGCCCATAACTGAATCTTTAAAAGTCATATAAGCAGCCCCAATAGACAAAGCCAATACTATAAACAACACACGCCAGTGGGTTGCATCAACTACAATACCATTAATCATTACCGTTAATAATGCTAAGAGCAACAATTTAGGCTGTGTTGACCTAACAGCAATAAAACAAACAATAAAAAATAAAATTGTTGAAATCATTCCCTGCTCTACCAATAGCCTAAGTGGTGTTGAATGAGCTGCATATCCATTTTTTTCACTATATGTAGGTGCTAAAGGTAGTATTTTATTACTCCAACTGGATATCAAAATATTCCAGTTTGAAGCTCTATCACTATCGTACGAATTAAATATAGCTCCGCGACCAATTGAAGAAAAAATAATATTAGCTAACGTCATTAGATAGTCCTTCATTATTAGTAACACACTAACAATTAAGCCTGAAAAATAAAATCTAACGGGATGCCCGAGTGATAAAGTCATTATTATTGCACATATAAGTGCAATATATGATGCGCGACTCATCGCAATTAAAAAAATTAATAATGGGAAAACAGCTAATATTTTCAACCTCCCTTTTAATAAAAGAGCGGCAACTCCGAAGAAAACAGCTGTAGGTGCAGCTACATTAGGGTCTTTGAAATATCCAGTAAATCTAATTCCATATCGATAAAGGTCTGGTGAATTTGTGGTTAACAATATTAACAAAGTAATTACACAGCCAAAACAACCGCCAATAATTATAGAAGAATAAGCATCATAACCAATTCTATATATACAGGATAGCACTACGACAAACAAAAGTGTTAAGTATAAACTTGTCAAGCTCCATAGCATTGAATCAAATATAGATACTTCTAAAAAAAGAGCTATTACATTTCCAACAAAAAGCCCAATAGTAGCCGGATGTATAAGAGCTTTATATTTCACATAAGGAACAAGAAATAATAATAAAAACTCAGCAGGCCCAGGTTCGATTTTCACAAAAAACTGTGAAAAACCTAAGAGAAAAAGAATAACAATAAGTACGTTTGTTTTTTTTAAAATCATAATCAAACACCATCAACCATTGAGAAAAAACTCAAATCAGAAAAAGATCTAAAATCTATTTGCATAAAAAACACAAGCTCTTTAAAATAAAAAAAACATTTACTTTCTAATTTATATAAAACACATTATGCAGGTAAAAAATTGAACCTAATTGACTACAATAAATCTTATATACAGAATAAAAATATTGACCAAATTATAGAAATCCTACTGAAGCCCAGATACCAGAAAGATTGCGAAACTCAATCTAATTCCCCGCAACATGAATATATAATCAAACATCCCTTCCAAAAAATATATTTATTTTTCCCCTATGATGCACTAAGTTTTTCGCCTTCAAATAAACTCTTATATACTCATAAGGACTCAAACTGGATGAATAGCAGGTAAATAGCAAACCTCTATCTTTTCTACAAACCACCATAATCAATTTATGATGAGCTACGAAGATATTGCATCATTAGAAAAAGCTCATGCCCTGCATCTTATTAATCACTTAATAAAGCATAGTAATACTTCAGCAATCAGACCCTTTTCATTAATAATGAATCGGACGAATTTTTGATTACGTACTGCTGAAATCATGTTCGCTGACACCCATTGCGTATCCCTATTTCATCCCCCTAATAAATATCTGAACTATATACCGATGCTCGTTTTTTATGTTGGGACAGGTATTGTAAACCACTTTTGTATAACATTGGATTGCGCTCATAGACTCGTTTTGTGATTTCTGAGGTGTAAACCCTCAACGTTTTAATAGTCTTTAATGATGCCCATCGAAATTTACGATATTCAACTTTGCTTGACCACTACAGGAATAACTTTGCGATTCCATAGAGGAAAAGGCAACTTTCATCTGGTCCGGATTATGATCATAAATCAGCTTCTTCAGCTTGGAATCTTGAGCTGGGTTGGACCTGTTGCTCTTTAGGCCTCCGACCACTTCACCCAGTTTTATTGCCTTTTCGCATCACAGATTCCAAGCCCTCACCCCGATCCACTGCAAGTAGCAGTGTTGAGGACACCTATAATCTGCGCCATCTCCGCCCTTTTTATGACCTTGCTAAACATGCGGATAACTATCAAGTTGCGTTGCTTAAGCTTAGAAGAGGCTTTCCATGTGTCTTTTTTATACGCAGATTATATTCTATTTATACCTAATTGTCGCTGGGTTAATAACGTGAGCTACTCTTCATTGAAAATAACTTGTCATTTTGACTAGTCCAGTATAGATACTTTTCAGAATCTAATCTACATTTGGCATTCGAAACAAGTACTCAACGTTTGTTGGATGTTTGGATATTCGCTTTAGAGTGTGGCGCTTGATCCGTTGATTGTTAGCCCAAATATGATTTTCCTTATTTTGGAATCACCGAGAGTTCTTAAATCAGTCTTCAAGCGCTTTATGCTGTTTCTAATCGTTTCCACTTCAACAGTCCGAGCCTACTAAAAAGAATATTTTACCCTCATCATAAGTCCAGATATTTATTAAGTCCATTTTATAAGCCGATCTCATCGTCATACTGTGAATATCGCCATGTTTAGCACCGAGGCTAATATGTGCTTACAAGCCGATAGTCTACTTTTTTACTTTCTGGTTACGTGCAACCAGAGGCTCAGGCCTTTGATCTATTCTTTACCAAACTGGCTGTTTTAATCACAGCCGTATCAATAATATTAATTTATTTTAACTCGATAGCGACTTAATCGACTCTTTATTACTTTTTAAAATAGCTTTTGACCTAACTTATAATCCTATCAAAGCGAGGTAAAGTTCATAACTCTAGTGATCAGGAAAGCTTCATCCCGTAATAGGCCTACAAACAAGCGAACTCAGTAACTTCATAAAGCTCATAGTCCATCGATGATGTTACATTCGTTATTATCTACAGTGAACATAGAATATTTTTTGACAAGGACAATGTATCTTTCATTACCACGCTTGAATAATACGACTCATCCAATCCTCTCTAATAACCCCAGCGCGTCAGTTCATCTATATGAATTAGGAAAATATCTTTAAGTATATTACGCCATTTATTATTGAATAAACCTGTAAGCCAAGACAATCTGACATGAGATTAACAACCTTATTTTCATGAGTCAACCTCCTCATGAGAGAGGTTTAATCGAACCGTCTCTAGCTCTCGACCACATCTTAACTTTACTTTTAATTTCAAAAAGCTCATTTTTAAACATAAAAATACAGCTTAATAAAACAGCAAGCCAATATCCATAAAGAGACCAACCTAGAACCTTGCCAAACAAAGTACTGATAATCGCGCCGACCACTATAAGTATCGTATAGCTGTATAGCGCTACACGGGGAATAGGTTGCCATACAGAAATAGAAAACTCTGTTCTCAATATAAAGAAAACCCAAAAAGATACACTAGTACTTACTGCCGCACCGGCAGCTCCGTATATTGGGATTAGCCACCAATTACCTGCCGCATTAAGAACAAATGCAATAATAGCAGCTAACATTCCTAGGGATGTCCGTCTAGAAATGCCAATACCCACTACCGTTGTTTCCGATAAAGTGTAAAGCAACGGATAGCCTAAGCAGGATATAACAAGCCACTGCACATCTGTGTAATTTTTAGGTAATAGATACGTTACTACCCATGAGAAAAGCCCCGCAAGACAGAAAAGTATCACAACACAAAGCAAGACATACCGAGTGACCTTATGAATTTTTTCTAACCCTTCACCTCTTCCCGCCCACTTATAAACAGTCGGCGCCCACACCGTGGAAAAGACACTTTGCAATATAGTCGCTGCAGCAGCAAAACTAACCGATACTGAATAAAGACCTAATTCTTCATAACTTGAGAGCGACCTTAGCAATACTTTATCTGTTGCAGTCAATCCCCAGAAGGCTAGTCCACCAAAAATTAACGGAAAACCAAACTTCAGCATTTCTTTTAACCGTGTAACAACTATCTTCTCACCGATACTGGCCAACCATTCCTGACGAGTATTCCAACAAAAAACGAAGCACACCAGTACAATAGCAGCGGTGTTGGCTATTAATAGGTTTGATAAACTTTTCTCAGAACCTATAACAATATAAACGCCAATAATCACCAGCAGCAATATTTTTGGAAGAATTTGGCTCATAGAGAACGCTAAACCCTGTTCGTTCATACGTAGAATCAACGACAGGAAACGCGCAATAAAACTTGCAATTAGAGCAACAACAACCAATAAGCTCAAATACCAAGCAGGTATATCAAATAAGAGGTTTGACAAAAATTCGCTATCGAGCAGCAGAACACTAAGCGTTAATAATAAAATCGCTAAACCTGGCAACAATGTCATTTTAAGGAGTGCTGGCTTATTATCCGTTTCATGAAATTCACGCACATAAGCTTGATCTAACCCAAGACTAAAAAACAATGTACTGAAACTCAATGTCACCTGCATCATTGAGATTCGCCCAATATCTTCCTGACTAAAAAACCAAGTAATCAGAGGAAGAGTAATAAAACCCAATAGTGCACCACCTAGAGGGCCAATGGCGAAAAGCGCAATTTTTTTTGGAGTCAAACTAAGATCCTTTTTTGACCATTACTATGCTTACCTTTTAATTTAAAAGTTTGTTCTATAAGATTTTTTGTTTGGCGTATAGCGTTATCTCTCCCCCAATATTCACTAACTAAGCGTTTATTAGTTTCCTTTTCTTCGACAGATAGTGGTTTCTCTAATAACGAAAAATCTTTTTCTAGTTCTTGCACCGATGATAAGAGAACACCCTGTTCCTTTAAGAATAGATACGTTGGATTCTCTTCACGAAGAAACACTCGCGCACCGAGGTACAACATTATAACGATATTACCAACGGCTTGTTGTCTTTTATGATTCATGATTACATAACCACATTTTCTGATGGTAGCTACGTAGTCTTTTACTGGCATAAACTCTGTTAGTGGCTTGAATTTTTTGCCAAATAATTCGTTCCCAATTGAAGAAATTTTTTCGCCATAATTTTTATCGCCATAGCTTAATGGGGCAATAAGATAGCGATTACTAATTCCTTTACTATGAAGAAAATCAAGCGTTTCTTTATGATTACAAGTGAACGAGGCACTATTGCCAATCAATATAGCATCACCATCCACTTGTTCCCCCTCAAATCCCTTAATTAAGTGGTCTTCCATCGTTCCATAGTTCCATCTAGCACTCTCTGGAAAACTATTCCAATTTCGAGAATTTCGTACTAACTCATATTCTTCTGGAAGCACTGGCGAAAATAGTGTTATTTTGTGTATAGCTTCATATCTTGACTTAGATACTCCTGTCACTTTAAACATAAACTGAAGCATCATACTAGCCACTGCTCTTACTTTAAGCTTATGATTTTTAATTCTTAACTTTTTTGTCTCTTCCAATAAAAGATTTTCAGGTTTACAAATCAGGTCGTAGTAATCGTATCCCCAACCAAGCCATACAGTTGGTGTACCTTTTGGTATATTGAAAATTTCAGGATAGAGACTATCCCCAAACGAATGAAATACCACTAAATCAAAATTTTGATAGTAACTTTTTGATACTTTCGGTGTTTTCTTTTGAAAAAGTTTTACTACTATTTTTCTTTTGGGTTTGATTTTTACAAATTTTAAATTAGCTGATTTTGAGATAATCCATACATCATTTTGGCCTGGATATACTTTTTCAAAAACAAAGTAAGCATGATCTATAAACTTATCATCAGTAGCAAGGTGTAAAATCTTCATTGTTTATTAAGAAACTCCACTTCAACAGCTTTTAGATCTTTCTTCCTATTTTTAATTGCTCTTGCTGGCACACCAGAATATATTTTAAACTCTTCGCAATTTTTTGAGACTAGACTTAATGCTCCGATTGCCACGCCTTCATGTAAAGTTACTCCTGGTAAAATTACACTACCAGACCCCACAATCACATGCTTCTTCAACTCAACATCTGCTGATTGAACATTCTTAAATTCACTAGGAACCATAGGGTTTGTCAAAGTTGCACCCGAGTAATCATCGTTACTACTATAAACCGAAACACGAGATGAAAGATTTACAAAATCTGACAATATGATTCGACCTGCACCGATCAGAGAGCTAAATACTGCAATATGAACATAATCTCCTATAATTATCCCATCGACACCTGCCGAAATAACACAGAAATCATCAATACGTACATGACTACCAATTGATATTTTCTCGGGATTATACAAAGAAGCCTTATCTGAGATAAGAACATTTGAGCCAAGCGACGCAAAGCCTACACTTTCTAATTGTTTTCTAGTTAGAAATGCCACTATTCGTTATCTCTCAGCTTTAATATTGGTCGAATTATATTAGCTATTTCTTTCTGCTCAGATAGTTTCAACCCTATATATATAGGTAAGCATAGGATTCTGCCGCTTATATCTTTTGAAACTGAGCAGCTAGTTTCAGCACCTAAGCACTCGACAGATTCCAATGAGGGATAAAAATACCGCCTTGCTTGTATGCCATTTTCTTTCAGCGTGGCAATAACCTGTAGGGTCTGCTCTTCACTTTCAAAAACGACCGGAAAATAGGCATAATTGTAATCCAACGATTGACTCTTGGCTTGAAGCTGTAACATTTTGCCCAGCACTTCTTCGTAATGCAGCCAAATCTTTGCACGTGCTGCTAAATTTTGCTCCATCTCATCCAGCACGCAGAGCCCCATCGCCGCTTGCAACTCATTCATCTTGGCATTGATGCCAAGCTCTTCAATCCTATCTGGCCCCGCAAGACCGAAGTTGATCATTTTCTTGGCGCGTTCGAGATCTTCTTTACGCTTGAATACAATAGCTCCGCCCTCTACTGTATGAAACAGTTTCGTCGCGTGAAAGCTTAGAGTGGCGGCATCGCCGTGTTTAAGTAGGCTTTCGCCTTTATATTGCACGCCGAACGCATGAGAAGCATCGTAGATAACTTTTAGCTTGTGCTTTTGTGCAATACAATCAATGGCCTCTACATCGCATGCATTACCGAATACATGCACCGGAACGATAGCACGGGTATTAGGCGTGATGGCGGCTTCAATATTGTTTGGCTCTAGACACCAGGTTTGTGGGTCTATATCGGCAAATACCGGTGTTATTCCATCCCATTTTAGAGAGCTTGCCGTGGCAATAAATGTAAACGGGGTAGTGATCGCTTGTGCCGGCTGATCGTTCACTGGTTCGTTAATACCCAACGCGTGATAGGCAATTTGCAGGGCTAATGTGCCGTTAGTCACCAAGAGAAGATTTTCTACACCTAGATAATCTTCTAATCGACGGGTCAACTCTTGCACCAAGGGACCGTTGTTAGTCAACCAGTTACGCTCGTAGATACCATCGATATAGTGGTTCAGCTTTTCTCGGCTGGGGAGGTATGGCTTAGTGACTGGGATCATGCAACACCTTCCACTAAACTCAATAGATACTGGCCATAGCCATTTTTCTTAAGCTCATCCGCTTGCTGTAGCAACTGTTCTTTCGTGAGCCAACCATTGTTAAAACCAATCTCTTCAAGACAGGCTATTTTGAAACCTTGACGTCTTTCAATGGTTTCCACAAATTGCGAGGCTTCCAACAGGCTCTCATGGGTGCCGGTATCTAACCAAGCAAAACCTCGGCCTAGCACCTCAACACTAAGATCTCCACGTTCCATATAGGCTTGGTTGATGCTGGTAATCTCTAACTCGCCTCGATGTGATGGCTTCACCTGTTTAGCGATTTCGATTACGTCGTTATCATAAAAATAGAGCCCGGTGACAGCATAGTTTGACTTAGGTTCTAGTGGTTTTTCTTCAATGGATATCGCTTTATTGTTGGCATCAAAGGCAACCACACCAAAACGCTCGGGGTCTTTTACTTGATAACCAAACACAGTTGCGCCCGTTGAACGCTCTGCCGCTTGCTTGAGCTTGGGTGAAAAACCTTGGCCGTAGAAGATATTATCCCCCAAAACTAGGCAAACACTGTCATCCCCAATAAACTCTTCGCCAATGATAAAGGCCTGCGCCAAACCATCGGGGCTAGGCTGCTCGGCATAACTTAGTCGAATGCCGAAGTTACTGCCATCACCTAGCAATTTTTCAAAATTAGGCAGATCTTCAGGGGTAGAGATGATTAAAATGTCACGGATGCCCGCTAACATCAGCACCGATAGCGGATAATAAATCATCGGCTTATCATAAATGGGCAACAATTGTTTAGAGACGCCCTTAGTAATGGGATACAACCGTGTGCCAGAGCCCCCCGCGAGAATAATGCCTTTCATAATTGATCCTTGGTTAAATTAGATTTGACCTAAACGTTCACGCTGATAACTGCCATCTTGTACACGGCGGCACCATTCAATATTATCCAAATACCACTGCACTGTTTTACGGATGCCGGATTCGAAGGACTCTGCGGGTTTCCAGCCCAACTCTCGCTGAATTTTACTGGCATCGATGGCATAACGTAGATCATGGCCGGGTCGATCTTGTACATGGGTGATCAAGTCTCGATATTGATTAACGCTTAAACTATCGGCAGCTGGCACTAGTTGCTGCAGAATATCGCAAATGGTATGAACCACTTCGATATTCTGTTTCTCGTTATGACCACCGATATTGTAGGTTTCACCAACCTTACCCTCAGTCGCGACCTTAACAAGCGCACGGGCATGATCTTCAACATAAAGCCAATCACGAATTTGATCTCCCTTACCGTAAATGGGCAGTGGCTTACCATCCAATGCGTTCAGTATCACGAGGGGAATCAGCTTTTCAGGGAAGTGATACGGCCCATAGTTGTTAGAGCAGTTCGTCATTAACGTGGGAAAACCGTAAGTCCGCCGCCAAGCCCTAACGAGATGATCTGAACTGGCCTTACTCGCTGAATAGGGTGAACTTGGGGCGTAAGGCGTGGCTTCGGTGAATAGATCTTCGGGGCCGTCTAAATCACCATAGACCTCATCGGTTGATATATGGTGAAAGCGAAAATTAGCCTTCTTTGCCGCTTCTAAACCCTGCCAATAATGACGCGCCGCTTCTAACAACGTATAGGTGCCGACAATATTCGTCTCGATAAACGCTGCGGGGCCATCTATTGAACGATCCACATGAGATTCAGCCGCTAAGTGCATCACGATATCAGGTTGATGTTGATTAAATACGCGATCAACTTCAGCCCTGTCACAGATATCAACGTGTTCAAACGTATAACGAGCGTTATCGCTAGCATCAGCAAGGGATTCAAGATTGCCAGCATAGGTCAGCTTATCAAGGTTTACCACGCTATCATCTGTATTGCTGATGATGTAACGAATTACGGCAGAACCAATAAAACCCGCTCCGCCGGTCACTAACACTTTCATATTTAACATCCAACCGAATCGTTATTAATTGCTTTGTCTGTGGCGCTACTTCTCGCCTCACGCCGACTATCAAGGCATATTCTCTCGTGACCCATAGAGGACACTTGCTCAGCGCAACCCGACCCTTCAGACACGCTACCGCCCGAAGGTTATATTTAGGGTCATCCTCAACGCCCGACTTGCAACTCGCTATGTATTAACCTCAGCTAAAGAGCCTTTAGATCTTTAACCTGCATACTTAATTTCTGTTGCTTTTGCATAATATCCAGCAAAACAAACGCTCGCGCTTCGCCATTGAAAGAGTGAAACACGGCCTCTAGCTCCTTGAATGGCCCTTCTGTGATGCGTAAAACATCGCCAGGCTTCAACACCGGAGCCGCCAAATCATCATCTTGTTTTGCCGCCATCAGCTGCTCGACAACACCGAATGGCACAACGGCGGGGATACCCGCAAAGGTAACCAGACGCAACACACCTCTTGTCGAGCGAATCGGTGCCCAATTTTCACCCTCTCGATTTAACGCAATAAATAAATATCCCGGAAACAAAGGCTCAATGACGTCGCTACGCTTGCCTGCTCGTATTTTTTCAATGGAATAAAGCGGTAAAAAACAGTGGTAGCCCTGACGCTGCAGATTTTCTTGCGCGCGCAACTCGTGCCTAACTTTGCACTGAATAAGGTACCATTGTTTGTTTTCACTAGAATTCACTATAAACCCCGCCCGTAGGCGTGCATTAGAACATATCCATTATGGTGCAAAAACACCTCAATCAATAAATATCCTTCGAAACCAAGCTCAGCGGTGTATTAACTTCACTAATAAGCGCCATCACGACGAACAACAACAGCGACAGTTTTCACAAGAATCACTATATCGTTCCATAATGTCCAATTTTTAACATACCACGCATCTAAATAAACACGATTTTCATAATCTATATCATTACGACCGCTAACTTGCCATAACCCTGTCATACCAGGCTTACATTGAAGATAGTGCTGTGACTTATCTCCATACCTCAATACCTCTTCCGCTATCACAGGACGCGGCCCAACGAGACTCATATCGCCCTTTAATACATTCCAAAGCTGCGGCAACTCATCTAGGCTAGTTTTACGGAGAAAGTGCCCAATAGGAGTAATACGAGGATCATTTTTCAGTTTAAACTCTTTACCCCACTCTTCACGAGCTGCAGAGTCATTAGCCAGAAGATCTTGCAATACATCCTGTGCATTAAGCACCATAGAGCGGAATTTATAGCACTTAAATGGGACACCGTTTTGACCTATACGCTCGTGTCCAAAAAACACTTGCGCCCCACTTTTACGCACCTTGCAATACACCAAAATAAATAATGGAGATAATAAAAACAAAAGAATAGTAGACCCAACAATATCAAATAATCGTTTTTGCAAACGAAAAAGAGGCCTACTCAAATTATTCCGGATATTCATCATCAACACTTCATGGCTAAAATAACTATCCACATCCATGCCCAGCAATGGCAAACCTCTCAAAGCGGGAACAATAGATAACTTCGGACATATCAAATTAAGCTTATCTATCTGCCCCCCAAAATGATCCAGATCATCATGCTCTAGTGCAATAATAATATGTGGATTTCCGATAGCCTCTAACTGCTCTTCAGGATTATCACTCAAACGAATAACCGAATATGACGTTCCTTTTATCGTAACACCAGTACTTTCATGTTCATCAGGTGACAAAAAACCTATAATTTCATACCCCATTAAAGGCTCACACAATAATGCCAACGCAGTTTCAGTCGCATTAACACCATCACCCACTATAACAACTCTGTGTTGCAACATACTAAAATTGAGCATCATAGCTTTTGCCAAATACCTACATAACGGCAGTATTATCATGGCCAAAATCCAAATTGGCCACAAGAATTCACTACCTTTACCGGATATAGTCACTAATGCGGCATCAATAAACAACATAACAATACATATTTGCAATGTTTTACGTAAGTCATCCCAAAAAGGCCTGCGGCGACTATATTGCCCTGCCCGCACCTGAAAAAAAAGAAAAACCACAAACACAACGCCCAGTTGCTTAAACCTTCCAAAAATCGATGCATCAACGAGACTATCAACGACTCCAATCGCAAGTATAAGTCCAATCAGATCAGCCAAAACCAAAATTAATACTTGCAAAAAACCTCGCAACGTAACTGCTCGAGGGAAAAGCAAAGATGATTTTTTTGATACAAAATCCATATTTTTAGAACCTTAACACTTACAAAAAAAACAATGCCAGCCTTTCAATTACCAACTTAACACTGCAGCCTTATTAATAAATAATCAGAATATTCTTTTATTATTTACATCAATCAACTTTCACTTACCAATTTCCACTTCATTAAAAATACTTATTTTTAGTTTCAAACAAAATACAATTTCATTCTGCAGCCTCTAATCACACGATAACTAATTACGACAACAATATAATTCACTTATGGTCTATTGCAGAAATATATAAAACCAAGCAAGATGCAAACAAAAGAACCACTATGCTATATACCCCATGGCGACGGTAAATAATCCAAACACCTAAGAGGGACAACCCCCCCAGTAAACGGTAATGAGGAGGTACATCTCCCACTTTAAGGAAGGTAAAGAAAAATAGCGTACCGCATACGATCAGCAAATCAGCAAAATGCTGCACCAAGAAGGTTAAGGATTCATAATTATTTAGCAGTTGTCGCTTCGATGAAGCAGCATATGGCTTAAAACTGTTACTCATGACCTGCACAATCCAATCTACTCCATTATCATACACATGATTATTATGATCGTGTGATGCTTTCCCTGCTTACGATGCTAGATTAGCGGCTAGCCCCGCTCATTTAGCTAAGTACTTTATCACTATTTACATTGCAAAAATATGTACAGCCCAAGTATTGTGCATAGCAACATTTATAGCAGGGGAATTTTACCCTTTTTTCCTCATCGACATCAAATATTGTTTACAGATAGTAGGACTGATTGATACTATTGACAGATCAATTTTTTGAATAAATGATGGTCTCTCGACCAACTCAAGGAGAACGCTATATGCGCAAATTACTTATTGGTGTTGTAGCAGGGATGTTATTGCCACTCGCCCCTGCTTATGCTGCTGCACCAGACCCAGCTGTTGTTAGTCAAATCCAAGCGGCGACGGAAGCAGACGCAAGCCCAGAACAGATCGCTGCAGCTATTGAAGCAATGCTTAACGCTGCTGAAACAGACGCACAGAAAGAAGCGATTTTGACTGCGGCAATGAGTATTTATTCAGCTAACCCAGCAGCGCTGGCTGCGATCGGCACTGCTGCAACTAATGCTAACGTGCCTGCTAGTGTTGTATCTAGTGCAGCAGCCGCTGCAAATGTCAGCGTAGCTGCCGTGGCCCCTGCTTCTACAGGCGCTCCTGTTTCTGCTCCTTCCCCTAGCAGCAGCAGTGGTTCTGGTGGCGGCAGCTCTGCTTCACCTTCATAAGCATTTATTGATGACAAAAAGCGCTTAACGGCGCTTTTTTTCTGTCAATTTTTCCTCCATCGTCAACTTGATGGATGTTAACGGCATTATCATCAGTGACTTATTACGACCCTCTGTTTTAAAATCAAGCACACTATCGGCTTTATTAAGGATACTATCGTTGAGCAGCTTATTGGTATCACAGAAATCGGATACCCCTCTTTTTTATAGTTATTTGGCTCTTCTCGCTTGGGTTCCCCTACCGTTGGGCAGCAATAAAGCCTGGGCTATCAGTCTGTTATCCAGTATCACTTTCGCATTACTTGCTTGGTGGTTAGTGCTTTATACTCAACGAAAACTGAGTTTAAGTAAGAGTTTCTCTAACAGCTGGTTGGTTATTGCATTACTGTTGTGCGCTCCTCTTTGGGCTTTAATGCAGTTTCAGCTCGACATAACGATTGATCCCGCTAACACGCTACAAGATGCTCTGTTTGGCTTCGCTTTGGCCGGATTATTTACCCTCACTACGCTGCTCGTTAAAAGTAAGCGACGCATCAAACTCCTTTGCTTTACCTTGGTTGGCAGCGGGCTGTTTCAAGCTGTCTATGGCAGCATGATGACCCTCACGGGTATCGAATATCTATTTTTTGTGCCTAAAGAACATTACCTCAACCTCACCACCGGTACCTTTGTTAACCGTAATCATCTTGCTGGCTATCTAGAGCTCACCTTAGCCGTTGGCATCGGCCTGATGATATCGACACTCGATGGCAGCTCTGCCGCCAATTGGCGTGACTTCTTCCGCCGCCTACTCACTACCCTGCTAGGCAATAAAGCGCGCTTGCGGATTATTCTAGTCATGATGGTTGCTGGATTAGTGATGTCCCATTCACGCATGGGCAACAGCGCTTTTTTTGCCAGCCTTTCCATCGCTGGTGTGCTTGCACTCATACTAAGCCGACGTTCAACAAAGGCCACTATCATACTAATCAGCAGTTTGATTATTATTGACTTATTCGTAGTTGGTACTTTTTTTGGCGTGGAGCAGGTGGTACAGCGTTTGGAGAAGACCAGCGATAGTTCGGAAACTCGAGACGAAGTAAACACTTACACCCTTGGCGCTATCGAGGATAACCTGTTAACAGGAAGCGGGGCTGGCAGCTATTACACGCTCTTTCCCGCCTATCGGGAGTATGATGCAGGGAGAGGCTTTTATAACCATGCCCATAATGACTATTTTGAGTTTGCCAGTGATTATGGCGTGGTGGTGACCGGATGCCTAATGCTGGCGGTTTTATTGGTGTTTATATCAGCTATACGGGCGCAGATAAAACGTAAAAATACATTGATGCGCGGCCTCGCCTTTAGCGCAACCATGGCCATTATTGCGCTCGCTATTCATTCTACGGTTGATTTTAATCTGCAAATCCCTGCGAATGCTGCGACCTTTGTCATTATTCTCGCACTAGGGCAGATATCGTTACACCATAAAAGCCGAGAGCGTTAGATGAAAGAATGAACCGACTATGGTGTGAAGCGCCTCTTCGTGCCGATGACACCATCTGCAGATGACCAAGCATTCATCGCCGCGGGGGCGCGGCTCCTACATTGGCTTATACCTTACCAATAGAGTCAAATGTTATCGCTGCCAGAGGCAGCTCCTACCATAAAAACAACAAGCCATAGCCTTGTGGGAGCCTCTTCTAGAGGCGATGAATTTTGATTGAGAATTATCTCTGCCAGAGGCAGCTCCTACCACAAAAACAACAAGCTATAGCCTTGTGGGAGCCCCTTCTAGGGGCGATGAATTTTGATTGAGAGCTGTGATAAGCGCCTGCCCGCCAATTCCACCATCCGCAGATGACCAAGCATTCATCGCCGCGGGGGCGCGGCTCCTACATTGGTTTATACCCCGCAGGTTACCTTACCAATAGAGTCAAATGTTATCGCTGCCAGAGGCCGCTCCCACAGTATGACTAAACCACTCAGTTGCAACTCCTATGGAATAATAACCTTAGCTGTTGGGCAGACCTCACCTAATTTTGTTTTTAATACCTGTTTCGCTTCTTTGTCACCATGCACAATGCGGATCTCTTTAGGTTTATGTCTCATGCGTTTAACAAAATTGACTAGGTCTTTTTGATCTGCATGGGCGGAATAACCACTGAGCGTATAGACCCCTGCTTTGATATCGATTCTTTCATCATCCAGATAAACATAGCCTCCCTTGGGGCCATAACGCTGAATATCCCACCCTGGCGTACCCTGGGCCTGATAACCCACAAACACCACATCGGTACGTTTATCTCCCAGCAACGCTTTAAGGTAGTTCACTATTCGTCCACCAGCGCACATACCACTAGCAGCAATCACAATGGCAGGCTTGCCGCTATGTTTTAGATAGTTAACCAATTTCACATGATCCTTATGTGAATCAATGGTGATGAGCTGGTCGAACGCCAGCGGGTGTCGCCCTTTGCTTTTACGCGCTTTCGCTTCTGCATCCCAAAGTGCATTTAAATCACGGTAATGCTCAGTAAATTTTGCGGCCAGTGGCGAATCCACAATCACGTCGATATTCTCCCAAGCGGTACCTTTGTCCCTGTGGATAATATCTTCTAATTCATACAGCAGTTCTTGGGTTCGGCCAATACTAAACGCTGGGATTAATACCGTACCGGCATCTTGTAAACAGTGTCTGACGATCGCCTCTAGATGCTGACGACGGTTGTGTCGGTTTTCATGCCGTTTATCACCATAAGTGCTTTCAATCACTAGTCGATCTGCCCGCCAAGGGGATTTAGGGGCGGGCAATAACGGCGCATAGGGGGCACCGAGATCACCCGAAAACACGATGATTTCGTTATCATATTTAAATTCGATATAAGCCGAGCCTAAAATATGACCCGCCGGTTGATACCTAAAGGTTAACCCTTCGATAGAATCCACTGCCTGCCACTGTTTATATTCTACCGGCTGCAACCGACTTTCGATTAGCCGTAAAAATTGATTGATCAACTCCTCGTCACGGGTAACACCGATTTTTAGTGCATCTTCAAGCACCAGCGGCAGTAATTGCGCGGTGGCTTTTGAAGCAATAATCGGCCCGTTAAACCCTGCGGCAATAAGCGCTGGGATACATCCCACATGATCGATATGACAGTGGGTGACAAACAGCCCTTTAACGGTATCGATAGGAAAGTCTAGCTGTAATGTATCGGATTCTGAGCCACTACTTTCTGCCCCTTGAAACATGCCGCAATCAATCAATACACTGGTCTTGTTATCTAAAACCAACTCATGGCATGAACCCGTTACCCCGTTGACTGCACCGTGATGTTTTATCTCAATCATTAAAACCTCCATGTTCAAATTGATGCTTGATTGGTTGCCCATGATTCAATGTGAAGATCTTTTGGAAGCCAAGCATCGTGGTGATTTATTAGGATTATAGCTGCATTGGTGTGGTTTGTTCCTCACAGGAACCCAACGGGAGATTGGTTTATATCTGTGGGAGCAGCCTCTGGCTGCGATAGATGTTGAGTCGTATTGGTACGGTTCGTTCCTCACCGGTACCCTACAAAATGTGGGAGCTACCTCTGGCTGCGATAGATATTGGTCGTACTGGTACGGTTCGTTCCTCACCGGTACCCTACAATACGTGGGAGCTGCCTCTGGCTGCGATAGATGTTGGGTCTTATTGGTACGGTTCGTTCCTCATCGGTACCCTACGGAAATAGTTGATAGAATATCAGGGCGAACTCCCTTCTATTTATTTCGCACATGCGTTATTCCGGCTGATATAATGTTGACAATTTTAAGTGCTGCAGAAGGAAAATCAGCGAATGAAAGTCACAGTATTTGGCATAGGTTATGTGGGGCTCGTACAGGCAGCGGTATTGGCTGAAGTTGGCCACGATGTTTGTTGTGTTGATGTCGATGCCCAAAAGGTTGAAAACCTAAAAAATGGCCTCATTCCCATCTACGAACCCGGCCTCACACCCCTGGTACAATCTAACTATGAAGCGGGCCGTTTGCTGTTTACCACCGATGCAAAAGCTGCGGTTGAGTTCGGTGAGATTCAGTTTATTGCCGTAGGTACGCCACCGGATGAAGATGGTTCTGCTGATCTGCAGTATGTCCAAGCGGTGGCTAAGACGATTGCGACCTATATGCAAGCGCCGAAAATTATTATTGATAAATCAACCGTCCCCGTCGGTACCGGAGATAAGGTTGAAGCTACCGTTGCTGCTGTATTGGCCGAGCGGGAATCAACTCTCGAGTTTCATATCGTCTCAAACCCTGAATTTCTTAAAGAAGGGGCTGCGGTCAGTGACTGTATGCGCCCAGACCGGATTGTTATCGGCACCGAAAACGATCACGTTAAAGATGTGATGACCGAGTTGTATGCCCCTTTCAACCGTAACCATGACCGCATTATTTTTATGGATGTCCGTAGTGCAGAGCTGACAAAATATGCCGCAAACTGCATGTTGGCCACAAAAATCAGCTTCATGAACGAGATGGCGAATATAGCTGAGATGGTTGGGGCTGATATCGAAAACGTCCGTAACGGTATCGGTTCGGATGAACGTATCGGTTATCACTTTATCTATCCTGGCTGTGGATACGGCGGTTCATGCTTCCCTAAAGATGTGCAAGCCTTGGTCAAAACCTCAGAACAGATCGGTTATGATTCACAAATTCTGAAAGCTGTTGAAGCGGTTAATGCCAAACAGAAAACTAAATTATTCGAACTGATCAATCGTCATTTTAATGGCGATGTTGCGGGTAAGACTGTCGCGCTTTGGGGCTTGTCTTTTAAACCCAAAACCGATGATATGCGAGAATCCTCTAGTCGTGTATTGATGGAACTGTTATGGGCTGCCGGCGCCAAAGTGCAGGCCTTTGATCCAGAAGCGATGGAAGAAACACAACGCATCTACGGATCTCGTCCCGATCTAAATCTGATGGGCACTAAAGAAGCCGCGCTCAATGGCGCTGATATGTTAGTGATCTGTACCGAATGGCAAAGCTTCCGCGCACCGGATTTCGATATGATCAAGCAGCAGCTGGCAGAGCCGGTTATCTTTGATGGCCGTAACCTTTATGATCCACAACGAATGGCTGATCGTGGTTTTAGTTATTACGCCATTGGCAGAGGTTTATCGATTAAGTTGTAATGGTGTAGGGTGCTGGTGAGCTTTGCGAACCACACCGGTGATGACTAACGGTTTTGAATATAAGACGCCTCCGTTGGTGCGGTTCGTTCCTCACCGACACCCTACTGATTTCATGGATGTTGATGTACATCGTTATAGTTCGTTACCACCCGTAGGGTGCTGGTGAGTTTTACGAACCGCACCGATGATGAGTAACGATTTTAAATATAAGACCGTTTCCATTGGTGCGGTTCGTTCCTCACCGGCACCCTACGCATTTCATGGATGCTGATGTTCATTGTTATGGTTCGTTACCACACGTAGGGTGCCGGTGAGTTTTACGAACCGCACCGGTGATGAGTAACGATTTTGGATATAAGACCGCCTTCGTTGGTGCGGTTCGTTCCTCACCGGCACCCTACGAAATTGATTGATGTTGTATTGGTGCGGGTCATCAACAGCTTTTTAAATATTATTCAGGATAAAGACAATGCAGTTAACCTATCTCGTCACCGGTGCTGCCGGTTTTATCGGCAACTTTGTGTCAGAGCGTTTGTGCCAAGCTGGGCATAAGGTCATTGGCTTGGATAACCTGAATGATTATTATGACCCCGCGCTGAAAGATGCTCGTTTAGCACGGCTTGAGCAATACCCTCAGTTTACCTTTAAAAAATTGGATCTCGCCGATCGTGAAGGCATGGCACAACTCTTTGCCGAGAGTGGCTTTGATCGCGTGATACATTTAGCCGCCCAGGCAGGGGTACGTTACTCCTTAGAAAACCCATTTGCCTATGTTGATTCCAACCTGACCGGCATGATGACTATCTTGGAAGGCTGCCGACAGAACAATATTAAACATTTAGTCTATGCCTCATCCTCATCGGTGTATGGCATGAACACCAAGATGCCCTTTTCGACCGAAGATGGGGTAAATCATCCCGTCTCACTCTATGCCGCCACTAAGAAATCCAATGAGTTGATGGCGCATAGTTATTCACACCTGTACGGAATTCCAACCACCGGTTTGCGCTTCTTTACCGTCTATGGCCCTTGGGGTCGTCCTGATATGGCACCCTTCCTATTTACCAGCGCTATTCTAGAAGACCGCCCCATTAAAGTGTTTAACCACGGTAAGATGCTGCGTGATTTCACCTATATCGATGATATTGTGGAAGGCGTTATCCGTATTCAAGATGTTATCCCGCAAGTGGATGATAACAATCCAAGAACCAGTCCGGATAGTAGTAGCGCGCCTTATCGGTTATACAATATCGGTAATAATGAACCCATTGAGTTAAGTCGTTTTATTGAGGCGATTGAATCAGCGGCGGGTAAAAAAGCCATTAAAGAATATTTACCGATGCAACCTGGGGATGTTCCTGCGACATACGCGGATATTGATAGCCTGCAACAAGCGACCGGCTTCAAGCCGAGCACCACCATTGAAGAGGGTATGCAAAAGTTTGTTGATTGGTATAAAGAGTATTACAACGCTTAAAAGCCTTTTCATCATTTGATGGGTGACGGTAGGTAAAACCGAACCAACACACCCCAACATCTATCGCCGCCAGAGGCGGCTCCCACAAAATCCACACATTCCATCGATTTGGCGTAGGGTGGCGGTGAGGTACGAACCGCACCTGTGGGAACAAGCTTATATCAAATCCATTATTTATCATCGGTGCGGTTCGCAAAGCTCACCAGCACGCTACGAGTGGTTGTATCGGTGAGGTACGGGCATATATCGCCGCCAGAGGCAGCTCCCACAAAATCCACACACCCCATCTGTTTCCCGTAGGGTGGCGGTGAGGTACGAACCGCACCAGTGGGAACAGCCTTAGATCAATAACCATCACCCATCATCAGTGCGGTTCGTAAAGCTCACCGGCACGCTACGAGTTATAACCGAACCGGAGGTGCGAACAGCTATCGCCGCCAGAGGCAGCTCCCACACAAAAGGCTGCTCCCACATATTCATTCTGATAAACCGTAATTCAAACAAAAAAAAGCCTCTTTTCAATAATGAAAAGAGGCTTGAGTCATGGGTACAAGAATATCCATGGAAATCTAGAAGATAAGTTGATACAGCCGTTAGTGAACAACTGTATCAAGCTCGGGGATTAACCCCGAATCGACAGCCTTTGTATCAATAACAAAGGCTACCGGATGTGACGCCATTAAAGATGAAGTCTTTAATTACATCACCATGCGACGTACATCGCTTAACAACTGATTCAGGTAGGTCAAGAATCGTCCCGCATCACTGCCGTTAATCGCACGATGATCGTAAGACAAGCACAGAGGCAACATCTTACGTGGTTCGAACTCTTTACCGTTCCAGCGTGGTTCGATATCCGCTTTAGACACACCTAAAATAGCTACTTCAGGGGCATTAACTACCGGCGTAAAGCCTGTACCGCCAATACCACCTAAGCTTGAGATCGTGAAACAAGCGCCCTGCATCTCTGCTGGTTTCAGCTTACGACCTTTCGCTTTACCCGCCAGTTCTACCGCCGCCAGGGACAGTTCATAGATGCTCATTTTGTCTGCATCTTTGATCACTGGGACCATCAGGCCATTTGGTGTATCAACCGCCATACCGATATTGACATACTTTTTGTAGACGATGTGTTCACCATCTGCATGCAGCGAAGCATTAAATTTCGGATGGGCTTTAAGAGCGATCGCAATCGCTTTCAGCATAAAGGGTAATGGTGTCAGTTTAACGCCATTACGCGCCGCTTCCTCTTTCATCTCGGCACGGAACAGTTCGAGGTCGGTGATATCGGCTTTATCAAACTGAGTTACATGGGGAATGTTCAACCAGCAGCGTGACATGTTGGCAGCGGTCAGCTTATGGATCTTGGACATTTTCACCATTTCGATTTCACCGAACTGGCTGAAATCGACTTCTGGAATGGCCGGAATACCTGAACCGGTGACTGCCGCCTTAGGCTTCTCAGCCAATTGCTTCAGCGCACCTTTAACATATGCCTGAACGTCTTCTTTCAGGATACGTGTCCGTGGGCCAGTACCGCTCACCAAGGACAGATCAACACCAAATTCACGGGCGATCGCACGTACGGCGGGGCCTGCATGAACCTGTTTATTTTTCTGCTCTAGGGCTGCACGATCAATCTGCGCAACCGGTGCCGCAGGCGTTGCTGCTTTAGCTGGCGCAGCAGCGACTGGCGCTGGGGCTGCAGTCGTTGGTGCAGGAGCAACGGGTGCCGCTGCAGGTGCAGACCCTTCCACTTCCAGTTGCATCAACAGTTGACCTTCGTTGACCTGATCACCGTCTTTGATCTTCATGGATTTCACGACACCGGCTTTCGGTGCAGGTACTTCCATAGAGGCCTTATCGGTTTCCAATACCAGCACTGAATCGCCTTCAGCAACGGTATCGCCATCCTTCACTAGCACTTCAACCACATCAACATCGGTTGCACCACTGAGATCAGGGATCAGAATATCTTCAACACCACCCGCGACCGGTGCAGCGGTTGGCGCTGCAGCCACAGGTGCGGCTGCTTCAGCGGCAGGCGCCTCAACAGCAGCCGGTGCCGCAGCACCCGCAACCTGAATATCTCCCAGATGATCACCTTCATTAACGGTATCACCCTCATTAATATTGATCGAAACGATCACACCCGCCTGTTCAGCAGGCACTTCCATGGAAGCTTTATCGGTTTCGAGGGCGATTAGAGAATCCCCTTCAGCAACGGTATCCCCTACTTTAACCAACACCTCAACGACATCGACATCCGTCGCGCCACTGAGGTCGGGTACGAGTATTTTCTCTACCGCACTGGCCGCCGCTGGCGCTGCACTCGGTGCAGGTGCCGCTTCTGCTGCCGGAGCAGGTGTAGCCGGAGCTGCCGTGACCACTGGCGCCACCTCTTCAACCACCAGCCCAGTTTCTAATACGACAATCGGCTGACCTTCGTTACAGGTGCTGTCGACTTCGACCAAAATCTCTTTCACTGTACCCGCATGGGTAGAGGGGACCTCCATAGAGGCCTTATCGGTTTCCAGCACGATCAGAGAATCGCCTTCAACCACTGTGTCACCCACGGCGACACAAACTTCAACAATATCGACGTCTGTTGCGCCACCAATATCAGGAACCGTAATGTTTACAGTACTCACGTCATTATCCTCTCTTAAAAGTTTAGCGTCGGGTTACACAGTCCAAGGAGCTGGTTTTTCCGGATTAATACCAAACTTCTTCATTGCCTTAGCGACCACAGAACGCTCAACCTGCCCCTCTTCCGCCAAGGCAGATAGAGCAGCAACAGTTACGTAGTAACGGCTAACTTCAAAGAAATCACGCAACTTAGCACGTGTATCAGAGCGACCGAAACCATCGGTACCCAACACTTTATAAGTGCCTGGGATATATTCACGCAGCTGATCAGCATAGTTACGCATGTAGTCAGTCGAGGCGATCACAGGACCCTGACGATCTTTCAGACAATCTTGCAGATAGGAGGTACGCAGTTCCTCTTCAGGATGCAGCATGTTCCAACGGGCAACACCCTGCGCATCACGGCGCAGCTCATTGATTGAGGTAGTGCTCCAGATATCGGCTTCGATACCATAATCCTCACGCAGAATGTCGGCAGCTGCGATCACTTCACGCAGGATCGTACCGCAACCCATTAGCTGAACTTTCTTCTCGGCATCTTTACCTTCTTGCAGAAGGTACATCCCTTTAACAATACCTTCCTCAGCGCCAACCGGCATCGCTTTGTGGGCATAGTTTTCGTTCATGGTGGTGATGTAGTAGAACTTGTTCTCTTTGTCCTGGAACATCCGTTTCAGGCCATCCTGAACAATAACGGTCAGTTCATAACCAAAGGTCGGATCATAAGAGACACAGTTCGGAATCATCTGCGCCATCAGGTGAGAATGGCCATCCTGATGCTGCAGTCCTTCACCGTTAAGGGTGGTACGACCAGAGGTTGCGCCGATAAGGAAACCACGCGCCTGCATATCACCGGCAGCCCAAGCCAAATCCATCACCCGTTGGAAACCAAACATAGAGTAATAGATATAGAAAGGCACCAAGGTGCAGTTGTTATTACTGTATGAAGTGGCACAGGCCATCCACGCAGACATCGCCCCTGCTTCGTTAATCCCTTCTTCTAGAATCTGACCGGTTTTAGACTCTTTGTAGAACATGATCTGATCGGAGTCATGGGGTACATAGTTCTGACCGGCAGAGGTGTATATACCGAGTTGACGGAACATACCTTCCATACCAAAGGTACGGGCTTCATCCGGCACGATCGGTACAACACGATCACCAATGTTTTTATCTTTAACCAATGTGCTCATCACACGGTTAAGCACCATCTGAGTCGACATTTCGCGCTTGCCGCTATCTTTTAGCTGCGCCGCGAAGGTTTCTAGTGGTGGAATTTCTAAGGCATCGAAGTCACTACGTCGAGTCGGATAGACACCGCCTAAACGGTTACGTCGATCCATCATGTACTTCATCTCTGCAGAATCGGGCGATGGACGGTAGTAAGGTACTTCTTTCAGCTGATCATCGGTCAGCGGAATATTGTGGTGATTACGGAAGTCTTTCAGATCTTCCATCGCCACTTTTTTCAGTGAGTGGGTATCGTTTTTAGCCGTACCTGATTTACCGGTACCGTAACCTTTAACGGTTTGCGCCAGAATAACCGTTGGCTGACCTTTATGGTTCATCGCCTCATGGTAAGCCGCATACACTTTGTAAGGGTCGTG
The DNA here is from genome assembly GCF_003957515.1 of Amphritea opalescens. Lineage (GTDB taxonomy): Bacteria > Pseudomonadota > Gammaproteobacteria > Pseudomonadales > Balneatricaceae > Amphritea > Amphritea opalescens. The sequence continues at coordinate 96,681 of NZ_RQXW01000012.1, forward strand.
GCCGCCACGGTTGAGGTTCATGATATCGTCGTCGGAGAGATCTTTAACCATCTCCAGCAGTTCTGGATACTTGCCAAAGAAATGCTCACGGGTGTAAGCGCCACCGTTAGCCTTGTAGTTTTGCAGCTCACCGTCACAGACTTCGTCCATGCGTTTCTGCAACAAACCTTTAGTGTCGTTTTCAAACAGTGGATCCCAGTGACGGCCCCACAAACACTTGATGACGTTCCAGCCTGCGCCACGGAACACACCTTCGAGTTCCTGAACAATTTTACCGTTACCCCGTACTGGTCCGTCTAGACGCTGCAGGTTACAGTTAACCACGAAGACGAGGTTTTCGAGATGTTCACGGCCTGCTAGCGAGATAGCACCTAAGGATTCCGGCTCATCACACTCACCATCACCGAGGAACGCCCAAACTTTACGCTCGCCACGATCGATCATTGAACGAGATGACAGGTAACGCATCACGTGCGCTTGGTAAATCGCTTGCAACGGGCCAAGACCCATAGAAACCGTTGGGAACTGCCAAAAATCAGGCATCAGCCAAGGGTGTGGATAAGAGGGTAAACCACCGCCATCGACTTCACGACGGAAGCTATCCATCTGCTCTTCGGTTAGACGGCCTTCAAGATAGGCGCGAGAATAGATACCGGGAGAGATATGCCCCTGGAAGAACACCAGATCGCCTTCACGATCGCCTTCAGAGCCATGGAAAAAGTAGTTAAAACCGATATCGTATAAAGTTGCAGAAGAGGAGAAACTAGAGATATGACCGCCAAGACCGTCGGCGTTGTCATTGGCGCGCATGACCATTGCCATCGCGTTCCAACGGATAAAAGAACGGATACGGCGTTCCATAAACAGGTCGCCCGGCATGCGGACTTCATCTTTCGATGCGATCGTGTTTCGATAAGGGGTCGTCAGGGATGCATTTGAGTTTACGCCTAGGTCAGACGCTTTTTCACCCAGCTTTTGCAGGATGTAATGGGCACGTTCGCTGCCTTCATTCTTAGCAACGGATTCTAGTGCCTCTACCCATTCACTGGTTTCAATTGGATCAATATCGTCGGTATATTCTTGCACTTTGCCTTTCTCCACTATTCTTGACTTGCACTCAAAACCAGAGGATTGCATCACTCTGGCGGTCAATAAACTCTGTTAAGAATAGAAGTTATCAGTAAAAAAGCAGGCAAAAAACAACCGAATTATGCTGAACCCAATGATTTAATGGATTTTAGCACTTTGCTCTGCTCATTTGTCCTTTCAACCAACACTTCTGTGAATGCCTTAATAGAGCCAAAACAGGCGTCATGCTGCACTGCAGCAAGCCTGCCACTTTTTTATTGTCGTTGTAATTATGTAGTAATACTACAAAATTACAGGTTTAAAGTCTACTTCTGCGGCACAACCGGCAAGCATTGTAGTTTTTATACAGAAGCCCAATTACAACGCCGTGACATCCGTCCGACGCAGTGCTCGTTTGATCCGAGTATTCTCTTTGCCCTGCTCCAACAAAGCCTCTTCTACATAGGCTAAATGATCATGAGCTGCCTTACGAGCGTTCTCTGGCTCGCCGGCAACAATCGCATCGAGCAATAAGGTATGTTGCTCATGTATTTTGCTCCGCATCTCGCTTTTAGGGTAGACGTCTTTGAGGTTTTCCCAAATATGTTGGCGTAACAAACTAAACAGGGCGCGCATCATATGCAACAACACCATATTATGGGTCGATTCTGCGATGGCCAAGTGGAAATCGACATCCGCATACACTTCTTTATCAAACTCTTTTCGGTCATGAAACATCTGTAGCGCATCATAACGCGCACGAATATGTTCTTTATCCGCGGGGGTACTGCGTAACGCCGCATAGTATGCAGACACCCCTTCCAACGCATGACGAAACTCTAAAAGATCATACTGCGCCTCGGGGTGGGTTTGAAACAGTTCTAATAAGGGATCAGAGAAGGCCCGACCCAACTCTTCGGATACATAGGTGCCTCCACCTTGCCGACTCACCAGTACACCTTTGGCGGCCAATTTCTGTATCGCCTCACGTAAGGATGGCCGAGAAACCTCAAACTGTTTCGCTAATTCACGCTCTGCCGGTAACTTTTGTCCGGGCTTTAGCGTCCCTTCCAACACCATATCTTCAAGCTGCGCCATGATCACATCGGATATTTTCGGCTGCTTAACTCGCTGATACACCATCCCTCGCCACCTATTACTCGTTTTATTCCATGCCGGCCATCAATCTTTAACCTGCCCTATTAATGTAAACCGTTGCTAACAGGCGGTCTACAGAGGCTCTACTACTGTTTTAACACAACCGTTGTCTGCGGCTGTACGACATTTGTCGTATGTCTATCTTCAAGCTTATCGCTTCTTATTGATTTGATTAAAAAATCACTGCCTATTACTTCACAATCGCGAAAACGGACTCACGCACAGATGGATAAAAACATTGACAACTGTGTGGTCTAAATTCTATGGTAGCGACTCATTGCATGGTAAATTGGTAAGACCAATTATTCAAGAACATTTTCAAAAGCTCAGAATGGCCTGTTCTTTGTCTTGCAACGACTGATTTAAAAGACTCATAAAAACAACAAATATCCTGGGGGAGGAGTATGAATACATTCGCCAAGACCCTAGTCTCTGCTGCGTGATGACAACAGCGATGACTGCCACAACCGTTACCCTTCAAGCCGTTGATAGAGTACTGCTGAAAACACCGATCGCTTTCGGCTCTCATCTGCCGGCACTCGGCACACCGATTAAATGGGTCTCCGAACAGCTACCGATTATGAGTGAAGGCTCCATTAAGCTGAAAATCTATGAGCCCGGTAAGCTGGTCGGCGCGATTGATGCGACTGAATTCTCTCAACCCGCTATCGATCAACGTCTAGGCCTGTATAAGATCGCTAAATACAACTACTTCCCTTGCTGGCATCAGCAGGCCACTATCTTTGAGCTGCTGATCAACAAAGATACTTGGAAGGGCATGAGTAAGTCGCAACAGGCGATTGTGGATAACACCTGTAAAGCGTCTGTAACCAATGCAGTCGCCTAAGGTGAAGCGATGCAGTTTGATGTTATGGCCAATGCCAAAGAACATGGCGTGCATATCCGTTATTGGAATGACACCATGCTGACCGCCTTTGAAGAAAAGTGGGACGAAGTGGTTGCAGAGAAGACCGTTGCAGATCCTTTCTTCAAGAAAGTTTGGGGTGACCTGAGTACTTTCCGTAAAGGTTATGACCTTAGGGAATCTAACGCTTTCCTTCCGTGTGCAACCAACAAATAAGTTTGGCTTAAAATGACGGAGGGGCTACTGCTCCTTCGTTTATGATTTCCGACCTACCCAACGGACTGTCGATCACCCGGAAGGTTAGGCTGAACATATAAAAACGAATTGAACCCTATAATCCATATTGATTTGTAACTGGGCTAATTCCGAGAGAACTCTGTCAAAAAAGGTATTTCGATGAAACAGGCATATCAGCAATTCAAGCAACAGCTATTGGCATTTCTTACCGACAGTCAAATCATATCTGACCCGTTACGTACGTTGGCCTATGGTACGGATGCCAGTTTTTACCGTCTTATTCCACAACTGGTGGTACGGCCGGAATCGGAAGCGGATGTTGCCCGTATTGTTAAGTTGGCCAACCGACATAAAATCCCGGTGACCTTTCGTGCCGCGGGCACCAGCTTATCGGGACAGGCGATTACTGACTCGGTCTTGATTCAACTCAGAGATGGTTGGAAAGCGATCTCGATCAATGAAGATGCCAGCCAAATCTCCTTGCAACCGGGTGTGATTGGCGGTCATGCGAATAAACATCTCGCCCCCTTTAACAAAAAGATCGGGCCTGACCCCGCCTCGATCAACAGCGCCATGATTGGTGGGATCGCGGCGAATAACGCCAGCGGTATGTGTTGTGGCACCGCTCAAAACAGTTATCGCACCCTGAATCGAATGAAGCTGGTACTGGCCGATGGCACCAAGCTAGACACCGGTAACGCCGAGTCTATCCGCCACTTTAAGCAAACGCATAAAGGTTTGCTTGACGCACTGGCCTCTTTAGCACAGCAGACTCAGTGCAACGAGCCTCTGCGGCAACGTATTGAACACAAATACCGTCTGAAAAATACCACCGGTTACGCGCTAAACGCTCTCGTGGACTATCAAGATCCGATCGATATCATGCAGCATCTGATGATCGGCTCGGAAGGCACCTTGGGCTTCATCAGCGAGATCACCTACAACACCGTGGATGAACATCCTAATAAAGCCTCGGCATTGATTTTTTTCCCCACGGTCCGCACCACCTGCGAAGCGGTAGCCCTGCTGAAACAGACACCGGTATCAGCGGTGGAGATGATCGACCGTGCCAGCTTACGCTCGATTGAAAATAAACCAGGGATGCCTGAGTTTATTAAAACCCTACCTAATGATGTAGCAGCTCTGCTGGTCGAAACTCGCTCTAGCTGCAAAGAACATCTACAGCAACAGGTGGACAGCATCACCGCTTCTATCGCGGCCCTTGAAACCGTTCAGCCGGTGAAGTTCACTACCGATCCTGCGGAATATTCACAGTACTGGGCTATTCGTAAAGGGTTGTTCCCCGCGGTCGGCGCCGTTCGTAAAACCGGCACCACGGTGATTATTGAAGACGTGGCCTTCCCCGTACCCCAGTTAGCAGAAGCCGTACATGATCTGCATGAGATCTTTATTAAATGGGAATATCACGAAGCCCTGATTTTCGGTCATGCGCTCGAAGGCAATCTACACTTCCTCTTTACCCAATCCTTTGATAACCCAGCCGAACTTAAGCGCTATGAAGGCTTGATGGACGATGTCGCTACACTGGTGGTGGATAAGTATGACGGCTCCCTCAAAGCAGAACACGGTACCGGCCGGAATATGGCCCCCTACGTCGAAAAAGAGTGGGGCGCAGAGGCCTACAATCTGATGTGGGAGATTAAAGAGCTGTTCGACCCCAACAATATCCTCAACCCCGGCGTATTGCTGAACCGTAATCCTCAGGTGCATCTTGAAAACCTAAAACCGCTACCGGCAGCCGAAGCGCTGGTCGATAAATGTATCGAGTGCGGCTTTTGTGAATCAACCTGTCCTTCGCGTGATCTCACCTTAAGCCCCCGCCAACGAATCGTTATCTGGCGGGAGATTGCTCGTCTTGAAGCCAGCCAAGAAGATCCCGAACGACTGAAAGAACTGCGTAAAGAGTACCTTTATCAGGGGATAGATACCTGCGCCGCCTGCGGGTTATGCTCTACTACCTGTCCAGTAGAGATCAACACCGGTGACCTAACGCGATTACTACGCAGCCGCAATAATCAGCGCCATGCAAAACTGGCGCAATGGCTGGCGGAACATTACGGTGGGGTGATGAATGCCAGTCGGGTCGCTTTTAAAGGTGCAGACCTCGCTCACGCCGTTTTCGGCACCAAGGTGATGGGCGCACTGACGAAAACGAGCCGCAAGCTCTCGGGTGGACGGGTGCAGCAGTGGACACCCTCAATGCCTAAAGCGGCAGCAAAGATTGTCTCTCCTTCGGTGATGAACCCCGATGCGCCGAAAGTGGTCTATCTGCCTAGCTGTGCTAGCCGATCCATGGGACCCGCACGGGGAGATGAGGAACAAACACCCCTAGCTGAAAAAACCGAAAACCTGCTACGTAAAGCGGGATTTCAGATTATCTACCCCGATAACCTCGACCAGCTCTGCTGCGGCATGCCTTTCCAATCGAAGGGGATGTTTGATGCGGCCGATTATAAAGCAACAGAAACCAGCAATATGCTGTTGAAAGCGAGTAATAACGGCGAGTATCCGGTGCTTTCTGATACCAGCCCCTGCAGTCTTAGACTAAAGGGTAACGTAGATCAACGTATTAACCTGTTCGACAGTGTAGAGTTTATCCATGAGTTTTTACTGGATCGACTCGTGATTACGCCTGCCGAAGAGACGGTGGCACTGCATATCACCTGTAGTAGCACCCGTATGGGCGTCACCGATAAATTACAAACGATTGTTGAACGATGCGTCACCGACGTGGTGATTCCAGAACAGATTACCTGCTGCGGTTTTGCCGGTGATAAGGGTTTTTCCACCCCCGAACTTAATGAGTCGGCACTACGCACACTCAAAGCCGATGTCGAGGGATGCTCAACAGGTTATTCCACCAGTCGCACCTGTGAAATAGGACTGTCGCACCATAGCGGCATTGATTATAAATCTATTATTTATCTTCTGGATCGTGTCAGCCAGCCAAAACTAAGCGAACAGAACACGACGCCAGAAAACAGACTGATTCAGCACAACACTGCGAATCAGTAACTAACGAGGATATTGAGCATGGCACTCCCTGAAATTAAAACGATTTTGTACACCACATCACTGGGCAAACACACTCGCCCGGTCTTTAGGCAGGCACTCAACCTTGCACAGAACCTGAATGCCCGCATTATCATGCTGCATGTCATTGAGCCGATCGGTGAGTTGGGTCACGCACTGATTCAAAACTATCTGCCGGAAGAGACCGTCAAAAAGATGCATGACGAAGGTATCGACGAAGTCATGAAACAGATGAAATCACGGATTGAGAAGTTCTGTGAAGAGGAGCTTGGTTCCCTCGATAAGGTCGTGGATCTCGATATTGAGCATATGATTGTTGAAGGCAACTACACCGACTCTATCCTAAAAACCGCCGCGAGCTGCAAAGCCGATATGATTATCATGGGGTCTGAAAACACCTTTGGTCATCACAGCCAGACCACCCGTCAGGTGATTAAAGGCGCCAAAGTGCCTGTTGTTGCGGTACCTACCGGCAAAAAATATATCTAATAGGCTAATCTAAGCGCTTTGTCCCAATCACCTTAATATAGGCGAGTGAGACAAGCGCTGTGAGCTATACATATTAAGATAAATGGTTACCCTAAGCGCTTAACATAAGTGCTTAACATAAATGCATTTACATAGGTGCATTTACATAAGCGCTCATATAGATTTACCGCCCTCTCTAAAAGTCTGCCCCGTGCAGGCTTTTGTCTATTCTGGACAGCAGAAAAACGGCTATTTTCATCGTTATTTCAGTTTAGCCAGTAATAATAGCTCCTCAGATTTTGCATTCAATCAGGATAGCCCATGGAAATAACACTCATTATCGCGGTCGCGACCGTCGCTATATTCTCAGTGTTTATCAGCCCCAAAGCGAAAGATAGCGGCGCGTTTTTTAAAGGGCTATCTCCAGAGGGCAAAGCGCCCGGTCTATTACTGCTGACATTTTCACAGGTCACCACCTGGATCTTTGCGCGTTCATTGTTAAACGCGGCGATTTTGGGATTTTACTACGGCGTTTGGGGCACCTTAGCCTATGCGGCTTATTACCTGTCATTCCTCACCGGCGCGAAGATTATTGATTCGGTACGTTTTCAACATGGTTTTGACAGTATTCAGGCCTTTCTCATCGACCGCTTCGGCCGCTGGGGCACCCGCTGTTATAACTTTGTCATCGGTGTCCGCTTAGTCAGCGAAGTGTTTGCCAATATTCTCGTGATCGGTATCTTATTTGGGGTCGCCGGCGGCACCGCCTATACCACCGCAGTGGCGCTGTTTGCCGTGGTCACCTTGGTGTACTCCATGCTCGGCGGCCTGCATGCCTCACTGCGTACCGATCTATTTCAGATGCTACTCTTTTTGCTGTTACTCGGCGCACTCACCGTTTTAGTGTTAGCCACCGGCCAGCTCACCAGTGCCGCGATCATGTTTAAAAGCTTCGCTATCAATGATCCCGGTCCTATCTTGATCTTAGTGGCTCTGTTACAGATCTGGAGCTATCCGATGCATGACCCGGTGATGATGGATCGAGGATTTATCGCCGACCGCGAAACTACCCGTAAAAGCTTCTATCATGCCGCTTGGATTAGCTTTGTCTGCATCATGCTCTTCGGTAGCTTCGGTATTATCGCGGGCGCTAATGCAATCGATGGCGAAGTGATGAATGCTACCTTGATGCGTATTCTTGGTGAAACCCCGATGCTGCTGTTTAACATCACCCTGGTTATCTCCGCGATGTCGACACTGGACAGCACCCTCTCTAGCGCCTCCAAACTGGTCGCCGTTGATATGCGCTGGATAGAACCTTCCGTCGTAAACGGCCGTATCACCATGGCGGTCTTTGTGCTGCTCGGCTTACTGTTGGTGTTTTCCGGCAATCAAGATCTATTCAGTGCGGTGGCCGTGAGCGGTACGGCATCCATGTATCTCGCACCGGTAGTTTTCTTCTCTCTCTGGGGACGGCGCACGGATATTCCTCTGTGGAGCTATCTGAGCTGTTTTTTCATCTCACTAGCAGGTGCCGCCCTCTACTTTACCGAATCCGCAGGACATACCCAGTTTCTCGGTGAGAGTCATAAATACACCAAACTGCTGGGGATCTCGATCTCTGTGCTGTTGAGCGGTTGCTTACTCTTCTGGGTAGGTATGCTCAGCCAAAAACATCAGCCGGCATTACGGGAAACAGCCATATGACCACCTTCAAACCGGATGAAACCGCCCCTCTATTAATATTTGGCGGCCCTTATAGCAATCTACAGGCTACCCAAGCTATCCAGCAGGTTGCCGAACAACAAGGGATAACGCCGAGTAATATCATCTGCACCGGCGACCTAGTGGCCTATTGTGCCCAGCCCGATGAGACGGTGAATCTACTCCGAGAGTGGGGCATCCATATTATCGCCGGTAACTGTGAAGAATCTGTCGGCCAAGGTGCTAAGGATTGTGGCTGTGGTTTTACCGAAGGTAGCTCCTGTGATCTCCTCTCTGCCCAGTGGTATAACTTTACCCTGCCTAGGGTCAGTGACGCTAATAAAGCTTGGATGCGGCAGCTTCCAGAGCAAAGCTGTTTTACCTATGGCAAACAGCGTTTCACCGTGATTCATGGTGGCCTAGACACTAATAATCAATTTCTCTTCGCCTCAGATTCAGAGGTTGAGAAGCAACAACAGCTAGCCCAATCGAATAGTGACATCATTATTTCGGGACACAGCGGCATCCCCTTTGGGCAACACATAGCTAACGGCTACTGGCTAAACGCCGGCGTTATCGGTATGCCCGCGAATGATGGCACAGCGCAAACCTGGTATATGCTGATCACGCCAGAGGATGATCAACTGGTCTGTCGTTGGCAGCGTTTAACCTATGACTATTCAACAACAGTGGAACAGATGACCGCTGCTGGCCTGAATAACGGTTATAAGCAAGCAGTGGCTACGGGATTATGGCCCAGCCTAGATGTTTTACCGACACAGGAAAAAACACTGACCGGCCGCATGTTGTCATTACCGGAGATTATTATTCCCCTCGCTTAACTCAGGCCTGCTCTTCCCGCAACAAGCCTCAGCCTCAACAGATGTGCGACGCTATTTAAGGTTTCTTAAATCGCTTATACTGCACCGATGCGAATACTCTGGATTATCATTTTTATGGCCACGCTCCTGTGGTCGGCGATTCACCCACAGGATCAGTTCACCTGGTTTCTTGAGGTGGCACCGGCATTGATCGGTGTCGTCGTCTTAGCGATAACCTTAAAAACTCATCCGCTGACGCCTTTGCTCTATGCGTTAATTCTGATCCACAGCATCATTCTGATGGTCGGTGGTCACTATACCTATGCCGAAGTCCCCCTGTTTGATCAAATATCTGAGATTTTCGGCTGGCAACGTAATAACTATGACAAAATAGGCCACCTAGCCCAAGGATTTGTACCGGCGATCATTGGCCGTGAAGTGTTACTACGTGCGCAAGCGATTAATGGTCGACGCTGGCTACATTTTTTAACGGTCTGCTTTTGCCTTGCATTCAGCGCGTTATACGAACTTATTGAGTGGGGCGTAGCGGTATTGACGGGGGAATCCGCCGAGGCTTTTCTCGGTACTCAGGGTTACATCTGGGATACTCAGTCCGATATGTTACTCGCCCTCATCGGCGCCTGTGCCGCACTACTGTGCTTGAGTCGTTGGCATGACCGTCAGCTACATCAGATGCACATCCAAACCTTATAACATCAGATAACGATAATGCGCGAAGATACCGATAATTACCGCCAGCTGTTTCTAAATGACACCCCGATGATCGATCTACGGGCGCCGATTGAGTTCGCTCAGGGGGCTTTTCCTAACACTATCAGCCTACCGCTGATGACCGATGACGAGCGGGCCAAAGTTGGCACCTGCTATAAGCAGAAAGGTCAGCAAGCGGCTATCAAACTAGGGCACGAACTGGTCTGTGGTGAGATAAAGGCAGCCCGCATGGAACGCTGGCTATCTTTTTGTCGCAATAATCCCGAAGGGTATATCTACTGTTTTCGCGGCGGGCTTCGCTCTCATACTACACAGCAATGGCTTAAAGAGGCCGGTGTGAACTATCCACTGATCCTAGGCGGTTACAAAGCCCTACGTCATACCCTACTAGAGGTGTTGAGTGACGTGTCCAAGCAACTACCCTTCTATATCGTCGGTGGTAAAACGGGCTCGGCCAAAACTCTGATGGTCAACACCCTCGCCAACGCGGTGGACCTTGAAGGCGCAGCGCATCATCGTGGTTCCAGCTTTGGTAGCTTTGTTAACCCCCAAAGTACCCAGATAAACTTTGAGAACACCACTGCGATTCAGATACTCAAAAATCAACACGCGGGTTGCTCACAGCTTGTATTTGAAGATGAAGGAAGGAATATCGGTAGCGTTGACCTACCTAAACCACTCTATCAAAAGATGCTGACCTCTCCGGTTGCGGTGATTGAAGACCCCTTTGAGATTCGACTGCAACGGCTTCTACAAGAATATGTGATCAACATGGTCGATGACTATACCCGCGTGCATGGCGAGGAACAGGGACACATCCTCTGCGAAGAGTATCTACTCTCGGGGCTGGATAAAATCCGTAAACGGCTGGGTAATGAACGCTGGCAAGTGCTTCGGCAAACGATGCAAAACGCGATTAAGCAGCACCAAGCGGGTGCGGGATTTGATGCCCACCTCAACTGGCTGACCCCTCTACTCGAGTGGTATTACGATCCCATGTATGAGTATCAGTTAAGCCTAAAAGCCGATCGAATTGTCTATCGAGGTAACTGGCAGGAATGCCATGATTACTTACTGCATCAATCTTCTAAGTAGGCTTAAAGCACATACCTAGCGTCGCAGCTTGCACCAAGGGCTCAGCTGACCTATTTTTGGGCCGGTGCCACCTTGAAGTTTTATCGCGACGAGGCGTCGCTCGCTACTCCATGGGATAAGAGCTTGTGAAGTGGATACTGTCGCGAAAACTTATGATTGGCACCCAGAATGTATCTAGCACCAAGTATAAACCACAGGTAGGAGCGGCATCCTGCCGCGAATATGTGACGGTTCATCACAATATAGAAGCAACCCTTAATATAAGAACACCAACTTTCTGCTAAACGAAAAAAGACCGGTGTTTAGACCGGCCTCAAAAATCTATCCAAAGCTCGAAGGGGTGAACTAAGGACAGACCCTATTTTTGTACTTTTTACATTAGAACTTAATACGCATACCCATCAACATGTCCAGATCAAGGTCTTTGCCATCTTCATCTATATCAGAGACTTCAGCAAAAAGGCTGACATTTTTCTGAGTCGGGAATTTATAGGTCACGTTGGCATATACCTGAGTGACGTCCGTGGATGAATCGAGTTCCTGTTGAGTTACACCAACACCAACACTGGTAGTGTCCGTCGCCTCAAACTTAGCCATCAGGTTGTAGATATCCAGATCTTCAGTACCGGTATCGGTCGTACTGTAATCGGCACCTAGCTCAACGCTACCCAGATCAACTGCCGCACTCAGACCCCAAGAGTCCAAGGAATCAGAAGAAGGGGTCTTTTTATAGGTCTGATAAGCCGCCGCCAGTTCAACACCACCGAGCTCAGTTGCCACAAACAGATCATAAGAAGAACCATTTTCAGAACCTTCACCCTCAGCTTTCAACTCGGTCGATGCAACCAGCGTAAAGTTATCTGTTGAAGCATCAAAACGGATAACGTCATCGCCGTCGGTCGCAATTTCGTCGAATGCATCTTCCGCTTCATAATGTTCATAAGCACCTTCTACACCAAACTCATCGGTCGCGTAGTTCTGCTTACCGGCGGCAACAGCAAAACCCCCAAAATCGATACCGATGTATGCTTCTTCCAGCTGACTACCGTTATAATCAGACTTGTCTTCAGCAGCATTCTTAAAACCGAAATCTAACTGGCCGAAAGCTTTCATGCCACTGCCAAGGTCGTATATAACAGAGTTCTTTAACTCTAGGTCATCAAACTCAATTTCAGCATCTTTAGTTTGAGACGCGTTATCACGCAGCTGAACCTGAAGGTCACCTTTAAGTTTATAAGTCAGGCCTTTGCCTTCATAGATTGTTGCAGCATTTACAGCACCGGCAGATGTCGCAGCGATTGCAGCAACCAAGATCAGCTTTTTCATTTATATCTCCAAGTTATCAAAGGTAAAACATTAATTAAAATAAAAAAATATAATTAAAATCATCAAACACTTAAGACCAATTCAAATAAATCACTTACCATCAAGCCATACTTTGAATTTCGCACGAGTTTCTAGATCAGCATTTAAATACCAGTATCGAAGTAATGTTTCAGGCAAATTAATTGAATCTACTTCATTAGCATTCTGTTTTAACATTGGCGTATTAGGCTCTGCTGTAGAAGAGAACCCTACCAACGTCATACTCTTCTTCATTGATACTGGCGTATCTGATTCATTTAATGTTCTGAGTTCTTGCTCATAATTACGATTGATCTGAAAGCCCTCTTTAATAAGAGGTTGTGACAAGTATTGTATTTTCGTACCTGCGTTATCACTCAGTAACCAAGCACCACCTAGGTTGAACTCACGGAACTGAGATAGCTTCTTAATTTCAGGAGCAGACAAGTGGACAGCTGTATCTTCGGCATTAAAAACAATCACATGAGCATCAGTCGTTTCAATTTCTGAACCACCGGATGCTTTCACTTCGGTAGAATACTGAACAAGAATCTGATTTTTACCATTTGGTAGTATCATTGTATCTGTGTTCTCAAAAAAGGAATCATTTACAATTTCAGAGCCATTAACGGCGATCAGCATAATGTCAGAACCAACAGAAAACTTTACCTCTGCCATCGCTGAAGACGAAAACAAAAAAACAATTAAAGAAAATATATTTGAACCAAATCGCATAACGAATGCCTTATTAACTTATTGCATTAAATTCATTGGCAGCGATAATAGCGATCATTTATGACGGTACAGTTACTACTTTATTAAAAACAAAATACAGTTAATAAAAACAACCTATTCATCACAACCAAAATATTAATAATCAAAAAAAATAATTACAGACATAAAAAAAGGGCGATCAAAGATCGCCCTCTTAGCTGTTACTTTTTATACTTACATTTTACCGATAGAGAAAAACAGTGTTTCTCCGGAGCTATCATCAACACCATCATTATCTGTAACGGTATAGCCATTGCCTGCAGCATCAATGGTGAAACCCTCGACCTTATCCTGAACATAACCGTTCAGAGACTTCAAATCAGGTAAGAAATCATGCACTAGCACTTTCTTAACCACCGGCAAAGCCGAACCAATCGCCGCAGGTTTTAATTGATCGATAGAGACACTATAGAGACGTTTAACAACCGCGGACTCACCCAGCTGATTATCCCGCTCAATGATGTACACCTGATCACCATGACTCACGATCTCTGATAGACCGACCCAACCTGAATCAGCATGTTCAAGCGGATACCTAACAGCCCCCCAGATGTTTGTTACTAGGTTATAGGCTAATAACTTCGTCTGATCTTGGGGGTCATCCTTCCACGGTTTTTGAATCGCCACCCACAGCGTATCGCCTATCAACGTAATACCTTCAGCACCAAACTTGAGCTCATGGGCCAATAACGTTTTAGGGAAATCAATGGTACGATCAATCTCTCCATTATTATTGACGTGATGAATAGCATGCGGGATATCTTTTGAGGTTTTACCTTCTGATGCGAGCCAGAAGCCCCCTTTTCCATCAACAGTGATACCTTCTAAATCCAGTTTCATGGCCGCTTTACCCTCACGTAAAACCGGCATCGCCGACGTGATTTTGGCAGGTGTCTGATTGGCATCGATACTGAAAATAGTCGGTTGATTAGCATAGAAGCTATCGTTCACCGCATAGAGCATACCCGGCTTAGTAGGGTCCGCTGTTAGACCGGACAGTGCCCCCCAACCAATCGGTGTACCATCATTCGTCCGTGACGACATTATCTGTGGATAAACGGCAGGGGTATCCGAAAAGTTGTACAACATCACATGTGCACGCGGGCCTTTATCTTCGATCAGATCTTTCTCGTTGGCGCTCACCAGCAGGTTACGTTGTGGAATCACCACGGCAGACTCAGGCGCGATACCTGAAGGCAACAACTGGACGAACTCTGGATCTTTACCCGTATCTCGATAAACTCCGATGGCAGAGCCCCGCTCAGAAAGAATAAAGATGTAGGTTTGGCCATTAAACTGCCCCACCGCTACACCTTCCGGCTCACTCCCTTTTTTACCCGAACGTTTCTCAGGGTAGTGACCCGCTAAAATAACTTCCTGTTCGAAGGACGTACCGGACTCAAACAATACCCGACCATCTTTATGGAAAATGGTAAAACCTCGAGCACCACCATTCATATCGCCTTCATTGGCAATCACAAAGCGATTATCATCAATCCATTTAACGGAATCAGGTTCCCGCAAGCGCGTTTGGCTACCGCTGAAATCTAACTTCTTATCTTTCTTAATATCGATACCTTGTAGCTCTACACTGCCGGCAGAGAAATGGTTCAACACCTTGCCACTGGCCGCATCGATAATCGCTAAATGATTATTTTCTTGAAGAGTAACGACAATCTCATTACGGCTATTGAAGTCAACAAACTCGGGCTCAGGATCGATCGCACCAATCTCCGCTAGACCGGTCATATCAACTTTCATCAACTGACCACACTGAGGCTGGCCATCTTTTACCGGTATGATTGTCACCCAACCCGCTGGAAACTGTGGCAGCTCACCACCATTGAGGTCTTCATCCCGTTCATTCTCGATGGCTACAGCCACATAACGGCCATCTTTAGATACTGCCACTGAATCAGGCTGTCCACCTAGGTCACAACGCGCTAACTCTTTACGAGTTTGTAAATCCAACGCCATCAAATAACCCGAGGGTTTGGTATAGCTCTCGGAGGTATTAACCCCAGCAAACACGGTTGCTGCGCCAATAGCCACCGAAGTTGGTTCCCCATCCAGTTTAACAATACCGCCTGCCACAGGTTTATGAGGATTCGTGATATCGACAAAGCCCAATGCTTCAAAAGGGCTGTCAGAATAAACTAAGGTATTACCATCTTCACTGGCAGCAATAATCTCAGGAGAGGTTTCCTGATTCAGCTCAGTCCCTTCTGGCAAATTATGAATGGCACCAAAGCTAGCAATACGGTTAAAAGAATTCGCTTGAACTACCGTAGCTGATGCGGCAATAGACAAAACCAAAAGTGACTTTTTGAAGCAGCTGACAGGCATAACAGGTCTCCGAGATTAATTTTACGACCCGAGGATGGTATAGCGGATAAATGACAGAAAGGTGACGATGCGATGACGAATAAAAGTCCAAGGCTAGAATTTCTTCCGATGAGGAACAGCGCGTAGGGTGAGCGTAGGGTGAGGTGAGCTTTGCGAACCGCACCATCGATCCAAGGCGATTTAAAAACCATGCTCCCCACATCCATCACCGCCAGAGGCAACTTCCACAACAGAATGACCAATCTCACCCGGTAGGAGCCCCTTCTAGGGGCGATAAGCCTCAGCGCGCAGGGTGAGGTGAGGAACGAACCGCACCAAGACGATTAATCCCATGCCGACCCGAGATCCAACTGCTCGCCCAGCTCAGATCGCCGCCAGAGGCGGCTCCCACAGTGCAGGCTGTGTATTTTAACTCGCGAATCTAAAACCCAAACGCCAAAAACGAAAAAGCCCCGATCAAGCTAATGATCGGGGCTGTCTCTTATTTGAAGCTTGGCGATGACCTACTCTCGCATGGGGAATCCCCACACTACCATTGGCGCTAAGACGTTTCACTTCCGAGTTCGGTAAGGGATCGGGTGGTTCCAT
>NZ_RQXW01000013.1 GCF_003957515.1 Amphritea opalescens
AGTGTAAAAGGAGGTTCTCGTATCAGTAAGGCGGGAAATGCATACTTAAGATCAGCACTTTATATGCCGGCATTGTCAGCAGCCCGTCACGATGAGAATGCTCGTGAATTTAGAGAGCGACTGGTTGCTAGAGGAAAAACGAAGCTGCAGGCTAACGTGGCTATCATGCGTAAGTATTTAACGGGGTTATGGACTGCTTACCGTCAATGCCAAGCTTTTGATTCTGACAAATTATTCAATTTCAGTGAAAAAAAGCTTGAGCATTAACAGAGTATCTACATTAACAGCCAACATGGCTTCAGATTTCCTTGTGGGAGCTGCCTCTGGCGGCGATAACTGTTTGGTTATATCGGTGCGGGTTGTTTCTGACAGTGCCTTATCGCCTCTAGAAGGGGCTCCTACATCACTGCGAACTATGGCTCAAAATCCTGCTGTGGGAGTCGCCTCTGGCGGCGATATTATGAGGTTTTGGCATATTATCTAACAGCTATGATGCGGTTCGCACAGCTCACCGCATCCTACGATAGGCGACTATACGGCCGCCTGTTGTGACGTATTATCACTAATCACCTTGGCGCTAGCGAATTCAACCGCTTCTGCCAGCGTTGGGGTGAAGACCAGCTTCTGATCGATCGGCTTGAGTCCTGCTTTGGCGATATTCTTCAATGGTTGAAACTGCAGGTCAGCGATAATCACAAAGGTGTTCGCTTGAAATTTCTCGTCCAGAAAATGGTTGAGCGACGATAATCCACCGGCATCCAAGATCGGCACCGCATCCATGTAGAGCACGATATGACGCTTATCCTTAGAGATCTCCAGTATCTCCGAGAAAATCCGGTCGGCAGCGGCAAAGAACAGCGGTCCGCTAATTTTATAGACTCCCCAATCGGCGGGTAACGTCTCGGGCACGTGTTTTCTGTTATCGCTTACGTCAGTCACCCGTGTCATCTGCGCAATATCACGCATAAAGAGTATCGATGCGAGGATAATACCGAAGGAGATCGCGACGACCATATCGATCATGACCGTCAGTGAAAAACAGGTGACGAGCACGAGAATGTCACTGGTTGGGGCTTTTTTCAGTAACGAGACCACTTTAGGTGCTTCACTCATGTTCCAAGCGACCATCAGTAGCATCGCAGCCATAGAAGCCATTGGGATATAAGCTAACCAAGGGGCCAGAATTAATAAGCTGGCAAGTACCACGAGTCCATGTATCACACCGGCAATGGGTGATTTTGCCCCCGCACGATAGTTGGCCGCTGAACGAGCGATGGCGGCGGTGGCGGTGATACCACCAAACCATGGGGTGATGATATTACCGATACCCTGACCGAGTAACTCGACGTTCGAGTGGTGGCGGGTGCCGCTCATGCCGTCGAGTACCACGGCACAAAGCAGGGATTCAATGGCGCCGAGCATGGCGATTGAGAAGGCGATCGGAATCAGCTCGGATAGCTTGTGGAAATCCCAGTCGATCAGTTCACCATCAGGGCCGGGTTGTAGCCATGGCCAGTTGAATTCGGGCAGTGCGGGTGGAATGCCTTGTCCGACGGTGCCATCGAGTAACTCATAGCTGAAACGGGAGCCAATAGTCTGTATATCAGCGCCGGTTGAGATTAATACCAGTGACAGAAGTACGCCGATGGCAACGGCCGGCAGGTGGCCTGGAATAGGTATACGTAGCCGAGGCCACAGTAATAAAACGATCAGGGTGGTGGCACCAATAGCGAACTCAGGCAGGATAAAGGTAGGCAACGCTTGGCCGAGTGCGACGACCTTATCGATATACTTTTCTGGCATCTCTTCTAACTGAAGTCCCAGAAAATCCTTCATCTGCAGGGTGGCGATCACCACCGCGATACCGGATGTGAAGCCGAGGGTAACCGGCTCTGGAATATATTCGATTAGTCTGCCTAAGCGGCTCAAGGCCATGATAATCATCATGATGCCCGCCATCAGAGAGGCGATGAGCAACCCGCTGAGCCCGTACTGTTGGGCTACAGGGTAGAGAATCACGACAAAGGCGGCGGTTGGGCCTGAGATGCTATAACGCGAGCCACCGGTGATAGGGATCAGTATTCCGGCAATAATGGCGGTATAGAGCCCGTATTGTGGTGGAATACCACTGGCTATCGCTAAGGCCATCGATAGGGGGATGGCGATGATGCCAACGGTGATACCGGCCATGATATCGCGATAAAGATCGGCGACACCGTAACCCTCCCTAAAGGTTTCACGTAAGGCGCTAAAAGGTTGAATGCTGTGCAGATGTAAACGATGCGACATGAACAATTGCTCTTGTAAGGCACGGCAGCTGACTGGCGGCTTTCCGGCCTGAAATGAGAAGTGGCCTCTGACTCTGCTGAGTGGGGTCGTTACAATATGTAACATTACATGTTAACTGCTATATAAATCAATGTTAATATGATTAACATAAACTCAGTTAAGGAATGGTAATGGAGCAGAGAACGGCGAGATTGACACTGTTGATTGATCCCAAAAAGAAAGCGACCTTTGAGAAGCTTTGCAGTGCAGATGACGTCACCCCTTCACAGATGGTGCGTAAATTGATTCGTGATTATATCGAAGAGAAGCTCGGGCCTGATTGGCGGGACGAGGTATTTAGTCAAGAGAAAGACAGCCAGTCTTGAGTCGGTAATGGCAGTCGATGGATCTACTATCAGGTTATAAACAGAAACAGTGTCACAAGACTGTGTGTAACTCGAGGATAACTCTCTGAAAGCCCCTTGTTACGGGGCTTCCCATCGGTGGGTTAAAATTCGTTCAGCGTCCTGTTTCTGTCTATTTTTCAATCGCTTATTATGATGTTTTGAATGTTTTTTGAGCAGTTATTCGACGACTTTCATAATGCTATCTTTAAATTTTTCAGGAACCGGTACGACTTTTCCGGCACTGTAATCAAAAAAGACAATACCGGTCTTCACATGGGCCATCTCGACAGCGGTTTTCTTGTTGCTGAGTAGGTAATAGATATCACAGCCATATTTATTAAAATCACCCACGGTGACATCGATCTGCACCAGATCGCCATGAAAGCCTTCAGCTTTATACACAATGGCGGAATCGGTCATAATAATGCCACGGCCTTCGATATCCAGTTCGGTGTAGTTACGAGATTTTAGGTAGCGTAGGCGGGCTTCGTGTACGATTGATAACACAGAATCGTTGCTGAGATGACCAGCGTAGTTAATATCACGAATCTGCACGGGAATTTCGGTGGTAAAGCTATAATTCTCGGGCATATCAATTTTGATACGTGCCATAGGTAAAACTCCTGTAAAACAAAATAAAGCAACGCAGTTGCAACAAACAACAGAATAGTGGAAGCCGAGCGATGAGTCTACGCAGTTATAACCCCTATTATCGTTGGCTATTTCCCTGGCTGTTGGATCGTGTATCTGCCGCGGTTGCCGATGAACGCAGTGATCTATTAGGTTTGGCGCAGGGGGTGGTGTTAGAAATAGGTGCGGGAACCGGCAGTAGCTTTCACTGTTATCCTGCGGCTGTGGATAAACTCGTTGCGTTGGAACCGGATACATCTGTGATGCAGTTGGCGCATAAGCAGCTGAGCAAAATGCCCGCAGCGATACAGGCTAAAACTCAATTACTGCTGGCGGATGCGGAAGCCATTCCATTAGCGGATAACAGTGTCGACACCTTAGTCTCTTTTTTGGTGCTCTGTTCGGTTCCGCACCCAGAGCATGCGTTAGCGGAGATGCGGCGGGTGCTGAAAGCGGATGGCCAGCTACTGTTTTTTGAGCATGTATTGGCTGATGACCCTGCCGTGCAGCGCTGGCAGCATCGCCTTAATCCTTTATGGCATCGTTGTGCGGGAGGCTGTCAATTAAACCGAGAAACGGCTCAATTGATCCAGCAGGCTGGCTTTAGTTTGCCCACCTACCAACGTTATCAACATCGATCCTTCCCCCGTTTAGTGGGTCAGCTGATCAGTGGGCGGGCGGTTAAAACCAACGACTAGGGGCTGTTGTGCGCCGTATGTTGCTGAATCACCGCGAATATTCCCGCGGTTAATGTTTCTAGGTCGTCATTGGACATGATGTAGGGCGGCATCACATAGATTAATTTGCCAAATGGCCGAATCCAGATCCCCTGCTCGACAAACAGAGGTTGTATCTCAGCCGTAATGACTGGTTGCTTCATCTCAACCACGCCGATGGCGCCGAGACATCGAACGTCGGCAACGGCGTCCAGATTCGCACAGGGGGCTAGGCCGGTTGTTAGCTGTTGTTCAATACGGGCAATATTCGTTTGCCAATCCGATTCTCGCAGTAACTTGAGGCTAGCATTGGCTACCGCGCAGGCGAGCGGGTTACCCATAAACGTCGGCCCATGCATAAAGCAGCCTGCACCCCCAGCGGAGATGGTTTCAGCGATCTCAGCGGTGGTTAATGTGGCTGCTAGGGTCATATAACCCCCGGTAATCGCCTTGCCGAGACAGAGAATGTCGGGAATTACCCCTGCATGATCACAGGCAAATAACTTTCCACTACGGCCGAAGCCGGTCGCGATTTCATCGGCAATCAGTAAAACATCATAGTGATCGCATAAGGCCCGTGCTTGTTTCAGGTATTCGGGGTGATAGAAGCGCATTCCCCCAGCTCCCTGAACAATGGGCTCGAGTATCAGCGCCGCGATCTCATCGTGGTGATCGGCCATCAGTTGGCCCAGTTCGTCGCAATCACTCGGGTCCCAAGGTTGGCCATACTTAACCTGTGGCGCCGGTGCGAAAAACTGCTGGGGTAGCACGCCGTTAAATATCTCATGCATGCCGTTGACGGGGTCACAAACGGACATCGCGCCAAAGGTATCACCGTGATAGCCGTTACGAATGGTGAGTAGCTTGTGCTTGGCGGGTTGACCTTTAGCATGCCAATACTGGATCGACATTTTCAGGGCTACTTCCACCGCGACAGAGCCAGAGTCGGCTAAGAATACCTTTTGCAGTGGTTCAGCCGTCATGTCGACGAGTTGGCGGCATAGTTCAATGGCGGGCTCATGGGTAAGACCGCCAAACATCACGTGGGATACTTGATCGATCTGGGCATGGGCAGCGGCATTTAGCTCTTGGTGGTTATAGCCATGGATAGCCGACCACCAAGAAGCCATACCATCAATCAGCTCAGTGCCATCGGCCAAGGTTAACCGAACCCCCTTTGCCGATGCGATGGGGTAGGCCGCTGGAGGGTTGATCATTGACGAGTAGGGGTGCCAAATATGTTGCTGGTCAAAACGGATTTGATAGCTAGCGATACTCATGCGGATGCTCCGGTCAATGGCCACTGCAGTGCAGCGGAAGGTGATTTTTAGAAGATTTTTACATAAAAAAAACGGGCTATTACAGCCCGTTTCACAGTAGAAAGCAAATTGATGCAGAGGCTTTATTCTGGCACGCAGAACTCATTGCGGATCACCGCCAGTAGAGTGCGGAAGAACAGCAGTACGATAATGACACTAGAAAGAGCGATCAGTACTAGCGATAAATAGTAGAAAAAGGGCTGTCCCACCTGGCTATACATAATCTGAGCGGCGATAGCGGCGGCCGCCAATGGAAACGAATAGGCCCACCAAGACATAAAGAACTGGATGCGGGTAAAGCGAGGCGCCTGAACCAGTAAGAGGATGACTAAAAACATGCCGGTGTAGAACAGCACTCGGGCAAAGTTATCCAGTTCACCATTGAGTTTCATATAAGCGATAAAACCAACGGCGGGCGGCGCAATGAGGATAAACATTGTTGGTAGCAGTTTCTGGGGGATAGGATCATGGAAGATCATCCTATTGAGTACCAGTGTTTTTAAGACGATCCAGTACACAATGCCAATGGAGAAGAAGAACCAACTGATCTCGGTGTAGCCGTGTTCGACGCCTGCAATGGGTACCAGAATATTACCGACGACGGGGATAAACCAAGCGGGTGTCATGTGGATAACTTTAAACTTAGGATGGTGAATCCATTGATTCAAAACGTAGACGGTGAGCAATAGGTGAATAACGCTACCGCAACTCCAGAGTATAAAGGATAGCTGCTTGGAGACATCCAGTGTGGCGACACTCAACAGGATCATGCTGATACTAAACGCAGGAAAAAAGCTGAGCTTGATGGGGTGGTTAAACTCTTCTAATACGGCCGAGGTTTTTAGCATGATTTTTAAAAGGTAAACCAAGGCTAAGATCAAAAATAGGCAAGCGGTCAGTATTAGTAAGATATGCCCAATAATGGGTGGCGTGGAAAAAACATGGCTGGATTTTTCCCAGACCAGCGTCAAACCGGTCATGCCCATAATCATGGCGAAAAAAGTGATAGGAAAGTGCTGTAATCTAGATGCACTTGTCTGTTCTGGTTGGTGACTCATGTAATCATATCCCAAAGATTCACTGATCAAGGTGCTAGCTGCGTGGCTGTTTGAGTACGGCAGTGCTCAGTAGGCCAAGGCTCAAGAACTTTACAATAGTGGAGCTTATCTTAAAACTAGAGAATTCTGTTTAAAATAATCGCTTCTAAAGCTCGGTTAGCACGGTCTGTTGGAAACGCTATCTAAATTTATGTATTAGATAGTTCTAATATAATAGGCGATTCAGGGATAAAAATCGAATTAAATAAAAAGCACTTTCAGTGTTGTTTCAGTTAACGCTTCTATAGTGTTTTCAACGGAACAGAATGCAGGCAGCGCCAGCAACTGTTTCCTCCCGTGACCCGAGCCGAACATAAGCCAAAATGTCTGCTCACATTGCTTATGTTTAGTTTGATCTCGGTGATTGTTTTGTGTGTTTTTAAGGTTAGTTTTCTCTCTTTTGCAGCGCTTGGCGCTGCTTTTTTTTATCTGTCATTTAGGCTTTGAGGTCGTCATCGGGGTTGATGTCGATCTGTGAGACAAGGATCGCCTGTGCGTTGACCTCCCAGCGGATGTTGAGATCATGCAGGCGAATACCATAGGTGCGTTGCTGTGCTTTTTGTTTATGGTAAGCCGGGCGAGGATCGCAGCGTAATACCTCTTCAATCTGCTGTTGTAGGGGTTGCTTTAACCTGTTGCTATGTCGTTCGAGGGCGGCCTGTGCAGTAGCAGAGAACTGTACGGGTAGCTTTAGCATATCGATCTGCGGGGCGATATCGTACTCGGCCTGCGGCAGACTATCGGAATAGGGTAAGTATGGTTTGATATCCACGATAGGGGTTTGATCCAGCAGATCCGCGCCACTAACATCTAGAAACACCTGTGAACCTTCGCAACGTATTCCCTCCAGCTTCACCGGGGATAAGCCAATGGGGTTTGGGCGAAACGGTGATCGGGATGCGAATACCCCCAGTTTTTCGTTGCCGCCGAGTCGCGGAGGCCTAACCAGCGGTGACCAGCCCTTATCGACGCAGGCGCTGAAGATAAACAGCAGCCAAATATGACTGCACTGCTCCAGCCCTCTAACCGCATCGGCACTATTGTAGGGTGGCAGGAGCTCAACCGTTGCTGTCATCGAGACCGCCAGCCCAGGCTGCCTCGGAATGCCGAACTTTTCTTTATAGCCGCTATGGATAATGGCAATGGGTTCAAATACTAACGGTGAGCTCATATTTTGATATCGGTGACGGTGAAAAAAATAACATCGGCGCGGTTATTTGGGCGGATGTTGGCTTGGGGCTATTTTGCCCTCTGTATTAATTAACTACCAGTTCTTCCGGCGGCTGAGGCGCTTTTTTGGCTTCTCTGTCCTCTGTATTTTCAGTCTCAGGCTCAGGCTCAGGTGCTGGTTGTGGTGCTTGAGCGCCTGACGGGTGGATGATCGGTGAGCGATGCTCAATCGGAGTTAGGCTGCTCCAGTAGCGCGCACTTTTTTCTGCCTGCTGTCCGAGTCGATGAACATGGCTGAGGGAGTCGAGTAAATCGGTACCTTCATCGGGGGTGAGTCGTCCATCGATCATGGCATCCAATACATGCAGTTTGACCTTATGGTAGGTTTTTTCTAATTCATGTAGCAGTATTCGTGTGTTATCAGAAGAAGTGTATGAATCATCGCTGATAGCCGCGGCATCGAGGATTTTGCGGGTGATATCTTTCAGTTCATAAATATCTTTTTGGGTATTGCTGTCACTGATCTGCTCAAAACGTTGACAGTATTCAGTGATGAGATTCGCAAGACGGGCGATCTCATTGAAATACCGAGCGACACGCATGGTGCTGGGCAAAATCTGTGCAATCTCTTCGCTGAGAGGTTGCTGCCCTAATTTCTGGCTAAATTTACCTACCTCAACAATCAGCTTATTGATAATCAGTGATTGAGCGCGAATGGGTGCGCTATCGGCTAGGTCCGCATCCAGAGATTGCTTGGCGACAGCCGTTGCCATCCGGCTCACCCGCCCGAGTTCTCGGCTCATAGCTTCAATGGCTAACAGGGGTGTTTCGAGAATATTGTTATCCAGAAAACGGGCTTTCGCCAGATCTTCATCGGCGCGACGAAAACGTTTTTCTAAAAAGGCGACTAACGGGGTGGTGAGCGGCCACATGATGAGCACGCCGGCGACATTAAATAGGGTGTGGAACAGGGCCAAGAGAATCACAAGATCAAAGTACTGGGTGAAATCTGAACCATTAATGATGCTGGATAAACTAACCAGCAACAGCAATCCCGCGGCGCCGGTGATCAGGTTAAAAAACACATGGGCAGAGGCGATTCGTTTTGCATTAGAGGTGGCGCCGATAGCCGATAGCACGGCGGTCGAAGTAGTGCCGAGGTTGGCACCAATCACCAACGCACCGGCGGTGGCTAATGGAATAGCGCCGGTGGATGCCATGGAGAGTGTTATTGCCATGGCGGCACCGGATGATTGAATGAGTACAGTGAGAATAAAGCCTGCGAGCACAAATAGGGCAAGGCCATAACTGGTTTGGCTAAGAGCTTCAAACGGAATGCTATTTTCCAAGCCGCTAAAGGTATCTTTAAGAAAGGATAGACCGACAAAGAACAGGCCAAAGCCGGTGAGGGTCGTCCCTATGTGGGCATAACGCTTTTCACCGCCGATGAGACGCATCATCATGCCGATGCCGATCATCGGTAGCGCAAATGCACTAATGTTGAAGTTAAAGCCGATCGTCGCCACTAACCAGCCGGTCATGGTGCTACCTATATTGCAGCCATAGATAACCGCGATCGACTGTCCTAAATTGAGTAAGCCTGCATTGACGAAACCAATTGTGGCCACCGTCACGGCGGTCGATGATTGCACCAGGGCGGTAATGGTCGCACCGGAAATAAGCCCTCTAAGCCGAGAGCGGGTCGCGGCTTCTAATGCTTTGCGCAAGGAGTGACCGGCAGCGCGCTTCAAGCCGCTGGTCATCAGCTGCATACCGAGTAGGAAAAGTCCTAAGCCTCCGATCAGATCACCAATATTGCTTAGATCCATGCTGGGCTCCTTGCTGGGATAACGGGCAGGTTTATTATTATCAAATGTTGACGATAAAGGCCCTAACTCAAAACAAGCGCCTTAACGTTTTGATGACAGGATAATAAAAGCGTTAATTTAGCGTAAATGCAACTCTTTTGCCGTACGCGCAATCACCCAGATGTAAACCTGCTGACAGCCCGATTGCTTCAATATGCGGCTGATCTCCGCGGCGGTGGTGCCTGTGGTCATCACATCATCGACGACCGCGATCGAAGCTGGGGGCGTGCCGCGACACTGAAAACTGCTTTTCAAATTCTTGCGCCGCATTTTGCGGTTTAAGTCGGCCTGGTGTCGGGTGTTTTTCGTTTTAACCAGTAAGCGGTTGCTGTAGGGAACGCCTAACTGACGGGCTAGGTGTTTAGCGACTAACGCGGCTTGATTGTATTGGCGTTCATGGAGGCGCTTAGGGTGGAGCGGAACGGGCACGATGAGATCAGGCTTAGGGGCTGTTTGAACTCGACGACCGAGTAATTCAGCCAGTGGATTGAGGTAATGGGTTTGACCATTGAATTTAGCTAGCTGGACGAGTTGGTTGATAGGGAAGCGATATTCAAAGGAGGTGATGACCTGATTAAACGAGGGTGACCTCTTTTGGCATTGAGGGCAGATCAAAGCAGCATCTGTGTGCATGGGCTCGGCGCAGCGTTGGCAAGCGCTACCGATCCAAGGTAAGTCATCAAGGCAGTCCTGACAGAGATGAGCCTCGGTTGACGGTCGTATACCGCAGAGAATACAGGGTCTATTTAGATTAAATAATAACCAGTTGTTTTTAAATTGTTTAATCATTGGTTGACAGATCCTTCTGTCATATTAAAATTAGCCTTCACTAAATCCTTATCATTCAGATCTATTACAGGATATATACGGCGATGCAGCAACACCAGACAGAGATCAGACACGATTGGAGCGAGCAGGAAGTACGGGAATTATTCGAGCTCCCCTTTAATGACCTGCTATTCAAGGCTCAGTTGGTTCATCGTCAACATTTTAATCCGAATGAGGTTCAGGTAAGTACTCTGTTATCGATTAAGACCGGTGCTTGTCCTGAAGACTGTAAGTATTGCCCACAGAGTGGACATTACAATACCGGCCTAGAGAAAGAGCGTCTCATGCAGGTTGATGCGGTATTGGAGAAGGCTAAGCAGGCAAAAGAATCAGGTTCAACCCGTTTCTGTATGGGGGCGGCTTGGAAGCACCCTGCGGATAAAGATATGCCCTATGTGATTGAGATGGTTAAAGGGGTGAAGGCTTTAGGCTTGGAAACCTGTATGACCCTGGGCATGTTGGATGAAGGTAAAGCGGAGCAGCTGGCCGATGCCGGCTTAGATTATTACAACCATAACCTAGATACCTCGCCAGAGTTCTACGGCAATATTATTACGACCCGCACCTATCAGGACCGTCTCGATACCCTGCACCATGTGCGTGAATCCGGTATGAAGATCTGTTCCGGCGGTATCTTAGGCATGGGCGAAACGGCCACCGATCGTATCGGCTTATTGCGTCAACTGGCAAACCTGCCGAAGCAGCCGGAAAGTGTGCCGATCAACATGCTGGTTAAAGTAAAAGGCACACCGCTGGAAGATGCGGAAACCTTGGATAATCTTGAGTTTATTCGCACTATCGCGGTGGCTCGGATCATGATGCCCGAATCCCATGTGCGTCTCTCGGCTGGCCGTGAAAATATGAGTGATGAGATGCAAGCGATGACCTTTATGGCTGGTGCAAACTCTATCTTCTACGGTGAGTGTTTACTTACTACGCCAAACCCTGAAACCCACAGTGATCTGCAGTTATTCAAACGTTTGGGGATCAACCCAGAGCAGCGAATTTCTGAAGCGGACGAGACTCAGGAACAGCTGATTATCAATAATCTGCAAAAGCAGCAAGATCAGTCGTTCTTCTACGAAGCCTAATCTACGTTATCTGCTGGGCTGTCACGGATAGCCCAGCAAGGATGTCACCATGTCGTTTGATCAGCTACACGCAGAATTGCAGGCGCGCAAGGCGCAGTCTCTGTATCGTCAGCGACGTATTCTCCAAAGCCCACAGTCCCCAGAAGTGATCGTTGAGGGCAGGGCGTGCTTAGCCTTTTGCTCCAACGATTATTTAGGGCTGGCCAATCATCCTGAGATTATCGCCGCGCTGAAACAGGGGGCCGATCGCTACGGCGTTGGCGGCGGTGCTTCCCATCTGGTGAATGGTCATAGTCAGGCCCATCATGCACTCGAAGAAGAGTTGGCGGATTTTAGCGGTCGTCCTCGCGCCCTGTTATTTTCCACCGGCTATATGGCGAATATGGGGACCATTACGGCGTTGCTGGATAAACGTGATGGGGTATTTCAAGATCGACTCAACCATGCATCGCTACTGGATGGCGGCTTATTGAGTGGGGCGCGTTTTCAACGTTTTTTACACAATGATGCCGATAATCTAAACACTCGATTACAGCGCAGCGATGCGCGACGCAAGCTGGTGGTCTGCGATGGCGTGTTTAGTATGGATGGCGATCTCTCTGAATTACCTGCGCTCAGTGCCACGGCGGCACAGCATCAAGCGTGGATGATGGTGGATGATGCCCATGGTTTGGGTTGTATTGGTTCGCAGGGGCGGGGCACGGTCGATCACTTTGGGTTGGGTCATGAACAGGTGCAGGTTTTAGTGGGGACGCTGGGTAAGGCGTTTGGCACGTCCGGCGCTTTCGTGGCGGGTTCTGAAGAGCTGATCGAAACTCTGATTCAGCATGCCCGCACCTATATCTACACCACCAGTATGTCGCCGGCGGTGGCATCGGCAACGCGCGCCAGCTTGAAATTAGTACAGCAGGACGAGTGGCGCCGAGAGAAGCTTAATGATTTGATTGAGCGTTTTCGTCGAGGCTGCGAACAACTAGGCTTGCCCCTGATGGCATCCGCGACACCGATCCAGCCGATTATGGTGGGCAGTGCGGGGCGGGCGATGGCGATCAGTGCCGCACTCGAAGCAAAAGGCATCTATATTGGCGCGATTAGACCGCCGACCGTACCAGAAGGGAGTGCCCGTTTACGGGTGACCTTGAGTGCCATGCATACCGATGCACAGCTCGATCGATTATTGGCTACCTTAGAGGATGTCATGGTTGGCGTAACAGGTACGACCGATTGAGGTTGTATAGTCGGTGGTTTGAGTCTGTGCCGCATAGAGAGGCAACCTCTTTGGTCTTGTTGCATGGCTGGGGTATGCACAGTGGTGTTTGGCAGACATTGATACCCGAGCTGCAACAGACTTATCAAGTAACCGTTATTGATCTACCGGGGTTGGGTCGTAGTGCTGAATGTTTACCTGAGGTTTATGATCTTGATGCCGTTGTGGCACGCCTAGCGGAAGTTGCGCCACCATCCGCTATTTGGCTGGGGTGGTCATTGGGCGGCATTATCGCGATGGCGTTCGCCCAACGCTGCGCCGATCGAGTTGAAGGGGTGATTACGCTGGGAAGCAGCCCCTGCTTCGTTGAGCGTGATGATTGGCCTTTTGGCATGGCTGAGGCGATTTATCAACAGTTTGAGCATGATCTGCTGGCGAACCCCGAGAAAACCCTGCAACGTTTTAATCGGCTACAGGTGCATGGCAGTGACACGGCCCGTGCCGATTTGAAACGACTGAAGCAGATTGTCTCTGAGGTTCAACCAACGAAGCGGGGCTTGAGCGATAGCTTGGCCCTACTGCGTCAAGACTACCGTGAATTGTATCGCGCTATCCATTTGCCAACCCTGCATCTGCTGTGTGAACTGGATACTCTCGCCCCCGTTAACATGGCGGAAACCCTCGCGATATTTCAGCCACAGGCGAAGGTCGATAGGTTGATCAACCAATCCCATGTTGGCTTTCTGTCGGCACCTGAGTCTGTCGCTGACAAAATTCGGCAGTTCACTTTATGAGCACGCAGTTTTTCAAACCACAGATCGCCGAATCATTTAGCCGTGCGGCGGTCAGCTACGATGGCGTGGCTCAGTTGCAGCGGGATATTGGTTATGAACTTCTTAGTCAGCTAAGCTGCTCATCCGCCGAGGTGGTGATGGACTTGGGCTGTGGTACGGGGTATTTTGCCCCGTTGTTAGCCGACAAACTTAAGCCGCAGCAGTTGATCTGTCTGGATTTGGCTCAGGGGATGTTGGCCTACGCGCGGGAACATCGAGCGACCGCCAATACGTTGTGGCTCTGTGGTGATGCGGAGCATCTACCGTTGGCGGATAACTCTGTCGAGCTGATCTTTTCTAGCTTAGCGATTCAGTGGTGTGAAGATCTCGATGCATTGTTTAGCGAAGTGGCTCGGGTGCTAAAACCCGGTGGACGCTTTCTGTTTAGTACCTTAGGGCCGGATACGCTGCATGAAATTCGTACTTCTTGGTCGACGGTGGATCGTTTTCAGCATGTGAATCGATTTATGCATTTGAGTTGTCTGCAGACGAGCGCTGAGAAATACCTACGAGAAGTGAGCTTGAAAGAGGGAAAAAAGGTGCTGCTTTACGACCAATTGCGGGAGTTAACCACTGAATTAAAGGGTATTGGCGCCCATAATATCAGCGCAGGACGGCCCAGTGGGTTAACCGGTAAGGCAAGGGTGCTCGCGTTTAAAGCCGCGTACGAACAGTTTAGACGGCCGGATGGGCAACTACCGGCGACCTATCAAGTATTTTATGGCGAGTATATTAATGGCTAAGCGGACTTTTTTTGTGGCTGGAACCGATACTGATGTGGGTAAAACATTGGTTTCTGCGGGTTTATTAGCCGCGGCTAATCAGCAGGGTTTGTCGACCGTGGGTGTTAAGCCGATTGCAGCGGGGTGTGAGATAACAGAGGAAGGGCTGCGTAACAGTGATGCATTACTCTTACAGCAGATGGCTTCCATTAAACTCAGTTATGCACAGGTTAACCCTATTGCTTTTGAGCCCGCGATTGCGCCGCATATCGCAGCGCAGCAGCAGGGGCGTCGCTTGGATGCCGATCGCATTGCGGCATTGTGCCGTGGTGTGATGATGCAGCCTGCTGATTTTATGGTCATTGAAGGGGCGGGCGGTTGGCGGGTGCCTTTGAATCATCGGCAGACCCTGGCAGATGTTGCTAAGTTACTGCGAACGCCCGTTATTCTGGTGGTGGGCATGAAGCTGGGATGTATTAACCATACGCTGTTAACCGTCGAGGCGATTGTGAAGGATGGGTTGCGCTTGGCAGGCTGGGTGGCCAACCGAGCCGAGCCGCAGATGAGTTGTTATGATGAAAACCTTGCAACGCTGAAATCGATGTTATCGGCGCCACTGTTGGCTGAAATACCCTATCTTGAGACCTGCACCGCTGAAGCAGTGGCCAGTTATATTGATTTGGCACCGTTGATTGCTGATCAATAAATGAACTATTTTTCAGGTTAGGCTATAATAGCTCATACAGATTAAGCTTCTGATCTAATATTGTGGTTAAACGGATTGGCTTGGCTAAATGATGAATGGCTGAGCAAAAGAGACAAGAGGTGTTTCATGAACGTTACATCAGCACTGAGTACTGGGGTTCTAGGGGTAAATCGTGGACTGGACGGGGTGCAAAAAGCCGCATCTGATATCGCCGGTGCAGGCAAATCGGATACCCCAGAAGAAGGCACCGGTAACGACCTGAATCAGTCATTGGCTGATCTCGCCGTTGAAAAGAATGCCGTAGCAGCATCCACAAAAGTGGTGCAATCTGCGGATGAAACGCTGGGCACATTGATCGATATTCGTGCTTAATCGCGAGCGCTGTTTTATGGCTAGTGGGCTGCGTCTATGTCTGCATTAGCCCTAGCCATTTTTAATGGCTGTGCTCTGGTTATCATTGCCATAACCGTGACAGCCAATGTTATATGTTCAGCAGAAGGTATTGATTCTCAGTCATAGGAGGTAGACGTGATGCAGGTATCTCTCGCTACCGGTTCACATGCTCTGAATACCAATGAACCACTCAACACGCTCGGGCGGAATTCATCTGCTGCGGATAGAGCTCTGTCTTCTTCATCTTCGATACCTGCCGATACACTGCCAACCTCTCCTTCTACTATTCCTACTACGCCGCCGGTGCAACCGTCTAGCGATACCGCCTCAGCCGATACGAACCCTAATAATAAAGATCCGTCATTGGGTAGCGATGCTAAGCACGCATCGACCAATAATGCCGAGATAGAGGCTGAGTCTCAGCAAGTGGCTGAATTAGCCACCCGTGATGCGGAGGTGCGCCAGCATGAGCTTACCCATGCCGCGGCAGGTGGCCAGTATGCCGGTGCGCCGACGTTTGAATATCAGCGGGGGCCTGATGGTCGACTCTATGCGGTGGGGGGTGAAGTCAGTATCGATACCTCGTCGGTGCCTGATGATCCTCAAGCAACTCTAGAGAAGGCTGAGGTGATTATGCGAGCTGCGCTGGCAGTGGCTGAACCCTCGTCTCAAGATCGCTCTGTTGCGGCTCAAGCGGCAGCGATGGCTTCTGAAGCGCGCGCAGAATTAGCACGGCAGAATCAAGAGCCTGATGATAACAGCGCTAATCAGATTGAAACGCAGCAGCTCAGCGATGAGCAGCGGGCAGAAGAGCTAGAAAAGCAGAAAGCGGAACTCGAGGAGCAGGCGCAGGATCAAGCCGAACAGCGTAACGAATACAATCAGCAACTGGCTGAGGTGAATCTGAAATTGGCTGAGGTTCATCAGAAGTTGATCGATGCAGGTGTATTCAAAAAGCTGTTTAATGAAGGTTTTGTTTTCGATGAAAGGGTTTGATAACACGAAGCTTTAGTCGCTTTAAACCGGCGGTTATCTAGAAAAGCAGGCATAAAAAAAGCACGGATTATCAGTCCGTGCTTTTTTATGGCTGCGCTCGGTTGAGCGCAGCCATAGACTGCAATACCGGGTGTTTATTATTTAATAAACAGCATTTCGCGGTATTTAGGCAGAGGCCATAGGCTATCATCAACCAGCATTTCCAGTTGGTCCGCAGCGCCACGTACTTTAAGCATTAGGCTACAAACCTCTGTTGCCAAGAACTGCATATGGGCTTCAGTCGAAGCAAACTCTTCTGTTGCCAGAGCTGCGCTGAGTTCTTCAACGGCAGCCATCATCGCATTAGCGGCATCAGCTACTTTTTCTGCAGGAGAGAAGGTTAGCGTCACACCGGTCGCTGCGATATTCGACAAGTAGTTAATGGCTGCTGGGTAGATGATGGTGGTTGCCATTTCAACAACCAGTTTCGCTTCTACCTCAATGGAGAGAACATATTGCTCGGCATATACTTCAAAGCGGCTGGCTAGTTCTGCTGGAGTGAAGACACCAGTATTAGCGAACAGATCGATCACTTCCTGAGTTTTAAAGGCAGGCAGTGCATCCGCAGTGGTTGGTATGTTTTTCAGACCACGCTCTTCAACCGCTGCTGTATGCCATTCAGAAGAATAACCGTCGCCACCAAAGACAACATTACCATGCTCTTCCATCAGCTCTTGCAGCACAGTGAAGACTGCTGCTGTTTTGTCGCCGTTAGCTGCTAGTGCTGTTTCGAGTTTCGCAGCAATCCACTCAAGTGAATCAGCCAGCATCGTATTCATCGCGACCAATGGGCCAGAGACCGATTGAGATGAACCGACTGCACGGAATTCAAAACGGTTACCGGTAAAGGCAAACGGAGAAGTACGGTTACGGTCGCCCGGATCACGATCGAACTTCAGAATCTGTGACAGACCAATATCCATCTGTCCACCGGTTGTTGGCACATGAAGCTCACCGGTTCTGATGTTATCAAATACTTTTTCCAGTTGATCACCCAGGTAAACAGAGAGGATAGCTGGAGGCGCTTCATTAGCACCTAAGCGATGGTCGTTGGCGGCAGAAGCGATAACGGCTCGCAATAGTGACCCATATTTGTGCACGCCGCGAATTACCGCACCACAAAAGAGCAGGAAGTTTAGGTTTTCGTTTGGCGTGTTGCCTGGATCGAGCAGATTACCCTGGGTAGCATTGCCTACAGACCAGTTAACATGCTTGCCTGAGCCATTAATGCCGGCAAATGGTTTCTCATGTAATAGGCAGACAAAGCCATGGCGTTTAGCGGTATTTTTCAGCAATGTCATCAATAATTGCTGGTGATCAGAGGCTACATTGGCTGCTTCGAAGTAAGGTGCGATCTCAAATTGGCCTGGAGCTACCTCATTATGGTGCGTTTTCGCCGGAATTCCCAGACAATAGAGTCTATCTTCCAGATCTTGCATGAAAACCTGCACGCGTTCAGGTATTGCACCAAAATAGTGATCGTCAAATTCTTGACCTTTAGCAGGAGAGGCACCAAACAGTGTTCTGCCAGCTAGCAGTAGGTCGGGACGAGCGTTGGCGAATTTTTCATCAATCAGGAAGTATTCCTGTTCTGCACCACAGCTTGAGTTGAGGGTAGCGATCTCAGTTTCGCCCATCAACGCCAACACTTTTTGTGCTGCGCTATCCATGGCCGCATTTGAGCGTAGCAGTGGGATTTTCTTATCCAAGGCTTCGCCGGTCCAAGACATAAAGACACTTGGGATCATCAATACAGCGCCGTTAGCGGTATGCATGATATAGGCTGGGCTGGTTGGATCCCATGCGGTATAACCGCGGGCAGCATTGGTCATTCGCAGGCTGCCGTTCGGGAAAGATGAACCATCAGGCTCGCCTTTGATCAGCAAACTGCCGGTAAATTCTGTGATTGCGGTGCCATCAGCGTTGGTAACGACAAAGCCGTCATGCTTCTCTGCGGTGGCATTGGTCATGGGATAGAAGATATGCGAGAAGAACTTAGCACCTTTAGCCATGGCCCAGTCTTTCATTGCTGCTGCGACAACATCGGCGACAGCTAGTTCTAATTCGGAACCGGTTTGTACTGTTTCTTTAATAGCTTTAAAAGCAGATTTTGAAAGCGATTCTTCCATCTGTTGCAGACCAAACACATCAGACGCCCAGATCTCTTTCAGTGGGGCTGTCATAGTGGTGGTGTATGGTGCAGCATTGGTGATCTCTTTAACTGCACTCAAACGCGATTCATTTCTGCTCATTTTTTTCCCCTGTATCCAAATTTTTCCAGTGGATTATCGTTGGTATGGGTTTCTGCAACCCGGATATTTAATCGTGAATAACTTATATGTATTTATCTAAGCAATAATCGAACCAATCTAGTGTTTTGCGTCGATCTGCATGATGAAAAAGGCGTTAAAGGTAAGATGAAGCGTTAGGTGTGTATGCAAATTTGGCGACTGATCGAAAGGGCAGGACAACGGTGTTAGCGATATCCTGCCTATTAGAGTGAATATTAAGCGGTGCTGGCATTGATGCGTGGATCGCGCTTGAAGCTGACTGTGGCAATCTCCTCCGCCTGAAAGCTTTGTATGGTTAAACTACCCGCGTCAATTTTTAGGTTGCCCGCCTCGAGTGGTTTAACTGTTTGTTGTAAATAGTCACTCAAGCTGGTGGTATCACAAGGGCCAATAATAATGCCGTAGGATCTGAAGATATCCTCAAGGGTGGAAGTGCCTTTAAGCAGTAGTTCTTCGTTCGGAAGATCGGTCGCTAGGCTCGGCGCAACGGTGGAGAAAATACAATCCACAAAGGGCCGCAAGCCGGGTTTCAGTACAATAAACAGATGATCGTCTGTTTGCAGCTTGCTGGAGCCTCGCGGTGGAAACACGTTGCTCCCTCTGGTGATCATGGCCACCACAGCGCCCTCGGGTAGGGCCAGTTGGGAGATGGTCAGGCCGAGCACCTTAGAGTTCTCCCCCAGTGTATACCTGACGATTTCGGTATCGATATTGGCCAGTGCGGCGATTTCCAGTGTCGCCGATGGGGTGGCGGGTGGCGGTTCAATCAGCTTTAGTTTGCGAGCCATCCAAGGGAGTGTTGAGCCCTGTAGTGTGGCTGAGATCAAGACCACGAAAAATACTACATTGAAAAGCAGATCTGCTTGAGGCAAACCAAAGATAAGTGGGAATATCGCCAGAATAATGGGTACAGAGCCTCGCAGTCCAACCCAGGAGACCAGTCCTATTTCGCGTTTATTAAATCCAAAGAAAGAGAGTAACGGCACAACGGCGAGCGGGCGGGCAACAAAGATCAAGACTAAGGCGATCAACAACCCTTCGCGCCATACGTGAATCAGCGATGTCGGGGTTACAAGTAGTCCTAGCATGACAAACATGCCAATTTGGCTCAGCCAGGCTAAACCATCATGAAATAGAAAGGTTGCCCGTTGATAAACAAAGCGGCCATTACCAATAATTACACCGGTGATAAATACCGAGAAGAAACCACTGCCGCCGAGTGTTGCTGAAAGGCCGAAGGAGAGTAATCCACAGGCGGAAACCATTACCGGATAGAGGCCGGGTGCCTGCAATGAAATACGGTTAAATAGTTTGACGGCGGGGTAGCCGATAGCTAAGCCAATAATGCTGCCCACGCCCATCTGTTGGACAAATAAGATCAGCAGTTCAGTGCCCGGCATCGCATTGGTGGTGACCATTTGTAGCAAGCCGATGGTGAGGAATATTGCCATCGGGTCGTTGGATGCACTTTCTATTTCGAGGGTTGATTTGAGCCGAGGGCTGAGGTGGATGCCGGCGTTACGTAAAATGGTGAATACCGCGGCGGCATCGGTTGAGCCAACGATCGCCCCCAATAGAAAACCGACCGGCAGTGATAGATCTAAAATGTAGGCGGCGGCCAATCCCGTAATGCCTGCGGTGATCGCCACGCCGAGGGTGGCCAGTGCGCTAGCGGGTTTCCAAACCAGTTTGATCGACGATAGCGAGGTTTGTAAGCCACCGTCAAATAGAATAATGGCCAGCGCTATGGTGCCCAGTGCATGCGCGGTATCCACATCATCGAATTGAATTCTGCCAATGCCATCTTCACCCGCCAGCATGCCGATGCCGAGAAATATAACCAGCACCGGTAAGCCGATCCGAGGGGACAACTTGCTGGTGATAACACCGGCAAACAGCAGTACCGCGGCAATAAGGATCTGATGGTCAATGGGAAACATGAAGCGTCCTTTCGTAAAAGTGGCAAAAAATATCGGCGAGCCGTTAAAAATCTGCTGACTGTATTGCTATCTGTTAGTCCGTTAAAACCGTTGGGTGTTCAACGTGCAAGCCTTAGCGTTCGGCTGTACGATTTTATATATGGGCGATTGACGGATTAACCAATCCATCTGATGAACTGTTTTCAATTTAACGTTATACCGCTTGAGAGGCGGTTGTGCTATCGGTGCTATGCGCAGTGTTTTTTCTAGTGCTATTTTCAGTGCTCTTTTGTTTGTCGGTGTTTTTGGGGCTGGCGTAGCGATAAACAACATAGCGATAAACAAAGAGTTCCGTTACTGCGTTGTGCTGGAGCTTTTTGTATTCCCTGAATCGCTTGGCTGTCAGTCTTACTTCATTAAATAGTGTAAAACCAATTTAGTAAAGATGGCTGCTTTCTCTGCATGGGGCCAATGGCCTGATCCTTGGATCATGCGATAGTCGGCTTGCGGAAAGAGTGACAGTATCTGGTCGCGGTATGCGGGGGTAATGTAGTCGGAGTTTTCGCCTTTGATAAATAACACCGGTTTATCGAATGCGGGGCCGGTCGGGGCTTTGCTGATCTCATCATAGCAAGCTTCCAACGTTGGGATATTCATGCGCCAAGCAAACTGTTTTGCATCGTTGCGGTAGAGATTGGTTAGCAGAAACTGCCGCACCGCTAGTTCAGGGATATGCTGGCTGAGTTGCTGATCGGCTTCGCGGCGGGAGCTTAGGTTCTCCAGATCGACGGCATTGAGCCCGGCGAAAACATCGCTGTGATGGTTCGGGTATTGCACGGGAGCTATATCGACAATAATCAGTTTATCGACCCGCTCCGGGTTATTCATCGCGAGCTGCATCGCCACCTTGCCGCCCATGGAATGACCGAGGATATGGGCGCTGTTTAATCCCTGTTGATCCATCAGCTCGATAATGTCATCGGCCATCTCTTGGTAGCTGTTGGTCTCTGTATGGGGGGAGCGGCCGTGGTTACGTAGGTCAACGGCATAGACGGTGAAATGTTCCGCCAGCGCTTTGGTCTGTGCGTTCCAATTCTGCAGGGTGCCAAACAGGCCGTGGATAATGATTAGCGGTGCTCCGCTACCGGTGATCTGCAGATTCAGTTGCATTATTTTCTCCATAAAAAAAGACCGGGGCGTATGCGGCCGGTCTTTATTAGATCAGATGTGAGTGCTCAATTACAGGATTTCTAACAGCTCAACATCAAAGACCAGAGTTGCGTACGGAGGGATGCCGCCGGGAGAACCCTGTGCGCCGTATGCCAATTGATAAGGAACCGTTAGACGCCATTTGGCACCTTTAGTCATCAGTTGTAGTGCTTCAGTCCAGCCAGCGATAACGCCGCCGACAGGGAATTCAGCTGGCTGACCGCGCTCGTAAGAGCTATCAAATACTTTACCGTCGATGAAAGTACCGTGGTAGTGAGTACGAACAGTTGATTCAGCGGTAGGGCTTGCGCCACCTTCTTCACCAGCTGTGATGATTTCGTACTGCAGGCCTGAATCGGTCACGAAGATCTCTTCACGCAGTGCATTTTTTTGCAGATACTGTTCGCCTTCAGCAGCGGCTTCTTTCGCCTGCTCTTCAGCTTTAGCCTGCATAGTGGCTTGAATCTCGTTAAAGGCAGCCTGAATTTTATCGCCTTCGATGCTCAGTGCTTCACCGGCAAATGCTTCTTTGATACCCGCAATCACGGCATTCAGTTCTACGCCGTCGAAGCTTTGGGTTGCGATGTGATCGCCCATCTGACGGCCGATACCGTAGCTAGCGATCTGTTCAGTTGTTTCAAATTTAATTTCAGACATGAGTACTCTGTCGGTTCGGTTTTAAAGAACGGCGAAGACTAGCATATTCGCCCGCTTATAGCTTGCTTAGCTGCCCCTCGATTACAGGGGGGAAGCTTATTGTTTTACGAACAGTAGTGGATCAACCCGGGTGTTGTTGAGGCTAACACTCCAGTGCAGGTGAGGGCCGGTCACGCGGCCGGTTTTACCAATCTTGCCGATGTTGTCGCCGGTGTTCAGTTGATCGCCGACCTTAACGTCGATTTTGCTCATATGGCAGTACATGGTGGTCAGACCGTAACCATGATCAACAATCACCGTATTGCCGTTGAAGAAATACTCACCGACGGCGACAACTTTGCCGGGCGATGGCGCACTGATAGGGCCACCCTGTCCTCCAGCAATATCGAGGCCGCTGTGGGGGTTGCGAGGTTGGTCATTAAAAAAACGCTTTAGGCCAAATGGGCTACTGAAACGACCGGTAGCGGGCAGGTTGAATTGGGCAGTAGATATGGCGGGTGTGCTCCAAGATTTAAACGCAGCAACCATCTCATCTTTTTCTCTTTTATAGCGCGCGAGGTCTTGGGTGTTGGGGTTTACATGACGCTTATTGGTGATGGTCAGGCGTTGTTCTTTATAGGCTTTATCTTGAATCTTGAAAGGGTAGCGTTTGCCATCGGCTTTCATTAACTGTTCTTGGCTGGGTTTGGCTGAGAGCGGGATACCAATCACAGCGAGCCAAGTAGCCTGTTCAGCATAGGGCGTGGTTTGGGCAGGAATAACCATCACACGGTTGCCGCGATACCATGCGGAGGGCGCGGCTTTGGTGTCTAGGCCGCTGAGCGGGATAAGGGCGACGCCTCCCGGCACTCGAGACTCGGTAGGCAGGTCGATCGCTGCGGCTGAAAAACTGATCAATAGGGCAAACATAAAACTGACGAAGCGCATAGGGCGTCCTTATTCCTTAATAACCTGAGTGACTTTGCTGATAAAACGACCGTTGGCGAGACGGGTTTCAACGGTGTTATCCATTGCTATATGGTCGATATCCTGTATGACTTTACCGGTTTCATCCTGAACAATGGCATAGCCCCGATCGAGGGTGGCTAAGGGGCTGACACTGTTCAACGTAGCGGCTAAACCGGATAGCTTGAGTTGGTTCTGTTTGAGTAAACCTTGCATCAACGTGGTGAGTCGATGTTGCAACTCATCCTTACGTTGTTGTCCAGCGGTGATGCGGGGCTGGGGAGAGCAGCGTTGGTAGCGTTGTTGCCATTGGTTGAACTGCTGCTTCTGCCGCTCCACGTTAAGTCTGACCGCGCGTTGCATTCGGAGTTCCAGATCATCGAGTTTCTGGGCCTGCTCTTTGAGTTTATCACCGGGGTGGCGCAAGCGGGCACGTGTCCACTGGAGCTTCTGTTGATGCTGGCGGTGATTGCGCTGCCAAGCCTGCATGAGTCGTTGCTGTATCTGCTGTAGCCTGAGCAATATCTGCTGCTGGTCTGGGCTAATGAGTTCAGCCGCTGCAGAGGGTGTGGCTGCCCGCAGGTCGGCGACAAAGTCGGCAATCGAAACGTCGACTTCATGGCCGACGGCGCTAATAATGGGAATCTGGCTATGAAAGATGCTGTGCGCCACGATCTCTTCATTAAAGGGCCATAGATCTTCTAGCGAGCCACCGCCTCGACCGACGATCAATACATCGCAGCGGCCATCCTCATTGGCGAGCTCAATCGCCTTGACGATCTGAGCGGCGGCGTCATTACCCTGTACGGCGGTTGGAAAGAGGGTAACCGGCAGCGAGGGAAAGCGTCGTTTTAACACCGTCAGGATATCGTGTACCGCCGCCCCAGTGGGAGAGGTGATCACCCCGAGATGCTGTGGGTGAGTGGGTATCGGTTTTTTAAAGGCGGTGTCGAACAAGCCCTGCTGTTGCAGCTTCTGTTTCAGTGCTTCGTAGGCTTGTTGCAGTGAGCCAACACCGCTTTCCTCCATATAGTCACAGATCAGTTGATAGTCGCCACGGCCGGGATACAGACTGACTTTGGCCCGGACGACCACCTTGTCGCCGTTTTTGGCTTTATATTTGAGATACTGATTGCGGTTGCGAAACATCGCGCAGCGTACTTGGGCATCTCGGTCTTTTAGGGTGAAGTACCAATGACCTGAGCTGGCTTTGACGACGTTCGACAGTTCGCCTTCGACATGAATGGTCAGGAACGAACTCTCGAGCAGAGATTTCACCTGACGGTTCAGTTCGGTAACGCTGAGCGCCTGTGGTGCGGCGATCTGGCGGGATAGATTGGGGGTGTGTGAGTACGATTGCATAGTGCGCATCTTAAACCAACCGAACATCAGTTTGTAATGACTGTTTGGCAGAATTGATAAAATGGATAAAAATGGTTGGGAATGGCTGTATTTTGATTGTCGGACGTGCGACAAAAGGCTATAATCCCGCGTCTTATTTTTTTAGACACTACAGGCAATCTCACTCATGTTGCGAATCGCTGAAGAAGCCCTCACTTTTGATGATGTTCTACTGGTTCCCGGTTACTCCGAGGTTCTGCCTAAAGACGTTTCGTTGACGACACGCCTGACTAAAGGCATCAAGCTGAACGTTCCCCTTGTCTCTGCTGCAATGGATACTGTTACCGAATCTGGCCTAGCGATTGCGATGGCACAGGAAGGTGGCATCGGTATCATTCATAAAAACTTAACGATCGAACAGCAAGCTGCCGAAGTGCGTCGGGTTAAGAAGTATGAAGCCGGTGTTGTTAGTGATCCAGTCACCTGTAGTCCTGATATGACCGTTGGCGAGCTAAATGCACTCTCTGCTCGGCTTGGTTTTTCCGGTTTCCCTGTGATTGATAAAGGTGAGCTAGTCGGTATTGTGACTGGCCGTGATGCCCGTTTCGAAAAGAAACTGGATGCGTCTGTTGCCTCTATCATGACTACTAAAGATCGTTTGGTAACGGTGCTGGAAGGCGCTGATCCAGATGATGTGCGTAACTTACTGCGCAAACATCGCATTGAAAAAATTCTGGTTGTCGACGAGGCCTTTGGCCTACGCGGTATGATGACCGTTAAAGATATGAACAAAGCACTGACCCACCCAAATGCGGCTAAAGATGGCGACGGTTGTTTGATCGTCGGTGCGGCAGTGGGTACGGGTCCAGAGACCGAAGATCGTGTTGATGCCTTGGTTAAAGCCGGTGTGGATGTGATTATCGTTGATACTGCCCACGGTCATTCAAGAGGCGTTATTGATCGTGTTGCTTGGGTGAAGAAAACCTATCCTGACGTTCAGGTGATTGGCGGTAACATCGCCACAGCTGATGCGGCCATTGCACTGGCTGAAGCCGGTGCCGATGGTGTCAAAGTCGGTATTGGCCCAGGTTCTATCTGTACTACTCGTATCGTTGCTGGTGTCGGTGTGCCACAGATTACCGCGGTAGCAAATGTTGCCGAAGCATTGAAAGCCTATGATATTCCTTGTATCGCCGATGGTGGTGTACGCTTCTCCGGCGACCTATCGAAAGCGATCGTGGCGGGCGCATCAGCAGTGATGATCGGTTCTATGTTGGCCGGTACAGATGAAGCGCCGGGTGCTGTTGAGCTGTATCAAGGACGGGCATATAAGTCTTATCGTGGTATGGGTTCGATTGGTGCGATGGCACAGAGCTCTGGCTCTTCTGACCGCTACTTCCAAGACGCTTCGCAAGGTGCTGAGAAATTAGTGCCCGAAGGTATTGAAGGTCGCGTTGCCTGTAAAGGGCCGATGGGTGGTGTTGTGCATCAGCTAATCGGTGGCCTGCGCTCTTCGATGGGTTACACTGGCAGCCCTGATATTTTGGCAATGCGTACTATTCCACAGTTTGTGCGTATCACCAGTGCTGGGATGGCGGAAAGCCACGTACACGATGTCAGCATTACGAAAGAAGCGCCGAACTATCGCGTTGGATAATCCTTTTTACATGACTAAAACAGGTGGGATGGCTTCGGCCCTCCCACTTTTTCTTTTTTAACACGCGGCTAAAACAGCCAATCGCCGAGGTTAACCTGAAGCAGGTACCGGCGATGATTTCGGAGTCATCGAAATGTCACAAGATATTCATGCTCAACGAATTCTGATTCTGGATTTCGGTTCACAATATACTCAATTGATTGCCCGTCGGGTGCGTGAGATTGGAATCTACTGTGAGATCCATCCATGGGATATGGATGACTCTGCGATCCGTGAATATAACGCTAAAGGTATCATTCTGGCCGGAGGCCCTGAATCGGTTACCGAGTTCGGCTCACCCCGTGCCCCTGAAGTGGTATTCGAACTGAATGTGCCACTGTTAGGCATCTGCTACGGTATGCAGACCATGGCTGAGCAGTTGGGCGGCAGTGTGGTTTCTTCTGATCTGCGTGAGTTTGGTTATGCCAAAGTTCGCTTAGAAGATAGCCCTAGCCGTTTGTTAGAAGGGATCGAAGACCAAGTAGCTAATAACGGTTCGCTGTTGTTGGATGTTTGGATGAGCCACGGCGATAAGGTGGGCGATCTGCCGGAAGGCTTTAATGTTATCGCTAGCACCGCCAGTGCACCGGTTGCCGCCATGTGTCATCCGGGTAAAAACTACTACGGTGTTCAGTTCCATCCAGAGGTGACTCACACCAAACAGGGTGGTCGTATTCTGGAACGTTTCGTCCGTGAAATCTGCGAATGTGATGCTCTGTGGAACCCTGCTAACATCATCGCGGATCTCGTTGAAAAAGTTCAGCAACAGGTCGGTGGCCAAAAAGTATTGCTCGGTCTGTCCGGTGGCGTTGACTCCTCCGTGGTGGCGGCACTGTTACATAAGGCGATCGGCGATCAACTGACCTGTGTCTTTGTGGATAACGGCCTACTGCGTAAGAACGAAGGCGATCAGGTGATGGAGATGTTCGCTAGAAACATGGGGGTCAAGGTGATCCGTGTTGATGCGGAAGAGCTGTTCCTCGGACGTTTGAAAGGCGAGAGCGATCCAGAAGCTAAGCGTAAAGTGATTGGCAACACCTTTATCGAAGTCTTTGATGAAGAAGCCACTAAGCTGAAAGAAGTTAACTTCTTAGCGCAGGGCACTATCTACCCGGATGTCATTGAATCGGCGGCTTCTAAAAATGGTAAAGCCCATGTGATTAAATCCCACCATAACGTTGGCGGTCTGCCAGACGATATGAAGATGGATCTGGTTGAACCACTGCGTGAACTGTTTAAAGATGAAGTACGCAAAATCGGCTTAGAACTCG
Organism: Amphritea opalescens; assembly: GCF_003957515.1. Taxonomy (GTDB): domain Bacteria; phylum Pseudomonadota; class Gammaproteobacteria; order Pseudomonadales; family Balneatricaceae; genus Amphritea; species Amphritea opalescens. The sequence goes on from NZ_RQXW01000013.1 coordinate 27,620, forward strand.
GCCTGCCATACGATATGGTGTATCGTCATCCGTTCCCTGGCCCAGGCTTAGGGGTGCGTATTCTGGGTGAAGTGAAGAAAGAGTATGCGGATATCCTGCGTGAAGCGGATGCGATCTTCCTAGAAGAGCTGCATAAGGCCGACTGGTACCACAAAACTAGCCAATCATTTGCCGTCTTCCTGCCCGTTAAATCGGTAGGAGTTGTGGGTGATGCGCGTCGTTATGAATACGTTATCGCGCTGCGGGCCGTTGAAACCATCGATTTCATGACCGCTCGTTGGGCGCACCTGCCTTATGAACTGCTGGAAACGGTATCCGGCCGAATCATCAACGAGATCGCCCATGTATCACGGGTGACTTACGATGTGAGCTCTAAGCCACCGGCAACCATTGAGTGGGAATAGGCCAAGTTATAAAGCGCTAATTTGGTCTTGATAAAAAATGAGATGCCGGTCAGCCATACTGACCGGCATTTTTTTTGCTCGGCGATGGTGACTCATCCCATGCTGGCACTTGTCAGTCACCGGTTGGAAGTATTATTTGAACTCATCAATATGGATGTAAGTCGGTCTATCGCTCGCTCGTGAAGGGCTATGAGAGCTAAATGTAAGAGACCTAAAGTCGATCGTTTAGCCTGTTGAAAACTGTTCGCCTTTACGTTGATAATGGAGCGTTTCGCAGTATCAAGACTGGATGTTAGGTCGTTATTGAAGTTAATTACTTATCAAGAGTATAAAGAGCGAAAAACAGGTCGTTAACATAAAGACGAATATATAGGCTATGTTAGATGAGGCGTTTTCGCTTGAGCTTCAAAAACAGTCTAAAAAGACCTCTAAGAGACCTTAGCTAGTCGCTCAGGTTTTGATAGGCCATTGAAAATAGACCACGACATGTTGGAGATGAAAAGTGCATAGAACAGAATCTACTCCGCGCTTACTTACAACTGAAGAGAAGCACGAGCTTCGTCATGATATGCAAGCATCCTCAGCTTGGGCGAAAGCTGAACTAAAACGTCGACGAGCGGTAAAAGATCACATAAATTCTGAGAATTGTATAGATGATGCTATGGTTAAATAATGTTTAACTAGCTGCTGTATAAGTATATTTTTTTATTCGAGTGGATTTAAGCGTTTACCATAGTCGATCACTAAAGACCTAAGCCCGCATTGTTGCGGGCTTTTTGGTTTTTATCGCTAGCCATGGCGATAGCGTTTTTAATCGTTACCCACAGCAGATGAATGATAAATTCTCGGTTGAACGCCATTAATTTGAGTATCTAAAAGGCCGTAGGCAGTGAAAGTCTGGCTAATGAGTGCGCTTTACGTAAATCGCTGCACCAAACAGTAGAGGCACTAATATCGCCAAAATAAGTAGCAACTGTATAGCGCTATGGGGTGTGCCTGAATGGGTCCAGTATGCGGCAATAGCCCAAGGGGCAGCGGCGCGAGCGAGTGACATCGGCACCAGCATAATGCCATTGATGGTGCCGTAGTTTTGACGGCTGAGAAGCTCGGGTACAGCCATACCGCGAACGATGGTAAAGATGCCGTTGGCAGCGCCATAAAGAATACATAAACCTGCCAAGGTGAGGCTAGAGGGCGGCGCTTTTAGCAGCAGGATAGCCAGTGGGAATGCGATACCGGCCAGTAAACCTAGGCGCTTTATGGTGATCTCCTCGAATAATAGCAACAGTAGACGTGCACCCACCTGTGCCGGGCCGATAAGGGCGATCGCAAAGACCACCGATTGAGTGTCCGAGGAGAGGGCGATCAGCAGTGGGTAAATATGATAGGTAAAGCCAGAAAAGAGTGCCATATAGGCGCAGAAAGACGCCGTGAGTAGGTAGAATCTAGGGCTGCGTAATATCGGACGGATGACGCTTTCTTCAGGGTTTGATGTCTGCTGTACCGGATAGCGATGGATATCCGCCGGCCAGATGGCCCATTGATAGAGTGGTGCGGCGATGGTGATGTTAATCACTGCTAAGCCCAGTAGCGCATCTCGCCAACCCCAATGATCGAGCATGAATTGTAATAGAGGCACGAATACGGTGCTGGCAAATCCCGCCCAGAGGGTAATGGCGGTGATCGCAGAGCGTGCTTGTTGCGTACCGAGTTGACGCACGGTGACCGCAAAGGCGGGTTCGTAGGATAACGCTGCTTGCAGTACGCCCAATGTGATCACAACGACATACAATGACAAGATAGTGTCTATGCAAGACCAAACTACCAAGGCCGCAGAGGCCGCGATAGTTGCCCCGACCATCAGCTTGCGGCCATGTCCGCGATCAATCATGGTGCCAATCGGATAGGCGGCCAGCGCGGAGGCTACTAAGCCGAGTGTAGCCGCACCATAAATATCGGCACGGCTCCACCCGAGTTCATTGGCCATGGCTTCCGCAATCAAGGGGAAGCTGTAATACAGTGCTCCCCAAGACACTAATTGGCTGAGGCCAAGCGCGGAAATAAATCCGCGCGTGGGAGCCAAGGCGTTCATCCTTGGCAAGTAGACGCGGCAGGTGCGGTGTCTGTCTGTGTGGTAACCGACATATCGCTGGTGCCGAGTGCGGAGACCACCGAGGCGACTTGTTTATAACCCGTCCTCAGTAGAAAAGTCGGCGCACGGCCATAGCTCTTAATACCTAAGATAAAGAGGCCCGGTTCGGGATGGGAAAGCTCAGTCAAACCATGTTCAGGTACCGAGCCGCAGCTATGTAAGTTAGGGTCGATAAGTGGTGCGAGTCGTATTGGGCTTTGGGTCGCAGGGTCTAACGAGGTGCGCAATTCGGCAAGCAGGTTAAGGTTTGGTCTAAAGCCGGTAGCCGCGATGATACGATCGACCGGCGGCAGTGTACGTGAACCACTGTGCACAATCAGTTGGTTATCTTCAGGGTGGATCGCATCGATTTCAAGTTCGCTAAATACCTCGATACGGCCCTGTTCTAGCAGTTCTTGAATACGCACTTCCAGACGTCTTCGTTCTTGAAGCTCATCATTGACCGGTGAACGCACGACATGGGTGGATGAACTCCGTATCCCCCATAGAACGCGCATCTCTTTAGATTCATCAGCGAGAAGGACTAAATCTTGTAGCGCATTGAAGGCGGAATGGCCACCACCAACCACTAACACGGTCTTGTTAGCGTATTCTTCCCGGGCAGCCAGAATATTAGGAACACCGTAGGCGATAGCATCAGCAGCGGCACGTTCGCCCAGTGCTGGAATGCCGTGTGTACCAAGCCAGTTCGGGGTTTGGTAGGTGCCGGATGCATCGATAACAGCCTGTGCGATGACATCACGTTCGCCTTCAGGGCCTGACACTCGTAGAACGAAGGGCGCTTCGGCTCGGCCTTTGGTGCGCAGTAGATCGTGGTTGAGCCGACTAACCGATTCAACCTGAGTATTTAGCTGTAGGTGAGGGGTGATGGCTGGGTGGGATGCCAGTGGCGCGACGTATTGCTCTAAGAGTTCTTTGCCGGTGGGAAATTCATTGGCAACGGGTTCACGCCACCCCTGTTGTTTGAGTAACGCGGCAGAGGTGTCATCGATATTGTAGATCCAAGGTGAAAACATACGCACATGCCCCCAGCGTGCGAGGTTAGCGCCTACTTGGTTGTCGGCTTCAAAGAGTATTGGGGTGTATCCACGTTTGAGTAGATGAGCGACGGCACTGAGTCCTATGGGACCTGCCCCGATCACTGCGACAGGTAGATTAGTCAATTCTATGTGCATCAAACTTCTCCATGATAACTAGTTGGTACTAGCAACTAATAGGTTAAAAAAGTGGGCTAGGAACCCAGTCGGTTACGTGCGGCGATGGTAAGTTGGCGAATCAGTGTGAGTGCGCCATCCACGACTTCTGGGGGAACATCTTTGATCATCGAGGCTTCTTCGCTGATTAGGTCTTGATGAATCGTTTGGTATAAGGCTTCTCCCGAAGGTGTCAGTGACAGTTGAATGGCTCGCTGGTCATCGGGGTCGTGTAACTTGAGTACATACTGTTTGCGCAACAGGGAGTCCACCACGCGACTGGTGGTACTTTTGTCCAGATACATCTCGTCGGCTAATGCTTGTAGTCTCAGAGGGCCGCGTTTTATTAAAGTTTCTAGTGCATAACACTGTGCTACGGATACATCGTGGCAGCAGATGTAATCTCGATCACGGAACTGATGAACACGGATGAGCTGGTTGACGGCTTCATATAACTCTTCGGCGCGCTCTAAGCGGGACATGATGTTAGGCCTTTGATCACTATGTTGTTAGTAACAACTATAATGCGAGGCTTCTTATGGTGCAAGAGCAGGAGTATTGGGATTTAAATGATGGTGAATCAGAGGTGAAAGGTCGCGATTGTATATCGTCGTGTTTTGTTATGGATATTGATGCATCGTTTTTAAAAGAATAGCCTTGATATAGATTATTCTGTTGATTTGGAGCTTACCATTAAATGAAAAAATGGGTTATTTAAAACCGCAAGAGAGGGTGCTAACGCTATTGATTTTCCCATTAGCTATTTAATGCTAGTGCCATCTCTTGCCGTAACCAATCACGGAAAACGATCGCCGATTTCGATAAAGGTTTCCCTTCAGGAAAGGCTAGATAATAATTATCTTCGGTGGCCAAGTTGATATCAAAGGGGGCTTCAATTTTGTGCTCCTGCAAAGATTTCACAAATATATCAGGGTGAGCAAGCATAACACCGAGCCCAGACTCGGCCATCAATGCTGCGGATAATAATGTATCTACACGATGATAAACAATATTTCGCTCATCGACTTCGATGCTTGCCTCTTTAAACCACTGTTGCCAGGAATGATTGACTCCAGTGACTTCTATTAAGGGTAGGGATGTAAGATCTGATGGTGATGATATGAGCTTAACCAGTTTAGGTGAGCAGAACGCCGTGACTTCTGCTTTAAATAAGGGTTCTAAATTTAACCCAAACCACTTTCCATTACCATTCATAATCGATAAATCATGACTGCCTTCAGAAAAATCTCGATCCCAATTTAAATGCAGTAGTTGCAAGCGGATGCCGGGATAGCGGGCGCAAAACTTATATAGATTATGTGATAACCAAAGCGATGAGAATGCGTAATTGACTTTCAAAACTAGACGGCCTTCGCCAACGGGCGAAAATATGTCGGCTGTTTTTTGTTGTAAACTGTTTAAAGTGCTTTGTACAACCGGGTAATAAGCAAGTCCGCTGTTGGTTAGTGTTATCTTTCGATGCCGACGTATAAAAAGTTCATCGCCTAAGTGGTGCTCTAAAAGCTTGATTTGCTGGCTGACCGCCGACTGAGTCATATTTAACTCGCGCGCCGCTGCACTAAAATTAAGCAGACGCGCAGCGGTTTCAAACGTTTTGACCCAATTCATGGGCGGAAGGTTTTGTTTCATGGCTTTGTATTAGCAGTACTTATCAAGATGGCATTAATATGTTGTTTCCATAAAAGATACAACATATCTAGCATGTGTGCATCAACATAGTGTGATTATTTTTTATCTTAAAGGACAGTCCATGACGTTATCTGTGACCCAAAACTTGAATACAACGGGCAAACGAATTGCCTCTATTCAGCAAAATGCACTAAGCCTGTTGGTCGAATGGAGTGATGAAACAGTATCTGAGTTTCATCATATTTGGCTAAGAGACAATTGCCCTACAGCCTTTCACATTGATACCGAGGAACGAGAATTCGATCTGCTCAGTGTGAGTGAAGATATTCACCCCTTATCCGTAGAAGTCAGTGATGATTTTCTACATATTGAATGGTCTGAAGGCGGCCATCGGAGTTGCTTCACACAGTCTTGGTTAATTGAACATAGTTACTCAGGCCTGATCAATGAGCGCCATGTCAGTGCTTATGAAAGTTGGGATTCAGCGTTTGTGAACACAATTTATCATGCGCAATATGAAGCGGTGATGGATGATGACAAAGCTTTGTATCAATGGATGGTTGAGTTAGATAAATCGGGCTTAACGCTCATCGATGGCATGCCAGATTCAACTGAATCGACCGTGTTGTTGGCTTCACGTATTGATTATTTACGACAAACCAATTTTGGTACGACATTTAATGTAGTGTCGGTTGAGTCACCGATTAATCTCGCCTACACCTCGATTGACTTGCCTTTGCACACGGATTTGACGAATCAAGAAACCCCGCCAGGTTATCAGTTTTTGCACTGCCTAGCGAATGATTGTGAGGGGGGAGAGTCTGTCTTTGTCGATGCCTTAAAAGTGGCAGAAGAACTACGTGATGAGTGCCCAGATTATTTCAAACTATTATCGGAACAAGTGATACCGTTTCGCTTTCATGATGAAAGCCATGATATTCGCGAGCATCACAGTGTGATCAACGTTGATCAATTTGGCAATATTATTGAAATTAAGTTTAATGCGCACTTGGCCAGTATTTTTGATCTGCCTGCCTGTGTTATGTATGAATATTACTTAGCGTATAGGAGCTTAATGAAACGGCTGCGTGATGAGCGCTTTAAAATCGAATTAAAACTATCTGCTGGGCAAATGGTGGTTTTTGATAATCGTCGAGTGCTACATGGCAGAAATAAATTTGAAGACAGCAGTGGCCGACGTCATCTGCATGGCTGCTATGTCGACCGTTCAGAATTCAAAAGTCGCTTACGAGTACTAGCCAAAAAATACGCTTAGTGCTCAAAATACTATCAACGAGTCACTCATGCTCAGTTGTTAGTGACTCTTATCAAAATAAACAGGAGCTACATTCTTATCGGACTAACAGACTTTCAACGGCAGACGACATATCAATAAAATAATAAAAGTGAATAATAAAAATGACTTCATATATAACCATATAATAATTATGTGCTAGAGGAAGTATCTATGCTGAATAACGATGAACTAGAATCATTAATTGAAAAACGTGGGGTATTGAAAGGACTTAATTCAACGCTAGGAATTACTTCTATTGGCCTTGTTATTGTATTTGTACTGTATTCAATTCTATTAGGAAAAACAGCGAGTGAGCAGTTTCTCGGTATCAAGAGCTGGATTGAACAAACCTTAGGCTGGTATTACATCGCGGTGATGATGTTAGCGTTTATGATTTGTGGATTTTTACTGTTCTCTAAGGCGGGTGCGATTCGACTCGGACGGGATCATGAACGTCCTGAATTCTCGAACTTTGCTTGGTTTTCGATGCTGTTTGGCTGTGGTACCGGTGCCGGTATGCTGTTTTTCTCCATGTCTGAGCCGATGATTCACTTTGCGAGTGGTTGGAGTGGCGGCAACCCTTTTATGAGTTCTGAAGTGAAAATCGCCGTTAATGAATTCTTCGTCGCGAAACAGGCGGCCTTAAACGCGGGGTTGTTACCCGGCGATGCGGGCTTTCCTGTCCCTAATGGTCTGGTGGCGAATGCCGCTGCCGGCGGTTTGACGTTAACGATTTTTCATTGGGGAACGGTGGCTTGGGCCATGTACGGTATCGTGGGTCTTTCGCTTGCATATTTTGCGTTTCGTAAAGGGCTGCCCTTAGCCATTCGGTCTGCATTATATCCTCTGATTGGTAAACGTATTTATGGCCCAATTGGTCATGCTGCGGATATCCTTGCTGTGCTTGGTACTATCTTTGGTATTTCGACGACGTTGGGTTTGGGTGTCCAGCAAATAGGCGCAGGTTTGGTATCGATTGGATTTATTGAACAAACCAGCCAAACCGTGACGATCTGTTCGATTATGTTTGTGACGGTGATGGCGACAATATCGGCTACCAGTGGCGTTGCCAAAGGTATTAAGATTTTATCGACCGCCAATACCTATATCTGTATTGCGATCTTGGCTTATTTTCTGTTTGCGAGTAATGGCACAAACTACCTGATTGCGAGTACCTTAACCGTGCTAGGCGATTATATTTCTAATGTGATTCCCATGACGTTATGGACTGCACGTAGTCCTGAAGAACGTGTTTGGCAGGGTGGTTGGAGTATTTTTTATTGGGGCTGGTGGATTGCATGGTCTGCCTTCGTTGGGTTGTTTATTGCGCGTATTTCCCGTGGACGCACGGTTCGTGAATTTATCTTAGGGGTGATTATTATTCCATCGGTCGTATCCCTTCTTTGGTTTGGTATTATTGGCTCTGCTGGCATTTACGAGTCTGTTTATGGTGCCGATATGACGATTTATAATGCCGCCGTGCAAAATTGGGATTATGCCGGCACTATTTATGCTGCTTTTGATACGCTGACACCGGGTGTATCGGCGCTGATTGCTAAAGCGTGTGCTTTAGTTGTGGTAATTATCTTTTTTGTCACGTCGGCCGATTCAGGCACTCTAGTTTTGGGGCGTTTATTGTCCTTTGGTCGTCGACCTCCGGTGCAGCAGCGGGTTATTTGGGGCTGTATGTTGGGCTTTGTTACCTTGATTGTTTTATTGATGGGCGGTGATCAAGCGTTAAAAGCATTACAAGCGGCTTCGATTGCCGGAGCACTACCCTTTACGTTTATATTAATAGCGATGATGTGGGGATTGGTTAAATCGTTAAGGGAAGATAGTGAGCATTTAATTGCTGACGAGCAGATCGTTAAGCGAATGATTGAAAAAGAAGTCGCTGACTTATCGTAGCACTGTTCGAAGACGCCGCTGACTTGAGTGTTAGCGGGGTCTTATATGACTATCAATTGAATTAATTTTTATCAAAAGGTTCATCATGGCACATCAACAGCAATATATTCATGGCCGCTACCACGCATCGACGAGTAAAGAGCATTTCGAGACGCTTAACCCCGCAACAGGAGAGGTTATTGCGACGGTTGAGCAAGCCGGTCAAGCCGAATTAGAGGCGGCGATTGCATCAGCCAAAATAGGGCAAAAAGTTTGGGCGCTTATGCCCTCCGTTGAACGAGGCCGTATACTTAAAAAAGCAGCCGACTTGTTACGGGAAAATAATGACGTATTAGCTCGTTTAGAAGTGTTGGATACAGGCAAACCATTACAAGAAGCTAGCTGCGTTGATGTGCAGACCGGCGCGGATGTGATTGAGTATTACGCGGGCTTAGCCGATAAAATTCAAGGGGATTATCAAAACCTTAGTCGTGGTAATTTTTTCTATACATGTCGCGAACCATTAGGTATTTGCGCTGGCATAGGTGCTTGGAACTATCCCATTCAGATTGCGATGTGGAAATCGGGTCCGGCGTTGGCCGCCGGAAATGCTATGATTTTTAAACCGTCAGAAGAAACGCCGTTAACCGCGTTAAAGTTGGCTGAGATTTATACTCAAGCGGGATTACCTGATGGAGTCTTTAATGTGCTTCAAGGCGATGCTCGAGTAGGTAAAATGATGACCGCACACCCTGACATAGACAAAGTCTCGTTTACGGGTGAAGTGGGTACCGGTAAAAAAGTGATGGCCGCCTCGGCGCAATCTTTAAAAGATGTGACGATGGAGTTGGGTGGTAAGTCGCCGATGATTATCTTCCCCGATATGCCCGTCGATCAAGCGATTTCAGCTGCCATGTTGGCAAATTTTTATACCCAAGGTGAAGTGTGCACCAATGGTACTCGGGTTTTTGTTCATGAGGACATCATGGATGCCTTCACCGAAGAGCTGAAAATTCGTACCGAAGCGATGATTATTGGTAACCCTATGAATATAGAGACGCAAGTGGGGGCGTTAATCTCTAAGCAGCACATGAATAAAGTATTGGGTTATATTCAAGCGGCGAAAGATGCGGGTGCAACGTTGTTATGTGGGGGTTATCAAGTGACTGACAATGGTTTGGATAAAGGAGCATTTGTTGCTCCCACCGTTTTCACCAATTGCACGGATGAGATGCCTCAAGTTAGGGATGAGATCTTTGGGCCTGTAATGTCGGTACTGAGCTTTAGCGATGAGGATGAAGTAATTAAGCGTGCCAACAACACTCAGTTTGGTTTAGCGGCAGGCGTCTTTACTAAGGACTTTGCTCGTGCTCATAGGGTGATCGGGCAGATGCAGGCCGGTATCTGTTGGATTAACGCTTGGGGAGCATCGCCTGCGGAAATGCCCGTGGGGGGATATAAAGAATCGGGTATTGGGCGTGAAAACGGTATCGATACGTTATATAACTATACACAGACGAAAAGCGTGTTTGTTGATTTGAGTGATATTGAAAGTCCATATTGAAACGACAGATAGCGGTTTATCCATAACAGAGTTAAGGCTTTATTTGACGAGGTGATAACGAAGGTATGCCAATATCGGAGAAGTGATCGGATGAAAAAATTACCATGAGAGATGGGCTGTCTTCATGGTAATTATCTTGCTGTATTAGCTTTTAGAGGGTGTTAATTTCTGCGGAAAAGTGCACAAAGTATCCCAGTCTCTTAACCAGTAAAGGGCGAGGCAAGCGGCCAGCATGGGCCAAGCGGCAAAAAATAATAGATTATTAAAAGGATCCATATATTTGCTGTAGGCCGAGAAGGTTGAAAGCGTATGAAGCATGAGGATACTCATGTATGTCCAGCGACGCCACAGACCGGCAACAAACGCGAGAATCAGTAATAATTCTACTGCGCCGATGATGTAAGCAAGGTTTTGGGTGAGCCAATCGATACCATAAAATTTGTTCATCATAATGCCCGTGTGGGCAGGGTTGATAAACTTATCGAGAGTCCATACAAGCATGACGACAAAGACGCCTAAACGTAATGCCAGCAAAGAGCGCGATAGTGGCTTTTGCAGAGTTTCAGGAATCGACCCTTGAGAATTCATTAATGATTTGCCTATTTTAAATTATTTATATCAGGATTTTTTGTGTGGATAATATCCTGGTAAATTTTTAACACTTGATAGACTCTGCGGTGAGAATAAAAGTTCCACTGTTTTATTTTTAATATTTAAAAAGTAACGCTGAGGTAACAAATAAAGACTTAGCTTATTGCTGTTTATTATAAGCGGGTCGCGGAAATTGTGCTGGAATACGCCCAGAATATCGCTGTTAGCTATTAATTAAATGATTGTTTTATTTATGGTCAACGGGTAAGCCAAGGCCGGTTTATAGGGTCTTTTTAATATCGACTGAGGCAGTGCTTGCTAAAAGTAATAATATAATCCGGAGTTGTATTTAACTTGTTTGATATTGAAATAGGTCGGGAATTTCAATGCTGAATTTAGAATTTAATGCTTAATTCAATATCAAATATTCCCGATTTTTATAACTGCATGGCCATGGTCGGTTGAGAAACCGCTTAAGAGACCGGAGAGACAAACCCCTTGGGTTTAATCGCTAATATAGAGCAGCGTAATTGAGGCAGCACATTCTCTGCGGTGTTACCAATCACAACTCCTGCAATACCGGTGCGAGCGATAGTGCCCATCACCACTAAATCCGCGTTGAGCTCATTGGCTAACTTGGGTATTTCTCGCCCCGGTGGGCCCTGAGAGATATGGGTTTGGGGGGATAAATACTCGTAGGATTCAGTCCCGATTCTAGATTTTAAGTCATCCATCAATGTTTTGATTTTGTGCTGTTTCTGGCGTCCTTCGGCGGCAAATAATTCATCTTTTACCATATCAGGTTGCTCTGCCCATAAGCTAATAAAGCCTGCTTGGGGAACATCGTAAGCATTAACCACATGCAATGTTGTAAAGTCGGCGAGTGATAAGGAACAAGCAAACTCGAGTATCTCGGTGTTTAGTTCATCGTTCGCAGTATCGGGTGTGTCCGTAAGGTCAACCGCTGCCATAATATGCTTGTATTTTGGATCGGCATCTTTTTTCATCAACCAGACTGGACAAGGGCATTTACGTAATAGATGCATGTCATCACTACCTAACAAGCGATCCAGCCAGTCTATATCGTCGATCTCTTTTATCACGAGGTCGAAATTTTGTGCTTGAACGAGGCGAATAATTTCAATATAGGATTTGCCTGTCTTTTGTTCAGCTTTCGGGCTGAAATCAACCTCGAGCGAGGCGATAAGCGTTTGGAGTTTTTCTTTTTCTCGATGCAGCATTTTAATCGGTAGTGTTTCATCGCTGATACAGCCGTGATCATAGGGATGAATAAATGTGGCAATGTCCGGCAGGATTTGTAATAGCGTTAGGTCAGCTTGATTTGATTTCGCCAGAGCGATAGCCCGCAATAGTGAGACAGAAGACTGATGGGTATGCTCATCAAGCACATAGAGTATGTTATTAAAATGTTTCATAGCCAGCTCCTATGACGGGGGTTGTAAAGATGGGTTATTTAAGCCTTCGAGTAATAACTCAGTCGCTCGGTCGGCGGCATCTTGAAAGGGTTCCAATACCAAATCGACACCGAGTAGTTTTAGCTCTTCTGTATCCACTTTACTGTGTGACACCGTGGCTAATTGGCCAGTAAAACCAGCGGACCGTGTTAACTGAATAATGGTTTTACGGGTGTCCTCAGAAGCAATACCGATATGGTGTTGCGGAATGGTGGAGATCAACCACTGAGTCTGTTTGAGGGGGAGCTCGGTGATAAATTCTGGATCGGTGACATCACCATATTCGGTATCGAGCCCTAGATATCGCCAATGCTTAATCGCGGCGGGATTGAAGTCGAGACCCAAAACGCTGATCCCTTTTTCTTTCAAACGACTCGCGATCTCGGTGCCGAGGCGACCTAGACCAAAAATAACCACTTGATAGGCGTTGCCTGAAGGGAGTTCAGTGGCTTGTTCTCGGGGTGTGCCGGGCCGTTCAAAGATGCCAATAACGGGCTCAAAAAAGGCATAAAGCTGATGGGAATAGGTGATCATGTAAGTCGATGCCGTAATGGTTACGATACCGACGAGAGTTACTAAGCCGAGAATGTCATGTTGAACATGCCCTAAACTGACGCCCATGGTGATAAAAATGAGTGAAAATTCACTGATTTGTGCCACGGTTAAGCCCGCCAGAAACCCTGTTCTTTTACGGTAACCCATGGCTCCCATGATGGCTAAGACGATGAGCGGGTTACCGACCAGTACAAATAGTGAGAATATTGCCGCACCGGACATATGGGCGCCTAACTGCGATAAATCCAAGGTAGCGCCTAAGGCGATAAAGAAAAACAGCAGTAAAAAGTCCCGTAGGGGCGCTAATCTTGCTGCAATGCTTTCTCGGTAGGGTGTTGATGCGAGGGCGACACCGGCGAGTAATCCGCCCACTTCCATTCCGAGGCCGATAATATTACCTATCGCGGCAAATAGGGCGGCTTGAGCGATAGCGTAAATAACCAACAGTTCTGGTGTTTTTGCCAGTTGCTGCGTGAGTGGGTTGGCGATATAGCGGACAAAGATGATGACAAATAGTAGCAATCCCGCCCCTGCGAGTCCTACTTGCCAGATCGCGGTATTAGCATCGCCGCCATGACCAGAACCAATGCCGATGGTCGCTAGGACAATCATGGCGACAACCACCACTAGGTCTTGAACGATTAGAAAACCCAGCGCGATCTTGCCATGTAATGAATCGATCTCACGTTTATCGGAGAGCAGTTTGACGATGATAATGGTTGATGAAAAGGTCAGCGCGACGGCGACATAGAGACTGGTAATGTGATCCAAACCGATGGCCAAGCCGATAAAATAACCAACGATGGAGGTAAAGGCCACTTGGCCAAGCCCGGTCATGATTGAGACTGAGCCAATAGAGCGGATCAGTTTGACATCCAGTTTGATGCCAACGAGAAACAACAAAACCGCGATGCCTAACTCGGAGAGCAGTTGAATCTGTTCTTTCGAGTGAACAATATCCAATACAGATGGGCCAGAGATTAAGCCGACGGCAATAAAACTGACGATGAGTGGCTGCTTGAGAAATAAGCCAATAAACCCCATCGCTGCGGCTAGCACCAGCAAGGCGGCAATTTCAGTAAAAGACGATTGTGTAATCAACTCGATCAAGTGGTGCTCCTTATGGTTTACCTATAATCCATTATTGTTTGACGAATCATTGCCTCTTAAGAGCAACTGCATGACATCGTGGATGGTGGTTAACGTTGATAGTTGTTAAAAAAGATCCTCGTGCTAATTTTCACTGTATTTATATTTATCTCAGGGATCGAGTCGAGCTTTTTATCTTTTACGCGACCAGATTAGCATTATACGCTTGAATCCGAGTTGACCCTGAGCAAGGGTTTGAGTCTGTTATGGGAGATAACATTGAGGCAAGACGCTGAATAAATCGCGCGTTACGGCGACCTCATATCATTATGACCTGCGAAGGGGGAAAAGATTCCCGATGTTGGCGCTTGGAATGAGAAGCACTACTGGCCAATATTAGGGTTACTAAGGTCGAGAAGTTAAGAGCCCCAGTTCTCTTACTCACCTATTTAACCTATTCAATAGCTCTTCCGGTGTCGTCCTTTTTTTTTGCCCATTTCAATGCATACTAGAGGCGACACTCTCTGTTTGATTATTAGCTAATATGACCATTACTCGACGACTCTTTTTTATTCAATTATTCATTGCGCTGGTGCTGGTGAGCGGCATGTTTCTATTTGTGCAGTGGTCTTTTGATCGTGGTTTCATTCGTTATATCGATGAGCGAGAACAGCAGATAACCGACAGCCTCGTTGACGAGTTAGCCACGGTTTATACTGCCGATGGTGGTTGGGACAAGTTGGCCAGTTCACCCGTTAGATGGTTGCAGTTAGTCACTTCCGTTGTGGGTATGCCTTTGACCGGTAAGCGTTTAGAGCGTCGGGCGCAACATATTATTGATCAGGGTTGGCCGCCGAAACAGGCACAAAAACCACCCGAGGGCGTCCCTGAACCATTGGAATTGCGTATGCGGTTATTGGATGCCCAGTCGAAGGTCATTTATGGCTCTGCTGATGAGCCTCTGTCAGAACTGGTACTGTATCCGGTTATCATCGATAACGGGGTCACGGTGGGGTTCCTTGGCTTAGTAAAGGATAAAACCGTTTTTTCAGCCGCGCATGATCTGCAGTTCTCAGAACAACAGAATCAAGCTTATTTTATGATCGCGCTGGTCATGCTGCTGTTATCGGTAGGTGTAGCCTTACCATTGGCGCATCACCTTGTTGGACCGATCAAAGATCTCACCCTGGCGACGCGGCGCTTAGCTTCCGGCGACTATACGGCGCGCATTGAACACCAAAGTAATGACGAGGTGGGGCAGTTAGCGCGAGATTTTAATGAGCTGGCTTTGACCTTGAGTAATAATGAAGCGCTACGACGTCGCTGGGTAGCCGATATCTCTCACGAGCTGCGCACCCCTCTGTCGATCTTATTAGGTGAGATCGATGCGTTACGCGACGGGGTGTATACCTTGGATGATAATGCTCTGGGCTCTCTGCATCAGGAAGCCCAGTTGATGTCTCGGTTGATTAACGATCTTTATGAGCTGTCGATGTCGGATATTGGTGCACTTGATTATCATAAAGTGCCGCTAGATCTTGGGGCGGCGGCGCGGGATGCGTTGGAGGGGTTTTCACCGGGGCTTACAGAAAAATCGATTCGAGTTGAAACCCATGGTCTTGACGATATTAGAGCGGTGGTGTTTGCCGATCCGGATCGAATAGATCAATTATTGTCGAACCTATTACAGAACACCTTGCGTTACACCGATGCCAATGGCTGCGCGAGAATGACGCTGACACAACGGGATAAACGGGTTTATTTAACCTTGGAAGATTCCGCCCCTGCGGTACAAGCATCAGAGTTACCGAAGTTGTTTGACCGTCTGTATCGCGCAGATTCATCCCGTAACCGTAAAACCGGCGGCACAGGCTTAGGGTTGGCGATCTGCCAAAATATTGCAGAGGCCCATACGGGTATATTAACGGTGGCACTGTCGTCACTCGGCGGCTTATGTTTCACTATTGAATTACCATTGATCATGGAGGAAACGGTATGAACGAAACCATCTTGGTGGTTGAGGACGAAGCAAAGTTGGCGCGTCTGTTAGCGAGCTATTTGGAGCAGGGTGGCTTTGCGGTGCATCAGATTCATAATGGATTGGACGCGACCCCTTGGATTCGCCAGCATCAACCCGACTTGATATTACTCGATTTAATGTTGCCGGGGGCGGATGGCTTGGATATCTGTCGTCAGGTACGTTCGTTCAGCAATGTGCCCATCATTATGGTGACGGCCCGAGTAGAGGAAATTGATCGTTTATTGGGATTGGAGCTCGGTGCCGATGACTATATTTGCAAACCCTATAGCCCTCGTGAAGTCGTTGCGCGTGTTAGAGCGGTACTGCGACGGGTTAACCAAGTAACAGCGCCAGAACATACTCAGTTGCAGTTACATGAAGATCAGTTGCTGGTGGTGGTGGGTAATCAGTCACTGGAGTTAACGGCGGTTGAATTCCATCTACTGCAGACACTGAGTCAGTCCGCCGGACGGATCTATTCCCGTGATCAGTTGATGGATCATATCTATGCGGACCGACGTATCGTCAGTGAACGGACAATTGACAGCCATATCAAAAAATTACGCCGTAAACTGACCATTCTGTTACCGGAGAAAGATGTGATTCAGTCGGTCTATGGGGTCGGCTATAAGTATGATCCAAGCTGTTAAGGGTCATTGTTTAGTGAGATTTTAAAGCTCATCTAACTATCTTCCTTACTTTTTGCTTATTTCTTTTGCATTCTAATGAACATTATCAATGTCAAGGTGGAGTCTCTATTGCTCCTGAGCAATAAGAAGCGGATAACCATGAAATCACAAGAGAATCATCATCGAGCCATTGCCCGATTAGGCCGCTACAAAGCTGTGGTGCTGATGGCATTACTGCCGCTGGTGGGCTGTACCCCTTTGGCCTCAGAGCCGGCTAGCATTGAGGCACCGGCGGGGCAATTTTCTCACACGGGCACAGCGCCTCTGGTCTCCCATTGGTGGGAGGCCTTCCCCGATCTCCAACTGCAATCGTTAGAACAAACAGCACTGGCGGCGAACCCCGATCTCTTGGCGACACAGGCGCGTTTGGCGCAGGCTGAAGCGTTAGCACGTAAGAGTGGTGCGTCGCTTTATCCACAGCTTCAGGCTGGGGTGTCTAATACGAGTACCGAGGGTGACAACAGCTATAGCGGCAGCTTAGCGGCAAGTTATGAACTTGACCTCTGGGGTGGACTGCAAGCCGCTAGCGAGTCCGCTCGGCAGTCTTGGTTAGCCAGTCGTGAAGCGCTAGATGCCGCGGCGATTACGTTGACCGCCGAGGTGGCTGATACCTGGTATGAGCTGATCGAACAAAGCGGACAGATCAAACTGCTGAACGAGCAGCAGCAAACCAACCGACAGATGTTAGAGCTCATCGAGCTGCGTTTTGATCGTGGCATGGTACAGGCCACCGATGTCTTACAGCAGCGGCAATTGATTGAATCCTCTGATGCTTTGTTGGCGAATGCCCGCGCTGAGCAGGCGGCCCTTGAGCATCAGCTCAGTGCGCTACTGGGGCAATCACCGACCGCACCGGGTATTTATTTCGCGGAAGGCGATCTGATTGATTTGCCATCACTGCCGGATACGGGGCTGCCAGCGGAGCTGGTTCAGCATCGACCAGATGTGCGCCAGGCGTTCCATGAATTAAAGGCGGCAGAAGCGGATATTGCGATCGCCGTGGCCGACCGGTTTCCCAGTCTGACCCTCAGTGCTTCGTTAACCAGCACGGCGGGTGGGTTAAGTGGCTTATTTAGTGATTGGGTCAGCGTTATCGCGGGTGAGCTGCTTGGCCCTGTGTTTGATGGCGGCCAACGAGTTGCTGAAGTGGATCGCACGAATGCGGCGGCCCGCGCCGCATTACATGATTACAGTAGCACGGTTATTAGCGCCCTTACCGAAGTAGAAGATGCCTTGGTCAGGGA
This sequence comes from Amphritea opalescens, assembly GCF_003957515.1. GTDB lineage: Bacteria > Pseudomonadota > Gammaproteobacteria > Pseudomonadales > Balneatricaceae > Amphritea > Amphritea opalescens. The sequence goes on from NZ_RQXW01000013.1 coordinate 45,430, forward strand.
ACAACAGCAGCGTTTACGCTTGCAAAGCCTCGATCGTCAGCTCGCTCTGACCGCCGAGGTGGTTGAACGCACGCGTTACAATTACACCAAAGGGGTGGCCGATTATCTTGATGTGCTCGATGCGTTACGTACCCATCAAGCGCTGCAGCGGGATCAATTAACCGCACGTCGAACACTGCTGACTTATCGCATCGCCTTGCACCGTGCTTTGGCGGGTGGTTGGTTAGCCGATTCCCTCGAGACAACAGCCGTCCCCTCCATGATTGAGATTGCATCCTTATGAGCCAGATGACAGAGAACCGAGTAGCAGATAGCGCTGCTCAAACAGAGACAGGAAAAGGACGTTTACTCCGCTGGTTATTGCCCGTGGTGGTCATCCTTGTTGGCGTTATCGTGAGTATGATGTTGATCGATAGCGGCCCGAAGGCGAGTATGGCAAAACCGCCGGTGGAGGTTCGATTGGTGACTACACAAAGATTTTCGCCTGCGACTGAGATTCCAACCTATGCCGCGATGGGGCAGGTGATCGCGGCCCATGAGAGTGTGCTTTATCCACAGGTTGAGGGCATGGTGGTTGCGGTCAGCGATCAATTGATGCCCGGGGGGCAGTTTAAAGCGGGTGAAGAGATATTGCGTATCGATGATGCCGATTATCAACTGAGCCTACGTAAGCAACAGGCTTCGGTTGCCGAGGCGCAAGCGGCGTTGCAAGAGGAGTTAGGCCAGCAAGCGGTGGCTAAACGGGAATATGAATTATTAGGCCGCCACCTTGAGGCTGCCGATAAAGCCTTAGTGCTGCGTCAACCTCAATTGGCTAGCGCACGGGCCACTTTAGCGAGTGCCAAAGCTGAGCGTGATCAGGCGAGTCTTGATGTACAGCGTAGTCGAGTAACTGCGCCATTTGATGGCATGGTACTGTCTCGCAACGTGGATCTGGGTACCCGAGTGACGAATAGTACCGAGCTGCTAACCTTGATCAATGTGGATACTTTTTGGGTTGAGGTGAGTGTTCCTGTGAGTGATCTTAGCCATATGATGATCCCTACTCATCAAGGCGAGAGCGGGGCGAGGGTTGAGCTCTATCAGGCTAGCTGGGATGCAAACCATAAACGTTTGGGGCGGGTGTTACGTTTAATTCCCGCACTGGATAGTGACAGCCGTATGGCTCGGTTATTAATAGAACTGGATGATCCACTAGGGTTGCGCGCTGAGAATGCCGGTTTACCGCCGATCATGGTGAACGATTATATTCGGGTGCGTATCGCGGGGAAACCGATGACAGAGGTCGTGAACCTGCCTCGTAACCTGTTGCGCGATGGCGATAATGTGTGGATTATGACGCCAGATAATACCCTAGAGATACGCCCCGTCGAGGTTGCCTATCGTGCGGCCGAGCAGGTATTTATCAGCAGGGGTGTTGGTCCTGATGATAAAGTGATCACTATTGATTTTAGTACGCCGGTCGCGGGGATGGCATTGCGGGAGCAGGCCGACGAAGCAGCCTCGAGAGATAAACCTGTTCGGGAGAGTGCTAACGCGCCTAAGCAGGAGCCTGGGGTATGAGTCTCTCGGATAGTCGAGCAAGTCAGTTGCGTGGCCCCATTGCTTGGATGACTCATAACCGGGTCACGCCTAACTTGATGATGTTAATCCTGCTGTTCGGTGGCTTATTTACCTCCTGGTCGATTAAGGAAGAGGTGTTTCCTGACTTTACCCTCGATCAGGTGGATATCTCTGTTGAATATTCCGGAGCCAGCCCAGAAGAGGTTGAACAGGGTATCGTGCTTGCCATCGAAGAGGCTATTCGTGGGGTGGAGGGGATCGAGGAGATCACCGCGACGGCCTCTGAAGGTAGCGCTTCCATCAGTGCCGAGCTCAGTGCCGATGCCGAACCGATGCGGGTCTATCAGGATATTCAGCAGGAGGTTGATGCCATAACAACCCTGCCTGAAGATGCCGAAGAGCCACAGGTGTCACTGGCTAGCCGACAGCGTGAAGTATTGGGGCTGTCTGTTTCCGGTCCGGTAAGTGATTGGACTTTGCGGGAAGTGGCAGAAACGGTGCGTGAACGATTACTACTACAGCCGGATATTACGCAGCTGGATATGCGTGGTGACCGGGATTATGAGATTCAGGTAGAAGTCGATCAGGAGATGTTGCGTCGTTACAACTTAACGCTCAATGATATCGCGACCACAATTGATAACAGCACGGTTGAATTACCCGGGGGGAGTATAGAAACCAGCGGTGGCGAGATTCTTTTGCGGGTGAAGCAGCGCCGTGATTGGGCATCAGAGTTTGCCCAAATTCCGATTGTGACAACAGAGAATGGCGGTTATCTGACGCTGGATCAGATCGCGACGGTTAAAGATGGTTTTGAGGATGACGACAGTTCACAAACCTTTAATGGTAACACTAGCATTGTATTACAGGTTTATCGGGTCGGGGATCAAACCCCCGCTCAGGTTGCTACGGCCACGCGGGCAGTGGTTGCCGATATCACCCCTGAATTACCACTGGGTGTTTCGTTAGATATCGATCATGATATGTCTGAAGTATACCAACAGCGCCTCGATCTCTTATTGAAAAACGCTTTTTACGGTTTGCTCTTGGTGCTGGTGCTGTTAGGGCTATTTCTCGATTTTAAACTGGCGTTCTGGGTGACGTTAGGCATACCAACCAGCTTTCTAGGGGCTTTCCTCTTTTTACCGGTGATGGATGTGTCGTTGAACATGATCTCTATGTTCGCCTTTATCGTCGCCCTCGGTATTGTGGTGGATGACGCGATTATCGCCGGTGAAAATATCTATGAGCACCGTCAACAGGGGATGGGGTTCCTCGAAGCTGCCATTAAAGGGGCTCGCGAGGTATCAACGCCGATCGCGTTCAGTATTCTGACTAACCTAGTGGCCTTTATGCCGCTCTATTTTGTCCCCGGCACCATGGGGAAGATGTTTCAGGTGATTCCCTTGGTGGTGTCGGCGGTCTTTCTGATCTCATGGGTGGAGGCGCTGTTAATCCTGCCGGCCCACCTTGGGCACTCGAAGTCAGGCTATCGCAACCCCGTGGTGCTCTGGTTGCACCATAAACAGCAAGCGGTTGCGGCTTGGTTAAATCGCTTTATCGAACGTCGCTATAAACCGCTCTTGGTTATTAGCTTACATAATCGTTATCTGACCGTGGCATTGGGTATTGCCATATTGAGTGTGGTACTCGGTTATGCTTTCAGTGGACGCATGGGGTTCACGCTGATGCCGCGGGTGGAATCCGACCAGGCAATAGTGACCGCAACCTTGCCCTACGGGTCTCCGATGGAGAAAGTCGAAAAAGTTGAGGCGCAGCTGGTGGCCGCCATTGAACGGGTGGCCGATGATGTTGGTCGTGATCAACTGTTGGAAAGTATCGATGCCAATATTTCGGAGAACGTCAGTAGTATCCGCCTGACACTCACGGATGAAGGGGTTCGGCCGATTGAAACGGGCGAGGTAACGCGTCGTTGGCGGGCGGAAGTCGGTGCCTTGCCAGAGGCTGAGTCTATCCGCTTTGAGTCTGATTTAGGTGGGCCGGGTCGTGGGGCCGCGCTGACCGTAGAGTTGAGCCATAACGATATCGATCTGTTGGATGAAGCCAGTGCAGCATTGGCGGATAAGCTCGCTGAATTGCCGTTGGTGAAGGATATCAAAGATGGCTTCTCTGCCGGTAAAGAACAACTGGATTTTACGATCCTACCGGAAGGGCGCAGCTTGGGGCTAACGGCTGATGATGTGGGTCGTCAGGTGCGTAACGCCTTTTCTGGCGCGGAGGCGCTGCGGCAACAGCGGGGGCGTAATGAGATTAAGGTGAAAGTGCGTTTGCCTGAATCAGAACGGATCAGTGTGTATGATATCGAGCAATTTAGGGTGCAAACCCCCGCGGGTGCTTGGGTGCCATTGATCGATGTCGCCCGGCTCGAACATGGCCGCGCCTATACCAGTATTGAGCGGCGTAACGCGCGACGTACGGTTAGTGTGACCGCTAATATCGAACCGATTGATCAAACTAATCAGGTGGTGGCCACGGTGCGCAGTCAGGTGATGCCCGAGCTGTTGCAGCTTTACCCAGGACTGAGTTATAGCTTTCAGGGTAAACAAGCCGATACCAGTGAAAGTGTCACGAGTCTGCGTAATAGCGCATTAGCCGCTTTGGTGATTATCTATGCGATGCTGGCGATCCCGTTCCGCAGTTACACCCAGCCCATCTTGGTGATGGTCGCTATCCCCTTTGGGGCGGTGGGGGCCTTATTGGGTCATCTATTGATGGGCTTTAGCCTAAGTGTAGTGAGTTTAATGGGGATTATTGCGCTATCTGGGGTGGTGGTGAACGATAGTCTCGTGTTGATTGATTACGCTAACCGAAAACGCCTTGAGGGCGCTGGTGCCTTGCAGGCGATTATGGCGGCCGGTACGCGACGTTTTCGCCCCATCTTGCTGACAACGTTAACCACCTTTGGTGGGTTGGCGCCGATGATCTTTGAGACCAGTGTGCAGGCAAAGATTATGGTTCCGATGGCGATCTCGTTGGGGTACGGTATTTTGTTTGCGACGCTGATCTCTCTCCTGCTGGTGCCGAGTCTTTATCTTATCCTTGATGATCTCGTAGTGCGTTGGCAAGGGCCATCGAAAACGCCGACTGCGCTAGATAAGCTTTAGTAAAATAGTCATCGGGGTGTTGCTGCATCATTGTATAAGTTAGTGAGCAGCGGTGCAGAAGGCCTATCCGATAGACAAAAAAAGCCCCATACTGATGAATATCTGGGGCTTTTTTTCGTTTGCTAATGAATCTAAATTTACCGGAGGGTGGCGAAATAGATCAGTTACGTGCGGGTGGGTTTTCAGGTGCGCAGGCTAGTTTGTCGTCATCTTGACTATCGCAGATGCCTTGCAGCGTTTCTCCCCGGCGACCGCTAAAGCTACAGCTATCGCCTTTCGTGGCTGAGGCACAGGCTTCGATAGCTTCTTTTGGCGGACCACGGCGCTCGGGAGCTGACATGGCTGCTGTTGATAAAAGTAAACCCAGCGCGGTGGCCATGATGGGTAGATGTTTCATAAGAATGACTCCAATAAGCGGATTTAATGGTCATAAGTGGTCGGTTTTCAATGGCCGAACCCAATTTGAAAAACAGTCTAGGCCAAAAAAATGCAAGGAGTGTGCAAGCATTATGGAAAGGTCGAGTCGCAACGGTGTGTTTCATCTCTATTGAGTGATGCTAAGTCCTACGGTAATTAATAGTGAAAGGCGCGATAACACTCATCTTTAGCCTTTCTATTTGCTATATTCCCTGCATGAATGAAAATCAAGATTTACACTGGATGACTCGTGCTTTGGCATTAGCTGAACAAGCCGCGGCGCTTAATGAGGTGCCGGTGGGTGCCATCGTCGTGTTGGACGGGCAGATCATTGGCGAGGGGTGGAATCAACCGATTTCGGGTCATGATCCAACCGCCCATGCTGAAATGATGGCCCTGCGTGATGCGGCGGCAAACATGGGTAATTACCGGCTGGCGGATGCCACACTCTATGTCACCATTGAACCCTGTACTATGTGTGCAGGGGCGATTGTTCATGCTCGCATTAAACGACTGGTATTTGGTGCGGTTGAGCCAAAAGCGGGGGCCGTTGTGAGTAATAGTCAGTTATTTGAGCAACCTTGGCTGAATCACTGGCCGGTCGCGACGGGAGGCGTGATGGCGGAGCAGTGTAGCGAAGTGATCAGTCAGTTTTTTCGCCGCCGCCGCGCAGAAAAGAAAGCGCAAAAGCTAGCGGCGAAAGTTAGTGGAGAAAGAGGCGGTGCCGCCTGAATCTTAGGCGGCGGTAGTGGAAGCGTTATCATTGCTGGCTTTACTGGTCGCTGGTTTTTCGTGCGATCAGGGTGCCATCCCCTTCGGTTCGTAGTTTGATCCAGTGGATCAAATCGGTCCACATGAGATTAATATCACTTTTGCTGGGCATAATACCGGCGTGTTTCAATTCAATCGTCATCACTGGAGTTTGCTTTACAAACCAGCCGTAATTACCCAATGAGCCGGGGTAGGTGCCTAATTGTCTTAGACGTAGCGGCCCCAGCTTTTGCGGCGGTGTGATGCCGCCGTCATAATCAAGAATCCCATGGGGCGCATGAACCGAAACGATAATGTCAGGCTTGAATTCATGGATTAGTTTGTGAATCGCCTGGGTTTCTGGTTCGCTAAGAGGCTTAGTGCCAGGGTAGTAGCGGGCACGTTTTTTGGCGTAGGTTTGCCAGTGCTTAATCGGGTTGATGGACGTTTCGGAGGGAATGAAATTGCGGTTCAGGTCAACATTGTTGGCATTGACCCGAGTTGATTTTTTTTGCAATAGTCCGTCAGGGTTCGTTAGGGGCATGAAGTGCCAATCGTAAACACCGTTATGACTTTGTTCGAGAATCTTTAACCATTTGAATGACAGGCTGACGCTTGAATATTCGTCCCCGTGGATACCACCTAAAAAGAGAATACGGGGGGCGTTGACTAATTCTGGGCTGGCATAGAAATGTTTTTCCAGCAGAGGGCGGTGTTTGTTTGAGTAGAAACGCGGTTTATCGAAGGCCGCGTCGAGACAGTCGCTGCTGGAGACGCTGCCGAGTTTATTGCCAATCTCATCACAGATAGTCACGATCTCTGGGTGAGGTGTGTCTTCCTCTTGCGTTTCTACTTCTATTTCCGCTTCCGCCTCTACTTCTTTTACTATGGGCTGCTCTAGGTCAGCTTGTGGTTGCGTAGTGTTATCGGTTGAGGGGCTGCTGATTTGGGGAGCAGAGGTATCGGCGGTAGATTTGCCACCGACTTCAGGTTGATCCCCGTTATCAACGGGTTGAGCACTCAGTTCGACCGAGGGTGTTGTAGCGGTGGGCGATGTGGTTTTCTCTTTGATAATAGTAAGAGATTGATCGTCAGTTATGTTAGAGGTGCTCGAGTAGTAACTAAGTGGATCTTCGGGTTCACCGAAAGCAGTAAAGGGCATACACAGACTGAGTCCGGATACAGAGAGAAAAAGCACGCGTCGCAACATTGAACCAGACTCACCCACAGATAATTTAGTTCGTCATTGTAAAGTGCTTTTTTGTATATGTGGAGATCTGCTGCGACTTTCGCTAAAAAATCGCTTTTTCCTGGGTGAAAATACTCCGTAGTTTAGTCAAAGGGTGACGGGGATAGAGTCAATAATATCCTGTGCCGCTTCGACACCTTTATTTAGCATTTCACCGGGAGTCAGGATGACATCCTCATTCTCGTCAGGAGGAGTAGGGGTCGCCGCTTCAATACGTGCTTTCTGTAATTCCCAATCCAGTAGATCATAGTAGTTACGAATATTTTTCACATACCGCACGGGTTCATAACCGCGTGCATAGCCGTAGCGTACCGTTGAAAAATGTTTTCGCTGTGTCAGCAGGGGTAAAAACTCTTTTACATCGCTCCATTTATCGGGGTCTCTGCCGGCACGGGCGGTGAGCACGCGGGCGTCTTCAAGGTGACCATAGCCGATATTATAGGAGGCTAGAGCAAACCAGATGCGCTCTTTTCCCTGAATCCTATCTGGTATCTTCCGCATCACCTTTTGTAGGTAGTGGGCGCCGCCCATCACACTCTGTATTGGGTCGGTTCGGTCGGTGACACCGACCTCTTTGGCAGCGTCTCGGGTCAGCATCATGATGCCTTTGACCCCCGTGGGTGAAACTGCTTCGGGGTTCCAATGGGATTCTTGATAGGCGATTGAGGCGAGTAAGCGCCAATCAATATCGGTTTCCTGCTCTGCCAGCATAAAATACTGTTCCAATTTGCAGAAGCGTTTTTCTAGATCACGGCGAAAGGTTTGAATATCGACATAACCAAGACGGGTTTGGCGAGCGAGGTATTTCTTCTTTAAGGTTACCAGCAGGTCTTGCGTTTCAGGTAGCTCAAAGAAACGTTTGATGGCGCGTTGTAGGCTTTGATCATTCTGCTTCACCAATATCCAAGCAACGGGTTTAGGCTGGCTCAGCGCTAGTGATTTCTTTAAACCGGGGAAATAGGATTTCTGCGAGTCGAACACAAAATCATCGCTAACGGTGTAGTCGATCTCCTGCTCATAAACATCTTCAAGCAGTTCGGTGACGCTGCTGGTGGACGTTTCTTGCCAGATTAGCAAAGGGTGAGTCTTTTTTAACTCACGAAACAGTTCTGCATGGCTGCTGTTGGCAATGAGTTTGATATCTTTGTTTTCGAGGTCGGCAAAGGTTTTCGGTGCTTTTTTACCCTGTGTTTCGCGGTAGATCAGTGTCGGTGTTGAATAGGCGTAGGGTGGCGAGAAACGGAACAGCTGTTGCCGCTCTTCTGTAATGGTGAGTCCGGCCGCGCCAATATGTGCACTATGGTCTTTGACCAGTGTAAAGATCTCACCGAAACTATCGGGAATGATCAGTTTGAGCTCTACCCCGAGGTAATCGGCAAAAGATTTTAACAGCTCATATTCAAAGCCCGCGGCTTTACCGTTGTTGTCTTGATAGTAGGTCGTCGGTGTGTTGCGAGTGACCACCCGAAGTACGCCGGTTTTCTGAATCGCCTCAACTTGGGTCCGATGACCCTCGTTAAATAGGTAGATAGCTAAAAACAGAGACACTGAAATCAGCAGAAAAACGAGCTCTTTAACGTGAAATGAATTTATTCTCATAAGAAAAGGGGCTTTCTCTGGTAACTAATCTGCTATTTCAGTAAAATTCGGCCTTAATTTTCTCCTACATACAACCTATCTGTTAGACAGACTCAAGAGGCTTGAAACTAACATGCTGGTACTGCGTGGAGCGCCTGCTCTTTCTGCTTTTCGACACGATAAGCTGCTATCTGTCCTAAAATCCCGAATTGCCCATATCACTGGTATCTATGGTGAGTATATGCATTTCGCTGATTTGGAAAAAAACCTGTCTGATCAGGAACGTAACACGCTGGAGCGTATTCTTTGCTACGGCCCTAAAACTAAAGCGGAAGAGCCATCAGGTCAATTGGTTTTAGTCGTTCCCCGTCCGGGAACGATCTCTCCCTGGTCATCTAAAGCGACTGATATCGCCAGAAACTGTGGCCTGCAGAGCATTAAACGCTTAGAACGTGGCACTGCCTATTTTGTGCACTCGGAACAACCGTTGACGCCTACCGAGCTAGAATCGGTGCAAGCGGCACTGCATGACCGCATGGTTGAAGCGACCTTTAATGCGGTTGATGAAGCGGCAACTCTGTTTCGGACCGACCAACCGGCACCACTGACACTGGTCGATGTATTGGCGGGTGGACGAGAAGCGCTAGCCAAAGCCAATACCGATCTAGGATTGGCATTGGCCGATGATGAGATCGATTACCTGGTGACCAGCTTTACGGAGCTGGGGCGTAACCCTGCGGATGTCGAGCTGATGATGTTTGCCCAGGCGAACTCTGAGCACTGTCGCCACAAGATCTTCAATGCTTCATGGGATATTGACGGTGAAGCGCAGGAAAAATCACTGTTCGCGATGATCCGTAATACCAATGAGCTGGGTGGTGAGAATATCCTATCGGCTTATTCTGATAATGCGGCGGTGATGGTGGGTTCTCAAGCGGGACGTTTCTTCCCTAACCCTGAGACCAAAGAATATAGCTATCATCAGGAAAGTATCGAAATTCTGATGAAGGTGGAAACCCATAACCACCCGACGGCGATTGCACCACACTCGGGTGCCGCAACCGGTTCCGGTGGTGAAATTCGTGATGAAGGCGCCACCGGTAAAGGTTCTAAGCCGAAAGCAGGTTTGAGTGGCTTTACCGTGTCTGATCTGAAAATCCCCGGCTTTATTCAGCCATGGGAGTCGGATTATGGTAAACCGGAACGGATCGTCTCGGCGTTAGATATTATGCTCGATGGCCCGATTGGTGGTGCGGCGTTTAACAATGAGTTTGGCCGCCCCGCATTGAACGGTTATTTCCGTACCTTCGAGCAGCAGGTTAATGGCGCTGCCGGTGAAGAGATGCGCGGTTATCATAAGCCGATCATGATCGCCGGTGGTTACGGTAACATCCGTACCGATCATGTCGACAAGGGTGAGATCGAAGTAGGTGCTAAGCTTATCTGTCTGGGTGGCCCTGCCATGCAGATTGGTCTCGGTGGTGGTGCTGCGTCTTCTATGTCATCGGGTAGTTCATCGGCGGATCTGGATTTTGCTTCAGTTCAACGTGATAACCCAGAAATGGAACGTCGTTGTCAGGAAGTGATCGATCAGTGCTGGCAGCAGGGCGACACTAACCCGATCGCCTTTATCCATGATGTCGGCGCCGGTGGTTTATCAAATGCCTTCCCCGAACTGGTGAAAGACGGTGGTTGCGGCGGTGATTTCGAGCTGCGTAACATTAATAATGATGAACCGGGCATGTCGCCGCTGGCGATCTGGTGTAACGAAGCTCAGGAACGTTATGTCTTGGCGGTACAGCCGGAAGATATGCCACGTTTTGAAGCGATCTGCGCCCGCGAACGCTGCCCTTATGCCATCGTGGGTACCGCAACCGATGAGAAACATCTGACGTTGAGCGACGCTCACTTTGGCAATAACCCTGTCGACCTACCGATGAGCATTTTGTTTGGTAAGCCGCCTAAGATGCACCGTGCCGTTGAGCGTATTAGCTATGAAGTGCCGGCGTTTGATGCCTCAAGTATTGAGCTGAAAGACGCTGCCGAGCGGGTTCTAAAACTGCCGGCGGTTGCGTCTAAGTCTTTCCTGATTACCATCGGTGACCGATCTATTACCGGACAGGTCGTACGTGATCAAATGGTTGGTCCTTGGCAGGTGCCGGTGGCTGATTGTGCCGTTACCACTGCTTCTTTCGATACCAATGCCGGCGAAGCTATGGCGATGGGTGAACGTACGCCGTTGGCGTTAGTTGATTCTCCTGCGTCAGGACGGATGGCGGTCGGTGAAACCGTGACTAACCTTGCTGCGGCCCGTATCGGCGATATTGTTGATATTAAACTCTCGGCTAACTGGATGTGTGCAGCCGGTCACCCGGGAGAAGACGAGAAACTTTACGACACCGTTGAGGCGGTGGGTATGGATCTATGTCCAAAACTGGGTATTACGATCCCCGTCGGTAAAGATTCGATGTCGATGCGTACCGTTTGGAATGATGGCGACCAAGAAAAATCGGTCACCGCACCGACTTCACTGATTATCACCGGTTTTGCGGCGGTCAAAGATGTGCGTAAAACACTGACGCCGCAACTGCGTACCGATATTGAAGAGACGGATCTGATTCTGCTGGATCTGGGTAATGGTCAAAACCGTTTGGGTCTGTCTGCACTGGCGCAGGTCTATAACGAAGTCGGTCAGGATGTTCCCGACGTTGATGATGCCGATCAGCTGGTGGCGTTCTTTACTGCGATTCAAGAACTCAACGAGCAAGGCCTGCTATTGGCATACCATGACCGTTCCGATGGCGGCTTGTTTACCACCGTGGCAGAGATGGCATTTGCGGGTCATACCGGCGTCGATATTAATCTCGATATGCTGGCGGCGGATCAGTCTGAGTTTGCTGCTGCCTTGTTTAATGAAGAGTTGGGCGCAGTGATTCAGATTAAACGTGCTGACCTTCAGCAGGTATTGACTGAATTGAATGCTGCCGGCTTGGCCGAAGTCACTAAGGTGATCGGTTCGGTTAATCTTGACGATGAGCTGCGTGTTCATTTTGATGATGAAGAGATCTACGCTGAATCGCGCACGACGCTGCAACGTCTTTGGGCTGAAACCTCTTACCGGATGCAGTCGCTGCGTGATAACTCAGCCTGTGCACAACAAGAGTTTGATACCCTGCTGGATAAAGCGAACCCTGGCCTGAGTGCTGAGTTGAGCTTTGATGTGAATGACAATATCGCCGCGCCGTATATTCAAACGGGCATCCGTCCCGAGATGGCGATCATTCGTGAGCAAGGTGTTAACGGCCAGATTGAGATGGGCGCTGCCTTTGACCGTGCTGGTTTTGCCGCGGTGGATGTGCACATGAGTGATATTCTTGAAGGCCGTATCGAACTCGATCGCTTTAAAGGATTGGTGGCCTGTGGCGGCTTCTCTTACGGTGATGTGTTGGGTGCCGGTGAAGGCTGGGCTAAATCGATACTGTTTAATGCCCGTGCCCGTGATCAGTTTGAAGCATTCTTTAATCGCGACGATACCTTCTCGCTAGGTATCTGCAACGGTTGTCAGATGCTTTCAAACCTACATGAGCTGATTCCCGGCGCTGATCTTTGGCCGCACTTTGTGCGTAACATGTCAGAACAGTTTGAAGCACGGGTGGCGATGGTTGAAGTGCAACAGAGTCAGTCGGTCTTCTTGCAAGGGATGGCTGGTTCACGGATGCCGATTGCGGTGGCGCATGGTGAAGGTCGGGCGGAATTTGCCGATCAGACTCATCTGGCGAATCTGCAAGCCTCTAATGCGGTGGCCCTTCGCTATGTGGATAACTATGGCAAGGTGACGGAAACTTATCCGGCTAACCCGAATGGTTCTCCCGCCGGTATTAGTGGTGTCACCACCACCGATGGTCGTGTGACTATTATGATGCCTCACCCTGAACGTGTATTCCGGGCGGTAACGAATAGCTGGGCACCTGAAGAGTGGGACGAGGACGGCGCTTGGATGCGGATGTTCCGTAACGCCCGCGTATGGGTTAACTGAGTTTAACAGAGGTTAACAAAACCTGTAGATGAACTTACAGGCTGATCATAGCCCTGTTAGTATCCTCGTTAGATTGTTGTATTAAAGCGCCTGCGGGCGCTTTTTTATTGTCTTTTTGGCGGGTAAAGGCTGTTCGTCATTATTGATCGATGGGGGAGGCGAGATGTCACAAGGGCATCAAGAGTGCGTTTAGCTTTCCAGCGGCAGTTCACGTTTCCACCATGCCAACATCCCGCCTTGTAGTTCTTTCGCATCGAAGCCTGCTTTGATGAATCGGCGAGTGGCGGGTTTGCTGCGGTGGGCCGACAAACAGATGCAGATAACGGGTTTGTCACTCGGCAAATGGCTGATGCGCGCGTGATTCAAACGGTGCAACGGCAGTGATATAGCGCCCGGTATATGGCTTTTTTGATATTCCTGCGGTGTACGGACATCGATAATGAGGTAGTGATTTAACGCAAGCGCTAGCTGTTCTGCGGTCATAGCTGGCACGGGCCCAAAGGGCAGCCAATGGAGCCAACGGGGTAAGGATGTTTGCTGTGGCTTAAGAGGTGTATTCATCGGTGATTAAGCCTTTTTGTCATGGATTAAAAAGGTTGAACATGGGTATCGTCATGGCTGTCTATGATAGACCATTTATGGGCGGTGCTGCAGCTTAACGGGTTGGCTATCGATAGGTGACTCTGCGCGTCAGTGCAATCATGGTATTGGGCGGCGTGATAGGGGGGAGAGAATAGATATAGTGAGATGAGCCCTAAGTAGAGCAAGTGATGTTTCTATAGATAAAAAAAATAACCCGACCCATGGCCGGGCTATGAATCGATACTGTAGCGATTAAGCTGACACCACCGTGACGATACAGAATCCCTTAGTCATCTGCTTTTAACAACGCACCTTTCGCATCGTAGATACAACCTTTTGTGACTGTCGCGGAATAATCGTTGCCGAGAATTTTAACCGTTAGGTCTGATGCGAGTGCATCGACATCGATGTAGGCCAGCGCCAGACTTTTCTGTGTCCAGTGTCCAGTGTCCAGTGTCCAGTGTCCGAAGCCGCCAGAACTACATTGGCCCACGACTTTACCATCCGCATAGACAGGCTCCATGCCATTGGCCGCATCAACATCAGTAGTGTCAATATCTAGCAGTACCAGCTTGGTTTTAAGTCCTTCTTCTTGCTGCTTCGCCAGTGCTTCGCGGCCCTCGAAATCACCCTTGTCCATTTTAACGAAGTAACTAACGGTATCAGGTTTATCTGTACGCTAGGAATGAATATTTTTACCATTACGTTATTGACATGAATATAAAAACATATATAAATGTATATATGAAAATATAAACTATAATTTCATTTCACGTTTTTTAAGCCACTTCCTAGCTGAGGTCACAATGAAAGTACTGGTCGCGATAAAGCGCGTTGTCGATGCCAACGTAAAAATACGAGTTAAGCCTGATAATTCCGGTGTTGATTTAGCTAACGTGAAAATGGCGATCAATCCGTTTTGCGAAATTGCGGTTGAAGAAGCGATTCGTTTAAAGGAAAAAGGGATCGCTAGTGAAGTGTTGGTGGTGAGCGTTGGTGATGATCGTTGTCAAGAACAGCTGAGAACCGCGCTGGCGTTGGGTGCTGACCGTGCCGTGCAGATTAAAACTGATGTTGCGGTTGAGTCGTTAGGTGTCGCTAAGTTGCTGAACGCTATTGTGACAAAGGAAGAGTGCGGTCTCGTTATATTGGGTAAGCAATCGATCGATAGTGACAATAACCAAACAGGACAGATGCTCGCAGCTATCGGCAATATGCCGCAAGGTACTTTTGCCTCTGAAATTGAGTTCGAAGAGGGTGAAGTACGGGTGACACGTGAAGTCGATGGTGGATTGCAAAAGGTTTCTTTGGCTTTGCCCGCGGTGATTACAACGGATTTACGTTTGAACGAGCCTCGTTTTGCGTCTCTTCCGAACATTATGAAAGCGAAGCGCAAGCCTTTAGAGGTGTTGTCCCCAGAAGGTCTGAATGTTGATGTGACGCCCCGTCTAACCACTGTCAGTGTAGTTAGCCCATCGGAGCGACAAGCCGGTGTTATTGTCAGCAGTGTTGCTGAGTTAGTTGAAAAACTGAAAACAGAAGCGGGAGTACTTTAAGATGACAGCCTCTATTTTAGTGATTGCCGATCACAATAATGAACAATTGAATGCCGCGACACTGAATACCTTGCAAGCGGCGGTTGAGCTGAAAGCAAAGACGGGATCTCCGATCACTGTTCTCGTGGCAGGAGCTCAATGTGAAGCTGTTGCTCAACAGGCGGCTGCTGTATCGGTTGTCGATAAAGTCGTATTGATTGAGGATGACGCGCTGAGCAGCCAACTAGCCGAAAGTGTTGCGCCTGCCGTGATTACGCTGACTAATGCAGCGACGTATAGCCATATTCTGTGTGCCGCCACGACCTTTGGTAAAGATCTGTTGCCACGGGTGGCGGCTTTATTAGATGTTTCGCAGATCTCTGAGATTATTGAGGTGGTTGATGCGGATACGTTTGTGCGTCCTATCTACGCCGGTAATGCGTTGGCAACGATTAAGAGTAGTGATGCGATAAAAGTGCTAACAGTGCGTGGTACGGCGTTCGATGCGGTTGCTGCCACCGGCGGCGCAGCTGAGCAGAGCCGTTTCAGCGTGAGCAATAGTAATGAGATGTCGCGCTTTGTGAGTGAAGAAAAAACGCTGTCTGAGCGTCCGGATTTAACCTCCGCCGCGATTATTATCTCCGGTGGTCGAGGCATGCAAAGTGGTGATAACTTCCCGATGCTAGAGAAAGTGGCCGATAAGCTCGGTGCGGCGGTGGGTGCATCCCGTGCTGCGGTTGATGCGGGTTTCGTCTCAAACGATATGCAAGTAGGTCAGACCGGTAAAATTGTTGCGCCTGATCTTTATATTGCGGTGGGTATTTCCGGCGCGATTCAGCATCTGGCTGGCATGAAAGACTCTAAAGTGATTGTCGCCATCAACAAAGATGTTGAAGCACCGATCTTTGGCGTTGCTGATTATGGTTTGGTGGCTGATCTGTTTGAGGCCGTACCCGAACTTGAACAGACACTGAGCTAATTCGTTTCTATCAATTGCACGGCTGTAACAGCGCTGACGTTTTGCAGGGCTGTTACATTTAAGGATAAAGACCATGAATCGTACTTATCGTTTAATTCTCGACTGCCCAGACCAGGTCGGTATTGTTACTCGCGTTGCTGAAATGATTACTCGGCATGGTGGTTGGATATCAGAGGCTGCTCACCATTCCGATGTAGAAAGCCAACGTTTTTTTTCCCGGTTTGAGATCCAGGCAGATTCACTGTCATTTGGTATCGAGACACTGCGTGAAAAGTTTGCACCGATGATCGAAGAGTACCAGATGAATTTTAATCTCATCGATAGTTGTCAGCCGAAGAAAGTCATATTGATGGCGAGTAAAGGGAGCCATTGCTTATCTGATCTGCTCGATCGCTGGAGAAGCAATGATCTCGACTGCGAAATCAGCTGTGTTATTTCTAACCATACCGATATGCAAGGGTTGGTCGAGTGGTACGGCATACCCTATCACCATGTTGTGATTGATAAAGACAATAAAGCTCCAGGCTTTGCGCAGGTGGAAGCTTTAGTCGATGAGTATCAGGCAGACTGCATCGTGCTTGCCCGTTATATGCAGATTTTGCCTCAGGTGTTATGTGAGAAATATCGTCATAAAGTGATCAATATCCACCATAGTTTTTTACCCTCTTTTATCGGCGCTAAGCCTTATCATCAAGCTTCCCGTCGTGGCGTGAAACTGATCGGTGCAACCTGCCATTATGTGACGGAGCAGTTGGACGAAGGCCCCATCATTGATCAGGACGTGGTGCGTGTGACCCACAGTGACAAGGTCGAAGACCTTGTGCGATTGGGTAAAGATGTTGAGAAAACAGTGCTCGCGCGCGGTTTACGACATCACTTAGAGGATCGTATTTTAGTACACGGTAATAAAACAGTCGTCTTCAGCTAAATACTTGACCAACTTAACCTGAGCAGTGTCGCCGGGTTTTGGAGAAATATAATGACTAAACAAGAATCATCTATTCAACTGCCGACGTCCGCTCAGGTGGTTATCGTTGGCGGTGGTATTATCGGCTGTAGTGTGGCCTATCACCTGACTAAGCTTGGGTTTACCGATGTCGTACTATTGGAACGTCGGCAATTGACCTGTGGCACAACATGGCATGCGGCAGGGCTAGTACCTACACTGCGGGCTACCTATAACATGTCGATGCTGGCTAATTACAGTGCGACCTTATATGACCAGTTGGAAGCTGAAACCGGGCAAGGTACAGGCTTTGTGCGTAATGGTTCACTGACCATAGCGACTAACCGTGAACGTCTAGCCGAGTTGAAACGCGGAGCGTCGATGGCGAAGGTTGCCGGTTTTCCTTGTGATGTGATTTCACCGGAACAGGCGAAAGAGCTTTGGCCATTGATGAATGTGGATGACGTGCTGGGTGCTATCCATCTGCCGATGGATGGCATGACTAATCCGGTCGACGTCACACAGGCATTGGCTAAAGGTGCCCGCTTGGGTGGAGCCAAAATCATCGAAGGCGTTAAAGTGCTGGATATGAAAATACGCGATGGTAAAGCGGCGGGCGTGATTACCGAACAGGGTGATATTGATGCCGAATACGTCGTTAACTGTTCTGGCATGTGGGCGCGGGAGTTTGGTCGCAAAGCGGGTGTGAATGTGCCTTTGCATGCGGCTGAGCATTTCTATGTGGTTACCGAAAATATGCCAGAACTCACCCGTGGTTTACCGACGATGCGTGATATGGATGGCTATTGTTATTACAAAGAAGATGCCGGCAAAATACTCGTCGGGATGTTTGAACCAAATGCTAAGCCTTGGGGCATGAACGGCATACCGGAAGACTTTTTCTTTGATCAGCTACCGGATGACTTTGAACACCTAGAGCCTTATCTAGAAGCGGCGATGCATCGCTTACCTATCTTGGAACGCACCGGCTTGCAGGTGTTTTTCAATGGGCCGGAATCTTTTACACCGGATGATCGTTATCACTTGGGAGAGGCACCTGAGTTGCGTAACTATTTTGTCGCAGCGGGCTTTAACTCGGTAGGTATTCAGTCCGCAGGTGGTGCAGGTAAGATGCTCGCCGAATGGATTCATAAAGGCCATGCGCCACAGGATCTATGGGATGTGGATATTCGCCGAAATCTGCCCTTCCAAGGCACGCAAAAATATCTCGAAGAGCGGACCACTGAATCCTTAGGCTTGTTATATGAAACACACTTCCCCTTTAAGCAGTTTAAAACCGCCCGGGGTGTGCGTCGTTCAGTGCTGCATGATCAATTAAAAGCACAGGGTGCTGTCTTTGGTGTCGAAAGCGGTTGGGAGCGAGCTAACTGGTTTGCAAATGAAGGACAAACTGCAGAGTATGAGCTCTCGTTCGGTCGGCAAAACTGGTTCGACAATAACCGCGCAGAACATGAAGCCGTACGGACGTCGGTTGGCGTGATTGATCAGAGTTCGTTTTCTAAATATCAGATAGAAGGGCCTGATGCAGAAGCCTTCCTGAACCGAATTTGCAGCAACAATGTATCGGTAAATGTGGGTAAGATGGTGTATACCCAGTGGCTCAATGAGCGCGGTGGTATTGAAGCGGATGTCACCGTGACGCGTTTAGCTCAGGATTGTTACTTAGTGGTGTCCGGTGCTGCTTGCCAAACCCGTGATATGGATTGGCTGCGGCGCAATAAACCGGATAATGCGTTCGTCGTCTTTACCGATGTCACCTCGGCTTATGCGGTGGTAACCGTGATGGGACCGAAATCCCGTGACACCTTGAGCAAACTGACTAACGCCGATATGTCCCACGAAGAGTTTCCGTTCGGCACATCTCAAGAGATTGAATTGGGTTACGCGATCGTTCGTGCATCCCGTATCACCTATGTGGGTGAATTAGGCTGGGAGCTATATATACCGACCGAATATGCACCGAGCGTGTATGAGTTGTTGATGGAAGCGGGTGAAGAGTTTGGGATTAAGCCTTATGGTTATCACACCATGAATTCATTGCGAATGGAAAAATGCTATCGCCATTGGGGACATGATATTACCGATGAGGATACTGCTTTGGAGGCCGGACTCGGATTTGCGTCTGACTTTGAAAAAGAGGGCGGCTTTATTGGTAAAGAGGCATTGCTAGCGCAGAAAGCGGCGGGCCCTCTGAAGAAACGTTTTGTGGCGTTTTTATTCGAGAATCCGGAACCACTGTGTTATCACGAAGAGCCAATCTACGCGAATGGCAAGATCGTTGGGCGTACCACTGCCGGTATGTTTGGCCATACCGTGGGGGCAACGGTGGCGATGGGATATGTTGTCAATGATGACGGTGTGACGAAGGAGTGGTTGGATAATACGGATTTCGAGATAGAGGTTGAGTGTGAACGTTATGCGGTAAAACCATCGTTTCGTTCACTTTATGACCCTGCCATGGAAAAAATTAAGTGTTAATAGCGCATGACTATGACATCTGAGCAATAAAACGTACCATACAGCCTATCGATGAATGTCACAGAGTACCGTTAATGACGGTCAGAGACATATCCTGAAATAGGCTGTGTGGTATTTTTTATCTAGATTTTAGTTAGCGAAGAATAATGAAGAGGTTTGATTGATGTCTGCATTGATTTTAGACGGCAAGGCTCTGGCGAAAAGCCGTGAGCAACAATTACACGCCGCTGTGAAAAAGTTTCAGGATGGAGGTGGTTTACAGCCCGTATTGGCGACTATTCTCGTGGGTGATGATCCTTCGTCCGCGACTTATGTGCAGATGAAAGTTAATGCTTGTGCCCGAGTGGGTATGGGCTCTCGTTTTATTAGCTTGCCAGCCTCTACAACAACAGATCAATTGCTGGAAAAGATTGATCAGCTGAATAACGATACCGAGGTCTGCGGAATCCTGCTGCAACATCCCGTGCCAGAACAGATTGATGAGCGCGCCTGCTTTGATGCGATCGCTATCGAGAAAGATGTGGATGGGGTGACAACTCAAGGTTTTGGCTTGATGGCGATGGGAGAGCCTGCTTTTGGCTCGGCAACCCCTGCCGGTATCATGACCTTGCTGAAGCATTATGATGTTGAGATTTCGGGTAAACACGCGGTTGTGCTCGGGCGTAGTCCTATTTTAGGTAAGCCGATGGCGGCGATGTTGTTAAATGCCAATGCGACCGTCACTATTTGTCATTCAAGAACCCAAAACTTAGCAGCATTGGTTGCTCAGGCCGATATCGTTGTCGGTGCCGTAGGGCAACCGGAGCTGATAAAAGCTGACTGGATTAAGGATGGCGCCGTGGTTGTCGATGCCGGTTATCATGCCGGCGGTGTTGGGGATATCGAAAAAACAGGTCTGCAAGAACGTGTTGCTGCGCTTACCCCCGTGCCGGGCGGTGTTGGGCCGATGACCATTAATGCCCTGATCAGCCATACCTTGGAATCAGCACAAAGACTCGAATTGTCGACAGTACATCCTAATACTGTCGAATGATATCGCTAAGCATGAGTTGCCCTAAAGAAGATTCAAAAGACTGAATCTTCTTTAGATGAGCGAGTTTTTATAGCGAGAGCGGGCAGAGAGTATGATGCTTTGTTCTCGTTTACTATTTCAGCGATGACGGCAAATCAATAGCCGCCGATGATGGTCCACACAACCACCGCTTCTTCCGTTTCTGATGCGTTGCCGACACGGTAATTTTCATCGCCGTACAGTGTAAAGCTATCGCCTGCATTGAGTATAAATCGGTTATCTTCTATCCATAAGGAGAGGGCGCCGGACTGTACTAGCCCACCTTCTTCGCCTTTCATTTTACGAGACTCACTGTTTGTGACGCCAGGAGCAAAGGTGGTCAGAATCATTTTGAGTTGCCCCGAGAGTTGCGGGGATAATAATTCTTCCCGTATACCGCTGTCGGAGAAATTTAAGCTGCGTCGATTGTCTTTACGGACAATATGATTAAGCTCATCGAGTGGTACCTCTCTATCTGAATGGAAGAACCAACTGATCTGCACACCTAACACATCACTGATCGCTTGCAGAACAGGAATGGGTAAAGAGGACACGCCTCGTTCAACCTGACTCACATAACCGACGGATCGTTGGATGCTTTCTGCCATCTCAATGAGCGTAATGTTTTTGGCTTTACGTAAATCTCGGATTTGACGGCCAATACGTAGATTTTCCTGATCCGCCGCTTCCTTTCTATTTTTAGTCATAGACTCAAGTCACATGCTTTATTTTTCACGCTGAAGTTAGCTGTGAATTTTAATAAAAAAATTTCACGATTACACTGTTTTAAATCACTTATGAAAAAATAAGATGGATTAAAGATAACGGTGAATGGACCGGGTCTTTTGTGATGTGCCAGCATGATCTGTAGTAAACAATATTGAGGTGTTACTGCCGAGGTAATCCCTATAAGTCAGATCACTGCTTAGGCTATAAAACATTGGGTAAGGCCAACATAGATTGCAATATAGGTAATAAGGAAGAGCAGCCTTGTTGATCAAAACGGTATTAACTTTGATTGAGAAGTGGAAGAGAGGAATACTGGGATAAAGCAGTGTTTGAGTGGAGCTATGCCTAGGTTATTAAGGCATACGTGTTATGGCTAGTCAGTAGCACGTAATGGGCGTGTTTAAATGTAGGGGATATAAAAAAACCGACTTACGGTCACAGTTGAATGACTATAAGTCGGTTTGTATCAGAGGTTACGGGGATTAACCGTCGTAACGCTCTAGTATTTTATTACTGCTGTACTTTAACTTGCTTCTGACCGTCGATATTAACTTCTACGCGACGGTTTTCTGCTAGGCAAGACTTACGTGATGCACCGGCATCAGTACAGCTTTTAACTGGGTTAGCTTCACCGAAAGAGTAAGTGACAACTTTTGCAGTATCGATACCAGCAGCGGCTAGAGCAGCATCAACGGCTTCAACACGACGCTGAGAGAGTGCATCGTTATAAGCGTTGGTACCGATTGAATCGGTGTAACCTTTCAGTTCAATGCTGTTCAGCTTAGCCAGAGAGCCAACGTAGTTTACGATAGCGCTAACATCAGTCACTTTACTGCTGTCAAAGTCGAAGTAAACGATATGGCTTTCTTCAGCATCCATCATTTTCATGACCATTTTAGGTGCTGGAGCTGGAGCTGGAGCAGGTGCTGGCGCAGCGGCTTCAGCGCCACATTCAACAGTTTTGTCTTCTTCTGTCCAGTAGCCATGTTGCCAGCATTCGCCGTAGCTAGTTTTCCAAACAGTATCGTTGCTGCTAGTTGCATAACCAGCGTTAGTTGGGTGTGCATTGGCAACAGCAGATAAACCCATTGTTAGTGCCAGGGCGGTTGTAAGAGCTAATTTCTTCATCATAAACATCCTTATGTTTTAATTTTGATCTATTTATACCAGCTCAACCTGAACCTAAGTTAAACAGAGTGGTCTGATACAGGTATTTAAACCTAAAAATCGTTTTTATGGTAAAACTTTTTTATAGGGTTTGACTGTTACTTGCTGGTAAACACCAGCATCGATATAGGGGTCCTGATCTGCCCAAGACTGTGCTTGCTCAAGGGAAGCGAACTCGGCAATCACCAAACTGCCGGTGAAGCCTGCCGGACCGGGATCTTCACTGTCAATGGCTGGGTGAGGGCCTGCGACTAATAGACGTCCTTGGTCGCGCAAGGCTTCGAGTCGAGCAAGATGCTCGGAACGTACAGATAGACGTTTTTCCAGTGAGTCTGGTTTATCTTCACTAATAATGGCGTAAAACATTCTACAATCCTTAATTGTCGCTCTGGTTGCTGTTGCTTTCAGGGGTCATATGCTTGGATATGTAAAAGCCCTGAAGCAAGATAAAGACCAGTGTTAGGCCGAGCATACCGAACAACTTGAAATTAACCCACGTTTCTTCACTCATATTGTAGGCGACATAGATATTAATTGCCCCAAGAATTACATAAAAAATGATCCAGGCAATGTTTAATTGTTTCCAAGCGTAGCCAGGCATTTCGATCGCCCCGTTCATCAGCCGTTGAATAATCGTCTTCTCGCCAATAAATTGGCTGCCTAGAAAGGCTGCGGCGAATAGCCATGTGACAACGGTGGGCTTCCATTGAATGAAGGTTTTATCCTGAAAGAACACCGTTGCACCACCTAATACCACCACTAATGCAAGTGTAACTAATTGAATAGTCTCTATTTTGTGGGTTTTAAGCCAGGTATAAAGCATCTGTAGCAGGGTGGCTGGAATCAGAACAGCGGTGGCTAAAATAATATCATCGGTGCTTTTGTAGACAATAAAGAAGATAATGACCGGTAGAAAATCTAAAAGTAGTTTCATAACAACATTTTTTTGTTTAGGAAGTAGGGTGATTATAGAGTGAGCGAGTTAAGTTATAAACCCGAAACCGGTGAGGAATTGCCTTTCAGTGATCTTCATTGCCATTCTTGCTACTCAGATGGCGAATTATCCCCGGCAGAACTGCTGCAAGGTGCGTCTGAGAAAGGCGTTACGGTTTTCGCTATTACAGATCACGATACGGTTGCGGGTATCGCTGAGTTACGGGCGGCGGCAGTAGGTACGGATGTCAAAGTATTAGCCGGTATTGAGCTGACCTGTGAATGGGGGCGCAATATGGTGCATATTGTCGGGCTGGGTTTTGATGAGCATCATCCCGCCTTGGGTGACTATTTGAAAAAGATGGATCAGTTGCGTTTGCAGCGCGCTGGATTGATTAATGAAAAACTGATGAAACGGAATATTCCTGATCTATTGCCTCGGGTGCTTGAACTGTCAGGGACTGGGCAGGTAGGACGACCTCATTTTGCTCAGGCAATGGTAGAAGCAGGGGTGGTTAAGAATGAAGTGCAGGCGTTTAACCGTTATTTAGGGGCTGGTAAAGTCGGCGATGTTAAAGCTGAGTGGCCAACTATGGAAGAAAGCATCGATATTATCCATCAAGCAGGCGGCATTGCTGTTTTGGCCCATCCGACAAAATATAAAATGACCTTTACCAAAGTGCGGATACTGACGGGCGGTTTTTGCGAACAGGGTGGCGATGCGATTGAAATAAGTTACCCAGGTGTTGAGCCAGGTCATTTATTACAGCTTGATAAACTGGCATCGAAATTTAAAATAATGGTGTCCGCCGGAAGTGATTTCCATAAAAGACAGTTCCATTGGACCGATATTGGTAAATATCCGCGCTATAGTAGTGAGAATCAGCATGTGCTGTCTAAACTGCTTCAGCATTAATTCGGTTTTTAGTAGAATAGATACAATAACCTTATAGAGAAGATTTTCTAGTGAGCCAGCTTTTTCAGATCCACCCTGATAACCCTCAGCAACGTCTAATTAGTCAAGCCGTTGATATCATCAATAAAGGCGGTGTTATTGTCTACCCTACCGATAGCGCCTATGCACTGGGTTGTCGCCTCGGTGATAAGGGGGCGGTGGATAAAATCAAGCGGATTCGAAAGCTAGACGATAAGCATAACTTTACCTTGGTGTGCCGCGATCTATCTGAGATTGGTACCTATGCGAAGGTGGATAATTCGATTTATCGTTTATTAAAAGCCATGACGCCAGGCGCTTATACTTTTATTCTTAATGCTACAACGGAAGTCCCGCGGCGTTTATTGCATCCCAAGCGGCGTACGATTGGTTTGCGGATTCCACAAAATAATATAGCGCTGGCATTAATGGAGGCATTAGGCGAGCCGATTATGAGCACGTCACTTATTCTGCCAGGTGAAGAACTGCCTTTAATTGATCCTTATGAAATACGCGACCTGTTGCAGCATGAAGTCGATCTGGTCATTGATGGCGGTTATTGTGGTATGGAAGCAACCTCCGTTATTAACCTAGTGGATGACGTTCCCGTTATTATTCGTCGGGGTGCTGGTGATGTGTCCGATTTTGAATAACTATTATTAATAAGTTTTTATTGAAAAAACAGCTGACATAATCAATAATTCGCTTATACAGAAACTTTTTTATCCATTGGTGATTTATAATGACCGACTTTGTAAAACTTCTTACCCGTAAAAACTCACTGCGTAAACAGTGTCACGAACTTTCAAGTGCTGATATTGAAAAGGCAATTGCTGATTTAACAGAGATTCTGGAAGAGAAGCAGGCGTTTGAAGAAGAGCAGCAGGCTGTTGAACGTGAGCGTACTGAAAAAATCGAAGCGATTAAACAGAGTATGCAAGAAGCGGGTATTGGTCTGGATGATCTGATGACGCTGGTTGAAGCACCCGTTAAGAAAAAAGTCGCCCCTAAATATCAGGTGACGGATGAAAATGGTGAAGTGCATCAGTGGTCTGGTCGTGGTCGTACTCCAGCCGCCTTCCAAGCTGCATTCGCTCAGGGTAAAACTAAGGAAGATTGCTTAATTTAATAAGCACTTTCGGCTATTATTGAAAAGCTCTTCGGCATAGCGTCGAAGGGCTTTTTTGTTTGTTTGTTTGAAGATTAGCTGCTTTAGGCTTAGTCTTTTTTTGTTTTGAAATTAAATTAATTAAGGGGATGCGTCGTGATAGACGAAAAACTTCAGAAAGTTTTGGCGCGTTCCGGATTAGGTTCACGTCGTGAGATGGAACGTTGGATTGAAGCTGGCCGTATTAGTGTTAATGGTCAGGTTGCAACGCTCGGCGACAGAATCTCGATTCGGGATGAGGTAGAGGTTGACGGCGAAGCGAAGAAAATGGTGTTCGACCGGGATAGTGAACGTCGAGTGCTTATTTATAATAAACCATTAGGTGAGATTGCGACGCGTCATGATCCAGAGGGTCGCTCAACGGTTTTTGATCATCTGCCACCGTTAAAGCAGGGCCGTTGGATTGCGGTAGGCCGTTTGGATATTAATACCTCCGGTTTGTTGTTGTTTACCACCGATGGTGATCTGGCGAACAACCTGATGCACCCTTCAGCCAATATTGACCGTGAATATGCAGTACGTATTCTGGGGAATGTTGATGAAGCGATGATTGCGACGCTCAAGAAAGGGGTGTTGCTGGAAGACGGTATGGCGCGTTTCACCGATGTGCAGTTCTTTAACGGTGAGGGTGCGAATAAGTGGTATCACGTTTGTATCATGGAAGGTCGTAATCGTGAAGTACGACGCCTCTGGGAGTCACAAGAGGTTCAGGTTAGCCGGTTGAAGCGGGTACGTTATGGGCCGTTTTTCCTGCCGAGTGAAGTTAAGGCTGGGCATTGGAAGGAGTTGACTCAGAAAGAGATCAATATGCTGTCCAGTATGATGGATATGAAGCAGAAGCGTAACAAGCCGTTGTCGGTTAAAGAGCAAGAGGTTGCTGAACGACGGACTAAGCGGCAGAAAACGCGCCGCTCGGTAGGGCCGAAACGCTCGGATCGTTAAATAAAAAAACGCAGCCCATGAGGCTGCGTTTTTTGTTTAATAGCGGAACTTTTGTTTAATGGCGGAACAATTTACTGTGCGTTCATCGATTGGCCTGTCACCGTGCGGCTATCGCGGCCCATCAGATAGAGATAGAGTGGCATGATCTCTTCTGGCGTTGGGTTGTTTTCTGGATTCTCTGCTGGATAAGCATTAACTCGCATATTGGTGCGGGTTGCACCTGGGTTGATCGTATTGACGCGAATGTTTTGATTGTGTTCCAGCTCATCGGCCAGTACCTGCATTAAGCCTTCGGTGGCAAATTTAGACACCGCATAGGCACCCCAGAACGCTTTGCCTTTTCTGCCAACGCCTGAAGAGGTGAAGATGATCGAAGCGTCTTCAGAATCGTTTGTCAGGGATAGTAGCGCCTGAGTCAGCATGAAAGCGCTAGTGACATTCACTTGCATCACTTGCTGCCAGACGATGGGGTCGTAACTTTCGATGGGAGTGCGTAAACCCAGGAGGCTGGCGTTGTGCAAGATGCCATCGATTCTGCCGAACTCCTCTTCCAACATAGCTGCTAGCCGGTCAAAACCGGTTTCGGTAGCCGTCTCTAAGTTGAGCGGAATGATCGCTGCCTGTGGATAACCTGCGGCGTCTATTTCGTCGTAGACCGCATTGAGTTTTTCCTCTGTACGTCCTAATAAAATAACGGTTGCGCCGTGAGCGGCATAACTGAGCGCCGCTGCGCGTCCAATACCGTCGCCAGCGCCGGTGACGAGAATGATTTTACCTTGGAGTAAGTCTTCCGGTGCCTGATAGTCGTACATAGCTGTTCCTGTGTTCAATGACTAGCGGTTGCTATAAAGGGTTTCTAAAATGGGTTTAATCTCGTTGGCATGGTGCGCCTGAAAGTCACTCTGCCAGCTATTAATGTCGTCACCTTCGCTAAGATAGCCGTAGCTGACAGCGATGGTTTGCATGCCTGCGCGTCGTCCCGCTTCAATATCCCGTGCATGATCGCCAATATAGATGCTGCGCTCTGGTGAGCAGTTGAGTTCTTTGCAGGCGAGAAACAGTGCTTCGGGATGGGGTTTTTTGTCGCGTACATGATCTGGGCAGATAACGGTGCCCGGTGGCGGTTGTAGATCGAGCCCTCGCATGAGCGGCGTGGTATAACACTCAGGCTTATTGGTGACTATGCCCCAAGGGATCTGTTGTTCGCCTAGCCAGTCAAGTAGCGACGGGATACCGGGGAAGGGTTTGGTATCCACGCCGAGGTGTTGCAGGTAGAGCTCCAGCATGCGCGGGTGGAGCTGGTCATAAAGATCATCTTGCTCCGCGAGTTCAAACGCAGCGCCTATCATGGCTCGAGCGCCATTGGACACATAGTGTCGCAGAAAGGCGTAGCTGATCGGCGGCCGTTGATGCTCGGCTAATAGCTGATTGATCACCGCATAAAAGTCCGGTGCGGTGTCGATCAGTGTGCCATCGAGGTCGAATAGAACCGCTTCAGGAAGTGCTGTGTTCATCGCTCAGTCGGGCTTCCGGGTGGCAACCATATAATTGACATCGACATCTCGGTCGTTGAGCTTGTAGCTCTTGCTCAATGGATTATAGGTGAGGCCGGTAATCTTCTCGCTCTGCAGGCCACTTTGGCGAATCCAGTTGGCGAGTTCGGATGGGCGGATAAACTTATTAAAGTCGTGGGTGCCTTTAGGTACCAGCTTTAATAGGTATTCGGCCCCGATGATCGCCATCATATAGCTTTTCGGATTGCGGTTTAGGGTCGAGAAAATAACATGGCCGCCGGGTTTTACTAGCTGGCTACAGGCATCCACGATGGATGACGGGTCGGGTACATGTTCCATCATCTCCATGCAGGTGACGATGTCATAGCTTTGTGGTTGCTCTGCCGCGAGTTCTTCAACCGTGACTTGACGGTATGTGACGCTAACACCGCTTTCTAGGCCGTGTAGTTTGGCTACTTTTAGAGGCGCTTCGCCCATATCGATGCCGGTGACTTCGGCGCCACGGTGTGCCATCGCTTCAGAGAGTATGCCGCCGCCGCAGCCGACATCGAGCACTTTTTTGCCACTCAGGGATGCAATTCGGTCGATAAAGTCGACCCGTAGCGGGTTGATATCGTGGAGTGGTTTAAATTCGCTGTCACGATCCCACCACCGGCTGGCCAGTTCTTCGAATTTTGCAATTTCCTGGGGGTCAATATTTGCGCCCGTGTTGTTCTGGGTGTGTGTCATATTCTTCGCCAAAAGCTCTTGTCAGGTCATAATTCTGCGACATTCTAGCACCGCTGCAGGGGCGAATACAGGATGTCCGCATGGGAACTGCTTAGAAGCGTAGTTCTGCTCTCCAAGACCTTAATTTTGCGAGAGTATTGGTGTTTCTTTATGGTATACTCGAGGGCTTAGGGTTTACCGCTTTCACGGTGGGTTTAACCACTTAATTCTCAGCAGTCAGATTCAAGGATAGCCAGAGCTATTATGGGTGATTTAGCCAGAGAGATTCTGCCAGTTAACATCGAAGATGAACTGAAGCAGTCATATCTGGATTACGCTATGAGCGTAATCGTGGGGCGTGCGTTACCAGACGTACGAGATGGACTTAAGCCTGTACACCGTCGGGTGTTGTTCGCCATGAGCGAGCTTAACAACGACTGGAACAAAGCATATAAAAAATCTGCCCGTGTGGTAGGTGACGTCATCGGTAAATATCACCCACACGGTGATAGTGCTGTTTATGACACCATCGTACGGATGGCGCAGCCGTTCTCGATGCGTTATATGTTGGTTGATGGTCAGGGTAACTTCGGTTCCGTCGATGGTGATTCAGCCGCGGCGATGCGTTATACCGAAATCCGGATGGCGAAAATTTCGCATGAGTTACTTGCCGATCTAGACAAGGAAACCGTCGATTTCGTGCCGAACTATGATGGCACCGAACAGATTCCGGAAGTGTTGCCAACGAAAGTGCCAACACTCTTGGTGAACGGTTCCGCCGGTATTGCCGTCGGTATGGCGACGAATATTCCACCCCATAACCTCGGTGAGATCGTTCGTGGCTGTATCGCCCTGATCGATAATCCCGAGCTGGGTATCGATGGGTTGATGGAATATATTCCAGCACCTGATTTCCCGACAGGGGCTATTATTAATGGCCGTGCAGGGATTCTGCAGGCCTATCAAACGGGTCGTGGCCGCATCTATCTGCGCGCTAAGCACCATATCGAAACCAATGATAAGAATGGTAAAGAATCGATTATCTTTACCGAGATCCCTTATCAGGTGAACAAAGCCCGCTTGATCGAAAAGATCGCCGAGCTGGTTAAAGAGAAAAAACTCGAAGGCATTACCGAACTGCGTGACGAGTCCGATAAAGACGGTATGCGTATCGTTATCGAACTGCGTAAAGGCGAAGTGTCTGAAGTAGTGGTGAATAACCTCTTTATTCAGACTCAGTTGCAAAACGTTTTCGGTATCAACATGGTCGCGCTGGTTGATGGTCAACCGCGTACCCTCGATCTGAAATCGATTCTTGAATGCTTTATCCGTCACCGTCGCGAAGTCGTTACCCGTCGTACCGTTTACTTGCTGCGTAAGGCACGTGAGCGTGGCCATATTCTGGAAGGTTTGGCGATTGCACTGGCGAACATCGATGCTGTTATCGAGATGATTAAGAGCTCGCCGAGCCCTGCTGAAGCCAAAGAACGTTTGATTGAGACTGAATGGCAGCCCGGTGAAGTGACGGTGATGCTGGAACGTGCTGGCGAAAATGCCTGTCGTCCAGAAGACCTTGAAGCGCAGTACGGCATGCATGACGGTGTCTATCACCTGTCGCCTGCCCAGGCTCAAGCGATTCTTGAGTTACGTCTACACCGTTTAACCGGTCTGGAACATGACAAGCTGATCGCGGAATACCGTGAATTGCTAGACCGTATCGCTGAATTGTTGGCGATTCTGAATAGCTCTGAGCGCTTGATGGAAGTGATCCGTGAAGAACTAGAGCTGATTGTTGAAGAGTTCGGTGATGAGCGTCGTACTGATATCATCGCATCGCAGCAAGACTTCACCGTTGCCGATTTGATCGCTGAAGAAGATATGGTGGTGACTATATCTCACGGCGGCTATGCCAAAACCCAACCGCTGACCATGTATCAATCTCAGCGTCGCGGCGGTAAAGGTAAATCGGCAACAGCGGTTAAAGATGAAGACTTTATCGAAAAACTGCTGATTGCCAGCACCCATGACACCATTTTGTGCTTTACCAACCTAGGTAAGGTGTACTGGCTCAAGGTGTATGAAATTCCGCAAGCGAGTCGCGCTGCCCGTGGCCGTCCTATTGTGAATATTCTACCGTTGCAGGAAGGTGAGCGTATCACCACTATTCTGCCGGTGAATGAATATGCCGATGAGCATTATGTCTTTATGGCGACCGCCGATGGTACGGTGAAGAAAACACCACTGGTTAACTTCTCCCGTCCGCGTTCAACCGGCCTGATTGCTTTGGCGCTGGATGAAGGCGATACCCTGATCGGTGCCGCGATTACCGATGGTACTGCTGAGGTGATGTTGGTGTCTTCTCAAGGCAAGTCGATCCGCTTTGCTGAAGATGATGTGCGACCTATGGGCCGGACAGCCCGCGGTGTGCGTGGTATTAAATTGGCGCAGGATGCTAAGGTTATCTCGCTGATCATTCCGCAGGAGCATGGCCGTATTCTGACCACCAGTATTAATGGTTATGGTAAGCAGACGGCGGTTGAGGATTTCCCAACCTATGGACGTGGTGGACAGGGCGTTATCGCCATGCAGTGCACCGACCGTAATGGTCAATTGATCGGTGCGGTGCAGATGTTCGAAGGCGATGATGTGATGTTGATCAGTGATCAGGGCACATTGGTACGTACCCGCAGTGAAGAGATTTCGGTGTTGGGGCGTAATACCCAGGGCGTTCGGGTCATTCGCGTGGCTAAAGATGAAAATCTTGTCGGTGTTGCACGAATCGAAGAGCCGGAAGAACCTGAAGAAACCGATGATGAGTTGATTGAGGGTGAGGTTGCTGATGCGCCTGATACTGAGGTTGACGAGGCACCGGATAGTCCTGACGCGCCACTTGAGGATGATCAAGAATAAGCATCAAGGCTAAAAAATGTGCGGCACTGGCCGCACATTTTTGTCTGGGTGCGTTGTTATCGAATAGGACTCATAGAGTCTGGTTCTAAGGGCTTGGCTTGCCTGCTTTGCAGGACAGGCTCAGTTATATCACTCAGCGATATAGCTAGGTTTTATAGAATCGGTTTTACACAATCGGTTTTGGATAATCGGTTTTACACAAGTTTATACAGAACCATTTTCACGAACTTTGTAGCAGATCTATCAAAATGACACGTAATTACAATTTCAGTGCGGGTCCTTCTGCACTGCCTGAAGATGTCCTAAAACTGGCTCAGAAAGAGCTGTTGAATTGGCATGGCCTAGGCCTTTCCATCATGGAAATGAGCCACCGTAGCCCTGAATTTGTGGGTGTGGCGGCTGAAGCTGAACAAGATCTGCGCGATTTGATGCAGATTCCTGATAATTATAAGGTTCTCTTTATGCAGGGCGGCGCTAGTAGCCAGTTCAGCATGATTCCGATGAACCTGCTGCGGGGCAAAACCACCGCTGATTATATCAATACCGGTGATTGGTCAAAGAAAGCCATCAAAGAAGCTGCACGTTACTGCGAGGTCAACGTTGTTGCTGATATGGCAGACAATAACTTCACTCGCGCACCGTCTCAAGAAGAGCTAAAGCTTAATCCTGAAGCGGCTTATGTGCACTATACGCCGAATGAAACCATTCGCGGGGTTGAGTTTGACTATATCCCTGACACCGGTGATGTGCCGTTGGTGGCTGATATGTCATCCAATATTCTTTCGCGTCCGATCGATGTTAGCCGTTTTGGCATGATCTACGCTGGCGCGCAAAAAAATATCGGCCCTGCCGGACTGACGGTTGTTATTATTCGCGAAGATCTGCTCGGTAATATACTTCCTTCTACACCGGCGCTTTTTGACTATAAAGTCACCGCGGGTGCTGATTCTATGCTGAATACGCCGCCTACTTTTGGTTGGTATCTGGCTGGGTTGGTCTTTAAATGGTTGAAAGCGCAGGGCGGTGTCGAGGCGATAGCCGAGGCTAACCAGCGTAAAGCTGAGAAGCTCTACGGGGCGATCGACAGTAATGCCTTCTATTCAAATCCGGTCGCGCTGAACGCTCGTTCGTGGATGAATGTGCCCTTTGTTTTGGCTAATGCTGATCTTGATAAGCAGTTCCTTGCTGAAGCTGAAAAAAGCGGTCTTCTCAATCTTCCCGGTCACCGTTCAGTCGGTGGTATGCGTGCAAGTATCTATAATGCAGTGTCAGAGGCGGGCGTGGATGCGCTGATCGACTTTATGCAGGACTTTTCACAGCGTCATGGTTAAGTCTGGTATGAAAGGGGGTTGTAGAGGGCAGTAATCATGAGTGATCAGGAAAAAGAACTTAAACTGCTGCGTGATCAGATTGACTCAATCGATCGGCAGATTCACGGGCTGCTGAACGACCGTGCCCGCTGTGCCCAGCATGTTGCGGAGGTGAAAGAGAAGTATCAGGGCTCTAAGGATGCGGTGTTTTATCGTCCGGAACGTGAAGCTCAGGTACTGCGACGGGTGATGGAGCGCAACGAAGGTCCTTTGGCGGATCATGAAGTGGCGCGGCTGTTTCGTGAAGTGATGTCCGTGTGTCTGGCGTTGGAAAAACCGATGCATGTTGCCTTTCTGGGGCCTGAAGGAAACTTCACCCAGCAGGCCGCGAGTAAGCATTTTGGTCACTCTGCCCACTGCATTCCTTTTAACAGTGGTGATGAGGTTTTCCGCGAAGTGGAGTCCGGCGGTGCGCATTACGGTGTCGTACCTATCGAGAACTCATCCGAGGGCGTTGTCAGTCATACGCTCGATCTGTTTAAGCGCTTTAACCTGACGATCTGCGGTGAGGTGGAACTACGTATCCATCACCATGTGCTGCGTGCCGATGACCTTGGTCTTGATCAAATTACCCGTATTTACCTACCTCAGCAGACGCTATCACAGTGTCGCAGTTGGCTAGATAGTCACTTTTTATCAGCCGAACGCATCCTTGTGAATAGCAATGCTGAAGCGGCGCGCATGGCGATCAAGCAGGGTGCTGGCGCTGTGGCGATCGCTAGTGAACTGGTAGCCGATCTGTATCAACTCAATGTTGTCGCTCGAAATATCGATGACCAATCCGATAACAGTACCCGTTATCTGATTATTGGTGATCAAGAGGTGGGTGAAAGTGGTCAGGATAAAACCTCTATTCTGGTCACGGTTCGTGACAAATCGGGCGCACTCTATGAATTACTAGAACATTTTCACAAACATAAGATCAGCCTGACAGGCATTGAAACCCGGCCGGCAAACTCCGAAAACTCACATTCAGCTTTTTATATTGATTTTGAGGGGCATGCGGCGAATAAGCATATTCAGAAGGTACTGCAGGAACTGCAGTCTGAGACTGTTGAGCTTAAGTTATTGGGTTCATACCCGGTTGCGGTACTCTGATCTGGAGCAAATTTCATGACATGTGATTTCTATCAACTGGCAACACCAGGGGTTCAGGGGCTTCACCCTTACCAACCAGGCAAGCCGGTGGAAGAGTTAGAACGAGAGCTGGGCATTAGTAACAGTATTAAACTGGCCAGTAATGAAAATCCTCATGGACCTAGTGAGATGGCGATAGCTGCGGTGCAGGCGTCGCTGCTTGAGAGTTGTCGTTATCCGGATGCGAGTGGCTTTAAGCTGAAGCAGGAGTTATCGACGCGTTACGGTTTTCATCCCGATACGATCACCTTGGGTAATGGCTCTAACGATGTGTTGGATATTATCGGGCACGCTTTTTTGCTGCCGGGTGATGAGGTTATCTATTCGCAACACGCGTTTATTGTGTACCAGTTAGTGGCGCAATCAACGAGCGCTACCGCGGTGGTTACGCCAGCGAAAACTTGGGGCCATGATCTTGATGCGATGGCGGCGGCCGTCACCGATAAAACGCGAATTATCTTTTTGGCAAACCCGAATAACCCGACCGGTACCTGGTTTGCGGGTGATGCGCTACGGGCCTTTATGGCCAAAATCCCTGAACATGTGATTGTGGTACTCGATGAGGCCTATGCTGAATATGTTGCTGAGCCCGACTATCTGTCGGGGCTAGAGCTGCAGAGTGAATATGCGAACTTAATTATCACGCGGACTTTCTCTAAGGCTTATGGTTTGGCTGGACTGCGAATAGGTTATGGGGTGGCTGATGCCGCTATTACTGATCTATTGAACCGTGTGCGTCAGCCTTTCAATGTCAACATTCCTGCATTAGAAGCGGCGGTGGCGGTACTGAGTGATACGGAATATCTACAGCACTGTGTCGAACTCAACCATGCGGGTATGGCGCAGTTAGAAAAGGGCTGTGAGCAGTTGGGCGTGAGTTGGATACCTTCTGTGGGTAACTTTATCACCGTCGATTGCGGCCGTGATGCCGGGCCGGTGTATGCTGCGCTATTAAAAGAAGGGGTGATTGTCAGACCCGTCGCTAATTATGGGATGCCTAACCACCTACGGGTGACGGTTGGACTGCCCGAAGAGAATCATCGCTTTTTAGCGGCCTTTAAACAGGTGCTGCAAAATAGCGAAAAGGATGAATAGATCGTGAGATGTTTGACTGAAAGAGTTTTAGTCATTGGTTTGGGTTTGATTGGTGGTTCTTTGGCGAGTGCTTTACGTGCCCATCGATTATGTCACACCGTGGTGGGATATGACCGCGACCCTGAAGAGTTAGCAACGGGGTTGCGCCTCGGCGTGATCGATGAAGCCGCCGATAATATGTTGGCTGAAGCTGCTATTGCTGATGTCATTGTGTTAGCGGTGCCGGTTAAAGCGATCGAAGCAGTACTCGCAGAACTGAAGCCTGTGTTGCGGCCAGAAACCATTCTGACCGATGTTGGCAGTGTGAAGGGTAATGTGGTCAAGGCGGCTGAAAGGTTGTTTGGCGAAGTGCCAGCACGCTTTATTCCAGGGCATCCAATTGCCGGTTCTGAAAAAAGCGGTATCACCGCGGCGGATGCAACATTATTTGAACATCACAAGGTTATTCTCACGCCACTGCCGCAAAGTGATCGCGAGGCGCTGACGCTCATTGCGAGAATGTGGCAGGCGGTGGGGGCTGAAGTGTTGCAAATGGATGTCGCACGCCACGATGAAGTATTGGCGGCAACCAGCCACCTGCCTCATTTATTGGCCTTTTCACTGGTCGATACCTTGGCGCGGGAGCAGGATTGCACCGAGATTTTTCGTTATGCGGCCAGCGGCTTCAGGGACTTTACCCGTGTTGCAGCTAGTGACCCAACCATGTGGCACGATATCGGCCTAGCGAATAAAACGGCTATTTTACAGAAAATCGATGAATTCTCCGCCGGCGTTCAGCGGCTGAGAGACGCGATTGAAACAGAAGAAAGTCAGGCCATGCTGGGGATTTTTACCCGTGCTAAAGCGGCTCGAGAACATTTTTCTAGAATATTATCAGGTTCAGCCTACACTCAAAATATGAAAATAAAAGACGCAACATTTCATGCTCAACCCGGCGGTCAGGTGCAAGGCACGATCCGAGTGCCAGGTGACAAATCAATTTCTCACCGCTCTATTATGCTGGGCTCTCTAGCCGATGGCACCACCGAAGTGACCGGCTTTCTCGAAGGCGAAGATAGCCTTGCGACCTTGCAGGCGTTCCGAGATATGGGGGTAGTCATCGAGGGGCCTCATCAGGGCGCCGTGAAAATTTATGGTGTGGGTATTAATGGTCTGCGCCAGCCTCCCGGCCCTATCTATGTGGGTAACTCCGGCACCACGATTCGCTTGATGTCTGGGCTGTTGGCGGGTCAGGCATTTGATTCTGAGCTCAGTGGTGATGCTTCCCTGAGTAAGCGGCCGATGGAACGGGTTGCCAAGCCATTGAGGCTGATGGGTGCACAGGTGGATACCGGCGAGAACGGTTGTCCTCCGGTTAAAATTAAAGGTGGTCAGGCGCTTAAGGCGATCCACTATGAGATGCCGATGGCCAGTGCGCAGGTTAAATCCTGTGTCATGTTGGCGGGTCTGTATGCCGAAGGTGAAACGACGGTCACTGAGCCAGCGCCTACCCGCGATCACACCGAACGGATGCTGCGTGGGTTTGGTTATCAGGTGGATGTGAAGGGTAACAAGGTATCGCTATCCGGCGGTGGATCGTTGACAGCGACTAAGATCGATGTGCCAGCGGATATCTCTTCGGCCACCTTCTTTATGGTAGCCGCGGCGATCTGTCCTGACTCCGATATTACCCTCGAACATGTGGGTATCAACCCAACCCGAGTCGGTGTGATCAATATTCTGCGGGCGATGGGTAGTGATCTCGAGCTACTGAACGAACGTGAAGTGGGTGGCGAGCCCGTTGCTGATATCCGTATTCGCTATGCGCCTCTTAAAGGTATCCATATACCGGAAGATCAGGTGCCGCTGGCGATTGATGAATTCCCAGCACTCTTTATTGCGGCTGTCTGCGCTGAAGGTGAAACCGTCCTGACGGGTGCTGAAGAGTTGCGAGTGAAAGAGAGCGACCGTATTCAGGCGATGGTTGATGGCCTGAAAATACTGGGCGCTGATATCGAAGGCACACCGGATGGCGCTATTATTCGGGGTAGCGAAATGGGTGGCGGCGTCATAGAAAGCCATGATGACCACCGTATTGCGATGTCATTTACCATCGCGTCCCTGCGAGCCAAAGGGAATATTGAAATTCGTGAATGCGCTAATGTGGCCACATCATTTCCCAACTTTGTTGAGTTAGCTCAACAGGTCGGTATCAGGGTTCGTAAACAGGAGAAGTAACATGGGAAATTTCCCAGTGATTACAGTTGATGGCCCGAGCGGATCGGGTAAAGGAACAATCTGTAGTCTTTTGGCCCGGGAGTTGGGTTGGAACCTGCTTGATAGTGGTGCGCTATATCGTTTAGTCGGCCTCGCCGCGAGACATCATGGTGTTGTCTTAGATGATGAAGATGCGTTGGTGGTGTTAGCCGCGCATTTGGATGTACAGTTTGAAACATCCGCCACGCAGAATGAAGTGACGATTATTTTGGAAGGCGAAGAGGTCACGCAGACGATCCGTACCGAAGAGTGTGGTGCGGATGCATCGGTGATTGCGGCAATTGGTTCTGTTAGGGAAGCATTGTTAGAGCGTCAACGGGCCTTTGTTTCAGAGCCCGGGTTGATTGCCGATGGACGTGATATGGGAACGGTCGTGTTTCCGCAGGCGCCGCTAAAAGTCTATTTAACAGCCAGTGCTGAAGAGCGCGCAAACCGCCGATATAACCAGTTGATAAATAAGGGGGTGGGTGCTAGTCTTCAGACAATATTAGCAGATATTCAGGTAAGAGATGCGCGCGATATGAACCGCGCGGTAGCACCTCTTAAGCCTGCTGACGATGCAATTACATTGGATACAACTCAGTTGAGTATTGAGGCGGTTTTGGCTGCTGTATTAGATCAGGCAAGACATAAAGGGCTGCGTTAACGGCAAAAATATGAGGTTTGGCCGGTATGAATGAGAGTTTTGCTGAGCTATTTGAGGAGAGTTTAACCGAGCTGGATATGCAACCTGGCTCGATTGTCAGCGCGACGGTGGTCGCGGTTGATGGTGACTTTGTGGTCGTCAACGCGGGCTTGAAATCGGAAGGGAATATCCCTCGGAACGAGTTCCTAGATGATAACGGCAAGCTGACGGTTGCGGTTGGCGATGAAGTCAAAGTGGCCCTCGTGTCTCTAGAAGATGGTTCCGGTGAAACCTTGCTCTCCCGTGAAAAGGCGAAGCGAGCCGAGTCTTGGGGTGTGCTTGAACAAGCCCTCGAAAATGATGAAATTGTTACCGGTCGCATTACCGGTAAGGTGCGCGGTGGATTAACCGTTGACCTGAATACCATAAGTGCTTTTCTGCCTGGCTCGTTGGTTGATATTCGCCCTCTGCGTGACACCTCTCATTTAGAAAATACAGAACTCGAATTCAAACTGGTTAAGTTAGATGCCAAAAGCAACAATGTTGTGGTGTCTCGTCGGGCGGT
Source organism: Amphritea opalescens (assembly GCF_003957515.1). Taxonomy (GTDB): domain Bacteria; phylum Pseudomonadota; class Gammaproteobacteria; order Pseudomonadales; family Balneatricaceae; genus Amphritea; species Amphritea opalescens. Next base: position 83,793 of record NZ_RQXW01000013.1, read on the forward strand.
ACTCGAAACCGCTTACAATGAACAACGCGACCAATTGTTGGCTACCCTGAATGAAGGGATGACGGTCAAGGGTGTGGTTAAAAACCTAACCGACTACGGTGCTTTTATCGATCTAGGTGGTGTCGACGGTCTGCTTCATATTACGGATATTGCTTGGAAACGAGTTAAACATCCAAGTGAACTGCTTAGTATCGGTGATGAAATCGATGTTAAGGTGCTGCGGTATGATCGAGAGAAGGGACGAGTCTCCCTCGGAATGAAACAGCTAACCGCTGACCCTTGGGATGAATTCAAAGCAGCCTACCCAGTGGGCAGCAAGGTTAACGTCACGGTTACCAATATTGCCGATTACGGTTGTTTTGCCGAGATAAAACCGGGCATTGAGGGCTTAGTGCATGTGTCTGAGATGGATTGGACGGGTAAGAATATTCATCCATCTAAGGTTGTGCAGCTAGGCGAGCAGATTGAGGTCATGATCCTCGATATTAATGATCAGCGCCGGCGTATCTCCTTAGGCATTAAGCAGTGCCAAGCGAACCCTTGGGATAGCTTTGCGGCTACTCATCCACCGGGATCACAGGTTTCTGGGGTGATTAAATCAATCACCGATTTCGGTCTGTTTATGGGGCTTGATGGTGGTATCGATGGATTAGTTCATCTGTCTGACCTATCTTGGGATCACCCAGGCGCCGAAGCGGTTAAGGCTTATAAAAAAGGCGATACGATCAGCGCTGTTGTATTATCGGTTGAGGCTGAGCGTGGACGAGTTTCATTGGGGATAAAACAGCTATCGGATGATCCTTTTACGGTATTTACGGCAGCTAATCCAAAAGGTACGGTAGTTCAGGGAAAGATTAGTCAGGTTGAGTCGAAACAGTTGTTGATTCAGCTGGCGGAAGGTGTCGAAGGGTTTGTTAAGGCGCAGGAAGCCTCGTTTGAGCGGATAGACGATTTGAGTCAGCAGTTCACTGCGGGAACGACATTAGACGTACTGATTGTGAAAATTGACCGACGTACAGGTACCATTGCTTTATCTGTCAAGCAGCTTGAAAAACAACAGGAAAACCAGGCTCTGGATGCAATTAGGCATCAACCGCTGGATTCTGAAGGGCCATCAACCATTGGTGATCTTATCAGGGCGCAGTTGGAAAAGAATAGTAACGGATAAACATAATGTCTGATGAGCGGTTTGATGAAACATCAGGCCGGTAATATCAGGGGGTGAGCATGACTAAGTCTGAACTGATCGAGCGTTTGATTGACCAGAATGAACAGCTTTCTATTAAAGATGTGGAGCTGGCCGTTAAAACTATGCTGGACCATATGACGGAGTCTTTGTCTCAAGGTGATCGTATCGAGATCAGAGGCTTTGGTAGTTTTAGCCTTCATTTTCGAGAGCCGAGAGTGGGGCGTAATCCAAAAACGGGTGATTCGGTTTCGTTGGATGCTAAATATGTACCGCACTTTAAACCAGGCAAAGAGCTGCGAGAGCAGGTCAACGATAGTTTAAAAAATGAAAGATCTTAAAGGATTTAATGACAGTAGGGGTAAAAAATGCGTTGGTTAAAAATGTTACTGGTACTGGCGCTATGTCTTGTATTTCTATTTTGTGGCTGGACCTTTGCCACACTGAATACAGAGCTGGTGTCGATTAATCTGTTTTTCTTTACACTGCCAGAAGCGAGTTTGTCGTTATGGTTGATGGCGAGTTTTGTAGTGGGCGGTATCGCGGGCGTTGTGATCAGCAGTATTTTTGTGATGGTGCTGAAGCTTAAACTTCAATCTGCTCGACGTAAAATTAGCTCAGCCGATAAGGAGCTGGATCAGCTACGCACAGCGGCCATGAAACGCGCTACCTAAAATGAATGAATATCTGTTTATTATTCCGTTATTTATTGCGGTAGCAATGGGTTGGCTGCTGGGTCGGCGTCAGAATAATAAACAGCCTGTTCAAAATACGCTGCAACTGGAATATTTTCGCGGTTTAGATTTTCTATTGAGTGAAAAAACGGATGAAGCGATCGATAGCTTTATTCGGGCGCTCGAAATTAACTCCGACACGATTCCTGCCCACATCGCCCTCGCGAAACTCTTTCGTAAGAAAGGCGATGTAGAGCGTGCTATCCAGATTCATCAGAGCTTATTAGCTCGTTCAGATCTCTCCCATGATGATTTTATGCGTATCCAGATGGCTTTGGCACTGGATTACTACGCGGTGGGTTTGCTGGATCGGGCCGAAAACTTGCTGCTAGAGATTAGATCCCAGCGCCCTGCTGCCGAAGTGCTTGAAAGCGCGGCGGCACTGTTAATCAAGCTCTACGCCAAAGAGAAAGAGTGGGGGCAGGCGCTCGAGGTTGCACAGCAACTCAGTGCGCATGAGTTGCAGGGGCTCGAAGTTGAATTGAGTCATTACTGCTGTGAATTAGCCGAGCGCTATATGGCGCAACAGCGTTACCGTCATGCAATCAGTAAGCTCAATAAGGCGCTAAGCTTTGATTATCGTTGTATTCGTGCGAACTTGTTATTAGCCGATATAGCGATAAAACAGGAAGAGTGGAAAAAGGCGATAGCAGCTTTAAAGCAGATCGCGGGTCAAGATAGTGTGTTTTTATCTGAAACCATTTTCCGTTTGCGACATTGCTACCGAGCGTTGAATCAGCCCGCTGAATTTGAACGCCTAATGAAGCAGTGGCTCAATAAATATCCATCAACGAGCATTATGTTGGCGCTCGCGGATATTATTGTCGAGCAGCAAGGGGCTTATCCCGCGGGTGCCTTTATTACGGATCAGCTGAAAAAACGTCCGTCGCTGAAAGGGTTTAACCAACTGATCGACCTGTATATTGCCCATGCGGCGAAGGGAACGAATGAAAGCTTGATGGTGTTACGCGGTTTGACAGGGCAATTGGAACTGAGCAAGCCGGTGTATCACTGTCAACAATGCGGCTTTACCGGTAAATTATTGCATTGGCAATGTCCGTCCTGTCAGAACTGGGGGACGACTAAACCGATCCATGGGCTCGAAGGCGAATAGTCCGGATCATAATCTGTATGAGATGTAAGTAAATGAATGATGCTAAACGGGTTATCGTTGCGTTGGATTATCCGGATATGCTGTCAGCCTTGAAGATGGCCGATCAGTTAGATCCTCAAAAATGTCGCGTCAAAGTAGGTAAAGAGCTATTTACCCGGGCGGGACCTGCGGTGGTTGAGTCGCTTCATGGTAAAGGTTTTGAAGTATTTCTGGATCTAAAATTTCATGATATCCCCAATACCACCGCCAAGGCTGTTCGTGCTGCTGCCGAGATGGGGGTGTGGATGGTGAATGTTCACGCATCGGGTGGTCGGCGCATGATGGAAGCGGCGCGTAATGAATTGGATCAGGTGAGTGGTGCTAAGACTCTGTTGATTGCGGTGACAGTGTTGACCAGTATGGAGCGTCAAGACCTTGCGGATATCGGGCTGGATATTGAGCCGTTAGAGCAAGTGAAGAGACTCGCCTTACTGACTCAGCAGAGTGGGTTGGATGGCATCGTCTGTTCTGCTCAAGAGGTCACTCCTTTACGTGAGATGCTCCATTCCGACTTTCAATTGGTTACGCCAGGGATTCGCCCAGCAGATGCTGCAACGGGTGATCAGAAACGTATTATGACGCCAGGCGAGGCAATCACTGCAGGGAGTACTCATCTCGTGATTGGACGCCCGATCACACAGTCAGAAACCCCCGTTGTGGCACTGGAACGGATACAGCAAGAGATTCTTGCGGCACGGTAGTTGTCACCTTTCAGTTTTATGCTATTACTTAAAAAACCGGCTAATACCGGTTTTTTTTGTTTAGCAAACAGAAGGAAATGACTATGAAATGGAGTTCATACTTAAAATCGTTGTTACTGCTTGTGTGTCTGAGTTTTCCATTGGGGGCGTTGGCCGAGCCGATGGTGAATATCAATACCGCCTCTGCCGATCAGCTTGTCGAAGTATTGCGCGGGGTTGGGCCAGCCAAGGCTAAGGCTATTATTGAATACCGAGAAACGAATGGTCCGTTTAAAACCATTGATGAACTGACCAACGTAAAGGGTATCGGTAATGCTACCGTGGCGAAAAATATGCAGAGTATCGCCGTAGAGGATCCGCAGTAAGATTTTAACCCTCATAGTTGTGGGCTTTAGGGGTATTAGATATGCCTAAGGCTGTCGAGTTGTGTGCTAAAGGCTACCTTCCGGTAGCCTTTTTTATAACACGAATACTAGAGTAGCGGGAATGAATAGCAAAGCGCCCATGTTCCCCAGCAGCACAATAGAGGCGACCTGCTTAGGCTCCTGATTGTACTGTTCCGCCACGATGTAGTTGAGCACCGCAGGCGGTAAGGCTCCGAAGATTATCAGATACACAAACTGCTCAGCATCGAGATGTAGCAGCTGTTGCACCGCGTAGGCGATCAGGATGCCTGCGAGCGGACTGAGCACCGCGCCAGTCACGCCGATTCGCCAAGCACTAAAGTCGACCGTGATCAGTCGAACGCCGAGGGTGAATAGCAGCAGCGGAATCGATATCTGGCCGAGCATATCGAGGCTTGTGGCTATCGATGCGGGCATCGGTAAACTCAGGCTACTCCATGCAAGACCAGCGATGGTGGCGATGATGATCGGCATCCGCAGCAGTCGCCAAGGGTTAGTGCGGTGATCCATCATGTAGATGCCCACAGTGAAATGTAGCGTCATTTCAACAATAAACAGCATAATCGCAGCGGGTAGTGCTTGTTCGCCAAACGCGAGAATGATCAGCGGGAGACCTAAATTGCCGCTGTTGCTAAACATCATCGGCGGTAGGAAGGTTTTTGGCTGCACTTTAAGTATTTTGCATAGCGGCCAGAGTAACAAGCCCGACCCTAGAATAACGAGCGCTGCGCCAATGGCGAGCCCTTGGTATTTGACTAGATCGAAGGATTTGTCTGACAGCACAAAAAATACCAGTGCTGGCACAAAGATATCCATATTGAGCTGGTTTGCCAGCGTCATATCGGGCTTTTTATAACGGCCATAAAGGTAGCCGCCCAGCACGATGGCGAAGAGAGGGAATACCGTTAGGAAGATACGTTCAGCCAAGGCGAAGGCGGTATCCATCTCGTTATACTTCCAGCAGAAAGGTGACTGGGCCATCATTGATTAGGCTGACCTGCATATTAGCCCCAAAAACGCCGGTAGCAACATCAGGATGCAGGGCGCGGGCCTGTTGTACAAAATAATCATAAAGCGCTTCCCCCTGTTGCGGGGTTGCCCCTTTAGAGAAACCTGGCCGCAGACCTTTGGCGGTGTCAGCGACGAGGGTGAACTGAGAGACGATCAGTAGTCCTCCTTCATGCTGTTGCAGGTTAAGGTTCATTTTGCCATCCGCGTCGCTGAACATTCGGTAATGCAGAATTTTCTGCAACAGTTTATCGGCACAGGCTTCGTCATCGTTTTTTTCAACCCCTAACAATACCAATGTGCCGCCGCCAATCTCCCCATGGCGTTCGCCGGCAATATCAACCGAGGCGGAGCTGACCCGCTGAATAAGTGCTTTCAACTGTATTCCTTATTATTATGACTGACGACTAGGCTTTTGAGAGTGAAAACTGTTTCGTCGCTTTGATCAGGTTATCGGTGATACCCGGCTCAAACGCGCTGTGCCCCGCATCTCTAACGATGTGGAGTTCTGCTTGAGGTAGCGCCTGTTGCAAGGCAAAAGCTTGCTCAATTGGGCATACCATATCATAACGGCCATGTACGATGACGGTCGGGATATGTTGAATCTTATGGGCATCGCGGATGATCTGATTGGTGTCGATAAAGGCCTTGTTGATAAAGTAGTGGGCTTCTATTCGAGCCATCGCCAGAGCAATATGGGGAGCACCAAAATGATCGACGACATCGTTGTTCGGATTCAGTGTTGAACAGCGGCCTTCCCAAATAGACCAAGCCTTGGCGGCAGACATTCGGGCAATATCGTTATCCGATGTCAGGCGTTGATAGTAAGCCTGCAACATATCGCCACGTTCCTGCGCGGGAATAACTTTTTGATATTCCTGCCAGTAGTCGGGGAATATAGCGCTGGCGCCTTCTTGATAGAACCAATGAATATCCCGTTCACGGCAGAGAAAGATACCCCGTAGAATCATGCCGGATACCCGTTCAGGAAAGCTTTCGGCGTAGAGTAAGCTTAGGGTTGAACCCCAAGAGCCGCCAAACAGTAGCCACTGATCGATATTAAGATATTCACGAATCTTTTCGATATCACCGATGAGCTGTTGCGTATTGTTGTCTGTGAGTTCGGCATGGGGTGTCGATTGTCCACAACCACGCTGGTCGAACAGAATAATACGGTATTTTTCAGGATCAAAGAATTTTCGATGAGTGCCGCTGGTGCCGCCACCGGGTCCGCCATGTATAAACAGAACAGGTATGCCTTGGGCGTTGCCACTCTCTTCAACATAGAGTGTATGCAGATCATCAACAGCCAGTTGGTGCTGTTTGTAGGGATTGATATCAGGAAAGAGGATGTTCATCTTAGGTGCGTCCTTGTGAGCTGACAGACACCAAGATTATAGCTCGGAACAGTGGCCACTGTCCGAGCTATTTACGTGCAGAAGTAATTAAACGAGGGTGTTTATTTACCTGAACGAGAGTAGCGTTTCCGCTCGTTTTCAGTCAGCAACTTCTTACGGATGCGGATAGAAACTGGAGTTACTTCGACTAGCTCATCATCTTCGATGAAATCCAGCGCTTGTTCCAGCGTAAAGCGAACCGGCGGAGTCAACTGAATGTTTTCGTCAGTACCGGAAGCACGTACGTTGGTTAGTTGCTTACCTTTGATTGGGTTTACCGCAAGGTCGTTGCTACGGCTGTGAATACCCAGAATCATACCTTCATAAACTTCGATATTGGGTTCAACGCACAGGCGGCCACGTTCTTGCAAGTTCCAGAGTGAGTAACCCAGTGCTTTACCAGTTACCATTGATACCAGCACACCGTTGTTACGGCTGATCACTTCACCCTCTTTAACTTCACCGTAGTGGTCAAAGACAGAAGTCATGATACCGGTACCGGATGTCATGGTCAGGAACTGTGAACGGAAACCGATCAGTCCACGAGATGGGATAAGGAACGTCAGACGTACACGGCCTTTGCCGTCTACTTCCATATTGTTCATATCGCCACGGCGCTTGCCTAGTTCTTCAATGATGTTACCTTGATGCTGTTCTTCAACATCGATCATCACGGTTTCGAAAGGCTCGTGGGTTTTACCGTCAACTTCTTTCTGAATTACTTCAGGACGGGACACACCCAGCTCGAAGCCTTCACGACGCATGGATTCGATCAGTACGGACAGGTGTAACTCACCACGGCCAGAAACTTTGAACTTCTCAGGAGAGTCGCCCTGTTCAACGCGCAGTGCAACGTTGTGAATCAGTTCGCGATCCAGACGATCTTTGATGTTACGGCTAGTGACGTATTTACCATCTTTACCGGCAAAAGGAGAATCGTTTACCTGGAAAGTCATGGAAACGGTTGGCTCATCGACAGACAGTGGCGGTAGCGCTTCAACCGTCGCTGGATCACATAGCGTATCGGAGATGTTAAGTGCATCAATACCGGTGATACAGATAATATCGCCCGCTTGAGCTGTTTCAACTTCAACACGATCTAGGCCAAGGTAGCCCATGATCTTCTGAACTTTACCGTTACGGACATTGCCGTCGCGGTCGATGATTTTAACCATTTGGTTCAGTTTAACCGAACCGCGGCTCACACGGCCTACACCGATAACGCCAACATAGCTGTTGTAATCCAATGCAGAGATCTGCATCTGGAATGGACCGTCGGTATCAACCTGTGGTGGATTAACGTGTTCAATGATCGCTTCAAATAGCGGAGTCATATCATCGGCTAATGCATCAGGCTCTTTACCCGCAACACCATTCAGTGCAGAAGCATAGATGATAGGGAAGTCTAGCTGTTCGTCGGTTGCACCGAGGCTGTCAAACAGGTCAAACACCTGATCGATAACGTAGTCTGGGCGTGAACCCGGACGGTCAACCTTGTTAACAACAACGATAGGACGCAAGCCTTGTTCGAAGGCTTTTTGTGTCACGAAACGTGTTTGAGGCATTGGGCCATCAACCGCATCAACCAAGAGGCATACGCAATCAACCATTGACAGAACCCGTTCTACTTCGCCACCAAAGTCGGCGTGTCCGGGGGTGTCTACGATGTTGATGTGGTAATCATTCCACTCGATGGCAGTGTTCTTAGCCAGAATGGTGATACCGCGTTCTTTCTCTTGATCATTGGAGTCCATGATCCGTTCAGTGCCTTCGTCGCGACGTCCCAGCGTACCGGACTGAGAAAGCAGTTTATCAACCAGAGTGGTTTTACCATGGTCAACGTGGGCAATAATTGCGATGTTTCTTAATTTTTCGATCACGTCTGGGAACCTGTGCAGACAAATTTTAGAAGCGCACATTATACATGAGTTATCAGGTCGCTGCGTCTTTCTTATGTAGAGAATAGTAAAAATAGTTTTTTTTCCGGTTTGGCGATCTCTTTTAGAGGATAAGTCTTATGGGTTAGCGTATTATGAAGGCACCTTTTTGAGGCAGTAAGAATCGAGGTAAATCGGGAAAATATAGCCTGCACTCTTTTGGTTCGATATCTAGTTTTCGTGCTCTGTTTTGGTTCGCTAATTAGGATGGATATTGTATCAAATTCGACCAAAGCCGCTGTTTATCGCGTGTTTTCGGTGCTTATATTGACTGGCATACCTCTTGCTGCTTAAAAGCGTAATAAGCCTAACTGATTGGACTGTGAACGAGTCTTTTGTAATTGGTTAGGGGTCTGGCAATATAATCGAGTGGAGAAAGTCAAATGTCAGAGACTCTGAATCTGATCAAAGAACATGATGTTAAGTGGGTCGACATGCGTTTTACCGACACGCACGGTAAAGAGCAGCACGTTACGATTCCAGTAACCGAAATTAATGAAGACTTCTTCGAAGAAGGCAAAATGTTTGATGGTTCGTCCATCGGCGGCTGGAAAGGGATTAATGAGTCTGACATGATTCTGCAGCCAGACGATTCTGCTTCTGTGATGGATCCGTTTGCTGAAGACTCTACCATTATTGTTCGTTGTAATATCGTAGAGCCTACAACGGGTCAGGGTTATGAGCGTGATCCACGTTCTGTTGCTAAGCGTGCTGAAGCTTACCTGAAATCTACCGGTATTGCGGATACCGCTATCTTTGGTCCAGAACCAGAATTCTTCGTGTTTGATGAAGTTAAATGGCACGCTGATATCAGTGGTTGCGGCTACTCAATCGGTTCTGAAGAAGCATCTTGGTCAACTAACAGCAACTTCGAAGGTGGTAACACCGGTCACCGTCCACGGGTAAAAGGGGGTTACTTCCCAGTACCGCCGGTTGATTCCCTGCATGATCTGCGTGCCGCTATGTGTGATGCGATGACGGCGATGGGATTGACCATCGAAGTACATCACCACGAAGTAGCAACCGCTGGCCAATGTGAAATCGGTGTAGGTCCTAACACTTTGACAGCTAAGGCTGATGAAGTGCAGATTCTGAAATACTGCGTACATAATGTTGCACATGCCTACGGCAAAACAGCAACCTTTATGCCTAAGCCTCTGGTAGGTGATAACGGTTCTGGTATGCATGTTCACCAATCACTGTCTAAAGATGGCGTTAACATCTTCCACGGCGATGCTTATGCGGGCATGAGCGAAACAGCTCTGTTCTACATTGGGGGTATTATCAAGCATGCGAAAGCGCTGAACGCTCTGACCAACGCATCTACCAATGCTTACAAGCGTTTGGTTCCTGGTTTTGAAGCGCCTGTTATGTTGGCATACTCTGCCCGTAACCGTTCTGCTTCTATCCGTATTCCATACGTAACGAACCCTAAAGCTTATCGCATCGAGACTCGTTTCCCTGATCCATCAGCGAACCCATATCTGTGCTTTGCTTCATTGATGATGGCCGGTCTTGACGGTATCAAAAACAAGATCCACCCTGGCGATCCTGCTGATAAAGATCTATATGACCTGCCTGCTGAAGAAGCACTGGCTATTCCAACGGTTGCAGCTTCTTTTGAAGAAGCGTTGGCCGCTTTGGATCAGGACCGTGAGTTCTTGACTGCCGGTGGTGTATTCACTGACGACATGATCGATGCTTATATCGCTCTGAAAACTGAAGAGTGTCAGAAAATAAGCCAGACCACTCACCCTGTTGAGTTTGATCTGTACTACTCAGTTTAATTCCTTGCGAATCGACTGATAATAAGGCCTCCGATCTGGAGGCTTTTTTTTGGCTTTGATTTTATGTGCACCGATTTGGTGCGTTTCGTGCTATGCTTATCATTAGCCTAAAGCGGTTGTGGGGCTTGAATGGCTGTGATTCCCCGAATCTGTGCTTATTTTTATTTATGCACTGAGTTGGTTTACTTTTTGCAGATATCTTTATCACCGTCGTATTCGTTTAGTTAAACGGAATAATGGCAAGATGAGAGGCATGACATCGAAGATGAATTCACCTGATTTACATAAACATATTTTAGATAGCCTGACGACGGCGACGGTGTTGGTCGATGATCAGTTGCAGTTGGTCTACATGAATCCGTCTGCTGAGATGTTGCTTGAATCCAGTGCTCGTCGTCTGCGTCAATTACCTTTTCATGATTGGTTTCTTGTTGATGATGATCAGAACGCACTCGCAGCGGCACTTGAGATGGGTCATCCCTTTACTAAGCGCGAAGCCAAGTTAGTTACGTTGGCCGGTCATGAGATCACCATCGATTACAGTGTTAATCCTATGCCGCAGCAGTATGGCCGATTGGTGTTGATTGAACTGACGCCACGGGATCGGTTAATTCGGATTTCGCGGGAAGAGGAGCTGTTGAGTAATCATGAAACGATCATCTCCTTGGTTAAAGGGCTTGCCCATGAGATTAAAAACCCATTAGGTGGCTTGCGTGGTGCAGCGCAGTTGCTTGAGCGAGAGCTGCCGGATGAGGGCTTGCATGATTATACCCGCGTGATTATTGACGAGGCCGATCGCTTAAGAAACCTCGTTGATCGAATGTTAGGCCCCCATAAAATGCCACGGATGGAAGAGGTTAATATCCATTCCATATTGGAACATGTGAGTAGTTTGGTCGGGGCTGAAGTAGGCAACGAGGTGTCGATTCAAAAAGATTATGATCCTAGTTTGCCCGAGTTTATGGGGGATCGTGAGCAACTGATACAAGCGGTGCTGAACATCGTTAGAAATGGCATGCAGGCATTACAGGAATCGGCGACTGAGCAGCCGAAAATTATATTGCGTACCCGCGTTATTCGTAATTTGACCTTAGGTGCCGAGATGCACCGGTTAGTGTGTTGTGTCGAGATAACGGATAACGGTCCGGGCATACCTAAAGCGCTGCGCCAGAAAATTTTCTATCCGATGGTGAGTGGCCGTGCCGTGGGTACTGGGCTGGGGCTTTCCATCGCGCAATCTGTATTAGCAAAACACCGGGGGCTGATTGAGTGTCGCAGCGTTCCGGGAGAAACCTGTTTTCAACTATTAATACCACTGGAGCAACAATGATGACTAAGGCAGCATCTGTCTGGATTGTAGATGATGATCGTTCAATTCGTTGGGTAATGGACAAGGCCCTCTCCAGTGAAGGGGTTAGGGTAACACTGTTTGAGAGCGGCGATAGTATGCTGCAACAACTGCAGCGTGAGTCGCCTGACGTTGTGGTTAGTGATATTCGGATGCCCGGTATCAATGGCCTAGAGCTGTTGGAACGCGTCAACGAAGAACATCCTGAATTACCCATTATTATTATGACGGCGCATTCCGATCTGGATAGTGCCGTGGCGTCTTATAAAGGGGGGGCCTTTGAGTACCTGCCTAAGCCGTTTGATATTGATGAAGCGGCAGCGCTCGTTATGCGGGCGGTAGAGCACGCGCGGGAACAGCAACAGCAGCGGGGCGAAGAGCCTGAACCGCAGACTGAAATTATCGGCGAAGCACCGGCCATGCAGGAGGTATTTCGGGCGATTGGGCGGTTGTCTCAATCGAATATCACCGTGATGATCAATGGTGAATCGGGTACCGGTAAAGAGTTGGTGGCGAATGCCTTGCATCAGCATAGCCCACGTGCGGCGAAGTCGTTCATTCCTTTGAATATGGCGGCTATTCCCAAAGATCTAATAGAATCTGAACTCTTTGGTCATGAGAAAGGCGCCTTTACCGGTGCTGCTTCAGCCCGTCCTGGGCGTTTTGAGCAGGCGGACGGCGGCACCTTGTTTCTCGATGAGATCGGGGATATGCCCGCCGACACTCAAACGCGCTTGTTGCGAGTGCTCGCCGAAGGTGAGTTCTATCGGGTGGGAGGGCATACTTCGGTGAAGGTGGATGTGCGTATTATTGCGGCGACCCATCAAGACCTTGAGCGGTTGGTGCAGGAAGGGCGTTTCCGTGAGGATCTATTTCACCGTCTGAATGTTATCCGTATTCATATTCCTAAGCTGGCAGAGCGGCGGGAAGATATCCCCCGTTTGACGCGGCATTTCTTGCAAAGCTCTGCGGAAGAGTTGAGTGTTGAATCCAAACTGTTACATCCCGATACCGAGGTGTTTTTGAGTACCTTGCCTTGGCCGGGTAATGTACGTCAGTTAGAAAACACCTGTCGCTGGTTGACGGTGATGGCGTCTGGGCGCGAAGTCTTGGTCGGTGATCTGCCCCCTGAGCTGCTGGAGCAGACCGGTGATGAGCAGGTTGTTACCTCTAATTGGGAAAAAGCCCTGCGCAATTGGGCTGAAAAACAGTTACAGCAAGGCTCAACATCTATTTTGGACACGGCGGTGCCGGCGTTTGAGAAAATCATGATTGAAGCGGCCTTGAAGCAAACGGCGGGGCGCCGTCGTGATGCCTCGTTGTTGCTGGGTTGGGGGCGCAATACCCTGACGCGGAAGATTAAAGAGTTAGGTATGGATGATGTGCCTGAAACAATAGAGGAATAATATTCGCGCTGTTTCGGCTATAATCCCTGCCTCATTGTGAGTCAGGGATTTTTTATGCTTCATGTTGTGCTTTACCAGCCGGAAATACCGCCCAATACCGGTAATATTATCCGTTTGTGCGCGAATACCGGATTTAAGTTGCACCTGATTGAGCCGTTAGGCTTTGATTTTGATGATAAAAAGTTGCGTCGTGCAGGGCTTGATTATCATGAGTTTGCTCAGGTGGGGCGTTATCCCGACTTGCAGAGCTGTTTGGATGAGTTGTCGACGGGCACTATCTGGGCGCTCACCACGAAAGGGAGTCATCCCTATACCGGTGCGCATTTTGCTGCGGGAGATGTGTTGTTGTTTGGCCCAGAAACTCGAGGCTTGCCGGCCGAGGTGCTGGATAGTTTACCGCCTGAACAGCGGTTACGTTTACCGATGAAAGCCGAGAGTCGTAGTCTGAATCTATCGAATACCGTCGCGGTGGTCGTTTATGAGGCTTGGCGACAGCTGGACTTTTCCGAAGGCGCTTAAACTGTTTTAACAGTATTAGGGCACAAAAAAACCGGACATATATCCGGTTTTTTTACGCCTAAGCCGTGAGCTTGGCGAGCACAGTATTAGTGCTGTGGTGCTTCTTCGCTAGCTGCTTGAGCTTGCTGTTGCATCTGTTGTGCATACAGTGCATCAAAATTGACCGGAGATAGCATCAATGCTGGGAAGCTGCCTTTGTTAACCATATTATCAATCGCTTCACGCGCATATGGAAACAGAATGCTTGGGCAGAATGCGCCTAGTGTGTGATGCAGTTCTGCATCGGCAAGGCCTGTAATTGTAAAGATACCTGCTTGCTGTACTTCGACCAGAAAGGCGGTGTCTTCATCATTCTTAGCGGTAACTGTCAGGGTCAGAACAACCTCAAATACACCTTCGTCCAGTGTTGCCGTTGCTGAATTCATATCCAGATTGATTTCAGGCTTCCACTGTTGAGTGAATACTTTAGGTGAATTAGGTGCTTCGAAAGATGCATCTTTCAGATAAACACGCTGAATTGCAAACTGAGGGTTTTGTTGTTCTTGTGTGCTCTGATCGTTCTCTGCCATGGTTTTATATCCTGATAATTGAATTAATCAGCGAGTAACTTTTCTAGCTTGCCTTTTTGTTCTAAGGCAAACAGATCGTCACATCCGCCGACATGGAGTTCGTTGATAAAAATCTGCGGCACTGAGGTTCGGCCGCTGCGTTTAATCATCTCTTGCCGCGCACCGGAGACCGCTTCAACATTGATCTCAGTGTAAGCCGCGCCTTTGCTATCGAGTAGCATCTTGGCTCTGCGGCAAAAGGGGCACCAGCTATTGCTGTATAGTGTTATTTTCGCCATGACTATTTAATAACCGGTAGACTTTGTGATTTCCATTCTGTCATGCCACCGGATAGGCGTACAACATTTTCAAAGCCGGCTGTTTTCAGCTTTTTGCTGACGGCACCGGCTGTCTGGCCGATATTGCAGACAACAATAATGGGTTTCTGCTTATGCTTCTCCAGCTCGGTCATACGTGTGTCGAGTTCTGTGACCGGAATATGAACGGCATCGGTGATATGGCCGGTGACAAACTCTTTCTTCGGTCTGATATCTAGAATAACGGCATTGTCTTTATTGATCAGGCGGGTTGCTTCATGGGTACCCACTGACTTGCCTGCTTTATTCTGTTCGGTCCACAGCAACATCGCCAGGGTTAAAGCCCAAGCCGCTACCAGCATAATATTATTGGTGATGAAATCGAGCAGTTGTTCCATTCTCTGTATCCGGCCAGTTTCGAAGAAGCTTAAATTTGCGCTCTTTATTTAGAGCTTTAAATCTAAGTTGATCGTAATGATAGTTTTTAAAGCGGGTAAGTATACCTTGCCAAAGCGCAACAGGTAACAGCCGCAGGGCGTAAATAGCGAGGAAAAAGGCTGAATGATCGAGATATCGGATATGACAGGTAATTTTCGGAACTTACTCGCGGCTTTGCGGGGAGTATTCGCCATTAGTGTCTTTTGTCAGTAAAATATCCGCCCACTGGGCTAGCTGTGTTTAACAGCTTCAAACTCTACAACAACTTCTGAGTGAAAAGAACGTCTATGACTGATCAGCGATCCCCTAAAGCGTTAATTATTCTCGATGGTTTCGGTGTGGAAGCCACCGACTCCAGTGCGATTACCGCCGCCTCTACCCCTACATGGGATCGGTTGATGGCAGAATCGCCACATAGTCGTATCGCCACCTCGGGCCTAGCCGTGGGTTTGCCGGAAGGACAGATGGGCAACTCTGAAGTGGGTCATATGAATATCGGTGCTGGCCGAGTGGTGTACCAAAACTTTACCCGCATCAATAAAGCGATCGAAGAGGGGACCTTTTATAACAATCAGGTACTCACCGGCGCTATCGATAAAGCTGTTGCGGCCAATGGTGCGGTACATATTACCGGTTTGTTATCCCCCGGCGGTGTGCACAGCCATGAACAGCATATATTTGCCCTATTAGAGATGGCAGTAAAGCGGGGCGCTAAAAAGGTGTTTTTGCACGGTATTTTGGATGGTCGTGATATGCCCCCTCGCAGTGCCGAAGACTCGATTAAAGCGGCTGAGGCGAAGTTTGCAGAACTGGGTACCGGCGCTATCGCCACAATCGTAGGCCGTTATTTTGCGATGGATCGGGATAATCGTTGGGACCGCGTGCAATTAGCCTATGATGCGATGACGACTGGACAGGCACCTTGTTATGAAACCTCAGCGTTAGAAGCGTTGCATCATGCCTATGAGCGCGACGAAAATGATGAATTTGTTCAGGCGACCACCATTATAGGTGAGGACGGGCAGCCAAAAGGCTTGATTCGAGATCATGATGCGGTGATCTGCGCTAACTTCCGCCCAGACCGTTCGCGGGAGATTACCCGTGCGTTTGTGGATGCGGCCTTTGATGGTTTTGTCCGCAGTGCGACACCTGCGTTGTCTGATTATGTGATGATGACGGAGTACGCGGCGGATATTCCAGCGAGCTGTGCTTACCCTCCGGTGAAGTTACTGAATAGCATCGGTGATTTTTTGTCCAAGCAGCATAAAACCCAGCTGCGGATTGCTGAAACGGAGAAGTACGCCCATGTCACCTTCTTCTTTAACGGAGGAGAAGAGCAGCCTTATGTGGGTGAAGAGCGCATTTTGGTGCCCTCTCCGGATGTGGCAACCTATGATTTAAAGCCGGAAATGAGTGCGCCAGAGGTCACCGATAAGCTGGTTGAGGCGATCGCGAGTGGTAAGTTTGATCTGATCGTCTGTAACTTTGCGAACCCTGATATGGTTGGCCATACTGGGAACTTTGCGGCGGCGGTAAAAGCGGTTGAGGTGGTGGATCAATGTATCAGCCGAGTGCTCGAAGCGATGCAAAAAGTGGCCGGAGAAACCTTGATCACGGCGGATCACGGGAACGTTGAGTTGATGGTTAATCCGAAAACGGGTCAAGCGCATACGGCACATACCCTGTGGCCGGTTGCGTTGGTTTATGATGGTCCGCGTAAATCACAGCTGCAGCTGCAAGATGGCGCACTCTGTGATTTGGCTCCCACCATTCTGGCACTGATGGGGCTAAAACAGCCTCCAGAGATGACCGGCCATTCGCTGGCTGAGATAAGCTGAGGATTTGGGCCGTTCTATGAACGGCCTGTTTGTATATGCTGACAAAACGATTAATCCTATGCGTGTTCGCTGGATTGTTATCCCTGACACCGCCGTTATTTGCGGCGCAGGAGAAAGCGACGGCGGCTGAAATAGCTTCGTTAAAGAAAACAATTGCCAAACTGAGTAAAAACCTCAGCACGCTGCAGGGAAAGCGTTCCTCTGCCCAACAAGCGCTGCGTCGTACCGATCAGAGTATCGGCGAGTTAACTCGGGAGGTTTTGCGTCTTAACTCACAGCTGCAAAGTGCGGAAGCTCGCCTGAAGACCCTAGAACAAGAGAAAAAGCCGTTACTGGCCTCACTGCAAAAGCAGGCTGTTGGACTAGAGAGACAACTGCGGCAGCAGTATAAAACCGGACAGCAACCCCGCTTACAACTGCTGTTGACGCAACGAGATCCGGAACAAATTTCGCGGATGTTGCACTATTATGATCGCATTAATCAGACACTGACCCAACGGCTCGAATCTTTCCGTGTGGGTCTGGTGCGTTTAGAGGATGCTGAAAAAGCCATTCGGGCAACACAGCAGGGGATTTTTGATCGTCGAGATCTGCTCAAAGCGCGTTCCGCCGATCTAGAGACTGTGCGTCAAGAGCGCCGAGTGGTGTTGAGTCAGTTAGATAAAAAATTCAGCAGTGACAGCCAAAAACTGAAAACGCTAAAAGGGAATCAGCAACGATTAGAAAAACTGTTGGCGCAGATTAGAGCTTCGATTGAAAAAATCGCTATTGGCAGTGATGAACGGGCCTTTCGTGAACTGAAAGGGCGCTTGCCTTGGCCAGCAAAGGGTAAGCTGGTACAGCGCTTTGGTAATACGCGGGATGGTATTCGTTATGAAGGTATTCTGCTGGCAGACAATAGTGGTCAGCCTGTGCGAGCGGTGCATCATGGGCGGGTGGTTTTCTCCGATTGGCTGCGTGGCTATGGCTTGCTGATCATCGTCGATCACGGGGCTGGCTATATGAGTCTTTACGGCCATAATGAATCATTGTTGAGTGATGTTGGTGAATGGGTCTCCGCTGGGGATCAGCTAGCGACCGTGGGTAGTAGTGGTGGTAACGGTGTGTCGGGGCTCTATTTTGCCGTACGCTATAAGGGAAATTCAGTCGATCCGCTTAAATGGCTGGCGAGAAGGTAGCAGTAGCGGTTATGCTGTTTTAATATTTTACAGATGTCTAAATAAGGATGAATCATGACGCTGAAGCAACAGCTATCCAGCCTGACTAAACCTCTGTTGCTGACCTGCCTGTTGAGCGGGGCAGCTGCACCTTTGTTGGCTGCGGATGTAACGCCTGACAGTGAGGCGATTAAAAGTATCCCGCTAGAAGAGATTCGTTTGTTTACTGAAGTCTTCGAACGTATTAAAAACTCTTATGTCGAGCCGGTTGACGACGCTAAGTTATTAGAAGATGCGGTACGCGGTATGCTGGCAGGGCTTGACCCTCACTCGGCTTATCTTGAAGCGGATGCCTTTTCTGATTTACAAAGTCATACCAGTGGCGAATTTGGCGGCTTAGGTATCGAAGTTGGCTTGGAAGATGGCTTTATTCGAGTGATCGCGCCGATTGATGACACTCCGGCACAGCGCGCTGGCGTCAAAGCCGGTGATCTTATCGTTAAGCTCGGTGATCAGCCGGTGCAAGGCATGGGGCTGACCGATGCGGTTAAGCTGATGCGTGGTAAGCCCGGTTCTGAGCTAGTATTGACAGTTATTAGAGAGGGTGAAGATAAACCACTTGAGATTGTTGTCGTCAGGGACATTATTCGTGTCGCCAGTGTGAAGCAGCGCTTACTAGGTGGCGGCGTCGGTTATCTACGTATCACTCAGTTTCAGGTGAATACCGGTAACGATCTTCAGTCAGCCATTGAAAAGCTCAAAGCACAAAGTGAATTGAGCGGTATTGTGCTGGATCTGCGTAACAACCCGGGCGGTGTACTACGGGCGGCGGTTGAGGTCTGTGATGCTTTTCTGGATCAAGGGCTGATTGTGTATACCGAAGGGCGCGTTGCTAACTCTGAATTGCGCTATAACGCAACACAGAGAACCCTCGTCGATAACGATGTACCGATCGTAGTGCTGATTAATCAGGGCTCTGCCTCGGCTTCAGAGATCGTTGCCGGTGCGCTTCAGGATCAGTCACGGGCGGTGATTATGGGGGTTGATAGCTTTGGTAAAGGGTCGGTGCAAACCATATTACCCCTGACCAAAGAGCGAGCATTAAAGCTCACGACGGCTCGTTACTTCACCCCTCTAGGTCGTTCTATTCAGGCGCAGGGCATTGTGCCGGATATCTATGTGGCGGAAGCGGATGTTAACCTCAAGGAGTCCGGTAACTTCATTAAAGAGAGAGATCTGAGCGGTCACCTCGAGAATGCCAAAGCGGAGATAGTCGATCCCTCTGAGCCGTTAGTGTCCATTGTTGAGAACGATTTCCAGCTTTATGAAGCACTCAACTTATTGAAAGGACTGGCGGTGGTGCGCTCTGGCGCGCAAACAGCGGATCGTAATCAACCTGACGCTGCGCAAACCGAGAATCAGTGATACGAACTATCTGGCGGCATAATGGGCTTGCTACATCTGTTGTAGCAAGCCTGTTTTGGTTGTCATTGGCACTGCCTGTTAACGCTGAGCAGGCGCCAGCTCGACTGATTATCATCATCGATGATATCGGTAATAACCTCGAAAAAGGGA
The DNA here is from genome assembly GCF_003957515.1 of Amphritea opalescens. Classification (GTDB taxonomy): domain Bacteria; phylum Pseudomonadota; class Gammaproteobacteria; order Pseudomonadales; family Balneatricaceae; genus Amphritea; species Amphritea opalescens. The sequence continues at coordinate 103,246 of NZ_RQXW01000013.1, forward strand.
CCGCCGCGATTAATCTGCCCGGTCCCATCGCTTATTCTGTTTTACCTCACACGCCTCACAGTGTTGATCTCGCCGAACTGGCATTCCGCCGGGGAAAAGAGGTGATGTTGCATGCGCCGATGGCCAATGCTGCCCATTTACGCTTAGGGCCTGGCGCGCTCACGGATGATCTCAATCGATTACAACTGGAAAAAGTGCTGCGGGATGATATTGCCGCCGTACCCCATGTATCGGGTGTGAATAACCATATGGGCAGTCTACTCACCCAGCGGCGACAGAAGATGGATTGGGTCATGGGAGTGCTGGCAGAGGAAGGGTTATTCTTTCTCGATAGCCGTACCACCAGTGAGACGGTGGCTTGGAAGTCGGCTTATTCTCGAGGCATTCCTTGGCTCATGCGGGATGTGTTTCTCGATCATGAGCAGACTACCGCTTTTGTCGATAAACAGTTCCGTTATGGCATCAGGCTGGCGCAGGAGCAGGGTTTTGCGGTCTTGATCGGCCACCCTTATCCAGTGACCCTCCGTTATCTTGCGCAAGCTTTGCCGAATATCGGAGAACAGGGCATTCAGTTAGTGGCGCCGAGTGGCTTTTTGCTACAGCAAGCGGAAGCGCGACGGCTGGTGGAGGCTCAGCAGCGTGCGGATGTGCCTGTACCTGTACCAGCAAAGCTTTAGGGCGAATCAGACCTAAAAACCGTTATGAGAGGGCCTATCTGCGCCTTTTTTTTGTTTTTACCTGTTTATCTAAGCTTTATCGTCTCTATTTATCGCCCCTAGAAGGGGCTCCTTGTATGTTTAGTCTCAACGATTATTTATCATTGGTAATCGTTTCTGGGGAAGCCGCCCGCTCCTTGAAGCAGTTTTTCTGACTTCGTGTGTAGAGGGGCTCCCCACCTCATTGCTTAGTT
>NZ_RQXW01000014.1 GCF_003957515.1 Amphritea opalescens
GATCTTTAGGCACAAGCTCATCAATACAGACAAACTCAAGGGTGGACTGGGTTTGGGGGCGTTCTTTTAACATGGCTCTATTATAAAAAATCCTCGTCATTTGACGAGGACTTTTTCAGCAGTCTGACCCGCCAGTAGGCGGGTTTTTTTGTGGACTTAAAACGTTGTAACCGAGCCGCTTAGTTCAGTGTGATATCAACCATAAGGTCGCCGGCTATTGCTTCCAGTGCCTGTTGTAGATCATCCAGATCAACGCCGGCGGGGACGGTAAGATCGGCATCCGCTTTGAACAACTCTTCGGCCGACATTGAACCGCTGACCAGTTCTGTCGATAGACGCTCGACATTGATGTTGAAGCGGCTGAGTGCCTGAGATATTTCGCGGACGATGCCGGGTTTGTCGTGGCCAATCAGCTCCAGCGTAATATTGTTACTGTCGGCGGATGTTTCATATTGTGGACTACGTGCAACGATGACTCTGAGTCCCTGAGATTCGAGTGCTTGCAGCGCCTCGATCAGTGTCTCTGCGCGTTCTTCGGCCACCGATACAATCAAAATACCGGCAAACTTACCCGCGAGGCGGGACATGCTGCTTTCTAGCCAGTTGCCGCCATTGTCCGCGATGGTTTGGGACAGTCGTTCTACCAGGCCGGGTTTGTCTGGGGCGATGACGGTGAGTACGAGAGGTGTCATGATTATTTGCTCCTTAAAATATATTCAGACGGGGCTTTTTGTCTTTGCGATGGCGGACGTTAACTCTCGTCTGTACGGTATATAGGGTTGAACCGTTGTGGTGCTAGAATAACTGGCTTAGGGTTAAGGTTTCAACGGCCAGAGTAAAGGGCGAGTTGAAATGTCGGTGCACTGTTTAAGGCGTCTTGCTTAAAAAGTGCTGACAACGTTAATGGATCATCCCATAATTCAGATCATCCTGCTATCGGGGCTGAAGTCTTAAGTTTCGGCCGAGAACCGCTTGATGGTCAATATGCACAGCTTTTTGTTGGATTATAAACACAGATGAACGAGATTCTTACGGCCTTATGGCCGGTTTTTGCGTTGCTATGTGCCGGACATATTATTCGGCGTATGGCGTTTCCGGGTGATGGCTTTTGGGAGCCTGCAGAAAGGTTAATCTATTTTCTGCTGTTTCCGTTGTTGTTGGTGCATAAGCTGAGTCTGGCGGATGTCGGTGCGGTGCCGGTGGCTGATGTTGCCTTGGCGGTGGCTTTGTTGTTGTTTGCCGGCACGCTGGTGCTATTGGTTATACAGCGATTAAAGCCGTTGGACGGTGGTAGTTTTACCTCGGTTTATCAGGGTGGGATACGCTTTAATACCTATGTGGGTTTAGCGGCCAGCGCGGCGATATTTGGTGATAGCGGGGTGGCCATCGCAGCGGTCATTATTGCGGTGATGATCCCGTTGTTAAATCTGCTCTGTGTTTTGATTTTTAGTTTGTATACCCGTAAAGATGCGGGTTATTTGAGTGCCCTGTGGGCGATTCTAAAAAACCCGCTGATTATTGCCTGTTTTATCGGCATCTTTCTGAATCTGTCGGGTATTGGTTTGCCCTGGGCGGTGGCATCGGTTGCTGGCTTGGCCAGTGGTATGGCATTGCCGTTGGCATTGCTGGCGGTGGGGGCGGGTCTTAACTTGACCGCTTTGCGCAAAGCGGGCGGTGCGGTGATCTACAGTAGCGCAGTGAAGTTGTTGCTGTTTCCTGTCGTGATGCTGTTTATCTGTAGGCTGTTTATCGACTCACTTGAGGTGGCTCAGGTGTTATTACTCTTCAGTGCTCTGCCCACGGCGCCCTCTGCCTATGTATTAGCGCGGCAATTAGGAGGCGATGCGACGCTAATGTCGGCGATCATTACGGGGCAAACATTGTTGTCTATGCTGCTAATGCCGATAGTTTTATCGATTTTGCCGTCTTTTTTATGAATTTCTGTAAAAAAAGGGAACTTTTCCTCGTTTTTTAATGTCTTTTAGTAAGCTTTTAAAGCATTTGTCGATAAAGTGCGCATAAGTTCTTAAAAATACATCATAAAACAGTTGTTTTTTTTGTTCTGTATGCAAGAATATAAGCGCTTTTGAGTTAGCGAACTAAAATTACTGAGCAGTTGGAAAATGAGAAAAGGGCCGGATATCGTTGTAGTACTGGTGGCTGTATTTATTTTGGGTACGGTGTTTACCGGTGTCAGCCATGCTGATATCGAATTTGTATCTTTGGTAGGAGAAGCTTTTGCTAACTGAGGGTTATCGGGTGGCGCGGTAGAAGCGTTTCTCGGTGGCAATACCTTCCAAGGGAATATCCCAGCTTTCTGTTTTAAGTTGATCCACTTTCTGTAGATCATGCGCCAATCCAATTAGGCGTGTGCCCCTTCCGTGACGCCAACCCTGCTTAAAGGCAAAGGTTCGGTCATAATATCCGCCCCCCATACCTAAACGGCCGCCCTGTTCATCAAAGGCAACCAATGGCAATAAGACTAGATCTAAAGCCCAGGCCGGACGTCGTGGTGCCTGTACCAATGCGGGTTCTTTAATGCCATAGATATTGGCATCTAATACAGTATCTTTCGTGTATTCAATAAACCAGAGGCGGTTATGGCGTACCGGGTGAAGTACCGGCAAAAAACATCGTTTACCCAGTTTTCGGCAGTATTGAATCACCTGTTCAGGGCTAATCTCACCATCACTGGCAAGGTAGAGGGCAATGGTGCGGCTGCGACGAAATTGAGACAGTCGGCGAATAGTTGAGAGTAAACCTTGAGCGTGCTGACGTTGAGTGGCCGGCGGTAAGCTACGGCGCATTTTACGTATTTGACGACGCAGATTTTTTTTATAATCGCTGGCTTGTTTCATTCGATTGTCACGGCAGGAAAGAGAGAAGACTCCCCAGGGTTACGGCGCTGGATCGGCCCTGAACCCGAAGGTTCAAGGTGGCAGCTTCAGATTAAAATTAGGCTTTCCGGCAAGCGGACATGCACATCAGATAATACAAGAAGCTTCCAATGGTGTGATTATCGGCTCAAGGGACTAACCAGAACAACCAATAACCTCAGGGAGCTGATCTCATTATACCGCTCTAGAATAGAAAGTCAGCCTTGAATTAACACTTTAATGTGCTATTGCGAGAAATAACCGGATGTTTAATTAGGTGAAAAATAAGGTTATTTTCGGTAATTGAAAAATATTCAAGCGTAACCCTGTTAGTTGCTTAAAAATCACTCAGCTAATGTTTTTTCGAGCAGCAGGCTAAGATGGCTCAGGCGTGAGTTAACCGCTTCTCGCTCGGCGGTTTGGCTGGATTGTAATTCATAGGTGATATTCAATGCTGCCATGACGGCAACTTTTTCTGAGCCGATGATGCGACCGCCTGCACGGATGTCTTGCATCTTTTTATCGAGGTAGGCGGCGGCTTTAAGGAGTTCCGCTTCGGCTTCGGCAGGGCAGGCGACGACATACTCTTTACCGAGCAGGGTCACGGAGATATTGCGGGGAGAACTGCTCATGCCTGCTGCTCCAGCGTTTTAAGGCGACTGATCATCGCTTCGAGTTTCTGATCGGTCTGATTAGCGACGTGCATACGCTGATGCCGCTCCTCTTTCAGGGCAGAAATTTGTTGTTGCAGATCTTGATTAGACTGCTCAAGTTTCTGGCAGTGCAGGATCAGCTCATTAATCTGTTGTTCCAGTTTATCGAACGCTTGCGCAGACATAGGTATCAGACTCAATTATCAGAGCGCCTATAATAAGCTGAAAATGGCTGGTAATCGAGTGCTGTTTCATGGTGCCGCTCTAGCTGAAGTGCTAGGATATGAATCCTGAAAAGTTAAGCCGATACAGAGTAGCGCCTCCATGCCTGAAACCCAGTCCCCTGAAGACTTTCTTCCCGAATATTATGAAATATGTGATGTACTTGTCGCCGAAGACAGTATGACCAGTAGTGCCGCCGAACTGCACGGTTTGTTGTGCGGCTATCTTGCTGCCGGTGCTCGGTTTAGCCATGAAGCTTGGTTGAAGCTGGCGATGGAGCTGACCGATATCACCGATTTTCGCCATGAATCATCGAAACTGGCCTTTACCGACCTCTATGATGGGGTGGTGGCACAACTTGAACAGAGTGATTTCAGTTTTCAGCTGATGTTGCCCGATGATGATATGTCGATGGCCGAACGGGCGGAAGCCTTGGGTTGTTGGTGTCAGGGTTACCTGAGTGGCTTTGGTTTACAGGGCGGACATACCAATGAGTCGCTTTCCAGTGAGCTGAAAGAGGCGTTGGCCGATATGGCGCAGATTGCCCAGATCGAGTTGGAACCCGATGCCGATGAAGAGAACGAGTCAGATTTGATGGAGCTGCAGGAATATGTCCGCATCTCATCGATGATGATTTATGGCGAGTTCAATACGCCACCAGAACAAGAGTCTGCACCGGGTGCGACTCTCCATTAACAGGGAGTGATTTTTACTATGCGAATCAGTCAGTCAGGTTTTGCCCTTCGTCGTCAGCAGTTGATGGATAAGATGAGTCCCGGCAGCGTGGCGATCGTTCCCTCTGCCAGCGAAGTGACGCGTAACCGAGATGTGGAATATCCCTTTCGCCAAGACAGTGATTTCTATTACTTAACGGGCTTTAATGAGCCGGATGCGCTGTTGGTATTGATTCCTAGTCCGAGTGCCGGTCAGGTGGTGATCTTTTGCCGCGACCGTGACCCTGAAATGGAGATCTGGCATGGCTATCGCGCAGGACCCTTAGGTGTTTGTAACCAGTATGGTGCGGATCACGCTTATCCTATTGGCGAACTAGACGAGCGCATGGTTGAGCTGCTGCAGGGTAAGGATCGACTCTATTACTCCATCGGGACCCATGAGAGTCTCGATGCCCAGGTGCAGGGTTGGCTGAATGGTATTCGTAAAAATAGCCGGCTTGGCGCCACGTCACCGAGCGAAATGGTGATGTTAGATCGGCTGTTACATGAGCAGCGATTGTTCAAATCGGCTGAAGAGGCTGATTTGATGCGCGCAGCGGGCCGTATTTCGGCTGAAGCTCATGTGCGGGCGATGGAGGTTTGCCGGCCAGGTTTGACGGAGTATCAGTTAGAAGCGGAGATTACCCATCACTTTGCGATGAATGGTTGCCGCTTACCGGCTTACTCGTCGATAGTCGGCGGCGGTGATAACGCCTGTGTTTTGCATTACACCGAAAACCAAGATGTGCTGAAAGAGGGCGATCTGGTACTGATCGATGCGGGTTGTGAGCTGGATTACTATGCCGGTGACATCACCCGTACTTTCCCTGTTTCGGGTAAGTTCAGTGCTGAGCAGAAAGCGCTATATGAGCTGGTGCTGGCGTGCCAGTTAGCCTGTATCGAAGCGATACGCCCTGGGGTGCCTTGGATCTGTATCCATGATAAGTCGGTCGAAGTGTTAACCCATGGGTTGATCGACCTGGGCTTACTGCATGGCGACCCTGAAGAGTTGATCGAAACCGGTGCCTATCGAGCGTTTTACATGCACCGTATCGGCCACTGGTTGGGTATGGATGTGCATGACGTGGGTGATTATAAGGTGGATGGCGAATGGCGTTCACTGGAGCCGGGGATGGTGTTAACCGTCGAGCCGGGGATCTACGTGTCACCACAGAATGACAGTGTCGATGAAAAGTGGCGGGGTATCGGTATTCGTATCGAGGATGACGTACTGGTAACCGAGGATGGTTATGAAGTGCTCAGTGCCGCTGCGCCAAAGGGTGTTGCCGAGATAGAAGCATTGATGAGCCGCTCTGCGTGAATCGCGTGTGGTCGTCTTTGCGCTTAACGCGACGATAAGTCTTAACAGTCCGGGCCGTTATGAAACAGCATTACGATATTATCATTATTGGTGGCGGTATGGTGGGGGGCAGTCTTGCGGCCTCACTGATTCCCGCCGCTCAGCGTTTGGGATTGTCGATCGCCGTGGTCGAAGCTTTTCCCCTGCCAGAGGCGGGTAGCGAGGAGTATCAGCCGAGTTACGATACGCGCTCGACGGCACTCTCCTATGGCAGTCGCCTAATCTATGAGCAGATCGGTATTTGGCAGCAACTACGTCAACATCTGTGCCCCATTACCCATATCCATGTATCGGACAAAGGGCGCTTTGGCGCTACCCGGTTGAATGCTGAGGATGAGCATGTCTCGGCGTTGGGCTATGTGGTGGAAAACCATTGGCTGGGGCGGGTGTTGATGAACCGTCTGGCGCAGGAAGATGCGGCGGTTATTGATCTGCTGTGCCCTGCGGAAGTCACCGATGTTGTGTCTGATGACAACCTGATGAGGGTTGCATTGACGACGGCAGAGGGCGATCAACAGATAACCGCCGAACTCGTCGTGATGGCCGATGGTGGCCGGTCAGGGTTGCGTGAGCAACTGGGTATCGGTTATCAACAGAAAAGTTATCAACAGCATGCGGTGATCGCCAATATTAGCCCTGAAACCGCCCATGGCAATATTGCCTACGAACGCTTTACCGATACCGGCCCGATCGCGCTGCTACCCCTAGAAGACTCCGTGTTAAGTGGCGAGGCGTCGCAACAGGATTTTCACCGCATGGGGTTGGTCTGGACGGTACCCGATGAGCAGATAGATGAGATTCTCGGGCTGACCGATCAACAGTTTATCGAGCGGGTACACGAGCGTTTTGGTTATCGTGCTGGGGTGTTTGTTAAGGTCGGTGAGCGTTTTAGTTATCCACTGAAACTCAGTATCGCCGACGAGCAGGTGCGTCAGGGATTAATTGTTTTAGGTAACGCGGCCCATGCGTTGCATCCCATCGCCGGTCAAGGCTATAACTTAGCGTTACGCGGTGTGGTTGCTTTGGCGGCAGAGTTGATTGAGGCCCGTGAAGCGGGTGTTAATCTGGGTGATATTCATCATCTGACACGATTCGCCGACCGGGTGCGTCAAGATCAGCAAAAAACGATCGGCTTTAGTGATAAAACGATGAAGCTGTTTTCCAATGATAATCCACTATTGGCCCTTGGCCGCAGTGCGGGTTTACAGTTGATGGATATCTGTCCCATGGCGAAAACGGTCTTTGCCCGCAGCGCGATGGGGCTCGACCAACCGACGCCGGATTTGCGCTGAGGCGTATCAGTCATCTGTGAGGACTCAAATGACACAAGATAATACAACCGATCTGGTGATTGTCGGTGCGGGTATGGTGGGGCTGACGCTGGCCGCATTATTGGCGGAGAGTGGTTTACGCATCCGCATTCTGGAAAGCCGAGAGGTCGATGCCGCACAAGCCCTGAGTTGGGAGCAGTCTCAGCGGGCGGAAGGTTATGATCCTCGCGTCAGTGCGTTGACGGTTGCATCGCAGCAGGTACTTACGGTTGCAGGTGTTTGGTCGCAGATCGAACAGATGCGGTTAATGCCTTACCGTGCGATGGATGTTTGGGACGGTGAGGGTACCGGCGAGATACGCTTCGATTGTACCGAGTTACATGAACCCTGTTTAGGTCATATTGTTGAAAACCGAGTCACGCAAGCGGCGCTGTTGCAGCGAGTAGCGGGTTTGGCGCAGTGCCAGTTATCCGTAGGGGTGGCATTGACCGAGCTATCCGAGCCGGATGCTGATGGGTTGCGTACCCTGACACTGAGTGATGGCGAAACTCTGCAGTCGCGCTGTGTGGTTGCTGCCGATGGCGCGCTGTCGAATACGCGTCGGTTGGCGGGTATCGGTATGTGGGAGTGGGATTACGGGCATCATGCTATCGTGACAACGGTTACCACCGAGCAAGCCAACCAAGCGACCTGCTGGCAGCGTTTTACCGATGATGGGCCGTTAGCCTTTTTACCCCTGCCGGATAGTCACCTGAGTTCGATTGTCTGGTCTACTTCGCCGGATCATGCGAAAGCGGTGATGGAGTTAGATGACGAAGGATTTTGTCAGGCGCTGGAGCGAGCCTTTGAGGGGCGTTTAGGGGCGGTGACCCATACCGATGCACGCTATGTGTTTCCCCTGCGTCAACGTCATGCGCAACAGTATGTTAAAGCGGGCTTTGCGGCGATCGGTGATGCGGCACATACCATTCATCCCTTGGCTGGGCAGGGTGTTAACCTTGGGCTAATGGATGCGGCGGCATTGGCGGAGACTATCCTTGATGGGCTGGCGGATGGGGTGAATTGGCATTCCGATTACCATTTGCGCCGTTTTCAGCGCGCCCGTCAAAGTGAGAATTTGCAGATGGCAGTGACAATGGAGGGCTTTAAACGACTATTTAATGCGGGCGGGCCACTGCCCCGACTATTGCGCAATACCGGTATGACGTTGATGAATCGATGCTCGCCGGTGAAAAACCATATTGTGCAGCAGGCCATGGGTTTGGCAGGGCCGCTGCCCCGTTTAGCGCGCCGGCCGGTAAAAGAGTAAAGCCGACCTAGGTCGCTAACGAGCACCGCATTAGCCTAAAAGACCGGCGCTAATCCATGCGAAAATTTGCACTGCCGCTGGATTCTATATACATTGACTGCCCTTTTTGAAGACAGCCCTTAGCGTTATTGCTGCATAACAATTAATAGCGACAGCTACAGAGCGATCGGTTATTCGCTCAGGATAAGTGAGTTACGAATGATGGGACAGAAAACGGCACTTTACGATAAGCATTTACAGATGAATGCCAAACTAGTGGACTTCGGTGGTTGGGATATGCCGATCCACTACGGTTCTCAGGTTGAAGAGCACCATATCGTCCGTCGCGATGCAGGTATGTTTGATGTGTCTCATATGACGGTCGTGGATGTCACCGGCGCTGATGCGAAAGAGTATCTGCGTTACCTATTGGCGAACGATGTCATCCGACTACAGGAGCAGGGTAAAGCGCTCTATAGTGGTATGTTGAACGAAACCGGCGGCGTGGTTGATGATCTGATCGTCTATTTGATGACCGATCCCGATGTAACCGGTGAGTGGTTCCGGGTCGTGGTTAACTGTGGCACCCGTGAAAAAGATCTACGTTGGATGGCGGATCATACCGCCAAGTTCGACAACGTCGCCTTGACGGAACGTCCTGAATTGGCGATGGTAGCCATTCAGGGGCCTAATGCGCTGGCGAAGGTTGCGTCGGTGTTGAGTGATGGGCGGGTTAAGCTGATTAACGACTTGAAGGTGTTTCAGGGGCTTGAATCTGAAGGCTGGTTTTTTGCGAGAACGGGCTATACTGGCGAAGACGGACTTGAGGTGATGGTGCCAGAGGAGTATGTTGCAGACTTTTGGCAAGCCTTGGCCGATGCTGGCGTAGCGCCTTGTGGTTTGGGCGCGCGTGATACCCTACGATTGGAAGCTGGTATGAATCTGTATGGCTCTGATATGGACGAGAAAATCTCGCCATTGTCGGCTAATATGGGTTGGACGATTGCTTGGGAACCGGCAGAACGCGATTTTGTAGGTCGTCAAGCGCTTGAAAAACAGCGTGAGGCGGGTGTAAAACAGAAGCTCGTTGGCTTGGTTCTTGAAAGCCGGGGCGTGCTCCGTAGCCACCAAAAAGTCATGATTAACGGTGAGGAAGCGGGTGAAATCACCAGCGGTTCTTTCTCGCCAACATTGGGTTGTTCTATAGCAATGGCCCGAGTATCGGCTAATATAGCGGATACATGCCATGTTGATATGCGTGGCAAACTGGTAGAAGTAAAAGTAGTTAAACCGTCATTTGTTCGCAATGGCGAGAAAGTGTATTCATAAACTCTCACTGTAGGAAAGAGAAAATGAGCGATATCCCAAGCGATCTGAAGTATGTTGCCAGCCATGAGTGGATCCGTGACGAGGGTGATGGTGTTGTAACTATCGGTATTACTGATCATGCCCAAGACCTTCTGGGTGATGTAGTGTTTATTGAGCTGCCGGAAGCCGGCGCTGAATTCGCTACCGGTGATGACCTCGGTGTGGTTGAGTCTGTTAAAGCAGCATCGGATGTGTATGCGCCGTTGAGCGGCGAAATTATCGCCATCAATGGTGATCTGGAAGATGCCCCTGAGTTGGTTAACAGCGATCCTTACGGTGACGGTTGGTTTGTCCAACTGCGTCTGTCGGATACCACCGAACTCGATGATCTATTAGACGCTGACGGCTACGCGGAGTTGTGCGAAGCCGAAAGCTGATCTGTATTGATCATGTATAACTAAGCCCTGCCACTGCGGGGCTTTCTGTTTTCTGGGCCAGCAGGCTTTCTGCTAATAGTCCACCTAATAACTGTCTTACTGAGGGTAACTTCCTTGCAACAACTACGTTTAAATTCTGGCGCTGATAAGCGTCTACGCGGTGGCCATGTCTGGATCTACAGCAATGAAGTGAATACGCAGCTTACGCCATTGAAGCAGTTTGCTCCGGGTGAACAGGTAGTGGTGGAGAGCTCTGCGGGTAAGCCATTGGGATTGGCGTACGTTAATCCTAATTCGTTGATCTGTGGTCGTCTGGTGAGCCGTAGCGTGAAGATTCCGCTGGATCGCTCTTTGATTGTTCATCGTCTGAAGATTGCTTTGTCTTTGCGTGAAGCCTGTTTTGATAAGCCTTGCTACCGCTTAGTCTTCGGAGATAGCGATGGTCTGTCCGGTTTAGTGATCGACCGATTCTTCGATATCTTTGTTGTGCAAATTTCCACAGCGGGAATGGAGCTGTTTAAAGAGGATATTGTGGCGGCGTTGCAGAAAGTCTTTAAGCCGCAGGGTATTCTCTTCCGCAATGATGGCAAAATGCGTCAGACGGAAGGCCTGGAAAGTTACTCTGAAGTGGCTTACGGTGAAGTGCCTGAGCTCGTGCCGTTTGAAGAGAATGGTGTGTCATTCTTGGCACCCGTACATAAAGGTCAGAAGACCGGTTGGTTCTATGATCACCGGTTAAACCGCGCGCGGATGCAGCAGCACGTTGAAGGCAAACGGGTGTTGGATCTATTCAGCTACATCGGTGGCTGGGGAGTGCAAGCCTTAGCGGCCGGCGCTGAACATGTGACCTGTTTGGATGCGTCTGAATTTGCTTTGGATGTGGCGCAGGAAAACGCTGTGTTGAATGGCGGTGAAGATCGCTTTACCAGTATTCAGGGCGATGCGTTTGATGGCTGCAAAATGCTGCTGGAAGAGGGCGAAAAGTTTGACGTGGTGATTGTTGATCCACCGGCCTTTATTCAGCGACGTAAAGATATTCGTAACGGCGAGCAGGCTTATAAACGGATCAATCAGTTGGCGATGCGGCTGGTGGCTAAAAATGGCCTGCTGATTTCGGCATCATGCTCTATGCACCTGCAGCGTGAACGGCTGGTGGATATTATCCGTTCCGAAAGTCGTGCGTTAGATCGTCAGGCACAGATTTTTGATCAGGGTCATCAGGGTGGCGATCATCCGGTCCACCCGGCGATACCGGAAACCGATTATCTGAAATCCTATTTTGTCCGGTTGTTACCGGTCACCTAAATCGATCTGAGGAAAGCATAGGCTATGGATTATAAATTACTCGGTGGCAGTGAGCTGAACGTCAGCCGTCTCTGTTTGGGTACTATGACCTTCGGTCAACAAAATACCGAGGCCGAAGCGCATCAGCAGCTCGATTATGCGGTTGATGCAGGGATCAACTTCTTTGATACGGCGGAGATGTATCCGGTACCGCCGAACCCAGCGACCCAAGGGCGTACGGAAGAGTACGTTGGTAGCTGGATTAAGGCGCGGGGTAACCGTGAGCGGATTATTCTGGCGACTAAAGTAAGCGGGCCTGCAGAGATGGCGACGCATATTCGGCCGGGGCTCTGCCTCGATAAAGCCAATATCCGCCAAGCGATTACGGATAGTTTGCAGCGTTTGCAGACCGATTATGTGGATCTTTATCAGATTCATTGGCCGGAGCGGTCGACTAACTTTTTTGGTCAGTTGAATTATAAGCACCAGCCGGAACAGGATGGCACGCCCATACTGGAAACGCTTGAAGCGCTAAAAGAGTTGGTCGATGAAGGACTAATTCGCTATGTCGGTTTATCCAATGAGGTGCCTTGGGGAGTGATGAAGTTCCTCAGTTATGCTGAGGCGCTTGGGTTGCCGCGGGTCGTTTCGGTGCAGAACCCATACAACTTGTTGAATCGAAAAGATGAAGTGGGTTTAAGTGAGGTGATGCTGCGGGAGAATGTGGATCTGTTAGCCTATTCACCCTTGGCGTTTGGTACGCTCAGTGGCAAGTATCTGGATGGTAGTGCAGGCCCCGATGATCGTATCAACCAGTTTCCTCGCTTTGCCCGCTATTTTACCGATATGGGGCTGAAGGCGACGGCGGAATATGTCTTGCTGGCACGGGAGCATGGTCTTGACCCCGCGCAGATGGCGTTGGCGTTTGTGAACCATCAGCCTTTTGTCGGCAGCAATATTATCGGTGCGACCACGATGGAACAGTTGCAGAGTAATATCCGTTCTATCGATCTAAAGTTGTCAGCCGAGGTGCTCGACGGGATTGAACGGATTGCCACGCAATACTCGAATCCTTGTCCCTAATGGGTCAGCTTTAATCGAAAAATGCGCTCATTGAAGCGCATTTTTTATATCGATGAATAATTCATTCAGGCCGCTCGGCACTGTTTTAGTTGGTTGTTTAGCGCGGCCATCACCTGACCCCGTTTAACGAGACCGACGAGTATGCCGTTGTCGATGACCGGATAGATTTTCGGCTTATTCGTGGCCATCATCTGCGCGAGTTCCAGCACGGTTTGGCTAGGTTTTACGCTCAGCGGTGTGCGTTGCATCATATCCTTGACCAACACATGGCTGTCACAGTGATAGCTATCGCCGAGTAAGAACGGGATGCAATCTTGCTCTGATAGGAAGCCGGTGAGATGCTTGTTGGCATCGATGACGGGCAAACCGATCATGTTACTAGCGATGAGTTGATCCACTGCTTGTGGTAATGACATCTCTTCAGGTAACGGTGTTATGCATTCAGACATAATATCTCTAATTAAAATCATGGTCTTCATCTCCTCTGTTGCTTATATACAGTCTTGCAGCAAAACGTGGGTTTCACCAATCAGGCTTGGCTATTCAGCTGATAGCGGCAAGCTACTGGATATAAAAAATGCCCCACCTGTGAGGGCAGAGCATTAGATGTTGAATCGATTAAGAGGAGATGGGGCGCTTTATCGGAGACTAATAATGGGCCAGCCGTTATCTTCAGCGGTTTGCTTGAGCCGTTCATCGGGATCGACGGCGACGGGGTGGGTGACCCGTTCCAGCAATGGCTTATCGTTAATGGAATCGCTGTAAAAATAGCTGTCGTCCATGGAACGGCCGGTTTGCGCTAGCCAAGCGTTAAGACGCTCTACTTTGCCCGCCTGAAAGCAGGGAATGCCCGCGACTTTACCCGTATAGCGACCATCAATCATCTCGGGTTCGGTGGCTAGGGTATCGTCGACACCAAGTGCGGCGGCGATAGGGCCGGTGACAAAACGGTTGGTGGCGGTAATGATTAGTAGGTAATCACCTTGGTCACGATGTTTTTGCAGCAGCGTGGCTGCTTTGTCTAACATCATCGAGGCTACGGTGGTCTGCATAAATTCTTGATGCAGTTGTTCGAGGACGGCTGGCTCATGCTCGCTTAAGGGTTTTAGCGCAAACTCCAGAAACTCGAGGATATCCAGCGTACCTTTTTGATATTGTTGATAAAAATAATCATTGGCTTGACGGTAGGCTTGAGTATCGACAATACCCTTGTTGCATAAAAACTCGCCCCAGGCGTGATCGCTATCGCCGTTTAGTAGGGTGTTATCTAAATCGAAAATCGCCAGGCTCAAGGTTCTCTCTCCAATATAAGGTCAGCTTTAAAACGCAGCGCTAAGAATAGTGGCTCATGGTTAAGGTGGCAATTATTAATCCTGAATTTTATCGGCCAGCTTAATTTGCTGTATTGCCTGAAGTTGTGGAACAATAGCGTAAAAGAATTTGTAAGGAATTCACCGTGATAGATTCAGATGGGTTCAGGCCGAATGTCGGTATCATTCTGGCGAACTCGATGGGTCAGGTGCTTTGGGCAAGACGTATAGGGCAAAATGCATGGCAGTTTCCTCAAGGGGGAATTAACGTGTCAGAATCGCCAGAACAGGCGATGTATCGGGAACTTAAAGAGGAGATTGGGCTCTCACCTGAAGATGTTGAGGTGATTGCTGTTACCCGAGGCTGGCTTCGTTACCGGCTACCCAAACGCATGATAAGACACCATTCCCATCCGGTTTGTGTAGGACAGAAACAAAAATGGTTTTTACTGCGCATGTTGAGTGATGACAGCGCAGTCGTGATAGATTCAACAAACTCTCCTGAGTTTGATGGCTGGCGTTGGGTGAGTTACTGGTACCCTCTTGGCCAAGTGGTGGCATTTAAGCGGGATGTGTATCGCAAAGCGATGCGTGAACTGTCACCAAAATTGACCCGACTGGTTCTTGGGGGCTGGTATATAAAGGAGTAGGCACCGTATGCTGGAAACGCTACGCAAAATTGTACAGGAGGTTAATGCCGCAGCGGATCTTGAATCGGTGCTGGATGTTATTGTCCGCCGTGTGCAGCGTGCGATCCGTACAGATGTCTGCTCTATCTATCTGCTTGACCGACAACGCGAACGCTATATGTTGATGGCGACGCAGGGGTTGAATCAAAAGTCAGTCGGGCGAGTCTCTCTTTCGGTTGACGAGGGTATTGTGGGCTTGGTCGGTCAGCGTGCTGAGCCGATCAACCTCGAAGATGCGGCGACCCACAGCGCATTTACCTATTTAAAAGGTACTGGCGAAAAAAAGTTTCATGCGTTTCTCGGCGTGCCGATTATTCACCATCGCACCTTGTTGGGGGTTCTGGTTGTTCAGCAAAAGCTGATTCGTAAGTTTGACGAATCAGAAGAAGCCTTCATGGTGACGATGTCGGCGCAACTGGCGGGGGTGATCGCCCACGCAGAGGCGACCGGTTCAATTCTACAGATTTCCGACCACACTAAAAACGAAGCCGACCGTAAGTTTGAAGGCGTCTCCGGCTGTATCGGTGTCGCTATTGGCCCCGCCGTGGTGATGACGCCGCTAGCGGATCTCGACGGTGTGCCGGATCGAAAAGTCGATGATATTAAGGCCGAGGTGGCCACCTTTAAGCGAGCCTTGGCTCAAGTGCGGCGGGATATTAAACGGGTAGGCCGTAGCCTAGCGAAACGTTTGCGTTCAGAAGAGCGTGAGCTGTTTGATGTGTATATCCGTATGCTCGATGACAATGCGTTGGGCGGCGAGATTATTGCTCGTATTAAAGCGGGAAGTTGGGCTCAGGGTGCACTCAAACAGGTGATTGGCGAGCATGTGCAGCAGTTCTCGATGATGGATGATCCTTATCTGAGAGAACGGGCTACGGATATTAAAGATCTTGGCCGCCGCATGCTGACCTTCCTGCAGGAATCTGGCCCCTCATTGTCAGAGATTGTCTTCCCGGAAAATACCATTCTGGTGGCCGATGAGCTAACACCTGCGATGCTTGGTGAGGTGCCGACGGAAAAGTTGGTCGGCCTGATCTCCGTGCATGGCTCCGGTAACTCCCATGCGGCGATTCTGGCCCGCTCGATGGGTATTCCTACTTTGATGGGGGTTGTAGATCTGCCCTATACGCGGGTAGAAGGGTTGAATGTGATTCTCGATGGCTACTCCGGTCGGGCGTTTATCAATCCATCTGACGATCTGATTCAGTGTTATCAAGAGGTTATCCGTGAGGAAGACGAGGTTAATGCGGGGCTCGAAGGGTTAAAGGAGCTGCCGGCGGAAACCACCGATGGTTATCGTATGCCGCTGTGGGTGAATACCGGTTTGATTGCCGATGTCGCTCGGGCCCTCGATCGGGGGGCGGAAGGTATCGGTCTCTATCGCACCGAGATTCCCTTTATGATTCGGGATTTCTTCCCCAGCGAGCAGGATCAGATGGAGACCTATCGCAAGCAGTTAGAAGCCTTTGCGCCCCGTCCGGTCACCATGCGCACGCTGGATATCGGTGGTGATAAACCGCTGTCCTACTTTCCCATTAAAGAAGATAACCCCTTTCTCGGCTGGCGCGGTATTCGGGTGACCTTGGATCATCCCGAGATCTTTCTGGTGCAGATTCGAGCCATGCTCCGTGCCGCCGAGGGGTTAGATAACCTGCGTATCATGCTGCCGATGGTCACCAGCGTGCGGGAGGTAGATGAATCTAAACGGCTGATTGCACAAGCGGTGGAAGGTTTGCGAGAAGAGGGACATAACATCACTCAACCGCTGATTGGCGTGATGATCGAAGTCCCTGCGGCTGTCTATCAGGTGCGTCGTTTTGCACGGCGGGTCGATTTTATCTCGGTGGGTTCGAATGACCTGACCCAGTATCTGTTGGCCGTCGATCGCAATAATCCACGGGTGGCGGATCTTTACGTGCCTTATCATCCGGCGGTGTTAAAAGCGTTGCAGTTCATCGTTTTGGAAGCCCACAAAGAGAATGTCTCGGTAAGCATCTGTGGTGAAATGGCGGCGGACCCTGCGGGTGCTATTTTGCTGATGGCGATGGGTTACGATGTGCTGTCCATGAATGCAACGAACCTGCCTAAGGTGAAATTTGCTTTGCGGGGAATCAGTTTTGAGCGGGCCAAGGCGCTATTAAGCGAGATTATCGTGATTGGCGATGCGGATAAGATTCAGGCTGCGTTGAGTAGTCGCTTGAAAGAGATGGGCCTAGGTCAGCTGACTCAGCCGACGATGCCCGACTGATCGATCGCCGCTGAATGTTCGAGACTCAAGCTTTCGTTCTTTTAACTGGGTTTCAGTGCTACGAAGCGAAAGGCATGTCGCTCGGTTTTTCCCTGCGCATCATAACTCTGTTCGACCACCTCGGTTTCACCATTATGCTTGATGAGTATCGCGGTGGTGGCTCGGGTGCCGTAGTGCTCTGAATGAATAAAGCTGGCGGATAGTCGGCGTTCGAGAGCGAGATCGATACCGGTGTGTGGTAACTGTTCGTCGGGGTAGGTGGTTGTGTCCTGCATCAGTTTGATGAGGCTATCGGGGGATAAGTCGTTATCGATACACTGTTTTAAGGCCTGCTTGGCCGCGAGGAGTTTTGGCCAGGGAGTATCAAAGACAGCGTTGCTGATGCCGTGAATCCCATTGGGGATTGGTTGCAGTGCTTCGGCACGATTGGATAGATAGCATAGTTGCTGGCCATCATCGATGAGTTGATTAAAGCCATCAAAATCATCGGTGTGGGTCGTGCGAATAAAGTGACTACAGCTTTGATCGCTCAGTAGAAAATCTAGCGGCAGGTTGCCCCTAGAGCGATGCCCCTGGGGTTTAGTTAAGCCGTTGCGGTGGTTAGTGAGGGCGGAAAAGCGCCCGCTACGGGTGAGCCCTAACCAGGTGCCGCCTTGTTCGAGATCTTTGCCTGCCAATAGATCGGGCTGGTCGGGCCAGTACTGCATCGCACGGGTAGGGCGATTGTAAAACTCATCCCGATTAGCGGTGAGGATCAGTTTGTAGTCGGGGTGGTGGTTGTAGGCGAACAGAATCAGGCACACGGCGGGTTCTCTCTTTGGCTCGGCAAGCGTTAGCCGTTATATTTATAAGAAATTTTTATCGCTAAGCTGTGGGTAACAGCTTCATTTAAAACCAATATTTGTCATTTATCTATTATAGGATGCGCAATAAGCGTGATTTTATCCGGCAGATTCAGAATAAAGGAAGTCAGTTTTAATGTGGGTGCATGATATTGATCCAATTGCGGTGGCGTTAGGGCCATTAAAAATTCACTGGTATGGGCTGATGTATCTGGTTGGTTTCGCCTCAGCCTGGTATCTCGGTGGTAAGCGCGCACGTCGCCCCGGTTCTGGTTGGACCGAAGAGCAGATCTCCGATCTGATTTTTTGGGGCGCTGTCGGGGTGGTGCTCGGGGGCCGGTTTGGTTATGTGGTGTTTTATAACTTTGATCAGTTTCTCAACGATCCGCTCTGGTTATTTGCCGTCTGGGAAGGAGGGATGTCATTCCATGGTGGCTTGCTCGGGGTGATTGCGGCGATTGGTTATTTCTCCCATAAATATCAGAAGAGCTATTTTGATATCGGTGACTTTGTCGCGCCCTTGATTCCGATTGGGTTGGGCGCGGGACGTATCGGTAACTTTATTGGTGGCGAGCTATGGGGTCGGCCAACGGATCAAAGCTGGGGTGTTATTTTTCCCCGTGCCGGTGATACGTTAGCCCGTCATCCATCGCAGCTGTATGAATTTGCCTTAGAGGGCGTGGTGCTGTTTGTGGTGCTGTGGTTCTATTCCGCTAAACCGCGGCCAAAAATGGCGGTCTCAGGGATGTTCTTGCTCTGTTACGGTCTGTTCCGTTCGAGCGTTGAGTTCTTTCGTCAACCGGATGTGCAGTTGGGCTATGTGGCGCTGGATTGGTTGACGATGGGCCAGTTGTTGTCGTTGCCGATGATTGCGTTAGGTGCTTTCTTATTATGGTTAGCTTATAGCCGGGATACCGTGAAACGGATGGCATAGGTCGTTCTCTAACGGCCCCGTGTTATTTTATCGTGTGATTAGGGGGCTGTGCGTCCTGTGTGCGGCTTAGCGCGAGTTTGAGCAGTGCGGCGACGGACATGGCATCTGTGATCTCTCCCTTGATGGCCATCGCGATAGCCTCGTCGGTGGTCACTTTCATGAGAGTGATATCTTCGGTGTCTTCTAGCTGTTGCGGGCCTTGGCTTAGTTGGGTTGCTAAAAAGATAAAAGCGACTTCATCGGTCACCGAGTTTGATGTTCTCAGCTCCATAAAGGGCTGCCAATGCTCAGCGGTTAAGCCTGTTTCTTCGCGAAGTTCTCGTTTGGCTGCATCCAGTGGAGGTTCATCGAGTGATGCGCCACCCTCTGGAATCTCAATGGTGGTCTCATTGTTAGGGTAGCGGCTCTGTTTGACTAGGCAGATCTGATCGTCATCATCAATGGCGATAATGCCAATCGCTCGGGATTTAAAATGTACAACGCCATAGATCCCCTCGGTGCCGTTAGGACGGATCACCTCTTCATGGCGAACCTGAATCCAGGGGTTCTCATAAGCAATCTGTTGACTCTTTTGCTGCCAACCACCTATCTTGGGTTTTGTCATGATTAGGCCCGTTTAACGTCAGCGTTTATGGCGGCTGACGTTGTTGTTATACGGAGAATGGGTATTGAATCGGGTCGTGATACTGATAGCCTTCGATCTCGAAATCATCGGTAGTAACCCAGGTTTCCAAATCTTCTAAGGTTTTAATGTCCGGATTGACCTTAAAGGTGGGCAGCGGCAGAGGTTCACGTGTTAGCTGTACATCACGCATCAACTCGAGCTGATCTTCATAAATATGTGCATTAACGATCTTATGGTAGGCCTTGCCTGGTTTTTTTCCGGTAATCTGGGCGATAATCGCCAACAGAAAATAGACCTGAACCATATTGAATGTCAGACCTAAGGGTACATCGCAGCTGCGTTGTGTGCTGTTGAGGTAGAGTGTATCTCCTAACAGCGAGAAGTGGTGGCTGTACATGCAGGGGCGTAGGCAGCCCATGTGAAATGCACCGGGGTGATAAAAAGTATAGATCTCCCCGCGATCATCGATACCCTGAGTCAGGTCGTCGACAATCTTACGCAGTAGATCGATGCTACCGCCGTCGGGCTTGGGAAAGTTTCTGCCTACCTTGCCATAGATAAAGCCACAGTCATCGGTGCCTTTGCGGTAGGGGTTGGCGAGCCAGGATGCGTTATCATTGGCGTTGGCATCCCAGGTCTTAGTGCCGAGTTGGCGGAACTGTGCCGCATTGTCGTAACCGCGCAGATAGCCTAACATTTCGGCAATGGCCGATTTATAAAAGCTTTTCCGTGTCGTGACCAACGGGAATTCACCGGCGGCGACATCGTAGGTTAGGTCGGCGTTAATGACGGTCAGGCAGCGTTTTCCGGTGCGTTCGTTTTCCACCCAGATGCCTTCATTGATGAGTCTTTGGCAAAGATCAAGATATTGTCTCATTGGTTTGTGCTTGACACCTGTGGTTAAATTCAGCCAGCGATGTTACCAAACAGTAAGTAGCAAGTCATTGGTACCAGCACTAGTTCGAGTATTAGTTAAGGCAAGGAGAGTTTATGAACCTGGCGATCATAGTGGCCCAGGCAGAAAACCGGGTAATCGGTATTAATAATAATTTGCCCTGGCATCTGCCGGAGGATCTGCGCTATTTCAAGCGGGTCACGATGGGTAAGCCGATTATTATGGGACGTAAGACATTTGAATCGATTGGTCGGCCGCTACCGGGGCGGACCAATATTGTGGTTAGCCGTGATACAACGTATCAGCCGGAAAATGTAAAGGTGGTGCACAGCCTTGAAGCGGCGAAAGCACTAGCTGAGAGCATCTGTATGGTGAATGGTTGCGATGAGGCGATGGTGATCGGTGGTTCACAGATTTATCAGCAGGCGTTACCGTTGGCTGACCGTCTGTATCTGACCCAAGTACATGCTGAAGTGGAAGGTGATGCGTATTTCCCCGTATTCCACCCCGGTGATTGGGCTGAAATCGGTCGGGAGGATTTTTCGGCCGATGGACCTAACCCCTACGATTACAGCTTTATAGTGCTGCAACGTATCTCCTGAAGGATATTCTATGATTGAGCCACTTTTATCGGTACTGGCGGATGGTAAGTTTCATTCAGGTCAGGCGCTGGGGCAGGCGTTAGGTGTAAGCCGCAGTGCCATTTGGAAGCAGATTAAGAGCATTGAAGAGTCGGGTATTGAGGTGTTTAGCGTCAAGGGTCGAGGTTATCGGATTCCCGGCGGGTTAGATCTGCTGGATCAGGCCTTGATTGAGGGTGCGTTACAGGCGGATGTGCGTCAGCGTCTCAACCTGATCGATGTAAACCTGATTATCCCCTCGACCAATGCCAAAGCGATGGAAGCGGTTTATCGTGACGGACATGGCTCGTTATATTTGGCTGAGCAGCAAACAGCAGGACGTGGTCGTCGTGGGCGTAGCTGGGCAAGCCCTTTTGCCAGTAATATCTATTTTTCACTGACTTGGCAGTTCAATAATGGCGCAGCTGCACTTGAGGGGCTAAGCCTTGCCGTCGGGGTGGCGCTGATTCGCGGCTTGAAACGGCTGGGGGTGGATGAAATCTCGGTTAAATGGCCTAACGATCTGTTATGGCGTGGGCGTAAGTTAGCCGGTGTGTTGCTGGAAATGAGTGGTGATGCGGCAGGTGAGTGTTTTGTGGTGATTGGCGTAGGTATCAATGTCAATATGTCAGAACTCGCGGCGGAGACGATTGATCAGCCGTGGATCGATCTACGTCAGATTCTGGGTGAGGCGCCTTCGCGCAATCGGTTGTTAGCCGAACTGATCAATGAGTTGGTGCCTGTGCTTGAGCAGTTTTCCAGCGAAGGTTTTGCCGCCTTTAAGGATGAGTGGCAGCAGATAAATGCCCATCGTAATCAGGTGGTGAGTCTTAATCTAGGTAACCGACAGGCGGTGGGTATTTGTCGTGGGGTTGATCAATCCGGCGCGCTTCTGTTGGAAATCGATGGTGAGTTGCAGGCTTATCATGGTGGCGAAGTGAGTGTACGACTAGCATGAGTGTGTTGGATCTGGATGCGGGTAATACCTTTATTAAGTGGCGAATGGCTGGCTCAGAACTGCGGGGGCGGTTGCGTCATAGCGAGTTGACGATCGCACAATGGCCGTCAGACGTGGAGCGGGTAAGAGTCTCGTCGGTGGCGGGTGAACAGGTAAATCAGGCATTGCATCAGTTTGTGTCGCAGCGCTGGCAGGTGCAGCCCGAGTTTGCCGTCACTCAGGCAGCCGCCTGCGGTGTGAGTAATAGTTATAGTGATCCCTCGCGAATGGGGGTTGATCGCTGGTTAGCCCTATTGAGTGCTTGGCAGCAGGAGCAGGGTGCCTGCTGGGTGGTGGATTGCGGTAGTGCCATCACAGTAGAGCAGTTGAGTGGCAATGGGCAGCACCTAGGTGGTTATATCATTCCAGGGCTCCAGTTGATGGGACGTAGTCTTTTGATGAATACCGCAGAAGTGATTGTGGATCAAACGATAGCGGGCTTCGATGCGACGCCGGGAGTTAATACGTCTGAAGCGGTGCATCATGGTGTCAATCTATTATTAGAATCGCTGGCTGAAAAGGTGATGCGTAAGGCAGCAGGGCAACCGGTTTATGTAACCGGCGGTGATGGTGAGTTGTTTTGTTCGCTGGTGGAGGGCGCTACCTGGTGTCCTGATCTTGTGTTAGATGGTTTACCGTTGGCGCTGGGCGCTGAATGATGCGCTGGCTATTTTTAATTCTACTGCTGATCAATGGTGTCTATTTTGGTTGGCAGTTGCGTCAATCAGATGAGCCGGTTGAGGGAGTTCGGCAGGCGCAGGTGGCATCGCTTAAACTGCTGAGTGAAGTTGATCGTTCGACTTTGCTACCACGTCAGGTCGTTAAAGCAGAGTCTAGTGCTGGGGTGTCTATCCCCGATGAAACCATGTGTTATGTGGTCACAGGGATAGAATCTGAAGTCGAGGCGCTGGACCTACAGGAACGGATCGAACGGTTAGGCTTGAATGCGCTGTTATTACAAACAGATGTAGAGCGGGTGGAGATGTTTGAGCTAATACTGAATCGGCCTGCTGATTATTCGCAACAGCAAGCATTAGAGGCGCGCTTGGTGGAACAGGGATTCAATGTAGAAACAGAGAAACTAGGCCCTCGCGATGTGTATGTTATCGGTCGATTTAAGACGCGTGCAGCGTTAAATCAGGCACGGGATAGCGTGAGTCAGCAGTTTGTGGTGGATGAATATGAGGTTATGCAGTCATTGCCACAGTATGAGGTTTGGATTGAGGCTAATAATTCGCTAGAAACAGACAATAAAATCAACGAGGTAGACGGTTTTCTTGATTCTGCCATAAAAATCGAAAAAAAGTTATGTAAAAGGGTTGCAAGCACAGGGGCTCGTGATTAATATATGCGCCACTTCACAGCCGATGCCGGTATAGCTCAGCTGGTAGAGCAACTGACTTGTAATCAGTAGGTCCCGAGTTCGACTCTTGGTGCCGGCACCATTAAAGCGGTGAAGTATTGGTAGGGTGGGGTTCCCGAGTGGCCAAAGGGATCAGACTGTAAATCTGACGCGCGAGCTTCGGTGGTTCGAATCCACCCCCCACCACCAATAGCTGTAAGGCGGGTATGGTACAATGGTAGAACCTCAGCCTTCCAAGCTGATGATGCGGGTTCGATTCCCGCTACCCGCTCCAGTTAGATGTGCTCATGTGGCTCAGGGGTAGAGCACACCCTTGGTAAGGGTGAGGTCGGCGGTTCAAATCCGCCCATGAGCTCCATTATTTTCATAGGGTAGATATAGCGATATGTCTGCCCTTTGTTGTATGTGGCAGCGTGGTTAATCACACTTACTTGACGCAAGGTAAATGGCAATGGCTAAAGAACAATTTGAACGTAACAAACCGCACGTTAACGTTGGTACAATCGGCCACGTTGACCACGGTAAGACTACTCTGACAGCAGCACTGACCCGTGTATGTGCAGAAGTTTTCGGTGGTAAAGCTATCTCATTCGCTGGTATCGATAATGCTCCAGAAGAGCGCGAACGTGGTATCACTATCGCGACTTCTCACGTTGAGTATGATTCTCCAATTCGTCACTACGCGCACGTTGACTGCCCAGGACACGCGGATTATGTGAAAAACATGATCACCGGTGCTGCTCAGATGGATGGTGCTATCTTGGTTTGTGGCGCGACTGATGGCCCTATGCCTCAGACTCGTGAGCACATCCTGCTGTCTCGTCAGGTTGGTGTACCTTACATCATCGTATTCCTGAACAAGGCAGACCTGCTGGCTGAAGATTGCGGCGGCGTTGATTCTGAAGAATACGCTGAAATGCTGGAATTGGTTGAGATGGAGCTGCGTGAGCTGCTTGATACTTACGATTTCCCAGGTGATGACACTCCAATCATTGCAGGTTCTGCATTGATGGCGTTGAACGGCGAAGATGAAAACGAACTGGGAACAACGGCTGTACGTAAGCTAGTTGAAGCACTGGATACTTACATTCCAGAACCAGAGCGTGCTATCGATCAGCCATTCCTGATGCCTATCGAGGACGTATTCTCTATCTCTGGTCGTGGTACTGTAGTAACTGGCCGTGTAGAGCGTGGTATTGTTAAGACGGGTGAAGAGATTCAAATCGTCGGTATCCGTGATACTCAAACAACTACCTGTACTGGTGTTGAAATGTTCCGTAAGCTGCTTGACGAAGGTCGTGCAGGTGAGAACATTGGTGCATTGTTGCGTGGTACTAAGCGTGACGACGTAGAGCGTGGTCAAGTACTGGCTAAGCCAGGTACAATCACTCCTCACACTCGTTTCGAAGGTGAAGTATACGTACTGTCAAAAGATGAAGGCGGACGTCACACTCCATTCTTCAAAGGTTACCGTCCACAGTTCTTCTTCCGTACTTGTGACATCACAGGTTCTTGTGAACTTCCAGAAGGCGTTGAAATGGTAATGCCAGGCGATAACATCAAAATGGATGTTACCCTGATCAACCCTATCGCAATGGAAGAAGGTCTGCGCTTCGCGATCCGTGAAGGCGGTCGTACTGTTGGCGCAGGCGTTGTAGCAAAAATCATCGAGTAATCTTTGATTTAATAGCAACTTAACGGTTGCTACCTAGTAGGGATGCGTGTAATATACGCGTCCCTAGTTAGTACTAGGCCAGTGGCTCAATTGGCAGAGCAGCGGTCTCCAAAACCGCAGGTTGGGGGTTCGAGTCCCTCCTGGCCTGCCAACTCTAATCTGAGTTGGTGTCTAACAAGTTCATAGCAAATTATCGATAACCGAGGCCCATCGTGAATTCTAAAGTGTCTTCCGAAGGTTCAAAGCTGGATGGCCTGAAATGGGTCGTAGTGGTAGCCATAGTCGCTGCCGGCGTAGTAGGTAACTCTGTTTATTCAGAAGAGTCACTGCTATATCGCGTAATTGCACTATTAGTTCTTGCTGGTGTTGCAGGCTATATTGCGCTGCAAACCGCTAAAGGATTGGCTTTCTTTACATTGTTTAAAGAAGCGCGATCTGAAATTCGCAAAGTTGTATGGCCAACCCGTCAGGAAACAATGCAGACAACTCTGATTGTGACTGTCGTTGTATTGGTTGTAGGTTTGCTTTTGTGGGGTCTTGACTCGTTACTGAGTTTGGGCGTCTCGACTGTAATCGGATAAGAGGAAAGAGGCATGGCTATGCGATGGTATGTTGTACATGCGTACTCCGGTTACGAGAAGCGTGTAATGAATTCTCTGAGAGAGCGGGTCGAGCTGCATAAAATGCAGGATGGCTTTGGCGATATCCTCGTTCCTACAGAAGAAGTTGTTGAGATACGCGAAGGTAAAAAACGTAAGTCTGAACGTAAATTCTATCCGGGCTATGTATTGGTTCAGATGGAAATGAATGACGACACTTGGCACTTAGTTAAAGATACGCCGCGCGTTCTTGGCTTTATTGGTGGTACGGCAGATAAGCCAGCACCGATTACCGAGAAAGAAGCGCAAGCGATTCTGCAACGTGTTGAAAGTGGTGTTGATCAGCCGCGTCCTAAGACCTTGTTTGAACCGGGTGAAATGGTTCGAGTGGTCGATGGTCCGTTTGCAGACTTTAACGGTGTTGTAGAAGAAGTGAACTACGAGAAGAACAGGCTGCATGTTGCAGTATTGATCTTCGGTCGTTCGACTCCAGTAGAGCTGGGGTTTGGTCAGGTCGAAAAAGCCTGATAGCAGAATTTTAGGAACTGACCTCGGTGCTTGAATGAGTGCTGGGGTTTTTCCGTCTTTAAACCGGGGAGCCGAAAGGCGTTACTACCCGCCAGGAGTGAAACATGGCTAAGAAAATCCAGGCTTATATTAAGCTGCAGGTTGCTGCCGGTCAGGCGAACCCAAGTCCACCAGTTGGCCCAGCATTGGGTCAGCATGGTGTTAACATCATGGAATTTTGTAAAGCGTTTAACGCTGCAACTCAGGGTATCGAAGCGGGTCTTCCGACTCCTGTTGTTATCACTGTATACGCAGATCGTAGCTTTACCTTCATCACTAAGACGCCTCCTGCAGCAGTATTGCTGTTGAAAGCGGCTGGTCTGAAGAGTGGTTCTGGTCGTCCAAACACTGAGAAAGTGGGTTCTGTTACTCGCGCTCAGTTGGAAGAGATTGCAACGACTAAAATGGCTGACTTGACTGCTTCTGATATGGATGCAGCTGTTCGCACCATCGCTGGTAGTGCACGTAGCATGGGTCTTACCGTGGAAGGAGTTGAGTGATGGCTAAGTTGTCTAAGCGCCAAAAGGCGATTGCTGAGAAAGTTCAACCTGGTAAGCAGTACGCTGTTAACGATGCGGTTTCTCTGCTGAATGAACTGTCCACTGTTGACTTTAAAGAGTCTGTTGATGTTGCGATCAATCTAGGTATTGATCCACGTAAATCTGACCAAAACGTTCGTGGCTCAAGTGTGCTGCCAAGCGGTACTGGTAAAGAAGTACGTGTTGCTGTGTTTGCTCAGGGTGAAAACGCTGAGAAAGCAAAAGCAGCTGGCGCTGATGTTGTCGGTTTTGATGATCTGGCTGAACAGATTAAAGGCGGCGACCTGAACTTTGACGTTGTTATTGCAACGCCAGATGCGATGCGTGTTGTTGGTCAGTTAGGCCAAATCTTGGGCCCACGTGGTCTGATGCCTAACCCTAAAGTAGGAACCGTTACTCCAGACGTTACTACTGCGGTTAACAATGCTAAAGCTGGTCAAGTACGTTTCCGTACTGACAAAAACGGTATTATCCACGCAGGTATTGGTAAAGTTGGCTTCGAACCTGAAGCGATTGCTGCCAACCTAGACGCGTTGTTAGGCGAAATTAAGAAACTTAAGCCTTCTTCTGCTAAAGGCGTGTATCTGAAGAAAATTACCCTGTCCACCACTATGGGGCCAGGTCTGGTAGTCGATCAGGGCTCTTTGGGCGCTTAATCGATTTTCAGAAAAATTGAGGGTCTCTGCGGTATTGCCGCAGAGGTCGTCAAAGACCGCAGGTGAGAGTGGCGCACGTAGTCAGTCTCTTAATCTATCAACCTGCGCAGACGGTGTGATCCCCTTAACAGGATCAATTCAACCACCGTACTCGGCGCTTCAGTGATTTATCATTGGAGTGATTGGTAAACAGTCGATAAGACTAAATCCAGGAGTAAATCGTGGCATTAGGACTCGAAGATAAAAAAGCGATTGTCGCTGAAGTCCAGGAAGCTGCTAAAGGCGCTCTTTCTGCTGTAGTTGCAGATTCTCGCGGTGTTACCGTTGAGAATATGACCGAACTACGTAAGCAGGCACGTGAAGCGGGAGTATGGCTACGCGTCGTACGTAACACGCTAGCGCGTCGTGCAGTAGAAGGCTCTGATTTCGAATGTATCTCAGATGCGTTCGTAGGTCCAACCTTGATTGCATTCTCTAACGAGCACCCAGGTGCTGGTGCGCGGATTCTGAAAGATTTCGCCAAGAAGAATGACAAGCTTGAGTTAAAGACCGCTGCTTTCGAAGGGCAGACCGTAGACATCTCTGTGTTGGCTTCACTGCCTACATACGATGAGGCGATCGCTAAGCTGATGGGTTGCATGAAAGAAGCAGCTGCAGGCAAGCTGGTTCGCACTATTGCGGCTATTCGCGAACAGAAAGAAGAAGCTGCTGCTTAATTTTAAAAGCGGCTTAAGTAACGAGTTTAAGAGCCTCAGGCTCGAATATTTTAGGAATTGAACCATGTCTCTATCTAAAGAAGATATCTTGAATGCAATCGCTGAAATGTCTGTAATGGACGTTGTTGAGCTGGTTGAAGCAATGGAAGAAAAATTCGGTGTTTCTGCTGCTGCTGTTGCAGTTGCTGGCGCTGCTGGCGGCGAAGCTGCTGCTGCTGAAGAGCAAACTGAATTTGACGTTGTTCTTGCTGCTGTTGGCGACAAGAAAGTTAACGTAATCAAAGCTGTTCGTGCAGCAACTGGTCTTGGCTTGAAAGAAGCTAAAGGCATGGTTGACGGCGCTCCTGCTACCGTTAAAGAAGGCGTTAGCAAAGATGAAGCTGAAGAGCTTAAGAAAGCTCTGGAAGAAGCTGGCGCAACTGTTGAAGTTAAGTAAGCAGCGCTATGCTTCGTATCAGACTATTTGATAGCTGATACATCTACGGCTGGTGGCAAAGTGCCACCGGCCTTTTTCCGTTATTAGTAAGAGCAAATGATAACGGCTCACAAACCGAGAAAATTCCTTCGGTTTGGTTGAATTTTTCAGGTGTAGATGCTGGGGAACTTAGATGGCTTACTCATATACTGAAAAGAAACGCATCCGTAAAGACTTCGGAAAGCTGCCGGAAGCGATGGACGTGCCGTATTTATTGGCAATCCAGTTGGATTCTTATTTGAAATTCCTGCAACAGGGTGCTGACTCTACAGACCGCAAAGATGTCGGACTGCATGCTGCTTTCAGTTCCGTATTCCCGATCGTTTCCTATTCCGGAAATGCCGCATTGGAATATGTAGGTTACCGTCTGGGCGAGCCGGTTTTTGACGTTAAAGAATGCCAGATGCGTGGTATTACTTATGCGGCTCCACTGCGCGTAAGAGTCCGCCTGGTAATCTATGATCGCGAATCTTCAAATAAAGCGATCAAAGATATTAAAGAACAAGAAGTATACATGGGCGAAATGCCGCTGATGACCGACAACGGTACATTCGTTGTTAACGGTACAGAGCGTGTTATCGTGTCCCAGTTACACCGTTCGCCTGGTGTATTCTTCGACCATGACAAGGGTAAAACGCACTCCTCTGGGAAGCTGCTTTATTCTGCCCGTGTCATTCCTTACCGTGGTTCATGGTTGGACTTCGAGTTTGATCCTAAAGATAGCCTATTTGTACGTATTGACCGTCGTCGTAAATTGCCGGCCACTATTCTGTTGCGTGCACTGGGATATACCACTGAAGAGATCCTCGAAACCTTCTTTGATAATACGGAATGGGTACTGAGCACAGAAGAGATTCTGATGACGCTGGTACCTACTCGTCTGCGTGGCGAAACAGCTACCTTTGATATTAAAGATGGCAGCGGCAATGTACTGGTTGAATCCGGTCGTCGTGTGACACCGCGTCATATCCGTCAGTTAGAGAAAGATAATGTTACTCAGCTAGAAGTGCCTGTTGAGTATCTGCTAGGTAAAGTATTAGCAAAAGATATTATCGATCCTACTACCGGTGAACTACTGTGCGAAGGCAACAGCGAGATCACTGAAGAAGTGCTTGAACTGATGCGCAGCCGTGATGTTACCGCGTTTGAAACGCTGTACACCAACGAGCTGGATTGTGGTTCATTTATTTCTGATACCCTGCGTATCGATACGACGCGTAATCAGCTAGAAGCACTGGTAGAGATCTACCGGATGATGCGTCCTGGCGAGCCACCAACCAAAGAATCTGCTGAGAACCTGTTCCAGAACTTGTTCTTTGCTGAAGAGCGTTACGACCTTTCTGCTGTTGGTCGGATGAAGTTCAACCGTCGTCTAAGTCGTGATGATGAAGTCGGTTCTGGCGTGCTGGATAAAGAAGATATCCTGGCTGTTATGAAGACGTTGATCGATATTCGTAACGGTAAAGGTGTTGTCGATGATATCGATCACCTGGGTAACCGACGTATTCGTTCTGTTGGCGAAATGGCTGAAAACCAGTTCCGTGTTGGTCTAGTACGTGTAGAGCGTGCTGTCCGTGAGCGTTTGAGCATGGCGGAATCGGATAACCTGATGCCTCAGGATCTGATCAACGCTAAGCCAGTAGCGGCTGCCGTTAAAGAGTTCTTCGGTTCGTCACAGCTGTCTCAGTTTATGGACCAAAACAACCCACTGTCGGAAGTTACCCACAAGCGCCGTGTATCAGCGTTAGGGCCTGGCGGTTTGACACGTGAGCGTGCTGGCTTTGAGGTACGTGACGTACATCCAACCCATTACGGTCGTGTATGTCCAATCGAGACACCTGAAGGACCGAACATCGGTCTGATCAACTCGCTGGCAACCTATGCCCGCACTAACGATTATGGTTTCCTTGAGAGCCCATACCGGAAAGTGGTTGATGGTCAGGTAACTGATGAGATTGAATACCTATCAGCGATTGAAGAGGGGCGTCATGTTATCGCTCAGGCTTCTGCTGGTATGGATGACAACCATAAGCTAACCGATGAGTTGGTTGCGGTTCGTCATGAAAATGAATTTACCGTTATGCCACCGGAAAAAGTTACCTACATGGATGTATCTCCACGTCAGGTAGTATCGGTTGCGGCGGCATTGATTCCGTTCCTAGAACACGATGACGCGAACCGCGCATTGATGGGATCGAACATGCAGCGTCAGGCTGTACCGACATTGCGTGCTGATAAGCCGTTAGTGGGTACAGGCATGGAGCGTTATGTTGCACGTGATTCCGGCGTTTGTGTCACTGCTAAACGCGGTGGTGTGATTGAAGCGGTTGATGCGGCACGTATCGTTGTGCGTGTAAGTGATGAAGAAACAGCCGCGGGTGAAGCGGGTGTAGATATCTACAACCTGACCAAATACACCCGTTCTAACCAGAACACCTGTATCAACCAGCGCTCTATCGTGAGTCAGGGCGAAACAGTTCAGCGTGGCGATATCATGGCTGACGGCCCGTCCGTTGACCTTGGTGAGCTGGCGTTGGGGCAGAATATGCGTATCGCATTCATGCCTTGGAACGGTTACAACTTCGAAGACTCGATTCTGATCTCCGAGCGTGTTGTGCAGGAAGATCGTTTCACCACTATCCACATTCAGGAACTGACCTGTGTGGCGCGTGATACCAAGTTGGGTTCTGAAGAGATTACTTCGGATATTCCAAACGTGGGTGAGTCTGCGCTGGCGAAACTGGATGAAGCCGGTATCGTACACATCGGTGCTGAAGTTGGCCCTGGTGATATTCTGGTTGGTAAAGTGACACCTAAGGGTGAAACTCAGCTGACTCCGGAAGAGAAACTGCTACGAGCTATCTTTGGTGAGAAAGCCTCTGACGTTAAAGATACGTCTCTGCGTGTTAAGACAGGTACCATCGGTAAAGTTATCGATGTACAGGTATTTACCCGTGATGGCGTGCCTAAAGATGAGCGTGCACTCTCCATTGAACAATCTGAACTGAACCGTATCCGTAAGGATTTGAACGAAGAGTTCCGCATTGTTGAGCAAGCGACCTTTGAACGTCTCGAACGTGCCCTGTGTGGTCTTAAAGCTGAAGGCGGTGCAAACTTCCAGAAAGGCGAAGAGATTACCTCTGCTGCATTGGCTGAACTGAAGAAATCTGATTGGTTCAAGATCCGTGTTGCTGATGAATCAGCACAGGAAATGCTGGAAAGAGCGCAAGAGCAACTCGAAGAAAGTCGTGTTGAGCTAGATGCTAAGTTCGAAGACAAGAAGAACAAGCTGCAAACAGGTGATGACCTAGCGCCGGGCGTACTGAAAATTGTCAAGGTTTACGTAGCGACTAAACGCCGCGTACAGCCAGGTGACAAGATGGCCGGTCGTCACGGTAACAAAGGTGTTATCTCCGTTATCATGCCGGTTGAAGATATGCCGTATGATGAAAACGGTGAGACGGTTGATATTGTCCTCAACCCACTGGGTGTACCATCACGGATGAACGTAGGTCAGGTGCTTGAGACCCACATGGGTATGGCGGCTAAAGGTCTGGGCGTTAAGATCAATGCGATGCTGCAAGCAGAGCGTGATCGTCTAGAAACCGTTAAAGAGCTACGTGAGTTCCTTGATCGTATCTACAACAGTGAATTGGGTGGCTATAAGTCAGGCCGTCATGAAGATATCGACTCTTTGAGCGATGACGAAGTGATGGAGCTGGCGAAAAACCTGAAAGGTGGTGTACCGCTGGCAACCGCAGTATTTGACGGTGCTAAAGAAGCGGAAGTGAAGGAGCTGCTGCGTATGGCAGACCTGAGCGATACCGGTCAGTTCACCCTGTTTGATGGTCGCTCCGGTGATAAGTTTAGCCGTCCAGTAACCGTAGGTTACATGTACATGCTGAAACTTAACCACTTGGTTGATGATAAGATGCACGCACGTTCTACCGGTTCTTACAGTCTGGTTACTCAGCAGC
Organism: Amphritea opalescens; assembly: GCF_003957515.1. Taxonomy (GTDB): domain Bacteria; phylum Pseudomonadota; class Gammaproteobacteria; order Pseudomonadales; family Balneatricaceae; genus Amphritea; species Amphritea opalescens. The sequence continues at coordinate 32,223 of NZ_RQXW01000014.1, forward strand.
CGCTGGGTGGTAAGGCTCAGTTCGGTGGTCAGCGATTCGGTGAGATGGAAGTGTGGGCACTGGAAGCATACGGTGCTGCTTACACCTTGCAGGAAATGTTGACGGTTAAGTCCGATGACGTGAATGGCCGTACGAAGATGTATAAAAACATCGTTGATGGCGATCATCGTATGGAACCGGGCATGCCAGAATCGTTCAACGTGCTGGTGAAAGAGATCCGTTCGCTAGGTATCGACATCGAGCTGGAATCCGAGTAACCCTTTAACAGATAGTTTACTGCGCAGCTGAATTAATCGCTGCGTGGTCAACTCCCCCGAGGAGCTGAAAGAAATGAAAGATTTACTAAATCTGTTGAAATCCCAGGGACAGAACGACGAGTTTGACTCGATCCGTATCGGTCTGGCATCACCTGAGATGATTCGTTCTTGGTCTTTTGGTGAAGTTAAAAAGCCAGAAACCATTAACTACCGTACGTTTAAGCCTGAGCGTGATGGTCTGTTCTGTGCCAAGATCTTTGGTCCAGTTAAAGACTATGAATGTCTATGTGGCAAGTACAAGCGTCTCAAGCATCGCGGTGTTATCTGTGAGAAGTGTGGCGTTGAAGTAGCACTGGCTAAAGTTCGTCGTGAACGTATGGGTCACATCGAACTGGCATCGCCGGTTGCACACATTTGGTTCTTGAAGTCTCTACCATCCCGTATCGGTTTGATGCTGGATATGACTCTGCGTGATATTGAGCGGGTCCTGTACTTCGAATCTTTTGTTGTGATTGATCCAGGTATGACGACGCTTGAGCGTGGTCAGCTGATGAATGACGAGCAGTATTTTGAAGCGCTAGAAGAGTTCGGCGATGACTTCGATGCCCGTATGGGTGCTGAAGCAATCCAAGAACTGCTGAAATCTATCGATCTTGTAGAAGAGATCGAAGTGATGCGTGAAGAACTGCCAGCAACGAATTCTGAAACTAAAATTAAGAAGCTGTCTAAGCGTCTTAAATTGCTGGAAGGTTTCCATCTGTCAGGCAACAAGCCTGAATGGATGATTTTCCAAGTTCTGCCGGTTCTGCCGCCAGATCTGCGCCCATTGGTGCCGCTGGATGGTGGTCGTTTTGCGACTTCCGATCTCAACGATCTGTACCGTCGGGTAATTAACCGTAACAACCGTTTGAAGCGTCTGCTTGATCTGAGTGCTCCGGATATCATCGTACGTAACGAAAAACGTATGTTGCAAGAATCTGTTGATGCGCTGCTAGATAACGGTCGTCGCGGTCGTGCTATTACCGGTTCTAACAAGCGCCCACTGAAATCCTTGGCTGATATGATCAAGGGTAAGCAGGGTCGTTTCCGTCAGAACTTGTTGGGTAAGCGAGTCGACTACTCTGGTCGTTCCGTTATCGTGGTTGGTCCATACTTGCGTTTGCATCAGTGTGGTCTGCCTAAGAAAATGGCACTGGAGCTGTTCAAGCCTTTCATCTTCTCTAAGCTAGAGCTACGCGGTTATGCAACCACGATTAAAGCCGCTAAGAAGATGGTTGAGCGCGAAGAGTCGCTGGTATGGGATATCTTGGATGAAGTTATCCGCGAACACCCGATCATGCTTAACCGGGCACCAACACTTCACCGTTTGGGTATTCAGGCATTTGAACCTGTACTGATCGAAGGTAAAGCGATTCAGCTGCACCCATTGGTCTGTGCGGCTTACAACGCCGACTTTGACGGTGATCAGATGGCGGTACACGTGCCGTTGACTATCGAAGCGCAGCTAGAAGCTCGTGCATTGATGATGTCAACTAACAACGTACTGTCGCCTGCTAACGGTGAGCCTATCATCGTACCTTCTCAGGACGTGGTCTTGGGGCTGTACTGGATGACCCGTGCGCGTATTAACGCTCAGGGTGAAGGCATGGTCTTCGCTGATATCAAAGAGGTTCAGCGGGCTTACGGTGCCAAGCAGGTCGATCTGCAAGCGTGCGTGAAAGTGCGTATCCACGAAACGATTCGTGATATCGAAGGTAACGAAGAGCATATCACTAGCATTAAAGAAACGACCGTTGGTCGTGCCATGCTGTTTGATATCGTGCCAACCGGTCTACCATTTGATCTGGTTAACCAGGCGATGACGAAGAAAGCTATTTCGCGTCTGATTAACACCGCTTATCGTATCGTTGGTTTGAAAGATACTGTTATCTTTGCTGACCAAGTGATGTACATGGGCTTCCGTCAAGCAACAGTTTCTGGTTCTTCTATCGGTGTTAACGATTTCGTTATCCCAGATGAGAAGGTCGATATCATCACTTCTGCAGATAGCGAAGTGAAAGAGATCGAAATGCAGTACGCTGACGGTCTGGTTACCCAGGGCGAGAAATACAACAAGGTTATCGATATCTGGTCTCGTGCAAACGAAGTACTAGCTAAGAAGATGATGGATAACCTGAAGAAGGAAGAGGTGCTAAACCGTGAGGGCGAGCTAGTCATCCAAGACTCTTTCAACTCGGTTTATATGATGGCCGACTCCGGTGCCCGGGGTAGTGCTGCACAGATTCGTCAGTTGGCGGGTATGCGTGGTCTGATGGCGAAGCCGGATGGCTCCATCATCGAAACGCCAATTACCGCAAACTTCCGTGAAGGTTTGAACGTACTACAGTACTTCATCTCGACTCACGGTGCGCGTAAAGGTTTGGCGGATACCGCACTGAAAACAGCGAACTCTGGTTATCTGACACGTCGTCTGGTTGACGTATCTCAGGATCTGGTTATCACTGAAGATGACTGTGGTACTGAAGAAGGGCTTGTCATGCAGCCGCTGATTGAAGGCGGTGATGTTGTGGTAGGTCTGGGTCATCGTATCCTGGGTCGTACTATCGCTAAAGATGTGATGGATCCAAGCGGTACTGAAGTGCTGATCGAAGCCGGTACATTGATTGATGAAGCTTGGGTTAAACGTCTTGATGACGAACAGCGCTTCTCTTCTATCGATGAAGTGGTTGTACGTAGTGCGATTACCTGTGAAACAGCCTTCGGTCTGTGTTCTAAGTGTTATGGTCGTGACCTCGGTCGTGGTCATAAGGTTAACCCAGGTGAAGCAGTGGGTGTTATCGCTGCTCAGTCTATCGGTGAGCCGGGTACACAGCTGACCATGCGTACCTTCCACATCGGTGGTGCAGCATCACGGGCAGCCGCAGTCGATAGCGTACAGATTAAAAACTCCGGTGAAATCCGGATGCATAACCTTAAATCTGTAGAAAAAGCAGATGGTTCTCTGGTAGCAACCTCTCGTTCAGGCGAGCTGGGTGTAACCGATGAGCACGGTCGTGAGCGTGAGCGTTATAAGCTGCCTTACGGTGCTGTGATTAAGGTTAAAGATGGCGATCGTGTTGAAGCCGGCGCTATTGTTGTTAACTGGGATCCGCATACCCACCCAATCATCTCCGAGGTGGCGGGTAAGCTTGAGTTTGTTGGTATTGATGACGGTATTACCGTTAAGCAACAAACGGATGAGCTGACCGGCTTGTCGACTATCGAGATTCTGGACCCAGCAGTACGTCCAGCGGCGGGTAAAGATATCCGTCCGATGATCCGTTTGGTTGATGCGACGACGGGTGCTGACCTGTTCCACCCGGGTACAGACTCCGCTGCTCAATACCTGCTGCCTGCTAAGGCGATTCTGAACCTGAACAATGGTGCAGAAGTGGGTATCGGTGATGTACTGGCACGTATCCCTCAGGAAGGTTCTGTGAACAAGGATATCACCGGTGGTCTGCCACGGGTTGCTGACTTGTTCGAAGCGCGTAAGCCTAAAGAATCTTCTATTCTGGCTGAAGTGTCCGGTACGATCACCTTCGGTAAAGAAACCAAAGGTAAGAAACGTCTAGTGATCAGTCCTCCTGATGCTGATCCTGTCGAGCTGATGATTCCTAAGTGGCGTAACCTGAACGTATTTGAAGGTGAAGTCGTGCAGAAGGGTGAGGTTATCTCCGATGGCCCATCTAACTCCCATGATATTTTACGTATCAAGGGTGTTGCGGAACTGGCGAAATACATCACCTCTGAAATTCAAGACGTTTACCGTCTGCAGGGTGTTGGCATCAACGATAAGCACATCGAAGTTATTGTACGTCAGATGCTGCGTAAGGTTGATATCACTGCCAGTGGTGATAGCTCGTTCATCAACGGTGAACAGGCTGAATACCACAAGGTTATCGCTGAGAATAAGCGTTTGGTTGCTGATGGTAAGATGCCGGCTAAGTACGATCGTGTACTGCTGGGTATCACTAAAGCATCGCTGGCAACAGAGTCCTTTATCTCTGCTGCATCGTTCCAAGAAACAACCCGCGTTCTAACTGAAGGTGCGGTGTGTGGTAAGAAAGATTACCTGCGCGGCCTGAAAGAAAACGTGGTTGTTGGACGATTGATTCCAGCCGGTACCGGTTTGGCTTATCACAAAGCGCGTAAGCGTAAAGCTCAGAAAGTCGATGATAACGTCACTGTAAGTGCAGAAGATGTTCAATTGGCACTGACTGAAGCGTTGAACCAAGCAGCGATGCCTGATTCAGAATAATAAGCTGTTGGCGGGCCTGAATTAGTTTTCGGGCCTGTAATTAGAGCTTATATGTGGGTAACTTTGGTCTAGAGGCTAAGAAAGATCTAAAAAGAGTTATCTAATACTTGGTCGAATATTGACCTAGTGGGCCGAGATTGAGTACAATCTCGGCCCTTTCGTGACAGGAGTGAAAAAAATCCTGTTTTTTTGGTGCTTAAATAAAGCGTGGAGTTTGCTTAATGGCAACTATTAACCAGCTGGTGCGACAGCCGCGCAAGCGTAAAGTGGTAAAGAGCGATGTTCCTGCATTGCAGGCTTGTCCTCAACGCCGCGGCGTTTGTACCCGCGTCTATACAACAACCCCTAAGAAACCGAACTCAGCATTGCGTAAAGTATGTCGTGTTCGTTTGACTAACGGATTCGAGGTTACTTCCTACATCGGTGGTGAAGGTCATAACCTGCAAGAGCACTCCGTTGTTCTGATTCGTGGCGGTCGTGTAAAAGACTTACCGGGTGTTCGTTACCACACAGTACGTGGCGCACTGGATACCAGTGGCGTAAATGACCGTAAACAAGGTCGTTCTAAGTACGGTACCAAGCGTCCTAAGTCTTAATTGTTTCCGGGACGGCGACAGAAGTCCGGCACTGGCTGTGCAAACAGCCCGCTATACAACTAGAGCTAGACCGCAAGCAATAAGAGTAAGGTCAGGTATCAATTCCTGAAATAACCTGAAGACCTGTAGATAAAGGGGCTTATCATGCCAAGAAGAAGAGTTGCGGCAAAACGTGAAATCCTGCCGGATCCTAAGTTCGGTAACATTACACTGGCAAAATTTACTAACCACCTGATGATCAGTGGTAAGAAATCTGTTGCTGAGAAGATCGTTTACGGTGCGCTGGACAAAATCAGTGAGCGCACTGGTGAAGATCCAATTGAATCATTCAACAAAGCACTTGAGGCTATCCAGCCAATGGTTGAGGTTAAATCTCGCCGTGTGGGTGGTGCTACCTATCAGGTGCCTGTAGAAGTACGTCCTTCTCGTCGTATGGCTCTGGCTATGCGTTGGTTGGTTGATGCTTCCCGTAAGCGTGGTGAAAAATCCATGGCTCTGCGTCTAGCTGGTGAAATCGGCGATGCAGTAGAAGGCCGTGGCGCAGCTGTGAAGAAACGTGAAGACGTTCATCGCATGGCTGAAGCGAACAAAGCATTCGCTCACTACCGCTTCTAAGCTTTTGATGTAAGGTCTGAGGATTGAGTTTTGGCTCGTAAAACGCCTATTAACAGATATCGAAATATCGGTATCTGCGCCCATGTTGATGCTGGTAAAACAACGACCACTGAGCGTGTTTTGTTCTATACCGGTATGTCTCATAAGATCGGTGAAGTACACGACGGTGCGGCGACCATGGACTGGATGGAGCAGGAACAGGAGCGTGGTATTACTATCACCTCCGCTGCGACAACCTGTTTCTGGAGTGGCATGAGTAAGCAGTTTGATCAGCACCGTATCAATATTATTGATACGCCGGGACACGTTGACTTCACGATTGAAGTTGAGCGTTCTCTGCGGGTGCTTGATGGCGCTGTTGTGGTGTTATGTGCGTCTTCGGGTGTTCAGCCTCAGACCGAGACCGTTTGGCGTCAGGCGGATAAATATGAAGTGCCGCGTATGGTTTTCGTCAATAAGATGGACCGTGCCGGTGCTGACTTCTTCATGGTCAAAGACCAGTTGAAGGAACGTCTGGGGGCAAGCGCTGTACCGATCAATTTTCCGATTGGTGCAGAAGAAGAGTTTAAAGGTGTAGTCGATCTGATTCGCATGAAAGCCATTATGTGGAATGAAGCGGATCAGGGGATGACTTACGAGCTTTACGACATCCCCGCTGAGTTGCAAGAGCAGGCTGAAGAGCTGCGTGAGCAGATGATTGAAGCCGCTGCTGAAGCATCCGATGAGCTGATGGACAAATACCTCGAAGGAGGTGAGTTGTCCAATGAAGAGATAAAAGCGGGCTTGCGTCGACGCACTCTTGCTAACGAACTTGTTCTAATGCAGGCAGGTTCTGCCTTTAAGAATAAGGGCGTGCAAGCGATGCTAGATGCCGTGATTGAGTATATGCCATCGCCGGTCGAAGTTAAGGCGATCGAGGGTATGCTTGATGATGACGAGACGCTTGAAACTCGCGAAGCGGATGATGCAGCACCTTTTGCAGCGTTGGCATTTAAAATAGCGACTGATCCATTCGTGGGTACACTGACATTCGTGCGTGTGTATTCGGGTGTGCTGGCTTCTGGCGATAGTGTTATTAACACTGTTAAAGGTAAGAAAGAGCGCGTCGGACGGATGGTGCAGATGCACGCTAACAACCGTGAAGAGATTAAAGAGGTTCGCGCAGGCGATATCGCTGCTCTGATCGGTATGAAAGATGTTACGACCGGAGATACTCTGTGCTCTCCTGATCATAAGATCACGTTAGAGCGTATGGAGTTTCCTGAACCGGTAATCTCGGTGGCTGTTGAGCCTAGATCTCAGGCAGACCAGGAAAAAATGGGTATCGCGCTGGGCAAGCTTGCTCAGGAAGATCCTTCTTTCCGGGTGGCAACTGATCCTGAAACCGGTCAGACAATTATCTCTGGTATGGGCGAATTGCACCTAGATATATTGGTGGATCGCATGAAACGCGAATTTAGCGTTGAAGCGAACATCGGTAAGCCGCAGGTAGCCTATCGCGAGAAAATCCGTCAGTCTGTCGATGCAAACCATAAGTTTATTCGTCAGTCAGGTGGTCGTGGCCAGTATGGTCATGTAGTCATTGAGTTTAGTCCGTCTGAAAATGAAGGGCTGGAGTTTATCAATGAAATTGTTGGTGGTTCTATTCCTAAGGAATATATCCCAGCGATAGAAAAAGGTATCGAAGAGCAGATGAAAAACGGCGTTATTGCCGGTTATCCGCTCATCGGCCTGAAGGCTCGTCTACATGATGGGTCTTACCATGAAGTTGACTCTAATGAGATGGCGTTTAAAATTGCCGCCTCACAGGCGCTTAAAAAGTATGCGCAGGAAGCAAGTCCCTGTCTGCTTGAGCCTGTTATGAAGGTGGAAGTTGTAACGCCCGAAGATTACATGGGTGACGTGATGGGTGACCTGAACCGTCGACGTGGTCTGGTTCAGGGTATGGACGATTGTAGTTCAGGTAAGATAATCAATGCTCAGGTTCCACTGGGCGAGATGTTTGGTTATGCTACCGACCTGCGTTCGGCTACTCAGGGTCGTGCAACCTACTCAATGGAATTTCTTGATTATGCCGAAGCGTCAGACAATGTCGCCCAGGCAGTAATCAATGCAAGATAATTTGCCCAACATATTAATGAGGAATTAATCGTGGCTAAAGAACAATTTGAACGCTCAAAACCGCATGTTAACGTTGGTACAATCGGCCACGTTGACCACGGTAAAACTACTCTGACAGCAGCACTGACCCGTGTATGTGCAGAAGTTTTCGGTGGCAAAGCTATCTCATTCGCCGGTATCGATAATGCGCCAGAAGAACGTGAACGTGGTATCACTATCGCGACTTCTCACGTTGAGTATGATTCTCCAATTCGTCACTATGCGCACGTTGACTGCCCAGGACACGCGGATTATGTGAAAAACATGATCACCGGTGCTGCTCAGATGGATGGTGCTATCTTGGTTTGTGGCGCGACTGATGGCCCTATGCCACAGACTCGTGAGCACATCCTGCTGTCTCGTCAGGTTGGTGTACCTTACATCATCGTATTCCTGAACAAAGCAGACCTGCTGGCTGAAGATTGCGGCGGCGTTGATTCTGAAGAATACGCTGAAATGCTGGAATTGGTTGAGATGGAGCTGCGTGAGCTGCTTGATACTTACGACTTCCCAGGTGATGACACTCCAATCATTGCAGGTTCTGCATTGATGGCGTTGAACGGCGAAGATGAAAACGAACTGGGAACAACGGCTGTACGTAAGCTAGTTGAAGCACTGGATACTTACATTCCAGAACCAGAACGTGCTATCGATCAGCCATTCTTGATGCCTATCGAGGACGTATTCTCTATCTCTGGTCGTGGTACTGTAGTAACTGGCCGTGTAGAGCGTGGTATTGTTAAGACGGGTGAAGAGATTCAAATCGTCGGTATCCGTGAAACTCAAACAACTACCTGTACTGGTGTTGAGATGTTCCGTAAGCTGCTTGACGAAGGTCGTGCAGGTGAGAACATTGGTGCATTGTTGCGTGGTACTAAGCGTGACGACGTAGAGCGTGGTCAAGTGCTGGCTAAGCCAGGTACAATCACTCCTCACACTCGTTTCGAAGGTGAAGTATACGTACTGTCAAAAGATGAAGGCGGTCGTCACACTCCATTCTTCAAAGGTTACCGTCCACAGTTCTTCTTCCGTACTTGTGACATCACAGGTTCTTGTGAGCTTCCAGAAGGCGTTGAAATGGTAATGCCAGGCGATAACATCAAAATGGATGTTACCCTGATCAACCCTATCGCAATGGAAGAAGGTCTGCGCTTCGCGATTCGTGAAGGCGGCCGTACTGTTGGTGCTGGCGTTGTAGCTAAAATCATCGACTAATCTTCGTTGATATATAAAAAAGGCTCCTTCGGGAGCTTTTTTTTGTCTTTTTTATGTAGCTTGAGTTTAGCGTATTTCAGCTTTTGTGCGGCCGTATCAAAAACCCATCGCTAATCTGGGTGTTAAGAGAATCTGCTTGGATTGACTCGCGCTCATTTACGTCCGCCAATGAGGGAATAGATAGTCACTTCTTTGTTTTAGCTTTCTGCTTTATCTCCCTGTTTTGCTTAAGTATCGATTCTCTCTGTCTGATTTTTGTTGCGCTGACTTGGCTGCTGTTGAGCGCCGCTAAAGGCGGGCTGTTTAATTTGTAAACAATACAGGCTTGACTTGGGTGTATAGGGTAAGTAGAATGCGCTACCCCGTTAAATGGGGTTAGGTGGCGAAAGCCTTTTTTTAATTCTAGGAATTGTGGTCAAATGCAAAACCAGAAAATCAGAATCCGTCTGAAGGCTTTTGATCATCGCCTGATTGACTCTTCCGCTCAGGAGATCGTTGAGACTGCTAAGCGGACAGGTGCTCAGGTGCATGGTCCGATCCCGCTTCCTACTCGCAAAGAGCGTTTTACAGTTCTGATCTCTCCTCACGTGAACAAAGATGCACGTGACCAATATGAGATCCGTACTCACAAACGCGTTCTAGACATCGTTGAACCAACAGAAAAAACTGTTGATGCACTGATGAAGCTAGATCTTGCTGCGGGTGTTGAAGTGCAAATTAGCTTAGGCTAATTAGACGATTGCGTAGATGAGTACATCTACGTGTGGAATGCCTTTTAGGCAGCCATAGCGGGTTTTAGCCCCGTACACAACTGGCAATGTGAGGTTTATAAAATGTCTGTATCTTTAATCGGACGTAAAGCAGGTATGACTCGTGTCTTCACTGAAGACGGCGTGTCTGTGCCAGTCACTGTCATCGAGGTGGAACCGAACCGCGTAACACAGGTTAAGACCGAAGAAACTGATGGTTATTCTGCTGTGCAGGTAACTGTAGGTTCTCGTCGTGCTAACCGCGTTACTAAGGCCGCTGCAGGTCACTTTGCGAAAGCAGAGACTGAAGCAGGTCGTGGTTTGTGGGAGTTCCGTCTGTCAGGTGACGAAGAAGTAAATGTTGGTGATCAACTGACTGTTGAACGCTTTGAAGCGGGTCAGAAAATTGATGTAACCGGTCAATCCAAAGGTAAAGGTTTTCAGGGCGGTATTAAGCGCTGGAACTTCTCCATGCAGGATGCGACACACGGTAACTCTCTTTCTCATCGTGCTCCTGGTTCTATTGGTCAGTGTCAAACTCCTGGTCGTGTGTGGAAAGGTAAGAAGATGGCAGGGCACATGGGTGCTGAACGTGTAACCGTTCAATCCCTAGAAGTTGTTCGCATCGATGCCGAGCGCAATCTGCTGTTAGTGAAAGGTGCTGTACCTGGTGCTACTGGCGGCGACGTAATCGTTAAATCAGCTGTTAAAGCTGGTGCCTGAGGGGGTTTGAAATGAATCTGAATCTTGCAGGAGCTGGAGGAAGCGTAGAAGTTTCCGATCTAGCATTTGGTAAAGAATTCAATGAATCACTGGTTCATCAGGTTGTTACGGCATACCTGGCCGGTGGTCGTCAAGGCACCAAGGCTCAGAAAAACCGCGCCGCTGTAAGCGGTGGTGGTGCTAAGCCATGGCGTCAAAAAGGTACTGGCCGTGCACGTGCCGGTACTATTCGTAGTCCTTTGTGGCGTACTGGTGGCGTAACATTCGCTGCTCAGCCGCGCGACCATGCTCAAAAAGTTAACAAGAAAATGTATCGCGCTGCGATGCGTTGCATCTTGTCTGAGCTGGTTCGTCAGGAGCGTTTGGTTGTTGTTGAAGACTTCCAAGTAGACGCGCCTAAGACTAAGCAGTTTGTTGCTAAGCTCGCTGAGCTTGAGTTGACAAACGCGCTAGTGATCACAGAAGACGTAGAGCAGAATCTGTATCTAGCCGCACGCAACGTACCACACGTTGACGTTCGCGATGCAGCTGGCATCGATCCTGTCAGCCTGGTAGGTTTTGAGAAGGTTGTTGTGACTGTTGCTGCTCTCAAGAAAGTTGAGGAGGCGTTAGCATGAACGAAGGACGCATCTATCAAGTACTGCTAGGCCCACATATCTCTGAGAAAGCGACGATTGTTGCTGAAGGTTCTCAGCAGGTTGTATTCCGCGTCTCAACTGATGCAACTAAGCCTGAAATTAAGAAGGCTGTTGAGCAGTTGTTCGACGTAAAAGTAACTGGCGTGAACGTTGTTAACGTTAAGGGCAAAACCAAGCGCACTCAGCGCGGTATGGGTAAACGCTCTGACGTTCGTAAGGCATATGTATGTCTTGCAGACGGCCACGACATCGACTTTATCGATGGCGAATAAGAGGGGTTTGAATTATGGCTATTGTTAAATCTAAACCGACCTCCGCTGGGCGCCGTCATGTAGTAACGGTGACAACACCTGATCTGCACAAGGGTAAGCCACACGCTGCTCTGGTCGAAAAGAAAAGCAAAACCGGTGGTCGTAACACCTATGGTCGCATTACGACTCGTCACATTGGTGGCGGTCATAAGCAACATTACCGTGTTATCGATTTCCGTCGCAACAAACTGGATATCCCTGCTACCGTTGAGCGTCTGGAATATGATCCAAACCGCTCCGCGCACATCGCTTTGCTGATGTACGCTGACGGTGAGCGTCGCTACATTATCGCCCCTAAAGGTGTTAAAGCTGGTGATTCTCTGATATCTGGTCAGAATGCTGATATTAAACCAGGTAACTGTTTGCCACTGCGCAACATCCCTGTCGGTAGTGTCATTCACTGTATCGAGATGAAACCAGGTAAAGGTGCTCAAATTGCACGTTCTGCTGGTACTTCCGCACAGTTGATTGCTCGTGAAGGCGCTCACGCGACTTTGCGTCTGCGTTCAGGCGAAATGCGTAAAGTGTTGGTTGATTGCTGCGCGACACTGGGTGAGGTCGGAAACTCCGAGCACTCTCTGCGTCGTCTAGGTAAAGCTGGTGCTACGCGCTGGCGTGGTGTTCGTCCTACCGTTCGTGGTGTGGCGATGAACCCAGTCGATCACCCACATGGTGGTGGTGAAGGTCGTACATCTGGTGGTCGTCATCCTGTGACACCATGGGGCGTACCGACTAAAGGTAAGAAAACTCGTTCGAATAAGCGTACCGATAAGATGATCGTACGCCGTCGTCAAGCGAAATAATCAGAGGATACAGCTGTGCCACGTTCACTGAAGAAAGGTCCTTTTATCGACCTTCACCTGTTGAAAAAGGTAGAAGCTGCAATTGAGGCCAATGATCGTCGTCCGATCAAAACTTGGTCTCGCCGTTCTACAGTTTTTCCAAACTTCGTAGGACTGACGATTGCAGTTCATAATGGCCGTCAGCACGTACCGGTGTTTGTCACCGAGGATATGGTTGGTCATAAATTAGGCGAATTTGCAGCGACCCGTACGTATAAAGGTCATGCTGCAGATAAGAAAGCTAAACGCTAATCGGGAGTTAAGAAAATGGAAGTAGCCGCTAAGCACAAAGGCGCCCATATCTCCGCTCAGAAAGCGCGTTTGGTTGCCGATCAAATCCGCGGAAAGGCGGTGGGTGAAGCCCTGAATATTTTGGCTTTCAGCCCTCAAAAAGGTGCGGTGCTTGTTAAGAAGGTACTTGAGTCTGCTATTGCTAACGCAGAGCATAACGAAGGTGCTGATATTGACGAGCTACGCGTTTCACAAATCTTCGTTGATGAAGGTATGACCATGAAGCGCATAAGACCGCGTGCGAAAGGTCGCGCTGACCGTATTTTGAAGCGCACCTCCCACATCACCGTTAAGGTAGCTGACTGCTAGGAGATACCACTATGGGTCAGAAGGTACATCCAACAGGTATTCGACTTGGAATTGTAAAAGATCACACTTCGGTGTGGTATGCAGACAAGAACGAATACGCTAATAAGCTGTTGAACGACCTTAAGGTACGTGAGTATCTGGAAGGCGAATTAAAAGCAGCATCTGTTAGCCGCATCGAAATTGAGCGGCCTGCACAGAATGCAAAAATTACCATTTTCACTGCCCGTCCAGGTATTGTTATTGGTAAGAAAGGTGAAGATGTCGAAAAACTGCGTAACGCTACATCAAAAATGATGGGTGTTCCGGTTCACATCAACATCGAAGAAATCCGTAAACCAGATCTAGATGCTAAATTGGTTGCTCAAAGCGTCGCGAGCCAGCTGGAACGTCGTGTTATGTTCCGCCGTGCCATGAAGCGTTCTGTACAGAATGCTATGCGTCAGGGTGCTGAAGGTATCAAGATCCAGGTTGGTGGCCGTCTAGGTGGTGCAGAGATTGCACGGTCTGAATGGTACCGCGAAGGTCGTGTGCCATTGCACACCCTGCGTGCTGACATCGATTACGGTACTTACGAGGCGCACACTACATACGGTGTGCTTGGCATTAAAGTCTGGATCTTTAAAGGTGAGATTTTGGGTGGTATTGAAGAAGTACGCGCTCAAAGAAATGCTCAACCTAAGAAGAAAGGTTCAAAGTAGGGGTAATTATCAATGCTGCAACCTAAGAGACTTAAATTCCGCAAGGTTATGAAAGGCCGCAACCGCGGTCTGGCCGAGCGCGGCGGTACTGTTAGCTTCGGTGAAATTGCACTGAAAGCGACAGAACGTGGCCGTATTACTGCTCGTCAGATCGAAGCTGCTCGTCGTACTATGACTCGTCACGTAAAACGTGGCGGTAAAATCTGGATTCGCGTGTTCCCGGACAAGCCAATCACAGGTAAGCCGCTTGAAGTACGGATGGGTAAAGGTAAGGGTAGTGTTGAATACTGGGTATGCCAGATCAAACCAGGCAAAGTACTGTTCGAAATGAGCGGTGTGCCTGATGAGTTGGCTATCGAGGCGTTCAACCTAGCTGCGGCGAAATTGCCGCTGGCCACCACTATTGTTAAACGGACGGTGATGTGATGAATGCAACTGAACTGCGCGAACAATCCGCTGAAGAGCTCCAGCAAACTTTGCTGGGTCTTCTCAAGGATCAGTTCAATCTGCGTATGCAGAAAGCAACTGGTCAGCTGACTCAGAATCATATGCTGGGTCAAGTGCGTCGCGATATCGCGCGCGTTAAGACCGTACTGAATCAGAAAGCAGGTAACTAATAATGGCCGCAGAAAAACGTACACGTACTGTGACCGGTAAAGTTATCAGCAATAAAGCTGACAAAACTATTACCGTTCTGGTTGAGCGAAAAGAGAAGCACCCGATCTACGGGAAATTCGTAACTCGCTCTACTAAGCTGCATGCGCATGACGAACAGAATGAATGTCAGATGGGAGACACAGTGACTGTTGCTGAATCTCGTCCGCTTTCAAAAAGTAAGTCTTGGACGCTAGTTAAGATTGAAGAACAGGCAGTAAAGGTGTAATATAACGCACCTTTGCTTCTGGCAGGCTGTTTTTTGGGCCCGAAAGAGCAAAGAAAACAGTCTGAATTTTGGAGTAGAGACCCATGATTCAAACAGAATCTATGCTTGATGTTGCTGATAACAGCGGCGCCAAGCGAGTACAGTGTATCAAGGTCCTAGGTGGCTCTCATCGTCGTTATGCCGGTGTGGGTGATATCATCAAAGTTACTGTGAAAGAAGCAATTCCTCGCGGTAAGGTGAAAAAAGGCCAGGTCCTTAATGCTGTTGTGGTACGTACCCGTAAAGGTGTTCGGCGCCCGGACGGTTCAATTATTCGCTTTGATACAAACTCAGCGGTATTATTGAACGCCAACTCCGCGCCTATCGGTACTCGTATCTTTGGCCCAGTAACTCGTGAACTTCGCTCAGAGAAGTTTATGAAAATCATTTCCCTGGCGCCTGAAGTGCTATAAAAAATCCCGACCTAATCAGTCAGGATTTATGCAAAAACGCTAAGCTCGAAAGGGCTTGGCGTTTTTAAGCATGAGAGGGTAGTAGGAAAGGATGGATAATTAATGCGTAAAATCATTCGTAACGACGAAGTAATCGTTATTGCAGGCAGAGACAAAGGCAAACGCGGCAAAGTATTGCGTATTCTTGCTGATGATCGTCTGATCGTGTCTGGCATCAACATGGTTAAGAAACACACCAAGCCTAACCCTATGGTGGGTAAAGCTGGCGGTATCATAGAAAAAGAAGCAGCGATTGCAGTATCTAACATCGCTATCTTCAACTCTGCTACCGGTAAAGGTGACCGTGTTGGTTTCAAAGTTCTGGAAGATGGCAACAAAGTCCGGATCTTCAAATCCAACGGCGAAGTTATCGCTAAGTAATAGGAGTTGATGCCATGTCTAGATTAAAAGCACTCTATAACGAGTCCGTTAAGCAGCAGTTGAAAGACGATTTAAGCTGTCCTAACGTGATGGCTGTACCACGCCTGACCAAAATTACCCTGAACATGGGTGTTGGTGAAGCGCTGGGTGATAAAAAGCAGCTAGATAATGCCGTTGCAGAAATGCAGGCAATTGCAGGTCAAAAACCTGTTGTAACCCTAGCCCGCAAATCAATTGCAGGCTTTAAGGTTCGTGAAGGTTGGCCAATTGGTTGCAAGGTAACTCTGCGCGGTGAGCGTATGTGGGAATTCCTTGACCGTCTGGTTGATATCTCGATCCCACGTATTCGTGACTTCCGTGGTCTGAACCCGAAATCTTTTGATGGTCGTGGTAACTACAGCATGGGCGTGAAAGAGCAGATCATCTTCCCTGAAATCGAATACGATAAGGTAGATAAGCTGCGTGGTATGGATATTACCATCACCACCACTGCTCGCACTAACGACGAAGGTCGTGCCCTGCTGGCAGCCCTCAACTTCCCATTCAAAAAGTAAGGGTAGAGAAATGGCTAAGGTATGTATGAAAGCGCGCGAATCAAAACGCGCAAAAACGGTTGCTAAGTATGCTGAAAAGCGTGCTGCTCTTAAAGCAATCGTGAAAAACCCAGCTTCTTCTGAAGATGAAGTTTGGGATGCCCAGGTAGCTCTACAAAAGCTACCGCGTGACGCTAACCCGGTTCGCCAGGTTCGTCGTTGTCAGGTTACTGGTCGTCCACACGCTGTTTACCGTAAATTTGGTCTAAGTCGGATCAAACTGCGTGAAGCAGCTATGCGTGGTGATGTTCCGGGCCTGAAAAAAGCTAGTTGGTAAGCACAATGGTCTGGGCAGGGTGGTTGTCATCCTGCTACCGCATTGCGCTGCACAAAGGAAAATAAACCATGAGTATGCAAGACACTCTTGCGGATATGCTAACCCGTATTCGTAATGGTCATATGGCTGAGAAATCAGCTGTAACTATGCCTGCTTCTAAACTGAAAGCCTCTGTTGCTGCAGTTTTGAAAGAGGAAGGTTACATTGCTGACTTCGCCGTTGAAGGCGAAGGCAAGCCAGTGATGACTGTTGAACTGAAATACTTTGAAGGCAAGCCGGTTATAGAGTCTATCCAGCGAGTTAGCCGTCCAAGTCTGCGTGTATACCGAGGCGCTACTGAGCTGCCTAAAGTATCTGGCGGTCTGGGCGTAGCTATCGTTTCCACTTCGCGTGGTGTGATGACTGATCGTGCTGCTCGTGCTGCCGGTATCGGCGGCGAAGTCATCTGTACGGTATTCTAGGAGCTGGAAATATGTCTCGAGTTGCTAAAAGTCCCGTTGTCCTACCGGCAGGTGTTGAAGCTAAGGTTGATGGTCAGCAGATTAATGTAAAGGGCGGTAACGGTGCCCTAGATCTGACTGTTCACCCGTCTGTAGAAGTAACCACAGAAGAAAACGTGCTGAAGTTTGCCGCACGCAATGGCAGCAAAACTGCTAACGCGCTGGCTGGTACTGCTCGTTCTTTGGTTAATAACATGGTTGTTGGTGTAAGTACTGGTTTCAATAAGAAACTATTGCTTCAGGGTGTTGGTTATCGTGCTGCCGTTAATGGCAATACGTTGAGCCTGACTCTGGGTTTCTCACACCCAATCGATTATAAGCTGCCTGAAGGTGTTGTAGCTGCAATGGAAGGCCAGACCACTATCGTGCTGACAGCAGCCGATAAGCAGGCGCTGGGCCAGGCTGCAGCTGAAATTCGTGCTTTCCGTCCACCAGAGCCTTACAAAGGTAAGGGTGTACGTTACGCTGACGAATTCGTTCGCCGTAAAGAAGCTAAGAAGAAGTAAGGTAGGGTCATGAACGAAAAGAAAACATCTCGTATTCGCCGTGCCCGCCGTGCCCGTTATAAAATGCGTGAACTGGGCGCAGTACGACTGTGTGTAACCCGTACACCACGTCACATCTATGCACAGGTTATCTCTGCTGATGGTGGTCAGGTTTTGGCTGCAGCATCAACTGTAGAAAAAGACCTGCGTAGTGATACTACTGGTAACACTGATGCCGCTACTAAAGTAGGCACACTGATCGCTCAGCGCGCAAAAGACGCTGGCGTGACTAAGGTTGCTTTCGACCGTTCTGGGTTTAAATACCACGGACGAGTTAAAGCGTTGGCAGATGCAGCCCGTGAAGGCGGCCTGGAATTCTAAGGGGTTTGACAATGGCAAATCACGAACAGAAAGACGGTGACCTACAAGAGAAACTTGTTCAGGTTAACCGTGTTGCCAAAGTAGTTAAAGGTGGTCGTATCTTCGGTTTCACCGCTTTGACTGTTGTTGGCGACGGTAATGGCCGCGTAGGCTTCGGTCGCGGTAAGGCACGTGAAGTTCCTGCGGCGATTCAAAAAGCGATGGAACAAGCGCGTCGTAACATGATCACAGTTGATCTGAACGGCACTACTCTGCAATACCCTATTAAAGCCCGTCACGGTGCTTCTAAGGTATACATGCAGCCTGCATCTGATGGTACTGGTGTTATCGCCGGTGGCGCGATGCGTGCTGTACTGGAAATTGCAGGTGTTCACAACGTACTGGCTAAGTGCTACGGCTCTACAAACCCAGTCAACGTTGTTCGCGCAACTATCAACGGTCTTGCTAGCATGACATCTCCTGAAGATGTTGCCGCTAAGCGTGGTAAGTCCGTAGAAGACATCCTGGGGTAATCAACGATGGCATCTACTCTCAAGGTAACACTTGTACGCAGCACCATCGGTATCCTGCCTAAGCACAAATTGTGCGTCCAGGGTCTGGGTCTGCGCCGTATCGGTCACACTGTTGTAGTGGAAGACACTCCTTCCGTACGCGGTATGATCAACAAAGTTAACTACATGGTTCGTGTAGAAGGCGAATAAGGAGCTCATTATGCGTCTTAATACACTGAGTCCTGCCGAAGGTTCTAAACATGCTCCTAAGCGTGTAGGCCGCGGTATTGGTTCCGGCCTGGGTAAAACCTGCGGTCGTGGCCATAAGGGTCAGAAATCCCGCTCCGGCGGTTCAGTGAAACCAGGTTTCGAAGGCGGCCAAATGCCGTTGCAGCGTCGTCTGCCTAAGTTCGGCTTTACCTCTCGTCAGGCTGCATTCGTTGCAGAAATTCGCCTGAACGAGCTGGCTAAAATCGATGCTGACGTTATCGATCTGGATGCACTGAAAAAAGCGGATATCATCAAAGACAGCATCAAGCGTGCGCGCGTGATTCTTTCTGGTGAGATCAACAAAGCAGTTACCGTTAAAGGTCTTAAAGTGACCAAAGGCGCTCTAGCTGCAATTGAAGCTGCAGGCGGAAAAGTCGAGGAATAAATGGCTAAGAAAGGACCAGTACCAGCAGGCGTACAGAACGGCTTAGGCGAGCTTAAGTCTCGCTTGTTGTTCGTTTTGATTGCGATCGTTGTATACCGTATCGGTGCACATATTCCGGTACCTGGTATCAATCCTGATCGCCTAGCTGCACTTTTTGATCAGAATCAGGGCACTATTCTGAGCATGTTTAACATGTTCTCCGGTGGTGCGTTGGAGCGAATGAGTATTCTTGCGTTAGGCATCATGCCGTACATCTCTGCATCGATTATTATGCAGTTGATGACGGTGGTGAGTCCGACACTCGCGCAACTCAAGAAAGAGGGTGAAGCTGGTCGTCGTAAGATCAATCAGTACACACGTTACGGTACCGTTATTCTAGCGACTGTACAGTCGTTCGGTATGGCGGTCGGTCTGGCGAATCAGGGCGTAGCCTTCGCAACAGATTTCAACTTCTACTTTGTAGCGGTTGTTACGCTGGTCGCGGGTGCGGTCTTCCTGATGTGGTTGGGTGAACAGGTGACTGAGCGGGGTATCGGTAACGGTATTTCGATTCTGATCTTCTCTGGTATTGTGGCCGGTCTGCCAGGTGCGGTCGGTCAGTCCTTTGAATCAGCGCGTCAGGGGGATCTTAATATCCTGGCGTTGCTGGCCATTGCTGTGCTGGCGGTTGCCACTGTGGGTTTTGTTGTGTTTATGGAGCGCGGTCAACGCCGTATCACCATCAACTATGCTAAACGCCAACAGGGTCGTCGCATGTATGCTGCGCAGTCTAGCCATTTGCCGTTAAAGGTGAATATGGCTGGTGTTATTCCGCCGATCTTCGCTTCAAGCATTCTGCTGTTCCCTGCATCACTTGGCCAATGGTTTGGTCAAACTGAAGGCATGGAGCTGCTACAGGATATCGCACTTGCGCTGGGTCCGGGTCAGCCGCTGTATATCCTGCTGTTTTCGGTATGTATCATATTCTTCTGTTACTTCTATACTGCGATTGTTTTCAATCCAAAAGATGTAGCTGATAACTTGAAGAAGTCTGGTGCATTCATCCCGGGTATTCGCCCAGGGGAGCAATCTGCTAAGTACATCGATAACGTACTGGGCCGCCTGACACTGTTTGGCGCTCTGTACATCACTGCGGTATCTTTGATGCCTCAGTTCCTGGTGGTAGCCTGGAATGTACCTTTCTACTTCGGTGGTACGTCACTGTTGATTGTGGTTGTTGTTGTGATGGATTTCATGGCGCAAGTACAGTCCCATTTGATGTCCCATCAGTATGAATCCCTGATGAAGAAGTCGAATCTTAAAGGAGGCGGTGCTGGCCTGCTGCGCTAGTATCCCTGCTATTTGGAGTTGATCATGAAAGTACGTGCATCAGTTAAGAAGATCTGCCGTAACTGCAAGATCGTACGTCGTAACGGTACTCTGCGGGTTATCTGCAAAGTTGAACCACGACACAAGCAGCGCCAGGGTTAATTAACGCCTGGTCTGGGAGTGGTAGGCGCGAAGGGTTGATTTATTTTTGATCAGCGTGTAGAATCTCGCGCCTTCCATTAATAGAAGAATTTGCAGTACCTGTGAAAAGCACAGGTGCATGCTAATAAGTTGGAGTAAATTGAATGGCCCGTATAGCTGGCGTCAATATTCCTGACAATAAGCATGCGGTAATTTCATTGACTTACATCTTCGGAATTGGCCGCACGACAGCGAAGGACCTCTGCGTTACTTGTGGAATTCAAGAAACCACAAAGATCGCAGATTTGTCAGAAGATCAACTGAATACGGTACGTGACGCAGTCGCTAAGTTGACAGTTGAAGGTGATCTTCGCCGTGAAGTATCCATGAACATCAAACGCTTGATGGATCTTGGTTGTTACCGTGGTTTGCGGCATCGCCGTAGTTTGCCTCTTCGTGGTCAGCGCACTAAGACAAACGCGCGTACCCGTAAAGGGCCACGTAAACCAATCCGTAAGTAATGGTAAGCGATAGGAATTTCCAGTATGGCTAAGCCAGGTAATCGCACACGTAAAAAGGTTAAAAAGCAGGTTGTTGACGGATTCGCTCACATCCATGCTTCATTTAACAACACGATCATTACTATTACTGATCGTCAGGGCAATACCCTGAGTTGGGCAACCGCAGGCGGCTCCGGCTTCCGTGGTTCTCGTAAGAGTACACCCTTCGCAGCACAGGTTGCTGCGGAACGTGCAGGTGTAGCTGCTCAAGAGTATGGTCTAAAGAATTTAGACGTTTTTGTTAAGGGCCCAGGCCCAGGCCGTGAATCTGCAGTGCGCGCATTGAACGCATGTGGATACAAGGTTAATAACATCACGGACGTGACACCGATTCCTCACAACGGTTGTCGTCCACCGAAGAAACGTCGCGTTTAATCCGGAGACAGTAATAATATGGCTCGTTATTTAGGACCAACATGCAAGCTGTCTCGCCGTGAAGGTACCGACCTTTTCCTGAAGAGCGGTGTTCGTGCTCTGGACAGTAAGTGTAAAGCTGAAAATGTTCCAGGTGTACATGGCGCTCGTCGTGGTCGTTTATCAGATTACGGTTTACAGCTTCGTGAAAAACAGAAAGTTCGTCGTACATACGGCGTACTTGAAAAGCAATTCCGCAGCTACTACAAGGAAGCTGCTCGTCGCAATGGCGCGACGGGTACTAACCTTCTTCAGTTGCTGGAAGGGCGTCTAGACAATGTCGTCTATCGTATGGGATTTGGATCTACTCGTGCTGAAGCACGTCAGGTAGTTTCTCATCGTCAGATTACAGTGAATGGACAATCAGTGAACGTTCCATCTTTCCAGGTACAAGCTGGTGATGTGGTTGCTGTTCGTGAAAAGTCTAAAACTCAATTGCGTATTAAGCACGCTCTTGAACTGGCTTCTCAGCGTACTGCTGTTGAGTGGGTAGATGTTGATGCTGCGAAGATGGAAGGTACTTTCAAGTCCCTGCCAGAACGTACTGAACTGTCTGCTGACATCAATGAGCAGCTGATTGTCGAACTGTACTCTAAGTAAATATTGACTTCTTAATTGGTGGAACTATGCAGCGTTCAGTAAACGAGTTTCTAAGTCCCCGTCACATTGACGTTCAGGAAATTAGTGCGACTCGTGCAAAAGTTACTTTGGAACCACTGGAGCGCGGTTTTGGCCATACGCTGGGTAATGCGCTACGCCGTATCCTTCTCTCTTCAATGCCTGGCTGTGCCATCACTGAAGCTGAGATCGAGGGTGTGCTGCATGAGTACAGCACCATCGAGGGTGTGCAGGAGGACGTAATCGAAATCCTGCTCAACCTTAAAGGTGTTGCAGTCGCGCTGCACAATGGTGACGAAGCAACCCTGACTCTGTCTAAAAGCGAAGCGGGTCCTGTTACAGCAGCTGATATTCAGTTGAATCAGGACGTCGAAATCGCTAATCCAGAGCATGTCATCGCTCATTTGAGCGAAGGTGCAAGCCTTAACATGCAACTGAAGATCGTTCGTGGTCGTGGCTATGTGCCAGCTGACCTGCGCGTATCGGATGAAGACGAGTCTCGGACCATCGGCCGCCTGCTTCTTGATGCTACTTACAGCCCAGTTCGTCTGGTGTCGTATGTAGTGGAAAGTGCGCGGGTTGAACAGCGCACTGACTTAGATAAGTTGGTCATTGACATTGAATCCAATGGTACTATCGATCCAGAAGAATGCATCCGTCGTGCTGCAACTATTCTGCAGCAACAACTTGCTGTATTTGTAGATCTGGAAGGTGGTAAGGATCAGGTTAACGATGAACCGGAAGAACCAGAAATCGATCCGATTCTGCTTCGCCCGGTTGATGATCTGGAGCTGACTGTACGTTCCGCCAACTGTCTGAAGGCAGAGCAGATCTACTATATCGGTGATCTGATTCAGCGTACCGAAGTAGAACTGCTTAAGACTCCGAACTTGGGTAAGAAATCGCTGACCGAGATCAAGGACGTTTTGGCGTCTAAAGGTCTGTCGCTGGGTATGCGCCTTGAAAATTGGCCACCTGCGAGCATCAGAAACGACGATAAAGTCGCTTCCTGATCTGCGGTTTTAAACCTAACAGTTTGGCAAGGATAAAAAGATGCGTCATCGTAAATCAGGTCGTCACTTTAATCGTACAAGTGCGCACCGTAAAGCAATGTTCAAAAACATGGCTGTAAGCCTGTTTGAACATGAGCTCATCAAGACCACGCTGCCTAAAGCTAAAGAGCTGCGTCGTGTTGCTGAGCCACTGATCACACTGGCAAAAGTAGACTCGGTTGCAAACCGTCGTCTAGCCTTTGCTCGTACCCGCAGTAAAGAAGCTGTTGGTAAACTATTTAACGAACTTGGCCCTCGCTACGAAGGTCGTCCAGGTGGTTACATTCGTATTTTGAAATGTGGCTTCCGTACGGGTGACAACGCGCCGATGGCTTACGTTGAACTAGTTGACCGTCCAGCGGATGCTGTAGCGGTAGAAGATTCTGAAGATTAATCTCTTCGACTCTTAATAAAACCCGGCTTATGCCGGGTTTTTTTTGTCTAAAAATAATGTCAGCACCGTTCGGTCGTTCTTAATGCCTGATGCTATGCGTAGTGTATCGATTAATCAAAGGGTCGGTATTTTGCTAGAGGGCACTATATACCCGTGATGGCGATTACTTATTCATTTAGTAATGACTCTATCTGAGCTCTTCACTCACCTTTGCTCTTAACAAATCCCGTAGGAGTAGCACCGCCGGTGTCACTTGTTTTCGGCTAGGGCAAATGAGCCAGAGTCCTGTGGGCTTAGACTGATATTGAGGCAGCAGTTTTATCAGTTTGCCGCTTCTTAATTCACGTTTCACATCCAGTTCCGACTTAAAGGCGATCCCTCGGCCAGCACATGCCCAGCGACGTACGATCTCTGCATCATCGCATTCACGGTCACCGGTCACTGAAATACGCTGGTGCTCATCTTTTTGGTATAGATCCCAGGTATTGAATGAGCGGTTACCGAGTCGGAATATCAGACAGTTATGCTTTTTCAAATCTTGAGGTTGTTCTGGTTTGCCCGCCTTTGCGATGTACTCAGGTGATGCAATGATCACGCGATCGACATTGGCTATCTCGAAGGCAATCATGGAGGAGTCTTCGGGTTCGCCATACCGTAGTGCGACATCAACACGGTCGAGATAAAAATTTGATAGATCATCGCCGATATTGAGTTTGATAGATAACTCAGGGTGTTTGAGCATTATTTCATCGATCCAAGGAATCACTAAGTTTCGCCCTAGATCTGATGGCATGGATAAGCGTAATTCTCCAGAAATTTTACCTTTAATGGTATGCAGTGAGGCTTTGCCCTCTTCGAGTGAAGTTAGCGCCTGTCGGCAAAACGTTAAAAAATGCTCGCCTTCTGAGGTGAGTCTAAGTTGCCGAGTGGATCGTATAAACAACTGGGTATCTAATTGCTTTTCTAGCCGTTTAAGGGCGGCACTGGCTGTGGCTGGTGTTAATCCCAGTTGTTCAGCGGATGCGGTAATACTGCCGCAGTCGGCGATACGGGTAAATAATTCTAAGTCGGCTGTATTCATTATCAAAAATATATTGAAACTGATTGAGTGATTATCCTGTTTTTAGTTTAGGCATATCGGTTCACAATGTCGCTATCAATTTACGGAGGTCGACAATGAAAGCTATTGGTTATTTAGAGTCACAGGCAATTACAGAGCAGGATTCACTGGTTGATATCGATCTGCCGATGCCTGTTGCTGCGGGTCGTGATCTGCTTGTGAAGGTTAATGCTATTTCTGTTAACCCGGTCGATACTAAAGTGCGCCAGCGGGCACAGCCTGAAAATGGTGAATACAAAGTGTTGGGTTGGGATGCGGTCGGTGAAGTCGTCGCGGTGGGTGAGCAGGTTGAATTTTATCAGCCGGGTGATCGTGTCTGGTATGCTGGTGATCTGACTCGCCAAGGTACGAATTCTGAATTCCACCTAGTCGACGAGCGTATTGTTGGCCAAGCACCTAAGTCGTTGTCTGATGCCGAAGCGGCGGCGATGCCGTTGACGACTATTACTGCGTGGGAGTTACTGTTCGATCGCCTTGGGCTAAAGCAGAAGAGCGCTAATGGTGTAGCATCAAAGCCTGAGCAGGTGTTGGTTATCGGCGCAGCCGGTGGTGTGGGCTCGATTATTGTGCAGTTGGCTGCCAAACTAACGGATGCTGTCGTCATCGGTACGGCGTCACGTGAGGAAAGTCAGCAATGGGTTAAAGAGCGTGGCGCTGATTTTGTTATTGATCACCGTCAGCCGTTGAATGAAGAACTTAAACGCATCGGCTTTGATACCGTATCTCATGTGGTTAGCCTCAATGCTACCGACCAGCATTTCGCGGCCATCGTTGAGAGTATTGCTCCTCAGGGTAAGCTCGCGTTGATTGATGACCCTCAAATACCGTTGGATATCATGCAGTTGAAGATGAAGTCTGTATCACTACATTGGGAGTTTATGTATACCCGTTCAATGTTCAACACCGATGATATGGCGAAACAGCGTGATCTGCTGAATGCCGTTGCTGAATTGATTGATGCGGGTGAGATCAAAACCACTCAAGGCACCAACTTTGGCGCTATCAATGCTACCAACTTAAAGCTGGCGCACGCTGCTGTTGAGAGCGGCAGCACCATCGGCAAGGTGGTACTCGAAGGTTTTTAACATTGCGGGACGGAATTCGTCCCAATACCTTGCGTTCGGCGCTGAAACTTAGGAACAATGATGACCGCTGAACTGATAGTTGTTGCCCGAATTGAGCTAAAGTCAGCGTAAAGTGATCTGTAAAAACTGAATCAATCCAGTTAATTGAATCTACTGGTCAAGAGGCTGGTTGCTTGCAGCCCGATCTGCATCAGGATAATAACAACTGGACTCGGTTTCTTTTCTATGAACGCTGGGAATTCCGTGATCTTTGGGAAGCGCACATGGATAACGTTAATCTAAAGAGTTATTCAGTGGCGTTGAAGGGCTGTGGAGAGCTTTATTCTGAATGAAATGGCGCATCTTTGTTGAGCTAAGTGAATAAGTTATAAAAAAGGCTGATGTGTTTGCATCAGCCTTTTTTGCGTCTAAGCCCTGGTTAATCTTGGGCTTTATGATTCTTATCCAGCATCGGTTTGAGGAACTCCCCGGTATAGGAGCCTTCTACTTCAGCGACTTCTTCGGGTGTGCCGGTGGCGATGATTAAGCCGCCCCGGGTGCCGCCTTCAGGGCCGAGATCGATGATCCAGTCGGCGGTCTTGATGACATCCAGGTTATGCTCGATGACGACAATGGTGTTGCCATGATCCCGTAATCGATAAAGCACATTGAGCAGTTGCTGAATATCGTAGAAGTGCAGTCCAGTGGTTGGCTCATCAAGAATATAGAGGGTTTTACCGGTATCCCGCTTACTCAGCTCTTTCGCCAGTTTGACCCGTTGTGCTTCACCACCGGAGAGGGTGGTGGCCGCTTGTCCTAGACGGATATAGGAAAGGCCCACATCGATCAAGGTTTGTAATCGGCGAGAAAGGGCTGGGATGGCATCGAAAAATTCACGTCCATCTTCCACCGTCATATCGAGCACTTCGTGGATACTCTTGCCCTTATATTTAATTTCTAAAGTTTCTCGGTTATAGCGTTTACCTTTACAGACATCGCAAGGTACATAGATATCCGGCAAGAAGTGCATCTCGACCTTGATCACGCCATCACCCTGACAGGCTTCACAGCGACCACCTTTCACGTTAAAGCTGAAACGTCCGGGCTTATAACCCCGTGAACGCGCTTCCTGTGTGCCGGCAAAGAGTTCACGAATCGGGGTGAAGATGCCGGTATAGGTCGCTGGGTTGGAGCGTGGTGTCCGACCGATAGGGCTCTGATCAATATCGATCACCTTATCGAGCATATCCATCCCTTTAAGCTCTTTATAAGGGGCGGCATCTAGCGTGGTGGCACCATTCAACTCGGTGGCCGCGATAGGATAGAGTGTGCCGTTAATCAGTGTTGATTTACCGGAGCCTGAAACACCGGTAACACAGGTGAGCAGCCCCAGTGGAATATCTAAATCGACACTGTTCAGGTTGTTACCGGTGGCACCGTGCAGTTGCAGCCAGCGCCCATCGGATTTATGTCGTTCGCCTGGAATCTCGATTTTACGTCGACCCGAAAGGTAGTCGGCGGTCATTGATTCTTTGCAGGCCATTAATTCTGCTGGAGTACCCTGAGCAATGATTTCACCACCGTGGACGCCCGCACCTGGGCCCACATCGATCACATAATCTGCTAGGCGAATCGCATCTTCATCGTGCTCGACCACAATTACCGTGTTGCCTAAGTCACGCAGGTGAATGAGGGTTTTTAATAGGCGGTCGTTATCCCGTTGATGCAGTCCGATTGACGGTTCGTCGAGAATATACATAACACCGACGAGTCCGGCACCGATCTGGCTAGCGAGACGAATACGTTGGGCTTCACCACCGGAGAGCGTTTCGGCACTACGTTCAAGGGATAGATAATCGAGCCCCACGTTGACCAAAAATTGCAGACGTAGGCGGATCTCTTTGAGGATCTTATCGGCGATTTCACCCTGTTTTCCGCTGAGTTTTAGACTGTCGAAATAGTCACAGCTATCGCCGATTGATAGGCGTACTAACTCCGGCAGGGTGGTTTCATCAATATACACATGGCGAGCATCACGGCGCAGTCGGCTACCGTCACAAACCGGACACTCTTGCATATTGATATACTTAGCCAGATCATCCCGTACCATATCGGATTCAGTTTCTCGATAACGGCGGGATAGGTTATTCAACACCCCTTCAAAGGGGTGGGATTTGCTGATGATATCGCCACGGTCATTAAGATAACGAAAAGCGATATCCTCTTTGCCGCTGCCTTCCAGAATCATCTGCTGCTGCTTGTCGGTCAGATCCTTAAAGGGGGTATCCATATCAAAGCCGTAATGGTCGGCAACGGCTTTAAGTTGTTGAAAATAGTAAAGTGCGCGTCGGTCCCAGCCTCGAATCGCCCCCTCAGATAGGGTGAGTGTATTATCACCGACCACTTTTTTCGGATCAAAAAACTGTTTTACCCCCAAGCCATCACAGGCGGAACAAGCGCCATGGGGGTTGTTAAAGGAAAACATCCGAGGCTCGAGTTCTTGGATGCTATGCCCACACTTAGGGCAGGCAAAGCGTGCCGAGAAGACGAGCTCTTCTCCGTCGCCATCCATATAGCTGATGGTAGCGATACCATCGGTCATCGCCAAGGCGGTTTCAAAGGACTCGGCTAAACGGACCTGTAGATCATCGCGGACTTTAAAACGGTCAACAACGGCTTCAATATTGTGCTTTTTGTTCTTGTCTAACTCGGGAATGCTATCGATGTCGCAGACAATACCGTTCACGCGTACTCGGACAAAACCCTGTGCTCGAAGTTCGCTGATCGTATGTAAGTGCTCACCTTTACGGCCCTGCACCACTGGCGCCAATAACATCAGTTTCGAGCCTTCAGGCAGCTCCAATACCTGGTCAACCATCTGGCTGACGGTTTGAGCCGCTAAAGGAAGGTCGTGATCGGGACAGCGGGGTTCACCGGCGCGGGCAAACAGCAAACGCAGATAATCATAGATCTCCGTGATGGTGCCGACTGTTGAACGGGGGTTATGGGAGGTGGATTTCTGCTCAATGGAAATTGCAGGCGAAAGCCCCTCGATATGATCGACATCCGGCTTTTCCATCATCGATAAAAATTGCCGCGCATAGGTAGACAGGGATTCAACGTAACGACGCTGCCCTTCGGCGTAGAGCGTATCGAATGCCAGCGAGGATTTTCCTGACCCGGATAAACCGGTAATAACGACCAGTTTATCCCGTGGGATATCCAAATCGATATTTTTCAGGTTGTGTGTTCTGGCGCCGCGAACCACTATCTTGTCCATCGTTGTTTCCGTGTCCAATGCAAAAGCTCAAGTATAAAGAGTTATGCCTGCGCCGACACCTGATCTGACCACTTTTTATCGCTGCGGGCAGTAATAATTATCCACAGCCGAGTAGAAGAATTATGCTATGCTTCATTTAATGCAGTGACTGCAAATTTTATGCAGTAAGAGTGTGCAAACCGTTAAAGAATATTGGAGAGATCAATGGCACGTGGTGTTAACAAAGTCATCTTGATTGGTAACCTGGGCAACGAGCCTGAAACTAAATATTTACCCAGTGGCAATGCGGTGACCAACATTACGGTGGCGACTTCCGAATCTTGGAAGGATAAGCAAACGGGTCAACAGCAGGAACGGACGGAATGGCATCGGGTGGTGTTTTTCAACCGATTGGCTGAAATCGCCGGTGAATACCTGCACAAGGGTTCTAAAGTGTATCTTGAAGGCTCATTACGGACTCGTAAATGGCAGGATCAGCAGGGCCAAGATCGATACACCACCGAGATTGTGGCAAGCGAAATGCAGATGTTAGATAGTCGTGGTGATGGCGGTAACAACGGTTATCAGCAGCCTCAGTCGGGCGGCTATCAACAACCACAGCAGGCGCCACAGCAGAACTATCAGCCACAACAGGCTCCACAACAGAATTATCAGAAACCGCCGCAGCCACAACAGCCGCCGCAACAGAATTATCAAAAACCAGCGCCTCAAGCTGCTCCTCAAGCTCCACAGCCAGCGCCAGGATTGGACGATTTTGACGATGATATCCCGTTCTAGGCCCCGTTTAATGTAAAGTGTAACGTTTTACATAGACTTATTCTCTTAAAGCCCCGCTATTGCGGGGTTTTTTGCGTCTAGACCTTACCGCAATGCTACGGCTTAAAGGATGCTTTTGGTTGAGGGGGTATTAGGGATTTGAACGATAATAAGCGATTCTCATCAACTTCATAAAGTCGAGAGGCTTTGTTCAGATGGAGGGTTTTACAGTCATTCCTGATCGCTAAATGATCTTTTTTTCGTTTTATCTGGGGTTAAATAATAGCGTTTAAGCGGCTCAAAGGATGGGCCTTCTTATAAGAGTAAAGCATCAAGGCGAGCGCTTTTATATGAATAAATGCAGGGTGGTCGGGAAGTGAATTGACGCCTATCGGTATCGATAGCCCATTCTGTGATGGCTGATTTAATCTACACTCAGCGGAAATCCTCAGCTCATTAAGTGATATATGAGCCGCTTCAAACATTCGAAAAGTTGTTGTCGATTGCAAACCTTCATGCCTGAGGCTATTTTTACATCAAATAGTCAGTATCTTATACTGCAGGCATTCGATCATATTGAAGTAGGGTGGTCGGATCTCACGCTAGTGGGAGTTAGCGACTAGGCCATCATGCAATTTGTCGCATAAACCCTTTAGAGCCATCCCTTCTTCTGGTGAGATGGTGATTTTAGCGCCCATTACTTTAGGTATTTTCAACGCTTGTTGCTTTAAAGCCCTGCCTGCTTCAGTCAGACGTACAATGCATGCACGTTCGTCCTGTGTGCACCGTTCACGTAACACCAAACCCTTTGCTTCCATTCGCTTTAGCAGGGGAGTGGTTGTACCTGAGTCCATGTGTAGTTTTTCACCTAATGTTTTTACATTCAGCGCGTCTCCGTTCCAGAGCACTAGCATGGCTAGATACTGCGGGTAGGTCAGGTCCAGTTCATCCAGTACGGGCCGGTAGGAACGCACCATCGCATTGGCTGCGCTGTACAGGGAAAAGCACGGTAGGTTTTCTGGTTTAAGTACGGTTTCTTCAATCTTGTCTGTCATTAGTGTATTCCTATTTTTTTTATATATTGCCTGCAATTAACGTGTATAAGAGCTTATTCCAGAATAGGATTGCTTGCAAGTTAATTGCGCACAAGTTTGTTGCGCTCAACCAATCTCTCGATACTAGCATGAATAAAAGATCGAACCAATATTGAGGAGTACATTATGTAGCCACTTATCACACTAGCCGCATTAGCCTGGGTGCTGGCTGCTGTTCCAATGACTAGTTTTTAAAAGGATTTGACGGTACCGATATATAGGATAGATCTCAGAATTACTCTATCGTCGTAGGCGGTGGAGCCTGCTAACTTATCTAGGTAACCGCCACCGCTCAGCACTTTTTGTGGAGAGTAACAAATAAGGCAGTCGTTACTTGCTAAGGACATTTAAGGGAATCCGATTTTACGCTAATCACGAGCGAAAGGTTGTCAGCGGACTTGTCGTATAAATCCTTTAAGGTTTTTTCTTGTCAGATAGGTATTACCGCTCATTGTTTCGCTGCTTTAAATGTTGACTGTATTAAGACCTAGCCTAGTTGAGGGTAGTGAAAAATACAGGTTTATGATGCTACGTCGTTCCCATAATACTCGGCCCTTTGCTGCCATTTGTTTGAGTAAGGGGTGTTGTACCTGAGTTTATGTATCGTTTCTCACCTAATATTTTCACATTTCACCTTTTTATATTACAGCGTACTCGCAGAGCGAGGAGCTACCAGTAGTCAGGCTCTAGCTATTCAATACTGGCCGATAGGTGCATCTCATGGTGCTTTCATGGCGTTAGACACTAAAGCCATTGAGCGGTAGCAAGCACCCATGCTTTATTTTTGTCATTAGTTTATTCCTAATTTTTATATATATTGTTCGCAATTAACTTGCATGCAAGATTAATCTGGAATAAGATCGCTCTCAAGTTGGTTGCACACAAGTTACTTGTGCTCAACTAATAACCAGATACGCTCATGAATACATGATGACAATATTGAGGAACATATTATGAAAGCACTTATTACAACAATCGCATTGGCTTCTACTCTCGCTGCAGGCACCGCATCAGCGACTAATTTTGAAGTGGGTCAGCTAGGTGGCGGTACGACTATCCAGAACGGCTCTCACTACAGCAGCGAAGAGCTGGTAACCGTCGATCACGCTAACTTGCCAGCGAACCATTACGGTTCAGAACTATTTATCGGCAGCAAGTAAGTCGGCACTTAACCATTTTTATCAGTTTTTAATTTAAGTATTAAAGGATCAGATAATGAAAGCACTTATTACAACAATCGCATTGGCTTCTACTCTCGCTGCAGGCACCGCATCAGCGACTAATTTTGAAGTGGGTCAGCTAGGTGGCGGCACGACTATCCAGAACGGTTCTCACTACAGCAGCGAAGAGCTGGTAACTGTTGATCACGCTAACTTGCCAGCGAATCATTACGGTTCAGAACTGTTTATCGGCAGCAAGTAAGTCGGCACTTAACCATTTTTTATCAGTTTTTAATTTAAGTATTAAAGGATCAGATCATGAAAGCACTTATTACAACAATCGCATTGGCTTCTACTCTCGCTGCAGGCACCGCATCAGCGACTAATTTTGAAGTAGGTCAGCTGGGTGGTGGTACGACTATTCAGAACGGTTCTCACTACAGCAGCGAAGAGCTGGTAACTGTTGATCACGCTAACTTGCCAACGAATCATTACGGTTCAGAACTGTTTATCGGCAGCAAGTAAGTCGGCACTTAACCATTTTTTATCAGTTTTTAATTTAAATATTTAAGGAACAGATCATGAAAACACTTATTACAACAATCGCGCTAGCTTCTACTCTTGCTGCAGGCACCGCGTCAGCGACTAATTTCCAAGTAGGTCAGTTGGATGGCTTCGATGTACAAGAAACATCTCAGTATCATTCTACCGATGCAGTGAATGTCGTGGCTCCTAACTTGCCAGGGACTAATTTTCAAGTGGGACAGATCGGCGGGAAAATCGATGTACAAGATGCCTCTAACTATCATTCTGGCGATATGGCAATGACTGACACCCCTAATCTACCGGGTAGCAGCTATAGCTCAGCACTTTTTATCGGCAATAAATAATTCGCCCGTCATAACCAAAATCTTTCAGTTAAATTGTTTAAGGAATCGATCATGAAAACACTTATCACAACCATCGCACTGGCTTCCGCGCTAGCTGCAGGCACCGCGTCAGCCACTAACTTTGAAGTGGGTCAACTGGGTGGCATTGATGTACAAGCAACATCTCACTCAACCAGTGCTGCGGTAATGGAAACCTCTAATTTGCCCGGAAGCAGCTATAGCTCAGCGCTTTTTATCGGCAATAAATAATCCGCCCGTCATAACCAAAATCTTTCAGTTAAATTGTTTAAGGAATCGATCATGAAAGCACTTATTACAACAATCGCATTGGCTTCTACTCTCGCTGCAGGCACCGCATCAGCGACTAATTTTGAAGTAGGTCAGCTGGGTGGTGGTACGACTATTCAGAACGGTTCTCACTACAGCAGCGAAGAGCTGGTAACTGTTGATCACGCTAACTTGCCAGCGAATCATTACGGTTCAGAACTGTTTATCGGCAGCAAGTAAGTCGGCACTTAACCATTTTTTATCAGTTTTTAATTTAAGTATTAAAGGATCAGATCATGAAAACACTTATCACAACCATCGCACTGGCCTCCGCGCTAGCTGCAGGCACCGCGTCAGCCACTAACTTTGAAGTGGGTCAACTGGGTGGCATTGATGTACAAGCGACATCTCACTCAGCTAGTGCAGCGGTAATGGAAACCTCTAATTTGCCCGGAAGCAGCTATAGCTCAACACTGTTTGTGGGTAACAAATAGTTATTATGCAGTCACTCGTTAGTCATTCCCAGTGACTAGGTAAGATGATTGACTTAAATTATTTATCAAGGAACGAAGTATGAAAGCAGTTTTTACGATAATCAGCATGGCACTGGCTACAGGAGTAGCTAGTGCGTCATCCAGTGTAGTAGCTATAGAGACTCAAGCAGTAGCTTTCTATAACAATGAAGAGGTGGTTATCGTTGATGGGCCGAATATGCCGGGTAATAATGACGGTAATAAGTTTCTGGTCGTCAGTAACTGAACGAAGAGTCTGAACAGAGCGCGGCTTACACTCGTAAACAAACTGATGCTGATCAATCTAGCGTCAGCATGAGAACAAAGCCCTGACGTTTTTACGCTAATTTAATGACGGATTTAACCTACCTTGAATGCTTAATTTCCCTCATAGCTATCCTGGTTGATAACCAACAATAATCCCCCCTGAAAACAGTGATGCACAACAGATCGGTAGGAATACCGCTTTAACGCTATATTGACGATGAAAATGCATCTCGAATTGCGAAGCGGCCTTGGATGCAAATCGTAGGGTTGAATCTGGATCGCACGAGTCGAAATAGGGGTGAGACATCAAGAGCCATACCGAATGGCCCTCTTCACACGATAGCCCCATCATCTTATTTGTTTCAGTGCCTACTTTATGTCGGCCGTGATCGGTCATTATGGTCGGTGAGTTTATCCGCACGGCACTGTTATTCAAAAAGTGTCGCCTGTTGTTCCACCTAGACAAAGCCTTCCTATAAGCCCGCTTAATTAATGATGTAAAGCATCAACTTAACGCATGATTATGAATTTTGTAGGCTCATTATTGTAGTTTATGTGGCTATAATATAGGCTTCAAAAAATAGTTGAAAAGTGGTGGCAGGTGCTTTCGCTTTCTATGAGCTAAACAATCGGAAGGATTTCGTATGTTGAAGAAAGTTTTAGTGTTGAGTGTGGGTAGCACTTTGCTCGCTGGATGTTTCGGTGCTGGGACGTCACAAGCCCCAATAGCGGCGACCTACCCAGTAACAGATCAGCAAAAAATGCAGGCCGCGCATCACTGGAGTGTTCTGGCTGATCACCAAGCAGATCAATTGATCGAGAGTAATCGGCTGAAAGCTTGGCCGTTATACATAGAAAATGAGCAGGAAACGTCGTTTCACTCTTCCTATCAGTCTCTGTTGACCAGTTCATTGGTAAGTAAAGGAGCCCATGTTCAAACAAACGCGACGGGTGCCGCAACGATTACTTATAAAGTCAACGTTATCGAACATAAGGATCGTGAACCTGTTCGTGCACCTGTAGGCGCACTCACCGCGCTTGCCGCAGGTGTTGCCGTCGCAACGGTGCCTTTTAGTCACAACTGGGGTGAACCCGCATTAATGTTGGTACCAGCGGCTATCTATGGCGATATCTTTAGCGGTAGCTGGACGTCTGAATCCAACCTAGAAGTTGTTATTACAACTCAGGCCGTTGTGGGAAATCAGGTCCTCTATTCGTCTTCTAATATTTACTACATCAATGGCGGAGATAGCGATCACTACACCACAGAGCATGATAGCTCGAAGCCGACTGACGTCACGGATAAATGGTAAGGGGCCGAATATGAGAGACACTAAACGAAAAACTTCATACAAGTTGGTTTTGGCTCTTCTTTCGGCAGTCGCTCTAGCTGGATGCGCTAGTCATTCGTCTGTACCAAAAGATCCCACAGTCAATTTAATTCAGATATCGTCATCAGCGGCAAAAAGTTTAGCCAGCGGATTAACTCTTGACGAAGGGAAGCCGGTTTTAGCTGTTAGTTTTGCTAACATCGATAATCTGAGATCGTCATCAACGCTGGGGCGTACCCTTGGCGAGCAATTTTCGAGTGCAATGACCAATCTCGGTGTTCCGATGGTAGAGATAAAAATGCGGAGCAGTCTGTTTGTGGAGGCGCAAACAGGAGAGTTAATTTTATCTCGGCAACTGAGAAGTATTGTTAACTCTCATGATGCGCAGGCCGTTGTGCTTGGTACTTATGCTGTGGGTGGAAACAATATATATGTTACAGCCAAAGTCGTGCGTACTGCTGATAACTTGGTGCTATCGTCAACGAATTACACCTTACCACTAAATAAAGATATAAGCGCGATGATCAGAAACTCGCGGTAATTAAGTGTAAAAAGTATGTTAGAAGGGCGCTGATAGCGCCCTTTTTTGTGTTTAGCTACTTATAAACGATGGGCAATGAACAGATCCGTTTTCGATGGATGCTGTATACCCTTAGCCAACATCGGCATTAGATTGATAGGTGCGTTGAAGGCTATGTAATCAGGGGGTATTAGCGCTCATTTATAGACCCACGCTGTACTTATCCTTCAGCAACCCGCAGCTTGGCGGTAATAAAATCTTTATGTGATACGTAGATCAGGTCGGCGATGCGACGAATGACGTGTTCTTCGTAGTGGTGTAGCTCGCCATCGGCATAGGCGACCCGCCAGAGGTTTTCAATGAGGGTGATCTTTTCTTCAGGGGTGCATAGATCATTGATCTGGGAGGTGAAGCGAAAGTAATCAGTGGCATTATGCTGGGCTTTTTCAGCCCGAGTGAGTAGTGCTTGCGCGGTTACTTGGTTAAGTGAAAAGGTTTTCTTCAATACATCCAGCAGAGTTTCATTTTCTTCGGGTTTACGTTCGTAATCGGATATCAACACTTCAACCATCAGTGCAGCTGAGGCGAGTGACAGCAGGGCTTGTGGATTTTCCTCTGCGTCTGTCTCGGGTAGAAATGTTTCTAGAAAGGATTTCAGCTTCGCTATCATTTTAAATTCTCCAGTACCGCCAGTAGACAAGCGTTTGTTTGTATTAGTTCATTTCATCGGCTTCGGCATTTTCGGTTAAAACTGTTTTGACAAAATTTAGCTGCCATGGCAGTATTCTGCTTTAAGTTAACTGCCTAGGCAGCTAAATTGTCGTTATCAGGGAAACCCCCATGATCTACTTTACCGAAGACAATGTGCCCACCCGGCTGAGCATTGCGCATCTGCTGTTTCTGTTGAACCAGCATAAAGACCGATTACTCGAAAAGTGCCTTAAGCCTTTCAATAACGGCTGCGATCGATAGCGGTGCTCAACTAATAACCAGATACGCTCATGAATACATGATGACAATATTGAGGAACATATTATGAAAGCACTTATTACAACGGTTGCATTAGCTTCTACCCTCGTAGCAGGCACCGCATCAGCGACTAATTTTGAGGTGGGTCAGCTCGGTGGCGGTACGACTCTCCAGAGCGGTTCTCACTACAGCAGCAAAGAACTAGTAGCCGTCGATCACACTAACTTGCCCGCGAATCATTACGGTTCAGAACTGTTTATCGGCAGCAAGTAAGTCGGCACGTAACCATTTTTATCAGTTTTTAATGTAAGTATTTAAGGAACAAATCATGAAAGCGCTTATGACAACAATCGCATTGGCTTCTACTCTCGCTGCAGGCACCGCATCAGCGACTAATTTTGAAGTGGGCCAGCTCGGTGGCGGTACGACTCTCCAGAGCGGTTCTCACTACAGCAGCAAAGAACTAGTAGCCGTCGATCACACTAACTTGCCCGCGAATCATTACGGTTCAGAACTGTTTATCGGCAGCAAGTAAGTCGGCACGTAACCATTTTTATCAGTTTTTAATGTAAGTATTTAAGGAACAAATCATGAAAGCGCTTATGACAACAATCGCATTGGTTTCTACTCTCGCTGCAGGCACTGCATCAGCGACTAATTTTGAAGTGGGCCAGCTCGGTGGTGTCGATGTACAAGAAACATCTCAGTATCATTCTTCGGGTGCAGTGAATGTCGTGGTCCCTAACTTACCAGGGACCAATTTTGAAATAGGACAGATTGGCGGGAAGGTCGATGTACAAGATATCTCTAACTATCATTCTGGCAATATAACAATGGCTGACAGCCCTAATCTACCGGGTAGCAGCTATAGCTCCGAACTTTTTGTGGGCAATAAATAGTTATTACACAGTCATTCGTTAGTCATTCCCAGTGACTAGGTAAGATGAAGATGATTGACTGACATTATTTATCAAGAAAGGGAGTATGAAAACAGCTTTTACGATAATTAGTATGGCACTGGCTACAGGCGTAGCTAGTGCATCATCCCGTGTGGTGGCTATAGAGGCTAAAGCAGTAGCTTTCACCTGATATCTTGATAGGGGGCAACTGCAAAATAATAGGCATGCTCGCTTAGCAGTTAAGTTGTTTGCAAATCTTTTACAAATAAAGAATACCGTATGCGTATTGTTCTGGATGGAATTAAGTCATCTAGATGACGAAAAATCTGAGCAATACTTTACAGTTTTTCAATCGCGATATCGTTTAAGCAGAAACAACGATATTCGTTTTTCTTATCAAAAAAATATAGCTGAGGAGGTTACTCTTTCATTGCTTGTTTGCGTCGAACCAGGCGTTTCCGTTAAAACTACTTTGACAAAATTTAGCTGCAATGGCAGTATCTCGGTTTAATTTATCTGCCTAGGCAAATAAATTATTGTTATCGGAGAAAATCCCATGATCCACTTTACCGAAGATAATGTGCCCACCCGGCTGAGCATTGCGCATCTGCTGTTTCTGTTGAATCAGCATAAAGATCGATTACTCGAAAAGTACCTTAAGCCTTTTAATATCACTGGACCACAGTTTCGGGTGATGCGGCTTGTTATTGTCGAGCATGTCGATAGCCCTTCAGAACTAACGCGGCTGCTATCGATCGATAGTGGTGCTATGACACGGATGCTCGACCGTCTTGAGCAGCGCAATATTTTGGTACGTGAACGCTGCCCCCATGACCGGCGGCAGGTACGCCTTAAACCGACTGCCGAAGGGATTGCACTGAGTCATCAGGTGCAAGGTCTGGCGGCGGATCTGTTGAATGAGCTGACCGGTGAACTCACTCAACAGGAGTTAAGCGAGTTTGACCGTATGGTACGCAAGATGTTGGTGCCGACCGGGTTGATGGAAGAGCCCACACAGCAGAGCAAACCCGAATAAAGAAGAGTGCGGAATAGAGTTATGAATGAGAGTGATCCTCAGGTCGAAACACGGCCAGCTTCAGCTAAACGTAGTCGTCTGATCTTACTGAGTGGTTTATTTTTTATTGTGCTCGTGATTGGCGGGGCAGTATTTGCGTATGAACATCTTTATGGTCGTTTCTACGAGGAAACCGCGGATGCTTATGTGGATGGTAACCGGGTGCAAATCGGCTCGGGTATTAATGGCACTGTGATTCGGATTAACGCGGATGATGGTGATTATGTCGAGCAGGGCCAAGTGTTGGTCGAACTAGATCCCAGCGATACCACGATTGCATTAGAGCAGGCGAAAGCGGATTTAGCCGCCACGGTGCGGGAAGTTCGTGGGCTGTTCTCCAGTGTGGATAACTTTCGCGCTCAGTTAGCGACTCGTCAGCTTGAGTTGCAACAGGCGCGCAGTGATTTTAAACGGCGCGATAAGTTAGCGGCGGCGGGCGTTCTATCAGAAGAGATTATGTCCCACTCAAGGGATGCACTGGGCGAGGCTGAAAATGCGTTGATTAGTGCCCGCCAGCAGCTGTCTAGCACATTGGCGCTGGTGGAAGGGACAACCATTGCGACCCACCCGAAGGTGCAAGCGGCCACGGCAAAGCTACATCAAGCATTTATAAACCATGGCCGTACTCATCTGATTGCGCCGGTGAGCGGTTATGTGGCCCAGCGGAGTGTTCAGCCGGGTGCCCGAGTGACTACCGGGCAGGCCTTAATGGCGGTAATACCGTTGGATCAGGTGTGGATTGAGGCGAACTTTAAAGAGACGCAGATGAGCCAGATGCAGATAGGTCAGGCGGTGGAGGTTACGGCGGACCTGTATGGCAGTGATGTGCATTATCAAGGACGGGTCGAAAGCCTCGGTGTCGGCACTGGGGGGGCGTTTGCTTTATTGCCCGCTCAAAACGCCAGCGGTAACTGGATTAAGATTGTGCAGCGGGTGCCGGTGCGCATCGGCTTACAGGCGGAAGAGTTACAGGCGCATCCGTTGCGGTTGGGAATGTCAACCAAGGTTGAGGTCGATCTGCATCAGCAGGATGGCGAAGTGCTGGCCAGTCGTGCCGATCATTCCGCCCGCTATGCCACCGATATCTATGCCAATCTGCTGCAAGAGGCGGATGAGTTAGCCGCACAATTGATTCGCGCCAACAGTGAGACGACACAAAACGATAGTGCGGTGTCTCAAGTTAAATGAGTGCGGTCCGGTTTGTACCCGCGAACTTGGTGCTGGCCACGATTGGTCTGGCGTTGGCGACCTTTATGCAGGTGCTGGACACCACGATTGCTAATGTTGCACTAACATCGATTACCGGTAATCTGGGTGCCAGCAGCGAGCAGGGCACCTGGGTGATTACCTCGTTTGCCGTGTGTAATGCGATCGCGTTGCCGCTGACCGGCTGGATGGCGCGTCGGGTCGGCGAAGTGCGTTTGTTTATCGGCTCTGTTTGTCTGTTTATGTTTACCTCGTTTCTCTGTGGTATCGCCACCTCGCTGCCCGAGCTGGTGTTCTTTCGGGCGCTGCAGGGCTTTGTTGCCGGGCCGCTTTACCCTATCGCCCAGACCCTGTTGATTGCGATCTATCCTGCGGCACGCCGTGGTATGGCGCTGTCGCTATTAGCGATGGTGGCGGTGGTGGCGCCGATTTTGGGGCCGATTTCCGGCGGTTGGTTAACGGATAACTACTCTTGGCCATGGATTTTCTTTATCAACCTACCGATCGGGCTGTTTGCTGTGCTGGTGGTGTGGTCGCAGCTGCGTAACCGTCCGGAAGACACCGAAAAAAAGCCGATCGACTATGTGGGTTTAGCCCTGTTGGTATTAGGGGTTGGGTTATTACAGGTGGTGCTGGATAAGGGTAATGATCTGGATTGGTTTGAATCGGAGTTCATTATCTACAGTGCTGCGGTGGCGGTGATTGCGTTGATCTCGATGGTAATCTGGGAGATGACCGAAGAGCATCCGGTGATTAATCTGAGGCTGTTTCGCCATCGCAACTTTACCTTCGGCACGATAGTGTTGGTGTTGGGTTACTCCGCCTTTTTTGGCCTTAACCTGCTGCTGCCAGTGTGGTTGCAAACCCGCATGGGCTATACCGCTGTTTGGGCGGGGCTGGCGGCAGCCCCTATCGGTATCATCCCCGTGATACTGTCGCCTATCGTCGGGCGTTTTGGCTACAAAGTGGATATGCGGTTATTGACCAGTATCGCCTTTTTGGCGATGTCTCTGTCGAGTTTCGGGCGGGCTGAATTTTCGCTCGATGTGGATTATTACCATATTGCGATGATCCAACTGGGGATGGGGTTAGGCGTGGCGCTGTTCTTTATGCCCGCGACCACTATCCTGCTGTCGAGTCTCTCTCCTAGGGAGATTGCCGATGGCTCGGGTTTGGCCACTTTTTTGCGGGTACTCGGCGGGAGTTTTGCGTCATCCCTCACAACCTGGTGGTGGCATCGGCAAGCGGCGATAGAACATGCCTTGTTGACGGAAAATATTACCCCATACAGTCCAGAAACACGGCACTATCTTGATCTGTTGGGTGGCCCTACATTGCAGAATTATGGGCGTATTGAACAGTTGATCGAAGCGCAGGCCTATATGATCTCGACGGTCGATTATTTTGCACTGCTGGGGTGGATCTTCTTGGCGCTGATGGCGGCGGTGTGGTTTGCCAAACCACCTTTTATGTCCGGCGGGAAGGCTAGTAAGTAGGGTTGAGCTAGTAAATAGACAGGGCTGTTTGAGCGTATTGAGACCACAATACGGAGCCAATCGATGAGCCTAGGGCCGGATAGAAAAGTATCCGGCCGGTTGGCTAATAAGATCGGTTAAGCGGTTTCTTCGTCACGATAGGCATAGGTATTGTTAAAGCAGTAAATCATCCAGTCGCCTGCTGATATCGGCTCGTATTTAGGGGGCGTATCCGCCGAGCAGCAGTTATCTAAGCAGCTGACATCGGTATCAAAATCAGGCTCGACAAAAAACGGCATGGAGTAGCGTTCTTCACCACTAGGGCTAAATACGCGGTGAGCCGTCGATTTATAACGGTCGTTGCTCCAACGGGCCATCATGTTACCGATATTGATCACGAAGCTGTCTTCAATGGGAGGCGCGTCGATCCATTCCCCGCGGGTATCTTGCACCTGCAAACCGCCTATTTCATCCTGCCAAAGAATAGTAATGCAGCCATAATCGGTATGCGCGCCTGCGCCAATATGCTGTTTGCCCGCTTGGGGGGCGACTTCAGGATAATGGATAAAGCGTAAGACGCTTAATGGGTGTGCAAATTTATCGTCAAAGAAGCGTTTCTCGAGACCTAGGGCCATGGCTAGGGCGCTGAGGATGGTTTTGCCTAGTTCAAGCATATCCCAATAGTGACGTTCCATTTTTTGTTGGAAATCAGTAAGGGATTGAGGATATTGGTTTGGGCCGTAAAGGGGCCGGTCTGGACCAATCAGTGGATGATCCGTGGGTAGATTCAGTGCCATATCAAAGGTTTCTTTGATATCACCGGGATGTTCTGGGTCGAGCTGCTCTGCCATCATGCGACCATAGCCACGATGATTGTTTGAGAGAGTAATATCGATGGCAACTTTTTCCGCTTCAGGAAGCGCAAAAAAGGCTTCAGACAGCGCGCGCATCTCGCGTATGCGGGCTTGGCTGATGGGATGCCCTTGGATATAAAAAAAGCCACTTTCTCTGCAGGCAGTATCGATGGCTTTAGCGACTTCCATTTGTTCCGTTGTATTGTCGGAATATAAGCTGGAAATATTGATCAGAGGAATATTCATATAGGTGTTGGGCACTTAGTTGAAAGGCTTGCCGCTATCATGGATAGCGGCAAGGGGGTATTGCGGGTTATTTTGGAATATCAGACTGGATACCTTCGACGTACCAGTTCATTTTTTCCAGGTCTTCGTAAGAAAGGCTAGAACCTTCAGGCACAACCAGTTCACCCGCTTTGTTTTTGATCGGGCCAGCAAAAGGATAAACGCTACCGTCCTTAATGCCGGCAATCAGTTCTTTTGCATGGCTAACCACATCAGCAGGAATGCTGTCATTGAAGCTTGGAATCACGATAGCACCCTCTTTCATACCCTCAACATTCGCTTTGGGCTTCCAAGTACCATTCATGACTGAATTGACGGTGTTAATGTAGTGTGGACCCCATTCATCAACCACGGAGAGTAGGTGAGCGTTCGGGCCAAAGGATGACATATCAGATGCCTGTCCAACCGCATATTTACCGCGACGATCAGCGGCCTGCATGGCAGCAGGGCTGTCAGTGTGCTGTAAAATCACATCAACGCCTTGATCCATCATCGCATTGGCTGCATCGGCTTCTTTACCTGGATCAAACCAGCTATTGACCCAGATGACTTTGAGTTCAGCTTCCGGATTGTATTTATTTAATGCGAGTTGTACCGCATTGATATCACGGATAACTTCAGGGATCGGGAATGAGGCGATATAGCCTATCTTATTGCTTTTAGTCACCTGTGATGCGACATAGCCAGCAACGTAACGGCCTTCAAAGGTGGTTGAGATATAGGTGCCAACGTTTTTGGCCATTTTATAACCGGTGGCATGTTCAAATACCACGTCAGGAAACTGTTTAGCCACCTTGAGGGTAGGGTTCATAAAACCAAATGAGGTGGTGAAAATCAGCTTATGGCCCGTTTTGGCCAGATTATAAATAACCCGCTGAGCATCAGCCCCTTCGGCAACATTCTCAACATAGGTGGTTTTAACTTTGTCGCCGAACTCGGCTTCAACGGATTTACGACCTTGGTCATGCTGATAGGACCAGCCGTGGTCACCAATAGGGCCCACATAAACAAAGCCTACTTTCAGCGGATCAGCAGCCTGAACCGACAGAGAGGACAGTGCGGTCAGGCATACCCCGGCGGCAAGCCCGGTAACCAGTTTATTAAATTGACGACGTTTCATGCATCCTTCTCCTGTTGAGACATTTGTTAGCGACAGGCTAAAAAAGTTGACCGGTAGGTCAGTTATAATTATTAAAGCAAAAATCTGACCAATTCAGCATTAATCATTAACTTAACCGGAATTCTTGTGGTTTGGCAATTAAGGTTCCGGTTTTGTTATTAGTCATGACTGTAGTTTGCTCCTGTTTGGTGCGCAAGTATTAAAATGCGGTGGTGAACTCCACAAAACAGGGCGTCGATTGCTTACCCCTTGGCATAGAACGGATTGCCCAGCGACATCGGTGCAACCAGCCGGCTGCGAGTCTGGTTACTGGACAGGATGACTAGGACAACGACAGTGGCTAAATAGGGCAGTATCGCCAGTAGGTTTGGCGAAACAGAGAAGCCGAGCCCCTGAAATACGAGGTGGAGAATGCTCGCCAGACCAAACAACCATGCGCCTAATAGCACCCGTTCCGCCTTCCAGCTAGCAAAGACCACTAATGCCAAGGCTATCCAGCCGCGTCCAGCGGTCATGTTCTCTGCCCACAGCGGCGTATAGGCTAATGATAGATAGCCTCCAGCCAGCCCTGCCATTGCACCGCCAAACATGATGGCTAGATAACGGGTTTTAAAAACGGGTAAGCCAATGGCATTTGCCGCGTGAGGGTTCTCGCCGACGGCTTTGAGGATCAGCCCAGGGCGGGAATGATTGATAAACCAGTAGACTGCACCGAACAGAATGAAGGAGAGATAGACTACCAAATCCTGACCAAAAAACATCCGGCCGATGATGGGAAGATCTGTTAAACCGCTAATAAAGATCGGGTCGAGGCCATCGATAGGCTTGCCGACAAAGTCACTACCGATAAAGGCGGAGAGCCCCGTGCCAAAGATCGTCAGTGCGAGTCCGGTGGCCACCTGGTTAGCGCTCAGCTCCATGGTAATGAGGCCAAAGATCAACGACATTAAGACGCCCGCGACCATCGCTAATAGAAAGCCTAGGAGTAGACTGCCGGAAACAAGGGTCACGATAAAGCCGATCACGG
Organism: Amphritea opalescens; assembly: GCF_003957515.1. GTDB lineage: Bacteria > Pseudomonadota > Gammaproteobacteria > Pseudomonadales > Balneatricaceae > Amphritea > Amphritea opalescens. Next base: position 76,722 of record NZ_RQXW01000014.1, read on the forward strand.
CACCCATGAGCATCATCCCTTCTTGACCGAGATTGAGCACACCACTTTTTTCGCAGACCAGTTCTCCCAGCGCGACAATCAATAGCGGTGTCCCCGTGCGAATCATGGCATAGAGTATGTTGGTAATCAGATCAATATCCATGGTGTCGTTATCCTTGAGTGTCAGACGCTAATATTGATGGCGGCGTGGGTGTTATTTTTTTAGGTTTGAGGCGAATACGGAAAGAGATCAGCACATCGCAAGCCAAGAGATAGAACAGCAACATCCCTTGAAACATCCCCGTCAGTGCTAATGGCAGGCCAAGGCTGATCTGGGCCATCTCGCCGCCCATATAGAGTAGCGCCATGAGTAAGCTAGCCAATAAGATACCCACCGGATGGAGTCGGCCGAGGAAGGCGACGATAATCGCGGCGTAGCCGTAACCGGGGGAGATTTGTGGAATCAGCTGGCCAATCGGACCGGCCACTTCCCCGACACCCGCGAGACCCGCTAAACCGCCACTGAGCAGCAGCGCAAAGTAAGCGAGGCGCTTCTCTTTGAAGCCCGATAGACGGGCGGCACCCGCATCCATGCCCATTACTTTGATTTGGAAACCATAGAAGCTGCGGCTCATTAATACCCAAACAGCGACAACGGCAAATAACGCTAAGGCCATACCAAAATGGACCCGGGTATTGTCAATGAGAATGGGTAATAACGCGGACTCACCAAAGAGTGCTGACTCTGGGAAGTTATAACCCTCAGGATCTTTGAGTGGACCATGTACGGCCCAGAGTAAAACATTGAGGGCGATATAGTTCATCATGATGGTGGTGAGGATTTCATTGGTGTTGAAGCGCACTTTCAATATCGCCGCGATACCCGACCAGACCATACCGCCTAGCGCACCGGCAATTAGGACGAGGGGTAATACCCAAAAGCCTTCCGCCTCAATCAGTTGTAAAGCGATATAGCTGCCGAATAGGCCACCCATTAAGAGTTGACCTTCGGCGCCGATATTCCAGATCTTTGCTTTGAAGGCGACGGATAAACCGATAGCACACAGTAGAATAGGCGCCGTCTTAACACAGAGTTCCGCTAAGCCATGGGTATCTGAAATGGGGACATAGAGAATGGTGATTAGCGCTTCAACCGGATCGACGCCTAAGAGGGTAAAGACAACTAAGCCGGTCAGCATGGTGAGGACGGCGGCTAATACCGGTGATAAATAAGCCATTGTGCTGGAGCGTTCACCCCGGGGTTCCAGTTTAATCATGGGGTTACTCTCTCTTCGCGGGCGGGATTGAAATCGCCGGCCATCATGCGACCCAGTTCGGGTATGGATGATTCAGGGGTGGGCTTAATGGGGGACAGTGCACCATCACAGATCGCGCCGATACGGTCAGAAATAAGAAATAGTTCATCAATATCTTCAGAGACCACCAGAATGGCAGCACCCTGATCCCGAAGGTTGATTAAGGCTTTGTGAATAGCGGTGGCGGCGCCGATATCGACGCCCCACGTTGGGTGGGCTGCGATCAGTATGCGGGGGTTCTGCATGATTTCACGGCCAATAATAAACTTTTGCAGGTTGCCGCCGGATAAGCTATCCGCTTGTGCTTGTCGACTCGGTGTTTTGACCTTGTATTGGGCAATAATATCATCGGCAAAGGCTTCGGCCTTTTTCCACGCCACCATTCCGTTTTGGACCAGACCGGTGAGAAACCCGGTCAGTAAGGCGTTTTCGGTGAGGCTCATTTCGGGCACAGCACCGCGGCCAAGCCGCTCTTCTGGGACAAAAGCCAGCCCCCATTCGCGGCGCTTATCCGGTGATAATTTGCCCACCGGGGTGTCCGCAAAAGTGATGGTTTTATTATCTTTACAGCGTTGCTCGCCGCTGAGACTCGCCAGTAACTCCTCCTGACCGTTACCGGCAACCCCTGCAATCCCGACGATTTCACCGGCATTGACCGTCAGGTTGATATGTTTCAGCTGCACACCAAAGGGATCGGGACTATTGAGGTTTAGGTCGTGGACACTCAGCAGAGGAGAATTGCCCAGTTTTTTAGGGTAGGTGGTACTAACGGGGGTGTCATCACCCACCATCAGCTTGGCCATGCTGGTGGTATCTTCATCGGCGGGGATACATTCGCCGGAGACTCTGCCGGAGCGCAGTACGGTAGCCTTATGACAGAGTGCTTTGACCTCGTTGAGCTTATGACTGATAAAGAGGATCGAGCAGCCTTCATGTGCCAGTTGTCGCAGTGTTACGAAGAGGGTGTCTACCTCTTGCGGCGTGAGTACAGAGGTGGGTTCATCAAGAATAAGCAGCTTAATGTTTTGGACTAAGCAGCGCACAATCTCGACCCGTTGGCGTTCGCCGACCGAGAGCGTGTGTATCTCCCGTTCAGGGTTGATCGCCATGCCGTATTTTTCCGACACCGTGCGAATCTTCTCTGCCAAGGGCTCTAACTCACCGGCATCATCACCGAGTGCTAAGGCGATATTTTCGGTAACGGTTAGGGTTTCAAACAGTGAGAAATGTTGGAACACCATGCCGATACCCATCTTACGGGCATGGGCTGGGTCTTTGACCTCAATGGGCAGGCCGTCCCAGAGGAGTTCGCCACGGTCGGGTTTGACTAAGCCGTAAATTACCTTCATTAAGGTGCTTTTACCGGCACCGTTTTCACCCAGCAGGGCGTGAATTTCTGCGGGTGCGATATCCAGGTGGATGTCATCGTTGGCTAGACATCCGGGGTATTGTTTACTGATACCGCGTAAAGTCAGTCGCGGAGGTGGTGGGTTCTGCTTCACGCTGGCTACCTCGTCTCTATCCTAATGGAGCTTAAAGAACACTATACTCAAACCAGATAGCCGAGTGTCGTCTATCTATGAAATAAAAGCAAAAAGCTGGCCAACCGGTCAGAATGTTTAAAATCAATTCATATTGCTCTGTTTATGGCAGCTAATCTTTACCGGTCGCGCCTATCTGAGTGTTATCGGCCGTGACTGATCCTGCTCGAGGGTGCTGTTGCACCAGATAGGCTCGTCGTTTAAACGGAGCCGCACCCTTGTGAGGCGCCGATTTATCAATCGAATGATCATACCTGTTGATACATTGAGGTGTTAATGGATTATTTTAGTGGGGTAATACCGCAACCTTTAAGAATAATATGGGTTAGGGTGCTGATGGCCTGTTCATAGTCGTTGTCATCTAAAGTCTCTTTGCCGAGGGCGGATGATACCTGCAGGGCGAAATCGGCATAGTGTTGCGTGCTGGACCAGAGTAAAAAGATAAGATGGCTTGGGGTGATCTCTGAATCGAGCTTACCCTGCTGCTGCCACTGCTCAAAAACCGCCGTCCGCGAGCGAAACCAAGCTTCATAGCCTTCACTGAAATAGTCGTTTAAATTAGGGCCGCCGCTAATGATCTCGCTGGCAAAAATACGCGAGGCGAGCGGGTGATCACGGGAAAATTCGATTTTTCGGCGTAGATAATGGGTTAGGCTTTCAGTGGCGTCATCTTCTGGTTTTAGATGGCTAAGGGTGCTATCCCATAGGTCAATAATATCGCTGAGTACGGCGAAATAGAGCCCTAGTTTATTTTTGAAATAATAGTGAATGTTTGCTTTGGGCAAATTCGCCCGAGTAGCGATCTCTCTGATGCTGGCCCCTTTGAATCCACAGGTCGCAAATTCCTGTTCTGCGGCGGCGAGAATCCGTTGCTCGTTGCGTTGTCGAATGCGACCGGCAGGTTTTTCCTCCGTATGTGAATTGATGTCTAACGGCATGAAAGGGATCTCAAATAGCAAAGTGAGGGCGAATTATAGCGTAAAAAAAACGTCCATCAGTAGGCCGCATCCTATTTTATCTGCGCTTCACTTTATTATTGGACAGCAGGAGATGAATGAAATAACAGGCTCTGTCTTTATGGTGTTTAAGCGAGGGTTAACATAACATGACGGAGTTGATCTTTTTTTTGCACTGCAGATACGCAGTTATGGTATCTTTTCTAGATACTTCATAGGTGGAGCCAAGAGTTTAATGACACAGGATTTTCTGACTACTCCGGCGAAAATATTGATTACCGGTGTAGATGGCCAGATTGGCTATTTTTTAAATCAAGCAACTCAGAATGACCCCTTCTTTTCGGTGGTTGCCTTTACTGATTCAAAATTGGATATCAGTAGTCGCGAACAGGTGCAACAGCAGCTGAGTGAGCATCAACCTGATTATGTTATTAATACCACCGGCTTTAATGCGGTAGATCGAGTTGAAGCACACTCTGAACGTTGTTTTGCGCTGAATAGAGATGCCGTTGAAAACTTGGCCTTGGTTTGCAACGAGTTGGCTATCCCTCTAATCCACCTATCCTCTGATTATGTCTTTGATGGGCATTACGCCAGCGGCTATACCGAAGATGATCAAGCACACCCCTTGGGTCTCTATGGAGAGAGCAAATGGCAGGGCGAAGAGGTGTTACGGTCGGTTTTAGCGAAGCATGTTATTTTGCGGGTGAGCTGGGTGTTCAGCACTATCGGCGATAACTTTATGCGTCGAGCGTTATTACAAGCACGTCAGCAGGAAGAGATCTCTGCGGCGGATGATCGACGAGGCTGTCCTACTTCGGCGAGCGATATTGCTCGGGTGATTGTGGCTATTCTGAAACAACTGCATAACGGTGCGGAAAACTGGGGAACCTACCATTACTGCTGTGCTGAGGTGACGACCCGTTATGGTTTTACCGAGGCGGTCTTAGCGGCGGCGGGGCAATATGAAAAACTGAAGGTTGAGAAGCTGATTCCGATTAGTTCATCTGATTTAGGTAGTGATGCGGAGCGGCCTGCTTCATCAGTGTTAGTCTGCACCAAGCTACTGAATCATTTTGGTATCCGTCAGCGCCCTTGGCGGAGTCAGCTGGTGGCGATGATTCGTGAGCAGTACCAAAATGAAGAGATTAACGATATAACGGCTTAGGGGAGCCGATACCACTCCCCCCTAGTGACTGCCGATCTAGAACGCTGAGTGACGCAGTGCGACCCAGACAATATAGACCACGCAAGCCAATGCCATGATAAAGGCTAATATTCTGATATTCCTAGTTTTTCCTCTCTTTAGGGCGATAGTGCCCAGCCCAATATAAGCCACTAATGCGATTAACTTTGCGGTCAGCCAGCCATGGGTCAAAGGATACTGATTGATGGTAACGGTCAGCGCGATGGCGCTTATCAGCAAAAGGGTATCGATAATATGAGGTACAATTTTTACCCAGCGTCGTTGCAGTTTTGCAGGGGTGGTTAACATCCAGAAGCCGCGGAGGCTGAAAAGCAGAATGCTCAAAACGGCAAAGGTGATATGGGTATGTTTCAGTGCTAAATACATTCGTTAGGGACTCGTTTAGAATAGGTGATATAACCGATGAAAATGGTCGGGTATATTTTTGCCGAAAATACCATGAGATACTAGCCCGAAGATGACGACAACAACGAATAAAAACAATAGCAGTCAACTTGTCGATCGTTTTGGTCGTCGGGTTGAGTATATTCGCCTGTCAGTGACCGATCGCTGTGATTTTCGCTGTGTGTACTGCATGGCCGAAGAGATGGAGTTTCTGCCCCGTAGTGAAGTGCTGTCATTAGAAGAGCTGTATTTTGTCGCCCAAGCATTTGTAGACTTAGGGGTGAATAAGATCCGTCTAACCGGTGGTGAGCCGCTGGTACGTCGAGGCATTTTGAGTCTCGTTGAAAAATTAGGGCAACTACCGGCTGAACTGTTGATTACAACCAATGGTTCACAGTTAGCGGGTATGGCAGCGGACCTAAAGCGTTTAGGCGTTGACCGTTTGAATATCAGCCTTGATAGCCTGCAGGACGATAAATTTAAACGCCTGACCCGTACCGGTCGCTTGCATCAGGTGTTAGCAGGTATCGATGCCGCGGTGGCGGCGGGTTTTAAGCGGATTAAGTTGAATGCGGTGGTGTTGAAAGGCCGCAACGATGATGAAGTGCTCGATCTGATCAGCTTCGCGCGGGATAAAGGAGTAGATATTACCTTTATTGAAGAGATGCCACTGGGGGCGATAACGGAACATGATCGCGCCGAAGCTTACTGTTCCAGTGATGAGCTATTGGCGTTGATTAAACCTGCCTATCCCCTGATCGACTGTACCGAGAAAACCGGTGGGCCATCACGCTATTACCGGATGGCCGATAGTGATAGTCGGGTCGGCTTTATTTCGCCCCACAGCCATAATTTTTGCAGTGAATGCAATCGGGTGCGGATGACGGTGGAAGGGCGTTTATTACTCTGTTTGGGTAATGAGCACTCGATGGATCTGCGTCAGGTCATCCGCGAGCATCCAGGTGATATCGAACGGCTGAAGCAGCATCTGATCCAAGCCATGGACCTTAAACCTGAACAACATCACTTCGATCTTGATGACGATGCGCCGCAAATCGTTCGCTTTATGAATATGACCGGCGGCTGATGTCGCCAAGTTATTGACCCTTCTCTTAGGTTTAATCTAAAGAATAGATAATGTGCGCTGAAATTATTCCTGTCTCCCTGTAAAATACCCGCCTTAATATTTGTAATGCCCAGGAGGCAGAATGTCAGCCAGCCCTATCAATGATCCATTTCAGAATATTCGTCCCTATCATGATAGTGAGGTTAGCGATGTCCTGAACCGGCTGATACATGATGATGAGCTAATCTCGGTGTTAACACGTTATCAGTTTCCGCAGATGGCATCTCTGTTTGGTTGGTTATTGAAACCGGCGATCCGTATTTTTTTAGCTCAAAAAACCGGTGACATCGAAACCATTCAAGACTTTCAAACACTCATTGCCAGTTATATGACTAAGATGATTGGGCGAACCACCACCCGTCTGTCCTGCAGTGGTATTGAAGAGCTTGAAACTGATGAAGCTTACCTCTTTGTTTCCAATCACCGTGATATTGCGATGGACCCCGCTTTTATTAATTGGGCCCTGTATCAAAATGATTTCGATACCCTGCGTATCGCGATCGGTGATAACTTGTTACGTAAGCCCTATGTCTCTGACTTAATGCGCTTGAATAAAAGCTTTATTGTTAACCGTTCGGCTAAGGGGCGGGAAGTACTCACGGCGCTGGGGCAGCTGTCGGCTTATATTGATCATTCGCTGATACAGGATGAAGCCAGTATTTGGATTGCGCAGCGGGAAGGGCGGGCAAAAGATGGTAATGACTTTACCGATCCGGCGATCCTGAAAATGTTTTATATGACCCACCGTAAACAGCGTAGCTTTGCTGAGTTTGTCGAGCGAGTAAAGATCGTACCAGTGTCTATCTCCTATGAATATGATCCTTGTGATCGAGCCAAAGCGCTGGAACTTGATGCTAGGCAGCAGGGTGGGGAATACCAAAAGTCACAGTTTGAAGATATTGAGAGTATTGTGGCGGGTATCAATGGCAATAAAGGGCATGTGCATGTTGCCTTTGGTCAGGTGATCGCCCCGATGGATACGCCAGAAGAGCTGGCCGCTGAAATCGATCGGCAGATTATTGAAAGCTATTATTTACACCCCTCTAATCTGCTCGCCGCGGGTATCGACACCGATGGTATTGATGCTGAACAGAAAGCTCAGTTTGAAGCGCGGTTTGAAGGTCTATCCGATTCCGCCGCGGAGATTCTTCGGCAGATGTACGCCAATCCCGTGTTAAATAAGCAGAAATATCAGGAGACAGCATGAGCCGATTAACACATCTGGATGAGCATGGTCATGCGAACATGGTGGATGTATCTGCAAAAGCGGTAACCAGCAGAGAAGCGACGGCTCAGGCGGTGGTTAGTATGCTGCCCGAGACCCTGCGTATGATTAGTGCCGGTGAGCATAAAAAGGGTGATGTGCTGACGGTTGCACGGATTGCGGGTATTCAGGCGGCTAAGCGCTGCGCTGATCTTATTCCGTTGTGTCACCCGTTGATGCTCAGTAAAGTTTCGGTTGAGCTGTTGCCGCAGCCTGAATCGGACTCGGTGTTAATTTTGGCGACGTGCAAGCTGGCCGGTCAGACCGGTGTTGAAATGGAAGCGCTGACGGCGGCTTCAGTCGCTGCGTTAACCATCTACGATATGTGTAAGGCTGTGGATAAAGGGATGGTTATCTCTGAGATCAAGCTGTTAGAAAAAAAAGGTGGTAAAACGGGTCACTGGAAAGTGGACGTTTAACTTCACCGTAACATAGATTCCATGCCGGAAAAGGATAGTGATCAGGCGATGACCAGACAACCCTCTCTGCTTTTATATCTACGGGCAACCCTGTTTTACATCGGTTTTTATCCGGTGACCTTGCTGTTTGCCGCCTTTTGTTTGCTGGTGGGTTGGGCGCTGCCGTTTCGTCCCCGCTTTAAACTATTTACCCTGATGAACTATTTTAGTATGGCTTGGCTCTACCTGTGCTGCGGCGTTAAATACCGTGTTGAAGGTCGTGACAATCTGCCTAAAGATAAAGCGTATGTGTTGGTCGCCAACCATTCGAGCGAATGGGAAACGCTCTTTCTACAAACCCTCGTTCGTCCACAGAGCGCTGTGTTGAAGCAGGAGTTGTTACACATACCGTTCTTTGGTTGGGCGCTGGCGATGCTGAAGCCGATTGCCCTCGATCGCAGTAAACGTCGTGGTGCGCTGAAGCAGTTGTTAACGCAGGGTAAGGAGCGTTTGGCGGAAGGTGTGAATGTCGTTATTTTTCCACAGGGCACTCGGGTTGAAGCGGGTAAGCTGGGTAAGTTTAATAAAGGTGGCGCGATGCTGGCGGCGAGTGCTCAGGTGCCTATCGTTCCCTTGGCCCATGATGCGGGTTTATTTTGGCCGGGTAAGAGCTATGTGAAATATCCGGGCACTATCACCGTTAGGATTGGTACGGCCGTTGAATCAGTTGATCGTAGTGTTGACGAGATTCACAGTGATTCCATTGGTTGGTTGGAAGCGCAGATGCGTGATCTCCACCTGGTAGATGAGTAGGGATTTTCGAGATAATAAAAACCCGCCGATTGGCGGGTTTTTTAATGGGCTTAAGCTATCGATTAGCCTGCGAATTTCTCGAAGACCAATGTGGAGTTGGTGCCACCGAAACCGAAGCTGTTAGACATAACCCGTTGCAGATCAACGTTGTCTTTGCGTTCAGTAACAACCGGCAGGCCTTCAGCCGCTGGATCTAAGTCATCAATATTAGCGGATGCGCAGATGAAGTTGTTTTCCATCATCAGCAGGCTATAGATCGCTTCCTGAACGCCGGTAGCGCCCAGTGAGTGGCCTGTCAGTGATTTAGTGGAGCTAACCGGAGGCATGTCAGCACCGAAGGTTTCTTTCATCGCCTTCAGTTCTTGGATGTCACCAGCAGGGGTCGAGGTGCCGTGGGAGTTGATGTAATCAATGCCGCCATCAACAGTGCTCATCGCCTGCTTCATGCAGCGTACAGCGCCTTCACCGGAAGGAGCAACCATATCGTAACCGTCAGAGGTAGCGCCGTAACCGACCAGCTCGCCATAAATCTTGGCGCCACGGGCTTTAGCGTGTTCTAACTCTTCCAGTACGATCATGCCGCCGCCGCCAGCGATGACAAAACCATCACGGTTGGCATCGTAAGCACGGGATGCTTTTTCGGGAGTTTCATTATACTTGCTAGACAGGGCACCCATAGCATCAAACATCATACTTAGAGACCAGTGTAGTTCTTCACCACCACCGGCAAAGACGATGTCTTGCTTATTGAGCTGAATCTGTTCCATCGCATTGCCGATACAGTGGGCGCTCGTGGCGCAGGCAGAGGTGATAGAATAGTTAATGCCTTTGATCTTAAAAGGTGTTGCTAGGCAAGCGGATACCGTTGAACCCATGGTGCGGGTAACTCGGTATGGGCCAACACGACGAACACCTTTGGTGCGGAGGATATCAGCTGCTTCAACAATATCGGCAGAGGATGCGCCGCCAGAACCGGCAATCAGACCGGTACGGACATTAGATACCATATCTTCGCTAAGATTAGCGTCTTTAATCGCTTGGTCCATTGAGAGATACGCATAAGCGGCAGCATCACCCATGAAACGAACCAGTTTGCGGTCGATTAGATCGGTGTAATCCAAATCGATGCTGCCAGCTACCTGGCTGCGGAACCCAAGCTCTTTGTACTCTTCCTGAAACTTAATGCCAGAACGGCCTTCTTTCAGTGAGTCCAAGACGGCTTCTTTATCAGTACCTAGGCAAGATACGATACCCATTCCGGTAACAACTACACGTCTCATAGGATGCCTCTTTTATTCAGTAAATATTGTAAGTATAGATCTACAGCTGCCCATGGCGGCTGTGACGGCTTCGTTTATTTAGAAACTATCGGTAGATACGAACAGGCCTACCCGCAGATCTTTAGCGGTATAGATTTCGCGGCCATCAACGGATACGCTGCCGTCGGCAATGCCCATGACCAGTTTGCGTTCAATCACCCGCGATAGATCAATACGATACGTTATTTTTTTAGCGGTTGGCAAAATTTGCCCAGTGAATTTAACTTCACCGCAGCCGAGCGCGCGTCCGCGGCCTTTATTGCCACGCCAGCCAAGGAAGAAACCAACAATCTGCCACATTGCATCTAGGCCTAAGCAGCCAGGCATAACCGGATCGGTTGGGAAGTGGCATTCGAAAAACCAAAGATCGGGATGGATATCCAGCTCTGCTTCGATATAGCCTTTGCCGTATTTGCCGCCTTCACTGGTGATCATAGTGATGCGATCCATCATCAGCATGTTGCCGATCGGCAGGCGGGCATTACCCTCACCAAACATGATGCCGTTACCGCACTGAAGGAGTTCTTCTCGATTAAATGAGGAAGGTTTTGTCATCTGAGCTGTATACCCACTGTTTTTTTATAGCCAAAATATCGGTGGGATTATACCGGTTTAGTGGTCAGGGATCACGGTCTGTATCAGCAAAAACGGTAAATTCAGATAGATTTCGTCGTTTTTAGGGCGGTTTATCACAGGATTTAGCGGGAATTTTGCGAGAGTACGGGGCTTAGCGGCGAGTTAAGTCATTATCACTGGTCAGCGAATAACAAGGTAAAAAGCGGTTGAGCGTTGCTCGAAACCGCCTTGTTGATAGCTTGCTAGTTGATTTAGAGATCAAACACTTAGCTGTAAAGGGCGGTATAGGCTCAGATTAATAACTCTGTGTGATTCGCCCTTCAAGCCGTGATTGCAGATTTAGCTGCTGCGTTTAACCGCTAAATCTGCCAGTTGAATCATGGTCTGTTTGAACGAGCTGTCCGGCAGAGCATCGAGTGCTTTGATCGCTTTATCGGCTTCGGCGTAGGCGGTGTTACGGGAGTAATCAATAGACCCCGTCGCGTGAACAATATCCATAATGGGTTGCAGATCTTCTAGGCCCCCTTTGCGGATAGCTTGGCGGATCAGCGTGCGCTGTTCATCGTTACCATGCTGCATGGCGTGGATGAGTGGCAGTGTGGCTTTGCCTTCGGCCAAGTCGTCACCGACATTTTTACCCATCTCTTCTGCAGTGCTGAGATAATCCATCACATCGTCGATGATCTGAAAGGCGATGCCGATATGGCGACCATAGAGCCGCAAGGCTTCCTGCTCTTCTTTGCTGGCGTCGGCCAAAATCGCACCGGCTTCGGTCGCTGCTTCAAACAGCATGGCGGTTTTACCCAAAATCACCTGCATATAGGCATCTTCGGTGGTGTCAGGGTTGCGTGCATTAAGCAACTGCATGACTTCGCCTTCAGCGATGATGGTGGTGGCGTTGGAGATCACCGCCATAATTTCCAGCTTGCTGATCTCAACCATGATCTGAAATGAGCGGGAGTAAAGGAAGTCGCCTACTAGCACGCTAGGTGCGTTGCCCCATTTAGCGTTAGCAGTATCATTGCCTCGGCGCAGCTCTGAATTATCCACAACATCATCATGCAGCAGAGTAGCGGTGTGGATAAATTCGATCAGGGCGGCGAGTGGCACGTGATGCTCGCCTTTATAGCCGGCAGCATTGGCAGCAAGGAGTACCAGTAACGGTCTTATCCGCTTACCGCCACTTTCGACAATGTAATGTCCGATCTTTTCAACCAGTGGCACACCTGAGTGTAAGTGGTTGATAATATAGTCGTTTACCGCTTCAAATTGCGGTTCAATAGCTGGATTTAACTGATGTGGCAGCATAGGAACTGATACTAGGCTCTTAAATTGGTATTGGCGCATGCTAGGGGGTGCGTATGCGAGTGTCAAGAAAGTCGGGTTATTATCTATATTTCTACTTGAGTCATATTCCATGTTTCTATATAATCTCGCGCCCTAACCCATCCAAATTCGCTCCCTACCATATGGTTCAACCATTAGAAGTAGGCGTGTTATTTAGTAGCAGGGTGGGTTTTAAACTGGAGATTAAAATGTACGCAGTAATTGTGAGCGGCGGTAAACAGTACCGAGTTCAGGAAGGCCATACGCTGAAACTGGAAAAACTGGCTGTAGAAGCGGGTTCTAATGTTGAATTTGACCGCGTTTTACTGGTTGCAGATGGCGATGATGTTAAAATCGGTGCGCCAGTTGTTGAAGGTGCTAAGGTTACAGCTGAAGTTGTAAGCCACGGTCGCGCTAAGAAAGTTCATATCATGAAATTCAAGCGTCGTAAGCATCACATGAAGCAGATGGGTCACCGTCAACACTTCACTGAAGTTAAAATTACTGGCATTAGTGCCTAAGACTATTCGATAGGAGAGTGACAAATGGCTCATAAGAAGGCGGCAGGTAGTACTCGTAACGGTCGTGACTCCGAGTCGAAACGCTTAGGTGTTAAGCGTTTCGGTGGTCAGGTAGTAACGGCTGGTAACATTCTTGTTCGTCAGCGCGGAACTAAGTTCCATGCTGGTGTTAACGTAGGTATGGGTAAAGACCATACTCTGTTTGCGACTGCAGACGGCGTTGTTAAGTTTGTTGTTAAAGGCCCGCAAAAGCGTAAGTATATTACTATAGAAACCGCTTAATACGGCTTTTATGCTTAAAAAAGCTCCGCGGTTGCGGGGCTTTTTTTGTTTTTAATGGCTAATTAAGCTTGTTGTTGAAAAGGTCTGCAGGGCGGGTCTTATCAACAGCCGGTTTGTTGCCGGTAATGTGCACAGAATGCCAGTATAACTGGAGGTGTAATATGAAATTTGTAGATGAAGCGACGATTACGATCGAGGCGGGCAAGGGCGGCAATGGCACCCTAAGCTTTCGCCGGGAAAAATATATCGCGAAAGGTGGCCCGGATGGTGGCGACGGTGGTGATGGTGGTTCGGTATATGTAGAGGCGGATGAGTCTCTGAATACATTGATCGATTACCGTTTTCAGCCGCGTTATAAGGCTGAGAATGGTAAAGGCGGTCAAAGCCGTAACTGTACCGGCTCCAAGGGTGAAGATTTGATCATGAAGGTGCCCGTGGGCACCACTGTGGTCGATATCGACACCGATGAGGTTCTTGCCGATATGACTCAGGTGGGTCAGATTGAGAAGATCGCTCAGGGTGGCTTTCATGGTTTAGGCAATACACGCTTCAAAAGCAGTGTAAACCGTGCGCCTCGGCAGACCACCAATGGTAGTCTGGGTGAGACTCGAAACGTCAAGCTTGAATTGAAAGTGTTGGCAGATGTGGGTTTGCTGGGCTTGCCTAATGCGGGTAAGTCGACCTTTATTCGTTCCGTTTCGGCGGCAACACCGAAAGTCGCTGACTATCCGTTTACCACGCTGGTGCCTAACCTTGGGGTTGTCAGTGTTGAGCAGCATAAGAGCTTCGTTATTGCCGATATTCCGGGCATTATCGAAGGTGCTGCTGAGGGGGCGGGTCTAGGTATTCAATTCTTGAAGCATCTGGCGCGTAACCGAATTCTGCTGCATCTTGTTGATATGGCGCCGTGGGATGGTGAAACGCCGGCTGATTCTGCCTGTGTGATCGTTCGGGAGTTGGAAAAGTTTAGCCCGACACTGGCCGCTCAGCCGCGTTGGTTGGTGCTTAATAAGCTGGATATGGTGCCTGAAGAAGAGCAGGAAGCGCTGTGTCAGTCGGTTGTTGATGCGCTTGGCTGGGAAGGTCCGGTTTATCGAATCTCAGCGATTAATAAGATGGGTACCCAGCAATTAGTGCAGGATATTCAGGTGTTTCTTGATCAGTTGGCTGAACGGGTGGCAGAGATGCCTGAGTTGGTGGAAGCTGAGCTTGAAGTTCGACGCGCAATCGACCGTGAAGGTCGTGAGCGGATCGAGCAGATGCGTGAAGAAGTACGTGCTAAGCGTCGTGGCGATGATGATTTTGAAGACTTCGACGATGATGATTATGACGTTGAAGTGGAATACGTCAAAAATTAAGACAGGTTTGGGCTGCTTCACTGCTTGCGGGTGGTGAGAATGAAAGTGGTCTTAGTTGCGTCTTTCAAGAGAGTAGTGATCCGTGAGTGCAGCGCGTAATAAACTGAAAACCTCCCGTCGATGGGTTGTTAAAATTGGTAGTGCGTTACTAACAAATGATGGTGAAGGGTTGGATCTGGCGGCGATCGGTCGCTGGGTCGATCAGTTAGCTCAGTTGCGACAGGATGGTCTTGAGATTGTCTTGGTCTCTTCCGGTTCTATAGCTGAAGGGATTGTTCGCTTGGGGTGGAGAGAGCGCCCTTATGAGGTTTATAAGCTTCAGGCGGCCGCCGCTGTTGGGCAGATGGGCTTGGTGCAAGCGTACGAAACTAACTTTCGTCGCCATAATGCCTTAACGGCCCAGATTTTGTTAACCCATGAAGATCACTCCAACCGTAAGCGTTATCTCAATGCCCAGGCCACACTTAAGACCTTGTTGTCGGTGGGTGTCGTGCCGGTGGTCAACGAAAACGATACCGTAGTCACCAAAGAGATTCGCTTCGGCGATAACGATACTCTTGGTGCTCTGGTGGCTAATTTGGTCGAGGCGGATGCCTTGATTTTGTTGACCGATCAAAATGGTCTATATACGGCCGATCCCCGTTCAAATCCAAGTGCAACCTTAATCTCTGAGGCGAAAGCGGGTGATCGTTCGCTGGATGCTATGGCTGGCGGCGGCGGTCGTTTGGGTCAGGGGGGGATGGCGACTAAGGTGCGAGCGGCGAAATTGGCGGCTCGCTCGGGCGCGGTGACTGTTATTGCCAGTGGTCGAGAAGATAATATCTTATTGCGATTGCGTGAGGCTGAGGTGTTGGGGACGGTGCTCGTGCCTGAGAAGTCACCTGTGGCGGCGCGTAAACAGTGGATTGCAGGGCATCTTCAGGCGCGTGGTACCTTAACCTTAGACGAGGGCGCCGTGCGGGCCTTGGTTGAGCGCGGTAAGAGTCTATTGCCTGCCGGTGTTAAGTCGGTGGCAGGGTCTTTCTCCCGTGGTGAGATGGTGGTGATTAGTGATGAGTCTGGCCGGGCGATCGCTCGTGGCTTGGTGAATTATGGGGTTGAGGATGCGCGGAAGATCATTGGTCATCCGAGTTCGCATATAGAAACCGTGCTGGGGTTTGTCGGCGAGCAAGAGTTGGTGCACCGAGATAATCTGGTATTGGTCTGAGTTTTATATCCATTATATTTAAAGCAAAAAAAAACCGGCCAAGGCCGGTCAGGTTACTGATAAACCCCAGTATTTTTGCTGGGGTTTTGCTTTTCTAGCGCCATGACTGTTTTATTAACAAAATACTGGGGCAATAGTTTGAGGCCGTTTTAAGTCGCCTCAAGACCTCTCAGGCC
>NZ_RQXW01000015.1 GCF_003957515.1 Amphritea opalescens
GCTATCCATTCGAGTCAAGAAAATTTCTTTACGTGTTTTACGACGTTTGTTGTTGAATTCGCTGTCGGCAAAGGTAAGTTGATGTGGCATGGTCAGGCTCGAAGATTAAAAATAAATTGTCTCATGAACAGGGCTTATTCGCATCTTCCCTAAGCTGGCTACGCTATCAGCAGCAGTTCAAACGGCTTATTGCCCGATCCCATGATGACCCATATTCGCGGACCGCTGAGACTGATCCATTGTGTTAATAGCGTTAACGCCACAATTAACATCATAAGGCTCTTTTCAGATGGATCGGTTTTACGGCCGGATATCCAAGATAGACGGCAAATAACCCTATCGCAAACCACCGAAACTCAGGCATGAAAAAGGAGGACTGATAACATCAACGCCTCCTTTTCGATATGTTCATCCTATCTGGCGTATCGCCGCTATGACGGCTTTGCCGCAAGGTTCAACGGATCCAATCGAGCATCAGGCAGCCAATGCTGACACGCTCTTTTAACAGGCTTAAAAGCAAAGTGACTCAATTTGTAAACCATCCTGCCCGCTGATGTTAGTGATATCTGAACCGCTGTCGACGACAATCAAGGCTTTCTATTCTCGACGGCAACCGCTATGAACCTTTATCTACGCATGATCTACCTACTCATTGCTTCCTTTTTTAAGCCACGCCTCTCGATAGACCACCCGCAAAACACCTTATCGCTTCGCGTCTTACCCAATGATATCGATATTAATCGACATATGAATAATGGCCGCTTTTTCACTATCTGTGATCTGTCACGGGTGGATATGTTTATCCGCACTGGACTGGCCAAAACCATGCTGCGTGAAAATTGGATGCCGGTTGTGGCAGAACAAACCATGGTCTATAAACGACCGTTAAACCTGTTTCAAAGCTATGATCTCGAAATGGAAATTACCGGCTGGGATGAGAAAACCTTTCATATGACGCACACCTTTATCTGTAAAAGCAAAGCCTCTAAAGGTAGGATACTGGCGCAGGGCACATCGAAAGGTTGCGTACTCAGCAAGCAGGGAGTCATCCCTCCCGCCGAGGTTATCGAAAAAGTTCAGGCCCGTTTAGCCGGTCGCCAAGCTTGAATCAACCGATAAGCGGTCTACTGCTTAACCGATACCATCATCAATGCTCAATACCGGCTAATCACTACCCGCTCATGGCAGTAACAATGTCCCTCGTAACTGCCCCGAGGTATGCAGGGTTTGAATCACCTCTTTTAGAATACTTTCCACCGCTCGGGCAGCCCGAGTTTTCGGTCGCCCTTTAAGGGATACGATCGCATGGACACGCTTGACTTCGGGGCTGACGATTTTTAAGGCATCGAGCTGATCACCCCGCCACTCTTGCGTCACCACATCATAGGGCGCAATCGCTTTGGCCAAGTCGCTGTTAACGATACTGCGGATAACATTGGCAGAATTTTGTTCATAACGGATATTCAGCGGCCGCCTAGCCTCCAATGCTTTCTGTTCTAGTTGCAGCCGCATGCTATGGGGCTTAGCGGGCACCACCAAGGGGAACTCACATAGCTGTTCAAACTTGATCGTCCCCTCATTGGCAAAGGGCAGCAACGCTTTGCCAAATAGATAAAGGTTCTCTTGGTAGGCTGAAATAGCATCCACACCCTCGATATCCGCCGCGTTGGGAATCAACCCCAAATCCACCTTACCCTCTTGTACTAAGGCCGCCGCATCGACACTCATCGCATCACGCACCTGCAGCTGAATATCCGGATAGCGGGTTTCACATAAAGACAGCAGATGGGGAATCAGGGCAAACGCTTTGGAAGAATCGATCACAACCGCTACTTCCCCTCTGGGGGCTATCTCATCGGAGATCAGATCCGATTTAGCCTTATCCACCTGCCGCAAAATCAGTCTCGCGTGATGTAAAAAGCTTTCACCGGTCTCGGTCAGCTTTACCCCTTTAACGCTGCGGGCAAAGAGTTTTATCGACAACTCCGTTTCCAACGCCGCTATCTGATGGGTCAACGCCGGCTGAGCGACGAAAATAGCGCGAGAAGCGGCCGAAAAGCTGCCATGTTCAGCGATCTGTACAAAATATTCCAACTGCTTCAGATTCAAACCAACACCCGCCTATAAGCCATTAAAAAACACGATGGTTAAGTATATATAATATGTATTTTTTTAATATCATCACTCCCCCTAAACTCCATCCAACGGGACAATTTAGGTATCGGCCATGTGCGACGCTCAACCAACACGAGAACAGCAGCTGCAACGTATTCTTACGCCACTGCAACGCTTCATCAAAGCGGAAAATATTGTCACCAGCGTTGAAGCCTTGCGCGCTTACGAGTGCGATGCCTTCACCACCATGCGCCAGTTGCCACTGCTCACCGTACTGCCTGACACCATTGAACAGGTGCAACAAATCATGCGCCTCTGCTATGAACTGGATATCCCGGTGGTTGCTCGAGGCGCCGGCACAGGGCTAACCGCCGGTTCCATGCCCGTCGAAAACGGCCTGTTGCTGAGCATGACCAAATTTGATCGTATACTCGATATTGATATTGCCAATAAAACCGCCCTGATTGAACCCGGTGTGCGCAACCTAGCCGTGACCCAAGCCGCAGCACCTTACAATCTCTATTTCGCACCGGACCCATCATCACAGCTAGCCTGTTCCGTGGGGGGTAACGTGGCCGAGAACGCCGGCGGTATTCACTGTCTAAAATATGGTCTGACGGTACATAATATTCTTGAGCTCGATGTGATCACCATTGAAGGCGAACGACTCACCCTTGGCGGGGCTTCGTTAGATGCCGCAGGATATGATCTCACCGCGCTGTTTGCGGGATCTGAAGGGTTGCTCGGTGTGATCGTCGGCATTCGAGTCAAACTGCTCGCCAAACCCGCCAGCGCCCGCGTGTTGTTATGTGGCTTTGACAGTATCGAGAATGCGAGTCATGCCATTGCCCACATTATCGCCGCAGGCATTATCCCCGCAGGGTTAGAGATGATTGACCATACCGGTATCAATGCCATCGAAGAGCTGATGCACGCAGGTTATCCCATCGATGCCGCCGCCGTATTAATCTGCGAACTCGATGGCAGTATTGAGGAGGTCGAGGACGAACTCACCCGAGTGATGTCACTATTGGAAGCTCTGGATGCCGCGAATATCCAAATATCCAACAATGAGGAAGAGAAGGCTCGTATCTGGGCGGCCCGCAAAGCAGCCTTTCCCGCGATGGCGAGGTTAGCACCGGATAACTACATTATGGATGGCACCATCCCGAGAAGAGCCTTGGCCGATGTCTGGCAACGTATCAATCAACTGGCCGATGAATATCAACTGTTAGTGGTCAATGTCTTCCATGCGGGTGATGGCAATATGCACCCCTCTATTTTGTTCGACGCCATGGATGCCGACCAACACCATCGGGCCGAAGAGCTCGGCACACGCATTCTAGAACTCTGCATCGAGGTGGGCGGCACCATTTCGGGAGAACACGGCATCGGTCTCGAAAAGATCAATCAGATGTGCCTGCAGTTCACCGAAGCTGAGATCCAACAGTTCCACGCGGTTAAAGCCGCCTTCGATGCCAAAAACCTGCTCAACCCGGGCAAACAGATACCCACCCTCGCCCGCTGCGCTGAATTTCATGCGATGCACGTACATCAAGGCGAAATGCCCTTCCCCCATCTGGAACGTTTTTAATATGCTCGATATCCAAGATTTAACGGCACAGGTACAACAAGCAGCAGCGACGAAAAGCCCATTGCAGATTCGGGGCGGCGGCAGTAAACATTTCTATGGCGCAGCGACGTCGGGAACACCATTAATGATGGCCGAGTACCAAGGCATTATTAACTATGAACCCTCTGAGCTGGTGATCACCGCTCGCGCAGGCACCCCCTTAAAAGAGATTGAGCAGTTACTGGCGCAACAGGGACAGATGCTTGGCTTTGAGCCACCACGATTCTCTGACCATGCCACCCTCGGCGGTACCGTTGCCTGTGGTTTATCAGGCCCTCGACGCCCTTACGCAGGGGCGGTTAGAGATTTTGTTCTCGGGGTTACGCTGATCAATGGTCAAGGGCAGCGGCTTAAGTTTGGTGGTCAGGTGATGAAAAATGTCGCCGGTTATGACCTATCCCGCCTGATGTGCGGCGCACTAGGCACATTAGGGGTTTTGCTGGATATCTCCCTCAAAGTGATACCTAAACCCCATTATGAAGAAACCCGAGTACTCAGCGCCTCTTTTCCACAGATGCAGAGTCTACTAGCGGATATTGGCCTCCAACCCGTTCCGGTTTCCGCCACCCTGCAGCATGAAGATCAACTCTACATCCGTTTATCCGGTGCACAGGGCGGCGTTAGGGAAGCCATACAACGGATCGGCGGCGATACACTGGCCGATTCTGATAGCCTCTGGCATAACCTCAAAGAACAACAACATGCGTTTTTTCAGCAACCCGCACCGCTGTGGCGCGTTTCGATCCCGCCGATGGCACCCGCTATTCCAGATAGCTTATATGATGGCCAAATATTGACCGAGTGGGGTGGTGCCCTTCGCTGGCTCTATAGTCAGCAGGGCGAGCAGATTCAGCAGTGGGCCAAAGCCCAGGGCGGACACGCCACCTGTTTCAGAAACCCTATGGCAGGCACCCATATTTTCACCCCGCTGCCAGCGGCGTTACTGGCACTGCATCAACGCCTCAAAGCGCGTTTCGATCCCGAGCATATTTTCAATATTGGCCGCATCTACCCTGACCTTTAATCCGGCACGCCAGAGACCTCCATCATGCAAACGAACCTAGCAGATTTCATCAAGGACACCCCGGAAGGCCAGGAAGCCGATGCTATTCTACGCAAGTGCGTACACTGCGGCTTCTGTCTCGCTACCTGCCCCACCTATAACGTGCTGAATAATGAGTTAGACAGCCCCAGAGGCCGTATCTATCTGATCAAACAGATGCTCGAAGGGCAGCCAGTGACATCTCACACACGAGACCATCTTGATCGCTGCCTCCAGTGTCGCGCCTGTGAAACCACCTGTCCCTCCAATGTTGAGTATCATCGGTTATTAGATATTGCTATTCCATTAGTGGAGCAACAAGCCCCCCGTAATGTTAAACAAAGGCTATTGCGTACTGCGATCGTCAATGTGCTGCCCTATCGCTCGCGGTTTCAATCGTTACTGCGACTCGGACAAACCCTTAAACCGTTACTCCCCTCTCACCTGAAAGTAAAAATACCCGCGTACGAGAAAAAAAGCCCCTGGCCTAGCGATAGCCATCCCCGGAAAATGCTGGTGCTCGAAGGTTGTGTACAACCCGCACTGGCACCGGATATTAACGCTGCGAGCGCCCGAATTCTGTCATTACTAGGCATCTCACTGATCGCTGCACCTAAAGCGGGCTGCTGCGGCGCCGTCAGTTATCACCTGAATCAACAAGAGGATGGCCTTGATTTCATGCGCCGGAATATTGATGCCTGGTGGCCCTATATTGAGGCGGGCTGTGAAGCCATTGTGATCACCGCTAGCGGCTGTGGCGCGACCATCAAAGAGTATGGCGAGCTGTTAAAATGTGATGCGACCTATGCAGACAAAGCCTTCAGGGTTTCATCCTTAGCCAAAGATATTGTCGAAATATTAAGCCATGAAGAGCTACATAAGCTATCACTCAACCCCGACGCTGCGATTGCTTTTCAATGTCCTTGTTCCTTACAACATGCCCAAGGGTTATCCGGCGAAGTGGAAAAAATCCTCACCCGTTTAGGGTTTAAAACAACCTTTGTGGCGGATAATCACCTGTGCTGTGGCTCGGCCGGCACCTACTCAATTTTTCAGCCGGAACTGGCTACCGAGTTAAAAAACAAAAAACTCAGCAGCTTAATGCGCGGAGCTCCCGATGTGATCGGCACCGCCAATATCGGCTGCATGACCCACCTAGCTAGCGCGGAAGTACCGGTAAAACACTGGATACAGATTGTCGATCAATCTATTCGTGACGCCAAATAACCGGGTTACAACCCGTTGATACCCTACTGCATCCTGCTTCAATAGAAGCAGGCATGCGCAACACTCGCTCAATAACCGTAGGCCTGTGACTCTAGGCGGCTTCATCGACAGCATCCTATGGTTAGAACAACCTCCTTTAAGCCGACAACACTGATAACACTGACAGCTTAACAGCCCCTCGCTGCTCTCCCGATCATCGCGTAATCTGAATCAATCAGGTTGCCGGTGTATTCACCCGCCGTTTTCTATAAAACCCATAGGCTTAAACCCTGCGTTTTTCACCATTAACGAGGGTGGACAAGAACATACGTCAAACTGGCCCTATAGCCTTGACCACTTTCTTTTTATGCTAAGTCCTACACACAACTCGTCACTTAAATTGAGAAATAATGGAAGTTGTTAACTTATCCAACGAAAGCATCATCTGGCTCTCATTAGCGGTCGCGATCGCATCGATGATCACCTCCATCACCGGCATGGCGGGTGGCGTATTGATGTTCGCTGCGATGAGTGTCTATATGCCCGTCAAACCGCTGGTCGCGATACACGGGGTTGTACAGATCACCAATAACGCAGCCCGCGCTTGGTTTCTACGCAAGGATGTCCGCTGGAGCATGTGCACCCCCTTTGCCTTCGGTGCGGTCATTGGCGCGCTTATCACTACGCTATTTATCGTCAAGTACGTGGGAGAGTTCTTTCCTCTACTGATATTGGTTCTGTTAATCGCTTATACCCTATTTAAGCCTAAACACCTGCCTCACTTTAAAATCAGTGATAAGAATTTTTTCTGGGTCGGCATTGCGACCGGCAGCATGGGCATTATTGTGGGTGCGATCGACCCCTTACTCGCACTCTTTTTTATGCGCGATGATATGAGCAAAGAAGAGGTTGTCTGTAATAAATCGGTTATGCAGATGTTTGCTCATCTGACTAAAATACCAGCCTTTATTTTTCTCGGTTTCTCATTTATCGATAACGCCTACCTGATTGGCATATTAAGCTTAGCCGCCGTTATGGGTGCAAAGCTTGGCGTTATTGGACTGCGTTATATCAATACCAAAGTCTTTTTTACACTCATGAAACTGGCACTATTCATAGCAGCCAGTCGTATCGTATTTCAACTCATCCAAATGGGAGTTTAGCAATGAGCCAAACCTATACATTAGTAAACCCTTACAACAATGAACAGATTGGTGAATATGAATACACCAGTTGGACACAAATTGAAGAGAAGCTAGCGCTGCTTAAAACGGGTCAGAAGGTTCAACGCAAAACAGCCGCTTATGAGCGTGCCAACGTGTTGGCAAAATTGGCCGGTCTCCTTAAAGAAAACGCTGAAAAAATGGCGCGATTGATTACCATTGAAACCGGCAAAACGATTTCCGATTCCCGCGTTGAAATGATTCGGGCGGTTAATGCAACCATCGCTAGCAGTGAGGAAGCGCGTCAAATCAGTGGTGAATCACTCGATTCTGATGCCTACGCTCCCGCCGGTGGTAAGATCGGCGTGGTTTGCTGGCGCCCACTAGGGACTATTTTTTGCATTACCCCCTTCAACTTCCCCATTAATATTGCGATGCATAAAATCGGGCCTGCCTATGCCGCCGGTAATGCTATTCTCTTTAAACCGGGTCCACAAAACACAGCGACCTCTCAGTTGCTGGTTGAGCTATGCTATGAAGCCGGTATGCCAGAAAGTGTGCTGCAATTTTGCATGCCACCGCTCGCTGATCTGGATAAACTGAACGCTCACCCCGATGTTAATGCCATTAACTTTACCGGCGGCACCGCTGCGGCAAATGCTATTGCTGCAGCTGCAGGTTATAAAAAACTACTACTCGAACTCGGTGGTAATGATCCTTTAATCATCATGGATGATGCCGATTTAGAAGCCGCGGCAACCTCTGCGATTAACCATCGTTTTGCCACCGCGGGACAACGCTGTACCGCCGCGAAACGCTTATTCGTGCATGCTTCTGTCTATGATCAATTCCGCGATATTCTGGTCGCCAAGAGCGCTGCACTGGTGATTGGCGATCCAATGGATGACAACACCTTTGTTGGGCCTGTGATTCATATGGGGGCTGCTAAAGAGATTCGTCAACGTATTGAGGGAGCCATTGAAGACGGTGCAACCGTTGCCCTTGGTAACCAATACGACGGTGCCTTTGTACACCCAACCATCCTAGAAAACGTTCGCGCCAATAGCGAAGTCATGATTGAAGAGACCTTTGGTCCGGTGATGCCGCTGTTTAAATTTGAAGATGTGGAAGAGATTATTCCTGTTATCAACAACACCGCTTATGGCTTACAGGCTGGCATATTCAGTAATAACCTGTCTGTTATTCGCTATCTGTTTGAAGAGCTGGATGTGGGCACCCTAGCCACCAACGAAGGTCCTGGTTTCCGTACAGAGCACTTCCCCTTTGGTGGTGTTAAAGAAAGCGGTGTGGGCCGTGAAGGCATTAAATATGCGATTCGCGAAATGAGCTATACCAAAACATTGGTTATCTAATTATCGCTAGCGTTTACACTCTGTCTTAGCGTTAATCATTGCTATTACAACTGTATTGATAAAGGGGGCTTCGGCTCCCTTTTCTATTTTTCCCGCGTTTTTTTCGCTTTTAAAACTATCTCAGCGCTCGTTTTACCTTTGGTCTATTTAGATATTATCGCTGGCCTCAAGTCGGAGTTTCATCTGGCCCTAACGAGCAAGTACAGAGAAGCGTAATTTAACATTATTGATAATTAGGCAAGTTTATATTATTCAACCTTATTGGTTATCAAGCCGTTACTGATAAACTTTTATAACTCTGGTTATAACGCTGTTTATAAATATGGCTCGCCAAAGACGGTAGAAAATAAAATATCAGCTTGTCTCTCCGGTATAAACAGATGAGGCTAATATGACCAATAATGTGAATGAGTTTGATTCTATCGATGTCGTGAACAGTGACCGTAACCATGTATGGCATCATCTGACGCAACATAAAGCCTTTGAAAAAAGCGACCCTATGGTGATCGTTAACGGTAAAGGCCTACGGGTATGGGATGCTAAAGGCAATGAATACCTTGATGCCGTTTCAGGTGCCGTATGGACTGTTAACGTTGGCTATGGCCGTACCGAAATCGCCGATGCCGTGCGTGACCAGCTAGTCAAAATGAACTACTTTGCACAAACCGCCGGTAACGTTCCCGCTGCACAGTTTGCGCAAAAACTGATTGAAAAAATGCCCGGCATGAGCCGCGTTTACTATTCTAACTCGGGCTCAGAAGCGAACGAAAAAGCCTTTAAAATTGTTCGCCAAATCGCACACAAGAAATATGGCGGCAAGAAAACGAAGATCCTTTACCGTGACCGTGATTATCACGGTACCACCATCGGTACACTGAGTGCGACGGGGCAGTTTGAACGTAAAAACCAATATGGTCCCTTTGTACCCGACTTTGTTGAAGTGCCTCACTGCTGTGAATACCGGGCGCAAGATGAGGCCGATAAAGAAAACTACGGCATCTGGGCCGCCGATCAGATCGAAAAAGTCATTTTAGCCGAAGGGCCTGAAACAGTCGGTGCCATCTGTCTTGAACCTATCACCGCCGGTGGTGGCGTTATCGAAGCACCCGCCGGTTACTGGCCTCGTGTGCAAGAGATCTGTAAAAAATATGATGTCTTAATCCATATCGATGAAGTGGTTTGTGGTCTAGGCAGAACAGGTCAATGGTTTGGTTATCAGCATTACAACATCCAGCCTGACATTGTCACCATGGCCAAAGGGGTTGCATCCGGTTATGCCGCCATCTCTTGTACCGTCACCACCGAAGCGGTATTTGATGCCTTTAAAGAAGATGAAGACCCTCGTATGGGCTACTTCCGCGACATCTCTACCTTTGGTGGCTGTACTGCAGGGCCCGCTGCCGCCTTGGTTAATATGCAAATTATCGAAGATGAAAACCTGCTCGATAATGTCAATACCCAAGGTGCCTACCTGATTAGCCAACTGAATAGGCTAAAAGAGAAGCATGACATCATTGGTGATGTACGCGGTAAAGGCCTGTTTGCTGGTTTTGAAATGGTTAAAGATAGAACCACAAAAGAGCCCGTTGATGAATCAGTGGTCATGGCGGTTGCAGGACACTGTATGGCCAATGGCGTCATTATTGGCCGAACTAACCGTTCATTCAAAGAGTTCAATAACACCATCTGCTTGGCACCGGCGCTCATTATTACTAAGGAAGAGATCGATATAGTGGTCAACGCTATCGACGAAGCCTTGTTAGCCGTCACTAGCAGCCTATAATTTTTTATCGCACTACTTTTCAATAACGGTTATTTACTCCCTTTGTTAGCCTGAAAGAGTTCATACTCTCAGGCTGGCAAATGGGGCTCATCAACCACCTTAACCTCCGATCACTCATCTATCTTTTCATCGACATCCCCTCTATTATCAATACGTTCAGCCAGTTATGGTATTATTTCAGCACATTGATGATTGATCTCTTCTCTTATATTTAGCTACGGATTGCTTTCATTATATAAGTCTGTTTTTAGCATGAGGCACTTGTATATGCTCCATCTTTTCCATCTCACTCAAGACAAAAACGTTAGCCTGCAAAAACAGTTAAGAGAACAGATCGCCAGCGCCATTATGAATGGCAATATCCCGCCGGATGTCCCGCTACCGTCTAGCCGAAAACTCGCCAAGCTATTAGATATCGCGCGTAATACAGTGGTATTAGCTTATGAACATCTCCTCGATGATGGTTATCTGATTGCGCGCGAGCGACGAGGCTATTTTGTAAACCCCGACATGTTACATAACCAAGCGGCGGAACAGGCGGAACCTCTGACCGGGGACGATCAACGGTTTGATTGGCAACAGCGCTTCAAAATCCACCCTAGTGAACAGATCAATATCAACAAAGCATTGGACTGGCAACGCTACCAGTATCCCTTTATTTATGGCCAATTTGATGAAAAAATCTTTCCCGCCGTTAACTGGCGAGAATGCTGTCGCGATGCCGTCAGTGATTCCGCGGTCAGTGATTGGGCCTCGGATAGCTTAGATCACGATGACCCGCGGCTAATTGAGCAAATACGAACCCGCCTACTGCCCCGTCGCGGTATATGGGCTTCGCCTGAACAGATATTGGTGACCGTCGGCGCGCAACTCTCACTCTATCTGTTGGTGCAGTTATTACTAGATAAGCACTCGACCCTAGGCTTAGAAGACCCCGGCTATGTGGATATTCGCAATATCGCCAAACTGCACGGGTGCCAAATGAAGCCTCTGCCGATCGATCAAGATGGTTTGATGATCGGCGATCAACTCAGTGATTGTGATTTAATCTATACCACCCCTAGCCACCAATGCCCGACGGCGGTAACCATGCCTCTGGCAAGACGCTACGAATTATTAAATCGCGCCTGCAGCGATGATTTCTTAATCATTGAAGATGATTACGAAAGCGAAACCAATTTCGATAACAAACCCAATCCAGCGCTGAAAAGTTTAGATAAAAGTGATCGCGTTATTTATATCGGAAGTCTTTCAAAAACATTAGCCCCCGGCCTACGCCTCGGCTATGTGGTGGCATCGGAGCCCTTAATCAAAGAAGCCCGTGCGCTGCGCCGCCTAATGATTCGCCACCCCGCATCAAATAATCAACGCGCGGCGGCTATGTTCTTAGAGCGTGGCTATTATGACGCGTTAATTATGAACATTAATCGAAACTACCGCACCCGCTGGCGTGCCGTTGATGAGGCGCTTAGTCGCTATCTACCGGGCAGCCATGAAGCGCCCAATTTTGGTGGTTCTTGCTACTGGGTCCGCTGTCCTGACAACCTAGATACCGCCGAACTAAAACAGCGTGCCATCGATGAAAGTATCATTATTGAGCCCGGCCATATCCACTTTTATCATGATGACGGCCCCAAGAATTTTATTCGTCTGGGTTTCTCTTCAATCTCTACCGACCGCATCGAGCCCGGCATCAAAAAACTAGCCGAACTGATTAACAACATGACCACAGTGTGAAAGTAGCGTAAACACTGATAAATCCTGGACGAGAACCTCCTTTATGTTGTGACTTAACCTCTACAGCTGATGACAATAAAAAAGATAGGCGTCATCATGCGATCGTCACTAATAAAGGAGAATGAATTGATTTAAATTGGACGGACCTTTTGAAAATCAGTTTCGACAGACGCTTCAGTCGGCTGAACTAAGGCGTATTTTTCCATCATGCGGTACAGAGTGACACGGGAAACCCCCAACATTTTGGCGGCTTGGGTCATATTTTGTCGACAGTTCTGTATAGCATTCGCTATCGCCTCCTTTTCGGCCAAGGCTCTCACCTCTTTCAAGGGCATCACTAAAGATTCCTCTACAGCACACTCCTTCAGGCCCAAATCATTTGGCTGAATAAGCCTTCCATCGCACATCACTATCGCCCGTCGCACCCGATTAATAAGCTCCCTCACATTACCGGGCCAACGATGCTGCTGAATGGCTAATAAAGCCTGTTGAGAAAAGCCTTTCAACCGACCTTGGCCTTCAGATAGAAAGTGATCGAAGAAGAATTTCGTCAGCAATTCAATATCGCCACCTCTATCACGTAAGGCAGGGGTTAAAATTTGTAGTACATTCAAACGGTACAGCAAGTCCTCACGAAACCGACCCTTTTTAATCGCCGCTTCAAGGTCGACATTGGTAGCAGAGATGACCCTAACATCGACGCTTATCTCCTCATTCCCCCCTACGCGCTGAATGACTTTCTCTTGCAGAAAGCGCAATAAATTAACCTGCATATCGTATGGTAGATCGCCAACTTCATCGAGAAACAGCGTGCCACCAGATGCGACTTCAATCTGACCTAATTTCTGCTTATTGGCCCCCGTAAAGGCGCCTTTTTCATAACCAAAAAGCTCCGACTGAATCAGATTTTCGGGAATGGCACCACAGTTGACGGCAACAAAAGGGCCGTCGGCACAACTCGAACGCTCATGAATCGCTCTGGCGACCAACTCCTTACCGGTACCACTTTCGCCACAAATCAGCACGGGTGCTGATACATTGGCGACTCGCCTAACCGCGCTAAACAGTTTAATCATCGCGGGGCTACTACCCACCATCTCATATTCGTCATAGTTGGGTTCACTATCACTCTGTTTAAGCCCTGCCATACCGAATGCATGCCCTAACGTAGAAAGTAAACAGGCATAGCCGGTGTCATCTAATGGCAAAGTCACAAAGTCATAACAGGTTTCACTAATAAATTTACAGAAAGGTTTCTTCTGTAAACACTCATCATTAGTCAACACAATCCATTCCATCGAACGATCCGTTGTTATCAATTGTTCTACCGCTCGAAGCATCTTATTGCTAAAGTCTTCTAGCTGAATCAACCCCACTTTATAGTTATTATTAGCAAGACTGAGCGCCGCACTCTCTAGCCCTTGAGCCACATGAACATCCCAATCAGGAATCGACGTCACCTGCCCTGCATCAATCTTGTCCTGGGTTACGACAAATAAAACTGAACGTAACTCAAACTCCATTTTCTGAACAATCACAATCATCCTCCCTTACACAACGGTGAATACTTTAAAACCTAAGCCAGCAACAACTTTCCAACAGACCTCCTGATGTCAAATAGATAGTTAAAAACGATAGGGGAACTTAAGGCTCAAGCTATAATCGGGGGCGTCGGGGGTTAAGCCGAGACCTAACGAAGTGGACATCGACAGTTTTTCACTCAGCGCATAAGTGACACCAATATTAAAGGTTGCCGCATTACCGTTACTGCCGAAAATTTCTTGCCAGCTGCCTCCCTTCAAACGGGTCTCGCCATTTTGGCTGATCCTTTGTGAGAAGGATAAACTCGTACTCATGCGCTCATTCAGCGCAAATGCCATACCTAAGCCATAATAAAATGAATTACCAAGACGCACATCACCGGGCTGATCGCCGTCAGCAGAGCTAATATCATCAAAATTGCCTGCAAAGTTATAGGTATATCCCAGGTTGGCAAAAATAATAGCGGGGTCTGTTGTTTTGACGAAAGATAGGCTGTTGCTAATACTCCACAAGCCACTGCCTGTTGGTAACTCTTTAGGATAGGTTACTTGATCACTATTTCCGCCATTATTCACTGTTTTCGTAACCGTTGATGTGCCGTAGGGGTCACTACCAGAGGGGGTTTTAATACTGAGATTCCAGACAATATCTGGTCTATTTTCAGTTTCAGTGAATAACTTATAAGCCGATGTCAGCGTGATATCACCTAAGCCGGCTTCATTAACCGATGCCTCAGCGCCAACCCCATTAATATTCCGTTGAAACGTACTCTCCCTATAGACAAACGGTATATTAACACCCAGTTGCCAGTGATCATTAATGTTGTAACGGCCGGTCATATCAAAGGTAAAAATATCGGCGGAGATATCATCAACTGAGATATCGCCTAGAAAGATAGCATCCAGTGCTAAAAAACCTTCTAACACTAATTCCTTGCGATCATAATGACTGTAATTCATTCCTAACTCTAGGGTGAAGTCATTACTAAATAATGCATGCTCTTCCTCCATCATATTATCAATACTGGCACTAGGAAGAGCCTCTTTTACGACATCCGACTTACCTGCAACCTTTTGTTGAGAAGCTTGCGTGGAAGAGGTTGAACCGCCTTGTTCAACAATATACAGCCGCTGTTCCATCTGCCTCAATGTTTGCGCTTGCTTATCATTAATTAGCTTCAGTTGCTGAATTTCAAATTTAAGCTGTTCCGCCTCACTCGCCATAGGGACATCGGCCGCTTGCGCCAACGGAATTAACGTAAACGTCAACAATCCCATAAGAATACCAGGCGGCCTTAACCTGAAAGCTCGATTCATCATTACACTCATCCCCTAAGCTTAATAAATCTAATTTTTTATTTTTATGCAGTTAGATATTAAAAGTAGCAGCTGATACAAAAGCTGCCACTTTATTGTAGACCTCGTAGCTGATTAAGTGCGTTATTGATGTTTTGCGGGTGCATATTAGATGTTTCGGGGCTTAACGTAACGGTCAAGCCGATACGATTGAATACCTGATTCAGGTCGCTATTTAACTGTGTGCTTTGTAATATATTTCCTCCCGTCAATTGAGAGCTATTAATATGCTGCGTGACCCGTCCAACATCGGGCACATCGACTTGATAACCCACACCATCGGTACCAACCGAAACCTTGGTACCCACACCCTCTTCTGTTAAGTGGTTTTGAGATTCGGCCACATCAACCTTAACCAACCCGTCAGTCTGCTGTACGGCCGCTTGATCACTGATAGTCCATTCAACACCGTTTTCAACGCGATTCTGATCCCCTGCTACCTGAATGTTCTGTACAACACCCGATACACTATTTAGCCCTTGGCTATTGGATATATTATCCAATGGCTCATCACCGCTGTAACCGGATGCAACCTGCGAACCGACATCTTGGCTGCGATACATTGACATAGTCGGTTGATAACGGTCACCTGAGAGATCAAAATTGACCTGCATCTCCATATCGATGTGCTTACCCGACTGTAAATACCAATCCGTCATCATACTGACGCCAAAAAAGGTAACATTGCGGCCATCGATAAAACGGCCTCTCATGGACGCTAACTCACTATCACTGACAGCGGCGCCCTGCAGGCCAAAGCTCTTAGGCTGAACAGTATCAGCCTGAGCAACCGGTATCGCGACTACGGCTAACCAGGTCATACTGGCGACGATGTTTGTACAATAATTTCTTTGCCAAATATTCATTATTTTCTCCCTTTCGGAACCTAAAAAAGGTCTGAATGACGAAAGCCATAATCCAGTAATTGTGCATTACTCAAAGGAGCGAAAGTATTATTTAAAGCGCGGGCGGTTAATTGCGGTCGAGGGTTAACCAATATTGAGTTTTTGTTAAATCCTCGTCCAATAACTGCAAATACAATACCATTCCAGCTATCCATAAATTTCTGCTTAGGCATGATTTTATTCCCTAACGCAGGATCCGCCAGATAAACAAAATCTTCTTCGGTTTTCTTTAATACAACAAAATGCTTATAACCTTTCAGATCCAGCAACACTATGGTTGGAATTTTTATATTTAATAGTGTATCCGTTTCGACTTTATAACCCCGTCCACGCATACCTATCCGCTCCAGATAGTGCTTAATATTTAAAAGTGAAAATCCCTGCTCACGCACCTTATCAATATCACTAACCGCAAATAGCCCGTCTAACATGTCCTCCTCTTGGACACGCAACCCGTATCCATAGCGAAGTACTGTCGCCAACGCAGCCGCACCACAACTAAAATCTGTCTGCTGCCTGACTAGATTGCTATAGCGTTGCTCATGCATACTGACCACCGACTTACGCAGGCCAAAACTACCCGGCAAGGCATTCGAAAGTTCAATCTGACCAGAAAATGAGAACGCACTAAAAGACAAGGTCAGCACTAATATTAATGCCAACCTTATCGAATAATGGATGTTGATAAGCAAAATACTCATCGTTAGATACCTGTTTATTAAAACCCGAGCTAGACTCAAGAATAAGACTAGCCCAGGTTATATTAGGTCATGAGTATTGTTACTCTGTAGGCGCTACTGCAGTCATTACATCGACCTTCGTCATAGCCAAACTATTATTCTGAAGGTTGTTTGTGCCAGCGGTAATATTGACACCAATATTACCTTTAGCACCGCGCAGTGCATTATCACCCAGTGAGGCATTGTTTTGATGGCGCACATAACGGGAAATGACATGTTGAGCCGATCCAGTCAAAACGCCACTCAATGCTTGAGTACCTGCTTCGCTAAAGCCTAAGACACCTCCTTCAAGGGATGAGCCGATTGTTCCTTCCTCATCAAATTCGAATTTCCCGGCATCCTCTGCCTCATTATCAAAATCAATATGACCGACATAGGTTGATCCACCATCGCTATGGCTATCCCCTTTCCAAATTTCAGGATACACATCATTGCTCTGAGTGGATGTACCGGTATATTGCGCAGGGCCATTCACACCAATGTATCCACCTTGACCATTACCACTATAGTCACCCTGTAGTTTGCCTCCTACACTAAAC
The DNA here is from genome assembly GCF_003957515.1 of Amphritea opalescens. Taxonomy (GTDB): domain Bacteria; phylum Pseudomonadota; class Gammaproteobacteria; order Pseudomonadales; family Balneatricaceae; genus Amphritea; species Amphritea opalescens. Next base: position 17,134 of record NZ_RQXW01000015.1, read on the forward strand.
TCAGTGGTAACCACTTCAAAGGTTTCTTCTGGCATATTATGAGTCATATTACCTTCGGTTTCCTGAGCAACGGATACGGTGGCCTCACCCATGGAACCTGATGCAACTGAAGCCGCAAAAGAGTTGCCCTGCACGTTGCCACTCCCTGAGGCCACGTTAACAGCGATATTACCTTTAGCATTTTGCAATGCATTACCACTTAAACTGGAATTATTAATCGTCCCCCAGTTGAACGCGACATTATTTTCTGCATTCTGATCAACAAACACTTCTGCATCCGCAGAGCCAAACACAAAGCCCGCATCTGCGGCAGCCAGAGCCGCGGCATTGCTTTGTACGTTATTATCCCCCGCACTGACGTTGACGCCAATATTACCTTTACCACTACGCAGAGCATTGCCATTAAACGTCGCATTATTATCGACTCGGTCATTGATCGTCAGATTGTTATCGCTATCCTGCTCCTGGTCGATAACAGCCATACCCAAAGCATTAATCTGGATATCACCGCTAATAGACACATCACCGGAGTAATCAACGGTTTTGCTTACGCTCACCGATTTACTCAATGTAGCGCCTTCCTTGGACTGATGATGACGTCCGCCATTATCAGCACTCGCAATACCAGCAAAACCAAATGCAGCAACAGCTACAGCCAATGGAGCTAATTTAAATACCTGTTTCATGGTGGTTCTCCTTTTTGTTTTTCTTATCGGTCATACCCGATACTTACTCTTTAGTCTGCAGCGAAACACTGAGACCAAAACTGTTATGTGTCGTATTACCTGAACCCGCCAGCTGATTGACTTGAACCAATCCACTGCTTCCATCGAAAGCACCCTCGCCAATCGATACTTCACGATGTCCTGTTAAATCGTTATCTGATTGAATAGCGGGCTGCCCGGTTACCGTGAGGTTTAACTCACTTTCAGTCACGGCAGTCCCTCCTAATGCAAAACCGATAGAAACATCATTCAACTGGGCGTTGCCGGAACCGCTAGCATGGTTAACAGAAATCAAACCTGACGCATTCGCAAATGCGTTACCTTCAATCAAACTCACCGCGGAGCTTGCTCTACTATCGCTATCTGGAAAGCCAACATACTGGGACGCTTTAACACTCGCATTCACATCTACGCCCTGCCCAAAACTCACAGCCAGCGCACGGGCATTTAGCTGGGTATTAGAGTCCCCTGCCGCGATGTTGACACCGATAATCCCCACACTTCCTTCAAGCGCGCTATCCGTAATAACAGAACGATGGCTACTGCCATATTGTTCATCACTCAACGATATTTCAGCAGAAACATTAGTTGCCATTAACAACATGAATAAATAACTTGTGGTATGAATACAGCGCGTATGTTTCATCTCAACGAACCTCCCAATGGACTTTCACAGTGACCACTGAATTGCCGTAGCCTTGGCCGTTGTGACCGCCTTTTTTGGTATCGCCTTCATCCCAAAGGATCACACCCAGCTCCATCGGAGCCTGTGGAATAACAGCATCAACGCCCTCACCCCGAATGTCTTTAAGCTGGTTTTCTGAAAGCGCTACATAAGTAGAATCTGGTAATGCATTATTCATGTTAGCTTCAAACACCGACAAAGGATCATCACTCGATTGATCAGCGATTGCCGTAGGCGTCTGCCACAGACCTACCGGCAGTAGCAACATCATCGCCAGTGCTTTTACGGTATAGGCTTGCTGAAGACGTTTGATCATGTTGATCACCTAACATTGAATATATTGTTGTTATTCTCAATACAGCAAACATCAGTCCAAAAAATACAACTCATTGAAAATAAATAGTTTTTATTAACAAAAACCGATAACCGGATGATCAAAAGCCCCCTAAGTGTTAATCAAATGAAACACTTAAATAAGCCAATCAAAAAAACAACCATTAAACAATCACTTAGAGTTCTAGAAGGAGATGTAACGTTTATGAAATAGCGATTAGCCAACAACAAGCTATATCACCGCACTGCTATTCGCTATGAAAGCGCCTCTTATCACAGGGTTTCAAACGCAAGATACCCTCGTAACAAGTGCTACCGCTGAGTTAGCCCGCATCAGCAACACGCACTTGACCGCTTATATTCATACTTGGAAAACGTATTAATGACGTTGTTAGATCGCATATTAAGGAAGGGTTACACCTGTACCATCCGGTGTATAAAAGGGTGTATAAAAAGGGGGCTCAAAAGGTTTCAATGCTGTTTTTCGGGGGAGGGGCTAATCTCAGTCGGTTATCCGGTGATCATATTACTCAGGCAAGAATGCCCTGGGCTTAAAGCACCCAGGTATTTTCTAGAACGACGTTCATGATATAAGGCATTTCCCATGTAACCATTACATGAATCCATACCTACGAGACCCTAGCTGAAGGTTAAAGCAATGGTATTTAAGCGATGTGCCGATTCACAGTTGCCGCCACCATTCGTGTTAGGCTACTCAAATCAAAAATAGGCAAGCCAAACTTCGCCTGTAGTGCCGGGGCAAAATGTGAAAGATCGGTACACTCTAAGACAAGAGCGCCGACATTAGGGTTAGCCTCTAGCATCCCTTGAATCACCGCACACAGTTCCTCTTCGAAGAGAGCCATATCTAGATCATCGGTTTTTCCACGTAAAATAACGTCAGCGAATTGTGGTTGATGCTGCATACCGGCCACCACTATCGGTTCATCCGCAATGCCTACACCCGTCAAATGATCTGACGACAACGCATCACTATTCGCCACCACCACCCCAACGACCTGATCCTGCTTTAACATACGCGACACCAAAGGCACCTGGATCAGACTGGACATAAACACCGGGATATCCACCGCATCCGCAATCGCTTTTTGGTGCAAGGCTAAAAAGCCGCAGCTACCCGTGATCGCTTTAACACCTTCGCGCTCTAACGCCTGTGCCGCATCGATAAAAGGCTGTAACAGTTCAGGGTCACGTTCACTGATTAGACGTTCAATCGTCGCCCCTTTTACCGTGTGATATAACACCGGAAAATCAAAACTCGCGGGATTTTTGATATGCCCATCGGGTTTAGGAAAATAAGATTCCAAGGAGATAACCCCCATGACCAGCCCACAGACATTGTGTCCGCCTTTAATCATCATATTCAGATCCTACCGTTAGCTAAAACGAGTTGCAGAAAAAGGTTTTAAATCGATCGAGGGGGTTTGCCCAAGTAGGCTCTCAGTAATCAGCTGCCCCGTTACCGCAGCAAAGGTCAGGCCCAAATGACCGTGACCAAAACCGACGGTGATTCTAGGATATCGTTCAAGCGAGCCAATAACCGGCAAAGTGTCCGGTGTTGAGGGCCGACTCCCAACCCAGGTCGATTTAATCGCGGGATCACTCCCCAACATCACCTTCGCATGAGCAAGCATCGCCTCCGTCCGCTCAACATTGAGCGGGGCTTCAGCAGAAGCGAATTCCGCGGTGCCTGCTAACCTAACACCATCATCCATCGGTGTTAAGAAAACCGATTTATCCAACCAGCCCACAGGGCGATTCAATGATTTATCGCCCGTATCAAGGGTTAGGTGATAACCCCGTTCACTCACGATTGGTACCTTTATACCCAAGGTTGCCAAGAGATGTTTGGATGCAAGGCCCGCGCAAAGTACAACTTGATCATAGGTGATATGTCTATCGCTCAGACGCACCACCACATCATGCTCATTCGGTATTAACGCCAGCACTTCATCCTGCAAAATAACCCCGCCATTCGCCGTGAAGTGACGGGCATAACGCCGGCTTAACTCTATCGGACTCACGGTAGAGCGTGTATTGGGATAGAAAACCCCACCGACATGAAAGCCTGCCAGATCGGGTTCTAACGCCTGAACTTGGTTAGCATTCAAAAACTCGAGTTCAACCCCCTGCTCTCTTCGATTGTGCAGATCACCGCTTTGCGCCGTAGCAAAAGCTTCATCGGTGGCAAACAGACCTAAACAACCTTCCGATTTAATCAAATCTTGCGACTGCGTCAGGCTTAAAAGCGCTTGATCGGCCTGCTGGGTATGCTCTTGCAACGCCTTCATGGCGACCTTCGCCCGAGTATAGTTAGCCGGAAAACACGCTTTGAAAAACTCCCAACCATACGGCATCAATGAGGGTAAATAGCTTAATTGCATCGACAAAGGGCTGCTTTTATCCAATAACATACCCGGCATCTTGCGCATCATCGAAAAATTAGCAAACGGCAATCTAGCATAGTCAGCAAATAGACCCGCATTACCAAACGAAGCGCCCATACCGGGGGCTTCCTTATCGATTAACGTTACCTGATACCCTGCTTGTTGCAAAAAAATAGCGGTTGCAAGACCAACAACACCGCCGCCAACAACACCAATCTGTGAACTGTCCATAATCCCTACCTAGTGAGACACTTATGCTTAAGAGGTAACCGCAACAACCTGAATCTCTACCCGTAATTCAGGGCGCGCCAAGCGGGACTCGACACAGGCACGGGCTGGCGGATTGTCACTATCGACCCAGTCATCCCAAACTGCATTCATCTGCGCAAACTGATCAATATCAGCAAGCCAAATATTCACGCTAATTAACTGACTTTTACAACTACCCGCATCGGCTAATAACCCATCGATCTGTGCCAATATTTGGCGCGTTTGTCCGGCGATATCCTCTGATGGATCTTTGGCTACTTGGCCTGCTGTCCAGCATAGGTTGGCAAAGCTGACTAGCTGGCTCATACGTTGATTAGAATGCTGTCGCTGAATCATTACTTACGCTCTTATATATAGGATTGTTGGCACGACAAAGTTATGTGCAGACGGTTTCACAAGCGTTCACAATTTAAACGACAAAGGGAAAACATCAGGCAGGCCATCATCAATCGAGATAAGAGAAGCTCCTTCAATAGCACCCGCTAAAGGCGCTCCAGATGCTTCATTTAATAAGCATAGGTTTTAAGCTCATTAAGGTTATTCCCGTTGATTGCTAGGCACATCTGCGCGCATAACTGTTCGATCCATGCTTTAGATAGGCATTATCTGTTGCAAAAAATATAACAACAAATTCAAAATACTTACGAGTTCATCAAAAAAACTTATATATATAAAGCGTAACTATGAGTGCTGAAACAAAGCGTAAGTATAAGTATTGAAACGGCGGCTCTAGAGATGCATTAACCATGAGGTTAAACATCGTGACCTGTAAACCCTCTGCAGGTCATAAGACAATATGATTCGATGAAACAAGATTCATGGACATATGTTTAACCGACTAATAAAAAATACTCTCCGAACAATCGCCCCATAAAAGTGCGATAATTCCCATTGAAAAAGCCAAATAAAACCAAAAGATTCGTATTGGTGCACCTAAGCCTATCTCGCGGCTAAACATCAAAAGTTCATAAGACAAACTTATAACATCAAAGTTTTTTTAGAATTGTATCTATGTTCTGTTTGTATAAACTGATTTGAATAGCGGCTTTTGACAGAGAAAATTGACACTGATCAGCACCGTTGAAAGACCCATTGCAAGGAGCTCTCATAAAGTGCTCTGACGTAACTCAAAAAAATAAATATTCAGGTAACACAATGGATAGACGAAAAATTGATGTCGCGCTTTCGACGTTATTGATAATACTTTCCGTGATCATTTTAACGAATGACAACCTAGTTGAGGGCGGCGCAGAGAGTGATTTAAGCTCTATGTTTTTACCACGGGTTGTGGCGAGCCTAATCATTATTTTCGCGGCCACCATCGCAATTCAATCGCTTAAAACGTTATCTCAAGGCGCACAGCCGGAAGGCTCTGAAGTCATCATAACTAACGGTTTCTCCGGTATTTTTGTCTATATCGGTATCTTTATCGCCTATTGGCTGGCCGTACCTTATATCGGTTTTTTAGTCGCGACTCCCTTCGTCATGATCGCCGTCGCCATTCTCCTTGGCGGCCGAAACTGGGTGCCCATTGTGGCGACATCGATTGTCACGCCGCTACTCATCTATTACGGCTCGAGAGAATTTTTACGTGTCTTTCTGCCCACATGGTCTTTATAAAGGAGCGTTATTAAATGTTTGATAATATTATTAATGGCTTCTCCCAAATTTTAGCGGTTGGCCCGATTTTGGGGATTATCCTCGGTGTCGTGATTGGTATCACCTTTGGCGCTATCCCGGGTATATCTGCCATCATGGCGATCGCTATCATTCTGCCCATGACCTTTTATGTCGATCCCATTATCGGTATCACCATGCTACTGGCGGTCTATAAATCGGGTATTTATGGCGGGTCTATTTCGGCGATATTGATCAATACCCCAGGCGCAGCCGCCTCCTTTCTCACCGCCCAAGACGGCCATGCGCTCACTAAGGCAGGCAAAGCGGGTAAAGCGCTCGATATGTCACTGTTTGCCTCTATCACTGGCGAGATGTTGGCCACCTTAGTATTGATTCTCGTCGCGGCACCTTTCTCTTTAATCTCGTTGCAAGCGGGGCCGATCGAGAAAGTATTTTTACTGTTGTTTGCTTTCACCGTGATAGGCACCATGGCTGGAGAATCTATCCCACGGGGCTTACTCTCCTGCTGCCTAGGAATGCTCTTTGCCATGGTCGGTATGTCCTCGATCACCGGCGCATCCCGCTTTACCTTTGGCTATACCGAATTGATGGGAGGGTTTACCTTCACCCCCATGCTAATTGGTATTCTCGTCATGCCTGAAGTGTTTAACGTCATTCGGCGGCGGCGAACACCCCATCATGAAATGATGATTACCCATTCACCCAACCCTGCCGATAACCGCATTAGCTTCAAAGAGTTTCGCAGTGTGTTTGGCACTATATTAAAATCCAGTGGTATCGGTACCTTTGTTGGCGCGCTCCCGGGTTTGGGTTCAAGCACTGCCGCGTTTATCGCTTATAGCGAAGCCAAGCGGACGTCGAAAAAACCCGACGAGTATGGAAAAGGTTCGGTAGAAGGTATTGCGGCCGCTGAATCAGCCAATAACGCGGTGTGTGGTTCAAGCTTGATTCCGATGCTAACCCTCAGCATACCCGGCGATGATGTCGCCGCCCTACTGATGGGTGCATTTTTAATCCATGGATTAACCCCCGGCCCGATGATTTTCTTTGAACATACCGAAACCATCTATGCCATCTTTGCTGGATTTCTCCTCACCGATCTATTTCTATTAGGCATCGCACGGGCTGGGTTTAAGTTTTTCGTCAAGATGGCATCTCTACGGCGTTATTACATCTTCCCATGTGTCACGGTGTTTGCCTTCGCAGGAGCGTTTACCGCAGGCCAGAATATGAATGACATTCTGATTCTTATCCTCTTCACCATCATGGGATACGGCATGCGATTAGTCGGATTAAACCCCGCGGTATTTATCATCGGTTTTATTCTGACGCCCTTTTTAGAGCAGAATTTAGACCAAGCTGTCGCAATTGTTGGCACCGAATATCATCTATTTTTTGCGTCTCCATTCTCATGGGTCTTTATCGCACTGTCTGCCTTCTTCGTCATATCCAGCATGCGCATGAGACGAAAAGCAAAAGCAGCCACCTTAATTACCTTGGCAAAGAGGAAAGCAGCCTGAAGGCATCACAACAGGAAAACCGTCCCTAGAAACACAATCGGCCACTGATTAAATATCAATAACAAAACTTCACAGGAATTCATGATGTATAAACTTAAGAAAACACTAACAACCATCACTGCAGCACTCGCTGTAACGTTAGCGTCAGGTTCGGTACTGGCAGAATATCCGGAAAAACCGATTAATGTGATTGTGCCTTGGGGAGCGGGTGGCGATTCAGACCTAACGACTCGTATCTGGGCTGATGCCGTCGAGAAAGAACTCGGCGTCCCCGTCGTTGTTATTAATAAGCCCGGCGGTGTTGGGATCGTCGGCACAAGCTTTGTGGCCCGTGCGAAAAAAGATGGATACACCCTCATCAACGCCGGCTTAAGCAACATGTTAGTGACCCCAAACTTCAGTAAGACCCCCTACAGCTTTGAAAGCTTCACCCCCATTGTCAAAATGACAGCGGTGCCGCTCGCGATTGTGGTAAAAGAAGATAGCCCTTACCAAACCTTTAATGAGTTTATTGCCGGAGCCAAAAGTAAAACCGTTACCCAAGGCTCTTGGGGAGCATCATCATCGGGCACTATTTTAGCTAACATTATTGCTGATCAAGCCGGTTATAAACCTAAATATGTCAACGCAAAAAGCGCCGCGGCCTCCATGGTATCCGTTGTCGGCGGGCATATTGATTCAGCCGTCTCCTTCCCGCCAGCATTCGGCCCTCACGTAAAAGCAGACCGTGCACGGGTATTGGTGATGAATCAGAAAATGGACGCTTTCCCTGGCGTGCCGACCTTCTCTGACTTTGGCATTAAAGGCAGCTTCGAAGGCTGGTCTGGCGTATTCGCCCCTAAAGGCGTCCCTGAAGAAGTCGTGGAAAAACTCACTGCAGCCACAGAGAAAGTGATGCATGATCCTAAAGTTATCCAAGCTTACCAAAATATTGGTGCGGTCATCGACTTCCGTCATGGGCCTGAGTGGATTGCCGATATGCAAACCACCTATAGCATCATGACTGACGCAGCAGCTAAAGCAAAAACTAAATAATAAGCCTCTATTCTCAACGGCTCTCAACGGCAGTCTTAACCCTCGTTATAGGCTGCCGTTTCTTCTTATGCTCAGACAACCCGCAAATCTTTTCCCTTCACTGACTGACGGATCCCCCTAACACTCGGGATAGCCGTGCATTCATTTTAGACATGCGTTATATTTTCTATCATAAATAATGACTTATTATTAAAGCTATATATCAATATAACTAATATATTAGGAAATAACGATGAACCTCAAACAGATGGAAGCCTTCCGGGCGGTAATGCTGACAGGTTCTGTCTCACAAGCGGCCCAGCAACTATTCCGTACCCAACCTGCGGTCAGCATGATGATTAGTTCGTTGGAAAATGATATTGGTTTTCAGTTATTCGAACGACACAAAAAGCGTCTATATCCAACACCTGAAGCGAACTATCTCTACAAAGAAGTAGAGGCTATTTTTTCCCGCATACAGGATGTCAATCAAACCGTTCAAGATATTCAAAACAAGCAGTATGGTTTTCTCCGCATCGGTTGTATGCCGGGCCCGTCCAACTATTTCATGCCCGACATTCTGGCTGACTTTCTAATCGAACACCCAAAGATTCAAGCCTCACTGCAAACGCGCACCTCTGATTCTGTCATCGAGTGGGTTGCCTCCAATCAATATGACCTTGCCCTCGCAGAGGTCACGTCCCATCAGCCCAAAGTAGGTCGAAACCAACTATTTGATCTCCTCTGTGTCTGCGCCCTGCCTGCGGATCATCCACTCGCCGTGCACGATATCATCACACTCGATATGCTCGACGCTGAACCAATGATCACCCTCCACCCGGACCATATGATCTACCATGACCTACTGCAGCTATTTGAAACCGGCGGCTATCGTATGAATGTTCGGCTACAAACCCGCTTTTTTATACCGGCTCTCAAGTTTGTCGAGCGAGGTCTCGGCATCTCTATTATTGATCCGATCTCCGCATTCAGTTACACCTCTTATGCTCAACCGGGAAAAGTTGTCTTTCGCCGTTTTCAACCCGATATATTCTTACGCGTCGGCCTACTCTTTCCAACAGAAACCCCATCATCAATGATCGCCCTTGAGTTTGCGCAGTTGCTCTCCCAGCGAATAGAAGACCTCTGCGAAAACCCTGAGCAGATTCTCTGCTGGGACATGGATGATTAACCGAACGTAGCCCTGTTCATTTTTACCCCTAGGCAGAAGAAATGAGCATCGCTGGCGTACGCACTAAAGAGATTCTCCGTTCACCTTACATGACGCCTCATAAAGCCGTAAAAAAGAGGCTAATCGGGAGGTAATGTTCCATCTTTTCTGGTTTAATTCATCGCAGCAATAGACTTCTTAAAGGTAGGAAACAATGGCTTACACGTTATCAGGTAAAGTGAAATTAATTCAGGACCCTCAGACATTCAACAGCGGTTTCACTAAGCGAGAAATGGTGGTCATTGTTGAGGATGGCAAATACCCCCAAGAAATCAACCTTGAGTTCGTTCAAGACAAAGTGAGCTTACTCGATAACCTTCAGCCAGGGCAGGATGTCACGGTGACCTTTGATATTCGTGGGCGAGAATATAACGGCCGTTACTTCAACAATCTTCAAGCATGGAAAGTTGAAACCGGCAGCTCTGATGATAGCTATATGAATCAAGAGCCGCCAGCATTTGATAACAACGTTCCTGAAGTTTCCTTCGATGACGATATACCGTTCTAGCAAACGATTTCTGTAACTACGATTTCATCGATTCCCCTGCTAGCCTCTATCAATAGAGGCTGCTTTCCGTATCACCAATATTCACGTTTAAAAATACTCAAACGGTTTTATGGTAAAATAAGTAATAATACACAATAAATCTATTTTTTATTTAAGGCTACTGTAATGAAAATATTTGACCTTAGAAGTGAAAACGTTGGTGATAGTGTCAAGCTTTTAGCTACTGTAGACTGTGAGATAATAGGAAAAAAAGATGTGTGGTTTTCAATACCAAAAGAGTACTCATCCTATCTTTGCACTACTAGCATGGACTCTTTTTTAGTAGGCCTTCTTTATCCTGCTATGCAGTACGGAGTAAACATTGAAGTTAATGGAATAGTGTCAAAAAAATTGTTATTTAATATAAACAATTATGTCATTCCATTATTAATGTCTTATTCAGATTCAGCAAAAAAGATAACAGTAACTGCGTTAAAGACGACCTCTAAAAAAATAACATGCAATGGAATTGGAACAGGTTTTTCAGGCGGAGTAGATTCCTTTAGTACAATATATGATCGCTATGAGAAAGAGAAAGATAAAGAATTTAAAATAAATAGCTTTTTATTCCTTAATGTTGGATCTCATGGCAGCGATCTAGTTAAGTCTCAAAAGAAATTCCAAACTAGGTATGAGCATCTTAAGCCATTTCCAAAAGAAATTGGTGTTGAGTTTATACCTTTAGACTCAAATCTCCATCAGTTCTATCCGTGGGGACATCAAGAGACATACTCGTTAACCGGTGTCTCTGGAGTATTGGCATTACAAAATCACTTTTCTAAATACTATTTCGCATCAGCAGGTATTGACTACAATAGTATGATTAAAAATTCTTATTTATATAAAGGCATAGACATTGGAATATTTTGCGAACCAGTATTACTGCCTCTTTTATCAACAGAGACAACTGAAATGATTCTTGATGGCATACAAAACACAAGGGTAGATAAAATATTAAACATAGCATCTTACGAGCCAACTTTTAGGTTTTTAAATGTTTGTATTCGTGGCGATGACACTCATGAGAACTGCTCTACTTGTTCTAAATGTTTAAGAACATTAACTGCTCTTGATTTCTCTGGAAACTTACATAACTATTCAGGCGTATTTAACATTAATAAATATATGACACTGAAGCCTAATTATATGCGTCAATTAGTTGCAACCAGAAATAAAAACTCATTCTCTAAAGACAATATAGATCTAGCCAATAAACACAAAATAAAACTACCAAACCATCTAACTAGCGATTGTTCTTATATATTAAGACACAAGCTAAAAGCAACAATAAAAAAAACAAAAAGAACAATAAAAAGAAAAATTAAAAACATCATTTTAAATCTTACCGGCAAACAAAAAAGATAATAATTTAGCATAAAAAACAATAACACTGTTAATAAAAAATGCATTTACGAGTTGGCTATCAATACTTTTCCGCTCAGAGTTAGTATTATAACCATTCCTTTTCTACTAACCGTGAACAACTAAACAACCATATACACCTTTGCCATAAAACTATATTGCACTTCCTGCTTTATTAAATCTTATGCGAAAATATATTTTGCTCTATCAATAATTCCGTCAACCAAATGATCACTATATGGAAAGCAAGACAGCAAATTACTACCGTTAAATTCAACAGGCTCCTCGAATGATCTATACTTTTTAAGATTGGCTTCATCCCAATTATCCAGTTGGGAAAAATCTACTGCATCTGATACATTTTTCACACCAACTCCCAAATAGTAATCATCAAATTTCATATCATCACCTGCAAGCGCCTGCTCAGAAAAAACAACGCGTCTTGCAGGAATCCCATATGCCCTAGCAAGAATTAGACCATGAAGTGATGACGAGAACACATATGAGCATTCACACAGATCATCTACGAATTCTCGAAAATCAATCATTGATGCCCGTTTCACACTTAAAGTAAAACAATCGCCATCTTTCACCAAATGTTCATGAATATAATGAGGGATAAAACCGATACGCCCAGAATCTTTTTTCGTTCTAGGAAAAATAAGTGGCATAAACACTGCTGGATCGCCATATACGTCCGGACATTCCCCTTGAGACTTCACAACCATATGCCTACTTAATGGCCCCCTTACTGCACAATAATTACTATTCGGATTAACCGGCGAGTCTTTTGAAATGAATCCACTACCCCAAATTGATGTATGATCCTCAGCTTTTTGTGCAGTAGAACCTATAGCAAGCATAACATTCGGGGTAATCAGACTTGCTTTGACTGGAGGAGTTCCAGTCAAGCCGTTAATTAACCACGGATTCAAACTGTCTCCAAGATTACCAGGATAAGGAGTATCAGCCCACCACAGAGGAATCCTACTATTTTTACAGCCCACCCCTTGCATCATATGTTCTAGTTCAAGAATAACATTTTTAGCTCTAGCAACGTTTTTTACATTTGGATATTTGGACTCTAAACCACTAGTAACTAACCTTTTTAGCTTCCTATAATCATTACAGTCCGCCGCTTTAGATGCCTCATTTATCAATAAGCGACGCACACGCCTTGAATACTTATAATCAAAAAAATCCAAAATACGCCTTATCACAAACCACTCCAAATACAAAAAATTTAGCTCATAAATAATTATCACTTAGCCGGCTAAGGCTCAAACATCAATTCATTATTATGTGCACCAAACACCAAACACCAAACACCAAACACCAAACACCAAACACTTTACTCTTTTTAAGATTGGTCATACACCTAAGAAAAGTCAAATTATTATCTTTTAAAAAATTTACTATACGAAAAATTCAACGACTGCTACTGCCAATTAACATCTTTAACTCCTCCCATACATAATCCCCCGGTAAACTGCCGTAACAAGGGGTCACACCATTTTCAGGACGGGGGCAAACCTTCTTTCTACAGGGTGAACAGGGACGAAGATTCATATAATATGTGCGACACTTTTTGCTACAGATGGAGAGGTGGCCAACTGCTGATAGAGGTACGCTTCTTCTCGCCAAAGACAAAGTGTATCACTATGACATATCAACAGTTGACCGAAGGGAAACATACCAGATATCGATTCTTCTTGCACAGGGTTATCGGCCAGCTTTCATCGCTAAAACAATTAATGTACATCGCTCAACCGTTTATCGAGAGCTAGATCGAAACGGATCAAAGAATGGTTACCATTCCTGAATAGGCTCAGCAGAGAATTCAAGAGCGTAGGACTTTGGCAGCTAAATACAGAATTCCAGCGTTAACGGTTCAGTATGTTGAATTTGGATTGTCACTTCATTGGAGTCCGGAGCAGATTAGCGGTGTCGGGCATTTAATTGATATGCCGGTCAATCATGAGTGGATCTACCGTTATATCGCTGCAAATAAAGCCGCTGCCGTAACGCTTTACAAAGCGTTACGTCAAGGAGATAAACGTTATCGACGAGGCGTGAATACAAAGCGTTGTGTGATACCCGATCCTCGTTCGATAGATGAGCGACCTGAGGTCGTCGAAAATAGAGAACGCTTTGGCGATGGGGAAGTCGATACTGTTCTGGGTAAGCAAGGCACTGGGGCGCTAGTCACGCTGGCAGAACGTAAAAGTCGCATGTGCCTAGTACGAAAGATAGCGGCTAAGCGAGCAGCTGATGTGCGAGATGCAGTGATAGATATGCTGAAGCCTTATGCCGCATCGGTGCGAACAATCACTGCCGACAATGGTTCGGAATTTGTCGAACATAAGGCAATAGCTGATGCGCTCAATATCACCATAAGCCCTTCAACTGTTTCGCTTAAACGTTCATGAAGATGGCAAGTAAGCCCAATTTTCAATCGTTTCGACAAAGTGACTTAAGAAGAGGTTAGTTTGATAAGCATCGATGGCACGATGATCAATACTCAAGGAAACATAACATTTCGGCCGGATTGTCATAACATCCTCACCATCCACTTCCTGCACAACGACTCTTTTTTCCAGTTTACCAATCCCCAATATCGCCACCTGCGGTTGATTGATAATAATGGGGGCGGCAAAAAGGCTACCGCTGACACCGTGATTAGAGATAGTAAAGGTGCCGTCTTTCAAATCCGCAGGGGTTAACTTGCCCTCCCGTGCTTTGTCGGTTTGCTGTTGCAACGCCGTGGCGATTTCAAATAAGTTTTTGTTTTGCACTTGTTTGATCACCGGAACAACCAATCCTTGATCACCAAGGGCGGTACCAATACCGATATTGATATCATCAAATATTTCCAAGGCATCTTCATGGAAACGTGCGTTGATTGATGGAACGGCTTGCATCGCTTTAACACAAGCGGCAAGAAAGTAAGCGGTAAACGTCAGCTTTACACCGGCTTCGCTAAAGCCTAACTTGCATTGCTTTCTATGCTCCATAATCCGCTCCATATCCATTTCGAAAACACTGGTAACATGGGGAGCCGTGTGCAGCAGACTGTTTACCATATGGCTGGCAATCGATTTACGCATCGGTGTGTGCGGAACGCGTGTTCCGCTGAGACCCGAGGTTGTCACCGGATTAGGGGTGCGATGTTTCGCAGCATCGGATGCCATAAAGGCAATAACATCATCTCGCGTGACCCGACCACCACGACCGCTGCCGCTAATAAGGTCAATATTGAGGCCATGTTTGTTTAATAGGCGCCGAACGGCTGGGCCAATAAGATGACGAGCATTGCGTGTCTCAGAGTCAAGTTGCTGCTCTGGCTTACACTGGCTCGATGACGATGGTGAAGCAGAAACCGTTGATGCTTTCTCGGGTGCGCTCTCCAATGTGAGTGTTTCTCGGCCGGCTTGTTTTACCAAGATACCGAGCAGAGTTCCTTCTTCAACCTCATCACCAAGCTGTATTACTTGTGACCGAAGCATGCCGTCGGCTGGCGCGGTGACTTCCATCGTCACTTTATCGGTTTCAAGCTCAAGTAGAGGATCACCTTCCTTAACATAGCCTCCGGTATCTACGATCCAGTTTGCTACCTTTGCGGCAGTACCTTCTAATTGTTCGGCTGGTAAACGTATCTCTATGATGGTGCTCTCGTCCGTCGTCGATGGATAAAGGTCTAGACTAGCGGGAGCTGCGTTTTCTGTCGGACTCACCGAGTCACGACTAATAACACCTAGCAGCACATCTTCACTTACCTCGGTACCTCGAGCGACTAAAATTTGGGAGATAACACCATCGGCTTCAGCACAAATCTCCATAGTCACTTTATCGGTTTCTAACTCCAGCAGAGGCATCCCTTTTGTCACCTGCTCGCCTTCGGTCACTAACCAATCGGACACCGTAGCGACGGTACCTTCTAGCGCATCAGCGGGTAGCGTAATCGATATTGAATGTTGCATAGCTCTTTCCTCCTTAGACGGCGATCAGGTTTTGCATCGCTTGAGCAATGCGATGTTCACTAGGAAGAGCGCTCTCCAATAAGTGAATATTGTGAGGGCTAGGGATATCAGGCATGGTGAGTCGTTGAATCGGCGCATCTAAGCTGAAAAAGAGTTCCTCCGCTAAAGTGGCCGCTATTTCAGCACCAAATCCAGCGGTTTTATTATCTTCATGGACAATTAAGCAGCGAGCCGTTTTTTCAACCGAGGTCATCACAGCTTCTTTATCCCAAGGCTGCAAAGTTCTCAGATCGATCACTTCGATCCCCATATCGAGTTGCTTGGCGGCACTTTCGCACCGTTCAACCATTGCTCCCCAGCAAATAACCGTCAACTTATTACCGCTGGTTAAGCGTTTCGCCTGACCAAAAGGGATAATATATTCATCTCCGGGATAGGGACGACGCGCCCAGCTATGATCCAGTAAAAAACGATGTTCAAAAAAAATCGTCGGATTATTGTCCCGTAATGCAAATCGCAACAGACCGACCGCATCTTCAGCATTAGAGGGCATCGCCAGTTGCCAACCAACCTTGTGCACCCACTCGACCTCATCACTCATGGAGTGCCATGGATCGCCCCGTCGTGCAAACCCACCGGGGATTCTGACCACCATGGGGGCGGCAAACTGATTATTTGTTCGCCAGCGCATAATACCGGTGTCGCTGAGCTGCTCTGCGGCGGGTTCGGCATATTTTCGAAACTGGATTTCAGGGACTGGCATCAGCCCGCTCAAGGCCATACCGACGGAGCGGCCAATAATACCCTCCTCCGATAAGCTGGTATCAAACACACGCTGTTGACCAAATTTCTCATGTAACCCTAGTGTCGCACCATGCACGCCACCTTTAGGGCCCACATCTTCACCAAAGACGATCACTTTCTGGTTGGTCTCTAATTCATAATCCAACGTTTTACGGATAGCGGTGAGCATGTTGATCCGAGAACCGGTGGGACTCGGTGTAGTATTGCTTGCCGGAAAGCGGTGATTATCTGCTGCGAGCCCCCCTCTTACTTGCGACGAGCCTTGTTCGGCATAAACAAAGCGGGTGAGTTGACTAGGGTCCGGCTGCTGGCGGGCTTTAGCTCGTTCTACCGATGCTTGAATCTGGCTGATACTCTCTATTTCAAGCGCCTCCCAAGCGGCTGCAGTCATGATGTTATGTTTAAGCACGTAATCCTTCAGTTTAGGCAAAGGATCTCGAGTAACTTCATCGGCAATAAATTCAGGTGACTTATAGGTTTGGGTATCCTGAAACGTATGTCCGCATAATCGAGGCACCTTGAGCCTGAGCAAGCACGCCCCTTTACCGGATCGCACATAGTCGACAGCCTCTTTAATCAGTATGGGGGTTTGCTCAGGGTCTGTGCCGTCGCCGTCAACAATGTAGAGGTTCTTATAGGCTTTGAGGTTGGCGACTTGATCGCCGCCGGGGGTTTGCTCTGTTTGTGGCACAGAGATACCGTAACCATTATCCTCAATATAAAAAAGGTGCGGCAGATGATGAGTCGTCGATATATTCAGTGCCGCCCAGAAACCGCTGGTAGACATCGAGGAGTCGCCTCCCATTGAGACCCCTATCGCGCCGGTATAACGGTCGTCTTCTAACTGATCTCGATGATAAACAATGGACTGCGCCCAGCCCGCGATGGGAGAGTATTGCGCACCGACACCGCCACACATAGGAAAGAGCATCGCTCCCGTTCTTTCAGGGTTGGGGAAGTTACACACCACCCCAATATCTCGTCCATCACTGTAACCACCTTCCTTGGCCATAGGTGAAGCCACCACTTCATCTAAATCGATCCCTAGACTCATCACAAAGGGGCGAGAACGATAGTAACCGGTTGCTGCATCATGGGGATGGGTAAGCAAAGAACCAAGGATAATTTGAGCGAAATCGTGTCCCCGAGCAGAAAATTGATTAAAGACCAATTTCGCTGGCACGAGTTCCTGTTCTTCGATGGTATCCAGCGCGCGTGACGCTAACATTAACTGACAAATTTTAGTCCAATCAAGCGGTGCTGATACACCGTTGTTAGATTCCTGTTTAGAGGCTAGCGTTACCTTATTCATCTGTTTAATCGACCTCAGCATGAGCTGTATATCAGCTTTTTTATTGTGTTATCCATTATTTTTATTGTAGTGAGTTCTTGGCGAAATTATCTTTCTGAAAATATTGAAAATGAACGATAATAAGCAATATACTTTCTCAAAATAAATAAAAATGGATGAATTATGCTTGATAGCTTCGATTTAGCGATACTAACGTCTTTACAAAAAGATGGCCGATTGAGTAATAGAGAGCTGGCTGAAAAAATTGGACTATCCGCCGCGCCCTGTTGGAGACGGCTAAAACGGCTAGAAGATGAAGGCTATATTGAGAATTACATAGCCGCGCTATCGGCAAAGAAAGTTAATTTAAACGTGGTGGCATTTGCCCAGATCTCACTGGATAACCATCACCCTGAAACCTTAGAATCATTTCTATCGATGGTAAAAGATTGCCCTGAAATCCAAGAGTGTCACTCGGTCAGTGGCGCCTGCGACTATCTGTTGAAAATTATTACGCGGGATATGGAGAGCTACGAAGCGCTGTTAAGTAACCGGTTGTTACCTACAGAGGGTATTCGCTCGACTAGTACCATGTTTTCAATGAAGCAGCCCAAAATAACCCATGAACTACCACTGAGTGGCTGCTAATCGGCGACGGCCTAGTGTTAACGCAATAACAGCCTGTGTTGTAGACGTTTTTAAAAAATATAAGCCGTTAATCTGAAATGCTCGGCCATGAAGTTGACCTAGTCTGCCAATCCAAATACGCCGCATATGAATAGGCACGATCCATATGCCTAGCTGATAGAAATATTGACGAGACGACCAACGGTTTAGAAGATCACGACGAACAACTATAGTGAGATAAACCACCCAGCCCGTGGAACTCTGGCGGCTTTTTCCGATAGTATTTTGCCTCTATCTCTTGCGATTGCTCCGCATAGGGTTGAGTCATCACCGTCTGTAACTCTCTAATCAGGCGGTAGTCTCCCATCGCGGCTTGTTGATAAGCTGGCACAACAAACCATTCACGTAAGCTGTATTTTGGGTTCACCTGAAGCATCTGCTCAGAGATAGCTTCACGAGAGTCAGCACGACTGTCGATGAGTGATCGCCACTCGTCGAACCAAGCTATCCAACGTTGATTCAAACCGTCAGCATCTTTGCTGCCAAATGACGTGTAGAAACTTATTTGAAGCTTGCCTATATCATCGGGTATATGTGATAGCTCTCGGAAGAAGAGTGTGTAATCAACCGGTGTTTGTATCATCAGAGCACCGAGCTCACGGAATAACGTTCCATTAAAGGTCTCTAGTCCCAACTTACTAGCCCACATCGATTCTAGTTTCGCCTGCATCTCATCGGCAAAACCGTTGCGAATCTCCTCGAGCTGATCCAGCGCGACTTGGTTCGAAGCTAGCAGCGGGCGCAGCGCCGTCCAAAACATATGGAAATTACGCTCCGCTGCTGCCGGCTGATTCAGGAATGAAAAGTGCTGCCCTCCCCCAGTCCAAGGCTGATAATGGGGGTCGAATAGTTCACAAAAACCAAAAGGGCCATAATCAAGAGTGAAGCCGCCCGCAGCACAGTTGTCACTATTAAAGTTGCCCTGACAGTAACCAACCCGTATCCAGTTAGCGATTAACGAGGTAAGACGGTCGCGAAACATGGTTGCCAGTAACAGCACCTTTTCGACTATAGACAAGCGTTTGTCGATGACGTCGGCGTATTCTCTGTCGATCAAGTGCAGGACGATCATCTCGAGTTCAGCCATCGCATCTGGATGCGCTTGCTGTCGGGCACGGCGACAAAAGAGTTCCAGCTGACCCACCCGAAGGAACGATGGGGCAACCCGCGTTGAGATGGCGACAGGCTCAGATATCATCCGGTCGGGATCTTGTCTGCGCGAGCCTTCAGAGTACCAAGGACGCTTTACCTTTTCCGTTTTCGATACATACAGGCTCAGAGAACGAGACGTCGGCACGCCGAGTGCATGCATATGCTCCTGTGCTAAAAACTCCCGGACACTGGAGCGCAGAACAGCGCGGCCATCGCCACCCCGACAATAGGGTGTTCGACCACCCCCTTTCAACTGCATCTCCCAATGCTTTCCTTTGATATCCGCCTCTAGGACAGAAACCGCTCGGCCGTCACCATATCCATTACCGGTCTGAAACGGGCACTGTTGGATGTATTCAGTGCCATAGATAGACAGCGCATAACCCGTCGCCCAGCCCACTTTACGCAGCGGCGCGGGTAGTTCGGTGATATCTCCCGAAAACATCTGAATGAATCCATTCGACTGTGCAAGGCTGTCGCTAAAACCTAGTTCGCTGAATAGATCTTTGCTATGCGCGATATACTCAGGGTCTTTAATGGGTGTAGGGCTAACGGGAACATAATGACCACTAAATACCTGTCTTGGATCGTGATCAGCGCCGTTATCGGTGGCGTCCGGATCAGCATTGAGAGTATCCATGAACGAGTAGTTTGCTAACGTTGCGAGATCGTCTAGGGTCTCAACGGTTAGTGAATTTTTCTGGGACAGTTGATTTTTCATTGGAGGCTCTCATAACACGGGAAGAACGGCGGTA
Source organism: Amphritea opalescens (assembly GCF_003957515.1). Lineage (GTDB taxonomy): Bacteria > Pseudomonadota > Gammaproteobacteria > Pseudomonadales > Balneatricaceae > Amphritea > Amphritea opalescens. Next base: position 37,539 of record NZ_RQXW01000015.1, read on the forward strand.
TTTTTAATAAGAAGAGTTAGGCGCATTGTCAGGATCGACCTCCCCATACACTTCTTCAGGATCTACATCGTTTATCAGCAGGGTTTCTCTCACTATCTCAATCTGCGCCAGCACCTCTTGATAGCGATCACCATATTCATACTGGGTGCGTCGATCGCTTTGGGCATATGAGTGAAGGCTATCTTTAATGCCTCTAGAGCATCGTCATTAATCTGTTCGCTCATCTAAATCCCATGCATTAACGCTAGAGACTCAAGGATAAGGGTAAATCTTGAGAATTTATAGGTAAAGGTTATCACGGAGTGGCCGTCGTGCCGAAAATATACAAGCCGATAAATAGAACAGATCGTTATGGGTAGGAAATCAATCGAAGGCTCACTTGATGAGAAGCGCAGGAGCTACCGTTGATGCCATCCTTTGAACGTTGCCCCTGTAACTCGTTACGGCTTATTTTAACCACTACGTCTTATAGCCGTTATTCAGTCTGACCCGCCGAGTAGCCTATCCTGCTACTTGATAAAATTCTTTATTGCTCAATATCGCCCGACGATACCCACATGCTGATTAATGGCGACGGCTGAGCTACTTTTCGGCAAAATCACAGCACCCGATAGGGACACTCTTAAGGAATTTCTCACCCGCTATGTTCTACGGATTTGCATCTAGTATTGAAGCTAACTATTCTGGGCCGAATGTAGCGGGCCTATCGCTTGTTGAGTGGTGCGCAATGATGGCTAATGCTGCAGCCCAACATAGGTGATCCCTCGCCTGTTGGAAAATAAAATAATAACGATGAGGATACACTCTTCATCAATAGCACGGGCTTGTGCTGATGGAGTTGAATTGCAATGTATGCTGTCGCATGGATGTCAGGAACACTGTTCTCATTTTGTTTAATGGCTATAGGTGCCCGAGAATTAAGCGGTGAGTTGTCGGTATTTCAAATTCTATTATGTCGTAGTGTTATCGGGTTACTCTGCATCTGCATCTCCATCGTCATCTCGATTTCCACCCAGAAAATTAACCTGCGCACGGACAGATTAGGGCTAAACATTTTTCGCAATATTTTTCACTTTGCTGGTCAATACGGCTGGTTTTTAGGGATAGGTGCGCTTCCGTTAGCTGAGGTTTTTGCCCTTGAGTTCACCGTCCCGATATGGACACTGATTATCGCGGCTATTTTTCTTAAGGAAAAAATCACACTCACCAAAATAGTCTCAGTATTGCTAGGGATGGCGGGGGTTTTAATCATTGTTCAACCCGGCTATGCCATCGTTGACCCCATATCATTCATCGTGCTCGGTGCTGCCGTTTGCTATGCCATATCACACACAGCGACAAAGTCCTTGAGTGCCTCTGAATCGGCAATCTCTATCTTGTTTTATATGTGCTTAATTCAACTCCCCATTGGCTTACTCCTGTCGATTGGCAACTGGTCTTGGCCGGTTGGCTTGCAATGGCTGTGGTTGATCATCATCGGCATGACGGCGCTATCCGCACACTTTTGTATGGCGAAAGCGATGCAATATGCAGAAGTAACAAAGGTGATTACGTTAGATTTTCTGAGGCTGCCTTTAATCGCCCTCGTTGGCATTTCACTCTATGCCGAGACGTTTGAAATCTCATTAGTGTTAGGTGGCGCACTGATGTTTATCGCGAACTTAGTCGTTCTTAGACGGCGCAGAGTGTCTTGATAAAACGATGAGTGCTGTACATATAACACAGTGCATCAAAGCAGAAGAAAAGAAATAATTAGGTAAATCCTCCTCTTGTTAGCAGGTGTTCAAAAGGGAAGGATTACCCTAGCTGCTCTACTCTCTGTCTACAGTCCAATAGGACCATCTCTCAAATGCAATAAAAACAACATAACTGCGTTACCAGAAACCGCTAAAGTAGTGGCCAGTTTTTGTTGACCACGACACCCAATATATTCAATAAGTTGATTACAGAGGTTGATTGATATCTTGATAACAGCCTACAATATCGTTATTCGACGATAAACGATTTAATGAGATTATGAACAAGCTATTTAATGAACAAGACGAATCTATAGCAGAGACTGCAAAGGCACTCGCTCACCCTGCCCGCGTCAAAATAATCCGGTTGCTGCTCAGCAAAACATCTTGCGTGGGTGGTGAAATCACCGCTGAGCTTGGATTAGCTCAGTCTACCGTTTCTGAACATTTACGAATTCTGAAAGTTGCCGGCATCATTGTGGGTGAAATAGAACACCCTAGGGTTTGTTACACGCTGAAGCCAAGTAGTGTCAATGCCCTCGCTAGCTTTCTAGAACAAATCAATATCAAAGCCAGCACTGCCCAAACCGATGATGGTCTGTGCTGCCCCCTTGAAAGCCCATTTGAGCAGAAGGATTAGTCATGGATCATTTGCCTAATATCAATAAAGAATCATTCAAAACGCCTACTAATACTGATGGGATTGCCCTTGTGCCAAGCTCGCATAAACCTCGCATTCTTTTATTATATGGCTCTCTCAGACAACGTTCATTCAGCCGCTTAGTCACTCAAGAAGCAGCCTACTTACTAGAAGCGATGGGCGCCGATACACGTATCTTTAATCCCGATGGTTTACCGTTACCTGATAGCGAAGATACCTCACACCCTAAGGTGGTGGAATTACGCGAATTGGTGCAATGGAGTGAAGGCATGGTGTGGTGTTCGCCCGAAAAACACGGTGCAATGACCGGCATTATGAAATCACAAATTGATTGGATTCCGCTGTCAATTGGTGCGGTGCGGCCAACTCAAGGCAAAACCTTGGCAGTGATGCAAGTATGCGGTGGCTCACAATCGTTTAACACGGTTAATCAACTTCGCATTTTAGGACGCTGGATGCGCATGTTGACCATCCCAAATCAATCTTCTGTTGCCAGATCGTTTCTTGAATTTGATGACAACGACCGCATGAAACCGTCTCCCTATTATGATCGCATTGTGGACGTCATGGAGGAGTTAATGAAATTTACGTTATTGGTCCGTGATCGTAAAGACTACCTCGTTGACCGTTACTCGGAACGAAAAGAGTCTGCTGAAACGTTATCAGCAAGGGTCAATCAACGTTCAATTTAAGGGGCTCATATGAAGCTATTTTATTTCTTTGTGTAGCCAACTTAGATCGCAAGCATATGGCAGAGGATATTACTCACCATCGTTTTGGTAACGATATACAGACGGCAAATGCCGCGTATATGACGTCTTCGTAAAATCCATTTGCGGTTTACCAATCACACCCTATCTGGACGTATGCTTTTTGCCAGCCGATGCCTCTGAAGACACCCCTGACACATGCTGCACGGTGGTGCAGCTATTCGAAGAGTGAAGGAGCTGAAAAACAAAGCACAACCATACATATTGACGCTTAAAGAAGATCCCGACTGCTACCTATCAGGTTTTGTTGGTAATATTAGCTAAACGTTTCTCCTGTCGGGAGGAAAGCAATTTACGAATAAGGCTTAACGGGTAAATGGATTCACTTTCAAAAAAAGGTGGCCTTATAGGGCTACTCTTCCAAAGTACAATCACCAGTGCTGAGTCTGAACCTGAAGGTATTCGTCTTTTCAGAAAGTCTCATGATTCAGTTCTCGTTACTTGGGGAAAATTACTCGCGCCGCCAATACTGAAGCAAGGTCTGTTTTTTAGCTCCGTTATGATCCCTTCCGAGCAAGAACGCTATGAGATCAAGTGGGCTAATCATACGGACGCCTCTGACTTTCGAAAAAAGGTGCTGCTGTGCTTTTATAAACACCATGAAGCGACTGTCAATAAGGCGCTAAGCCAAATAAAAGATCAAACTGATAGGATTCATTACCTCCGCACTAGCTACTGCCTGAAGATATCTGAATATGCCCAGACGGTCTTAAACAAAGTTCAAGTGCCACCTGAAGACTTATACGACGAGTTGCCAGAGAACCTGTTAGACAGCTTTGTGCTGCTTTATAAATGGTCTTCACTTCATCCTGAATTCTTGGAAGCGCAGCGCCAAAGCTACGTAGAGCAACAAAAAGAAGCCAATCGAGAGTTGTTCGACAGAATCGAGTCAAATCCATTAACCGATAAGCAGCGTGATGCCTGCATCATCGATGAAGACAACAACTTAGTGTTAGCCGGTGCGGGAACGGGGAAAACTAGCACGATGATAGGTCGCGTTGGTTACTTGATTAATAGTCATCAAGCCTCAGCTAAAGAGATTTTGATGTTAGCGTTTGGCAATAAAGCAGCCGAAGAAATGAGGGAACGGATTACTGAAAAACTGGGTATTGAACATATTACTGCTCGGACGTTTCATTCACTGGGACAAAGCATTATTGCAGCAGTAGAGAAAAAAAAGCCTGCGATTTCACCTTTAGCCACCGACGAAAAACTGCTCAGCAAAACCGTTGATACTTGGTTCACTGAGTTGCTTAAAGATCCTGACTACCAGACTAAGACCATTCGTTACTTCGAAAAATTTTTATATCCCGCAGCAAATCCTTTTGAGTTTAATTCTGAGGGTGAGTACATAGAATTTATTCGTGCGAATGAGATAAGAACGTTAAAAGGAGAAAATGTTAAAAGCCTTGAAGAGTGCTATATCGCTAACTGGCTTTTCAGAATGGGGGTTGAGTATGAATATGAAGCCTCATACAAAGAAGCGGATACACGCACCCCAGAATTTAGACAATACTACCCTGACTTCTACTTGTCAGAGCATGGGATTTATATTGAGCATTTTGGTATAGATCGCGATGGCAATACCGCTCCCTATATCGATAAGACCAGCTATAACGAAGGCATCGCTTGGAAGCGAGAATTGCATAATGCGAATAAAACGAAACTCGTTGAGACTTTTCATTATGATCAACGGGAAGGCGCTTTACTTCCAAGACTCGAAGCTCAGTTGATTGCCCAAGGGGTCAACTTTGATCCACTCCCTCAAGAGGCTGTGTTGAACACCCTTGAAGAGTTTGGTGTTATCTCTACGTTCGCAGGGATATTATCCAAACTCTTACAGCGCTATAAAGCCAACTGCTATCACTTAGAAAGCTTTGAAGCCATTATTGAAAGTCATGATAAATCAGCATTACTTAAAGCCGCTTTTGAATTATTAAAACCGCTTTTTGAGCGCTATCAGAGACTTTTGAATCAGCATCAAGAGATAGACTTTGACGATATGATCGCTAAAGCTATCGTCTATGTGCAGGAAGGGTTATTTATCTCGCCGTGGAAATTCATTCTCGTAGACGAATTTCAGGATATATCCGAGCCCCGAGCGAGGTTGGTCACAGCACTAAGGGATGCTAAAAAGAACTCTTCAGTCTTTTGTGTGGGAGACGATTGGCAGGCTATCTACCGATTCACGGGTAGCGATGTATCACTCACGACAGGTTTTGAACGCTTATTTGGGGCTACGAAAACGACCGCTTTAGACAAAACTTTTCGTTTCAATAACAGCATAAGTGATATCGCTTCTCGATTTATCACACAAAACCCTGCCCAAGTTAAAAAGCAAATAGCGACGGTTAAACAGACATCCACGCCTGCTGTTCTACTGGTCAGAAAAGACATCTCTGCTGATAACACGGTTAAGCACGTACAAGAAATTTTAGAGGCTATTTCCGACATTAGCTCGGAACCTAAGACCGTCTATTTGTTAGCCAGGTTTCACTTCAAACTGTTAGAACAGCATCAGCTAAAAGAATGCAGTAACTTGTTCCCAAACCTAATCATAGAGCAGCTCTCATTTCATGGCTCGAAAGGTAAAGAAGCTGATTACGTCATTGTTCTAGGGCTGGAACGCGGAAAGCACGGATTCCCCTCCCGAAAGGTGACCCACCCCTTACTAGACGCATTGCTACCCCAGTTAGAAGAGTTTCCTGACGCTGAAGAGCGGCGATTGTTTTATGTAGCCCTTACTCGCGCTAAAGATAGAAGCTATCTGCTCACGGACATGACAAATACTTCAGATTTTGTGAAAGAACTGATAAACGATAGCTATCCGATAGGGACAGGTGTCTTTGACGTAAGCTCAACACAGGCCACAGCTTTAGAACGACATTGCCCTAGTTGTGAGACGGGAACCGTCGTCAAAAGAACAGGGCCTTATGGCGTGTTTCTCTCCTGTAATAATTATCCATTGTGTAGCTATAAAGATAAGGTATGCCCTGTCTGTCAAAGTGAGATGAAAACAGAGGGGCGCTTTAAAATGTGTATAAACGATCAATGCCAAAAATGGGTGCCTATATGCCCTTCATGTAAAGGAGAGCTAAGGTTGCGAGATGGGCGAAACGGTCAGTTTTGGGGATGTATAAATTACAGACGTAGCGGCCAAAGCTGTAGTCATACGGAAAATCATATAGAACCTCCGGTAAAACACACATTTCAGGCCACTAGCTTGCAGCAACCTGCCGAGCTGTGACTCAGGAGTGTACTGGCAACGCTTTCGTATGGGCGAGTTATGCTTACATTGTTCATTTATTCAAAGACATAACGGAGATACCGATAAAGCTCTTGTTGATTAGCCGTCCCGTTTCAATCAGACTGTAAAAGTTGGCGCTAGATTTTGCCCCCAGTACCGTGGCACTGAAGCGCCAGCTTTTCGGCCAGTCACAAAAAAGCGGATCGCATTTCAGCTGGGTTGTTATCGATGGCTAGGGAAGATACGAATAAGTCCTTCCCATGAGACAATTTATTTTTAAGCTTCGAGCCTGACCTTGTCACATCAACTTACCTTTGCCGACAGAGAATTTAACAATAAACGCCGTAAAAGACGTAAAGAAATTTGGTGATTTTTATTAAGTGGTTTCGATATCTTTTACAAGAAGAAACGCAACTAATAACTCACCAGAAGGTCGTACTTTTGTGAGGTGATCATAAGGGTAAGCGGTGAATTATCAGCTTTACTGTTTCTGCCCCAATAACCTCCTAAACGAGAATATTTAACCCTCTCTCGTCAATTAACTTATTATCTGAAGGCGCGAAATGAATAAGATACACAACATGCCTTTTTCTATGCTGGAACTGGCACCCATGCTGCTCGGCGAAACGGCAGAGCAAACTCTAACGCGCATGCTAGATTGCGCTCGCCATGCGGATGCTTGTGGCCTTAATCGTTACTGGCTAGCCGAGCACCATAATATGGAGGGTATTGCCAGCTCCGCCACCTCTGTGTTGATTGGCGCTGTTGCCTCTGTTACCCAGAATATACGCGTCGGTTCCGGCGGCATTATGCTGCCTAATCATCCACCGCTGGTGATCGCAGAACAGTTTGGCACATTGGATGCTTTGTACCCTGGGCGAATTGATTTGGGATTGGGGCGAGCCCCAGGGACTGACCCATTGACCAGTCGGGCATTGCGTCGAGATGATATGCGTGCAGAGCATTTCCCTGATGAAGTGGCTGAACTGCAACGTTTACTTGGCCCGAAAGACCCTGCAGCTCGCGTCCGAGCTGTGCCAGGGGAAGGCAGCAATGTTGACATCTGGTTGCTGGGTTCAAGTCTATTTAGTGCTCAATTGGCCGCAGAGAAAGGCTTGCCTTATGCTTTTGCAGCACATTTTGCACCACGGCTTGCGCATCAGGCGGCTTCACTCTATCGAGCAAGATTTAAGCCTTCCAGCGTTTTAGCCCAACCTTATTTCATGCTATGTGTGCCACTTATTGCAGCAAATACTGATGAAGAAGCAGCGTTTATATCAACAAGCTCAAAGCAAAGGGTTTTAGCGTTGTTGCGTGGCGGTGCACTATGGCTCAAGGAGCCCGTGGAAAGCATGGATGACTTATGGAACTCTCAAGAAAAAGCCTCAGTTGAAGCGTTTTTAGGATTATCTGTAGTAGGCGGGGCTGAAACGATTCAAACGAAGCTTGAAGACCTGGCCACAGAGTTCAAGGTGGACGAGTTTATGTTTACCAATGATATTTATGATCAGGAAAAGCGCAAAGCAGCACTGTCAATCGTAGCTTCCCTTTTTTGATTATTAGCAAACAACAAATAGAACACCCAGCCTAGGGAAACTACGATTAAGAAGTCGCAAAAAACTCAATCTCTCTTTTTCAAATTAAAAGCACAGGATTCCACCTGTTTTGATGCTTTTTACCACTAAACAAGCTTATTTAACCTTGTTTAGTGGATTTTGAACGAATTACCCTGACATTAGCCCAAGTAGACACAGTGATAGACATTCACCTAGGGCGTCCCCCGCTATCCGTGAACACCATTAACAAGTAGACACAGCAATAGTCACTAAGCATTAGATGTCATAGTCATCCTGACAACACCACTAAAGTAAGCAATAGGCTTACCTACTGTTTCCAAGCTGTGGAACATACAAGGTTATGTCATCAGTGAACTCTAAGCCTTAGATGTCATAGTCACCCTGACAACATCCTTAAAGTGAGCAACAGGCTTCCCTGTTTTTTCGAGCTGTGGAACATTGCGTGAAACATATGAGGTTAATCCACCAGCCGACACTAAGTCTTAAGGTCACCTAAGGAATAATAGCTGTAGCTTTGTAATTGCTTATTCGGAGCGAGCGTCACCGCCCAAACCGAATGCTATCACCTAAGCCAGCCCACCAACCGACACTAAGCCTTGATGTCACCTAAGGAGCGATAGCTGTAGCTCTGTCTTCTTCGCGGATTTTAGCGTCACCGCCCTTTTCCGCCAAGCTATCATCTATTCAGACCTCTTTATTAGGCGAGCATATCCATAAACCGTTAGTGACACAGAGCACAAAAAGCAGACGAAAAAAAATAGTTACACGCTTTGAGACGTCAACATTAGGGTCAACATTAGTGATTTTCTAGAGAAGTAAGTCAGTGATAAACAAGGGAAAAGAAAAATGGCGGTGAGGGAGGGATTCGAACCCTCGATACCTTGCGGTATACACACTTTCCAGGCGTGCTCCTTCGGCCACTCGGACACCTCACCACGTCGTTACGCAAACCTTGAAAACAGTTGATACGTAAACTCTCTGAGAGCCAATCTCAGAGGCCGCGTACTTTAATAGAATTCAGGGTTTAAATCAAATATCTAGGGTGCTTTTTATCGACTTTTTTCGGATTCGTTAGAAATCAAACCTAGGGATGATAAATGAAGCAAAAAAGAAAACGTCCGCCGAGGAAGGGCTTCATCGGCGGAGTCTATTTAGCAGGTAAAAACAAGGGACGGGACAAATCCCTCGAGGCTGTTCGTTAGTCAGCCTGACGACGGAGAAATGCTGGGATATCCAGAAATTCCATATCATCGGTGCCGGTTTTACGCGTTTCCGCAACAGGCTCTGGCTCAACGACAGGGTTATCCTGCGCACGGACAGAGTCGTTTCGGTTGCGCATCACGGTCGGTAATTCTAACTGACTGTAATCACTGACTTTAGTCGCCGCACGACGGGAACCCGCTGCGGATGCGTTACTAACCACTCGGATATCTTGCTGTTCAGCGCTACACAAACCGGTCGCAACAACAGTCACTTTAATCTCATCGGTCATTTCTGGATCGATAACCGTACCGACCACAACCGTTGCACTGTCTGAGGCAAACTCTTCGATTACCTGACCCACATCGCTGAACTCACCTAAGCCTAAATCCAGACCGGCGGTGATATTCACCAGAATACCGCGAGCGCCCATTAGATCAACATCTTCCAACAGTGGGCTACGAACAGCCGCTTCGGCCGCTTCAACCGCACGGTTTTCACCACGGGCAGAACCGGTACCCATCATAGAGGTCCCCATCTCGGACATCACCGTACGTACGTCGGCGAAATCCACATTGATCATACCGGGACGAATAATCAGGTCAGAGATACCCTGCACGGCGCCTTTCAGTACATCATTGGCTTCATCGAATGCTTTCATCAGAGTGCAGTTTTTACCCAGCACCTGTAGCAGCTTTTCGTTAGGCACGACAATCAAGGAATCAACATGCTCAGACAGCTCTTTGATGCCTTGCTCGGCAATCAACATCCGTTTTTTGCCTTCAAACGGGAATGGCTTGGTGACCACGGCAACCGTCAGAATACCGAGTTCTTTTGCCACTTCAGCGACAATCGGTGCAGCACCAGTACCCGTACCACCGCCCATACCTGCGGTGATAAAGACCATATCCGCACCACTGAGCATCTCAATGATCTGCTCACGGTCTTCTAATGCCGCATCACGACCGATATCTGGATTCGCGCCAGCGCCCAACCCTTTGGTAATTTCACCACCGAGCTGTAGGACGTTACGTGAGCCCATATTATTGAGTGCTTGTGCATCGGTATTAGCACAAATAAATTCAACCCCATCAACTTCTGATGAGACCATGTGCTGTACTGCGTTACCGCCGCCACCACCAACGCCAATCACCTTAATGACCGCGCTCTGTGCAATATTATTAACTAATTCAAACATGTCCCTTCCTCCAGGTTCAGTGCCCAACCCGCACCTGTTGTATTGCGTATTATTACGTTCGATTTATTATCTGCCACACCCTGTGACTATTCCGGTCTCAACTAGGCAGACCGCCAACCCATTCGAGGAGCCTTGTTAAAAGTTCCCCTGAAACCAGGTCTTCATCCGTTTCAATATATTAGGTTGCTCACTGCGTTCCTCAACCGATACCGCTTCAGACAAGTGCTGAGTATCCTGTTTCGCATATTGCAGCAAGCCAATACCGGTCGAATAGATAGGGCTATTCAATATATCCCCCATCCCGCGCACACCTTTTGGTAAGGCTAAACGCACCGGCATATGAAAAATCTCTTCGGCCAACTCGACCGCGCCTTCCATCTTCGCTGTGCCGCCGGTAAGGACGATACCTGCCGCGACTAAATCTTCAAACCCACTGCGGCGTAGTTCTGACTGTATCAGTGTAAAAAGCTCGTCGTAGCGCGGTTCAACCACTTCGGCCAGCGCTTGGCGTGATAGATCTCGCGCGGGCCGGTCACCGACACTCGGTACCTTTATAGTATCTTCCGCGCTCGCCAATTGAGCCAGTGCACAAGCGTATTTAATTTTAATCTCTTCGGCGTACGGTGTCGGTGTCCGTAAAGCCATGGCGATATCATTAGTGACCTGATCGCCAGCAATCGGGATAACCGCCGTATGCCGGATCGATCCGCCGGTGAAAATAGCGATATCCGTAGTGCCACCGCCCATGTCCACCATGCACACACCGAGCTCTTTCTCATCTTCCGTCAGTACAGAGAAGCTAGACGCGAGCTGCTCTAACACCGAGTTATCCACCGCTAAACCGCAGCGTTTGACGCATTTTTCTATATTCTGTACCGCATTGACCGCGCCAGTCACCAGATGCACCTTGGCTTCTAAACGAACACCCGACATGCCTAACGGCTCGCGGATGCCTTCCTGATTATCGATCACATACTCTTGCGGCAGGATATGCAGGATTTTCTGGTCGGCGGGGATGGCAACGGCTCGGGCAGCATCAATAACCCGATCAAGGTCGTGCTCCATCACCTCACCTTCGCGCACCGCAACGATACCGTGAGAGTTCATGCTTCGAATATGGCTGCCAGCAATTCCTACGGTCACTGAATGAATCTTACAACCGGCCATCAGTTCAGCTTCTTCTACTGCCCGCTGAATAGAATGCACCGTCGATTCAATGTTGACCACGACGCCCCGTTTAAGCCCACGGGATTCATGGGAGCCAATGCCGACGATATCGATCGTGCCGTCTAGGCCAACCTCGCCTACCAGACACACCACTTTCGAGGTGCCTATATCCAGCGCTACGATCATATTGCTCGTCATTGCCATATCCAATCACATTTAAAATCTGTTGTTCTGTTACAGAACAGACCCAAGTTATCAGGCTGATGTTTGTACCAGTCCTGAACAGTATTCAACCAACCCCGGATTATTTTCGTTCCGGTAAAACCATTCTTTTCACATCGGCCGCCATTATTGATATCTACAGCAAAAAATAAACCCAATAATGACTAAAAATAAATATTTTCTTGCCGGTAACTTCACAACAACAAAATAACTGCTGAAAAAATGGTCTATTTATCTATATCGGCCATTTTTCGCCATCTTTAGTTGAAAATACCTTGCTACAACGGCTATTTCAGCAAATATAGCATTTATTAGACAACCTCTCTATTTTTATCATAGATCGCCTCTTTTTTGTACAAAAAATATACAAATATCAATATTAAGTTTTGATCATAAACATATGATTCATTATTTAATTTTGATGTTTTTGTGAATTTTCAATATTTAATATTGATGATTTTAAGAAATTTCAAAATCTATTTTTGATTTTTCAATAAAAATCAGAACGTCATATTGATATATAGCAGAAACATAACTAAAGAAGATAAGTGCTTCGATAAACCTAGAATTTAACGGTTTTTGGGGTACTGATAACCTGTATCCACCAGCCGCCAATCTTGCAGCTCCGGCGCTTGCTGAAGGTATGCTCTAATCGAGGTAACGCCATCGGCTAGATAACTGCTATCGAGGAAGTTATCCAATACCTTAGCGCCTTGAGATTCAGCCGCTTGTAAACAGAAGGCTAAGTAGCGTGGAAAGGGGCGTATATCATCACGCCAAAGACGCCCAGCATAAAAACGTCCGACCCTAAGTTCATAGTCCTCAGGGGTAATGCATTTGTTCAGGCGGTAATCGCTGTCGTTATAGCCCGTACACATCCGCCCTTTGGTTAACAATGTCTGGTCTCCTGTCCCGCCTAACGGCAGCGTATCGACCTCAACCCAACGAAATCGATGCTCTCGTTCATAGAGTTCGGCAAAGTCATCCACCGGACATTCAAACTGACTACAGATAATGCTATCCGTGGCAGCTTCGGTGGAGCAGGAGGCTAATTCTAGACTTTCAGGATCGGCCCCATACCGACTCAGAAAAACAATGCCTACCTTATTAAAAATACGGCGATAGCCGGGTACTCGCACTAATCGGAAATTCTGTAGTGTCGGCACGGTTTGCAGGGCAGAACGTTCAGAGAGAAGTGAGCCATAACCGACAACGGAGATCATCAATCAAGAATCTCCAACTGTTCCGCATCCGGGTCTGAATCGACTGCATTATCGGTGAGTTTTTTATCCAGCTCTTTCTTACTCTTCACACCGAGCTTATGCAGTGAAGCCGCTTGGCTAACTAAGTTTCCGCGCCCCGTACTGAGACGCTTATGGGCCGTTTCATAGGCCGCCTGCGTACGACCCAGGTGTCGCCCTACATCATCGAGGGACTCGACAAAACCGACAAATTTATCATGTAGCTCACCGCCTCGGTGGGCGATCTCCTGAGCAAAACGATTCTGACGCTCATAGCGCCAGATATTATTAATCGTCCGCAGCGTCACCAGCAATGTTGAGGGGCTAACCAAGATAATGTTGCGCTCATACGCAAAACTGAACAGTTCTTTATCTTGCTGCAGCGCCAGTAAAAAAGCGCCTTCTACGGGGATAAACATCAACACAAAATCCAGTGAGCGGACACCTTCTAAGCTCTGATAGGCTTTATCACTGAGCCCTCTCACATGATTGCGGATAGATTGTAGATGGCTGGCTAAAGCCTGATCTTGAATACGCGATTCATCGCTGGAGCAGTATTGTTCATACGCGGTAAGAGACACCTTCGCATCGACAATCACATCTTTATTATCCGGTAGACGGATAATCACATCCGGCATATAGCGCTGGCCCTCTTCATTCAACGAGACCTGCGTTTCGTATTCATAGCCCTTGCGTAAGCCTGATTGTTCTAGCACCCGCTCAAGAATAACCTCGCCCCAATTGCCCTGTGTCTTACTTTCACCTTTGAGGGCGTTAGTCAGATTAACCGCATCGGCACTCATCTGCTGATTCAGCTCTTTTAGCTGGGAGATCTGCTCATAGAGTGAACGCCTGTCTTTGGCTTCCTTATCATAGACATCATCCACCCGCCGCTTGAACTCACCCAATTGGTCCCGCAGTGGTGTCAGCAACGAGCCGAGAGAATCTTTATTGGCCGCCGAAAATTTCGCCGATTTTTCTTCAAAGATTTTGTTCGCCAGATTCTGAAATTCGCTTTTCAATTGATCCCGCGCTTCAGTTAACAACTGTAGCTTTTCAGACTGCGACTCCCGTTCACTTTCGAGCCGACTTTCTAGCTCGGCAATACGGGCTTGGCGCTGACTGAGCAGCCGCTGCATATGATCGACCTGCTCATGCTGTTCGGCCAGCTCATCATCTTGTGAATGCTTCTGGGCTTCCACCTGTTGCAACCGAACCTGATCGAGTTCTAACTCACGTATCCGGGCGCGATGCTGTTGTAAATTTTGATCTAAATCCTGATTATTACCCTTGACCATCGCCAACTCGGCCTGCAAGCGTTCAAGCTGTTCCTGACGCTGCTGCAGTTCCGTTGCATCGGCCAGTTGTTGTCGCTGGTAACGATCACTGAGCTTTACTTTTGCCAACTGCATCAACAACACACCAAACAGCAGGCCCAGCACAGCGCCGATCATAGCGATTAATATTGGATGATTGAGTAATGTTGGCAGAGTCGTGGCAGCCATAGATATTCCTTATCAGCGCGTCAGTCGATTTACCAAAAATAATACAGCAAGCCGGCCGATACCAAGGTCAACGGGAACATAATAAAGAGGTTAATCTTATCGCCGAATAAACGCTGGGTAACCCCCACCGATATCGCCGGGAAAGAGATAAAAATACTGCTCAACGGTATCCACCACTCTAACAAGCGGAAGCCATAAGCCAGCGCGCCAATCAGTGTCAAAGCCCCCACGTTACCCGCCATAATCACCAATACCGCACCGTTTCGGCTCTGTAAAAACGCCGACTTATCGGCCTCTGGTAGTTTATTCAGTTGGCCAGCACTCAAGGCTGCAGACATAGACACAAAGCCGGTGCAAAGAAATAAAATCAGGGATTCCAAGAGCTACTCCACTATTACAGATCGTTATGAGCCCCCATTGTAAGTGATTTCCCCGCATCAACCTATGGTCAAACCACCGCTAACGACTAAAAAACCACGGATTCATCTGCCAGCAGCGCTGGCGCAATGCAATTATCCCAAAGCCCCCTGAAAGTGATATTATCCACAGCCTATTTCACCTCGCATCGATAGGCACTCACGCCACAGCGGTGCGGGCCAGACCCGCCATATTGAGAGACATAGAATGACCCAGTACCTGGTTGATGAAGCCATTGAAGACTACGCCTTTATCCATACCGGTGAAGAGCCGCCCCTACTTCGGGAGCTCATCGACAAAACCAACGAGAATATGGGCTGGCCACAGAAGCTTTCTGGCCGTTTAGTCGGTCGTACGTTGAAGCTCCTTAGCGCTATCCACCAGCCTAAAGTCGCTTTAGAGATCGGCATGTTTACCGGCTATTCTGCACTCTCTATCGCGGAAGGAATGCCCGACGACGGTCACCTCATCTGCTGTGAAACCAACCCTAGGGCGATCGAATTTGCACAAACCTTTTATGACCGCAGCGAACATGGCCATAAAATTGAAGTGATCTTTGGTCGAGCATTGGAAACCCTCGAAAAACTCGACCTCGAGTTGGACTTCACCTTTATCGATGCCGACAAACGCAACTACCTCAACTATTACAATCGCGTCAAAGAGATGACCCGCCCCGGTGGATTGATCGTCTTAGATAACGTGCTCTGGTCAGGTAAAGTCGTGCAACCCGAATCTGACATCGATGATGTATTGGTCGAAACCAACCGTGTTATCGCTGAAGATCCCAATGTGGAAAACGTTTTTCTCACTGTGCGAGACGGCCTTAATGTCGTCCGTAAAATCCGCTGACACCGACGGACGGAACCGACCATGATGAGCTTTATTATCCGCGCTAACGGCGACAGTTTTAGTGTTGAACCTTGCCAATCTCAAGATTCAGATAGCGCGAATGCTGCTTCGGCTTCGGCTAAGACCAGCCTAGCCGTCACGGATTATCTGATAGACAGTGCCGACCGGTTACTCAAACTGTATGTCGCAACGGATAATGACAATCCTCTCTACCCAGCGTTGCAACAGACTCGACGTTACTTGCTGGATGATCTCGATGCCATTGAAACCCCTGCCGAAATCTACGGCCTGATACACTGGTTGCTGAGGGATCAGGGTATTCGAGTGGATGGCTCATCATTGGAAGAGACCGCTGACCGGCTCAGTGATATTGATATTGCCGCCGACAGCGATCAATATACCGATATCATTTTTCATCTGCGGGATGCGGTCGACCGGCTCTATGAAATGGAACTGGATGAGATTTAACCCAGACACTCACCAACCCAACAAAGGAGAACCGAATGCGTAAGCTACTGATTGCCACCGTTCTCCTCGTCCTTCTTATCACCGGCCTCTATCTCGCACTGCCGACGATTGCCGAATACAGCGTCCGCCAAGCACTCGAAGCGCAACAGATCGATGCACAATTTGAACTACAACGCCCCGGCTTCAACCGCATCGAGTTACATCAGCTTAAGCTCGAAAAAAATACTCCCGAACAATCCTTTCGACTCACCGCAGAGGCCATTAGCCTCAGTTTTAGCCCCTGGCAACTATTCAATACCGGCCGTATCAACACGCTGGATATGGACGCCGTAAAACTGGATCTGACCCTTCATTCACAGATCACCGATACAGATCAAGACAGCACAGCACTACAGCTCGACTTCCCTCCGCTGCCCTCCTATATCCTCAGTCAAATACCCGCGGAACACATTAACTTATCGCACTACAGCGCGGTAATCACCGTCGAAGGCAACCAACCGGCCCGTTTCGCTTTTTCAGGTAGCGCCAGCGCCAATAACGAACAACTGACCCTATCGGTGGACCAACTCGATAATGCCCCCGAGATGCGCCTCACTCTTATGCTGGATCAAACAGATAAAGCAGCGCTTTCGATTTACGCAGGGGAAGCCATCGCCCTAAAAACAGCCGCATCGCTGTCCTATCAGCAACAACAGTTAGAGATCGTCAGCCAAACCAGCTTATATCCAGAACAATGGCACACACTTCTGCAACTGCCATTAATACAAACCTTCCTTGCATGGCCAGAAATCCCAACGGTGATCTCCGGCACCGTTATGCTTGAAGGCAGCAGTCAAATCCCACTAAACGATTTAAGCTCCGCGCTGCATCAATACCATCTGAAGAGCCAACTCACCATAACTCAACTGGCCGACCTAAGCCGATTGTATTTCCCGTCACTGCACTTAAAAGAACTGGCGATGCAACAGGATGCCAATCTGACACTTAACCATGACGATCTGACGCTCAGGATCAACAGTTTTACGGTCAACGGGCAACAACTTGAGCTTAAGCCAGAACCAAACCAGATCAGCACGGCAACCATGGGCGTCAATCTACTCAACCCCCTAACGGTGACAACGAGTATCGAGCAACTCAGCCAATCGCTTGCCGATATTCAATTACCCGATACCCAGCTACAGATAGAGCTAGCACCGGTGACACTGAAGATCGCCGGACAACCCAAGATAACCCTTCAAACTAAGCCGCTTAAACTCGCGTTGTCGCAGATTAATCTCAACGAGGTCAGCTTTCAGGCTAACCTCATAGCCAATAGCTTAACCGGCCATTATGGCGAGCAAGTATTACCGCAGCTATCATTAACCAGCCTTGCTTCGATCTCGCCCGCCAAGATCACCAACCGTTTTGATATCCAGTTACAAGACCCTCTGCTCGCCGCAGACACCCAGATCAATGGCTCAACCACCACGGTGACGGCAACAGGCGTGACTACAGGGCATTGGCAAACAGCCCTTCCCCTCACAGGGATTGAAAAACTGATTCGCCGCTATACCCAAGCGCTGCCTCCAGAGCTAGTGTTCACCGCTGGCACCTTAAAACAGCAAGGCTGGCTGGATATGAACCAGACCGGTATCGCACTGCGGTTATTAAATAAGACCGAGCAGGCGAACCTCAGTTATGATCAAACCCATCTGTACGATATCAACTGGCATTCAGAAACCATTAAGAACCACCGCGGTAAGTTAGATGATAACGGCGAACTAAACGTCGCCTTTATTGATGTTGGTGTGCCGCTGGAGAACTTCTCGGGGCGCTACCGCTTTGAACGTAGCATTGCCGGAAAATCTCTCGTACAGTTGAGCAGTAATACGGTTGATCTATTGGGCGGCACGGTGACAACCCTGCCTCTGACGTTATCACTGGATAACCCCCATTTCACAACCGCCGTGGCCGTCACAGGGATCGATCTAGGCCAACTCATTGCGCTAGAGCAACAGGAAGGATTAACAGGCAGCGGCACACTGAATGGCCAGATGCCTATTCGAGTTTCAAATGGCGAGTTTAGTATTACGGGGGGGCAGATCATCAGTACCTCAGAAGGCGGTTGGATTCGCTATGCACCACAACCGGAAGTGTTGGCGCTGACAGAAACCAATCAAGCATTAGGGGTCGCATTTGATGCGCTGACTAATATGCACTATGACAGCTTAGGTATTGAGCTTGATTACTATCCCGACGGTGAAGCCCTGCTAAAAACCCATCTTAAGGGTCGAAACCCCAGCTGGAATAGCGCTCAGCCGGTAGATTTCACGATAAATATTGAGGAGAATATCCCCAAATTATTACAAGCACTTCAATTTACCGATAAATTAACGAAATCCTTAGAGAAACGGTACCGTTGACGAGTTACAATCACCTAATGCAGCGACAACAACGGCATCACAACATGCTTTACTATTGACGGAGAACAGCATATGGCTATGCCAAAAATACTACAATCGCTGGTCTTCAGCAGCCTGATGGCCACATTAGTGGCTTGTACGCCCACGGTGCAGGTTGCTGTTCCCAATGAACCGATCACCATCAACCTTAATGTTAAGATCAAACATGAGATACTCATTAAAGTTGATAAAGAGATTGATAGCCTGTTTGAAGAAAACAGCGAACTATTCTGAGGTGTAGCAACATGAAACAGATAAAAACTATCCTGACCTTCGCCACCCTTCTGTTAAGCTTGGTTTTCACTCCTGCTTGGGCGATCAGCCTAGACGATGCCAAACAACAGGGTATGGTCGGTGAACAGCTAAACGGTTATCTTGGTGTGGTAAAAAGCTCATCTGACGTTAATGCCTTGGTCAAAAATATCAATAACAAACGCCGTGAAGCTTATGCCCGCAAAGCCCGAAAGGCCGGCGTTGATATCAATATTATTGAGTTGCGTGTCGGTGAGCGGTTGATTCAACGCGCCCCTGCTGGACAATACATCCAAACACCTAACGGACAGTGGTCCAAAAAGTAAACACCTAATAAGATCAGGACATTCATGTGAGCACCTTTGGCGTATCAGGTAAGCCCTCATATCGTTCAAATAATGCATTAGGCTTTTTTATCTGTGTGGCCAGCCTTGCGGTCGCACAAGCCTATATCGATCCACTCATCGCACAGAGCGACTGCGCGCTGTGCTCAGTCACCCGTATCATTTTGCTACTGATGTCTGGGTTGTTTTTTGTGAGTTTTCTCATTAATCGCAGCATGTATTTTCAACGATTTATAGCCGTCATCCACCTGTTATTAATTACCGGTGGCGTTATTACCACCCTGCGCAGCCTATTTGTAGATCCTGACAATCTACCCTCAAGCTGTGAACTCAGCACCTCAACACTTCTGGAACAGGGGAGTTTTAACTCCTTCTTAACTACCGTCAACAATGCCGCGACCTGCCCCTATCCCGACTGGCAAATTTATCAACTAAACGTCGCCCATCTGTCACTGCTTCTCATGCTCGTTTTACTGGTTATCGTATGGAAGATAGTGATTAAAAAACCACAGAGAAACCTATTCTTCTGATGAAAAAATCTGCCATCGTGCTTTCCGCAGGGCTTCTGCTGCCGACACCTCTACTTGCCATCGAGATGCCCCATGGCGACAAGAAAAACCCAGGGACCTTCACTTTCTATTTAGAAAATGACCTGTTCGCCGAAACCGATCAGCAGTATACCAACGGGATTCGTTTTTCTTGGACATCACCGGATATAACCAGTTATCTGGATGATGAAAGTTTGCCGACCTGGTCTAGACGCTATAACCGCTTTATCACCTCACCACTCGGACTATTTGACGACCAGCCCCCCAAACAAAGTGAGATCGTGCGTAACCTTGTTATCACCCTAGGGCAGCAGATGTTTACCCCAAAAGATAACACGCGCACCACTGTTGACCCCGATGATCGTCCTTATGCTGGCTGGCTTTATCTCGGCATGGGTTACCATCTGAGATACAAACAACGGATGGACTCCGCTATCCTCAATGTTGGCATCGTGGGGCCGGCATCCATGGCTCAAGAAGCTCAGGACTTCGTGCATGAAATACGGGGCATCGATAAATTCGATGGCTGGGATAACCAGCTCAATAATGAGCTCGGGCTGCAACTGGTTTATGAACGTAAATATCGCACCCTCACTGAATCGCTCCAAGCGGGTCTCGAATACGATGTTATTTGGCATGGCGGCGCCAGCTTAGGCAATGTGGCAACCTACCTAAACGCAGGCGCAGAGATACGTCTCGGCTGGTTTCTACCCGATGATTTTGGCACCTCAGCCCTACGCCCCGGTGGTGATAATAGTGCGCCCGGCAGCCAAGACCCTCGCATCCAAAGTTCGACGGGTTACAGCAGCGCACAGAACTTCGGTTTACACGGTTTTATCGCCTTCGACGGCCGCTGGGTACTCCAAGATATCTTTCTCGACGGCAATACCTTCAGCAGTAGTCACTCAGTGGATAAAAAACACCTCGTCGGTGACTTAAGTATCGGCGCGAGCATGCTGGTAAAAGACTGGAAATTATCTTACGCACGGGTATTCCGCAGTAAAGAGTTTGACACTCAGGACGGAACCCACAGTTTCGGCTCTTTCTCCGCATCTTATAGTTTTTAATCCCTGACACAAGACCGGCTTTTAGGCTTATTTAAGCTAACAGCGTTTGCCCTCTCCTATATAAAAAAGCCGGATCAATCGACCCGGCAAAAAAGAAGGGGATGCTCAGTGTGTTAGAACGACTGAGTGACTCTAATCCAAGCACTACGGCCGGGCTCTGCAACTTGGAAAGGATCGGGGTTAACGGTGTCATCTCGGCTTTCATGTACCGTATAGGCTTTATCCATCAGGTTATCCACACCGGCTAACAGACTCAAACCATTGTTAAACTCATATTGAGCGTGCACATTAATCACCCCATAACCCGGTGATTTCCGCACATCCTGACCGCCGCAGTTCGCACTCCCAGACAGACAGATATCATGCTGACTGGCCACCAATTGCCACTCGACGCCCATCTGTAAACGATCTTGCTGATAATCCAGCGACGTATTCAGCTCTAACGGTGCGATACGGGATAGGTTGGTATCGTCATCTAAATTATTTCCCACTGTCCACACCAGTGCGCTACCCAACTGCCAGTTGCCATTGAGCGGATAGTTCATATCTAGCTCGGCACCATAGAGTTCGGCATCAACATTGCGATAGATATCTCGGCTTTTCGACCCTGCTGCTACCGTTTGACGAAGAATGTAATCGTTTACTCGGTTATACCAACCGGTCGCCGACCAGTTCAGCGTATCAAGATCGCCCTGCAGACTGACCTCCAGTTGATGATGCTTCTCCGGCTCTAACAGCGGGTTGCCGATCCAATCGCCTGTCATCGTCGACCGCGCCATATACCGCTCGGTCGCATCGGCTGTCCGAACACTACGGGAGAACGTAGTTTCAACACTGTATTGATCATTTAGGCGATGGGTCCAGCCAACAAAACCACCGACATTATCTTCACTACGCTGTTCACCCGCGTCAGCAGATACACCCGTCATCGTCCAGATAGCCGCCGGTGTCACGCCGCCCACGACTTCATTACGCCGAGTCGCTTCTGCCGTAACATGATCATAACGTAGCCCGGCACGGACAACATTATCAGTGCTGACGGCCTTTTCACCCTCAACAAACAGCCCTGTTTGATCGATTTCAACGCCGGGCCAAAGCAGACGACTCGCCACACCGGCGCTATTCTGAAGCTCAGCATCACGATCATTGTTCTGTACATCCACACCAAAGGTCCAAGCAATATCGACCGCTTGGGCATCAAAGATTAGCCGCCCACCTTCGGTATCGGAGGTCGAAGGAGCCTGCATCTTCATCATGCTGGCAGGACGAAGGCTATAGTTATCCATATTATGCTTAACATCGGATTTATACAGTTCTAGCTGCACCTGTTGCAGCGCACCCTGCTCGAACTCATGGGTCAGTTTTAAGCGGCCTGTGTCGGCATCGGCGTAAGGTGAATCCATCCCTGCACCGGCAAACAACATATCATCCTCTTCCTGCTCTTCGTAGCTAGCTTCGATGGTGGTCAGGTCGGTTAAGCGATAACCCAACAAGATCGATTTAGACTGGCTTTCAAAGGATGAGCGCACTTCATTACCGTCGCCGTCATCATAGTTATCCGCTTCGCTTTTATGACCGATGAAGCGAATATAACCATCATCAGAACCCGCTGCGACATCCGCCCCTAGCTCATAACGGTTACCATTTCCCTGATAGCCTGCATTCAACTTGCCGGTGTAGCCCTTCTCATCAAAGGTCGGCCACTGACGTTCAAACAAAACAGTACCGCCGGGGCCACCGCCACCGTAAACCACGGTACGGTTGCCTTTAATCACGGTGACACTGTCATAACTATCGACTGAGGTATAGGAGGTCGGAGGGTCCATCCGGTTAGGGCAACCGCCATGAATATAAGCGCCATCGAGTAAGATATTCAGTTGTGTTTGGCTCAGTCCTCGAATCACCGGATCGATAGAGCGCCCGCCCATACGGATACCAGATACGCCACTCAGGCTCTGTAATAACTCACCGCCATCCGTGACCGGTGAGGCCTGAACCGTCGCCGTTTCACTGTGCACGGTATTTTCAACCTGAGGCAAGCCTGACTTTATTTCGATAACCAGTGTTTTATCATCATGGGCAGCAAATGCCTGAGCCGAAATAGTCGCAGCAATAGCCAGCGATAGCGTTGTTTTGGTCATACAGCGTTCCTTAGCAGCAGTGGTTTTAAAAACTGCGGCTATTGTAAAGAGACCGCCCGCTGCTGGGGTGTGACAGGATGCCGCATAAGCCGTGACATAATGACGCACCAATTTAAGGGAACTTCTTAGTAGAGCCTCACTGATGGCTCAGGAGGGTGTTCAGTCGCGACTAAACAGGCGATTGTGTGATGTTTCCCGCTTGAGCGCCGCGACCTGATCTTATGAGTTCAACACGCGATACTGGCTCTCCAGTTCACTAACCCCCAAACCACTCTTTTTAATCACCCTCAGCTGCGCAGGAATCCGCTCTTTCATCGCTTCGATATGACTGATCACACCGATCATCTTGCCTGACGCATTCAGGTTATCCAAAGCATCGAGGGCAATATCCAACGTTTCGCTATCCAGTGTCCCGAAGCCCTCATCAAGAAATAGCGAATCGATACTGGTTTTATGGCTCACCAGATCGGAGAGCGCCAATGCCAATGCCAAGCTCACCAAAAAGCTTTCACCACCGGACAGGGTTTTGGTATCCCGTTCGATATCCCCCTGCCAAGTATCAAGCACACTGAGTTCTAGCCCTGCGTCTTGTTTTCGCTTCAACAGATAGCGACCATGTAGGCGTTCCAACTGTTGATTGGCCAGATGGATCAGGTTATCGAGGGTCAGCCCCTGCGCGAACTTACGAAACTTATCCCCTTTTTGTGACCCGATCAGTGAATGCAGATATTGGATATCATCATACTGTTCGGTGTACGCCTCAATCTCAGCAAACAGCGCCTGTTGACCCTCACGACGCATCCCATCGGAGGTCAGTTCTTGATTAATCTCACCCCCCCGTTTAACCAATTGCTCAGCCCTGTTATTCAGGTCCGTACGCTGCACTTCGATAGATGCCAATGGGACTTGCTGATACTCCGCGGCAAGGGGATTTGCCAGAATCTCTTTCACCGATTGCTCTGCGCCGTCCAGTAATGTTTGGGCCTGTAACAGCTCATCATCCAGTGCTTTTTTCTGCTCAAGCAGCGCCTTTCGTTCCGGCTCAGGCAACAAGGCTTGCTGAAAGTCGGCTTCACTATTAAACGGACTTTCCGCCAATGCATTTATCCACAGAGCATGCCGCTTATCGAGTCGTTCTTGCAACTCACTCAAGCCTTGCTGCTGACTTTTTAATTCAGCTAGCAGTGCTTGATAATCTCGGGTCAATGTCTGGCTCTTCTCCTGAGCATTGCTGTAATCATGCTCGGTCCGTTGCAGATGCTGCGCACTTTTCTGACGTTCGTCGCTAACGAGTTGATCCCCAAAAAGAGCCCGACGCTGCGTTTGGAGTTCAAGCAATGACTGCTTAAGCTCCTGCTGTTCCTGCTGAAGCTGAGTCAGTTGCCCGACCGACTCATTCAGTTGCTGTTGGCAATGGGCCTGCTCGTTTTTGAGACGATCTAACTCGCGGTTCAGTCCTTCCTGTTGACCGCTATAAATATCCCACTGCTTAGCATCCGACTGCTTCGCCTCCAGCCAAGCGTGCAACTGTTCTGGCTCGGGTAAGACATACCCCTGTTCGGTGAGCTGCGCGGCAAATTGATCTCTTAGCCCGCCAACCCTTGCCGTCAGCCTGCTTTTCTCCTGCTGAACAGTATGCAGGCGCTCAGTGTTATTCTTCAGCGCTTGTTGGTTCAACGCGAGTTTATTGTTGAGCTGGTCCACATTACGCTGGGCAGCATCCCAGCGCTGTTTCGCCTCATCTCTGTGTTGATGCAAGGTTTTAAGTTGCTGAATTGCAGCTAGACACTGTTGCCGTTTGCCTTTTTCAGCGACTTCATACTGCTGTAAACCTTGTTGATCACCAATCGGGAACGGAAGTTTAAGATCGTTCGATTGCCACTGCTGTTCTAGATGAGACTGTTCATTGCGGATCGCGCTTAAGCGCTGCACTAATTCCTGCAGGTGGCGCTGCAGCGATTCCAATTTGTTGGCCGCGTTTATCCCCTGTTCTTTAATCGCCGCCAATGCCTGTTCAGCTAAATCTCGATCTTGAATGGTCTGAGAGGGGTCCGATTGAGGCGTTTCCCCATGAGAATGATCGAGTTTAGGGTGCTCATGGGCACCACACAGAGGACATGCCTCTCCCGCCTGAAGGTTGGCACGAAACTGGGCGAGCTGCTCGTCCTGACTCACCAGTTGACTCAGCACCCTCACGAGCTGCTGCTGTTTTTCATATTCCTGCCGTAGCTGCTCGCGTGTTTCTGTTACTTTTGCCTGCTCGGTCCGTTTATCCTGTTCCTCGGCTTGCTTCTTGAGTCGTTCAGCCTCCAGTTCTTGCCAGCGGTGACCGACCGACTGTAACGCTAGCCATCGCGTGTAATCGGTATTCTGCTGTTCCCGCTGCTGCTCTAAACGATCTAAGTCGCCCTGCTCACAGGCTTTCGAATAGTCATTATTGGCCTGCTGCCAACTCTGTTCTAGTTTACCGGCCTCTGTCAGGGCCTTGTGGTATTGCTGTTCTTCTGCCGCCTGTGAACCCTGTTGCTGGCTTAGCTGTTGCTGTAACGCTGCCTCTGTTTCACACTGAGTCTTTAATAGGCCCTCATCGGTCAAAATCTGTTGAGCTTGATGCTGCCACTGCCCCAAATACTGTTTGAGCGATTCATCAGCCCGATGCTGCTGCCGATAGTCTTCAACCTCTTTCAGCGCCGCCGTCTGCTTGTCGATTTGCTCACTGAGTGATCTAAGTTGCTGCTGACTGCTATCACGCTTCGCCGCAAGCGCTGCCAGTTGTTGCTCTTTATCCTTGAGTTTGTCCTGTTCAGCCGTAATCTTTTGATCCAGCGGCACGACCTGTTCATTAATCAGGCGTTCCTGCTCTGCGTGACGCTCTTTTGCTGTGTTCAAGGCCACTCGCTGCTGTTCAAGGGCTGTAACCGCGGCTTCCTGTTGGTTTTTAGCATGTGGTGCTAAGGCCTGCTTTTCGTTATGGCGTGTTTCAGCGGCGCTATGTTGCGACAGGGCTTCCTGCCATAGCGTAAAAGGAGTTTTAAGCTGCTCCGCCGGTTCACTCTGCTGTAGCCGCAATAGATCGGGCTGCGCTTGGCTCTGCTGCTGTTTGGCCCTCTGTAACCGCTCAGTGTTAATGGTGACCGTCTGTTGTCCGCGATTATATTGCTGCCACCAGCTTAAGTGGGCATCAACGGCGGCAATCTTGCCTTTATTGATCGCCTGTTGCTGTTGTAGCTCGGTTAACTCATCTTGCAGTCGTTGTTTCTCTTCATCAGAGAGTAACTGCACACCTTTCGCTTGTGAATTAAGCTCTGCTAGCCTCTGCTTCGCCTCGCTAAAGTGCAGATGCACCCGTTCCGAAATTTGGCCGTAGATTTCAGTACCGGTTAACTCCTCTAACAATTCCGCACGTTCGGCTTCTCGAGCATTCAAGAAGGCGGCGAACTCCCCTTGAGACAGCAACATTGATTTGGTAAAACGCGCAAAATCTAAACCGGTGATCCGCTCGATCTCATCACTTTTTTGCCGAATCTGGGTGGCTAATACAGTCCCAGACACCACTTCCGCCAACTCGACATCCGCCTGTTGTAAATTCCCCTCGGCCTTACCGCGAGAACGTCGCATACTCCAATGAGCGCGGTACGCCTTACCCTTTACTTCAAACTGAACTTCGGCCGAACAATCCGCGGTGCCTCGGGTCATAATCTCGTTCGTGGATGATGAAACCTGACCTAACCTTGGGGTCTGATGATAAAGCGCCAAACAGATCGCATCGAGCAAGGTCGTTTTACCCGCACCGGTGGGGCCGGTAATGGCAAATAAGCCATTATCAACAAAGGGGGATTGGGTAAAATCGATCTTCCACTCGCCCTTCAGCGAGTTCAGGTTTTTAAACTGGAGACTTAAAATCTTCATACGTTTGGCTCCCCATCCTGTACTTCCGCCAATATCTGTCGAAACTGCGTTTTTATTCTAGCCAACCGCAACTGCTCCTCTTCTCCCTCGAAGCTCTCAAGCTCTAATCGTTTAGTGAACACATCCTGGGGGGTAAGCTCGGCTAAGGTTTCCCGCGCGACCTGCGTTAAGGCCTGTTTAGCCGTATGGCGTGAGCGGCGCAACTGTAATACCTCAACCGGCAACCCCTCGGTTAGCCCTTGGATTCGTTGTGCTAGATCGGTGAGATAATCTTCAATCTCAACCTCGATACAGAGCCATACCGGTGGTGAATCCGTATCAACCCCCTGTTCATCTCGATGCGACGCGATAGCAGCCAACTGTGTTTCGATCGAACTCAGGTTCCCCTTGATCACCGCCATCGGCTGAAATCTAGGGACATCAATCGGCGTAATAGCAACCCGCTCAGCACCCTCAAACTCCACCATGACCACCTGTTTGGTTGTTTTCAACTCATCAAAGCTCAATGGAATAGGCGAGCCGCTGTAACGAATATGCTCAGATTTCGCGACCATTTGTGGCCGATGAATATGACCCAGCGCGATATAGTCTGCCGGTGGGAATCCATCCGCGGCAAAGCCATCGAGTGTCCCAATATAGATATCACGCACCGAGTCTGACTGACTCACCCCCAGCGCGGTCAGATGGCCGGTCGCAATAATAGGCACCTCTAACTGCTTGGCCTGTCGGTCGGCCAAGGCGGCTTGATAGAGCTGATGATAGTGCGCTTTAATCGCCTCACCCAGTGCCTGGCGTTTTTCCAAACCCGACTCACCTGCCCGACTCTGAACCACATCACGGGGGCGAATAAAGGGGATCGCACAGACAATCGCGCCGATCTCACCAGTACGATTACGTAACTCGATAATCTGCTGACAACCTTGATCCGACGCCATGCTAGCGGAGGTATTAGACCCAAGATCTAACGAGTGACTGGCAATAGCCTGAGCAACCACATGCGTATTCAGACAGGCCACCAGCTGCTTCGATTCATTCAGGGTAGAGACCGAATCATGATTACCACCCAACACCACCAGCGTACAATTCAGCCGGCTGATGTCGACGATAAACCGGTTATACATCTCTCGGGCATAGCTGGGCGGCGTACCCGTATCAAAAATATCACCCGCCACAATCACCGCATCGATGTTATGGGCAGACACCTGCGCCAATAACCAGTCGAGAAACAACTGATGCTCAGCTTTACGACTCTTAGTAAAAAAACTCTGACCCAGATGCCAATCAGAAGTATGAAGAATTTTCATTACGATCGCCCATAACCATCAAAAAAGAGCCATAGATTATCACAACAGCCTCTCTCGCTAGATCGATTTTTAGTTAACCGAAGTAACTTTGTGTAAAATCAAATATTGCTAGATATTTCTGTTTCAGAGGTCCAGCTTATATCTTAGAATGGCGCCGCTATCCCTGCCTCGTCGCAGGGCTATCTCAGCCCTATTTCAGAGATCTATTTAATAGGTCTGCTTAAGAGAGCTTTTCTCTGAACTATTAGCTCAGATCTATTGCCCAGCCCGGCAAACAACTTTAGGAAACACGCCCATGGCATTTGATATTACCGCAGCAATCAACATCATGGGCCTGTCCGCTGTGGCGGTATTTGCCATCTCCGGTGCGCTTGATGCTGCACGGCAAAAGATGGACATTCTCGGTTTTCTACTGATCGGTACGGTCACAGGCCTCGGCGGCGGCACCGTGCGCGACCTATTGCTTGGCAAGTTACCGGTGTTATGGATACGAGAGCCGGTTTGGATCATTGTCTGTCTAATCGCATCCGCCATCACCTACTTTATCGCTCCTAAGTTGGTGTCACGAACCCGTGCACTAATCTGGATGGATGCCGTAGGGATTGCCCTATTCGCGGTGGTCGGCACAGAGATTGGACTTAACTTTGGCACCTCCCCCCTAATCGCGGTGTGTATGGGAGTGATGACAGCCAGCTTCGGCGGTATCGCCCGTGACCTACTCTGCGGTAGTAACCTAACATTGATGAATGAAGAGCTTTATATCACCACCATGCTGGCGGGCTCAGTAACCTATTTGATACTCCATGAGCTCCACCTTCCCGACAACTACGATTTGATCGGTGGCTTTCTAGTGGCCTTTATTTTAAGAGCCTTGGCCATCATCTTTAAGCTCAAGTTACCCAATATCTATCGCCAATAGCGCCAAGTAAACAGCAAAAGGGCGTGTTAAGAATATAAAGCACCTTCAAGCTAACGCGCTCAGTAATAGCATCAATACAGATTAACGATTTAGGAAAACGATATGGATTTCATTCAAACTCAACACCCCGACTTTAAACTCCGGCACGGTATCCCTGATGATGCAGGCTTAGTGGTCAACTATATGAAGAAGTTGGGTGCCTATCAAAAAATGCTGGATAAGATCACCGCCACCGAAGCAAGCATTCGCCAGTTGTTAAGTGATGACAAGGGAGAAGCTATTTTTGGTGAACTGGATGGCGAAACCGTCGGCTTTATCTATTTCTATCAAAACTCTTCTGCGTTTACCGGGCAATCCGGCTTATATATTGACGGCTTCTTTATTGATCAACAGGTTCAATCAAAAGGGCTAGGGCAGATCATGATCGCTTATATGGCAAAACTGGCGCTAGAGCGGGGCTGCCAACGCCTGGAGTGGGGCTGTCTCGACTGGAATGAACCCGCCATTAATTTCTATCGAAAAATGGGCGCGTACAGCGTCGATGAAATGACGATCTACCGTTTCTCACCGGAGCAACTGCAGGATAACGCAGCCCAGTTTTAAGCGGTCTGCGTGATACACCCCTTAGATCGTCCTAAAACACCGATCTAAGGGTAAAAGCTAAACGTCTGCTCTTAGCAACTATTGTTTTTCCGCCTGAGCTAACTGCTCAGCCATCTGACTTTTAATCAATGCCACCTGCTGTTTAAAGGCGCCGCGCTTATTGCGAGGAATCGTCTGTACCACCGGAATCGGTGCCGTCATCGCATTCACCGGACGACCATTCACATGCAACTCATAATGTAGATGGGCGCCGGTCGAGCGACCAGAATTACCCGATGCAGCGATCTTTTGCCCACGGGAAACCTTCTGCCCTTTACGCACATAGGCTTTGCTCAGGTGTAGATAACGGGTTTTATATTTACGGTTATGCTGAATCTCGATATACAGGCCAGCGTAACGATGCTTGATAACCCGAGAGACCACACCGTCACCGGCGGCCAATACCGGCGTACCGATACCCACCGCAAAGTCGGTGCCGTTATGGGGCCGGATCATCTTGGTGATAGGGTGCCTGCGTTTAGGGTTAAAACTTGACGAAATACGATAGCGTTTTGCCAGTGGAATCCGCTGAAAGGCTTTTTCTAGACTCTCACCTTCGGCATCAAAATAGTTATCATCAAACAAAAACGCCGATTGTTTGCGTATCGCACCATCATAGACGAAGCCTTCAATAATACTGCTGCCGGTGTATTCACCGTTGACATATTGACGGGACACCGCCAACTGAAACTTATCCCCAGCACGTAGATGGCTTCTGAAGTTCATCCGCTCTTTGAGCAAATGGGTTACCTGATAGGCCTCGGCAATCCGCGCGCCAGCCCGTTTCATCGACCGTGGCAGATCACCCTCGACCGTGCCGCTAATAATCTCCCGACGATAACCGCCCTTCTCGATATACTCCTTAAACTCGAAATCGCCCTTCTCTCCGCGATCAAAAACCACCTTATAGGTCAGCCCAGAACGGAAGATAAACTGTTTCAAGCCGTTTTCATCGAAGTTAAACCCTAACTGATGGCCCGGCTGAATAGTATCCAAGGCCAATAAGTTAACATCGGCTTCCATTAATTTATAAAGAGTGGATTGGGATATATGTAAAAGATCAAAAATAGTACTCAGCATATCCCCTTTTTGCACCACATAACTGATGGAGGGGTTCTCATCTGAACTCGGCTCATGGGTCTCGGCCTGCTCATCAACGGTAACGACGGGGTCATCCAGCTCTAGAGGTAAAGTACTTCTGAACTGACCTGGAGGAACAGGCACAGCAGAACTATTTTCCGATAGCATCACAGACACCAACAGAATAATAAAAACACTCCCCAATACAATACGATGCGGGGTTGGAAGGTGACTCAACAAATTTGTAGCTGAGCTAACAAGCGACTTAAGTCGCGCAATAATATGACCAATTTTCAAACGCTGCTACTCTAACTCAATGCTACTTATACGGTAATCGTCTCTCTACGCTGATGCTCAGACCATCAAGGTAGAGAATTGTTCCCTGAATTATGCCTGAAATATGGCAAAATTACCTCCGCCTGATTAGTGGTATGAACGCTTTCTGCTACAATGGCGCCTCGATATCCAGAGTTTCGGAGATAGTGCTTTGACCCAGTTTCGCCCCTGTATCGACCTGCACCAAGGTCAGGTAAAACAGATTGTTGGTGGTAGCCTGAATGATCAAGGCGCTAAGACCAACTTTGTTAGTCAATATGATGCTGAATACTACGCAACACTGTATCGCAAACATAACCTAACCGGTGGCCATGTCATCGCGTTGGGGCCTGGCAACCAAGAACAGGCGCTCAAAGCCCTAGCCGCCTGGCCTGAGGGTTTGCAGTTTGGTGGTGGCGTTAATAACGACAATGCAGCCGCGTTTATTGAGGCCGGGGCATCCCATGTAATCGTCACCTCCTATCTCTTTGATGGGGGGCAGTTTAGCTGGGATAAACTCAATAAGATCAAAGCGCAAACCGGTGCAGAGCATCTTATTTTAGATCTCAGCTGTCGCCGTACCGACGACGGCTGGCATATCGCCACCGACCGCTGGCAAACGGTCACCGAAACGCCGGTCAACGCAGAAACACTGGCTGAACTGAGCCAGCACTGTGCCGAGTTTCTGATCCACGCGGCGGATGTCGAAGGTTTACAAGGCGGTATAGATGAAGCGTTAGTCACGCTGCTAGGCCAAGCCTGCCCTATTCCGGTGACCTATGCGGGTGGTGCCCGTTCGCTAGAGGATTTAAAGCTGGTCGATCGGTTATCCGCAGGACGGGTTGATCTGACCATCGGCAGTGCACTGGATATTTTTGGCGGCACAGGCATCACGCTGGAGCAATGCATTGAGTGGAATAACCGTTAAAGCCGCTTGCTTCATACTACTGCTGATTATCGGCGGATGTAGTGAGCAAACAGCGCTAAAATATATCCCTCCCGAAGGCGTTATTCTCGCCTTTGGCGATAGTTTAACGCAAGGCGTGGGAAGTTCGAATGATGGTGACTACCCTAGCCAGCTGCAGCAACTCACAGGACGAACCGTTATCAATGCGGGAATCTCCGGTGAAGTCTCGCGCGACGGGTTACAACGTTTGCCGGCATTACTCCAACAATACCAACCCAACCTGTTAATTCTGCTGGAAGGGGGTAACGATATCCTGCGCAACCAAGATAAAACTATCCTTAAGCACAATTTGGCGCAGATGATCACCCAAGCACAACAACAGCATATCGACGTTGTTCTCGTGGCCGTGCCGGAAAAAAAGCTATTCTCCAATAGCGCACCACTGTACCGCGAATTAGCCGAAGAATACGCCTTAGTCTGGGAGCCAGAGATCATTGCTGAGCTTCTGCGCAGCCCATCATACAAATCCGACGCGGTGCATTTTAATAATCAGGGCTATCAAGCACTCGCTGCCCGTATCAACGCTCTATTAAAAGAACATAACGCATTATAATTAATGGAATTTTTTCTAGTTTAGCCGGTCTTAGCTTGACGCCTTACCATTAACAACAGAGCTGCTGTATAAATCCTATGTTGCTACGCATTTCATCTATCGCACTAACGGTTCTACTCGCTGGTCAGTGCCATTTAGCCATCGCCCAAAATAGCCAAGAGCGCCTATCGGTGACTAAGGTATCGATTTCCCAGTTTCGGCAACTATCCGTCAGGGTACTTTCCGCCTATAAAATTCCGCCTCGCTATATTGGTTCTACCGAACAGTGGCACCTCTTTCTCAAGAAAGAAACCCGCAACGCGGTAGGCAAAAAGTTCAGCACAATCTTTGGCTATAAAATACCTCGCAACCATAGCAGCGTCGAACATGGTTGGGATATTCAACTACCGACAGCCAGTATTGACCCAGATAATTGCCCCAAGGTCAGCCATTACAACAGCGACAAAAGCGGCTTCAGTCTGCCTCCCGCAAAAGAGACCGCTAGCCGCTGCATAGACCGATAACAGGCAGAATAAACAAACCACGGGCGCGGCTTTTGATCCCATTCAAATTAAACATGATTAACCCAACCCAGAGTCAACAACAGGATGCTGAATACGGCTATCCATCACACCAACGTCATGCAATGAACAATGTCAGTACTTTAAAATGTATCGTCACAAAATAAGCCTAAGCAGCGTTAAGAAAGCTAAAGTGTTGATCTACGGACGGGAAACGATTAATTTTCAGCCTCACCAACATTCTCTGCCATAATTGTTAAGGTTATTTTAAGCTTTAGTGATTAAACTGAAACCAATTATCAGTCATTCCGTACGGAGTACATATTATGCGTAAAGCAACTCTCGGCAAAGTCGGCATTACGCTGCTTTCTTGCAGCATCACAGCCACCGCCTTTGGCGGCTTTGGAGATTTACTCAAAAAAGTAGAAGAAGGTGGCAAGCAACTCATCGAACAGCAAGACTCATCTTCATCTTCATCTTCGAGCAGCTCGGCTAGCAGTAGCCTCGACTATGACACCATCATCGCCGGTCTAAAAGAAGCACTCGAAATCGGTAGCCGCGAAGCGATCGAATCCGTCAGTCAGACAGATGGTTATTTTAGTAATGATCTCATCAAAATCCCCTTACCCGATCAATTAGAACAGGCAAGCGGTCTGTTGGAAAAGTTTGGCCTAGGTTCTCAGGTTGAGGCATTTGAGCTGAGCATGAACCGCGCCGCCGAACAAGCAGCGCCCGAAGCAACCGAAATACTGGTTGACGCGATTAAAGAGATGAGCATCGAGGATGCCAAGACTATTTTGAATGGCTCGGATGACGCCGCTACCGAATACTTCCGCGAGAAAACCTCAAGCAGCTTAGAAGCACTGTTTCGCCCATCGGTTAAAAGCTCGATGGATCAGGTTGGGGTGACTAAATCCTATAGCGACCTAACGAAACAAGCGGCTCAGGTACCGATGGTAGGTGATTTCGCTGAAGACTATAATCTTGAAAACTATGTCACTGAGGGCGCATTAAATGGCCTATTTACCATGATAGCGGCCGAAGAGAAAAAAATCCGTGAAAACCCAGCGGCCCGTACCACCGACTTACTAAAACAAGTATTCGACTTTTAAGGAATCATAATGCTTAAGAAATACCTGCTATCAATATTACTGAGCGTCACGCTGTTCAGCCCAGCGTTTGCCGATGATCTCAACCCTGTCGTGGTGATGACCACCAGCGCTGGGGTTATCGAGCTAGAGCTAATGCCTGAACAAGCGCCGCTCACCGTGGCCAATTTCCTGCGCTATGTTGATAGCGGTTTCTTTACCGACACGATTTTCCACCGAGTCATCGATAACTTTATGATTCAAGGTGGCGGATTCAGTGCTGATCTGGAGCGTAAGGACACCCTACCTCCGGTCCGTAATGAATCGGCCAACGGTCTGCCCAATATGCGCGGCACCATTGCGATGGCCCGCACTAACGACCCTGACAGTGCAACATCACAGTTCTTTATCAACCTGAAGAACAATGATTTCCTTAATGCCAAAGGTCCTCGCCCCGGTTATGCGGTATTCGGTAAGGTGATCAACGGTATGGATATCATCACTCAGATTGGCCATGTGCAAACCGGCCGCCAAGGGCCGTATAGCGATGTGCCTGTTGAGCCTATTGTGATTCAAAGTGTCGTTTTGAAATAAAGCCGTCACCCGAAGTCCGAATCAATAAAGCATTCGGGCTTCGGTTTTTTAACCTCTATCGACCGCGACATAAGCGCCGTCAAGTGTCATCGCCAGGGTATCTCCCTGACGAATCTCAACCTTCAAGTGAAGACGACCCCGACCTTTAGTCTCCATGTAGCTCATAAAGCTATCCAACTCAGCCTGCTCGGGCAGCACCGTTATGGCGGAAAAATCGTCTGATACGGGGGCCAAATATTTCAGCTGACTATCGCGAATCATAACATCACAATCCCTGCCCTGCTCACGCAGATATAAGGTTACGATCGCCCAGCCACATAGGGTTGCAAGGGTCGCCAATGAGCCGCCAAAACCGGTACCCTTATCATTCACATTAGGGGCCAGCGCAGCTGTCAAGACGAGTGATCGACCATCATAGACCGGCTCCCCCAATCCCATATGACTAATCAATGGAATTTGATCTTTAAGCCACCCTTGAAATAGTTCTGCGGTTTGCTGGTGATTCATACGCTTAACCCCCTTCTGTCAGGAATGCTTAACCCCAGTCGCTAACAAACTGATCGATATCAGGCTGAGGCGCCGTACGCTCTCGCATCGGCGTGCCCACATAGAGGTAACCGACGATCTCTTCCCCCTCCTGCAAACCTAGCCCTTCCATCACCACCGGATGATAGGCGAGTTCACCGGTACGCCAAATGGCGCCTAATCCCTGTGCATGGGCCGCCAATAACATGTTCTGTACAGCACAGCTGGCCGCAATCACCTGTTCAGAACGGGGCACCTTAGGATGATCTTTAGTCGAGGCGATCGCCACAATAATCAGCGGCGCGCGTAACGGCATATTTTTGAATTTCGTTTGCTGCTCGGGTGAAAGCGACTGATCCGCTGCCATCGCGCGGAGATACAACTCACCCAATTTTTGCCGCGCATCACCGGCAATATTCAGAAAACGCCATGGCTGAATCGCCCCGTGATCCGGTGCCCGCACGGCGGCGCGGTACATATTATCCAACTGTTGTGACGTTGGTCCTGGGGCTTCCAATGCGGCGATAGACACCCGCTGATGTAGATTACTCAATGCGTCCATGTGAACTCCTGTTATTGGCGACTTAAACGAAGGTTAACAGGCTCACCTGCTTCACTGCTACGCCATGGATTAATATCCAATCCACCCCGTCTCAGATAACGGGCATAAACCGTTAGTTTTTCTGGCTGACAAACCCGCCAGATATCCATAAAAATAGACTCGACACACTGCTCATGAAAATCACCGTGTTCACGGTAAGAGATCAGATATTGCAATAAACCCGCCCTATCGATACTAGGCCCTCGATATTCGATCGAGATACTGGCCCAGTCCGGCTGGCCGGTTACCGGGCAGTTGGACTTCAACAGATGGCTATATAAGGTCTCTTCAACAACGTCGCCCGCCGCGCTTAGACGCTGAGGCGCAGGGCTATAATCACTGACCTCAATATCCAGCTCATCCAGACACTCACCCGCAAACTGACTCATCGCATCGCGGTTATCCACCGACCGCAATAGCACCCCGACTTCGCCACCCGCTGTAGCAGAAAGATCGGCAACCATCCGCGTTTGAACCTCAGCCTCGTTCGCAAAGCGGGTCAAATTAAACGAGTTAAGATAGAGCTTGAACGATTTCGACTCAATGATATGGGTGCTAGCCGCCGGAATCCGAAACTCTGCCAAGCGAACAACTGGTTTTCCTCGGCTATCTAACCAAGACACTTCATAAGCGTTCCAGATATCACAGCCCTGAAAGGGCAACGCTCTACGCTCAACCCCCTGCGCCTGCCAGTTAAGATCCCGTGCGATAGGGTATAGCAGCGATGCATCGTATTGATTAACATACTCGGTATCCGCCCCTAGAGGTGCATGATCCAGCGCACTTTGTTGATCTTTCATCTGCAGCCCTCTTTACTGTCGTATACCTTTGCCCGTATTGAGCAGGTACATGGAATAACTAAATAACACCACGATGACACCAATAATCATGGCATAAGCCAAACCAATATTGATATCACTCACCCCTAGAATGCCATAACGGAAGGTATTCACTATATACAGTATGGGGTTCAGCTGGGACACGCCCTGCCAAAACTCGGGCAGTAAGTTAATGGAGTAAAACACACCACCCAGATAAGTCAAAGGTGTCAGCACAAAGGTGGGGATGATCGATATATGATCAAAGCTATTGGCAAAAATAGCGTTAATAAAACCACCCAATGAAAACAAAACCGCTGTCAAAAAGACAATAGAGATAATGACCCAGATATTGTGTATATGCAGATCGGTAAAGAACAGCGACAGGGTAGTGACGATCAGGCCCACCAATAGCCCCCGTACAGAACCACCCAGCACATAGCCCGCTAAGATAATCCAATTGGGCGTCGGTGATACCAGCAGCTCTTCGATATGGCGTTGATACTTAGTGCTATAGAAAGAGGACACGACGTTACTATATGAATTAATGATCACCGACATCATAAT
Source organism: Amphritea opalescens (assembly GCF_003957515.1). GTDB lineage: Bacteria > Pseudomonadota > Gammaproteobacteria > Pseudomonadales > Balneatricaceae > Amphritea > Amphritea opalescens. The sequence continues at coordinate 74,972 of NZ_RQXW01000015.1, forward strand.
CAGGCCGGGAACAATAAATTGCATATAATCAAAGCCGCCCATCTCACCGATACGCGAACCGATCAAATTACCAAAAATAATAAAATACAGGGTCATGGTAATCGCGGGGGGCAACAAGGTTTGTCCCCAGATGCGAGTGAAACGGCGCACCTCTTTGACTAACAGTGTCCAGAAGGCGATGAATAGTTGTTTATTACTCATTATTTTCACCTACCTTACTGTTTTTCTCAGGTAGGGTCTTATCCACCAAGGAAACAAACAGCTCTTCCAAACGATTACTCTTATTACGCATACTGGTTACTTCGATCCCCTGCTCGCTTAGCTGACTAAATAAGCGATTCATCCCCTGTGACTTTTCTACATCCACCCGTAAAGAAAGATCCTGTTGCAGCGCCACGTGGTAACCCTCGAGTACAGGGCATTCATCTAGCGTTGGGCTAACATCAAGAATAAAGGTTTCGGTATTCAACTGCTGCAACAGGTCGCGCATACTCGAATTTTTAACAATCACACCACGATCGATAATACCGATATGACGGCAAAGGCTTTCCGCTTCTTCAAGATAGTGGGTGGTCAGTATAATGGTTGTCCCGCTCGCATTCAGCTCCTGTAAGAACTCCCACATTGAACGACGCAGCTCAATATCGACCCCTGCTGTGGGTTCATCCAGAATCAGCAAGCGCGGCTGATGCACTAGGGCGCGGGCAATCATCAAACGTCGTTTCATGCCTCCAGAAAGGCTTCTCGATGGCTCATCGCGCTTATCCCATAAGCCCAGCTTACGCAGATAAAATTCACTCCGCTGTTTCGCTTCGCCAGCTGAAATGCCGTAATAACCGGCTTGAGTAATCAAAATATCTTCGACTTTCTCGAACATATTAAAATTAAACTCTTGAGGTACAACGCCCAGCTCACACTTAGCCTTATCCGACTGACTATCGAGGTCGTAACCAAATACCTTGACCTGACCGCTGGTTTTATTCACCAAAGAGGAAACGATCCCTAAGGTGGTTGATTTTCCTGCCCCATTGGGGCCTAGTAGCGCAAAAAAGTCACCTTCCTGCACCTCAAACGAGATACCTTTCAGTGCTTCAAAGCCATTGCCGTAAACTTTGCGCAGGTCTTTAATGGAGAGTGCAGTTGTCATGCAGTGTCCTGTGGAATATCTATAGGAGGGAAATTCTTGAAACGATTAAACAGCATAGATGGGGGCAAGCGCCGATCATTTCAACGGTTACTGCCACTTAAATTCTAGGTTAAAATGTCACTTTGTAACTGCCTATGACAGCACCGGAACACTATGACACCTTATCAGTTTCACCACCTCAACTTTCTCAAAATTGCTTACAACAATTTTATCCGCCAAGAGCCCTTCACTCTTGAAGAGATCTCAGCAGAAGAGGAGCAGTTCATTCTTGATTTCCAGCAACTGATCCACGATTTCGAGCAGGGCGAAGCACTGGTCTATGAAGAGGGTGAGCTGTTTCTCGACCGAGCATTTCGTATGTATCCTCAGCTAGCACACCTGATCGCCCGCGACTTACTATGGTTTTTCGGCGGTAGCTGTTTACACAATATGGCAGATGTCGAATTGGAAAAATTCCAACGCCTCGACGAGCTGCGCTTTGCTGCAGAGGAAAAGGGCGAGGAGTTCGATTACATCAACACCCGTGCCAGTATTTTCGGACAAAACTAATAGAGAACCCATCGCACACAGGCCGGCTAGCTGTTAATGGATATCGGTTAGATCAGATATCCTTCAATGGCGCTGTCTGGAGAACATATTGCAAACACTCTTCAGGCGGCAGCGGCTTACTAAAATAATACCCCTGAATAATCTGACAACTATTGTCCTTAAGGAAGGCCAGCTGTTCTGCGGTCTCAACCCCTTCCGCGACAACCTCTAGCCCCAATGTATGACACATCGCCAGTGTCGCTTTGATAATTGATTCATCGCTGCGATCAATACCAATATCTTTAACAAAACTCCGGTCAATTTTTAGCCGATCAATCGGTAATTTTTTCAGATAACTGAGAGACGAATAGCCGGTACCGAAATCATCCATCGCCAGCGTAATACCCTGCTCGCGCAAATAGGTCAGCTTGCCGATCGCCACTTCCGGCTGACGGATAACAAAGTTTTCGGTGACCTCTAACTCTAAGCAGTCGGGACTCAGCCCTGAAGCTTCCAGCGCCTCTTCTACGCTTTTAATCAAGCGTTCATGGGCTATCTGTTGTCCTGCCAGGTTAACCGACACCTTCATATCGGGAAGGCCAACCTCTATCCAAGCCTGCATCTGACGACACGCTTCACGAAGCACCCACTCACCGAGCGGCACAATCAGGTCTAACTCTTCCGCCAACGGAATAAAACGATCAGGAGGCAATAAACCCGCGCTAGGATGCTGCCAACGCACCAATGCCTCAACCCCCACCACATGGTGCGTCACTGCATCCACCTGGGGCTGATAATAAAGCACCAACTCATCATTCTGAATCGCTTTACGCAGGTCAGATCCCAACGAGAACCGCTCAAAGCGCTGATGGTCTTTCTCAACATCGTAGATGTAATAGCAGTTTTTACCGGCATCTTTAGCCTGAAACATCGCCACATCGGCATGTTTAATCAGGGTAGCGCCATCGACGCCATGATCGGGAAAGAGGCTAATACCGATACTGACGGTCACCACAATCTCATATTCACCGATCCAGAAAGGCTGCTGAAAGGCTTGCAGCACTTTACTGGCGACTACCTCTGCACCTTCCAGATCACGAATGCTCGTCAACAGAACGCTAAACTCATCGCCCCCCTGACGCGCCAATACATCCGTATCACGAATACAATCACTAATACGTCGGGTCGCCACTTTTAGTAACTTATCGCCCACTGTATGACCCAGTGAATCATTCACCTCTTTAAACCGGTCGAGATCGAGGAAGAGCACCCCGATATGGCTTTCTGGGCTGCGATTTTTTTCGATCGCATCGTTTAAGCAGCTCATAAAGAACACACGGTTAGGCCGCTCAGTCAGAGGGTCATGATTAACCAGCCATTGAAGACGACGCTCAGCCAATTTCCGGTCGCTAATATCCACCCCTATACTCAACATCAGCGGTTCATCATGGGATTTTCGCAGACGTACATGCAACCAAGAAAGATCATGCCGCGTACCGCTACTATCCAAGAGAACACTGTCGGTACGAACTTCGGTTTCCAGCCCCTCCATCAACCGGCCGGTATTAGCCAAAAAGTCGAGGCGCTCCTCTTCACGCTGTAACGTATCGAAAAAAGTGACTTTGCGGAAAGAGTGGCTATCCAAATCCATCAACTGCAAGCCAAAGTGATTAACACTGCGTAACTGCCCTTTACTGTTTTGGGTAATAATCACTAAGGGCGCGGTTTCTAACAGCCCAAACAGAAAATCACGCTCTTGGGTCAGGGCTTGTCGACTCTTCTCAAGACTATCGGTGCGTTCGGCGACTTCATCTTCCAGCCTTTCAAGCTGCTCACTCAACTGTATCGAGCTATGAACTAACAGGTCTCTCTCATCTTCACCGAAAACGATATCTCGATGACGAAATTGCGCCAACGTCTGACGAAACTCACTAAACTCGCCCCGACTGAGCAGCGACATCTGGTTCGCTAATTCGGTAAAGAACTGGATCGGCTTTTTCAATAACCATGACAATAACACCAGCGCAGTTAGAATCCCTCCCATCCCCAGCAGCAGGTAATTCAGCAAACTCTGGCGAATACTGAGTAAGTGACCGGATATATCATCCAACACCACCCAGTATGCCTGCCCTTCACTCAGCCCTTTTAACGGTGAAAAAAGCACTTCAAAATAACGATCATTATGCTCTAAAACATAACTCCCGCCGGCCGGATTAAAGCTCTGCTGCAGACTCAGCTGCTCTAATAACTCTTGATTTTGTGACCGATTGGTCAAGGAGTTAATCAACAAACCCCAGTTACCTAACTCCCCCACCCCTTCAGGAGCCCGCAGGGCTAAGCCAATATCGAGCTTGGTTTGTTGCTTGATATCATAAATCACATCATAGAGAAAACGGCCGACCATCAGTACGCCCAGCTTCTTCCCGCCCATCTGAATAGGGATAGCCACGTAACGCAAACAGACCGATGTACAGATCAGTTTTCTCAACGGCCGTTCGGTATCGTAAACCTGCTGAATCTCGGAAGTGCTGATATCCACCCGCTCCCCCCAAAAACCTACGGTACGGGCCTGACTATCAAACAGGTAGGCGGCATTCACAGAGCCGGTCAATTGGAAGGCGTCAAATTTGAGATCGATCAGCTCGGTCAGCTGCGCTAACGGGTCACTATAGTATGCTTGCGAACGGCTATCGATGAGCGGCAATAACTCGGCAACTTCGAGTAAGCGCTGATAAGAGGCGTCAACTGAGCCATCAAGACGGGCTATTTCAGATAGGTTGATCTGTTCGCGCTGCTGTTCAAACTGATCATTGAGCTGCGATAGCGAAAAAAAGGCGTACATCCCCTGCACCCCAACCAGCACGACCACGAGCAGGATGAAAATCTTCCACCGAATACTTAAAAACGTTCTGTGAGCACTTTTCATTTTATCTCTCACAATGCCATGGCTTAAAATCGGTAAGTCGCTTGCAACGCAAATATATTCCAATATTTTCGTAATGCGGCTGGGTCTTGGTTATCTTGCTCTGCCGCCCATCCAGTCCCCTCCACATTATGAAGTTCGGCTCGAAACAGCCAGTCAGCGTTAGGCCTCCAACCCACGCCGAGGGTAATATCTTTACTATAAAAATTATGCGCCGGACGCCCAAATAACTGACTATTTAATACCCCTTGGGGATCATCGCCATCCAGTTTCAGATCATCATAGCGCAGTAACAAATCCCAGTTATAGTTCAGACGATATTGGAGCTGCAGATAATAGGACGTCAGCGGCGTCTTTGGACGAGCAGCATAAATACCGCCTAATTCCGTCCAATCGATATCATGCACCATATACTCACCGGTCAAACTCCAATGCTCGGTATTGTACTGCGCTGACAACATCGCCACATTCAGCTTCAAGTCGCCTTTATTAAACTCATAGGGAAACGAACCACCGGCAGGCTTATAACTCAAACGATATTCAGAAACAGTCGCACCGACTCTGACACCACCGTTATTTGTATTATAAACAATACGCCCCATTAAGCCTTCTGAGTCGTCGAACTTCCCCGCGGCATCCATCGCTAAATAAGCATATTCAACATTGGTATCCTTTTGCGGACTGCCATACAGCAAGTCGATATCGAACCAACCACCAGGCGCCGACAAGGAGCCATACAGAATAGCGCCATCAATGGAGAGCTCTAAGTCCCGGGCCTGATCAAAATAAAGTGACTGCGGCAACATAATACTCGGCCGAGTAAAAGCAACGTCTCGTGTTTCATTATAAAAACCAAAGGGCACCTTAAGACGCCCTACCCTCACACCAACCGCCTGTTCAACGGAATCGGTGAAGCGGTAATCCAGCAGCGCATAATCAAGCTTGGGCTCGCCGTTATCGACTTCGCCGGCTTGACGGGACATCACCTGAACCGCGCCACGCAGTTTCGGCGTAAAGCGATAAGCAGTATTTAAACCGATTTCGTGAAAATCAAAACTACCGTGATCGCTACTTTCACCATAAACATTATTGTGATCGGTAGCGAAGAAGCCTTGCGTGATAAAACCATTAACTGAGAAATCATGATCCGCATGATCGGCATCATCCGCATAACTCACGGAGCACCATGCACTAAGCCCTGACACAAGAAGGGCCGGGAGATATTTAAAACTCATCGACCACCCTCACTTTTTCAAGGTTTAGGTTAAATGACTTATCAATATAGCCAATCGCTCCCTTATGCTGGCTAACTTTGCGATACATCTCTTCCATGGTATCCACCTGTTCAGGTTCAGAGCCTGCGCCAGTAAAAACCTGACGGTCCCACTTATTTCTTAACTGATAAGGAAATATTTGTAGATGCTGCTTAACAAACAAGCGATGTAGGGGGTTTCTGTCAGGCAACACAAACACCCGTATTGGCCGTCCATCTGGCCAGCGGGTAACACGCATTGAAAAAACAGCGAAAAGGAAATTTCTGTTGAGCGTCTGCTCTTTAACATCTTGTGAGACGATCACTGAATGCGCGAAAGCGTTTCCTACCGAGAGACTCAGTACGACAGCGAACAGCAGTGATGTCCTTATCAGCCAAACCATTAAATGATTACCCATAAAATCATTAAGTTATTGAGTATATACGAAGCTTGCAGGACAAAGAATGTTCTACCGCAAAAAGCTGGCAATATTTAAGGAAAACAGAAGGAGTAGATAAGAGAAAAAGTGGCGTCCCATAGGGGGTTCGAACCCCTGTTACCGCCGTGAAAGGGCGGTGTCCTAGGCCACTAGACGAATGGGACGCATACAGACAAACTGTAGATTGGAGCGGAATATCGGGCTCGAACCGACGACCTGAACCTTGGCAAGGTTCCGCTCTACCAACTGAGCTAATTCCGCCTTACAAAAGATGGCGTCCCATAGGGGGTTCGAACCCCTGTTACCGCCGTGAAAGGGCGGTGTCCTAGACCACTAGACGAATGGGACATACATATTTGTAAACTTCCTCATCAGAGGAGGCGCGTATATTAATGACTAACCCCACTGCCGTCAAGCAAAAATCTACAAAAAACTCATCCGATGACAACAACTGCAGCACGACAAAAAATCGGCGCCAAAAACGCTCGCCATATCGCCAAAAGATGACAAGATCCCAGACGGCAAAATAACTAAGAGTCAGCAAAGGATAAAACAGAGAAACGATTAAGTATAAAAAAAGGAGCTATAAACAGGAAGGTAAAACAGGAAGGAAACGATAGAGAGTAATGCAAAATGGAGCGGAATATCGGGCTCGAACCGACGACCTGAACCTTGGCAAGGTTCCGCTCTACCAACTGAGCTAATTCCGCGTCATAAAAGATGGCGTCCCATAGGGGGTTCGAACCCCTGTTACCGCCGTGAAAGGGCGGTGTCCTAGGCCACTAGACGAATGGGACGCTGTGGCTCTGTTTCCAGAAGACGGGGCGTATCTTATTGATATGACCTGTTTTGGTCAACCCCTTAAAGGCAATTTTATGATGTTTTTTGCATTATTCTTAACAAAACAAATTCCCTAGCAGCAACAGCAGCCGATCGCCCTCTCTTTAGCCACGACCTAGTGCGCCTCTAGCACCGCCGCAAACCGCCATCAACCATCCTTTATAGAGGGATAGCCGTACTGAATTTATCTCGGCGCAACGAGATCAAGGTGCGAAACTTACTCAGATTAGCATCGGTCGAAAGATACTTGCGCGTAAAGGTTTCATAACTCTCCATATCTTCAACCATCAGGATCAACATGAAATCCACTTCACCGGTCACCTGATAGCACTGCGTCACTTCAGGTGCTGAGTTCATCTTCCGCTTAAAGGCTTCATAGATATCCAATTGATCGCGCACCATTTCCACTTCGACAATCACATTGATGTAGCGCCCCACTAACCGTGGGTCAATGAGCGCAACTTCCGCCATGATGATCCCTTCATCTCTTAAGCGACGTACGCGCCGCAGACAAGCTGGCGGAGACAAGCCCACTTTTTCGGCTAAATTTTGATTACTGATCCGGTCATCCCGTTGCAGGATATTCAAAATACTCCGATCAATTCTATCCAGATTCACCATCAGCCCGCCTTAAAGTTAATTTATGGAAACAATATAACTAAAATTAGAAATAAAATTACATAAAACCGATATTAAATGAAATCATAAAACACAACTTATGATTAGACTAGCGAGCTTAGTAAATCGATTGACGGACCTTGTTATGCAACACCAACTCAGCTCTTTTATTTATGAGACCATTCCCAGCCTGGCCCGCGAAATCTATGCGGTCTGTCTGATGCTGTTCAAGTTGACGATTCCTGTATTAATTATCGTTAAGCTATTAGAGGAGCTAGGGGCTATTCCCTATATCAGCCGAGTGCTAGAACCTGTCATGCAGTTGGTCGGTCTGCCGGATTCAATGGGGCTCGTATGGGCGACCACGTTATTGACGAGCATCTACGGCGGCATGCTGATCTTTTTTCAGCTGGCACCACAGGAAAACCTCACGGTCGCTCAGGTCACCGTCATCAGCACGCTGATGTTGATTGCCCACAGTCTGCCCATCGAGTTACGTATTGTTCAAAAGGCAGGGGTGAAAATCGTCTTCGCCCTACTGATCCGCGTCATACCTGCGCTTATCCTAGGCGCACTTCTGCATCACAGCTACCTTTGGGGAGACTGGCTACAACAACCGGTCGTGCTGATGTGGCAACCCCCTGTCACCGATGACAGCCTACTCAGTTGGGGGCTTAATCAATTACAAAGCTTCATGATGATTATTGTCGTCATCACGGTACTCATGAGTCTGTTACGGTTTTTACGCTGGATACATATCGAACGTTTAATGATCTGGCTGCTGCAACCCGTGCTGAAGTTATTAGGTATTGGCCCTCAAGCCGCCTCCTTAACAATTGTTGGTGTCACCCTTGGCCTATCATTCGGTGGCGGCCTCTTGATTCGTGAGGCACAAAGCGGCCGCGTGAGCCCCAAAGATTGTTTTTCTGCATTATGCTTACTCAGCTTATGTCATAGCATGATTGAAGATACACTGCTGGTCATGACACTGGGCGCCGATCTATCCGGGGTACTCTGGGCAAGACTGATCTTTAGTCTCGTCTTCATTGCTATTATGACCCGGGTGCTAAATAGACTTTCAGAGCCCACCCAACATCGTTGGTTACTTAACCCCGCCATCAGAGACTGAGGATTACCTTTATGCAAACCGACACCAGTGAACAGCGCAAAGGCGTACTGTTCGCGCTTTCAGCCTATGGCATGTGGGGGCTATTCCCCATCTATTTTAAAAGCGTAGCCGCTGTTAGCCCACTGGAGATTCTCTCTCACCGGATTGTCTGGTCGGTCATCTTTATGGCTCTGTTCATCCTTGCATCGGGGCGCTGGCAAGTTCTGTTAGAGAACCTGCGGCAAAAGAAATTGCTCGCCTGCCTCGGTGCCTCCGCTATTTTAATCTCCATTAACTGGGGAGTATTTATCTGGGCCGTCGGTCAGGGACATATACTGGAAACCTCAATGGGTTATTTTATAAACCCACTGGTGAGCCTGCTACTGGGTATGATTTTTCTCGGCGAGCGACTAAGAAAAGTACAATGGATAGCCATATGCCTAGCGGTTGCCGGTGTTGCCTATCAACTGATACTACTAGGCAACCTACCCTGGGTGGCTCTGGTACTGGCTTGCAGTTTCGGCACCTATGGACTGCTGCGTAAACAGATAGTCATCGATCCATTCTCAGGCTTGTTAATTGAAACCTTGCTCCTCAGCCCCTTTGCCTTGGTCTATCTATTCTGGCTGCAACAGCATGATCAGCTCATCTTCCTGACGGCTAACATCACAACATCCTGGTTACTGGTCGCGGGCGGTATTGTCACCAGCCTGCCCTTGATCTGTTTCGCGGCTGGCGTCAAACGGTTACCGCTAACGGTTAATGGGCTACTGATGTATATCACTCCCAGTATCACCTTTATTCTGGCTGTCGTTGTCTACGACGAACCCATGAACCTTAACCGACTCGTGACCTTTGCGCTGATATGGAGTGGCCTGATTATATTCACCGTAGAGGGCATATGGCGGGCACGAAACACACCGGACATCCTTCTAGAGCCAACGGTGGCGGTCAAATAGACTCCAACGCCCACTCCATAGGCGGGTTTAGTTTGCGCTGTTTAATATATTAAGTTATACACTGCCCTCACTATTTTGGTAAGGCTTAACCTGTTCGCAATACAGGCAGATACCCAGCACAAGGAAATAAGAATCCAGCATGGAAATAAGTCAGCAAGAACAAAAAAAAGGGATTCTGTATGCCCTCGCCGCCTATGGCATGTGGGGCTTAATTCCTGTTTACTTCAAATCAGTCGCGAGCATCAGCCCCTTTGAAATTGTTGCTCACCGGGTGATTTGGTCGGTGATTTTTTTAGCTCTGTTTATGGCGGCAACGGGCCGTTGGCAAACACTGATGGATAACCTGCGTCAGAAAAAACTGCTGGCTAGTCTGACGCTCTCAGCCATCATTATTTCATTCAATTGGTTGGTGTTTATTTGGGCTGTCGCACAGGAGCGCATTCTAGAAGCCTCTTTGGGCTACTATATTAATCCACTGATCAGCGTTCTATTAGGGATGATCTTTCTCGGGGAACGGCTGCGCATAGCGCAATGGCTGGCCATCTTGATCGCCACGGCCGGTGTCGCCTATCAACTGATCTTACTGGGTAGCCTGCCCTGGGTTGCGCTAGCGCTGGCCTTCAGTTTTGGCTTCTATGGCTTATTACGTAAACGTATTGTTGTCGATCCGTTTTCTGGCTTACTGATCGAAACATTGATTCTCAGCCCCATCGCATTGATTTACCTATTCTGGCTGCAGCAGCAGGGTCAGTTAACCTTTATCCACAGCGGCACCAATACCATGATACTGCTAGCGGCAGCGGGCATCGTCACCAGCCTGCCACTGATTTGCTTCGCCGCCGGTGCCCGTCGCTTAACACTCACCATGAATGGGCTGCTGCAATATATTGCACCGAGTATCGCCTTTTTATTGGCCGTGTTTGTTTATCATGAACCCCTGAATAGTGATCGACTCATCACCTTCGCACTCATCTGGATAGGTTTAATTCTCTTCACATCGGAAAGTCTCTGGCGGAGCCGTAAAATCCGTGCCGAAACCATTCAGCTTTAAGCCATCATCACGCACCATGGACAACCCCAAAAGCGCCGGTAATCCCAAAAAATACCGGTGCTTTTTTACCACGAGAACACCCTGAGTTAAAACGGTAAGGCGTTAGAGAATCACCCTTCAGCAGTGCATTTATAACGCAAGCCACGCATCGAATTTAATAACTCCTGATGCTTTCATCAGCTTCTATCTCACCGGAGCGTCCTCAAATCTCCAGATAAACCCTCACTAATCATCTTTGCTAATCGTTATCTCAAGCGATTTAGCATTACCCGCAAACCACTTCTGAACATACAGAGAGCCCACTATCGGCGCCGTTCCCTCTTCAGGAACCTCTTTGTAGCGAACACTGTTTTTGGTTTCTTTCTCAAACTCAAACTTAACGACTTTTTTAGACATAGCGTTTCCCACTCAAATAAGTTCGCCCCAAGGATCTAGCGACAATTGTTTTCAACATGAACGATTAACTGATGATAGTTGCAGCATCACTTATCCAAACCAGCCATGCTGCGGTTGGCTCAATGCTACTTGCTTTGCCCCGCGGCTTAAAGGGATAGCGACGATGCGGATAAGGTTCGGCAATCCCCCCTTTTTTAGGTAAGCCTAATCTTAACTCCGTTCAAACGACGCTCTGACCACTTAACGTTTTCTCAACGCGCTAAACCAAACAAGAGCACAGTGCCCATCAGCATAAAATCACCAAGACACTCATATAAAAAGCCCATATAAAATAAGACGCTGCGGTGTTACCCCTAACGATTCTTAGGTACTATATGAACAACCTCTAATGTGCACTATCCAGCGCCAAGGTGCGAATAAAAAGAGAGCCGCTCACACTAAAGACTTGTTGGCATCTATGACCTACACCCGCTAAATAAAGCAGGCAAAATAATACCGACCGAGGTTTTCATGCGCATTACTTATGGAATTATCATTGTCATCCTGTGCATTGCGTCATTAATCGGCATGCAAAAGTGGCTAGGGCCTGTTTTACCCGCCCTAACCGTCGAAACGCTTCCGCTGGAGTTACGCATTGTGGCCAGCGGTGAAGTCCGCTATCAATCGCTTGCGCGCATAGGCAGTGAAATAACCGGAACCGTTGTGGCGCGTCATGTCCGTGAAGGTGATCAGGTTAAAAAAGGGGATTTACTCATAGAGCTAAACTCTAAAGAGCTGCAATCTAGCTTATCCCAAGCCAAAACCTTACTCGAGCAACTGCAAAAAAATAGTCGACCACAAGCACAAGCCGCATTAGTTGAAGCCAAGGAGAACTTACAACAAGCGAGCCGAGAAGCTCGACGCCGTGAAGCGTTAGCCAAAAAAGGCATGCTCCCTGCCGAGCAAGTTGAGCAAGCCCAGCGCATAGAAAAAAACGCCAAAACGGCCTTAACCCGTGCGCAACTGGCCGCCGATGCCCTCGCCCCAAACAACACAGAAGAACACTTATTACAGCAACGTGTGGCCAGCGCAGAAGCTGAATTAGCAAAAACACGGCTTTACGCCCCTTTTGCTGGGCGTGTACAAACACGCAATGTTGAGCCCGGTGATCTGGTTCAACCGGGCAAGGTATTACTAGAGATCGCTCGCAGCGACGGCCTTGAAGTAGTGGTAGCCTTAGATGAAAAAAACTTTGCCCCGGTTAAATTAGACCAGCCTGTGCAATTAATCGCAGATGCTTGGCCACAGATAACGATCCCTGGGGTCGTCAGCTTTATCGCTCCAGCCGTAGACAGCGGACGCGGTACAATCGACGTTCACATTGACGTCCTAGCCAATGACTCAAATGAACAACACGCCCTGCTACAAGGCATGACCGTTTCGGCGAATATCATTACCGCAGAACGCGAACGCACGCTTGTCCTGCCCAATGACTACATCTTATTTAACGCTAATGGCAAAGCCCAAGTGGCACGCTGGCAAGATGGCAAGGTGAACTTAGTGGATGTCACACTGGGACTACAAAATGCCACCCACAGTGAAATCACCTCCGGTTTACAACAAGATGATGTGGTCGTACAAACGGCTAATCCCAATGACACGCTAGCGAACGGTCAACGTGCCCGCGTGCATTTTGAGCAGGTGCAACATGTCATTTTTTAATGCCATTAGTCGTTTGCGTAATTCACTTTGGATTGAATGGCGCATTGCCATACGTTTTCTGGCCGAAAGCCCATTACAAACCTTACTAATCAGTGTGGCTATCTCTGTTGGCGCGGCGGTCATTGTTTTTATTACGGCATTAATCATGGGTCTGCAAATTAATCTTATCAACAAAACCCTTGGCACTCAGGCTCATATTCGAATTGAAGCCACCCAACAGCACAATAACTTTTCAGAATTTCCAGAGGGCAAATACGTTTGGACATTTGAAAACCCTAGAGCACAGCGTTTACAAACCATTAATAACTGGCAAGAAGTACGGGACACTCTGGATCAATACTCAGCATTCAATACCGTCTCCCCATTAATTTCAGGGCCTGCCTTTGCCACAAAAGGCTCCGCACGGTCCTCGGTTGCATTAATGGGCATCGACCCTAAGCGTTATACCGGCATTATCAACCTTGAAGAATACTTAACCGAGGGGCAGTTCAGCATTGAGGCCAGCGATATATTAATCGGTTACCAACTGGCGAAAGACTTAGGTCTACGCAGCGGTGACAAGCTACGCATTGATGCAGGTGATAATCACCAAGCGGTTATGAATGTTGCCGGAATTTTTGAATTAGGTGTACGGGAATTAGACAGCCGCTATGTTTACACCAGTCTAAAGCAAGCACAAACCCTGCTAAACTTGCCCGGTGGCATCACCATTTTAGAAATCAAAATCTCGGATGTTTTCAGCGCCGAATACTGGGCACAACGCATTCAAAAACTAACCGGTTTGTATGTACAAAGCTGGATGGAAAGTAATGGCCAGCTACTCAATGCACTCAACTCACAAAGCATGACCACTCAAATAATTCGCGTCTTTGTTGCCATGTCTGTCATCTTTGGTATTGCCAGTGTGCTAGCGGTCAGCGTGGTACAGCGCACCCGAGAAATTGGAATCTTGCGTGCCATGGGAAGCTCCCAGCAACAGATTTTACGGGTCTTCTTATTGCAAGGCGGCCTACTGGGATTAACCGGTTCGTTATTAGGCGTACTCATGGGTTACACCTTAATTCAGATATTCAACGCGATCGACACCAAGTTATTTGTTATTGAGCTTGAGACATCTATGATGCTATCTGCCATCTTCATTGCCACCCTTGCCGGTGTACTAGCGGCCATGGTGCCAGCCCGTCGAGCAGCGAAATACGACCCAGCCGTGGCCATACGTTATGTCTAACTCATCAGTATTAATCACCCCAGATAATCAGCAAACCGTCTTACAGCTCGATAAGATCAATAAGGTTTTTAATGAAGGCACGCCCTTAGCCAATCATGTTTTGCATGATGTCTCTTTGCAGGTTAGCCGTGGTGAACTGGTAGCCTTAGTGGGCACCTCCGGCTCAGGCAAAAGCACCCTATTAAATGTCATGGGCTTATTGGATCTGTATTCATCGGGCGAGTTGCGCATTCAAGGGCACCTCACCCAAGGCCTAAGCGAGCAACAACGCACCCAATTGCGCAGCGAATCCATTGGTTTTGTGTTTCAGTTTCATCACCTAATCAACGCATTTAGCACCATCGACAATGTGCTTATGCCCTTAATGCTGCGCTACGGCAAACCCAACCAAGAACAAACGGAATACGCCCAATACTTACTAAACGAAGTGGGACTAGCGAACTACGCGCATATCGCCACCAACCGCTTGTCCGGCGGACAGCAACAGCGAGTCGCCATTGCCCGCGCCTTAGTCTCACGCCCAGCATTAATTTTAGCGGACGAACCCACGGGCAACTTAGACACCCAAACCGCCGACGAAGTCTTCGACTTATTTGAACGCTTTAACGTCGAACATCAGTGCGCTATCGTCATCGTCACTCACGATCCGCGCTTAAGCGCACGCTGCCCACGCACTATACGACTCACCGACGGGCGTATTGTCTATGATGGTGCGTCTGCAAACTTACCTAATGCATTTACAAAGACAGTGTGAGGCGGCATAAAATGAAGTGGTTATAGTTTCCCGGACACACAGATGTGGGTAATATCCCCACTAATAGAGGTGTGTTCGAATGAATCAAAAGAAAGCCAATACTTATACTGCTGAATTTAAAGAGTCAGCCATCAAACTGGCAGTAGAATCCAGTCAACCGGTAACCCAAACCGCCAGAGAGCTGGGAATTAACGTTAATACTTTGCATACTTGGATCAATAATTATCGCCGTAAGAATCCTGGTGACGCTCCTCAAGTTGATGATGAACATCTCT
>NZ_RQXW01000016.1 GCF_003957515.1 Amphritea opalescens
TTGGAGAAAAAAGAAGTCAGGTTTAATCTACGGCACAGCATCAAAGTGCTAAGGGTGCTCCCAAACTGACTGACTTCTTTGCAATGGAGATAGCTAATCATCCATCGCTGAGAGATACAAGGGTGCTTATTGAGACTGACTTATCTCAGGGAGAAGGTTAATAATTCAATAAATACTCACTCGGAGCCTCTCTGTACTCGTCTGTATCTCTTTAATTTGTTATGGTTGCGCCAAATTTGAGGAAGGCAGATATCTTGCTGGGTATGAAGATGGTCAGGAGCATTTATGACAACCCATTCTAAAAAGCTGGAAAAATACAATCCAGCCAGTGAAAGTTTTGATATCAAAGAGTTTCCCTTTTATTGGGTTGCTCGGGTTAACGCATTGTATTCTCGGGAGATGGAAAAAACCCTGAAGCCGATGGGGATGGATATAGCCCGTTGGCGAGTGGCGGCAATACTGCAATTTAATGGGCCTTCCAGTATCTCTGAATTGGCGCTGCATGCCATCGGCAAACTGCCAACCATTACCAAAATCGTGTACCGCATGCGCGATGCTGGCTTAGTTGAGGTCAATGCGAGTGAAAGCGATGGTCGCGTCGCCATCGTAACCCTGACCGAAGAGGGGCATAAGCAGGTTGATATGGTATTGGATATGACCACTAAAAAAGTCTTTTCACGAGCCTTTAAAGGCTTCAGCGAGCCTCAAATTAAAAAAACCAATGAGTTACTCAAACGTTTATTTGTTAATCTGTCGGCCGATTAGTCGCTAATCGTCGACCTTTTTCTTTTGCGCTCTGCCTCCCTCAACTATTGATCTGCTGTTTGGCTGTTCTGCCATTCTCAACATCATCCTCTGTTTTGAAAACCGAAAAGTTGTTTTCTTTAATGAAAAATAGCTAAGCGTATTTATTTTTATCGAATGCAAACAACTGAATGTGTTAATAGCTATTCTTATTACAACCTATTGTTTTAGATATAAATATTAATTCAGATATCCATTAATACTGATTTGTTTAAGTGTTTCACAAGGATGTTAAAGTGGAAATATCAACTAAAATTTAGTTGACAATTCAACCTTTAGCGTCAATTATTAGTCCATAGTAAGCCGTTATGATATTTAAAAAACGACGGTATAAGAATTATAAGAGTGACTGGACTATGCCTATTTTCTCTCAACCCTGTGTTTTGGGTGGTGATGGTTTGCGTGTTGCCGTCAAAGACACTATCGACATTGAGCAGTTGCCAACACGATGCGGAAGCCGAGCGTTGGAAGATGCTACACCGGCTAGCCAGCACGCAGATGTTGTGGCCGCTGTGTTGCAATCTGAATGTCAAATCGTCGGTAAGACGAACCTGCATGAGCTTGCTTATGGCATGACCGGATTGAATCACTGGAGCGGCACGCCCATCAATTATCGTTATCCGGATCTCATTCCGGGTGGTTCCTCGAGTGGTTCTGCCGTGGCAGTGGCTGCGGCTAAAGCTGATTTTTCATTAGGTACCGATACCGGTGGTTCTATTCGTGTGCCGGCGGCGTGTTGCGGTGTGTATGGTTTTAAACCTACCTTTGCTCGGCTTAGTCGTCGAGGTGTGATGCCTGCTCAGAGTAGCCTTGATTGCGTCGGCGTATTTGCGGATTCCGCTGAGATGCTCATTAAGGCGATGCAGGCGGTTGAAACCGGTTTTACAACCGCTAAATTACCGGACGCGATTGAGCTTGGCATGGTCGAAGTGACTGCCGATGAGAGGGTGCATACCTGTGTGCTAGAGCTGCTGCAACGTGCAGAGAAAAGCGCTCCTATCACTTTCAATAGTATTAGCTTGGCTTCCTTCGATGATGCTCTTGCGGCGGGCATGACGCTGATTAACGCTGAAACCTGGCACGCTTGTGGGCATCTGCTCGACACCGGTAAAGTCGGTTCGGACGTGGCAGTGCGTTTAGCGAATGCGGCGCAGACGACCGATCAGCAGGTTGCTGAAGCGGAGGCCGTTCGTGAACAGTTTACCCGCCAAGTCGACGAAGCGCTACGCAGCGTCACAGCGCTTGTATTACCAACCCTGCCTACTTTCCCTATGACGCTTGCCGATGCCCAAGCGGGCAAAACCGATTTGATGATATCGGCACTGTCCCGTCCCTTCAATTTATCCGGCCATCCAGCGCTTTCGATTCCATTACAAAGCCAAGACCATCGTCCAGTGGGGTTACAGTTAATTGGACGGAAAGGCGACGACGAACTTTTATGTGAACTTGCCCGCTATTTGAGTGAGTTTATACCTAACCAGAATAACAATTATGTGGAGTATTAAGTTATGACTGCCAACGTCATCAATAAAGAGGCCTGGGGTGGCGCAGAAGTGTTTGATGCCCTTCTCGCAGATATTCGTCTTCGTCGTCAAGAGTTTGAAACACAGAGATATGTATCACAGGACATTGTCGAACGCTTTAAAGAGATCGGTGTATATCGGGCCTTTGTTCCTAAGCGTTTTGGGGGTGATGAAAAGTCTCCGACTGAATTTCTGCAAATGGTTGAGGCTATTTCAGCTGCAGATGGCTCTGCAGGCTGGGTTGCTAGCTTTGGTATGAACCCCGCGTATCTAGCGAGCTTGCCGCTGGAAACCATTGAGAAAGTCTGGGCTGAAACGCCTAACGTGGTATTTGCCGGTGGTATTTTCCCGCCGCAGCCCGCTAAACGTGTAGAGGGTGGCTTTTTGGTAAACGGTCGTTGGCAGTTTGCCAGTGGTTGTATGGGATCATCCATTTGTGGTGTGGGTATTACCCCGGATGATGGAGAATCTTTACCCCGTATGGCGGTGATACCACGAGATCAGGTGACCATCGAACCGACTTGGAATGTTGTTGGCATGGTCGGTACTGGCTCCCATGACTTAGTGGTAGAGGATGTAATAGTACCGGAAGAATGGACCTTTACGCGGGGCGGTAAACCTACCCTCGATAGTCCGTTTTTCAAATACCCATCACTCTCTTTTGCCGCACAGGTATTGGCGGTAACGACGCTAGGGTTAGCCCGTGAGGCGATCGATGTGGTGCGTGGTATGGCTGCGGGACGTAAATCGGTGACCGGCGCGCCAAACCTAGGTGAACGAGAGTACGTTCAAATTGAGATAGCTAAGGCGGAAGCCAAGGTTCGCTCTTCTAAGGCTTTCTTCTATGAGTCGACCAATGATGTATGGGCGACGATTATGGCGGGTGATGAACCAACGCCTGATCAGGTCAGTATGCTGCGTTTATCGGCGACCAATTTAACCCATGAGTGTGCTGAAGCGATTCGTATTGCTTATCAAGTGTCGGGTATGACCGGTGCGTACAACGATCATCCACTGTCCCGCATCATGCGTGATTCGATGATGTGTACTCAGCATGCCTTTATGGGGGCGATTACCTATAAAAACGCTGGGGCGATGTTGTTTGATCATAAACCATTGCCTGGCTATCTATGAGTTCTTGGTCTTGACTACCAACTAGACCTAAAGAAATTATCGACCAGACGATTGCCGTGAAGGCGTTTAATCAGCACGTTATTGAGTTGGGGTTGGCACATAAGCGCCGGCTCTACAGTTACATTTTTTTAAGGGTGAGATGATGAGTGAACCACTAATCGATGTTGTTATCAGTCAGCGCGAGGAGCAGGGTGAGGCTGTTGCTGTATTTGAGCTTAAAGCCAAAGATGGCTCTCCGCTTCCGGCGTTTGACGCTGGGTCCCACATTGATGTGCATGTCTCCCCTGAGATGGTGCGTCAATATTCGCTGAGTAATGATCCTAGGCAGCATGATGCCTATCGGCTGGGTATTCTAAATGATCCAAATTCCCGTGGTGGTTCATTGGCGATTCACCATGATTTTAAGGTGGGTAAAACAGTACAAATTAGTGCGCCGCGCAATCACTTTCCATTGGATCTGAGCGCTGAGCGTAGTGTATTAGTCGGCGGTGGTATCGGTATCACACCGATGCTGACGATGGCCTACACACTGCGGGACGCCGGTAAAGCATTCGAGTTGCATTACTGTTGTCGTACGCGCAGCAGTGCGGCATTTCTCGATGAATTAGCGAGCGAGTTTGCGGAAAATGTTCAGTTGCATTTCGACGATGAGGCGGATGAACAACGCTTCGATCCTATCAAGGCGTTAGCACCCGTCGCGGATACCCATGTTTATGTGTGTGGGCCATCAGGCTTCATGGATTGGGTGATCGGTTCGGCAGAGACAGCAGGCTATGACAAACATAATGTGCATTTTGAATACTTTAATGCCGATATCGATACCAGTGGTACCGCCTTTGAAGTAGTGGCTCAGCAGAGTGGCGTCACGGTGATGGTGGGTGAAGATCAGACCATTGTTGAGGCTTTATCGGCAGCCGGCATTAAGGTTGATGTCTCCTGTGAACAGGGTGTTTGTGGCACCTGCCTATGCGATGTGCTTGAGGGTATACCAGATCACAAAGATAAGTTTCTTACCGAGGAAGAGCGGGAAGATAACGACCAAATCATTTTGTGTTGTTCTCGTTCGAAAAGTAAAAAATTGGTGTTGGATATTTAAAACAGTTTAGTGACGGCGCTGACAGCCGGAAGAAAGCGGCTGTCACAAGTTGACTTAGTGATGTTTCAAAAGGGTGAGGTTTCCATTTATTTAACGAGGTTTGATCGTAAGGGTGATTGATTTTATCGGTGGATAAACGGCCACTCAGATAAGAAAAATGCTTTTAATTTAAGCACATTAAACAAACAAAGATACGGAGATTATAATAATGAGAAAATATCTAAAAACAGTTGTTGCTGGTGTGCTACTCGCCTCAACAGGTGTCGTCAATGCGGATACAACATTGACGCTCTCCTCATGGCTTCCACCGACCCATCCGGTTGTGTCACAGATGATTGTGCCATGGACACAGCAGGTTGAAGAGGTGACCGAAGGCCGAGTGAAAATTAATATCTTGGCGAAAGGGTTGGGTCATCCCAAAATTCATTATGATATCGCTCGCGATGGTTTAGCGGATATTACCTACAGCGTTCATGGTTACACGCCCGGACGTTTTACCCTGACTAAAATTGTTGAATTCCCATTCGGTGGCAACAGTGCAGAAGCTTTGTCCGTTGCATACTGGCGTGTGTATGAAAAATATCTTGCCAAAGCGAACGAGCATAAAGGCACTCAGGTGCTGAGCGTTTTTACCCACGGTCCTGGTCAGATTCATAACAGTCAGAAAGCCGTCACATCGGTTGGTGACTTAAAAGGGATGAAGCTGCGGGTTGGTGGTGGTGTGATTAACGATATTGCCACTGCGTTGGATACCGTGCCGTTGCTGAAGCCTTCTTCAAAAAGCTATGAACTACTCTCCCATGGCGTTGCCGATGGCACCTTGTTACCGATGGAGTCGGTGACGGCGTTTAAGGTTCAAGATCTGGTGAAACATACGACGATCGTGCCGGGTGGTCTGTATAACATCAGCTTCTTTTTGGTCATGAACCAAGATCGCTTTCGTAGCATTTCGAAGGCGGATCAAGCGGCCATTATGAGTGTTTCGGGCGAAGCCTTTGCCAAACTGGCTGGGAGCGTTTGGGATGCCGCCGATGCTAAAGCATTAGCCGAGATGAAAGCCAATGGAAATGAGATTACGGTGGCGGATGACGCCTTTATTGCGGATGTCAAACAACGCACTTCAACCCTGGAAGCTGATTGGTTTAAAGCCGCGAAGAAAAAAGGTGTTGATGGGGCAGCGGCACTGGCCGAACTGCGTCAGATCACTGCTGATTATCCTCAATAAGCGAGGCTGTTATGAATATCCTTACCGCAGTATTTAAGGCGAAGGTATGGATCCGACCGCTCGAATTTTTATTCGAGCGGGTGCTGGCTTACACCGCTGCACTGGCGATGTTTCTCATGATGATGGTCACCTTAGTGGACGTCATCGGCCGGGATCTGTTTGCTGCGCCACTACCGGGTGGTTTTGAATTGACAGAGCTGTTACTCGCGGCGCTGATCTTTCTTGGTTTACCGATGGTCACCGCCGAAGGCTCCCATGTTGATGTGGATCTGATGGATTCCACCGTCCCTGCTTTTCTTAAGCCGATTCAAGATATTGCCGTGTGTTTAGTCAATGTGATCGTGTTTGGCGTGATGTCTTGGATGATGTGGAAGCTGGCTATTCGTACCTATGAGTACCAAGACACGACTGCCATGTTAGAGATCCCCTATGCCGGGTTAGTCATTCTGATGGCTGTCTGTTGTTCCTTATCGACCTGGGCATTAATGCTGATGCTTATCTTCAAACGGGGTAAAAAGCTATTTACCCGCCATGACGACCAACCGACCCCAGAGGTAGAGTAATTTATGGAAATTAGTCTGATCGGTTTTGCCGTTTTGTTACTTATCATCTTCGCCCGAGTGCCACTCGGTTTTGCGATGGCATTAGTGGGTGTGTGTGGTTTTGCCTATGTGCAGCAGGTAGAGTTTGGTAATCCACGAGGGTGGTCTGCGGCATTAAATATGGTGTCACAGGTATCGTTTGAAACGGGCCTGTCGTATAGCCTGTCGGTGGTTCCCCTGTTTATTCTGATGGGTAACTTTATCACTGAGGCGGGTTTGTCGTCCCAGCTCTATCGCGCCTCCAATGCGTTTCTTGGACATTTCAAAGGCGGGTTGGCCTTGGCCACGGTCGTGTCTTGCGGTGCATTTTCGGCTGTCTGTGGTAGCTCTATGGCCACTGCGGCAACTATGTCAAAGGTGGCAATGCCATCGATGCGTAAATACAACTACTCCGATGAATTAGCGACCGGTTCTATTGCCGCCGGTGGCACCTTGGGTATCTTGATTCCACCGAGTGTCATTTTGGTGGTGTACGGCATTATTACCGAAACCGATATCGGTCTGTTGTTTATCGCAGGCTTACTGCCGGGTTTACTCGGTATTATTCTCTATATGGCTGCCGTGACGGTGACCGTGAATATCAAGCCTGAGAAAGGGCCGGCAGGTGATCGTTCAAGCTGGGCTGAGCGCTTGATCGCCTTCAAAAATGTCTGGACCATCTGCCTGCTGTTTGTGGTCGTGATGGGCGGGATCTATAGCGGTGTGTTCACGCCTACGGAAGCGGCGGGAATTGGTGCGTCAGGGGCTTTCTTTATCGCGTTACTGCGTGGCCAACTGACCTTTAAAAGCCTTGTCGAGACGTTGGTCGGTACTGTCAGAACCACCGCCATGCTGTTCTTTCTGGTGATTGGTGCCGTACTGTTCTCCAACTTTATTAATCTGGCGGGATTGCCCGATTCCTTGCGGGATATGGTGCTGGCCATGAATCTTAGCCCGATCTGGGTGATTATGGCGATCATCGCGATCTATATTCTGCTTGGTTGCGTGTTAGAGAGTATGTCGATGATTTTGTTGACGGTGCCGGTGTTTTTCCCCTTGGTACAGGCGATGGGATTCGACCTCATCTGGTTCGGTATCTTGGTGGTTGTGGTGACCGAGATCAGCTTGATTACACCGCCGGTGGGCTTGAATGTCTTCGTGCTTAAATCAGTGTTACCCGATGTCAAACTTGCCACCATTTTCAAAGGCGTCACGCCTTTTTGGATTGCCGATATTATTCGCCTGGTGTTGATTGCAACGATTCCAGCGATCTCACTATTGCTGCCGGGTATGGTTGGCTAATTCAAGCTGAATGATGAATAGCGGTCTGCGGCAGGGTTGTAGACCGCATCGATATAACAATAAAGGCGGACAGGATGATTCAAGATATAAAAACGATTTTGTATGCATCGGATCTGGGTGAAAACTCTATAGAGGCGTTCTATATCGCGCTGAACGAAGCGTCTAAACATAATGCTCAATTGGTTTTTTTACATGTGGTGGAACCGGCGAATGCGGCGACTAAAACATTCGTTGAAGGTTATCTAAGCTCGCCCGGTCTATCTGAAATGCGCAGCGAAGGGATCGAAAAGATTAAAGCGTTGATGAAAAACCGTATTGAGACTTTTTGTCAGGATGAGTTAGCCGGTGCCTCGTTGCAATATCAGCCGCTGACTCGTCTCGAAGAGGGGCCTATCGCAGAAACCATTATCAATATAGCCAAAGAGTTAGATGCCGACCTTATCGTGATGGGTACACGTACCCGAACACATTCGTTATTGGGGCGTTTTTTTCTGGGCTCAGCAGCACAGGCGGTGCTGCAACTCGCCGACCGGCCGGTGCTGGCGGTGCCGATTAAATAATCATCACGATCATCAGTTACACAATAAAAATAATGAAGGTGTCGATATGCGAAAAGGTATTATGCGTGCGGGTCATGTGCAGATTCGAGTATTGGATCTGCAAGAAGCATTGACCCATTATCGTGATCTATTAGGCCTCATTGAGGTGGAGCAAGACGATCAGAATAGGGTTTACCTTAAAGGTTGGACCGAAGTCGATAAGTTTTCTGTGGTGCTGCGTCAGGCGGAAGTGGCCGGCATGGACTTTATGGGTTTTAAGGTACTCAACGATGAAGTCTTAGAACAACGAGAACAGGATCTGCTCGCCCACGGCTATGAGGTCGAGCATCTTCCGGCGGGTGAACTGCAAGGCTGCGGTCGTCGCATTCGTTTTCAGGCACCGACAGGACACCACTTTGAGCTCTATGCCGATAAGGAACAAACCGGTAAGTGGGGAATTTCCAAGATTAACCCTGAAGCTTGGCCCCGAGGTCTGCAGGGCATGAAAGCGACCCGGTTTGATCACTGTCTGTTATATGGCCCCAACATCGAACAAACCTACGGCTTGTTTTGTGATGTGCTGGGGTTTGAGCTAGCGGAACAAGTGGTTAATCCTGATAACCAGAAGGTAGCCGTTTTTATGACGGTGGGGATGAAAGCCCATGATGTGGCGTTTATCGACTGTCCTGAAGCCAATAAATTTCACCATGCATCCTTCTTTTTAGATTCATGGGAAGCGGTGTTGCGGGCCGCTGATCTGATTTCGATGACCAACACCTCGATCGATATCGGTCCAACACGTCATGGTTTAACCCATGGTCAGACTATCTATTTCTTCGATCCTTCGGGTAACCGTAACGAAGTGTTCTGTGGCGGTGATTATCACTACCCGGATCACCCGCCCGTTACCTGGAAGGCTGAAGAGCTTGGTAAGGCGATTTTTTATCATGAGCGGGTGTTAAATGAGCGTTTTTTATCGGTGCTGACGTAGCGGTTTGTCACTAAGTTGATCATTGCGTCGGTTGAACTGAGGGTCAAGCGATGCGAGGTCTTACAACAATAAAAGGGTGATTAAGATGAGTATGCAAGATTTAGATGTACGAGATTTTAGACGCGCGTTATCACAGTTCCCCACAGGGGTGACGGTGATCACCACGAATGATGAACAGGGCGTACCGATTGGCGTAACCGCGAGTAGCTTTAATTCGGTCTCTGTCGATCCCCCTTTGATTTTGTGGAGCATCGATAAAGGCGCACACAGTTTAGCGACGTTTGAAGCGGCTAAGTATTTTGCGGTGAATGTTCTTAGCCGAGATCAGGTGGATACCTCTAATCGGTTTGCCAGTCGTGGTGAAGATAAGTTTAAAGATGTTGTTTATAGCGAAGGGGTAGGCGGCAGTCCGCTGTTGAGTGATTATTCAGCACAGTTTGAATGTAAAACATGGGCGGTTTATGAAGGTGGTGATCATCTGATACTGGTCGGTGAAGTCTTGGATTATCGTTATCAGGATAGCAACCTACCGTTGGTCTTCGCCCGTGGCAGCTATTCAGTATCGAGTCAGCACCCCTCTACCGTGAAATATGATGCTGAAGGGCAAACCGGTGAGTTTATCAGCGATTATCTGCTCTATCTGCTGCGTGAATCCTATAACCGTTTTAGTTCTGATCTCTATCCTAAGTTACAGATTGAAGGCGGGGTTAACCCAGAAGAGTGGCGCATCTTAGCGATCTTACGTGATCAGGGTGAAATGTCGCTGGAACGCTTGGCACCATTAACGATGCAACCGATGGTTACGCTGATGCGGTCGGTTGAGTGGATGCAGGAGAAGAGCTGGGTCGAGCTGAAGGGTAATATGTTGGCCTTGCTGCCTGAGGGGCAGTTGCTAGCCGACAGACTATTACTATTGGCCAAACAGCATGAAACAGATGTATTAAAGGCTTTGTCGGTAGAACAGTCTGAGCAGCTAAAAGATGGCTTAAGAGTTATTATGGCAAGCCATCGCTAATCGCTAGATCGAAACATGACTATCGATATATGATCGACCCTCTGCCGAGAACATGACCTGGTGATTGATCGCCTAGTATATCGGCTCACGATATTTAGGTGACCAATGACACAGATACGACCGAGCCATGTTTCGGGTGAGTTTATTGCATTAATGGCGCTGTTGATGTGCATGGTGGCGTTATGCATTGATGCGGTTTTACCGGCACTAGGCCCGATGGCCGCTGATTTAAATGTCGGCGCATCGAATAACATTCAGTTAGTCGTTTCCACTGTGTTTGCCGGCATGGCGGTTGGGCAGTTGATTTATGGTTTTTTGGCCGATGCCAAAGGACGAAAAACATCAATCTATTTAGGCATAGCGATTTTCTTGTGTGGCACCTTGGTTGCACTCTGGGCCGATACGTTAGAAATGATGCTGTTAGGGCGTTTTCTACAAGGCATAGGAGCGGCTGGCCCAAGAACCATCACCTTAGCCATTATCCGCGATCAGTATAAAGGTGATCAGATGGCGCGGGTGCTGTCTCTGGTCATGACGGTATTTATTTTATCTCCGGTTGTCGCACCGCTCATCGGTCAAGGGGTGATGTGGCTGTTTGGCTGGCGTGAGATCTTTATCTTTTTGTTGGTTCTCGCGGTGATATCTGGGGTGTGGTTTTGGTTAAGACAGCCAGAGACACTTGCCGTGGAAGATAGAGTGCAGTTCTCGGTTGGGGAAACGGTTAAGAGCTTAAGCTCGATGTTACAGGCGCGAGCCGCCGTCTATTATGTGCTGGCGTTGGGCTTCATCTTTGGTGCTTTTATCGGCTTTATTAACTCTGTTCAGCCGGTGATGCAGGGTATTTATCAGATGGGGTCTATGTTCCCAGCATTATTCGCGACCTTGACGGTCAGTTTTGCGGGGGCGTCATATCTGAATTCACGCTTAGTGATGCGCTTCGGAGCTCAGCGGTTAGCGTTGATGGCGGCGTTATCGGTGGCGGGTTTGTCATTTATCATGTTGTTACTCTCCTGGATATTACAGGGTGTGCCACCCCTGTGGTTGTTGATGATCTATCTTTGGTGCACGCTGTTTTTTGTTGGTTTACAGTTTGGTAACTTGAATGCCATGGCGATGGAACCCTTTGGGCGCATAGCCGGTGTTGCTTCGGCGATTATCGGTAATGTCTCTACGATGTTGGCGGTGGTTTTTGGTACGGTGGTCGGTCAGCTGTTTAATGGCACCGTGTTGCCATTAGTGACGGGTTTTACCCTGTTAGCTCTCGGTGCCGCTTTTTTTATTCATAAAGCGAACAGCATTCAGTTGGTATCTGCATCTAGCCGATAAGTTCTTTCTCTTTCTATCTGGGTGGATGGGCGGCCCTAATCTCTTTTTTCTAAAGCAGCTTCGGCTGCTTTTTGTCGTTTATGGAGACTTACTTTTCTCAATGCTCTATTTTCTCAATGCTTTACCGCTGGCTTGCCGTTTTAAAGATTAGTGCGCGAGTTTGTTTTATTTCGTTACATATCTGCACAACATTACACATTTTTCAGAAAGCTGGTTTACACCCCGCAGTTAGTCTGTTGTCAGTGCTTAATGTATCAGTAAATCGGTGAGTCTTTGTCCCCTCAATACTTACTGGTTGAACCATCGGTTATGGACTGATATCAGCACCACACTATTATAAAAAAATCGCGGCTTCGCGGAGGATAAAATCGATGAAAACATTTAAGGGCCATAAGCTTTCGAGCTATTTGCTGACAGCAGCTGTGACCACGGCAACAGCAATGATGGCGATGCCAGCGCAAGCTTATAATCTTTATGCCGAAGATGGTGCCGAACTGAATCTCGATATAGAAGCGGTGTTTGGTACATTCAGTAGCGATGAAAACTATTTTAGTAAATCGGGTAATGGTTCTTCTTGGCAAGAAGGCTATATCAAAGCCGGTTTTAGTGGCAGTAAAGCGTTATCCGAGCAAACCACCGTTTATGGCGGATTGAACCTTCTCTCTTCGGGTACTTGGGGCGATGGGGATGCTAGCGGTAGTACCGATGGTAGCGAGCGCCGTACGGCCGTTGAAGACGCCTATATTGGTTTTCGTTCAGATATGATCGATATTTCCTTTGGTCGGCAGAACTTTTCCGTTGGTGATGGTTTCCTCATTAATGGCGATGCATTGAATCTAAGTGAACGCGGCGGTGCTTATTGGCTGGCTGGCCGTAAAGCGTTTGATAAAACCGTGATTGCTCGTATTGGTGGTGATGAGGGTCTGCGGGGTGATCTGTTCTATCTGAACTCCGATAACGAAGGACAGGCTGAGATGGATTTAGCCGGTGCCAATATCGAGTATATCACCGAGGTAGGCACCTTTGGGGGTACTTATATTAAAGGCCTAGATGCGGTCAATAATGCCGCCCGTGATGGCCAGAAAACCATGAGTGTGCGTTATCAGGGTAATGCTGGGGTTGAGAACCTGTTCCTGTCGGCTGAATATGCGGATCAGTCTCAGGGGGACAATTCCGATGATGCCAATGCTTGGTATGCCGAGGCCGGTTGGACCTTTGCCAATGTAGCCTGGTCGCCACAGGTGACTTATCGTTACACCAAGTATGATGATGGTTTTGATTCACTGTTTTACGGTTTCAACCGTGGCTATGGTACTTGGTTCCAGGGTGAAGTGGCGGCTAACTATGCTGGGCCTTTCGGTTCATCCGCGACCATTCAGCATGTTGGGGTGAAGGCTTCACCCACCGAGATGCTATCGATCGGTGCACTCTATTTTGATTTCAGTGATTCCAGTACCTTTGGTCAAAACTCAGAAGGTCAAGAAATCGATCTTTACGCGGAATGGGTGGTTAATGAGCACCTGATTATTAGCCCATTAGTCGGTTTGTATTCACCGGATAGCGACAATCAAACTCAGAACACCGGAGATGATAACTTTTACGCACAGGTTATTGCGATCGTACCGTTCTGATTCAACAACATAATTATAAGTGAGCCGGTGCCTTTCAGTTAAGGCATCGGTATTTCGGTAAGAAAGGAATGTGAGAATGAAACAATATTCATTAATGATTAATGGTCAACAAGTAGCAGGAGAGGCGGGAACCTTTAAGGTTTTAAATCCTGCGACGGAAGAGGTCGTGGCGCTTTGTCCTGAAGCCAGCCTTGCCCAGCTTGATGCTGCGGTCGCCTCAGCACAGGCATGTTTTGAAACTTGGCAGTATTCGAGTAATGATGAGCGTAAGCAGTTATTACATAGTATCGCTGATCGACTCGAAGCGAATGCCGATGAGTTAGCACGTATTGTTGTGGAAGAGCAGGGTAAGCCACTGTTTTTGGCACAGATGGAAGTTGGCGGTGCGGTTGCTTGGACACGGGCAACGGCAGAACTAGAACTGCCGGTTGAAATCCTTGAAGACGGTGACACTAAGCGCGTAGAAGTACACCGTAAGCCGCTCGGCGTAGTCGGTTCGATTACGCCTTGGAACTGGCCGCTAATGATTGCTGTTTGGCATATTATGCCTGCTATTCGTTCGGGTAATACGGTGGTGTCTAAACCGTCCGGTTTGACGCCGTTCAATACGATTCGTCTGGTTGAAATTATTAATGAAGTGGCACCTGCCGGACTGGTGAATGTCGTTACTGGCGAATCCGGTATTGGTAGCGGGATGTCGAATCATCCAGGCATTCGTAAAATCGTCTTTACCGGCTCGACCCCGACCGGTCAGAGCATTATGCGTGGTGCGGCGGATAACCTGAAACGTTTGACCTTGGAGTTAGGCGGTAATGACGCCGGTATTATTCTACCGGATGCTGATCCTTCCGTGATTGCTGAGGCGGTTTTCCAAACCTCATTCCTCAACATGGGCCAAACCTGTGCTGCCCTGAAACGTCTCTATGTACATGATTCTATCTATGAAGAGATGTGTGAAAAACTAGCCGATGAAGCGGCCAAGCAAAACGTCGGTAATGGGATGAATGAAGGGGTGACCTTTGGTCCGATTCAGAACCATAAACAGTTTGAGCTGGTGAATGGTTTGGTTGAAGATGCCCGCGCGAATGGTGCTCGGATTATCTGTGGCGGTGCGCCGATTGAAGGGGCAGGTTATTTCTATCCACCAACCATCGTCGCTGATGTAACCGACGGTTGCCGTCTGGTTGATGAGGAGCAGTTTGGTCCAGTATTGCCGGTTATTCGTTATAGCGATGTTGACGATGCGGTTAAGCGCGCCAACGCTGCCGATGTCGGTTTGGGCGGTTCGGTTTGGTCACCGGACATCGCTAAAGCGACAGAAATTGCGGCGCGACTGGAGTGTGGTACCGCATGGATCAATGGCCATTCAGAACTATTGCCATACGCGCCCTTTGGTGGCTGTAAAATGTCAGGCTTTGGGGTTGAGTTCGGTCAAGAAGGCCTGTTGGAATATACCTCAACACAGGTCCTCAATATTAATAAGTAAGTTGATTCATCTGTACGCAGCCATCGAGGCTGCTCATGGTTGAGGGTGAGATCAATACCCACAACCATGACAGGATGATCAAATAAGATTAAACGATTTTCACCCTGCCGGAGGGTTGTCCGGCGATCTCCTTGTTTTACCGTTTTTTGCCCCTCTCTGAGGGGTTTTTTTATGTGCGTAAGATAGTGGAGTTATTGCTCGAATGCTTTTAGCTTATTTAAGCTAAGTTGTAACAGTTGTCGTAGCGCCTCATAGCTCTCTGCGGTTAGCCGGTCAGGATGCTCCTCTAATGATTTACACTGCGCTGATAAGCGGATTAGGCCAAAGTTGGCTGCAGCACCGCTTAATTGGTGAGCAATGCTACTCACCTTGACGTTATTTTCTTGCTCGAGTGCTTGTGCGATCTGATCGAATAGTTGATCACATTGGGATTCGAGTTGGCCAATCAGTCGGGCAAACTTTTCCACGCCGAGCATATCTCGGTGCTGATGGATCAGCGACTGGTTTAGGAGTGAATCATTCGGTTCAGTTGGGATAGTGTTCGTCTCATCATGGTTAGCGGTCGGTGCTTGTTGCCCGAGTAGCTGTTGCAATTCAGTATACTGGATCGGTTTTCCGATGACCGCATCGATACCGGCGGAATAGTAGTTATTGATTTCAGCTTCAGTGATGCTGGCGGTTAGAGCGATAACGCGGATATTAGCTTTGTTGTGATCCGAATGCTGGCGTAATCGGCGGGTGGTTTCCATACCGTCCATGTCGGGTAGGTGGATATCCATTAACACAACATCATAGTCATGTTGATCGTGTTGCTGCAGGGCTTGATAACCATTGGCGGCAATATCCACTCGATGGCCATCGCTTTCGAGTAAGCCTTGGGCCACTTGCTGGTTAATGTCGGTATCTTCCACTAACAAGATGCGCAGAGGCACACATTTTTCAGGTGACGCTGTACAGGGAAGCGTTTGTTCGGCGGCAGAGGTTTTGAGGTACGGGATACTGAACCAGAAACGGCTGCCTTTGCCTTCGGTGCTGTCAAAGCCGATCTCTCCCCGTTGTAACTCGACCATCTTCTTACTGATCGCCAGCCCGAGCCCCGTGCCGCCATAGCGGCGTGTAATGGAGGAGTCCGCCTGTGAAAACTGTTGGAATATCCGATGGTGGGATTCTTTTGGAATGCCAATGCCGCTGTCTTCAATGATAAAGGTCAGTTGTAAATCATCAGTATTTTCTTGGCAGTTAACGGTGATATTCACAAACCCCTGTTGAGTGAATTTAATCGCATTCGCACAAAGGTTCATTAACACTTGGCCTAGGCTGCGCTTATCGCCGAGAACAATCTCTGGCAGTGGATCGGCTAGGGTGAGCGTCAATTGCAACTGCTTATGTTCCGCCATGGGGCGCAGTATCAGTTCTAACTCTTCTAGCACCTGTTGGATGCAGAAGGGGCTTATGTCCAGCTCAGTCTGTCCCGCTTCAACCTTAGTGAAGTCGAGAACATCATTAAGAATTGATAATAGTGTTTGTCCTGATTGATATATCGCTTGGACATGTTTGCGTTGCTCGGGTTGTAGCGGCTGCGTTTCTAACAACTGCGCCATGCCCAGAATACCGTTCATGGGGGTTCTTATTTCATGACTGATGGTGGCAAGGAACTCTGATTTGGCTTGATTGGAAGCCTCTGATTTTTGTAGGTTTAACTGTGCTTGCTCTTTTGCTTTACGCTCGGTGATATTGGCGAGTGAACCTTCGTAATAAAGGGCATTGCCTTGGTGATCGAGTTCTCGCCGGGCCGAGATTGATAGGTTAACGCAAGAGCCGTCTCGCCGTAGCCATTCGGTCTCAAAATCGGTGACACGGTTGTTTTGTGATAGCTGTTTTAGAAAGCTATGCAGGTCATGGCTGTTGGCGAAACACTGGCTGGCAATATCGGTAATGGCGTTAAGAAACTCTGCCGGTGAAGCATAACCGAGTAGCTCAGCAAGGGCGGGGTTAGCCGAGATAAAGTGCCCTTGAGGGCTGGCTCTAAAAATCGCTTCGACGGTGTTCTCAAAGAGTGAGCGGTATTCCTGTTCTGAATGTTTCAGGCTGGAGTACAGCTTTGCATTCTCGATGGAGATGGCGGCCTGCGCGGATAAAATTTGCAGGGTTTCCAGCCGAGAAGGGTCAAATACGTTGCGACTCTCATTGTTTTCGAGATACAGCACCGCGGTTAACTCGCCGTGGTATAGGATAGGCATACAAAGCAGCGAGCGCGGCTTATGCTTGCGGATATAGCTGTCCTGCATAAACATATCATGGCTGTGAGCGTTGCTGAGGACGACATTCTCTTTGGTGCGGGCAACGTAATGGATGATACTGGTGGGTAAGCGATTACTGTCTTCTAGCACCAGGCCATTAAAGAAATGCGGCGTGCGATCGGGCTCGGCTTCGGCTTCGATATACAGGCGCTCTTTCTCTTTGAGAATGAGGATCGCTCGTTGAGCGCCGGCGCTTTCCAGTGCGAGGGTCATCAGTCGGCCGAGTAGTTTTTCCAGTTCTATCTCATCAGAAATCGCCTGAGATGAACGAATCACCGAGATGATATCGAGATGTTGATTGGATATATGTGCCGAATTATCGACGCTGATCATCGTTTTATTGTGTGGATTATTGGTGATATTTCGGTCGCCGAATAACTCCGGATATCGCTGCTGTAACTGCTGTAACTTAGGCTTTATCTGCAACTGTAAGTAGCTGTTCCACGCCTCGTTGAGGTAGGTTTTGGCAATATTGTCTTTGTCCCATTGGCGATAACAACGGCCAGCCGCCTCTTTGGCGAGAGCTGCAATGAGATAAAAATGGTTATTGTCAGCGGCGCTAATGGCGTTATCGTAATGATCCATCGCTTGACTGTATTGATGGTCGACGCGATACAGTTCTGCTTGTATCAACGAGGCGTAACATTGATGATTTTCGGGGCAGTGTTTTGCCCAGCGTTTCGCGCGTCGTAGTAAGCGCCGGACCTGCTTTAATCGATGGCGTTGTTGTAACACACTGCCTTCGTCTATCTGCGCTAGCAGTGAAAGTGCCGTCATATACTCGAAACAGGCATAAGTATAGGTGCCAACAATATGGGGCATGTAGGGAGTGCCCGTTTCGCAGTGGTGCAGGGCTAGGGGGTAATCTTCCACGATATAGCAGAACAGAGCGTGATAATAATGGTAGGTCGCAATGGCGGTGCGATGGTCTTCTTGATGGTTCTGCGCGAGCATTTCTTGGGTAAAAAAACGCCCGAAAAATTGATTCGGGTTGGGGTTGCGGCCAAGAAAGTTATCGATCGTCTGTAGTGCTTGTAACGAATATTGTATCGATGGTTTTTGTCCGTATTGCTGCAGCGAATGGGTATAACTTTCGATGGTGGGTTGAATCTCGGCAAAGTTATCCGCTTGCGTGAACGCATATTGAATCCAAGCGGCGAGGTTGTAGCTACCCCATTCGATATCTCCACAGTTGAGTGCCTGTTGATGGCCCTCAAGCAGTGAGTCGGTCGAGTTCTTGAGCGGCTCTTTCCAATGCCGTACATAGGAATCGAACAATGAGGTGGTGCGGTGATGCAGTAATCGATCCGGCTGCCGTTGATCTAACTGCATCGCGATACAGCCTAGCTTATATCCCTGCTCTATCGCCGCGTATTTACCACAGAGGGTGCCGCCATAGCCGGCCAAGGCCATGGAAGAATGGGCGGTAAGCCCACGGGTCAGCGTTAGTTCAACCTCTTTGGCCATGACTAATGGTCGCAGTGCCGAGCTCGAGAACTTCACGGCACCAAACATGCTTGCCAAAATCGAAAGTGCGGCTAGGTCATGGGGATCTTGCATGGGGGGGGCGTTGAGTATCTGTTCTGCGCTGCGCCGATGAAGTAACCATTGCGTGCGCAGCATACCTTTCCAAATATCGGTTTTACCCGGTTTGGCTGGTAGCGAAACGCCGAGCATTTGTAATACTTGGAGTGCTTCGTTCATCGCCTGCTCGAATTGATTGCGAGCAATATAGGACTGGATTCTAATCTCATAGACTTTGACGCGATCGAGCACATTACCGCAGTGGCTGATGACCTGATCGATCAGTGTGTCCATCTGCTCAAACTGAGAACGGATATAAGCGGCTTCCGCGCCACTTTTATACAGGCTTAGGGTTAGTTCATATTGCTGTTGCCAACTATCGTCCGAGAGTAGTTCGATACCGGTTTGGAAATACTCTTGGGCGGCATCAAAGGCCGCTGAATCTAGCGCCTGTATACCCGATTGGCAATTTAAGGATGCCAGTTCGATGAGTTCACTGGTCGATTCTATTAATGTTCGAGCGCTATTGAGGTGGTTGGTAATTTCAAACACCGGGGCGCTGCTCTGCCCCGCGAAGCGTTGCTGTAATAGCCGACCAATCTGCAGATGGCGTTGTTGTCTTAGCTCATCGGGGATCAGCGAATAGGCGGCCTGCTGAATCCGGTCATGGACAAAGCGATACCGGTGACGTTCAAAGGTAAGACCCGAGAAGCTTGGGTAGTTGATATTCAGTGGAATCAACAGGCCTTCGCGTACGGCATCGAGTAGATCGTCGGTCACTTGAGGAATGCTCTGTTCGAGTACAGTGGAGAGGGTGTTCAAGTCGAAGGGGCTGCCGATACAAGCGGCCATCTGTAACGCTATTTGGCTGTTTGTCGATAGTTTTTGTATCTTGCTAACCATCAGGTCGATAACGTTATCGCTCATCTCTCGCGATTGAATCTTCTGTTCGTCCCACTGCCAGCGGTTTTCATGAAAGTTAATCAGCCCCTCATCATGTAACGAGTAGAGAAACTGAATTAGGAAAAAGGGGTTACCTTGGGTTTTTTCCAGACAGATCTGCGCCAGAGCGATGCAGTGTTGTGGTTCGGTTCTTAAAGTGTCAGCGATCAAACGGGTAATCTGGGCTTTATTGAGCGGTTCTAGCAAAATCTCGCTGAGATTGCAGCTGCCCTTTTGAATACGACTGATCGCCAGTGTTAATGGATGGGTGGCGTTGACCTCCTGGTCACGATAACTGCCTACGAACAGTAGATTGGGAATATCGCCGTTTTCACAGAGGGAGGTGATCAGGTTAAATGAGGCCAGATCCCCCCAGTGGAGGTCGTCGAGAAACAATAGTAGTGGATGTTCCTGGGTGGCGAAGACCTGCAACAGTGTTTTGATCAGTCTCGAAAAACGATTTTGTTCTTCGAGCACTGAGGTACGATTCTCGCTGGGCTGTTGGCCAATAACGAGCTCTAACTCGGGTAGCAGTCTAACCAAGGCGCCGGCATGCTGGCCTAGGGAGGTTAGGATAGCTTCGCGGTAGAGTGAGATCTCATGTTCGCTCTCGGTGAGCAGTTGTCTGATGAGTGCTTGTAGTGCCGTGAAAATGCCCGAATAGGGGCGCGTTCGACGAAATTGATCGAATTTTCCGCTAATAAATCGACCATTCTGTTCGTGGATGTAATGTCGTAGTTCGTGAACAAGGCTCGATTTTCCCACACCGGCATAACCGGTAATCAAGATCACTTCCTGTCGGCGCATCAGTATCTGGTCAAAACTGTTACGTAGTTTTTGGATCGTTGCGGCGCGACCATAAAGGCGTTGCGGTACTGAAAAATGCTCTGAAATATCCTGGCTGGCGAGATTGAAGAGAGGGATGCTCTGTTGCTGTTGCCAACTGGCGAGGCATTTTTTGAGGTCTTGCAATAGGGAAAAACTGGACTGATATCGTTCCGAGGCATCTTTCGCCATTAACTTAAGCACAATGCGGCTTAACATCTCTGGCATCGTTGGGTCGACTTTATGCGGTGCCTTGGGGTGTTTTGCGATATGGCTATGAATCAGTTTAAGGCGTTCATCACTACGAAAAGGAGGACGTTTACAAAACATTTCGTAGAGGGTGACACCGAGACTATAAAAGTCGCTACGGTAATCGATATGGCGGTTGATACGGCCTGTTTGTTCAGGGGCAATATAACGCAGATCATCAATCGAAAGCTGCTGTGAGTTCCAGCTAGCCTGCTCTCGAGTGAGTCGAGTGGCTAATGAGAAGTCGATTAGCT
This sequence comes from Amphritea opalescens, assembly GCF_003957515.1. GTDB lineage: Bacteria > Pseudomonadota > Gammaproteobacteria > Pseudomonadales > Balneatricaceae > Amphritea > Amphritea opalescens. Next base: position 20,748 of record NZ_RQXW01000016.1, read on the forward strand.
GAACGCTCTCGGTTTCGGCTAACCAGAGTATATTATCCGGTGACAGTTTCTTGTGAATAACGCGTTCGCTGTGCAGTTTTCCCAGTCGTTCACTGATAGCGATGGCCATCGAGAGCAACTGACCCCAATCTAGGTTTTGCTCTTGAAAAATCTGTCGTAATGAGATGCCTCCAAAATCGGGGAATACCAATACTCCTCGGGTATTAATATTCGTTAGTAGCAGAGGCTGAACAACCCCTTCAATATCGATGACGCGTAGTAATTGATCCTCATGCTCGAAGCGATTTAGCTCTTCTGGCGCATTGGTATTGTTGAGTTGCTTAATGATAACGGGGCTTTGGTCACTCTCCCTGATGGCTCGCCGAATGGTGCAATGCTTGCCGCGGTGGATAATGCTTAATATTGTAAACCCAGGAAGGTGGCCCATCGGTTATTTTACCTCACCGGCAAACATATAGCCGGCCCCATGAGCGGTGAGAATAAAGTGGGGATCGAGGGGGTTATCGTTGAGCTTGCGGCGCAGGCGGCCGATTAAGACATCGATCGAGCGATCATTGGGAGTCCATTCTCTATCATGAATGGCGTCCATCAGTTGATCGCGACTGAGTACCTGGCCGCGGCTGTTGATCAGCGCATAGAACAGCTTAAACTCGCCTTCAGGTAGCCGTTCGGAGCCCTCTTCAGGGCTTTCGAGTAAGCGACGGCTGCAGTCTAATGTCCAGCCTTCAAAATGGATCAGCTCGCTGCTGTTATCTTTTTTGACGGGGCTCGATTGATCCGTCACCCGCCACAGGAGGTTTTTAGCTCTGACCAGCAGTTCACGGGGGTTAAAAGGTTTGGTGACATAATCATCGGCGCCAAGTTCGAGCCCCACGATACGGTCAATTTCATCCCCTTTGCTAGTGACCAGAATAATACCGACTTTTGAATGTGCCCGTAGTTCTCGCGTTAAGGATAACCCATCTTTACCGGGCAGGTTGATATCTAGCAGCACGAGGTTGATATTGTCATCGAGCACCCTTTGCACCAGACTTTCGCCGTGATCTGTTTCGCTGACACGGTAGCCTTCGTTTTCGAAATAACTCACCAGCAGTGCGCGGGAGGCAAAGTCATCTTCAACGATTAAAATATGTGGCTGTTCAATGGGTATATTCATGGTCTGCAACTATTATTAATTTTTGTTAATCGTCTGTTGCGAGTCTAGCAAGCGGTTCGCCGTCAGAACAGCGATTCGTGCTAAAGTCTATAGACGATGATTTTTCCTATAACTTATTGTAACTCAAGGAGTTTGTTTATTATTGAATGTGACATGTTACATCTTGTTACATTAGCGGACAACTTAACACAAATCCCCGAAAATTCATTTACACCCGACCGTTAGTTTGGTCGAAGCTGGTGAGCAGCGATCTAATAATGAAAGATGAGGGCCTGCGCCGGTATGCCATTAATGATATCGGTGCTGCAAAATAATTCTTACAGGAGTGATTGGCCTTGAACAATAATAAATCCAAGTACGCACTACTCAATGCGAGTGCACTGGCGTTAGTGGGGACGATGTTAACCCCAGGAGCGACCTGGGCTATGGGTGGGGAAGCGGTAGTCAAGGAGAAGTGTCTTGCTTGTCATACGCAGACCGGTAATCCTGACAAACCTTATTCCAGAATCAGCGAACAACGTAAAACGCCAGAAGGTTGGCAGATGACGCTGCAACGTATGGAGCATCTCAATGGTTTACATCTAACCAGCGAAGAGAAGCAGACGTTGATTAAATACCTGTCGGATACTCAAGGTTTGGCGCCATCGGAAACCGCGAAGTACCGTTATGCGTTAGAACAGAAGCCAAATATTGTTGAGGACGTTGATCCGGCCTACGTCGAGATGTGTGCCCGTTGTCACTCAAATGCTCGGTTTGGCCTACAGCGCCGTACTGAAGATGAGTGGAAAGAGCTGGTCACTACCCACATGGCGGTGCATCCAACCCTAGAACTACACGCATTGTCGCGAGATCGTCGTTGGTACGATATTGCCCTGAATGAAACCGCGCCTAAGCTGGCGATGGATTATGCCTTCAATGATGCGGCTTGGGCTAAGTGGGAAAAAGCAGCGAAGCCTGTGCTTAATGGTAGTTGGTCCGTTTCTGGGTTCATGCCAGAAAAAGGTGATTACAGCGCAGTTCTTACCACCGCTCAAACCTCAAAAGATAACTATTCCGTCACCATGGTCGGGCATTATGCCGATGGTTCTGAACTGAGCGGTACCGGTAGTGCGAAAGTCTTTTCTGGCTTTGAATGGCGTGCGGGTTTGACCCTTGATGGTGTCCGTGTGCGTCAGGTCTTGGCAGCGTCTGAAGACGGTTCCATGATGACCGGTCGGATGTATCAAAGCGCCCATGATGAAGTCGGCGGCGAACTGAAAGCGGTGAATGGAACGGGCATCGTTGCTCTAACACCTTCAGCGATTAAGCAAGGCCAACAAACTAAAATCACTATCAAAGGTGGTTACCTCAAAGGTGCGGTGAAACTCGGCAAAGGTGTTCAGGTGGTTAAAGTCCTGTCACGTGATGCGGATCGTGTCGTGGTGCTAGCTAAAGCGTCGGGTTCTGCCTCTGTGGGTATGCGCGATGTTTCCGTTGGTTCGACCAAGGCGAAAGCGCAGCTAGCTGTTTACGATAAAGTGGCGGCGGTGCAGGTTTCTCCAATGCATGGCTTGGCACGTATCGGTGGCAATGGCGGCAAGCTTCCTAAGGTGAAATCAACCTTCCGCGCCATCGCTTTTGCTGCGGGTCCTGACGGTAAACCAGGTACTGATGATGATTTAAATCTCGGTTATATGCCTGCCAACTGGTCGCTTAAACCTCAAAACGAAGTGGCGGCTGAAGATAAAGATCTTGAGTTTGCTGGCACCATCGATAGCAAAGGTATCTTCACACCGGGCGATACGGGTCTTAACCCTAAACGTCGTATGTCTGCCAATAACGTCGGTATGCTGACGGTGGTAGCAACGGTTAAAGAGGGTGGTAAAGCGGTTGAAGGCGAAGCTGATCTGCTGGTAGCAGTGCCGAGTTATATCAAACGCGCCATTCAGTAATACTGGCACCGATAACAATTGTTAATGACCGCTGTTACCAATAACAAGAAGAGAAATTGAATATGGGATCTTTAACTCTGGTAAAACCTAATCTACACCTCGTAGATGTGGAGGAACGACGGATGTTGTTCCATGTGCCAACCAGCAGTCTGTTTGAGCTGGATGATCTGGGCCGTGAGCTTATTGAACTGTTTACCTCAGAGGGGGAGGTGTCTGCTCCTCAAATTCGTGAACGGTTTGATGGTCGGTTCAGTGCCGGTGATGTGGTTGATACTCTGGATGAGTTAAAGACACTGAAAATTGTGGTTGAAAAGGGTGCCCGGGAGCAGATCAATATTGATCCGAAACCGGTGGACCAGTTTCCACTGACAACCATAGTTTTGAACACCAATACCGGTTGTAATCTCAGCTGTACTTACTGTTATAAGGAAGATCTGACCACCCCGTCCGAGGGTGACAAGATGAGCTTTGAAACAGCGGTGCAGTCGATTGAGATGATGCTGAAAGAGTCTCCAGACCAGCGTCAGTACAACGTGGTGTTCTTCGGTGGCGAGCCGCTCACCAATATGCCGTTAATACGTAATGTCGTGGCTTATTGTGAAGAGCTGTTTTCGACCCGTGAAGCAGAGGTGAGTTTCACCATGACCACCAACGCCACCATGCTGAACGAAAAGCTGGTGGACTGGTTTAACGAGCACCGTTTTGGCTTAACCATTTCGATGGATGGCCCGAAAGCGATGCACGATAAAAACCGGATCAGTGTGGGTGGGCAAGGTACTTACGATGTGGTTAAGCGTAAGGCTCAGATGGTGCTGGCGCGCTATAACGCACGTCCAGTCGGCTGTCGGGTAACGCTGACGCGAGGCATCACCGATGTAGAAGCTATATTCGATCATCTGTATCACGACCTCGGTTTTGCCGAAGTGGGCTTTGGCCCCGTGACCTCAGGTGATATCTCCTCATTCAACCTCACCGGCGAAGAGATGGTCGAGGTGTTTGCGGGTATGAAGCGGTTAGGCCAAAAGTATCTGGATGCGGCTCTTGAGGGCAAAAATTTGGGCTATGGCAATATGCATATGCTGATGACCGATATTCACGAGGGCAATAAGAAACAGCTGCCCTGTGGTGCGGGTGTTGGCTTGTTAGCGGTTGATACCAAAGGTGGTATTAACCTCTGTCACCGGTTTACCGGCTCGGATCAGCCTCTGTTCGGCGATGTGAGTGAAGGTTTGGATAAACCGGCATTAGCTGAATTTGTTGAAACCCGATTAGACCGTACTGATACCGGTTGTGAAACCTGCCGAATCCGTAATATCTGTTCTGGCGGTTGTTATCACGAGAGTTATGCCAAATACGGTGATGCGACCGTACCCTCTTATCACTATTGCGACCTACTGCGTGACTGGGTCGACTTCGGTGTTAGAGCGTACACCCACATCATGCTAGAGAATCCGGGCTTTTTTGATGCCCATGTGACTCCGCGACGAGGAGCTTAAAAATGAAACATCTTAAGTCGTTTAATAAAAAAGCAAGAATGATCGATAAGGCAACATCGACCGGTGATGTCGAAGAAGTCGTTGCTATGCAGACCATCGTGGGCTGTACGTCCACCAACGATCCAGGCTGGGAAGTCGATGCCTTCGGTGGTTTGGGTTCACTGTGTCAACCGATGGAATCTGATCTATATGGTTGTGCTGATGCCTGCTGGTGGCCTGCTCAGGTGCCTGACACCATGAGTAACTATCCTGATTGGTCTCAGGATGTGGCGAAGGCGGATGAAGACTGGCGCAAGCTGGACGGCATTTTCCCTGAAGAGCAGAAGTGAAGGAGGCACAGATGAAATTTACCCATACAATAAAAGCCGCTGCCTTGGTTGGTATCGCGGGTACTGTTGCCCTGATGTCTGGTTGTGCGATGAGCCAATCGGGGGATCTCAACGGTATGAAAGGCGGTGGCCATGAATACCTGTTGACGGTGACCCGTCCGAACCAGTTGCATGTGATCGACACTGAAACCAATAAAATTGTGCGCAGCTGTGATGTGCCAGGCACCTTTGGTCAGGGTACGGTTGAACCGTCTCCGGATGGCCGTATAGCCTATGTTGGCACCAATAAGTGGGAAGATGTGGTTGGCTTTGATATTACCAATTGCGATATCGTCTTCTCGGCGAAGCAATCCTACGACAACGTTACCGTTAAAAGCTTTGTATCACTGGCGGTTAGCCGAGATGGTAAAGAGCTGTATACGGTGCAAAACCCAACCCGTAAGTTGAATGATCGCTATGAAGTGATGGAACCTCAACTCGCGGTATATGACACCAGTGCTGGGTTGAATGCTAAGCCGATCAGAACCTTTCCGGTCGATCGTCAGATCACTAAGATCATGGCGATGGATACCGGTGAAGTGATTCTCGCCGGTAATGATGTGCAGGCGATTAATCCAGAAAACGGCGATATTCGTATACTGACGTTGTTACAAAACTGGAAGCGGGGCGATAGTTGGACACAGCCTGATGCCTTTGCCATGCATACCTTAGGGGAGCAAGCGGATGAGTTTATCCTGCCGTACTTCACCATTAAGTGGAACGGTGATCCGGGTGATATGGAGAAAGCTGAGTTCTGGTGGGGTATGAGCCGGGTTGATCTTAAAACCGGTGAGGTTGAACAGGGCGAAATATTGCCGTTTGAGTTTATCGTGTTCAACTTTATTACTGATCCGACCGATAGTAATATACTCTACGGAGCGTTTAATACGCTGTCCAAACATGACATTCGCGAGAAAAAGACCCTCGCCGTGCATAATATGGAACATACCTATTACGACCTAAATATGACGCAAAACCGGACCATCTATGTGGGTGGTACTTCGAGTGATATCTCGATCCATGATCCTGATACATTGGAGAAAATTGGTTCAATCAAATTACCGGGTGATCAGTCTACCTCAGCCATGCGGATCGCATTTTTGAAGTAAGCTGACGATTGTTGTTCTGTTAAGTAAAAGGCTGTCCGGTGACAGCCTTTTTTGTATTTAAAGCGAATAATAAAAAGAGTCAACATGATCAGATGGTTAAGTGCAGCAATTGATGGGCAGGATCGAGGGCGGTTAGAAGAGGCGTTTCGTTGGCTCTACACCTTTGTTCGACCGCAATCAAAAGCGATAATTGGTTTAATGCTGCTGTCGGTGTGTTCCTCCGCATTGGTGTTGCTGCAACCCTGGCTGACCAAACTGCTGATTGATGAGGGGTTGCTGGCGAAAGATTACGGCATGCTAGTCACCATGGCGATCACGATGATCTTCGTCGGTATCTTCAGCACGGGTTTGTCGGGTGTCAGCCGTTACCTTCATACCCGTCTATCGGGCCGTATTCTGTTTGCCCTGCGCGAACACCTCTATGAACATCTGCAAACCCTATCGCCACAGTTTTATGGTGGCCGCCGTATCGGCGATATTCTTTCCCGTCTCGATGGCGATGTGTCTCAGATTCAACGTTTCGCCGTCGATAGTATGTTCTCGGCCTTAAGCAGCGTATTGGGACTGGCTGGCGCGTTCGCACTCTTGATAACGCTTTCATGGAAACTCTCGTTATTAGTGCTGGTATTGATTCCATTAGAAGTGCTTTGGCTGCGTTGGATGCGCCGTAAAGTCGAACGACAGGCGCGGATTATTCGTGAGCGTTCGGCCGATCTGAGTTCGTTTTTGGTGGAAACCCTACCGGCAATGAAGTTTATTCAGGCGGTGTCTCAAGAGAAGCGGGAATCGGGCAAACTACATAATCTCAGTAACCACTACCTGACTGATTTACTAAAATTACAGGTCACCGAATTTTTCACCCAAGCGGTGCCCGGCACCCTGACCTCGCTGACTCGCGCCACGGCATTTCTGATCGGTGGTTATTGGGTGATTGAAGGGCAGTGGCAGTTGGGTTCTTTGATCGCGTTTTCGACCTATTTGGGGATGGCAACGGGTCCAGTACAAAGTTTGTTGGGACTGTATGTGGCGATTCAGCGGATGTCGGTGAGTCTCGATCGGGTGATGGATCTAAGACGGGCTGAGCCGGATATTACCGCCCCTGACACGCCGGCTATCCTTCCCGACGACATGCAGGGAGAGCTGCAGTTTGATCGTGTGTGTTTTCGCTATCAAGATCGTGACGCCGCGATTCTGGATCATGCCAGTGTCATCATGCCCGCTGGCGGCACCATTGCGTTGACGGGGCCATCGGGTGTGGGTAAATCCACCGTGATCGACCTATTGATGCGTTATTACGATCCGCAACAGGGGCGGATTCTGATCGATGGTATTAATCTGAAACAGCTCGCCCCAATGGAGTTGCGTAAGCGGGTGGCGTTGGTGAGTCAGGATATCACGATGTTCCGCGGCACCTTGATGGAGAATATTCGTTATGCGTCACCCGTGGCCACCGATGCCGAGGTGTTAGCGGCGAGTGACGAAGCCCGCTTATCAGACCTAATCGCCTCGCTGCCGTTGGGCTTGGAAACTCCTTTGGGTGAGCGGGGCAGCCAGTTGTCTGGTGGACAGAAACAACGGGTGGCGATTGCCCGAGCGATTCTGCAAAAACCGATTATTTTAATTTTAGATGAAGCTACTTCAGCGGTGGATGAAGCCACTGAAACGGAAGTGATTGCCAACGTGAATCGTATCTTTAGCGGTAAAACACGCATATTGATCAGCCACCGGGCTTCAACGCTCAGCGGTGTAGACCTGCGTATAGAATTAAAAGATGGCCAACTCGTGGTAGAAAATTCAGTGTCGGAGGTTGAATTAAATGGCATTAACTAAAGCCAATCCGGTGTTGATCGGTATCGTCGATAGCGGTTGTGGTTTTGCCGGATCGGCGACAACGGGCAGCGATCGGGTGGTTGCCGCTCAGGGCTTTCAATATGATGAAGGTGTCGTGTTAACTCCGGCCGATGATGATCAGCTTGGGCATGGTTCTGCGCTGTTAGAGGTGATGGCAACCCAGGCTCCTGCAGCAAACTTTGCTATCGCCCAGATATTCCACGCCCGTTTAAGCACAACACCGGCACAGGTAGCCGCCGCCATCGATTGGTTGGTGGAACAGAAGGTTGATCTTATTAACCTGAGTTTAGGGCTTCGTAATGACCGAGACCTGTTACGCATCGCCTGCGAAAAAGCGATTGCCGCTGGGGTGATCATCTGTGCCTCTTCTCCCGCCAAAGGGGACCCTGTGTATCCTTCGGCTTATCCCGGTGTGTTTCGTATGACCGGCGATGCCCGTTGTGAAAATGCCACTCAGTTGTCCTGTTTGAAAACCCAATATGCGGATTTTGGTGGTTATGTAAAAGCGGCCAACGGGGTGATCGGTGCCAGTGCGGGCTGTGCTCAGATGACCGGTCATATTGGCCGTTATTTGAGTGAAGGTGGAAAGGCTGAACGGGCGGCGGTCGATCACTGGCTGGAAAGTCAGGCGAGCTATTTTGGCGTCGAAGTACGCTTCCCGGCGGGAGTGAATAATGAAGAGTGAACAACATGGCGTGGCAAAGATTGTCGTGCTCGGAGGTGGCCCTGCTGGAGGAGCCACCGCATTAGGGTTAAAAAAACTGGGTTATCAAGTCACCATCATCACTCAACCACGACCTTTTAAAGCGGTTGAGGGGATCTCGGAACGCGTGCTGGAAGGCTTACGTAATGCGGGCTTTCAACAGGCGCTCGCCAATTTACCAGCGGCGTCTCCACGGATGGCTAGTTGGAACGGTGAAACTAATAGTGCCAATACCGAAAGATTGATTAATCGTAGTGAGTTAGATCGAGGGATCGGGTTGGACCTGCAGGCCGCGGGCGTTACGGTTATTGATGGCCGTGTAGACAGAGTTAACTCAAACGATGACGGTTATGCTATTTCGGTTAAGACTGATGCGGATGCGGATGCTGCTGCACAGCTGATCACCGCTGATTTTCTGGTGGAAGCGCGGGGCCGGAGTGCGCCCGGTGCCGGTCTTGAGCGCTTACGTGGCAGTGAAACGGTGTCATTGTTGCAGTATTGGCAGGGTGTGCCCTGTCAGCCACAGTCCGCCGCTGAGAGCTTTCAGGATGGCTGGGCGTGGATGGCGGCTTGGTCTGATGGCACCCGCTATCTACAGCTGACCTTTGATGTGGCTAGTGCTAATCTGCCGGATAAATCCCAGTTAATCGATCACTGTAATCGCATCTTACGGACACTGCCGAGTGCCGAGCCCTTTTTAGATAGGGCTGAGCCAAGCGGGATTATCCATGCCCGCACCAGCACGCCGATACTTTGCCGAGAGGCGGTGGGGGATAACTGGATCAGGGTGGGGGATGCGGCGATGGCTGTCGACCCACTCTCGGGTAATGGGATTTTTCAAGCGCTTTCCAGTGCCCTACAAGCGCCTGCAGTGATCAACACCCTGTTGCAGCAACCGGAACGTGCCGCGTTAGCGAAGCAGTTTTATCAACAACGGGTCGACCATCTATTCTACCGTTTTGCCCGTATTGGACGAGATTTTTATGCCTCTGAAGAGCGTTGGGATAATCCATTCTGGGTTACTCGACGACACTGGCCCGATAGCGAACCCTTGCATCAGGAAACCGATCCCGCGTCCTTGAAAATCGAGACGCTACCGGTGGTCAGTAACGGCTTAATTACCGCTCAAGAGGTGGTCACGACCAATGATCAACCTCTCGGTATTTGGCATTTGAATGGGTTGGAGATGGCTCCGGTGGTGCGCGCCCTGCAACAGCGCGCAGCGGATGAGAATCCTCAAGACTGCCTGCAACAAGCATTAGGGCTGAACCCGCAAACCGCTGCAGGATTAACCCGTTGGCTTTACCAGAACCGGTGGTTGGCGACGGAGTAAAGGAAGGCGTCTGAGGAGCGGCCGACACCGAGGTTATTTTTGCTGTAGTTCCTCGGCAAGCTTGTTGCGAATCTCCATCAGCATCTGACCGTAGGCATTATTGCCTCGCATATCACGGCCGCTGCCCCAGAAATAGTCGTACTGGCTAACATCAGCAATGTCGATATCACCGCTGTCGAGCAGAGTTTGTGCGATATCGGGATGAGTACGGCATTTAATATAGGTACCACGGGTCATCACGGTGACTTTGACCTTATCCCAGTCGTTGCGTTTATTGTGCTGTTTACTTTTACCGAGCTTCATCGCGTCTGTTGGGCTGGGCGCTTGACGGATCTGCTCAGCGTATTGCGGGTCGTCAAACTTCATCGCTTGATAATAGTGTTCTACCGAAGGCCATGTGTATCCATCCAACTCGAAGCTGTGTTTCGAGTAGGATGCCAATGGGTTATTCGGATCACTACGGTTGACTGTTAGGAGCTTTTTCTCTTCTTTGGGTTTAAAAAACATGTTTTTTCCAAGTTATTAAGCGCCTATGCCCAACAGTAATAGGGTCATATTAGAGCGAGTGCGCAAGTCGAGAGCGTATATCAGTCAGGCTCTTAACCTATTAAATCAAAGAGATAAATTAACGGTTTTACGGCTTGATGGAAAGCGTTGTTTTGGCGCAGGGTAATGGTTGTTCGGTGATGCGAGGGATTTCGTGGTGAATAGCGATAAAAATGATGGAGGACAGCGGTGCTAGGTGTTGTTGCTCGATAACGAGAGTCAAAAAGAGCAGCAGATCACGCCGCCACTCTTTTTGTTATAACTTATAAGGTTTAGATACTGATCAAGACCGATTTTATTTCGGTGTAATGCTCAATAACATCACTGCCCATCTCTCGACCTAGACCTGACTGTTTATAGCCACCGAACGGTAGAGCAGGGTCGAGTGCGGTATGGCAGTTCACCCACACTGAGCCGGATTTGATGCGAGGGATCATCCGGTGCACCTGCGATAGATTGTTTGACCAGATGCTGGCACCGAGGCCATATTGGCTATCGTTGGCGATACGCACCGCTTCTTCGATATCATCGAAGGGCATTGCGACCAGTACTGGGCCAAAGATCTCCTCCTGTACCACCGCAGAATTTTGGTCGACATCCACCATCACTGTTGGTTTAACGAAAAAACCGGGGCCGTCAATCGCGCCACCACCGGTGGTTATCGTGGCGCCATTATCACGCCCTTGATCGATATAGTTACACACCCGCTGTTGTTGTTTCGCTGAGATGAGTGGACCCATCTGGGTATTGGGGTTTAGGCCCGCCCCGATGGTCATCTCTTCGGCGATGCTTGAGATATCCGCCACCACGTTATCGAAGTGTTTCTTGTGAACATAGAGGCGTGAACCGGCACAGCATACCTGTCCTTGGTTAAAGAAGATGGCATTGGCCGCACCGGCTGCCGCCGTAGGGATATCGGCATCTTCTAAAACGATGGTGGGGGATTTACCACCGAGTTCCAGCGTCACCCGCGTCATGGTATCCATCGCGGCTTTACCGATTAGCTTGCCAACCTCAGTCGAGCCGGTAAAGGTGAGTTTATCCACATCGGGATGATGAGACAGGGCGGCACCGGCTTCGATACCGGTGCCGGTAACAACATTCAAGACTCCCGGTGGATAACCTGCTTCTAGGGCCAGTTTGCCTAGCATCAGGGCGGTGAGTGGGGTTTCATCGGCGGGTTTCAGTACCACGGTACAGCCTGACGCGAGTGCAGGACCTAACTTCCAGCAGGCAAGCAGTAATGGAAAGTTCCACGCGACAATGGCACCGACCACACCGACGGCTTCTCGGCGAGTATAACCATGGAACTGAGCATCCGGCATAAAGGGTACAGAGACATCAACACTACGGCCCTCGATTTTAGTGGCAAAACCGGCCATATAACGCAGAAAATCGACACCAACGCGGATATCCACATGTTCTGCAACGGCGACATTTTTACCATTATCCAGGGTTTCGATTTCAGCCAGCAATCCCGCATTTTTCTCAATGAGATCGGCGAAGTTCCATAGCAGTTTTTGACGATCTACCGGCTTGATGCGGCTCCACTCTGAATCTTCAAACGTTTTGCGGGCCATTGCGACCGCTTTATCAATATCCGCCTTGCTGCCACTCGGTACGGTGGCTATCTGTTCGCCATTGGCGGGATTGATGACCGGTAGGGTACGACCATCTTCGGCATCAAGCCATTGGTCGCCGATCAAAAATTTATGCTGACGTTGGATAAAATCTAGCGCTTCTGTTGAAGGAGAGAATTGTGTTTCGCTCATATTTATAAACCTTTTTATCGTTATATTCTTTGTGACCGAGGTCTGAAATCCTATACCGGCAATCCGCAACGCAGTGGGATGGCTATTCAGTAGAGTTGCTATCGCAAGGGCTGTGCCAGAGTGATTAAATATAACTAACTTATTGTTTTATATTTGTTTGTTTGTGGTTTTTAATCGAGAGGCGGCAGCGTCTAACTGTTTTACTCTGAGACAGAGTGTTAAAAAATAAGTCAGTTGGCAGGCTTGTTTGTACGATTGTTGTTCATGAAGGCGGTCTGTAGCGAATGGAATAGCTAGGCTATATGAGCGTCTTATAGAGTTGATTCGAGGATGAGCATGCAGGGCGTCGCATCGAGGCGGGTTCTTCTGCGTGACGTTTTTCTCGATCAGCTTTGCCGGTGAATACCGCAGGACCTATCTCGGTACTGTTACATTTTTGAACAGCGGTGTTGCGTAATAAAACACTCGCCACGCCGTTTATCTCTAGTGGTTTACCCTTATTTTTAGTTATTTGCTTGAAAACTATAGGGTTATTCTTGTTGGCACAGGCCGTGCTACATATTTTTATAGGTTAGAACTATGGGCGGTGTGAGGCTGCCCAATTAAATTAACAACAAAGGAGTCTGGCCTTGATGAAGAATTTTAAACTACCCCGGTTGACGGGTGGGTTTCTGTTGGGGTTGATGTTACCAACAGGAGCCGTACAGGCGGCTGATGCTGAAGCCATTATTCAAACGAAGTGTATGGCGTGCCATACCCAAGAGAAAGCAGAACCTTTGCAGATGAGCCGTATGAGCCATCAACGGAAAACCCCTGAGGGTTGGTTGATGACCATCGCCAGAATGCAGGTGATGCATGGTCTTGAGGTTACCGATGATGAGCGGCGAACCCTGGTGAAGTACTTTGCTGACAAGCAAGGGCTGGCACCCGAGGAGACCGAAGGTTCTCGTTATGCGATGGAGCGTCGCTTGAATACGATGGAGAGCTTTGAGTCGACTAATTTTGAACAGATGTGTGCTCGCTGTCATTCCGGTGCTCGGGTGCAACTGCAACGCCGTCCGGCGTCTGAATGGAAGCATTTGGTGAACTTTCATTTGGGTCAGTGGCCTAGCCTTGAGTATCAAGCACAGGCACGGGACCGTGATTGGATAGGGCTGGCTTTTAACGAGATGGTGCCGGAGCTTGCGAGTAATTTCCCTCTACAATCGACGAGCTGGGATAACTGGCAAAAAGTGGACAAAATCCCAGCGAGTGGTCGTTGGAGCTTTAGTGCGCATATGGCCAGCAAAGGTGATATTCGTGGCGTGATGACGGTCACCGGAGGCAAAGGTGATCAATATAAGGTCAGTATCGATGGCGAATATGCGGATGGTTCGGCACTGCAAGGTAGTGGTACAGCGATTGTCTATACCGGCTATGAGTGGCGCGCTAACCTAACCGTCGATGGCGTCAAAATGCGTCAGGTGTTTGCCCTTTCGGATGATGGTAGTGAGTTGACGGGGAGGATGTTTGAGGCGTTGCACGATGAAGCCGGTATGGATTTCTCCGCTGTCCGCAATGGCAGTGCGCCAACGCTGTTATCGGTTCAACCTGAATATATTCGCGCCGGCAGTACAGAGGTGCTGACACTGGTAGGTACCGGTCTGGGTGAGGAAATCTCGTTAGGTGAAGGCCTGTCGGTGGTTAATGAAGTTTATCGCGATGAGAACAAAGTGGTACTTCAAGTAACAGCGAATACCACGGCAACCCCAGGCTCACGTGTGGTAAGTGCGGGTAAAGCCGGCGGTGCATCCTTGAACGTCTATAACAAGGTTGATCGAGTAAAAGTTGTACCTGATTTCGCCGTTGCGCGTGTCGGTGGTAATGGTGGTTCAACGCCGAAATACAATGCTTATTTCCAAGCGGAAGCCTGGATGAATGGCGCTGATGGTCAGCCGGATACGGCGGATGATATGCGCATCGGCTATCTACCGGCGAAGTGGCATGTTGAAGCATTCAATGAGCAGGCTGAAGCGGATCGGGATGTGCATTTCACCGGGAAGATGAATGCTAAAACCGGTGTCTTTACGACGGCTGCTGCAGGGCCAAACCCTGAACGGCGTATGTCGACCAATAATGCGGGTAATCTCAAAGTCATTGCTGAAGTAATGGATGGAGACAAGGCGCTCAATGCCGAAGGTCAGATGATCGTGACGGTGCAGCGTTGGAATAATCCACCATTGCCATAAGCCGTTCCTGACTAACACATAAGCGATGTTGTGAACACGGCAGCATCCTGAGAATAATAATAGTGAGGAGGGTCGTTCTATGGGCGCCCAATTAAATCTGGTAGAGCAAAACTTGCATCTCGTCGCCGTCAGTTCGCGACAGATGTTGTTCCATATACCATCGAGTAGCTTATTTGAGCTGGATGGTTTAACGGCACAGTTAATCGAAAGGTTGCGTCATCGGCCGCAACAAACCGCCGAGCAGTTGATTGGTGAATTGTCGGCGCAGTATCCAGCCGATCAGATCGCTGAAACCTTGCAAGAGCTGGTGGCACTGGAATTGGTGAGTGATGGCTCACCATTAACACCGGAAATTGCGCTGAAAAAGATCACCGAGTTTCCGTTGAATACCTTGGTGCTAAACGTCAATACTGGCTGTAACCTCAGCTGCAGTTATTGCTATAAAGAAGACTTAGATAAACCGTCTGAAGGCAAGAAGATGCAGTTCGACACGGCGAAACAGTCGATCGAAATGCTGATTGCCGAATCACCCCATGAAAGTCGTTATAACATTGTCTTCTTTGGTGGCGAACCGCTGTCTAACCTTCGCTTAATCAAAGATGTGGTGGCGTATTGTGAAGCGCGTTTTGCCGAGCTGGGTAAACCGGTGGATTTCACCATGACCACCAATGCTACCTTGCTGACAGAAGATATCGCCGACTGGCTTAATGAGCATCGCTTTGGACTGTCCGTGAGTATGGATGGCCCTAAAGCGATTCACGATAAAAACCGTATCACGGTGGGTGGCCAGGGCACCTATGATGTGGTGAGTCGCAAAGCAAAAATGCTGCTATCCCGCTTTCGCTCCCGGCCCATCGGTGCCCGTGTCACATTGACAAAAGGCGTTACCGATGTGCGCCAGATTTGGGATCATCTGTTTAATGAACTGGGTTTCTCCGAAGTCGGGTTTGCCCCAGTTACTTCCGGTGATATCAGTTATTACAACCTCAGCGATGATGAGTTGGTTGAGGTGTTCCGCAATATGAAGCTATTGGGAGAAGAGTACTTAGCGGCTGCGCTAGAGCATCGGAGTATTGGTTTTTCCAATATGCATCAACTTATTACCGATCTACATGAGGGCAATAAGAAGGCTCTGCCCTGTGGAGCGGGTGTCGCGCTGCTTGCCGTCGATCACGAAGGCGGACTCAACCTCTGTCACCGGTTTACCGGCTCGGGGCTAGATACCTTTGGTGATGTTCACACCGGTATCGATAAGGAGCGCCTCGGCGGTTTTCTCGAGCAACGGCTGGATCGTAGCGATACGGGCTGTGAAAGCTGCCGTATTCGGAATCTCTGTTCCGGTGGCTGCTATCACGAAAGCTATGCCCGTTTTGAAGATCCAACTCAACCTGTTTATCACTACTGCGATCTGATGCGCGATTGGGTGGACTTTGGTATCGAAGTTTACAGCCGCATCATGGCCGAAAATCCGGCTTTCATCGACAGTTACATATCTCCTCGGAGGGCTCATTGATATGAAACATCTCAAGCCTGTGAATAACAAAGCACATACTCTTACTAAAGCCGTAGCCGACGATCAGGTCGAAGAAGTCGTGGCGATGCAGTCGATTGCGGGCTGTACCGCGACCACCGATCCCGGTTGGGAAATCGATGCCTTTGGTGGGGTTACCTCTCTGTGTCAGCCAATGGAATCCGACCTCTATGGTTGTGCCGATCCATGCTGGTGGCCTGCTCAGGTGCCCGACACCATGAACACCTATCCTGATTGGAATGATAACGCGGCGAGTTCCGCGGATAACTGGCGCAATCTGGGAACAGTGTTCCCTGCTGATAAAGACTAATAAACGGGATGCTTACGATGAGACAAAGAATAATGCTTCCTCGCAGCATGACGATCATGCTGACGACATTAACGCTGGGATTAACAACTTTAACCAGTGGTCTGGCGGTTGCTGCCAAGGGGCCTGCGCTAAAACCAGGCAACGAATATATGGTGGTAGCGAACTATCCGAATCAGATGCAAGTGTTAGATTTGCAGACCGATACGCTCTATAAAACCTGTGATATGCCGGATCGTTTTGGCCCCGGAGCTTTGCAGGTCGCTCCGGATAAGAAAACGGCGTATATCCTCAATAATGGATATGAGGATATCTATGGCGTCAATATGGACACCTGTGAGGTGACATTCCACGCGAAAATGGCGCAGACTCCTAAAGAGCGAACCAAAACCTTGTACGCCTTTGCTCTTAGCTATGACGGTAAAGAGTTATATGCGGTGCAAAACCCCACCTTAATGGAGCGGGATCATTACGTCGTGCAACCCACTCGGTTGGCGGTGTATAACACCGATGCCGGATTAGATGCTAAGCCGGTACGGATGTTGCCGTCACCTCGTCTCGTGACGGCCATGCAAACGGGTAAGGATGGCGGTTTATACATGGCGGGTGCCGATATCTATAAAATGGATGTACACACGGGTGAATATGAAGTCGCCGTACCGAGCCGTAACTGGCAACGGGAACGCTATGTTCAGCCGGATGTCTTGAATGTTTGGGCGGTGCAAACACCGACCAAAGACTTCACCATCTTGTATACCACTGCACGCTACCAGAAAGGCTCTGAAGATCTGAATACGGCGGATTGGATCTATGGTTATTTCAATATCAATTTGGAAACCGGTGCTACCGAAACCAAAGATTTTGGTCCGTTAACCGAGATCTATTTTACCGGCACTCGTTCACCGAAAGATCCCAATATTATGTATGGCGTACTCAACCGGTTAGCCAAATATGATATTGAAAAACAAACACTGATTAAAGCCGCAGAGTTAGAGCATTCTTACTATTGCGTCACGCTCAATCAGAGCGGCAGTAAAGTGTACCTCGCGGGGACCAATAATCATGTCGCGGTGTTTGATGCTGATTCCCTTGAGCATTTGAAGACCATTGAGCTGCCGGGGGGTGATATGTCCACCACAACGGCTCAGATTTTTGTTCGCTAAACAACTTCTCTAAGACGGTAACTCCCCTTGCCGCTACTCATCTTGAGTGGCTTAAGGGGGAGCTTTGCCTGAAAACTACCGCAGCGGTGTGTTGGCTCTTTGTTTTATCTTGAACAAGGCTATCGGCACCCTGTTGTCTGGGATTTGATGATGAAAAATAATAATAGACACTTTGTTAGAGTGAACCTCTTGGTTGGCGCACTGTTAGCCACCGGCGTGGCTCAAGCGGCCACAGTATATGAACAAGATGGCAAAACGGTTGAGTTTAATGTGGAGGGGATGGCAGGCATTTTTTCCACCAATGAAAACTATGATGGCGTTGATAATGGCGGTAACGATTGGCAAGAAGGTTATATCAAAGGCGATCTGGTTGGCCGTCAGGCGACCGACAATGGCACGATTTACGGCGGCTTAGGACTCATTGCGCTGGGCACCGGTGGTGATGGCGATGCCGGTGGTTATACCGGCGGTGATGAGGGTGAAGTGAAGGTAGAAAATGCTTTCATCGGTTGGCAGAGCCGTACCGGTCTATTTGATCTCTCTATCGGCCGTCAAGCCTTCACCATTGGCGATGGTTTCATCTTAGCCGGCGATGCCATCAGCTTAGGAGATATGGGGATCTCCGGTGTAGATGTGGATCGCGGCGGTGCTTACTACTTAGCGGGACAAAAAAGCTTTGAAAAAACCGCCATACTTAAAATTGATCTGCAAGGCCCATTACGCAGTGATCTTTTCTGGTTGCAGTCGGATAACCCCTATCATCAGGATACCGAGCTTGCCGGGGTTAACCTTGAGTGGGTCGATGACACTCATGGGACGCTGGGACTGAGCTATATGTCGGTACTGGATGTCGATCAAGGCGCTGGTTTTGGTCTTTGGGATCAGCGTAAGGGGATGGATGTTGTCAGCCTGCGTGGACAGGGTAGTGCGGGGGTTGAGAATCTGTTCCTATCGTTTGAATATGTCGATGAGCAGGGTGGCGATACGGCGGTTAAAAACGATGCGAATGCTTGGTATGTAGAGGGCGGCTGGACCTTTGCCGATCTACCTTGGTCACTAACGCTTAACTATCGTCATGCGGAATTTTCTGGAGATGATAGTGCTACCACGGATAATGAAGCCTTTGATCCGCTATTTTTCGGTTTAACCCGTGGCTTCGGTACTTGGTTTCAGGGTGAAGTGGCCTCTAACTATGCTGGGCCTGCGAACAGCGGTAATGATGTTGATCGCTTAGAGCTACTGCTGCAACCTCGGGACGATCTGACTCTCGGTATGCAGTATTGGGATTTTGGCAAACAGGATGATGCCGGGGATATGTCCGGCCATGAAGTTGATATGTATGCCCTCTGGTCGATTAACGACAACTTTGTCTTTAGCCCACTGGTTGGTTATTACACACCGGACGGTTCAGCGGTAAAAGCAAATCAGGCAAATAATGATAGCAATCTGTACCTGCAGGCGGTGCTGATGTACTTCTATTAAGTGTTGGTTGTTCATGATTGAGGAGTCCCTGCTCCTTCAGCCGCGATAACAGGTTTTATTGCTTACCTCGATATCGCTTTCCCACGCACTGTTTCAGTGTCGTGGGTTTTTTAGCCTGTTATAGACGGGAATTTTATGATGAGCCATCAGCAGCTATTGGCTTGTTCGTATGAAGAGGATTGGGTTGCTATCGTTAAGGTGATACGGTAAAAAATTAGATGGTGTATATTTGACTCGTTAAGCCTAGACGTGGTGAGTGATTATAATAATGAAAAAAACAGCGGTTACAGCCCCGACGCCCGATCAACTTCAGACGGTGGAAATTGCGCGCAGTCGCCTTATCGAACAGGGTGAGGTGCCTAGTGGGGTATTGCGCAGCGAAATAGAAGATTCTTGGTTACGCAGTGTTAATGCCGGGCTTAATTGCGATGCGCCGCTGGATCTGGAAAATCTGTCCAAAGACGGTATCGATGACCTGAGAGATAAAAATCGCCGGCTGATTGAAGCTGCGCATCCCGAAATTAAACAGCTGGTCGAATATTTTCGTGCCGATGGAGGCTTGGTTATGCTGACCGATGAGTCCGCCACCATCCTTAAAATCAAAGGGGAAACCCGCCATCTGGACAGTAATACCCGCTATGCTTTAGCGCCGGGGGCCCATTGGGGGGAAGAGTTGCGGGGCACGAACGGTCCAGGCACGGCGGTGGTGAATCGCTCACCACTGATGATTCGGGGTAATGAACATTTCTTAGATTCTATTGGTTATCTCTCATGTTGCTCAGCCCCTATTTCTGACCCGAAAGGGGAGTTGCTTGGCGTACTCGATCTGACATCGCCAACGGATTACCAAAATTTACCGCCCAATCTCAGCCTCGTACAGCAGGCGATACGATCTATCGAAAACCGTATCTTTAGTGGGCAGTTTCAACAGCATATTGTGCTGAGTGTTCACTCAAGGCCAGAATATCTACGTTCGTCTTGGCAGGGCTTATTAGCGCTGGAATTGGACGGTCATATTCAAGCGGCCAATGATCAAATCTGTCAGTTGCTTAACCGGAAACGGGAACAACTGGTGGGACGCAATCTCGAAGAGCTGTTTGGTGTTCGCGCTGAAGTGTTGCTCACCGATCTACACCGTAAAGGGCGTGGTCAGTTGCGTACCCGAGGCGGAGATTTTTACTGTGAGTTACTACATTTCCCCAATAGTTTACCGACCGCTTATAAGGCACCCCTCAAGTCAAATCGCCATAAAGCCTCACCTGCGCCACTGCATGCGCCACCTTTGAGCGAACTGGCAGGCCAAGATCCACGGTTACAGAAAGGTGTCCGGATGGGCAGCCGAGCATTGTCCCATGAATTGCCGGTCTTGATTCAGGGGGAAACCGGTACCGGTAAAGAGGTGATGGCTAAATCTCTGCATCTTGATAGCCGCCGCTGCCGAGGAGCCTTTGTGGCGGTTAACTGTGCCTCAATTCCCGAAGGGCTGATAGAGTCTGAACTGTTTGGCTATCGGGAGGGCGCGTTTACCGGATCACGGAAAGGCGGCATGGTTGGGCGTCTGGAACAGGCTCAGGGCGGCACGCTATTTCTCGATGAGATCGGCGATATGCCGCTGGCATTACAGGCGCGGTTGTTGCGGGTTTTACAGGAGCGAACCATCTCCCCATTGGGAGGCGGGGATGAGATTGCGTTGGATATCGCAGTTATCTGTGCATCCCATAGAGACCTAAAAGCCTTAGTCGCGGACGGTTTGTTTCGCGAAGATCTCTATTACCGTCTTAACGGGGTCTGTTTGCGCATTCCGGCGTTTCGTGATCGCACCGATAAAGAAGACTTTATTCGCTACTTCTTGCAGCAATTAACGCCCGATGGACGGCAGATAGATATCGACGCGGAGATGATGGCGCAACTGCTGAATTATCATTGGCCGGGTAATATCCGCCAACTGGAAACAACACTGCGGGTGGCTATCGCCTTTATGGAGCCCGATGAGCTGAAGATCGATAGTAGCCATATCAGCGATGACTTTCTTGAAGAGCTGAGTGGGCAGGCTCATGCGATGGGGTGCTTCGGGCAGCATCAGAGTGGGGGCACATTGAAAACCAGTGAGTTGTTAACCATTCAACAGGTGTTAGAGCAGCATGAGGGGAATATTTCGGCAACCGCCGCAGAACTGGGGATCAGCCGAGCAACCCTGTATCGTAAACTTAAGCAACTCGATGATGCTTAGTTGAATGAGTGAATAAATGAGTGCGTGTGCGTTTTAAGGGGCGCTTACCTGTTCGTTAGAATACTTTGCAACCTCTACTCAAAACGCCACTCATCCGACAGCCCAGGGATCTTAGCATTCACTAAAGGTCCCGGCTGTTTATTCAAGCGTTGCAACAATATCTGCCAGATCTCAGCCACCGGAATACTGTTATCCAGTCGATCGAGAAACTTAATGTCATCTCCTCGACGCAGCTGGCCGGTTTCTAATATCCGATAATACCAACCGGAAATCGCCTCAGACATCAGCAATGAGGCGATATGGGCGTTGCCATATTTATGATTGACCTTCCAGCAGGGACGGCGGGGTTGGGATACCTGCACAATAGCGCTGCCAAGCCGAAAGGTATCACCGATATGAACCTCGGTATCGATGAGCCCATGGGTCGATATATTCTCTCCGATAGAGCCGGGTATAAAGCTATCGTTGAGATGGGGCAGGGCTTCTTGTAACAGGGCGTAATGTTCAGCCGGATAGTGATAAAGCGCCTTTTCGGGGCCGCCGTGAACCCGTTTATCCACCTGGATATCGCCATTCAAGCCGAATTCTCCGACTTCGTGACATTGGTCCGAGGCATGTTTGAAAATTCCCGTGGCGGTATTTCCTGGGCCGATGGTCGATAGCTCACCGATATACACCGCTTCAATCGAGGCTTCATGTGGTTTGATTTTATTATCCATGATGGCGTCTCGTGATGAATGTCTGGTTGTCAGTGTAGGGGGCTGTTGCTGAAATCACCAGCTTAACCCTTTCGAGTAAACGGAGTGTTGTTGAATAATTAGGATGCCATTTACTGGAAATAGGGTAACCTTATGAAAGTGTTAATAATTTATTGTAAGAGGGTAGAACATGGATATGGATCTGAGTCTGTTGCAAACGCGGGTGATCGGCTGTTTGATTGAGAAAGAGAAAACCACGCCGGATCAATACCCTCTCACCCTTAACGGCCTAACTACCGCCTGTAATCAAAAAAGTAATCGTGATCCGGTGATGGATCTATCGGATACTGAGGTGCAGGCAGTCATTGATGAGCTAACGCAAAAACATCTCATGCGTGAAGAGAGTGCTTTCGGTAGCCGAGTGGCTAAATACAAACACCGCTTTTGTAATACGGAGTTCTCCGAGCTAAAGCTGAGTGAGCAGGAGTTGGCGATAGTTTGTACGTTGTTTCTACGTGGGCCGCAAACCCCGGGTGAGCTGCGTAGCCGCACTAACCGTCTCTGTCGTTTTAGTGACGTCCATGAAACAGAAGCTGTACTACAAAAAATGAGTGAGCGGGAAGAGTATCCGTTGGTTGTACGCATACCAAGAGAGCCAGGCAAGCGGGAATCCCGCTACGCACATCTGTTTAGCGGCGAAGTAGAAGCGGCTGATCCATCAGAGTACAGCGCGCCTTCGCAAGGCACGCCAACGATGCGTATCAGTCAGGAGACGATACAGGCATTGGAGGAGCGCATCTCAGTACTTGAAAAAACCGTTGCTGAATTACAGGAAAAGTTAGCTGACGAATGAACGTTGTTTTTGCTTAATGGTTGCTATCCGTTTTCTGCTGTGAACCCTGCATGCGAGGAATGCCGCTAAAGCCTGATGGTACGACGGTGACCTTGCCACCCTGTTGTAGGAATTGATTGGTTTGCTGGCTGATGGATTCATGAGTTTCTTCGGCGGGACGTGCTTTGGGCTTATTTCTTTGACGCAAGGCTTTCATTTTATCTCTCACTGGTTGTTAGTTCAGGAATAGACAAGTATAGGCAAGATTGGCGAAATTGCTTAAAAAATAGTCAATTAAACTAGAGCTATGCTCAAGTAAGGCTATGCTTATCCATGCAACAGATTGAATCGTATCTAATTTAGTGAAAGGGGATTGCAGGGATGAGACATCTGCTAGTGTTTGTACTGATCGGTATCATATCGGGTTGCTCAACCGGGGGTGAAGATTTAAAACCCTTTACCAGTGACGGCTGTAGTTCGTTTCCAAATGGCACTCGGGCTGAGAATACGCTTTGGCTTTCCTGTTGTGAGCAGCATGATTTAGCTTACTGGCAAGGTGGCACTTATCAACAACGCCTAGATGCTGATAATGAATTAAAAGCCTGTGTGGCCGGGGTTGGTAAGCCGGAAGTCGCGATGCTGATGCTGGCGGGTGTGAGAGTTGGCGGAAGCCCTTTTTGGCCGACCAAGTTTCGTTGGGGTTATGGTTGGTCCTATTTCAAGCCTTACGGTGAACTGAGTGCCTCGGAACAGGCGCAGGTTAAAAAGTTATTACCGCTTAAGCCGTAGCTCGCTTTTGTAGATCGTTACTTATTTCTGTCTGTTAGCGGTGATAGCGTCTGATTATGGGTTGACAGTTTATGGTCAGAAGAGCATTTTTAATTAAACGACTATTTAAGTATATGGATCTCGGTTAATGCCTAAAGTTGGAATGTCTGAAATACGTAAACCACAGTTAATTAACGCCACAATGGATGCGATTAATGCGGTGGGTTTACATAAAGCCAGTGTGGTGATGATTAGTAGTTATGCCGGTGTCTCTCCCGCCATCATTAACCACTATTTTGGCGGTAAAAGTGGTTTGCTGGAAGCCACCATGCGTTCGGTGTTGAAACAACTGTCTGAAGGCGTTAAGACGCGCTTGCAGGAGGCGGGCCCCGATGATGCGGTATTGCGAATTCATGCGATCGTCGGGGGGAATTTCTCCTCTGATCAGATGGAGAGTAAAGTCGTTAAAACCTGGTTGGCATTTTGGTCCCAATCGATGCACGATGAAGCTTTGTTTCGTTTGCAGCGGGTTAACGAAAAGCGGCTGCTTTCATACCTTCAACTAGAATTGAAAAAGTTATTACCGGCAAAGAAAGCTATTTTTGTGGCCCAAGGGATTGCCGCATTGATCGATGGTATCTGGCTAAGAGGGGCGTTATCGCCGGAGGGTATTAATGCTGAGTTGGCCCAGAGAATGATTTCTGACTATTTGACACTACAGTTGGCTTAATGCTTATCGTGGTTTTTATCTTTAGATGAATGAATAAAACCGTATTAATTACCGCGTGAATATAAAAAGCCCCCGCTTAATTAAACGGGGGCTTTTTTACGGTGATAAAGTGTGAAGGGGAGTGCCACTACCACCTTGGTTTTTATATAAGTCTAGCTGCGCGTGGATTTATTCAAAGGTACGGCTGATGCTAAAAACTGCCCGTGCATCAGCGGTGTCACCCCAATAGTTATCTTCGATATCCGTGTCGGTATAACCTAGGGCTAGGTCAAATCCTGCTAGACTTTTAGCGACAGAGATACCCCAATGATTATAAGAATCATCATCAATATCAGAGCCAAAGTAGTAATCGCCACCGTCTTCTAATAACTTGGTGTGAGAAGCCTCTAGCGTCAGAGCAAAGTCCTCAGGCAGGTTGAACGTATGGCTCAGGATCAGCACCACCGAGTTGCCAACCTCACCGAAGTAATCATCAGAATAAAGTATTTTGGCGGTGGTGTTCTCTTTGTAGGTAATGGCACCATAGAGTTCACCGTAATCGAACTCAGCACCGGTATCGTTGGCGCCAGGGTAGGTATAATAGGCATAACCGACATCATAGCTAAAGTCGTCGTTGATGCTGCTGGCGTAACCTGCATAGTAATCTATTTCGACTTCAGCACTGCTGTAGCCTGTTTCATCTAAGCCTGAAGCCCAGGCACCGACATAGAAACCGGCATCGTTATACCAATCGACACTTCCTTGAAAGGTAGCATCACCATCGGTGCTACTGACGCCGTTGTAGACATAGTCAGATACCAGTGAGACGGTGGCCGACACCTCGGCATGGGCTTGCAGTGCGAAGCTAGCCGATGATGCGATTAGGGAAGTAAGGGCTATTTTCTTTAACATGTTGAATCTCCGGTTTTAGTTTGTGTGTATTCGTTATGTTTCCGAGTGTTTGCCCGAATTTAGGGTGAGTTTTGCCGCTACCTGATAAATCAGGTAGTGCATAAACAGGGTCATGAAAAAGAGCGGTTTACCTATTCAGGTTTCCGCTCTAGCAATCGGTGTTAGCCGCTGGTTACTTCTGCGTCAGAGGTAAAGTGCTTGCCTAAGAGGGCATGATATAAATCTTTATCGGACAGCACGCCCACGAGACTCTCGTTCTCGGTTAGCAGTACAGGGAGCCCGGTGTTATAGCGAATCTCGATGGCGGCCCGCATTGAGATATCGGGTGATGCGATAACAAGGCTGCCTTCTGCTAGGGCATCTATATTTTCGCCCTCCTGCCAGTGATGTAGTGCTAGGGGTTTATCTTGGCGGCTAGCCGACATTACCTGACCTGAGGCATCGAGACTAATACGGGTGTTGTCATTAGGATTAAGGATGAGCATACCGTCATCACGGGCTAATTGAGCCGTTTCGGTCATCAGTGAACGGCCTTTCAATACATTTAGCGGGTTGGTATGCGCGACAAAGTTTTCAACATAGGTATTGACGGGGTTCAGGACAATATCTTCGGGTTTGCCGTGCTGAATAATTTCAGCCGATTCCATAATGGCGATATTAGTGCCAATCTTTAGCGCTTCATCTAGGTCGTGGCTCACGAATAGAATGGTTTTATTGAGGCGTTGCTGTAATTCAATCAGCTCATCTTGGAGCTGGCTACGGATCAGAGGGTCGAGTGCCGAAAAAGGTTCATCCATAAGCAATATATCACTGTCCATGGCGAAGGCTCGGGCAAGACCAACCCGCTGCTGCATACCGCCGGACAACTCATGGGCGTACTTGTCGCTCCATTCATGTAGCCCAACCATCTCTAATTTTTCCATCGCCTTGGCACGACGTTCCTGTTTACCGATGCCTTGCATCTCCAGACCAAAGGCGACGTTATCCAGCACGGTTAACCAAGGCATGAGGGCGAAGCTTTGGAACACCATTGAGATACGACGGGTACGCATATGTCGCAAGGTAGTTTCATCGCAGGAGCCAATATCGACCATCTGATCGCCATCTTGTACTAACAGCTCACCGCGGCTAACGGGGTTTAATCCGTTGACGGCCCGTAAGAGACTCGATTTACCTGAGCCAGAAAGGCCCATCAGGACACAGATTTCGCCTTCAGCCACCTCGATATTGGCGTTATGGACACCGACAACGCTACCCGTTAGATCGATGATCTCCTGGCGGGTTTTACCCTGATCCAGTAGTGTTAGGCTGGCTTCGACACTATCGCCGAACACCACATCTAAATTGCGAATACTGATAGCAGACATGATTAACCTTCCTCTTTAGAACCGGGATTTTTGAAGATACGATCGAGAATAATAGCGACGAGCACAATAGCTAAGCCCGCCTCAAAACCCTGAGAGATATTCACGGTGTTGAGTGCACGGATAACCGGTTTGCCGAGACCGTCAGCACCGACCAGCGCGGAAATAACTACCATCGATAACGACAGCATGATGCATTGGGTGATTCCCGCCATAATACTCGGCATCGCCGCTGGCAGTTCAACCTTAAAGAGTAGTTTGGAAGGCGTGGCACCAAAGGCTTTACCGGCTTCGATAAGCTCATCTGGCACTTTACTAATGCCTAAATAGGTCAGGCGAATAGGGGCCGCAATGGCAAAGATAATGGTTGAGATAAGACCGGGTACCACACCCAAACCAAACAGCACCAAGGTAGGAATCAGATAAACAAAGGTGGGAATGGTCTGCATCATATCCAGTATGGGGCGCAGGTAGGTATAGAGTCTGGGGTTATGGGCGGCCAAAATACCAATGGGAATACCAACAACCACCGAGATAGTGGTGGCGGTCAACACCAGTACGAAGGTTTCGAGCATCTCCTGCCAATAACCTAAGTTTAAGATTAATAGCAGTGCTACGACGACAAAGATTACCAGTGGAATGCTGCGGTGCAGAGCCCACGCAACCGCTGCCGCCATTATCATCGGCACATAGGGTGGAAACCACTGAAAGATATCCACAACCGAGAGGATGACCCACTCGAGGGAGATAGATATCGCATCGAAGAATCCCGCCGCGTTAAACGTCAGCCAATCGACGAAAGCTTCCATCCAGCTACCCAATGGGATTTTATGTTCTGTAATCCAGTTCATACGACTGCCTTTTTATAGTTGGGTTGCCGATATTCAGGTTAGCGTTGTGAATATCGACGGGTAAAGATCACCTCGCTATCGGATGAAGTCTGTTGGTACTTGGCTAATCCGATAGCGCTTGAAGAGTGTTGCAGCTGTTGAAAACCCAGCGTACTAAAGTTCTAAATATTGACGCACAGCGGGTAGTGACGCTTTGCCATCCAAAGTGGTGACACCTTCAAGCCAGTTGTTCAGTACTTCAGGGTGGGTTTTTAACCAAGCGCGGGCTGCGGAAGCAGGCTTCATGCCATCATCCAAAATTGAACCCATGATCTGGTTTTCCATTTCCAAACTGAATGATAGGTTTTTCAGGAGGTGGCCGACATTCGGACATTCTTGGGTGTAGTTTTGACGCACATTGGTATAAATGTTGGCGCCACCGTAGTTCGGGCCAAAAACATCATCGCCACCGGAGAGGTATTCCATGTCGATATTGGCGTTCATCGGGTGTGGTGCCCAACCGAGGAAGACAACCCATTGCTCACGTTTTGCTGAACGGCTGACCTGAGAGATCATGCCGGCTTCGCTGGATTCAACGAGTTTGAAACCTTTCAAGCCGAACGCACCGTCATCGATCATTCCTTGAATCAAACGGTTGCCATCATTACCAGGCTCGATACCGTAGATGCGGCCTTTGAGTTGATCCTTAAATTTTGCAATATCAGCAAAACTTTTTAAGCCTGCGTCATAAGCGTATTTAGGCACGGCTAGCGTATATTTTGCCCCTTCTAGGTTAGCGCGAACGGTTTCAACGGTGCCTGCTTCACGGTAGCTGGCGATATCCGCTTCCATGGTGGGCATCCAGTTACCCAGAAAGACATCGATATCACCATTGGCTAATGAGGTGTAGGTGACGGGTACGGACAACAGTTGGGTCGATGGTGTATAACCTAGGCCGGTAACGACCTCGCTGGCGACGGCGGTGGTGGCGGTGATATCGGTCCAACCGACATCCGAGAAGCGAATGTTATCGCACTGTCCGGCAAAGGCGGTAGAGGCTGTTAGGCTGGCGACGGTAAGCCCTAATACGCGAGTGAAGCGGTTAATCATCGGTGTTGAACTGGTGTTTTTCCGTTGTACATTCATGCGTGAATACCTTTGTTTTCATTAAAATAGGTGCGCTAGTGTTCTCTTCTGTTGTGTTGCTTTTAACGCTGCAACAGTCCCTGTGCAGCAAGGCAGAACAAAGCTCTGCCGGTGTCGTTTAATGGTTTTGTATGAGCGGTCTTTTGGCATTACCTAGACGTTGACGGTTTTGCCATTGATCATCAATCCAGACATCAACATGGGCCGCAGGTAATGGTTGTTTACCAAGAATGAGATCGGCTGCTTTTTCGGCCACCATGATGGTCGGGGCGTTTAGATTGCCATTGGGGATCGTTGGGAAGATAGATGAATCAACGACCCGTAGCGCTTCGATACCTCGGACTTTACACTGGTTATCCAGTACGGCCATCGGATCGTTATCCGCCCCCATCTTACAGCTGCATGATGGGTGATAGGCGCTCTCTACGTTTTCACGCACCCACTGATCGATCGCTTCATCGGACTCAATGCCAACGCCGGGTTGAATCTCTTCGCCACGGTATGCATCCATCGCGGGTTGATTGAGCAATTCCCGGGTGAGACGGATCGTATCCCGCCAGTCTTGTTTATCCTGAGGGGTACCGATGTAGTTAAAGAGGATATTCGGTTTTGCTTTAGGATCGGCGGATGTTATTCGGATTCGACCACGACTTTCGGGTTTGTTAGGGCCGACATGCACCTGAAAACCATGACCCTCAATCGCTTTGCCACCATCGTATCGCATGGCCGCCGGTAGGAAATGATACTGAATATTGGGCCACTTTAAGCCCGCTCTGGAGCGGATAAAGCCACAGGACTCAAAGTGATTGGTTGCGCCGAGGCCATCCTTAAACAGCATCCAGCGAGCGCCGATCAAGCCTTTGTTGAACAGGTCGAGTTTACCGTTCAGTGTGATCGGTTGTTGGCAGTGGTATTGGAAATAGACCTCTAGGTGATCCTGCAGATTTTCGCCGACCCCAGGTAAGTTTTGGATCACCTCGACCCCCGCGTCTTGAAGTACTTTCTCTGGCCCGATGCCCGATAGTTGCAGTAGTTGCGGTGAGCCGACAGAGCCTGCCGCTAGAATAACCTCGTTAAGCGCCGTTGCCTGCGTGATCTGACCGTCTTTCTCATATTCGACGGCCACGGCACGTTTACCCTCTAACACCACCTTACGGGTGAGCACACCGCTGATCAGGGTTAGGTTACTGCGTTTCATGGCATCACGCAGGTAAGCATTGGCTGTGGACGCCCGCACACCGTTTTTAACGGTCATATGCATGCTACCAAAGCCTTCCTGACGGTAACCGTTGTAATCCTCGGTGGTAGGGTAGCCCGCGTCTTCTCCGGCATTGATAAAGGCCTGATAAAGCGGGTTGAGCTGCATGTCATTACCACCGCAGGTGGTTAGCGGACCGGTGGAACCGCGATATTGATCGCCACCGTGATCCCAGCTCTCTGCCTTTTTGAAGTAGGGCAGACACTGTTGATAACCCCAGCCAGCGGCGCCCTGAGCTTCCCATTCATCGAAGTCGCAGGCATGACCGCGGACATACACCATACCATTAATAGAGGAGCCGCCCCCGAGCACTTTACCGCGAGGGCAGTGCATTGAACGACCATCTAGATAGGGCTCCTTTTCGCTATGAAACTGCCAAGCGTATTTGGGAGTGTTCATCGGGTAGGATAGGGCGGTGGGCATCTGAATAAAGATACTTTTATCACTACCGCCAGCTTCAAGGATTAACACCCGATGGTTACCATCTTCGGTCAGCCTATTGGCCAGAACGCAACCAGCAGAGCCTGCGCCAACAATGATGTAATCGTACTGTTTTTTGTTCGTCATACTGCTACCGCTTAATAATGAACTGGAAATAATGACCTATGGCGTTGAGCGTAATCGTTATGCTGCTGTTTTCTACCTTAGGCTTTTAGGGCAACTCGGCCATGGCTGATGTGGTTATTGATAAGGGCACTCAACATCGCCGAGTTCGACATAGACACTTTTGACCTGAGTGTAATGATTGAGTGTCTCAATCCCATTTTCACGGCCAACCCCAGACTGTTTATAGCCACCGACGGGCATCTCGGCGGGCGAAGCTCCCCAAGTATTGATCCAACAGATACCGGCTTGCAGGCGTGCAATCACGCGGTGGGCTTGGGCGAAATTCGTCGAGAAGATACCGGCGGCGAGTCCATATTCGGTATCGTTAGCACGCTCGATGACCTCTTCTTCGTCGCTAAAACGCAGTATCGACATGACGGGGCCAAAGATCTCTTCTTTGACGTTGGGCATCTCATCGGTGCAATCGGCAAAGACCGTTGGTTTAACAAAAAAGCCGTTAGCCAAATCGTTGTCAGTGACCCGTTCACCGCCACAGACTAAGCGAGCTCCGGCGGCTTTGGCGGCATCAATAAACCCAAGCACTTTTTCCATATGATTCTCTGAGATCAGTGCGCCTACCTGAGTATTGAGATCGGTAGGATCACCGATGATCATGCGTTCGGTGCGTTCGGCAACTTTCTGGACAAACTCATCATAGAGGCTGTCATGGACGAACACTCGGGTACCGTTGGTGCAAACTTCACCTTGGGTATAGAAGTTTGCCAGCATTGCACCGGAGACCGCATTGTCAATATCGGCATCCTCGAACACAATCAGAGGTGACTTGCCGCCTAACTCCATCGTGACCTCTTTGAGAGATCCTGCGGCATCGGCCATCACTTTTTTACCGGTACCGCATTCGCCGGTGAAGGACACCTTGGCGATCTCGGGATGGCGAGACAGTGCTTGGCCTACACGGTAATCACCTTGCACCACATTGAAAACACCATCAGGTAATCCCGCTTCGGTAAAGATCTCGGCCAGCTTAAGCACGCTCAACGGTGTTTCTTCTGAGGGTTTAAAGATCATGCAGTTACCGGCGGCCAACGCGGGGCCAGATTTCCACATCGCGATCTGAATCGGATAATTCCATGCACCAATACCGGCACAGATGCCTAAGGGTTCACGGCGGCTATAGAAGAAGTTAGTGCCTCCTAGATCTTGCTGTTGTCCATGAATGGACGCCGCAAGCCCAGCATAATATTCAATCACATCGGCACCGGTGGCGATATCGACGCAGTTGGCTTCCTGTAGCGGCTTACCGGTGTCGAGTACTTCCAGCATTGCCAGTTCATCGTTACGTTCGCGGAGAATAGCGACCGCCCGCATGAGAATTCGTCCCCGTTCAGCGCCGCTCATAGAGGACCAAACGTTAAAGCCCTTGTTAGCCGCGGCAACGGCTAGATCGACATCGGCCAGAGACGCTTGTTGCACCTCGGCAATGACCTTACCCGTCGCGGGATTGACGCTGGTAAAGGTTTCACCGGAGGTCGCATCCTGATAACGGCCATTGATATATAGAGCTTTTTGCATAGGTATTCGTCTCACTTAATTCTCAGCCTACCACTCAATGAGTGCTACCAGGCTTGGATGACGGATGCTCAACCGACGCTAATAAAGTGCCTATAAAGACGCGAGGCAGTTCAAGTTATTAGATTCGCGAGCATATTATTTTTTATTGATTGATCGTTTAATTAAAAATAATACTGGCTATTTCTTGAGCAAATGTCAAAAGTGAAAGGTGTCGCTTTTAGAACTTAAATTTTCTAAGCGACAGTATGAAGGAGGTTGTTTTTTGAACACTAGTCGTTATTGTTTAAATAACTATATGATTTTAAATAGATAAATTTATTTAATCTTTTCGGTTGATTTTTAGCCGATAGAGACGAAATGTCGCAAAAAGATATTTCATTGACGTGAATGGGCAGTGAGCAGGTGGAGGGAATGCTGGTGATTAGGGTCGATGTCGCTTCTGGTATATTTATTTCAAGGCCACTTGGCTGGGTTATTGAGTGATAGTACCGTAAGGATATGTATCAGCCATAGATCCGTAACTGATAACGACAGGTTTCAAGGAAGCAGCGTTGTGTTGGCGTAGAAAGAGTTGAGAGGGCATTGAACCAGACGCTAGATGTTACGGCACCGTTTAGACTTCTCTTCACCCGTTATGAGGGGCTAGCCGCAATCAACTATTCTGTTTCTGCCGTGCAGCGCTGGGAGATAAACCGAAATAATCCTTAAAGCAGTTGCTGAAGTGGCTGGTACTAACAAAGCCACAGGCTAGAGACACATTGGTGATGCTTTCATTGCTTTGTAGTAATAAGCGACGGGCATGGGTGATCCGTAGTTCCAGATAGTAGCGTGAAGGGCTCGTTTCAAGATGTGTCTGAAACAGACGCTCCATTTGACGTCGGGAGATATCGATACAGTCCGCTAGTTCTTCAAGGCTGAGAGGCTCTTCGATATTGTTACGCATCAATACCATGATGTTGCGCAGGGTTTCAGGAAAGGTTGGATTATCGCCTATCTGCAGAGGTATGGATTCTTGGTTTTCCGCTACCTGATCGCAGCTCAGAATCTCTCTGACCGCGCGCACAATCTCACTCCCCTGTTGTTGAGCGATAAGTTTCAACATCATTTCCAACGCACTAACGGGGCCGGCACAGCTCGCGCGTTTTTCACCAATCACCAGAGTGTTATTCGATACACGGGTATTGGGAAAGTGCTCTCGCATGTAAGCGTGATTATCGGGATGGGCTGCGCACTCGACCTGTTCCATCAGGCCGGCATGGGCCAGTGGAATGACGCCGTTCCATAAGCCACCGAGAGTGATCCCCAGTTTGTCGGCCGCCCTCAGACAGGTGGTGAGTTTTGCATTGGGCTCTAGTGAGCAGCGAAACCCCCCGCAGACAATCAGAATGTCCAGTTCATCACGATGCTGAATGGCTAAGGCTTCAATCGTGCTGCCGGTGGCGATATCGATACCAAGATCACTGGTGACCATCCGTGAATCGACCCCCAGCGTCATATAATCAAAGTGTTGCCCAGGCAGCACCAGGTTCGCGGTCACCAATACATCGACCGCTCCAGTAAAGGCAACCATCGAGAAATTTTTCTGCAGAATAAAACCGACTTTTATGAGCTTTTGTTGGTCGTTATTCTCGTTTAAAAATGCCTTATTGGTATTGCTGATCGCTTTGCTGAAATCTCGTTTGGTCGATGGGGCTGCCATTGATAGCGTCTCTTTAAATATAAGTCGGGCCGTTTATATCAGTGATTGTACTGCTATTTTCCGTCATAGATGTAGCAATAACAGTGGAACTACTTTAATTGGCCTCTATTTTACCATTGAGGTGGGAGTATCCGTGGCGAAGATGACCTCTCCATAGGGTTCGTTGAGTCAAATGGTTCTCGAGTAATGAATACGGAAAAGGGAGGCTATACTGCACATCATCTTTGTTATTTTGGGGCACTTGTTACTTTGAAGTGGTTGAGGTGTCATTGTTGTTGTTTTATCCGCTAGTGAAGTGACACAGCTATTGTTGATGAGAGGTTAAAAATATTGCGGTGACCTCACTTGAGTTGTTAGCCTAAAGATCGACATTCGTTGACCTACTTTAAACTTGCTTTATGATGCTTGATTTTATGTAAGTTATGAATCTGAGTTTATGGCTGGACTAAAAGCCGATAAAGCGACTTTTTATTAAGAGAATTGAATACCTGACGTTATGGTTAAACATGTAGAGCCCGATCAGATTTTAGTGAAGATGCCCTCCTTGCGAGCAGTTAGGTCGTTTGTTGCCGCCGCTAAATATCAAAACTTTACCCGTGCAGCCGAAGCGTTGTGCGTGACTCAAGCGGCGATCAGTCGTCAGATTAGAGAGTTGGAGGCTTCACTAGGTGTCAGTTTATTTAAACGGGCGGGCCGAGCGGTTGAGCTGACCGAGGCGGGGACGATTTTTTATGATGCAGCTTATCTGTCGTTCGTAAATATTGCACAGGCCGCTCAGCGGATTAAAAACAGCGATAAACGTAAGCACGAACTGATCATCTGTTGTTCGCCCGCTTTTTCAGCTTTTTGGTTATCGAGCCGCTTACCCAGTTTTTTTGCCGGCCATCCCGATATTGATGTGAATATCGTGACCACCAATAACTTTCTAAAGATGGAGCCGGGTATACATCCTGACATCTTTATCAATAAAGTGAGCGATCCCCGTGAAGGTTATCATTCTATTCCCCTGTTTTATGATCTGATCTATCCGGTCTGTTCACCTCTGTTTTTAAAGCAGAACCCCGATATTGTTACCTTGGATGGGTTGCTCAATACAACGCTACTAAACCTTAGCCCGTATGGGCGTTCGCAGATTGCGGAGCATGTAGACTGGGAGGTGTGGCTGAGTAGCCATGGGGTTTCACTGGATATCGATAGCGAGGGGGCGCGGCATCTATTCAATGCGAATGACTATAATATGTTGATTCAGATGGTACTGAACCATCAGGGTGTTAGCCTAGGCTGGAATCAGCTTGTTAAGCCTATGATCGAACAGGGCTGGCTAGTTCGGGTGGGGGACTATGAAGCGGAATATCGAGAAAAACTCCACTATCTTACCTACTCGCAAAGTAAAAAAGATAACCCCGCTTTCCGCGCATTTAAAGATTGGTTTCTGGATGTGATTAAAACGGAAGATACCTGTTTGAATCGAGATGTAAGCACGCCAACTCAACCATTGAAGCCGTAGTCCAGCTCATATCAAGGTTGTTTTGCTCTGCATCAGGCGTGCAACGAAGGACGGCAACAATATCTCCTAGGTTATTAGCGATTAGATTTGATAAAAAGCCCCCTCAGACGCGGGGGGAGTTCACTTAAATGAGATCACCGACCTGATCGTTTCGCAGCCTCACTGCGCCGAATGATGATCAGGCCGGTTAAGTGAAGCGCGGTTTAGATGTTCATGGCGGCCATTTGACGGGCAATGTATTCAGATTGTCTAATCGCCAAGGCGACAATGGTAAGCGTCGGGTTTTCCGTCGCGCCTGTGGTGAACTGACTACCATCGGATATAAATAGATTGTCGATATCATGGCTCTGGCCCCAACCATTAACCACGCCGTCTTTAGCGTTAAGGCTCATTCTGTTGGTGCCTAGGTTGTGGGTGCTCGGGTAGGGCGGTACACGAATGGTGTTGAGCGCGCCAATCGATTCATAGACGGCGGCACCTTGTTTGTAGGCCTGTTCACGCATGGCGATATCATTAGGATGATCCGTGACATGGACATTAGCCACCGGCAGACCATATTGATCTTTAACCTCATGGTTGAGGGTAATTCGATTGGTTTCTTGCGGCATATCTTCACCAACAAGCCACATACCGGCCATATTCTCATAGTTGTCCAGTTCACCGGTAAACTCTTTACCCCAACTGCCGGGGTTAAGGAAGGCCGCTAAAAAGGGCAGGCCGAGTGATATGGTTTCCATCTCATAACCCGCCACAAAGCCCCGTGTAGGGTTGTGTTCGGATTCGTCCTGAATAATACCGGCCATGGTGGTGCCACGGTGCATATTAACGGGTTGTTCAAAAACCCCATAGACCGAGCCTGTGACGTGACGCATGTAGTTTCTGCCGACCTGTCCTGAACTATTGGCAAGGCCATCTGGAAACTGTGCGCTGGCAGAGTTGAGTAGTAGGCGTGGGCTTTCAATCGAGTTCCCAGCGACACAGACAACGCGTGCCTTCTGAGTATGCTGCTGGCCATCGGCATCGACGTAAATCACGCCGTCCACTTTGCCTGCTTGGTTATGGGTGATTTTTAATACATGAGCTTCGGCCCGTAGTTCGAAATGACCGGTAGCCTCTGCCTTAGGGATTTCGGTATAAAGTGTTGACCACTTCGCGCCCATCCGACAACCTTGAAAACAAAACCCTAGCTGACGACATGATGCACGACCATCTCGAGGTTGTGAGTTGATGGCCATGCGTCCGGTATGAACTTCTTTATAACCGAGTTGTTTGGCGCCGGCTTCCATCACCTTATAGTTGTTGTTGCCTGGGAGTGCGGGGATGCCGTTGGTTTGTGTGACGCCCATTTTATCTTCGGCCATATCATAATAGGGCTCTAGATCTTGAAGTGTAATGGGCCAATCTAACAGGTTGGCGCCTTCAACATGACCATAGGTGCTGAGGCCTTTAAATTCGTGTTCTTGAAAGCGTAAGCTGGCCCCCGCCCAATGTAACGTGGAACCGCCGACGGTTTTACAGATCCATGCGGGTAAATTAGGAAAATCTTTAGCAACCCGCCATTCGCCGGAGGTGGTGCGTTTATCCAACCAGGCTTCTTTGGAAAACATTTCCCACTCTTTATTAACGAAATCGGTTTTAAAATCGAGGTGCTTTCCGGCTTCTAGGCAGACGACGTTAACGCCCTTCTGGGCTAATTCATTACTGAGCGTACCGCCACCGGCGCCAGAGCCGATGACAACCACAACACTGCTATCGTTTAGATCAAATTTTTTCATTGTTATTATCCTCAATCTTTTTTAGTGGTTTGGCAGCCAGTCGATATCATCGAAACCACGTTCTAGATAACCACCGTAAGGGAAGGATGGGCCTTCATAACCGAATAGGCTCCAGATCTTGTCATTGTTATACAGTGCCACCACGATGTGACTACGCACCTGATTGAAGAAAGGGCTACCTTCTATTTTCTTAACCACGAGCAGTTGCTGCTCAGCAGATAATGCTAAGAAATTGTTTTGGCTGTGTGAATTGAGGGTTTGAACCCCCTCGTTAAGTAGTTTCAGTAATGCAGGGTCGTTTTTGGCGTTAGCATCTAATCCTTCGACACAGGCATCGTAGTAGACATCAGTCAGTTGCTTGTGAGGGTAGAGCACACGACAAAGCGCCGAGAGACTCTTACCTGTTTTATGATCCAGCGTGGTTAGTGTCATTGCCCACGCACTGGGGCTAATGCTGATGCCTGATAGGGCGATAGCAACGGCACCTGCTGCGGTCATGGTGCCTTTTTTTAAGAAGCTTCTGCGGCTCAAGTTTTGCTTTTTCATACTCAACTCCGGAATTTTATTGTTGTGGTTTCGGAATGCTGTAGCAGATCGTTATTGATAGCGGCCATGCTTTTCTAAAAACTCAATTTTGTAACCATCGGGATCGGTGACAAAAAAGAAACGCGCTAATAATTGATTATCACGGTGAAACTCTTTCACCTCAGCGGGTTGGAAACCCAGTTTTGTCAGTTTTTCTTGGGTGGCGGCGACATCGTCCACACAGACAGCGAGATGGCCATAGCCGGAACCATGGGTGTAAGGTTCGGTTTGACTGTGATTATGGGTGAGTTCTAATTCGAAATCGTTTTCGTCATTACGCAGATAAACCAGTGTAAAGCCGTCAAAATCGAGGCGGTCTGCGATATTGAGATCTAGCGCTTGTTGGTAAAACGAGAGTGAGCGATCTAAGTCAAACACTCGGATCATTGAGTGGATAGCTTTTGCCATGGCGAAATTAACCTCATCTGATTGATACAGTAGAGGTTAATTCTTTCCGCGCTCGCTTGGTGGTACTGGAGTACCACACGGGCGGTAAGTGACCAAAAAGTTAGCTTAACTCGCAGCCAGGAGTTGTTCGTGGGCGGTTGTCATCACTTCATCGGGTTGCTCTAGGTAGAGTGCGCAGGCGCAACGCAATAAAGACGCAAAGTTAGGCACATCGCCATTAATAACAAGCGCTTCATCATATATTTTGGAGAGGAATTGAGGCGTGCTCATGGTCTGTTCCGCAGCCACCCCATCGAGAATGCTCCAAAATTTGGCTTCCAATTTCACGCTGGTGGAGTGGCCACCTAGGCGGAGTGAACGGGAGATGAATTTATAATTTTCAGGATTCTGTCCAGCAAAAATATGGCACATGGCGAGGCTCTTTTTTATTTTTAGAATAGTCAATTAACAACAGTATAGGGTATTCAACGGCCCTGTTTCCAGAGCCGTGACCGGATACTCGACCTATTGATAGGTTATTAATGCTGCATTAGACGGCTGTTTTCTGTTTCTTTTCATAACCTGAAGTTATGTTTAGCGCGCAAAAAAGGTTGATTGTGGAGCTATCACCCCTGTCGTTACTATTTTAATAAGTTCGGATCACCCCTCAATAGGTGAGTTCGGTCACATATGATAATGATAACGAAGGTGAATTGAATGCATTTCGAAGGGATTTACACGCCAGTAATTACACCGTTTAAAGCGGATTTCTCCATCGATTACGATGCCTATGCTGCCCATGTTCAGTACCTCCTCGATGCCGGTGTTCAGGGCTTGATGATCGGTGGTACTACCGGTGAATACTATGTTGAAAGTCATGAGGAGCGGGTTGAGCTACTGAAAATTGCCCGTCAAATCTGCAAAGAAAAGCTGCAAATTATTTTTGGCACCGGCTCTATTGATCCAAAACAATCGATTAAGTTAGCTGAAGATGCTGCTAAATATGAAGCGGATGTCATTCTGCTAGCAACCCCCCCTTATTCGCTCCCGACTCAGCAAGAGTTGGCCGAGCATGTGATGACACTTGACCGGGCGGCGGGTCTGCCAGCGATGCTTTATAACTACCCAGACCGCATGGGTGTGAATATGGAAGCGGAATTTTTTGATCGTATCGCCGACTGTAGCAATATTTGCAGCATCAAAGAGAGCTCCGGTGATATTAATCGTCTGCATATGTTGATCAATGATTATCCACGGATTCAGGTTGCCTGTGGTATGGATGATCAGGCGCTGGAGTTCTTCGCTTGGGGTGCTAAAAGCTGGGTATGTGCCGGTTCTAACTTCCTGCCAAAAGAGCATATGGCGCTTTATAACGCCTGTGTTGTCGAGAACGACTTTGCTAAAGGCCGTCGCATTATGACTGAGATGATGCCGTTGATGCATGTGTTGGAACAGGGCGGCAAGTTTATCCAGAGCGTTAAGCATGGTGTCACCCTTGATGGTCGTGTTGGTGGCGAAGTACGCAAACCGTTGCTCGGTCTTGATGATGCAGAGAAAGAAGCCATGGCACAGGTAGTGGCTCAACTGAAAACGAATATTGCTAACATTGTCGCGGAGGACTGAACCATGGCCGATCTACTGACACAGGATGAATACAAAGCGATTGCCGCTCAACTGACGCCACCGTCCATGAGTTTTATCAATGGTAGCTTACGGCCCGCCAGCGATGGCGGCACCATTGCGGTCACCAACCCAGCGACCGGCGAGAAGATTACCGAGATTGCGGCCTGTACCACTGAGGATGTTGATTATGCGGTGGCGAGTGCGCGAGCAGCGTTTGAAAGCGGCAGCTGGAGCAAGATGCATCCGTCAGAACGTAAAGGTATTTTGATTAAGTTAACCCAGTTGATCGAACAACATGGTGATGAGCTGGCGGTATTAGAATCTATCGATTCAGGTAAGCCTATTTTTGACTGTGTCACCATCGATATTCCTGAAGTGGTTCATACCATCAGCTGGCATGCGGAATTGATCGATAAAATTTATGATCAGACGGCGCCTGTTGGTTCGGGTGCGATGGCGATGGTGGTGCGTGAACCGGTCGGTGTGGTCGGTGCGGTGTTGCCATGGAATTTCCCTATTTTGATGTTGGCTTGGAAGATGGCGCCTTCATTGGCGGCGGGCTGTTCAGTAGTACTGAAGCCTGCTGCGCAGACCTCATTGACGGCCATTCGGGTGGCTGAGTTGGCCGCTGAAGCGGGCGTGCCTGCAGGGGTGTTCAACGTGGTGACCGGTTCGGGTCGTGTTGTGGGCGAGGCGATTGGCCGTCATATGGATGTTGATATGGTGACCTTTACCGGCTCGACAGTCACTGGACGTCGTTTCCTTAACTATTCTGCCGATTCTAATATCAAAGAAGTCGTGCTTGAACTGGGCGGTAAAAACCCCTGTGTTGTGCTCGATGATGCAGAAGATCTGGATACGGTGGCTGAACAGGTGGTTGCTGCTGCTTTCTGGAATATGGGTGAAAACTGCTCTGCGGGTTCTCGCTTGATTGTTCAGGAAGGTGTTAAAGAGGCATTGCTGGCAAAAATTGTAGCCCATGCCAAAGAGTGGAAAACCGGTGATCCCCTTGACCCTAGCAATCAATTAGGTGCACTGGTTGATAAAGGTCATTTCGATAAGGTCACAGAGTATTTCGACATCGCTAAAGAAGACGGGCACCGGCTAATCATGGGCGGTGAGTCTGTCGATGGTTGCTATGTTCTGCCGACGATCTACGACGATGTTAAAAACAGTGATCGTTTAGCTCAAGAAGAAATTTTTGGTCCTGTGCTTTCGGTGATCACCGTGAGTAGTTATGAAGAAGCGATCGCAGTTGCCAATGATACTGAATATGGTCTGGCGGCCTCTGTCTTTACGGCGAATGCTCGCAAGTCTATGCGTGCGGCTCAGGCACTCAGGGCGGGTACGGTTACGGTTAACTGCTTTGGTGAAGGTGATATCACCACGCCATTCGGTGGTTATAAACAATCGGGTTTTGGTGGCCGTGATAATTCCATTCATGCCCATGATCAGTTTACGCAGTTGAAAACGATCTGGGTCGATCTAGGTGATGAAGCGTAGATCGTTGC
The DNA here is from genome assembly GCF_003957515.1 of Amphritea opalescens. Lineage (GTDB taxonomy): Bacteria > Pseudomonadota > Gammaproteobacteria > Pseudomonadales > Balneatricaceae > Amphritea > Amphritea opalescens. Next base: position 61,697 of record NZ_RQXW01000016.1, read on the forward strand.
GCTGACTGAAAGTTAAAGCACCCGATATTTAGGTATAGAACTCAGGGCGAACCGCTAGGACGGGGTTCGCTCATGGGAGGCGCTTGCCTGATGATAGGGGCGGAAAAATTTATGAAGAACAGGATAAACGTAAAACGATTGCCGAAAGACCCTGGTCCCGCCGCGTGGAATCGTATTTTGCCATCATCCGCCGGTTATCCGACGTTAAAGGATGATATTCATGCGGATTGGGTGGTGGTCGGAGGTGGATTTGCCGGCTTAGCCGCGGCACGCCGTCTCAGTCAGTTAGTGGGTGATGAATCCATCGTGGTACTGGAAGCCAGCCGGCTAGCCGATGGCCCAGCCGGTCGTAACAGTGGTTTTATGATTGATCTACCCCATGAACTGAATTCGGACACCTATGCTGGCAGTCAGCATCAGGATCAACAACAGATTCGTCTTAACCGTGCCGCGATTGAGTTTGCCCGTGAAACGGCAGAAGCCTATGGCATGGAACGTCAGGTATTTGATCCCTGCGGAAAAATGACCGCCGCAGGTACAGCTAAAGGTCTGGCGCATATCAACAGTTATCGCGGCCACTTGGATGCCCTCGGCGAAGCCTATGAACTGAAAAGTGCTGCCGATATGAAAGATTGGACCGGTAGTGATTTTTATCAACAGGGGTTATTCACCCCAGGGGCGGTGATGATTCAGCCCGCGGCCTTTGTGCGACAAGCGGCGAGAGGGATGAGCGAGCGGGTATCTTTCTATGAGAATAGCCCGGTAACGTCGATGCAGTTTGGCGCGGAGCACCGTTTAATCACGCCGGGCGGCAGCGTACGTGCTAAGCGGGTGATTCTGGCGGTCAACGGGCATATTCAATCCTTCGGCTTCTTCCCTAGTCGGTTATTGCATGTGTTTACCTATGCATCGATGACTCGGGCGCTGACTCCGCAGGAAATCAGCCGTTTAGGGGGCGTGGCAGACTGGGGGGTTTTACCGGCAGATCCAATGGGCACCACGGTACGGCGAAGCTCAGATTACCGTGGCAGTGGCAACCGGATCGTGATCCGCAACCATGCAACCCTGAATCAATCGATTGAAGTCAGCCCTAAGAATATGAAGCGGGCGGCGGGCCTGCAAGATCGATCCTTTGCTAATCGTTTTCCAATGTTGGATGGGGTGGAGATGGAGTATCGCTGGGGTGGGCGACTCTGTTTGTCATTGAACTCCATGCCCGCGTTTGGCGAGATTGAAGAGCGGGTTTGGTCGGCTTGCTGTCAGAATGGATTGGGAACCGTTAAAGGGACGCTGTCGGGGATGATGGCAGCGGAAATGGCGGTATTAGGACGTTCTGATTTATTAACCGATTATCTTGATCATCAACAACCTAAGCGCTTACCCCCTGAACCTTTTTTATCGTTAGGGGCAAATGCGACCATGCGATGGAAAGAGTGGATGGCCGGTACGGAGCTTTGAATTAGGTAGCGAGATCGTTATAAAAAATATAATAAAGGCCCGTCATATTTTATGGCGGGCCTTTTTTCGTTCGGATTTTACACTGTCTACTCGGGGGTATTTTTTACTGTATTAACGTATGTATCCAAAATTAATGCGTCTATGTATCCTATCCTATTTTTTCGTTGTCTTTTATTTTTGATATTGGAAATTGTGTTCTTTTTGTACAGCTGTGTGATGTTGTTTCATAACGATAAGTTATGGAAAGTGCGGTGAATTAGTCATTGGACGATGATTGGTCATGGTTTTTATACTTCATGTACGTTTTAGAAACATTTTGTTATCCATCGCACACCAGTGGTGTTTGAAAAAAATATGTTTTTAGACGGTTTTGTTTTCATAATTTAAAAGAATAAAACAGGACTACAGAATGAAAATATTCGCTAAAAAGCTTTTAAAAATCTCCCGAATAGCGGCTATGTCAGCTGCTGTTGCTATGACTGCCAGTTTGAATGTATCAGCAAGCACCGATAATCATAAGTTTAATTTGGCGCTTGAATCCGGTGATCGTGATTCTGCTTCAGGTAAATCGATGCAGATGTGGGCTGATCTGATAAAAGAGAAATCCGATGGGCGAATGAAGGTTAATATCTTCTATCAAGGTGAACTGGGCGGACAGCAAGAGCTATTCGATCAGCTTGTGAAGGGTAATATCCATATGATGCTGACTTGGCCGCAAACATCCTATGATGAGCGACTAGGGGTTAACTATATTCCGTATCTGACGCTTGGCTGGGAGGATGCACTAGCGGCATATGGTGAAAATGGTTGGCTGAAAAACATTCTTGGTCCCGTTTATGCCGATATTGGTTTGAAGTACTTCGGACCTTATCCTGAAGGTTTCGGCGGTATCGCTACAAAAGGCCGTTATGCGACAAGCTTTGAAGATGCTCAGGGTATGAAGGTGCGTTCTCAGCCGGTTTTCCCGCTACCACAGACAATGCAAGCGATGGGTTTTCAAGCCGTGCCTATCGACTGGGCTGAAGTCTATACTTCAATTCAGACGGGTGTTGTTGATGGCGACTCCAGTAATGTTATCTACTGGGACTATGAATATTTTCGTGATCAATTGGACTACTTCGTTCATTCAAAACATAACTTCTCTTCTTACGCGATGCTGATGAACAACGAAGCTTGGGAAGAGCTTGATGCTGAAGATCAGAACATCATCGCTTCTGCTGCACAGGCTGTGATCGACAAGCAATTTGTTGATGCCAAAACGGAAGATGCCAAGTGGATAAAAGCGGCTCAGGATGCGGGGATGGAGTATATTGTGCCAACCACCGAACAGATGGCCGCTTGGGTTAAGCGTGTCCGTGCTGAGGTATGGCCTATGGCTGAAGAATCCTTGGGTAAAGAACTGATGGATGAGCTTCGCGCCAACGCATCAGTCCCTCAATAGTTATTCCTCTGACCTGCTATCGAGCGAATAATTCTCTATGACGTTTAACACGCTCTGAAGCAGTAATTTACAGCCGGTTTATCGCCGGCTGCTTCTTTATTCAAGTCTCAGGAGAAATCTAATGACGGGACTACTCCGTTTTATCGAAAAAGTGGATATGTTGTTGGTACTGATTGTTAAGCCTATTGTGGTGGTGATCAGTTTGGCAATCGCATTGATGTTGTCCTACGGCATATTCAGCCGGGCGGTACTGGGTACTCCGGTATTTGGTCTTGAAGAGCTTATTCTAATGGGCGCAATGTGGCTTTATATGCTGGGGGCGGTGCTTGCTTCCCGTGATCGCACACACCTCTGTGCTGATTTTGTTCAGGTAGCCACGGATAACCAACGCATCATCAGTTTTATGCATCTGTTAGCGACGACGGTCTCTCTTTTTATGGCGGTGATGTTTGCAACTTGGAGTTATGATTTGATGGTGTGGGGGCTGCAAAAAGGCCAAACGACCACAGTGTTTCATCTTCCTTGGTACTTATCTCAGAGTAGTTTGTTTGTTGCCAGTACTCTGTTTATCTTCTATTTGATCCGTGATTTCTGTCATGACCTGCAGGGGTTCTGTCAGTCGCAGTCCCGTTAAAACTCCGGCTGTTTATAGGACAGACCTTTAACAACAATATGTTTATCAGGAATTTATTATGGGTGCTTTGCTCGCTATTGTTGCCGTGGTGCTTTTGATGATGATCGGTGTGCCGGTTGTTTTCTCTTTTGCTGCAATGACGATGATTTTATCGATCGTTTATGATGTTGATATATCATCACTTATGACGACAGGCTTCTGGTCGGTTAACTCAATTATCTTATTGGCTTTACCATTGTTCGTCATGACTGGTTATTTGATGCAAGCGGGTGGAATGGCCGCTCGCTTGGTGTATTTTGTGGAGGCGCTGGTCGGCAAATCCCGTAGTGGTATGGGATCTTCTATGGTCGTCGCCTGTGGTGTGTTTGGCGCGATCTCCGGTACTGCTTCGGCTGCCGTTGCTTCCATCGGGACTATTATGATCGATCCGATGGAAAAGCATGGGTATTCCAGAGAGTATACCAGTGCATTGTTGGGGATCTCTTCACTGCTAGGGCTGTTGATACCGCCCAGTATTACCATGATTCTGTACGCTGTCGTTACCCGTCAGTCGGTTGCGGCTTGCTTTCTCGCCACTATTGGACCGGGTATTCTGTTGATTTTTCTACTTTGTTTTATCAACTGGATCAAAATGCGTAATCATCCTGATCCGGCGCAGGAGGTCATGAATTTCCGTCAGCGTGTCGAGGCGGTGAGTGATAATGCCTGGAAGGCCTTTCCTGCACTGATGTTACCCGTGATTATTCTGGGTGGGATTTACGGCGGCGTGTTTACACCCACGGAAGCCGCTGCTGTTGCGGTAACCTATGCGATACCCGTAGGGTTATTTGTTTATCGTGAACTTGATTTGCGTAAGATCGGTCGTTGCATGGTGGATGCTGCAACAACAACCGGCGTGATCATGGTTATTCTCGTATTCTCTTTTGTTGCCAGCCGTATTTTTACTTTTGAACGGGTGCCTCAGGAGCTGACAGAATTACTGATGGACATGTTTGAAAGTAAACTGATGATCCTGCTGGTGGTGAATATCTTCTTGATTCTCCTGGGGATGATTATGGATGATGTGAGTGTCGTCGCCATTATCAGTCCACTGTTGCTGCCCGTTATGGTGAATATAGGCATTGATCCGGTTCACTTCGCGGCGATTGTAGGTACCAGTGTTGTTATCGGCTGTAATAGTCCGCCAATGGCGCCTATTTTGTTTATGACCTGTCGTATCGGTAAGGTAGGCATGTCTCAGGTGATGCGTCCGGCATTGAGCTTAATGTTTTTTGCAGCCTTGCCTGTTATGTTAATCACTACCTATTGGTCGCCATTGGCGTTATATTTGCCACGGGCATTTGGTTACATAGACTAAGCGGTGATTGCGTCAACTGTCTATCCATATATATCAGGGCTTCGGCCCTGTTTTTTGTTATATGGGCTGAATATTAATCGTTTGAATTTAAGGGATTGTGTGTGAAGGACGATCGTAAACAGTTTTGGTTGGGTGTACGGGATCTACTGCCGTTGGGCTCTGGGGTATTGCCCTTTGGACTGATTGTTGGGGCGACCGGCGGATCACTGGGGATGAGCCCCGAGATGGTGTTGGGTATGAGTGCACTATTCTTTGCCGGTTCTGCACAGTTAGCGGCTTATTCGCTGATTCAGGATAACGCCCCGTTCGTGATTATTGTGGCGACGGCGATAGTGGTCAACCTGCGGTTTGCGATCTATAGCGCCACCTTTGCGCCCTTGTTGGGTCCATTACCTAAACGTTATCGTTTTACCTTAGCTTATATGCTCTCTGATCAGACCTATGGGCTCTGTTCGATGCCAGCTCAGATGCAGAAAACCACACCCGAACGTATCTGGTATTTGGCTGGGGTGACCTTGGCGTTGTATGTCACTTGGTTAATCTCGGTAACCTTAGGGATCGTGCTGGGGGCGGGTATTCCGGCACATTGGTCGTTGGAGTTTACTATTCCGTTAGCTTTTCTAGCGATGTTGATCACCACTATTACGAGCCGGTTACTCTTTATGGTGGCCGTGATTTCCGGTTGCTGCGCCATAGCCTTTCAGTTGTTGCCTTTTAATAGCGGCTTTATTGTTGCTGTCGCGGCAGGCGTACTCGGTGGTTTATTATTACCGAGTTGGCTAAAAAGGAAGGGCTCCCATGAGTGATAATCTGCAACTCTGGCTACTGTTTGTGGCCGTCGGCTTAGGCACCTTTTTGATCCGCCTCTCTTTTATTCAATTTCATGGCAGTGCGGAGTCGCTGATCGCCCGTAGCAAGCATATTCTCATGCTGTTGCCGCCTGCTATCTTGGCGGCACTCTGTATTCCAGCCATCGTATTTACTCGGCCATTAACTGACTATCAACCCGACTACTATCAGTGGGCCGCGGCATTGGTGGCGATTCTGGTTGCGCGGTTTAGTCGCAGTGTTTTCTGGCCGGTAGTTGGTGGGATGATCTGTCTATGGTTATTGCGTTATTTCACCGGTTAGTTTAATCCTTAGATATTCATTTTGAGGTATGTCGATGATGCTGATTGAGCCAGCCTGCCTATGCCGTCATCAGGGTTGGCAAGTTTGCCGTGACGATAAAAGCAGCGGCTTCGTGTTTGGCTGATTAGCGCTATTCACCAGAACGGCTTAGCTTTTCGATACATCTTTGCAATCGCCTTTGCGATGCTACCGATGCGCCTGACGGTGCTGTCGATATAGCCTTTTTATTCGCGTGATTGATACGGACTCCGGCCCACACCTTCAAAAATACCGACATAGCGCGGTTTCTCCGTACTTTTTCCTCCCTGTCGTAATTGGACATTCCCGAGGCGTGTTCGAGCATAGCGCCTTAAAGCAGACCCGTTAATATAAATCTCATGAAATCTCATCTGCTGTTATTGGTATGACAGTGGGGCCGGAAATTCTCATACATAACTATAAATTGATATTTAGTCTCGCCTGATTTGATCTGGCGTGGAGGTTCAGATGTTTAAGAAAGATGACTTGATCCAAGGGTATGATGACGTATTGTGGAATGCGATCTGTAATGAAGAAGTGCGTCAGGAAGACCATATCGAATTGATCGCGTCTGAGAACTATACCAGCCCGCGGGTTATGCAGGCGCAAGGTTCTGCTCTGACTAATAAATACGCCGAAGGCTATCCTGAAAAGCGTTATTACGGTGGTTGTGAGTACGTTGATGTCGTTGAACAGCTGGCACTCGATCGTGCTAAAGAGCTATTCGGTGCCGAATATGCCAATGTTCAGCCACACTCAGGCTCTCAAGCGAATGCTGCGGTTTACATGGCATTGTGCGCACCGGGCGACACGGTTCTGGGGATGAGCCTAGCACACGGTGGTCACCTGACCCACGGTTCTCATGTTAACTTTTCCGGCAAAATCTACCATGCGGTTCAGTATGGCTTGAATGAAGCAACCGGCGAGATCGACTACGATGAAGTTGAACGCCTTGCGCTTGAACATAAGCCTAAAATGATTGTTGCGGGTTTCTCTGCCTATTCTCAAATTGTTGATTGGGCTCGTTTCCGTGAAATCGCAGATAAAGTCGGCGCTTACCTGTTTGTTGATATGGCCCACGTTGCCGGTTTAGTGGCGGCAGGACTTTATCCAAACCCAGTACCTTTCGCTGATGTGGTAACGACGACAACCCACAAGACGTTGCGTGGCCCTCGCGGTGGTTTGATCATCTCTCGTGATAACGAATTAGAGAAGAAACTCAACTCTGCAGTATTCCCAGGCGGTCAGGGTGGCCCTCTGATGCATGTTATTGCGGCAAAAGCAGTCGCCTTTAAAGAAGCCTTAGAGCCTGAGTTTAAAGTGTATCAGGCGCAGGTGATCAAAAACGCCAGTGTGATGGCTGATGTATTGACCGCACGCGGTTATGAGATCGTTTCCGGCGGTACTAAAAACCACCTATTTTTGTTGAGCCTGATCAAGCAGGGTCTGACCGGTAAAGATGCTGATGCGGCGTTAGGTCGTGCCAATATTACCGTTAACAAGAATGCGGTACCGGGCGATCCACAGTCACCGTTTGTGACCTCGGGTCTACGTATCGGTTCTCCCGTGATTACTACCCGTGGCTTTAAAGAAGAACAGTGCAGCATCTTGGCCGGTTGGATTGCCGACCTGTTGGATGTACTGAACCAGCCTGAAGCGCTGGAAGCGAAAATCACTGAAGTGAAACAACAGGTTAAGGCGTTGTGCGCTGAATACCCGGTTTATAAGTAATAATTTAAACACCCGGCGGACCATGTGTGAGTGACTGGCCGCCCATTAAATTGGAGCTGATGTTATGCAGAAATATTCAGGTTTCGGGCTGTTTAAACACAGCCTGACACATCATGAGAACTGGCAGCGCGTGTGGCGCAACCCAACGCCAAAGAAAAAATATGATGTGATTATCATCGGTGGCGGTGGCCACGGTTTGGCAACCGCATATTACTTGGCGAAAGAGCATGGCATCACCAATGTAGCGGTGCTAGAGAAAGGTCATCTAGGCGGCGGTAACGCTTGCCGTAACACCACTATTGTTCGTTCTAACTATCTGTGGGATGAGTCTGCTGCACTGTATGAACACTCCATGCAGCTATGGGAAGGCCTGGCACAGGAACTGAACTATAACGTGATGTTCTCTCAGCGGGGCGTTTATCATACCTGTCACACCTTACAAGATATGCGTAGTAACGAGCGTTTGGTCGCGGCTAACCGTTTGCAGGGTATCGACAATGAAATGGTCGATGCCGAACAGCTGCAAAAAGAGATTCCCTCGCTAGATTGTTCTAAAAATGCCCGCTATCCCATTATGGGTGCTTCGGTTCAGCGTCGTGCTGGTAACGCACGTCATGATGCGGTGGCTTGGGGTTATGCCCGTGCCGCGGATGCGCTGGGTGTTGATCTGATTCAAAGCTGTGAAGTGATCGATATGGAGATCAGTGACGGCAAAATTACCGGTGTTAAAACCAAGCAGTACGGCGTCTTGAAGGCGGATCGTGTGGGTTGTGTTGTCGCGGGTAACAGTGGCGTACTGGCGAAAATGGCTGGTTTTGAACTGCCGGTTGAATCTCACCCGCTACAGGCGTTGGTGTCTGAGCCGATTAAACCCTTCCTTGATACCGTTGTGATGTCTAACCATGTACATGGTTATATGAGTCAATCCGATAAGGGTGACTTGGTCATCGGTGCCGGTATTGATGGCTGGGTTGGTTATGGTCAGCGTGGTTCTTACGGCATTATCGAACACACTATTCAAGCGATTGTTGAGATGTTCCCCTGCACTAGCCGGGTACGTATGAACCGTCAGTGGGGTGGTATCGTCGATGCTTGCCCAGATGCGAGCCCGATTATTTCTGAAACACCGATTAAGAATCTGTTCTTCAACTGTGGTTGGGGTACGGGCGGATTTAAGGGTACTCCGGGTTCTGGCAACCTGTTTGCTCATACGTTGGCTGATGGTAAGCCACATCCGATTGCCGAACCTTTCTCAATACAGCGCTTCCATACCGGTGCACTGATCGATGAACATGGCGCTGCCGGCGTCGCACACTAAAAGGGGCTTAACATGTTACATATTTACTGCCCGCATTGTGGGGAATACCGCGAAGAAGAAGAGTTTCATTGCGCTGGCCAGGCACATATTGCCCGCCCGCTAGAGCCTGAAGCTTGTTCTGACCAGGAGTGGGGTGAGTATCTGTTTTTCCGGAAAAACCCACGGGGTCTTCACCATGAATTATGGGTGCACGCTGCCGGTTGTCGGAAGTTCTTCAATATGACTCGCGATACCCAGAGCTACGAAATTAAAGAAGTCTACAAGATCGGCGAACAGCCATCTGTAGTCGCTGAGTAACAGGAGCGGAATCATGACACAACAGAACCGCCTCACTAGCGGAGGTCGCATTGACCGTTCCACACCGCTAACGTTTACCTATAACGGTAAACAGTATAAAGGCTTTAAGGGTGATACGCTGGCGTCAGCGATGCTGGCAAACGGTATTGACGTGGTCGCCCGTAGTTTTAAATATAGCCGTCCTCGCGGCATCGTTGCCTGTGGTGCAGAAGAGCCGAATGCGGTCCTGCAACTGGGTGCGACTGAAGCGACACAGGTGCCTAACGTTCGTGCCACACAGCAAGAGCTGTTTGATGGCTTAGTGTCAGCTTCGACCAATGGTTGGCCGAGTGTCGATACCGATGTAATGGGTATGATCGGTAAAATGGGTGGCAACATGATGCCACCGGGTTTCTATTACAAAACCTTCATGTTCCCTGAATCCCTGTGGGATACCTACGAGTCGATGATTCGTAAAGCCGCCGGTATTGGCCGTGCGCCGAAGGAAAAAGATCCCGATACGTATGATGCGATCAATCAGCACTGCGATGTGATGATTGTGGGTGCAGGACCTGCTGGTTTAGCCGCTGCATTGACCGCCGCCCGTGGTGGCGCCCGTGTCATTATTGCTGATGAGCAGAACGAGTTTGGTGGTAGCCTGCTCAACAGTACCGAACAGCTAGATGGCAAGCCTGCCACTGAGTGGGTTCGTGCCGTGGTTGAAGAACTCAGCACTTATGATGATGTGTTGCTGTTGCCACGTTCAACCGTCAACGGTTATCACGATCATAACTTCCTGACCATTCACGAACGTCGTACCGATCATTTGGCCGATATTGCCCCAGTGAATACAGTACGTCAGCGGATGCATCGCGTACGAGCCAAATGGGTTGTGCTGGCAACCGGCGCCCATGAACGTCCACTTGTTTATGCTAACAATGATGTCCCCGGTTGTATGATTACCGGTGCGGTCTCTGCTTATATCAACCGTTACGGTGTTGTGCCGGGTAACGAGTTGGTGGTGATGACCACTAATGACTACGGTTATCAAGCCGCCTTAGATTGGGCTGATGCTGGACGTAAAGTCGTTGCTATTGTCGACACCCGTGAAGCGGCCGTCGGTGATCGTACCGAAGCGGCGCGTCAGCGTGGTCTGAATATTATTTCTGGTTCTGCCGTGATTGAAGTGCAGGGCACTAAACGTGTGACCGGCGTATCGGTTGCAGGCTTGAGTGCGAGTGGCGCTAAAGTGATCGGTTCGGTGACGAAGCTTAAAGCCGACACCGTAGCGACCTCTGGCGGTTGGAGCCCAGTTATTCACCTGTCTTGCCATACCGGTAGTCGTCCTGTTTGGAGTGACTCCGTGGTTGGTTTCTTGCCAGGACCGACCGTACAGAAACAACTGACCGCGGGTGGCATTAATGGCCAGTATGAAACGGCCGTTGCGTTACAAGAAGGCTTAGATGCCGGTCAAAAAGCATTGGCTGAAGTGGGTCTAGCGGTGGCGGATGTGGTTCTGCCTGAAGCGAAAACCCTGAAAGTCGCAGCACCGATGAGTTTGTTCCATATTCCTCATCTGAAGCCTACCTCTCAGGCGCCTAAGCAGTTTGTCGATTATCAAACCGATGTAACCGCTGCAGGGATTGAAATTGCTTGTCGTGAAGGTTTTGAAGCGATCGAGCATGTGAAGCGTTATACCGCGATGGGTTTTGGTACCGATCAGGGTAAGCTGGGTAACATCAACGGCATGGCTGTCGCAGCCAAAGCGTTGAATAAGACGATTCCTGAAACCGGTACCACGGTCTTCCGGCCAAACTATACGCCGATTGCATTCGGTGCGATTATCGGCCGTAACGCCGGTGCGCTGTTTGAACCTGAGCGTTACACCGCGATGCATAAATGGCACGTTGAACAGGGCGCTATGTTTGAGGATGTAGGCCAGTGGAAACGTCCATGGTACTACCCGCAGAAGGGTGAAAGCATGCAGCAGTCACTTAATCGTGAGTGTATGGCTGTACGTAACGCTGTTGGTATTTTGGATGCGTCAACCCTTGGTAAGATCGATGTTCAGGGTAAAGATGCCCGTGAATTCTTGGGTCGCGTATATTCCAACGCTTGGGCGAAATTGGCGATCGGTAAATGTCGTTATGGCCTGATGTGTGGCGAAGACGGCATGGTGTTTGACGATGGTGTTACCGCTTGTCTCGGTGAAAACCACTTCGTGATGACCACCACTACCGGTGGTGCGGCACATGTGTATGAATGGTTGGAAATTTACCATCAGACTGAATGGCCAGAGCTGGAAGTTTACTTCAATACCGTCACCGATCACTGGTCAACAGCGACCATCACCGGACCTAACAGCCGTAAGCTGTTGGAAGAACTGACGGATTTTGATGTCAGCAATGACAACTTCCGTTACATGGATTGGAAACAGATTACCGTGGCGGGTGTTCCTGCGCGCGTCTTCCGTATCTCCTTTACCGGTGAACTGTCATTTGAGATCAACGTACAGGCTAACTACGGTATGGCGGTCTGGGAGAAGTTGATCGAAGCGGGGGCTAAATATGGCCTGACCCCTTACGGTACAGAAACCATGCACGTCCTGCGTGCGGAGAAAGGCTTTATCATTGCCGGTCAGGATACCGATGGTTCGGTTCATCCTTATGACTTAGGTATGGGCTGGTGTGTCTCTAACCAGAAGCCGTTCAGCTATATTGGTAAGCGTGGTATGAACCGTTCGGATTGTACCCGTGCCAACCGTAAGCAGTTGGTGGGTCTGAAAACCAAAGATCCTAAACAGGTGATTCCAGAAGGCTCCGCCGCGGTATTGGATCCTAATGGGCCTAAGCCGTTGGAAATTCAAGGGCATATCAGTTCCAGTTATTGGAGTGAAACATTGGGTCACTCGATCGCCATGGGCTTTATTAAAGGCGGTCTCGATAAAATGGGTGAAACGGTGTATTACCCATTGGGTGATGGCACGGTGATTGAAGCTGAAATTTGCAGCCCGATCTTCTTTGATCCGAAAGGGGAGCGTCAAAATGTCTGATCTAAATAACATGACGGCTGCAGAGAGTGCAGCCACCAAAGCCGCGGTGATGAATCAGGTTCCTGGTCCTGAGATTGAGGGTCAGTCGCCACTGCACCATGCGGATTTAGCCAGCCTTGCGAAGCAGGGGCCTAAAACCAGCGGTGTTCATCTGCGTGAGCTTAAACTGTTGGGTCACCTGACGCTGCGTTGCAATCCCGCTAATGCGGATCAGTTAGCGGCGGTTGAGCGTGTATTGGGGGTAGCCTTACCGCTACAACCATTGACCTCTAGCGAAAACGGTAATTACTCTATTCGTTGGATGTCACCGGATGAGTGGTTGATTCTGGTGCCGGGGTTAGAAACCTTCGACATTGAAACCAAGTTCCGTGATGAGATGCCCGGTCACTATTCGCTGGTTAACAGCAGCGGTGGTTCTACGGTGTTAGAACTATCCGGTGAGAATGTGGTTGAGCTGTTGAAAAAAGCCACACCGATTGATCTGCATGCTAAGTCGTTCCCCGTGGGTAAAGTGGTGTCTACGCTGTTAGCTAAAAGCACCGCGACTATTCGCCGTACCGGTGATCAACGCTTTGAGCTGGTGATTCGTCGTTCGTTTTCAGACTATATTTGGCTCTGGATTCAAGACGCTAGCCTTGAGTTTGGTCTAGTCGTTGAAGCCTAACACTCGACTGGTTTAACCGAGTAAAAGCCAGTCCTGAAAAGGGCTGGCTTTGTTTGTTTACTCGGGTGTTTACTTGATAAACACATGAAAATGTTTCTTTCGCGTTATACAACAGATCAGGAGTCTTTTATGACAACGATAACAAAATCAAAACCCTGGATCTTTACTGCAAGCTGTCCAAGTATGTTGGGCACCGTGGACGTAGTCACCCGCTTTATGGCGGAGTCTGGCTACTATGTTGATGAGATTCACTCCTTTGATGACCGCGTGTCTAAACAATTTTTTATCCGTATTGAGTTTCAGCCCATTAGTGATGACTTTAGTGAGGCAAAATTCGATGCTGAGTTCGCTCCGCGGGCCACTGAGTTTGGCATGGAGTGGGCACTGACTCGACCAGACCACCGCCCTCGGGTGGCGATTATGGTATCCAAATATGATCACTGTCTTAACGATCTACTGTACCGTTATCGCACCGGCCAGTTGAATATCGAAGTGCCGGTGATTATCTCTAACCATCCGGATCTTGAGTCGTTGGCACAGTGGCATGATATTCCGTATTACCATCTGCCGATTACGCCGGAAACCAAGCCGGAACAGGAAGCTGAGATTGTTAAGCTGCTGGAAGAGTATGATATCGAACTAACCGTCTTAGCCCGTTACATGCAGGTGCTCTCGCCTTGGATGTGTGACAAGCTCAACGGTAAAGCGATCAATATCCATCACTCATTGCTGCCGGGCTTTAAGGGCGCTAGACCCTATCATCAAGCTTGGGAAAAGGGCGTGAAGATGGTTGGAGCAACCGCTCACTATGTGAACAATGATCTCGATGAAGGGCCGATTATCACCCAAGGTATTCAGACCGTTGATCATGCGCTCTATGCGGAAGATCTGATCTCTAAAGGTCAGGATGTTGAACGGGTCACACTGTTTAATGCTATCCGTTATCACATTGAAAAACGCGTGTTTCTCAATGGCGGGCGTACGGTGGTTTTTTCTAGCTAAAGGCTAGCCTATCGATCATTATTAAACATTTTTCACGCCGATGAAAAATGTATCTTTTTGAGGTTCGTCGGGATTACTTCTTCCAGAGAGGTGAGAGTGTGTGGCTCATCCTGACAGACCTCCTTTTCTTGTTTTTTGCCCCCTAAGACGCAACAAAATTCAGATCAATCGCTGTAGGAAAACTTCAGGTCGTAAACTGGCATACAGCGATACGGATATCAGCCCATAATGATTTCTTTTTAGTATAAATACAGCGCACAGAATGCGCGGTGGAGCCTCTATGTCTATCTCTGTTTTTGATCTTTTTAAAATAGGCGTTGGTCCGTCCAGTTCCCATACCGTAGGCCCCATGGTCGCCGCGGCTAATTTTGCGGAGCATTTAGCACAGCAGGGTTTGGCACCTGCGGTAGCCCATATTCAGGTTGATCTGTATGGCTCACTGAGTGCCACCGGTATTGGGCATGGCACGGATAATTCAGTAATTGTTGGTTTGATGGGCGAGCGTCCAGCAACGATTAATCCTGAGATGATTCTACCCGCCGTGGCCACTCTGAAAGAGAGCAATACACTTCAACTGCTAGGGCAATACCCTGTCGAGTTTATCTGGCAGCGAGATATGAGGCTGTTAGAAGAAAACCTGCCTTATCATCCGAATGCGATGCGTCTGAGCGCCTTTGGTGCCGATGAAGCGCTGCTGTATGACAATATTTATTACTCGATCGGTGGCGGCTTCGTCATCGATGAAAGTGAAGCGACTGCGGATGCTCACCTTGTTCCCCAGTTCGATCTACCCTATGAGTTTAATAATGCGGTAGAGCTGCTAAAGCTTTGTGAAGAGAATAATTTCTCGGTCAGTCAGTTGATGATGGAGAATGAAAAGGTTTGGCGCACAGAGCGGGAGATCCGTGATGGTCTAATGGATATCTGGGCGGCGATGAAAGACTGTATCGCTAATGGTCTACATAGCGAGGGGATTCTACCGGGCGGTTTGAATGTTAAGCGCCGGGCGATGAGTCTACATAAGTCACTGATCCGTTCGACTAAACCGAATATTATCTCCACAACGTTGGGGGCGATGGATTGGATCAATCTCTATGCGTTGGCGGTGAATGAAGAAAATGCCGCCGGTGGGCGCATGGTGACCGCACCGACCAATGGTGCGGCGGGCATTCTGCCGGCTGTACTAATGTACTACACCGAGTTTACCCCACACTCCACCGAAGAAAATGTCGTCGACTTTATGCTAGCCGCCGCTGCGATTGGGGCTTTGTGTAAGAAAAATGCCTCTATCTCGGGGGCCGAGGTTGGCTGTCAGGGTGAGGTGGGTTCTGCCTGTGCCATGGCGGCTGCTGGTTTATGCGAAGTGCTAGGCGGGACACCGGAGCAGGTTGAAAATGCGGCTGAGATTGGCCTAGAACATAACCTAGGTTTGACCTGTGACCCTGTTGGCGGCTTAGTGCAAGTGCCCTGTATCGAGCGTAATGCGATTGGTGCTATGAAGTCGATCAATGCGGCTCAGATGGCGTTACGGGGTGATGGTCAGCACTTTATCTCTCTGGATAAGGTGATTAGAACCATGCGTGATACCGGCATGGATATGCAGGATAAATACAAAGAAACCTCTCGTGGAGGACTGGCGGTTAACGCGATTGAGTGTTGATCTGAGCGGCAGGCACCTAAGAGGTAATCTTGGGTGCACTCTTCTGTGTACGTTTAGGTGTGTACTCTAAGGCGTTCTCTTCTATGTACTTGTGCGCTCATGGTTAATGCCTCAGCCGCTGTGAACAACCGTTTTATCGTTGTTTACCTTGCCTGAGAGGGGTTAAACGTCCATCTTTTTGGCCTGTTCCCGGGCATGACTCGGGGAGGCGCCGAAATAGTCTTTGTAACAGTTACTGAAATGGCTGGTGCTGACAAAACCACTGGCCAACGCAATATTGGTGATCGATTCATTACTCTGTAAGAGTAAACGACGAGCATGGGTAATGCGCAACTCCAAATAGTAACGTCCCGGCGAGGTCTCTAGGTGGTTCTGGAATAATCGCTCGATTTGGCGACGTGAGATGCCGGTACAAACGGCTAACTCTTCCACGCTCATCGGCTCTTCAATATTAGCCGCCATTAACGTCATAATATCGCGTAAGTTTTGCGGTAAACAGGGATTGTCCCCCGGCTGATTAATCCGCACATGGCTACTTTCTGAGAGCTGATCACAACTGATAATCTCGCGAATAGCGCGGGTGATATCCTTGTCTCGCAGTTGGCTGATTAACTGCAACATCATCCCCATGGCACTCATCGGTCCAGCGCTAGTCAGGCGCTTTCCTTCGATGATGCTGACCTGTTCACTGACCTTCACCTTCGGAAACTGTTCGCGCATATAGGCATGGTTATCGGGGTGTAAGGCACAGCTTAACTGATCTAACAGTCCGGCATGAGCCAGTGCAATCGCGCCATTCCATAGGCCGCCAATCAAACGGTCTTGGTTATCGGCTAACTTAAGTAGGCGGGTAAGGGCGGCATCCGCTTGGGTGGAGCAACGGTAACCACCGCAGATAATCAATAGGTCGGGTAGTGGCTGGTTAATCAGGGTGCTGAGCGATCCCTGAGCGGCTATCTCGATACCCAGGTCACTCAACACCGGAGAGGTTTCAGCAGCATAGGTTTGATAGTGAAATAACGGTGTCGTACAGACGAGGTTGGCGGTGACCAGAGTATCGACCGCGGCGGTAAAGCTGGCGAGGGAGAAGTGCTGTTGAAGCACAAAACCAACTTCTACGGTGGCTTCCTCCTGTCTGTCTGATGGCAGAAAAGCACTGTTTGTATCACGCATCAGTGCACTAAAATGTCGTTTGTCTTTTATGATGGTCATGGCTTAACTCTTTTATTATGTCTGTGTTATATCAGTTTTATCCTCGCGGTGATAATTAGATGGAGTGTGTTTTTTTAATAGTGTAAAAGATTGTAAATAGATGTTAATGACTGTTTATTTGATAAATTTATACGGTAGATCTCATTGTTATTTGTAATCTTTATATGACCATTATTGGATTAATTTAGTCCTTTAGGCCGTCTGAGAATGGTTTTGTTTGTTTTGGTTTACATTTGTTTTTATGAATAAATTTCATACGTTTTTTTGTGGTTTTTGAGGGGCTTTTTAACTGAGTTTTATCCCTGTATAAAATAGGTGTTCGTTTTTAAAAGACTGATTAAGGCCGACAGTACATTGATGGCTGTTTTGATGTCTATGTTAATCAATACATAAAAATAACCTGCTTATAAAAACGCGGAGACCACAATGAAAAAAATCAATAGTCGCTATAGTTTAAAATCTGTTATCGCCTCCAGCCTGGTATTGGGCGCTGTATTGGCGACACCTGTTGCCTCTGCTACCACCCTGCGTATTGCTAGTCAGCACGCTCCCGATCAATATGCATCACAAGTATTACGTCAGATTAAAGCCGACCTAGAAGGTGCAGGCGTTGATTTGAAAATCAAACTCTACCCAGCAGGTCAGCTGGGTTCTGGTGAGCAACTGATCGGTGAAGCGGTACGCGGCAGTATCGATATTGTTCACTCATTTGTTTATAGCCATAAAGACCCTGTGTTGGAGATTAACTCGCTGCCATATCTGGTATCTAACTACGATGAAATGGAGAAGGTATTTAGCCCGGGTTCTAATTTCTACGGTATCTTCGATCAGCGTATGGATAAGATGGGCCTGAAATTGCTGGGTGTGACGGCAGAAGGCTTTATCGGTGTGATGTCCTCTTCTATGCCTGAGAACTATACAACCACTGGCCCTAAAGGTCAGAATATCCGTGTGTGGAGTGCTCAGTCTGCTAAGTTAGCCACTAAAGATATGGGTTATAACACCACGACTATTGATTGGGGTGATGCGTTTCCTGCGATTCAGCAGGGCGTGGTTGACGGCATGATTGGTGCAACACCTGAAGCCGCTTACACAACCTTTAAAGAAGCAATTGAAAACTATATTCCTTACAACGCTTTCGTTGAAAACTACGCTTATTATGCCAGTAAGAAAACCTGGGAGAAAAAGCTAAACGAAGAGCAGCGTAGAGTGATTACCGAAGTCTTTGCTAAAGCAGCTGCGGGCTTTGTTGACTGGAGTCGTGAAAACGATGCCGCTAACCTCAAAAAACTTGAAGAGTTTGGCGTTAAGATCCTACCGCTGACCGATGCTGAACGCAGCGCGATTGCGACTGAAATTCGCGCTAAAACTTGGCCTAAACTGGAAGATCGTTTAGGTAAAGATATCTTAGAAAAAGTAAAAGCTGACCTGTAAGTTTTACTCTTGACTCCCCGCCTTATGGTGGGGAGTGCTACGTCGATACTATTTAATATTCTTATTAATACAGATGAAACAATGTTTCTTAAAAACTTCATCTGTCATCGATATATTCAACAATAAGAGTGTAGCTTTATGCATTTAAATATACCTCGCCCTGTGGGCTCGTTGGTCAATGTGATGATCCGTTGCCAAGGATATATATTAGCAGCGGCCAGTTTGATCATGGCATTTGTCTTTTTCTTTGTCGTCATTCTTCGTTATTGGTTTCAGGCTGATCTGTTTGCCTACGAAGAGTGGGTATTAATGATCGCTTTCTGGGTTTATTTCCTAGGGGGAGCGATGGGTAGTTATGAAAACACCCATGTAAAAGCCGATTTTCTACTGTCGGTGATCGATAATGTGCGTACTAAGTGGATCGTTGTTAACTGTACGCTGTTCTTGGAAATCGTGATTGGTATCGTCCTCTGTTACTGGGGCTGGCTGATGTTGTGGGAAGAGATCAGTGCTTACCCTGATTGGCAACGTACCACCGGACTAGAACTACCGTTTGTCATTCCTAAGCTAGGCATCTTTCTGGGTTTTGTCCTGATGTCATTCTATAGCGCGTTGCATCTTTGGAGCGGTCTACGGGATGGACCAACCGAAGAATGGGCTTCGGACGAAGCACCACCTCATATCTAATTTAGGTATTCCTTATGTTGATTTTACTGACACTTTTAGTGATCTGTGTTGCTTTGGCGGTGGGTATTCCCGTACCTTTCGCCTTTGGCTTGGCATTGATCTATATGTCTCTGACCGGTGATCATGATCCGGCTGGTTTTCTGACGTCCGGTCACTGGCGCATGAATGTTCTGGTGCTACTGGCTATTCCGCTGTTTATTATGGCGGGTACTATTATGGAGCGGGGTAAGATTGCTGAGCCCCTTGTGGAGCTGGCTGAGCTATTTGTCGGTCGTTTCAAAGGCGGTATTGCTTATACTGCGGTGGGTGCGAGTGCCATTTTTGGCTCGATTGCCGGTAGCGCGACGGCAACGCTTACCTGTATCGGTAGCATTATGATGCCGCAACTGCGCAAAGCTAACTATCCGGAAGGACTATCAGCGGCGTTGATCACCAATGCTGCACCATTGGGTTTGTTGATTCCTCCGAGTGCTATCCAGATTATCTATGCGTGGGTTACTCGCCAATCGGTACTCAAGTGCTTCTTAGCGACGATTATTCCAGGTTTGATTTTGGTGTTCCTGCTCTGTGTTGTTAACTACGTGCTGTTACGTAAACACAAAGATATTAAGGTGCTACCAAAATCCGATAACTTTACGAAAGAGGTAGCGAAGAAAACCCGTTTTGCCTTTCCTGCTCTGTTGATGCCGTTTATGATTTTGGGCGGTATTTACGGTGGTATCATGACGCCGACTGAAGCGGCGGGTATTGCGGTCGTATATGCTATTCCCGTCGGTTTCTTTATCTACCGTGGTTTGAATATCGCCAACTTTAAAGAAGCCTTGGTGCAGTCTGCGACTACCACCGGTGTGGTGATGGTGATGTTCTTTATGGTGATGATTGTTAGCCGTCTGCTGATTTTTGAAGATATCCCTGATCTAGCTAAAGAGCTGATCTTCTCCGTATCGGATAACCCTATTATCGTGCTGATTATGATTAACGTGGTGATGATTCTGATCGGTATGTTGATGGATGATGTCAGTGGTGTACTGCTTGCCTCGCCGCTGCTATTCCCGATCGTGGTTGAGTTGGGTATTGATCCGATTCAGTTTGCGGCGATTGTTGGGGTGAACCTAGGTATGGGTAATATCACACCACCAACCGCGCCACTCCTTTATCTCGGCTCTCGAGTGACCGGTGTTAGAGTCAGTGCGATGCTCAAACCGACACTGATTATGATTCTGTTTGCCTGGATTCCAACACTGATTATCACCACATATATTCCTCAGGTATCACTCTTTCTGCCGGAGATGTTCTTTGGTTAATCATTCTTGTTAGGGCATGGGCCATGAGAGCAAAACAAAAAGCCTCTAAGTGTTAGCTTAGGGGCTTTTTTGTAGGTTTTTAATACTGATGGGGTTTAGGTATCAATAGGCTAGTGGGGCTAGTGGGATAAGTGCGGAGTCAGTGATTAGTAAGCTTTTCACTGTCGGGCCAGTTTGAGGGTGTCCGCCATCATCTGTTTTTCTAACGGAAATGCTCTTTGGTGAATCATTACCGTTAGGCCATGGTCATGAGAGCAAAACAAAAAGCCCCTAAGTATTTAGCTTAGGGGCTTTTTTAGGTTTTTAAGACTGATGGAGTCAGTGCTTGGTTAAGCTTTCCACTGTTGTGCCAGTTCGAGAGTATCCGCCATCACCTGCTGGAGTGTTTCGAGGAATAAAGGCGGTGCGATCTCACCGTTTTCAGCCAGTTCCTCAAGCTGTCGGAGTAGATGACTTGCATGGGTAAAACCGATGGTGTCGCAAGCCCCCGCGAGCTTATGTGCTTGCTGAGAAATCTCATAGTCGTCCACCGCTTGTAGACTTTGTTGCAGTGTCGGCCAGAGATCACAATGGACTTTGCAATAGCCCTGCATCAGGGTGGCGAGCTTTTCCGGTCCGAGCATCTGCTGGTGAACCTGAATAACTGCCTGATCGAGTAACGGTTGTGTCTCTGTCGGTGTTGGCGCGACGGTAATCTGTTGCCCGCCTGAAATCGCATCGAGTAGTTGCTTTTTGCGAACAGGTTTAGCGATGACACTACTGATACCTGCTTCAAGATAACGGTGGATATCTTCTGGCCTGACGCTGGCGGTTAGGGCGATGATGCGGGTATGGTAATTAATACAGTCGGGATCGTTATTGAGTCGGCCACTGACTTCCAGACCGCTGAGTCCCGGTAGGTGCATATCCATGAGGATAAGATCAAAATGTTGACTCCGGCCAAGCTCTAGGGCTTTGATACCATCGCTGACGATCGTGACCTGATGGGGAGTGTCTGCCAATAATCCCAGTACGACCTGTTGATTGATATGGACATCTTCAACCAATAGGATGTGTAGCCCCGAGTTGTCTTGCCATACGGGTTGGGTTATCGCGGCTGAGGTTGTCGGCGTTGCGATCGGCAGATCTAATTCAAACCAAAAGGTACTGCCCGTGCCGACGTTACTGGAGACGCCAATCTCCCCGCCGAGATGTTCTGCCAGTTCCTTACAGATGGCCAAGCCTAAACCGGTTCCCCCAAAGCGACGGGTAATGGTTTCATCGGCTTGGGTGAAACGGTCAAAAATATGTTGTTGTAGTTCGGGTTCAATCCCAATACCTGAATCGCGAATACTGAATTTGATGCGTTGCTGGTCCGCGTCCTGAGACACTAATTCAGCGCTCAGGATGACATCGCCCTGGTCGGTAAACTTGATGGCATTGCTGAGTAGGTTGGTGATGATCTGTCGTAGGCTGCTCTCTTCGGTATAAAACTGCTCGGCAATCTCATGGCAGTATTTTAACTGCAGGTTGAGTTGTTTACGGTCCGCCTCAGGGGTTAGCAAGGCGGTTAGGTTATGCAGTAAGTGTTTGAGGGAAAAGCGAGACGGGCTGATGCTGTAAGCCCCTTCAACTAAGCGGCCATATTCGAGGATATTATTAAAGGTTTCCAGCAGTGCATTCGTGGCATCGTAGAGGACCTGTATATGTTGCTGCTGACTCGGGTTGAGGGCGGAGCTTTCTAACAGTTGAATCATCCCCAACATGCCGTTCATGGGCGTGCGGATTTCATGGCTCATGGTTGAAAGGAAACGGGATTTTGCATTACTGGCTTCTTCGGCCGCCTCTTTCGCTTGCAGTAGGCTCGCGGTGCGTCGTTCAACCATCGTTTGCAGTTGATCTCGGTTGTAGCGTAGTTCTCGCTGTTCTTGCTCTCGGTGATCAATCTCTTGACGAATAGATTGGCGCATCTCATTCAGGGCGGTGACTAGCTGATCTAATTCATCACTGCTGCTAGGCGGTTGCCGGTCCAGGGTGAGGCTGTGCTCTAGTTGTCCGGCACCGATATCTCGGCTGTAGTTGGCCATCGCTTCCAAGTGACGGGTGATCTGCCGATGAAAGATGATCAAGATGACCAGTACAATCAGGATGACCAAGAGGGTCTGGGTAAGCAGAATGCTAAAACCTCGGCTCCAGATCCCTTGGTAGACGGCTCTTAGATCAAAGCTAACTTCTAACTGTCCAAGTTTACGCTGTTGTTCCGGCGTCCGGTGAATAAGATCAAAGCTTTGAGTTTGCAACGGGCTGTCGGACAAGAGCTCGGCTTCCCCTTCGCTGATAGACTCACCGGTATCGGTATTTTTAAGGACTAAGTAGCTGACATCGGGGAGGTTATGTATCCCTTTGAGTTGCAGTGCGATTTGCGCATGATCCACATCCCAGAGACTTTTCGCCAGACTGGCAAGATAACTACTGCGAATCAACTGTACCTGTTGATCAATGGCGCGAAACTCACGGCGATAATCGAGGGTCAGCTGTAGGGCGGTGGAAAAGAGGATGAATAAAAAGCTGAAGCTACAGACATATAACATAATGCGGTATCCCAGTGGGTGTTGACTGGAATAGCGGGTTATTTTCGGTATCAGCCCTTTAGGCTGGATCATTGATCGGGCTCCGTGGCTATTTGGTCGAGATATTGCAGGCTATATTGATCGGTTAATCGTTTGATGGTGCCATTTCGATGCAGCTCTTTTAACCGGTCGTTGATAAAGGGTAGGTGCTTTTGCAAACCACTGTTTTTACCGACTGCCAGAAAGTAGAGCTCGGTGCTAACTTTTTCTTCCAGCGGCATGATCAGCTCATGAAAACCCATTTTTCGACTTTGTAGGCGGCCACTGAGTAAACCGATCGGCATAAAATCGATTCGTTGGTGGGCGAGCTTGTCAAAGTTCTGCCGATTACGGGATACGTATTCAATACGGGTGTTATCCAGTAGAAACTGATCCAGGTCCTCGCCAAAACTATCACCGAGAAGTAAGCCGGTCACCTTCCCCCGTAAGTCATCGAGGCTGGTATATACGATTGGGTTTTGGCGGTTAACAAACAGGGTGATGGGGTCGGCAATCACGGGTACACGGCTAAACCAGAGATAGGCGTCTCGGCTAGGAATATGATAGGCGGCGACCACGATATCGGCATTACCCTGTTGCACTTCCAGTAGGCAGCGTTTCCAGTTATAGCCTGCTCTTAGCTCCACCCGATAACCCAGTTCGGCAAAGAGTTGTTGGGTTACCGCGGGGGCGAGCCCCATCAGTTGTTTATCGTTGATCCAAGAGACTGGTGGATAAAAAGGGTGGCCGCAGGCTTTTAGGGTGCGGCTATGACTGTTGGAGGGTAATAGCACTAATAGCGCGCTGAATAGCACGCTCAGTAATATCGGCCCAGGCTGCATCATGACATGTCGACAGGCTTGGGCGTGAAGAGGTAGCCGGTACCGTGCACCGTTAGTATCGTTCTGGGATTAGCGGGATCATCATTGAGTTTGCGTCGCAGCCGACCAATGAGCACATCAACGGTGCGATCACTGGGAATCCATTCACGGTTGCGGATCTGTTCCAATATCTGTACCCGGCTCATCACTTTACCAGCGTTGACCATCAGCGTGTTGAGCAGTTGAAACTCGCCTTCGGTCAGCTGAGTTGTTTGTTGTTGCTCATCAATCAGTTGACGTCGGTCGAGGTTCAACTTCCAGCGATCGAAACTTTTAAAGCTATGGGGGAGGGAGTCGGTGGGTTTCTGATCAGTACAGTGGCGCACCCGACGTACCAGGTTTTTCGTGCGGGCAAGGATTTCACGGGGGTTGAAGGGTTTGGTGACATACTCATCGGCGCCGCACTCTAAACCGATTAGACGGTCGACCTCATCCTGCCGGCCCGTGACTAGGATAATACCGACTTCGGTACTGACTCTGAGTTCACGGGTGAGGGTGAGACCATCCTTGCCAGGTAGACGGATATCTAACAGCAGGACGTCGATCGCTTCGCTGCGAAGAATCGCTTCAGCCTGTTCGGCCGTGTCTGCGGTAAACACATTGTAGCCTTCTTCTTCGAAATAACTTCTCAGGCAGTGCCGGGTTAGCTCTTCATCGTCGACTACAAGAATGCGGGCATCTGTGCTCATAAAAGCGTATTTTCCTCAGCACCGGTATATGGGTAATACCTCTGTGCCTGATTGTTTTTATAATCTCTCGGGTAAAGATGAACTCGTGTCCTGAAAGTAGTGCTTTTTAGGGTGTGTTGGCAAGCCTGTTTACATATTGTTTACAAGGTTTTACATGTTTAGATGTTTTAAGCGGTGTAAATGAGTCCAGAGAGGCGGGTTGTGGCAGGATCAAGGAGTTAGAACTATGGGTTTCGCATTATGGGTGAATTAGCGTCGTTTGTTAGACTGCCTGATTAGCGCGATCCTTAGCGACACCTATTTACAGTGGACTGCAGTGGATAAAGTGTTCTCATTCCCCGCGATTGATGGTAAAAATGAGCTTAGGCCGATATAAGAGAACTGATGTCTTTTGGGGTCGTATTTTACGACTGGCTTTTACGATCAGGTATGCCGTCTTTTCGGCTTGGCTGTTTCAAATGACTTGCCCCATGAATAACCTCGTTAACAACTTTATACAACTGATGTAGGTGCGTGTCTCCTTATGATCGATGAAGTGAACGGTAGCCAGTCCCGTGCTATCGGTTTTCTGCTATTAGATAATTTCACCATGATCTCGTTGGCGTCGGCGGTCGAAGCGCTGCGGATGGCGAACCAGCTGAGTGGTGAAAAGCTGTACTATTGGTATACCTTAACGATGGATGGCCAGCCGGTCAGTGCCAGTGACGGTATTACGATCACGCCCGATGCGAGTGTTACCCAGTGCCCAGCGCTGGATACGGTGATTGTCGCGGGGGGGTTAAATGTCCCTCGGGCTTATACCCAGCGACATATCAACTGGTTGCAGGCGATGGAACGTCAGGGCAGTAAATTAGGGGCTATCTGCACTGGTAGTTATCTACTCGCCGATGCTGGATTACTGGACGGTTATGAATGTAGCACCCATTGGGAATATCTGGCGGCGCTGCAAGAAGCCTTTCCAAGAGTGAAGTGTTCTAATCGTTTGTTCAGTTTTGATCGTGGTCGCATGACCTGCACCGGCGGCACCGTGCCGCTGGATATGATGCTCAAAATGATCAAATTGGAACATGGTTATCCATTATCAACGGCTATCTCCGAGATGTTTATCTGTGATCGTGTCCGTGATGAGAGCGATCAGCAAAAGGTGCCGTTACAGCATGTGTTGGGGACGACACAACCCAAGCTGTTGGAGCTCGTTGCCTTGATGGAAGCGAATATTGAAGAAGTGATTGAGATGGATGAGCTGGCCGGTTACGTTAATCTATCCCGACGACAGATGGAGCGGCTATTCCAGAAATATCTCGAATGTTCTCCCTCCCGTTATTATCTGCGCTTAAGACTGCTTCGCGCGAGACAGCTGTTGAAGCAAAGTACCATGTCGATTATCGATATCGCTGCGGCCTGTGGTTTTGTCTCTAGCCCCCACTTTAGCAAGTGTTATCGCGAGCAGATGGGGATTCCGCCCCGCGATGAACGTACCGCCGTGCGACAGAGTGAACAATCGAGCGTTGAAGCGGTTGAGAGAATCAAGCCTATAGGTCAAAAACCAGAAGTGCCTAGCGTGAGGAAGACCTTCTCTGCTGCTAGGACTGAATCGACCTTTGGCTCCGTCGATCTCAGCGGTAAAAAGAAGGATGAGACATAAGGGCTTTACTTAGATCCTGTCTTCAAACTCGTACTTAAACTCTTTGTTAGCCGCTTTAATGAAGCGGGTTATCTCGGTGAGTCAATGAAACTTAGGGCCGATTCTCCATCACAGGAGATGGGTTTGGATTTAAGGTTGTTTCCATTGGTGCGGTTCGTTCCTCACCGGGCACCCTACGCGGTGTTTGGCAGATATTGCATCTGTAGGGTGCTTGGTGAGCATTGCGAACCGCACCAGTGTTAAATCCGAATCCATCGCCCCTAGAAGGGGCTCCCACACAGGACAGCGACCATAAGTCCGATTTCTCGTAGATACCATCTCTCACCACCGGGTTCAAACTGTTTTTTTAAGCCGTTTGAACCTGGAATTCACTTTGATTCTTAACCACGCCAAAACATACCTGGACCAGCTTTCTCATGGCCGCTCCCAAAGCGGACATTTTCGTTTTACCCGCCGCAAGCAAGCGTTCATATTGTCTTCGGATATCGGGATTATGCTGTTTGGCTGTTACCGCCGCCATATAGAGCTTGGCTCTAAGATGTGAGGGGCCAGTTTTGCTCAAAGCGGTATAGCCCTTAATCTTGCCTGACTCCTTCAGCTTCGGAATGAGTCCCA
>NZ_RQXW01000017.1 GCF_003957515.1 Amphritea opalescens
GGCCTGAGAGGTCTTGAGGCGACTTAAAACGGCCTCAAACTATTGCCCCAGTATTTTGTTAATAAAACAGTCATGGCGCTAGAAAAGCAAAACCCCAGCAAAAATACTGGGGTTTATCAGTAACCTGAAACCGCTCAACGGAGCGGTTTTTTAATAACAGAGGGTAAGCAGATATTAAGCGTGAACTTTTGCTTCAAGGTAACGGGCATGATCCGCCGCAACACGGCAACCATAAACACCCACTTCACCTTTCCACCGCATCCAGGTTATAAAACCGCTTACGGCTGCAAACATCGAGCTGATCGTAGACGTCGTCTCGTTACCATACTCATCGTAATAGCCCATCGCTTGTAACTCACTCGCGATACGACGATCATCACACTCTACTCCGGTAAACACCGATTGTTTCATTGCGGGTCTCCTAACGGATCAATATTTAGACATAAGTATAATACATGTTTTGTGCAGTGCACAATTAAATTGTACGTTAAACAAACAAAAAACTGAGTGTTTGCTCAATAAATTCCCATTTCAATACCCGCTGCCATCGTCATTCCTAACGTTTCACATTGCTGCAAAAAAGCCTCATCCCAGTCGCCTCGACACACTAACGGCGGCTGGATCCAGTGCCAACGCAAGCCGGTACAAATCGTTTCAACCCCTCGGCAGGTTCCCGTACCATCATGGCCCGCCCGCACATAGAGCGCGCAAGGCAACCCCTGTTTCAGCTCCAATACAGGATAATAACAACGATCGAAAAAATCTTTTAAAGCACCGCTCATATACCCCAAGTTTTCGGTGGTTCCTAAAATAATGGCATCACAGCCTAAGATATCTTCTGGCGTAGCCTGCAAAGGCTCAACCCAACGACACTGCACCGCATCAATATCTGGATGATTGGCCCCGCGCAATACCGCTTCGGCCATACGTTGGGTATTCTCTGAAGGCGCGTGCGCCACCAGCAGCAACTGTTTTATTGACATAGGTTTAACACCCTCCTGTGACTATACATCCGTTATCGAGCAACGTAATCTTGAGTGCTCTGTCTATATGGAGCTAAAGAATGGCTAACCTCTGGCAACAACTACAGTTAACCCGTCAGAGCGCGCTTGCCACCGGCGCGCTACAGCCGATTCATACCGAGATCGAAACGGTCTATGAAACCATCGACAATGCTACCCTTACCTATCAGCTTCGCTGCCTAAACAGTCTAGAACAGAAAGATAGTGAACGGCGTCTCAAGCAGGCCGGCAGCCACAAGGTAGATCCGTTTCAGCCCTACGACCCTGACCTTTTTGTCGCTGATATCGGCCAACATCATATTGGCCTGTTAAATAAGTTTAATGTGATCGATAACCACCTACTCATCGTCACCCGTGAGTTCGAGCCACAAACAGACCTATTAACCATCGCCGATCTTAACGCAGCACTGATCGGCCTTAAAGCGATCAACGGCTTGGTCTTTTTTAACGGCGGAGCCAACGCGGGCGCAAGCCAACCGCACAAACACCTGCAACTCGTGCCTCTCAGCCCCCAAGCCCTGCCACTCGCTACCCCCTTGAGCTGTTTTTTAGCTCAGCCACAACCTAACCCAGCTCTCCCCTTTAGACAGGTGGGAATGCGCCTGCCAAACAACCTTATCGACGACACAATTATCGGTGCGCAGTGGTTACACAACGCCTACCTAACACTATTAGATAAACTGAAAATTGATCAGCAGCATCAAGTGGCGAAGGCCTACAATCTACTACTGTGTCGAGAATGGCTAATGTTAGTGCCCCGCCAGAGGGAATCCTTCGCGGGGATCTCTTTTAACGCTCTCGCCTTTAGTGGCACGCTACTGGTCAAAAATAGCGATCAGGCTCAAGCGCTAAAAGCCGCCGGCATTTCTCAGGCGTTGCGCAGCGTCACCGAATAGTCGGCCAAACAGCTCGCCCGATCGACCTCAACCGATCGGCGCTATTCATCTCGATCACCGATAACCGCAAGCCAAAGAGGTTTTAGCTCACCCGGTCATCAGAATCGATCGACACCAAAGGGGCTGGTATCGATGCTGGTTGCCTGCTTCTGTATCAACTGAAGCATCAGTTCGGCCGTGATCGCCGCCTGTGTCACCCCTAGGTGCTGGTTGCCAAAGGCAAAACATAAACGGCCATAGTCGGGATGTTGATCAATCACCGGCAAAGAGTCGGGCAGTGTTGGTCGATGGCCCATCCACTCGCTTCCCTCTCGCTCTGACGTATTCAACTCAGGCAGCAGTTGTTGGCTATGGTGACGCAACACCTCAAAGCGGCGTTGACAAGGCGGTAGCGTTAACCCACCCAGTTCGGTCATACCGACAACACGCAAACCACTGGCCAGTGGCCCCATGACAAACTTACGCTCGGCCGAACCAATATGATGACGCAACAATGTGGTCGCTGTCGGAAACGTCACATGATAGCCCCGTTCAGCTTCCAGAGGCAGATCGAGACCGACGCTGTTTAATAGCTTGCGGCTCCACACACCGGCACAGAGAATCGTATGATCATATTGATAGGTGTCTTTTTCCGTCCTCACGCCCACCTCATTCATGGATGGTATTAAGTCGGTGACCGCTTGCTGAATAAACTGCCCTCCCCGTTCAGTAAAGGCGGTAAATAACCGTTGGCAGAGTTCGTGTGGCTCCTTCACCCGATAGGCATCTGGAAAATACAGAGCATGACTCACCCCACGAGAAAGAGCCGGTTCGAGTTCAATCAGCCGCTCGCCCTGCACCAACTCAGTCTGGATTCCGTTGTCAGCTAACCAAGCCTGATGACGCTGCACCGCGGCGAGCCCCTTAGCGGACTCCCACACCAACAGATAGCCGGACTTTATGATCTGCTCACGGGCATCGATATCATCAAGACTGCGCTGCCAAGCCTCGATCGAGGCGCTATTTAACTGCAGTAATGCCTTGCGACTGCGCTCTAGTGATTGAGGCAGCGCCGCTAGCACAAACCGAAACAGCCAAGGGGCGATACGATGCATATACCTCACTGGCAGCGCTAAAGGCCCTTTCGGATTAAGCCATAAGGAGAGTGCTGAGCGCAGTGTCGCAGGATTGGACAGTGGTTCAATCAACTCGGTAGCCAAGTAACCCGCATTACCAAAGGATGCCCCCAGTCCCGGCTCATCCCGATCAAACAGGGTGACGTTAAAACCTTGTCGCTGTGCTTCAAGCGCACAACTCAAACCGATAACCCCAGCGCCAATCACCGCGATGGAATCCCCATTCGGCTTAACGGACTGATTCCCTATGGATGAAACCATTGCACACCTCTTAAACAATAGAAAAGACGATGATAGCCAGCGCGCTATCCCGTCATGACAGGACCTAACGAATAGCCTTAAACCAGTACTAACAGCCTGTTATTGGTCAGTCGCCGTTTGCTGATAAGCAAGAATCGCTGCCGCTAGGTCTTCCCGCGAATCTCCTACGGATTTAAACAGAGTGATCGCATTTTGTGGGTCCTCTAGCTCAGCTCTGCCCCGATGATGACCTCGGCACAGCTCAGTAAACTCAGCCTGAATAACGGCATCGGTGATAGCGCCTTCCTTAATAGGAATAATCAGATCACCGGTTTCACTCAGGGCTCCAGCACGCACATCGACAAAAACCTGACAGCGTTGCAGTGCAATATTATTCGTTTCACGCATCGTTGGGGTAAAGCTGCCCACCAAATCCAAATGTGCACCCGGCTTTAACCACTCTCCGAGTACCAACGGCTCCGTCGACATAGTGGCACAGCTGATAATATCCGCCTCCCGCGCCATGGATTCCAACTCATCTAAGGGGCACAGTTTTGCCGCTATGCCCTCGGCGACAAGCTCATTTACTAAGGTTAATGCGGCGGCTTCATTACGATTCCAAACACTCACCGTACGAATCGGCCGAACACTCCTATGCGCCGATATCAAATAGCGAGCCATTCGCCCCGCCCCAACCATCAGTAGATCTGAGGCATCTTCTCGAGAGAGGTAACCTGAAGCCATCGCCGATGCTCCCGCCGTGCGCAGGGCGGTTAACTCATTAGCCTCTAACTGCGCCAACGGCTGACCGGTTTTGCCCGAGGACAACATATAGTTGCTATTGAGCCCCGGCAATCCCCGCTGATTATTACCCGGAAACACATTCACCAATTTCAC
Source organism: Amphritea opalescens (assembly GCF_003957515.1). Lineage (GTDB taxonomy): Bacteria > Pseudomonadota > Gammaproteobacteria > Pseudomonadales > Balneatricaceae > Amphritea > Amphritea opalescens. The sequence goes on from NZ_RQXW01000017.1 coordinate 4,171, forward strand.
CCCCAGGTATTCACCCTCTAGCCAAGCGGGCATCAATAACAGGGTCGCCTGCGGATCATTCGGCACATTAATACTATGGTGATGACGCACCGGTGCGCAGACCTCTTTGGTAAAGATCTCATTCAGTGCGGCAATCAAGCGATCCCAAGGTAGTGCTTTACGGATATCGGCGGCATTCAATTGCATATCGGCTTCTCATATAACGGGTTTTTGCGTTATGTTAGCCTGAAATACACTAAAATACTTAGCCTAAACTGCTAAGTTATTGACTCACACTTGGTTTCTCAGTGTATGACGCCGAATAACCCCTCTATGAAACCACAGTCTTCTCGCCGTAATCTGTGCGCCTCGCCCGATTTTTATGACCACAGAGTGATATAACTCAAACCCTGAACGACGCCACCTTTCTTATGCAGTTGGAGTGGTTTAAGCGCCTCATTCACTCCCGTCTATAGCGCCAACCTTATCTCATCCTTGCCAACGATAAATAACCTGCAACTACGAGTTGGCCTTTGATTTTCAATAGACTCTCATCCACAGATTGATGACATTTACCGGAGTTAATCTTGACTCTTGCTGCAACCAACGTCACATTGAAGGTAATTAATAGACGAGCGCCGGCTATCACCATGCTTCACCTGGACACTAACGAAATTCTCAAACAGCTTGCAGACCTAACCAGTGCGCTGTCTACTGAAAAAGATCACGTACAGTTACTGGACCGGATTATTCTCGGCTGCATGTTTTTGACCAATGCCGACGGCGGAACTTTATATACCGTTGATGAAGAAAACGAAAACCAACTGCACTTTACGATCCTGCATAACCGTTCCTTGGGAATACATAGCAAGCCTCGCGATATGCCCACCGTTGAGATCTACAATGCTCAACAACAGGCATCTAAGCTGGTGGTCGCACAAACCTTTGTGCAGCAGACAACCATCAATATTGCCGACGTCTACCGGTCGGATAAATATGATTTTTCCGGCACCCGAAAATTCGACAAACAGCTCAACTATCGTTCAAAGTCATTTCTCTGTGTGCCATTGGTCGATCACGAAGGTGAAATTATCGGCGTCTTACAGCTGATCAACGCCATGGATGCTGATAATCAGGTGATGACCTTTCCCCAAGAGCAGCAACACCTAGTGGAATCATTGGCGTCTCTTGCGGCAACGGTATTAACAAAACGTCGACTCATTGACGCCCAGCGGGAGCTGTTTGAATCCTTCATTAAATTGATGGGCCGAGCCATTGACCATAAGTCACCGGTGACCGGCAAACACTGTGAACAGGTACCTGAAATCGCCATGTTACTGGCGGAAGCGGTTAACGACAGCGATAAAAGCCGTTATTCCGCAGTGCAGTTTAATGAGCAAGAGATGTATGAACTCAGGATTGCCGCTTGGTTACACGATTGCGGCAAGATCACCTCGCCCGAATACATTATCGACAAGGCCACTAAGTTACATACGATGTTTGATCGTATCGAACTACTCGAATCCCGCTTTCGAGAATATAAGCTGCAACTACAGCTCAACCATTTAAGGACAATGCCGACCCTCTCCGCCGCTGAGGCAGAGGTCGCAGAGCAGCAGTTACAACAACACTGTCAGACACTCGATGACGATATCGCCTTTTTGCGGCAAAGTAACACCGGTTCCGAGTTTATGATTGACGAAGATGTGGCCCGAATACAGCAGATCGCGAAGATCTCTTGGACCGATGATCACGGCCATACACGCTTAATGCTGACCGAAGACGAAACCGAAAACCTCTGTATCCGCAAAGGCACCTTGTTACAAAGTGAAATTCAGGTGATGCGTGACCATATCAAGGTCACCATCGATATGTTGGAGTCCCTACCTTACCCAAAGCACCTCGCCCAAGTCCCTGAGATTGCTTGCAATCATCATGAACACTTAGATGGCACTGGCTATCCTAGAGGGTTAAAGGCAGAGCAACTCTCTGTTCGCGCTCGAATTATGTGTATCGCAGATATATTTGAAGCACTCACCTCACCAGACAGACCCTACAAAAAAGGGATGCTACTCTCACAAGCGATGAACATTATCGGCAGAATGGTAGAGGATAATCACCTCGACGCCGATCTGTTTAGCGTTTTCGTGGAAAGCGGTGCTTACATCAAATATGCTCAGCGCCATATGTCGCCACGACAGATTGATACCGTTGATATAACCACCCTGCCGGGGCTTGTCTAGCCTGCTTTAGAAAGCGAAGACGCGTTGTTACTTTTCTTGATGACTAAACACCGCATCCCAGTTTTCCTTTGGTGGATCACGCTCTAATGCGTTAAGCCGCTCTAAATAAAGCGGTGCAACACTATCTTCAGCATTGTCTGCTAACCAGTGTAAAAATAATCGCCGAGCCTCTTCCCATTGCCCTTGTTGGTAACAACGCACCGCTCGGTTAAATATCTCAATCTGAGCCACTAAAGAGGCGTCCGCTGAAGCTCGCTCGGCCAGCGGCTGAAACAGCTCCACCGGTTCAGTACGGCCCTTAACCCTCACGCGATCGATATAGCGATAGAGATAATCAGGCGAACCTGTGGCTAGGTCACCACTGACTAACAGTGGGCAACCGTAATACTTCGTCAGAGATTCCAACCGCGATGCCAGATTCACCGCGTCGCCCATCACCGTATAGGCCATGCGAAACTCTGACCCCATGTTGCCAACACTGACCGTGCCACAATGTAACCCGATACCAATATTGACCCTGGGCAACCCCGCCGCCAACAACTGCTGATTAACCCTTGGCAGCTGCAATAACATCTGCCACGCCGTATTTAAGCCATGCTTAGCATGCTCCTCATCCGGTAACGGCGCCCCCCAGAAAGCCATCACCGCATCGCCGATATATTTATCAACAGTGCCCCGCTGCTGATGAATAATACGGGTCATCTCAGTGAGATAGATATTCATCATACGGCTCAACTGCTGGGGTGACAGTTGCTCTGATATCTGCGTGAAGTCTCTGATATCCGAGAAAAAGATGGTCATCTCACGGGTTTCACCACTGAGGTGAACCGCGTTCTGTTGACGACCTAACTCCTGTACGATTTCAGGCGGAATATAATAGCCAAACTGCCCCGCCAACCGCTTCATATTTCGCGTTTCAAAGAAGTAACCGGTCGTCTGCTGAAACAGATAGAGTATGAATATAAGAAACAGGGTATACCCCAATGGAATCACCCAAAGCAGACTCTGCCAAGCATAGAGATTAAAACCCACCAAGGTAGCAACCCAAACCAGCGTCATTAACGTGGAAAACATCACCGAACTACGGGGAATCAGCAGTGATAGCAGCAGCCCACTCAGCAGTATCTGGATGATCTCGACCCCAAGGGTATAGTCCGGCTCGCTGCTAATCCGATCATCCAGTAGTCCCGATAGAATATTGGCATGCACCTCAACCCCCGGATAACGGCTACTAACGGGCGTTACTCGTAAGTCGAGTAACCCGGCAGCACTGGTGCCGATCAGTATAATCGCGCCGCTAAGCTGCTCTGGATCGGCTAACCCGTTGATCACATCGGTTGCAGAGATATAGGGAAAACTCCCTTGACCACCACGGTAAGGTACCAAGAGCCCACTCGAAGGATTCACCGGAATCTGCTGCCCCGCGGCATTAATAGCCACCAGCGTCTGCTGTTCACCGCTAATATCTGACTCAAATTCAGGCATCACCTGATGCTCATCAAACAGAGCCAACCACATTGCTAACGCCAGCGATGGATAATACTCACCTTGATAGCGCTGTAACATCGGCACCCAACGGTAAACCCCATCACTATCCACCATGGGATTATCAAAAAAACCACCGTAGACATCCTGACGTTGTAGCGTATCAATACTGGCGATCACCCCTTTGGCCTCGGGTATTGGCTGTTTATCCAGCAGGACATCTGAGCCCATCACCGACACGCCTGGGTTGCCTACCCGCAACTCACGGTCACTTCGATCAAAGGCATAACCTAACACCACGGGGCGATCATCAATCGCCTCAGCAAGACGCTGATCAGGATCAAGCTGTTGCCGTAAGCTCGCTAGACTCGGTATTGTTTTGGCATCCTGTAACAAGCGGCTCAACTGCTGCAGATCGATACTACTATCGGCTTCGGAAAACACCATATCAAAGCCGACAATCGCCACATCGTAGCGATCGAACAACTGATCCAGTAGTTGTGCCAGCTTAGCCCTATTCCACGGCCACCGCCCTTGCTCAAGCAGACTTTTCTCATCCACATCGACGATAACGATACGCGGATCTTGATCACCTTTGGCGAAGTGTCTTAAACGCAAATCATAAAGATCATATTCAAACTTTTGCAGCAGCGCCGGACGGCTATCCTGAATCACGGGATACAACATCAACAGGGTCAACATAATGCCGAGCAATGTCCGGATTCTACGTTGTTTCATAAGTTATTCCGTTTGAGGATAATAAACCAAGACCAACCATTAACGGCCCTCTTAGCCAGAGATCGATAAGACATCCATCATAGCCTGCCAACACCTTAGGTCGTAACAATTCGTTCTTTTTATTAGCTTAATAGGGCCAACGACTATAAGGATGCTGCCCCCTTGTGCTATAAACATATGATTGACGCTATTTAAATCGAACATAGACGTCAGGGTAATCGGAGATCTAAGTGAAAATTGAAATTTTGGGTTGTAGTGGCGGTATCGGTCAAGGACTGAAAACCACCACCTTTTTGATCGACGAGACCCTGTTATTAGACGCTGGAACGGGCTTAGAACTGTTGACCATGGAGCGACTACTCAATATTCGCGATGTGGTGATTACCCACGGCCATCTCGATCATATTATCGGCTTACCCCTGATGTTAGCGACCATCTTTGATCAACACCGCGCGCCTATCGATGTCTATGCGTTACCCGAAGTCATTACCGCACTTAAAGAGCATATTTTTAACTGGACCATCTGGCCTGATTACACCACCCTGCCAGAAGACAATCCGATTATCAGACTCCACCCAGTCGATGTTGGCGATATCATGAACATCCAAGATAAAGCGATTGAAGTCATACCCGCCACGCATCCGACCCCCACTGCGGGCTATTTAATTAAAGATGCCAGTCACAGCTTTCTGTTTACCGGCGACAGCGGCCTCAATGAGCCACTCTCGGCACTGTTAAACCAACATCAACCGGAGCTCTTAATTATCGATGTATCCTTCATCGATGAGTCCACGGCCTTAGCTCAGTTGAGCGGCCATCTCACTCCGTCGCTGTTAGCCCTGCAACTGAAATCACTTGAGTACAATCCCCGCATCGCCATTACTCACCTTAAGCCGGGCGTTGAAGATCACATCATGCAACAGTGTCATCGTTTACTACCACAGCAGCAGGTAGACCGTTTACTACAGGGCGAAGTCATCACCCTGCGTTAATTAAGCCCAGCAACCCACAGCCCTAAGGCTTATCACGACTAAATGGTTTAAACGGGTTGTTTAGTGAGCCGCTGCGGGTACCGGCCCAGCATCTTCCAATAAAGCAGTACCCACCAGGGTAATATTCTGATCGGCAGCGCTTGTGCCCGAAGCGCCATAACTAGTCACTGCTCCTTCCGCCTGAGCACCCACAAGATCAAAGGTTAGCTGTCCACTCATATTGGTATCGATACCATCCTCGGTACACTGACCACCGCTACAGCTACCCGCTAAGGTCAACTGACCGCCTTGAAGCACCGCGTCTAAATCTGTCTTTACACCGGCCTCTTCCGTCAGGTTATAGATACGTATCCCCGCGCCATCATTGATTTCGGCATTAATATTCACCTGCTCAATCTGCTGAGCATCCCAATCAACCATCACATAGGTGCCGGAAGCGTAGCGTCCCGCCAGCGCATGACCCGAATCGATCGCCACCAACGTACCGCTAGCCCCCGTATCAATCTGAGGAGCGGTTAAGCTGGTTGATTCACTCGTGTGGGTATACAGATAGGAACCACTGCGCGCAGAGACTAGTGCAGCCAGTTCGCTAGGGGTGGTTAAGCTATCGCTGTAGATAAAGTGAAATCCACCCTTTAAGGCCTGCTCGGTGTTATTTTCGACTAAACTAAACTCTGAATTCCAACGTCCCCAAGTAACCTTTGCCCCACCCAATTCGATCGTATCCTCGCCGGAGATTGATGCAGCGCCGCCACGCGCAGTAAACTCACAGGGAGCACAGGCGTGGTTGGTAATATTAGGCTGCGGCGCTTTATGCGTAATACCGGTCAGAAAACGATCCTCTGTTTCGCCACCACTCGCATCATCAAGTTGCTCTAGGGTTATTGAGGAAGTACCGTCTGCCACGACAGAGCCATTACCCGCGATAAAACCACCAGTATCACTATCTTGAGTAAACGCAACCGCCACTAGCGAACCATTGGGGGCCTTATTCGCATCACTGACACCATTAGAATCAGATCGATCGATCTGATTCTCAGTCTCTGGATTTGCCGCAGGAATCACCGGACGATCACCGCCTTTTTTACGCAATAGATAATCACCGGTACGCCCGTTAGCCGAGCTTTTCTTAATCGAACCATTTTCCTTAATGGTGACACCCTCACCGGCACTCACGAGCACCTGTGTAACCTTGGTCTTCACCTCAATAGCGCCTTCAATGGTTTCACAGTAAACGCCTTCTGGCGTATATTGCACGCCATAATGGGTACCGCGAATACCGATAGTCGCTACAGTGGTCTCAAGACGGTAATTATCCTGATTAGCTTTGCCAATCTGACCAGAAATAGTGCGCATCCCACCTTTTAGCAGCTTTAAAATAGCTTTGCCCTCTTCCGGTTGCTGCTTGTCAAACTGATAGGTCGCGATCTGGAATTCAGAATCGGGCTTCAATGCGAGCCGAGAGTGGTCGCTAAAGCGTAACTGCAACCGCCCTGTCTTGCCGGTAACCAACAAGTCATCGGCATAGATATCCGCATGACGCTTCAACAGCCGCTCACTGCCATCCGCCCCCTTAGCGATATTCTCACCAACACTCAAAATCACGCTGCCAACAACCTCAGCGGCACTGGCCAATCCCGTACAGAGAAGCAATACAACGGTAAAAAATAGAGATCTCATAGCCTACCTCACTTGAAGCTATAGCGTAGACCCAGCACTGTCTGCTGACGGTCATACTCATATAGCTCAATATTCGAATTAGCATGGCTTACACTATAGCCGGCCAAAACGGTCCAGTTATTTTCAACGGCCCACTCAAGGTTAAGATTGAAGATGGTGTAGTCATCTTGGCGTCGCACTCGATACAACCAGTCATCACCCTTATAACGGCTCGACTGAAAGGTTAAGGCCGGTGTTAATGTCAGCTTATCCGAAAGACTCAACTGCACTCCAAGATTCGCCCCCCAAAAGAAGCGATCCACTTGTGCATCCGCTAATATGCCAGCGGTATCCGGTGTTTCCTGGCCAACAAAGGCCCCAGCAAACCAGAGAGGCTTCCAGCGGTGATTGCCTGACAGCAGATAGTTGCCTCCCAGATAAGACTGGGTACTATCCTTCCAGCTAGAATCAACATAATCCAGCGAACTAATCCCGCCGTATAAACGCCATTGGGACTGTTTATCCAGTTGGTGGGTCCAGCTACCATTGATACCCAGCAGATCACGATAACCTTCACCATCACGACTAAAATGCTGTAAATCTGCGCCTAATCGGTAGCGGTTGTTCTGTTGTGTCCAACTATGCCCTCCCGATAGCGATAACGTGCTGAAATCCTGTTCAGATTCATTATCGTAGTAACGGAAGTTCCCCTTTAAACTGACATCCAACTGACGATCGGCGGCATATTGATGTTCAATGGTGCTGCCCATCTGTACCCGGTTAAACGGGTCGCCTTGCCCTAGGGCATCACTGCTAAGCGAAACGATCGTTGTCTGAGATTCGGGCCCGGAATTAATATTGCTATCGTAGCCCCGCCAGACTTCGATAAAACTACGCACCCGCGTGATGGGAAAACTTTGCTGGTTGATACGATCGAGGTAGGTCGCAATGCGAACACGGGTATTATCCGGCGGATTCAGTAACAGCACCGCCTCAAAGAGCTGCTGGGCTTTATCGAACTGCTCTAAAAGATAATAACCACGGGCCAGCTCCAACGATACTAGCGGGTTCTCAGGGGCGAAGAATGCTACACGCTCCAGCGCAAACACTCCTTCGCTAACATGGCCGCTGTCGATCGCGGCGACACCATATTGAAGATCAAAGGTGGGGTCGCCTTCTAAATCATCGATATAGTTTAAGGCAAGATCATAAGCTTCACTAAAACGCCCGGCATCCAATAAGGCTTTAACCTCTTCTGCCCCATGATCAGAAGCAGGATTCTCTGAGGCAAAGCTATGGCTGCAGGACAGAATTGTTAACAACGCAATTCCTGTCAGTTTAATCAAAGTAGCCTCTCCAATAATTCGGGCACCAAAAACGTTAAACAACGACATAGGTCACTGCGTAATGATCAACTATAAAGAAAAAATAAAACAAATTAACCCTGTTTATGACATTTCTAACGATTTGTCACCGAAACAGACTTAACCCGCTAAACTAGAAGGAGGATCAACATCTTCAAGGAAGGGTTGAGTAACCAATTTATACAACCGCCACGGAGCTAGCAATGCACTCATCAATAGAGCACCGTTCACCCCAAAAAGCGGCCACCGATTCACCCTGCCAACGCAATTGCTGCCTCAATGAACAGGATATCTGTATGGGGTGCTACCGGACACTCCAAGAAATCTTAGACTGGCATGGTTCAAGCACAGCCGAAAAAGAGGCCATTTTAGCCCTCTGCCAAGAGAGACGGCAGCAGCAGTTACACCGCTAACTGCTCTACCTTGTTTCGAATATCCGCATACCGAAGTGCTTCACAACAGCCAAACCCACTCAGCTGACGCACTTTATGACGCGTAAACAACGGCATACTGATACCGGCAAGAAAGCGACACTGGGTATCCAGTGTCAATGTACTCCTAAGGTGCTGACGCAACCCCGTTAAGTCATTCAGCAATTGTTGATCGGAAGGCCAGCGAGGTGATAACGAATATTCAAGTCTGACCGATTGACCTCGACAAGAGGAACAATGGCCACACTGCTCAGCACTGTTATGGTCATCAAAGTACAGTGCTAAGCAATGACTCAAGCAGCTATCCAACTCAAAAAACTTCACTAATGCCGCGATTCGCGCAATCTCTTTATGCTCTTTATCGATAAAGTAATCATACAGCTGCTGCCCTAGTGCAGGCTCGGCTAACCGCTGCTCATCGACCTGATAAACCTCAGTCACTTTTTTTGTTTCCAACTCGAGCAAACGCTGCTCTTGTAGATAATCTAAGGCAGCCACCACACGTTTACGATCACAATGATAACCCTGCAACAGTGCCTCAAAATCCAACGTACCCCACACCCGCTTAAACTGAGTGTGGGCCAATACCGCCGTCAAAAACGCTTTTCGCTCACCCTGAAAACGGTCAAGAATCTGCTCCTGCGGCTGCAACAGCTTATATTTAAAATCGGCAAAATACGCATAGAGTGGTTGCACCACGCCGAGCAACTCTAACTGTACCAAAAGGGTTTTCATCGGTAGCTGGCGGATATTACTGGCCGTGGATAACGCGTTGAGTTGCAGCTCCCACTGCCCGTTCTGAGATTCACTGCGGATATTATTCAGGACAAACTCAATCCCCTCTAATTCAGGGGTGTCACCATAAACAAAATTTTCTACCGTATTCAGGCCATCTAGATTAGCCAGAGTAATACAGTTGGACGGCAACCCATCACGGCCAGCGCGGCCGATCTCCTGACTGTAGTTCTCAATCGATTTAGGTAGATCATAATGAATAACAAAACGGATATTACTTTTATCGATGCCCATACCAAAAGCGATGGTAGCAACCACCACATCGATCTTTCCCGACATAAAATCCGTTTGAATCTGCTGCCGCTTTTGATCTTCAAAGCCCGCATGATACGCCGACGCGCGCACACCCTGTTTCACCAGAAAGTCAGCCACCTGCTCGGCACTGTGTTGCAAGGTAACGTAGACAATACCGGCCCCTTGCTGCTGTCGAATCAGTTCGATCAAACGGCTGTTTTTTTCTTCACTCGCAACCGACAACACGGTTAAATCAAGGTTAGGTCGATAAAAACCGGTCTGAACAATATGGTCGTCCGTTATCGCAAATTTGCGGGCCATATCCAACTTTACCTGTTGTGTCGCGGTGGCGGTTAGCAGCAGTACCAGCGGAATATTCAGCGCTTCACGATAAGCGGGTAGCTTCAGATAATCGGGGCGAAAGTTATGCCCCCATTCAGAGATGCAATGCGCCTCATCCACCACCAACATCGATACCGATATCGATTGGATAAATTGGCGAAAGCGTTCATTCTTAAATCGCTCGACCGATACCATTAGAATTTTAGTGGTGCCATTACGCACATCACTCATCACCTGCCGGTTTTGCTCTGGCGTGAGTGTTGAATCGATACTCGCCGCGGGAATACCTTTTTTTGCCAGAAAAGCTAATTGGTCTTTCATCAGCGCCAGTAGTGGCGACACCACCAAAGTTAAATGTGGCAAGCAGGTGGCGGTGAGTTGATAACAGAGAGATTTCCCAGAACCCGTTGGGAAAATGGCCAGCGATGATTCCCCCTGCAACAGCTGTCGAATCGTCTGTTCCTGTCCAGGCCGAAACTGATCAAAACCAAACCATTGCTGTAAAGTGTCGTGCAGTGCTACCGACATAATCGCCTCTCCCTGTTCGGGCTCTCAAGAAAATCCCTGAGTATACCCTTGATTATCATGTTCAATCCCTTTGTCAGGCAGAAATACCTGATGAACGCTTATGATGACCCCATTATCTTCGTTGAAGCAGGCCTGCTGCTCATAACAACCCCTTTGCACGTCGTTAACTCATGTAACTCTTATTCCTAAGACAGATGATAGACAGCAAGATAGTGTTCGAAAAATCAGATTTTGCTATTTAGAGGAGTACATTATTCAGTAGGTATGCGCGCGGGTAATTATTTGGCTGTAGCCAAAGCAAAGCAGAAAGAAGACGCATAAAAAAGGGAGGACATACGCATATGCCCTCCCAAAAAGGTGATCCAGAAGGATCTGTGTGTCAAGACAAGGCAGGCTTAGAGGAACCTGCCAGATAGAACTGAGTCTCTAGGCCAACGCATTAGCCCTGAGATAAAGCAATCGAACTGGCCAGTTCTCCACCAGCTCGACCATACAACTCATCGCTCGTTAGGGATTAAGCGACAATCATGCCTTCACGGGTCACAAAGTCGAGCGTCTCATCCAACGCTTTACCCAGTTTCTCGATCATCTCATCGATCTGCGCTTCATTGACGATCAATGGTGGACAGAATGCTAGAGAGTTACCGGCAACCGCCCGAGTAATCATGCCATGGTTCTGACAGGCCTGTACCGCAAAAGCCCCCGCCGCGCCATTATTAAAGGCTTCGCCGGTTTTCTTATTGGCGACCATTTCCACTGCACCGACCATACCCGCACCGCGAACTTCACCCACCAATGGATGATCTCGGAATTCAGCCATACGTTTCTGCATGTATTCACCGATTGTCGCCGCATGACCAAAGATATTATCCCGCTCATAAATTTCTAGCGTTTTCAGTGCCACAGCCGATGCAACAGGGTGACCCGAATAGGTAAAGCCATGACCAAAGGCACCCACTGCAGCGCTCGGTTCAATCATCGCCTCATACATATCACCGCGAATCGCCGCTGCACTGATCGGCATATAAGCAGACGACAACTGTTTCGCCATCGACATCATGTCAGGTTTTTCGATACCCACGGTGGTGCAACCAAAGTCATTACCCGTACGGCCAAAACCGGTGATGACTTCATCGGCCCAGAACAGGATATCGTACTTATTCAGTACCGCCTGCACTTTCTGATAATAGCCCTTAGGTGGCACAATCACGCCGCTAGCGCCGGTAATCGGCTCTGCAATAAAGGCCGCAATCGTGTTCGCGCCCTCTTTCAGTATCAGCTGTTCTAAGTTGTTAACGATACGGTCAACAAACTGCTCTTCAGATTCACCTGGCAGCGCACCACGGTAGTAATGCGGCGCATCCGTCCGCAAAATACCGAGGGCATCAAACGGCAGATCAAAATAGGTATGGTTAGCATGCAAGCCGGTCAGGCAAGCAGCCGCCAAGGTTACACCATGGTATGAACGTTCACGGGCAATGATCTTGAATTTCTCAGGCTTACCAATGGCGTTGTTGTAATACCGCAGCATCTTAATCTGACTATCATTGGCATCACTACCAGAGTTACCAAAGAATACTTTGGCATTCTCAACCGGCAGCATCGCGGTTAGCTTATCAGCCAGATCCATACCCACCTGATGGGTTTTACCACCAAACATATGGGAAAAGGACAGTTGACCCATCTGCTCAGCCGCCGCATCGATCAATTCACGATTATTATAGCCAAGGGATGTACACCATAAGCCGGCAAGCGCTTCGAGGTACTGATTACCTTCGTTATCATAAACATAAGCACCGTCACCTCGCTCCATTGTCAGCGTTTCAGTGGCTTTAAAATTAGTTGTTGGGTAGATCAAATTACTCATAACACGTCTCCACTATGTGCAGCTTATCGCTGTAATGCACCAAAACAGATGTACTTAGTTTCCAGATAATCATCTAGACCATATTTAGAACCTTCACGGCCCTGACCTGACTCTTTAACACCACCGAAGGGAATCACTTCGGAGCTGATCGCTGTTTCATTCACACCGACCATACCGTATTCAACCGCTTCAGATACCCGCCAGCTTCGCCCCATACTCTCGGTATAAAGATAAGCTGCCAGGCCAAACTCAGTATCATTGGCCATCCGTATCGCATCCGCTTCAGTACTAAACTTAAAGACCGGTGCAACAGGGCCAAAAATCTCTTCGCGGAACACGCGCATATCGTCGGTCACATTGGTTAAAACGGTAGGCTGGTAGAAACAAGCCCCCTGTTCACCCGGCTGACCACCGATCACGACGATTGCGCCCTCTTCAACAGCATTCTGTACTTTAGAATGAATCTCTTTAGCCGCTTTCTCAGTAATCACTGGGCCATGAGTCGTGCCAGCCTCAAAACCATTACCGATACGGAACTCGCTGACCGCCGCACTGAATTTTTCGACGAATGCATCATAGATACCTTCCTGCACTAACAAACGGTTAGCACAGATACAGGTCTGGCCTGAGTTACGGTATTTAGCGGTTAACGCACCGGCCACCGCGATATCTAAATCGGCATCATCAAAAATGATGACTGGCGCATTGCCGCCCAACTCCATCGAGGTGCGTTTCACGGTATCGGCACACTGTTTCATCAACAGTTTGCCCACCGGCGTAGAACCGGTAAAGGTGACTTTCTTAACCGTAGGGTTAGAGGTCATCTCACCACCAATCGCGGGCGCATCTATACCGGGTACAACATTAAACAGTCCAGCCGGTAACCCAGCACGGTTAGCCAGTTCGACCAGCGCCAACGCCGATAATGGTGTTTCAGCGGCGGGCTTCAATACGATAGCGCAACCGACCGCTAGGGCTGGGCCGGCTTTACGTGTAATCATTGCATTGGGGAAGTTCCACGGCGTAATCGCCGCAACCACACCCACCGGCTGCTTAACCACCACACCGCGACGATCGGATGGGGTTGGAATAATATCACCGTAAACCCGCTTACCTTCTTCAGCAAACCACTTAACGAAGGATGCACCGTAGGCCACTTCGCCACGGGATTCAGCTAATGTCTTGCCCTGCTCTGCAGTCATAATAATGGCAAGGTCTTCGGTATTATCGAGGATCAGTTGATGCCACTTTTCCAGCACATCACTACGGCTTTTCGCCGGCAACGCCTTCCATTCGATCATGGCTCGAGCGGCCGCATCGATCGCCCGTCGGGTTTCAGTTGCACCCACACTCGCCACATCAGCCAAATGCTGACCGGTGGCGGGGTCTGTGACGGCAAAGGTTTCACCCTGATCACCATCAACCCAAGCACCATCAATAAAGGCCTGAGTTTTAAGTAATGATGCATCTTTTAATTGTATTGTCATGCTTTCTCTCCGGCAGACATTCGCTCAGCTAACTGCGTTATAACTGTATTTATAGATCGACAAAGCTTTTGCTTATATAATTATTTGTAAATATTTATATTTACAAATACAAATATAAATAACCAACTCCCGACAATAACCTAGGATTCCTCCATGGGACGCAGAAAAGTAGCCCTTTCTGGCCAGCTGGCTGATATGGATCTTCGCCTACTCAAAGTATTTAAAGCGGTGGTCGAGTGTGGTGGTTTCACACCCGCAGAGATTGAACTCAATCTTGCCAATTCAACCATTTCCAACTACATCTCTGATTTAGAAAAACGACTCGATATGCGTTTATGCGAACGGGGTCGAGCGGGATTCTCCTTAACAGAGCAGGGACAAACCGTTTATAACGCCACATTGGAGCTACTCAGCGCCCTTGATCAATTCAAAAACACCATCAACCAAAGCCATAACCGCATTCTTGGTGATCTTCATCTAGGCTTTGCCGAACATATGTTGGGCGCCCATAACTCATCCATCCTGAACGTGCTAGACCAGTTCTCACTGAAAGCCCCCGATGTCCGAATTCGCATCAGCACCATGAGTTCCGATGATGTGATTGCCGCACTACTCAACCAGCAGGTCGATATCGGCATCACCGTTATCAATCAGCCCTACCCCGAACTCAGCAACATAAAACTGTTCGATGAAGAGATGCAGCTGTACTGCTCCCAAGACCATCCGCTGTTTGAACGCACCGATAAGATCGACCCAGCGGAGCTACGCCAATACCGGTTTGTTGAGTCCCCTAGATTGATGGCCGGTAGAGAGAGCCATCCCGACATGAAACTGTGGAATAAACAGGCTAAAGCCCACCACCAAGAAGCCCGGGCCACCTTGATTCTCAGTGGCCACTATCTGGGCTTTTTGCCACGCCACTTAGTCAGCAACTGGCAACTGGAAAAAGAGCTACGCCCGTTACTCAGTGAGCGCTATGGCTACACCAACAGCTTCCGGGCGCTATGGCGTAAACGGCAACAGAATCAGCTCATCATTCAGCTATTCATCGATTGCTTAGGCGCATCAACTATCTGATGCATCCCCACGGATGATAAACACCGAACAAGGCGCGTGACGCACGACTCGTTCGGCGTTTGAACCGATAAAGTAACTGCTGATACCTGGTTTACGGGCCATCATGACGATAACATCGGCATTCAGCTGTTTTGCGGTCGCCAAAATCTGATCGTGAGCAACACCATCCCGATAAAGCGATGTAACCTGAATATTATCCGGTAGATCAGCCAGTAGGGTCTCCATCGCTTCAAGGGCTTCTTTGCGATGCCTTTGGTGCAAACTTTTATCAAACTGCGGATCGCCAGCACCGTGCACAAAGCTTTGATCGACATAGAGTAAACACAACTGAGCTGGCTTCCCTTCTGCCAACTTCGTGGCAATCTGCCCCAATTCAACGACCTGCTCTTTATGCGATAAATCCAGCGGAATAAGAATATTGTTGTACATGTTAATGCCTCACCCCATCACTAAATTAGGTAACCAAAGCACAATCTCTGGGAATATCATGCAAATAATCAAGACAGTCAGATTCAGCAATATAAACGGTGTAACCGACTTATAGATTTCTGACATACCGATACCCGCCGGCGCGATACCTTTAAGATAGAAAAGCGCAAAACCATAGGGTGGCGTCTGAACCGCAATGAGAATATTCAGAATCATTAATACGCCAAACCAGATCGGGTCATACCCGAGAGAGACAGCAATCGGCGTAAACAGAGGCGCACACATCAAGACGATGATGAACTCATCAATAATAAAGCCCAGTAACAGCATAATCAGCTGGAACATAATGATGATCATAATGGGGGGAAGATCTAGCTGCCCCGTAAAGTCCGCCACCATACTCTGCACTCCCATCAACAGATGAAAGTTACTAAAGACAGATGCCCCAAAAATAATCCACATCGCCACACTGACCAAGGTAGCGGTCTGAAAACCAGATTGTAAAAACATATCCACTTTGAAACGTTTAAATAGGATCGCAAGGACAATCGCGCCGACCACACCAATAGCACCCGACTCCGTTGGTGTTGCTATACCGGTAATAATACTGCCCAGCACGGCCACAATCAGCAGCATCGAGCACAAACCATCGCGAGCAATACGGAATTTAGCTTTACCTTCAAGCTTAACAATATCCTTGTTATCCATATCCCGTGGCGCCCGTTCCGGGAACAACCAGCAGCTAATACCGACGTAAAGCACCATCATCACCACCGTGAGTAACGCTGGGACCATTGCGCCTAGAAACATCCTACCAACCGAATTTTGCGTGGATGCCGCAAACATGATCATCGGAATACTCGGTGGTATCAGGATACCCAAACCACCGCCGGCCATGATCACCCCAAGCGCCAAACGTTGGTTATAGCCCCGTTCAAGCATTGGCCGTAACGCAATACTACCGGACGTCATAATACCCGCGCCGATAATACCCACCATTGCACCGATCATGGAGCAAACACCGATAACACTGATCGCAAGCGAACCACGCACCCGGCCAATCAGCATCTGACTAAAATTAAACATGGCATCGCCGATGCCAGACTTAGTTAACAACTGTCCCATATAAATGTAGAGAGGAATCGCTAACAGGATAAAACTAAAATACGTTGATTCTAACGTGGTAGGAATAACATTAAATATACCATCGCCCCAGGTCATATAACCCACGGCCATTGCAATCCCACCGAGCGCCAAACCGACCTGGGCGCCAATCGCAAAAAACACCAAAATACATAGCAGAAGAACTACGGTTAATAACTCAATTCCCATCATCATTCTCCTCAATAAGTGCTTGGCCTGTCAGAAGAAAATACAACTCTGCCAGCATATCTCTTGCCAACTGGGCAATAAACAGACCACAGGCAACCATCATCATGATCCAGAAGTGAAACATGGGCGGAGCCCATTCACTCTGACGGCGATAATCAAACTCAATCGCTTCTTCATACTTACCGATACTCATCATGACGATGATGACAAGAAAGAAAATGGCCAACGAAAACGAAACTAGGTTGAACACACTGCGGGTTTTATGAGAGACCTTGAGGTAAAGGATATCAACATTGATATGTGCTCGTTGCTGCTGTGCATAGGCGCCACCTAAGGCGGCCAAATAACCAAACATAAACAACGATAGATCAAATGCCCAGATGGTTGGCTTACCAAGAACATAACGGGAGAAAACTTCAAAAGCGACCACAAGTGCCAACATCGGCATCATAAACGCGGCCATCCGACCCGCTTGACGCACCACCCAATCAACGGCGTGACAAAAACTTGTCAGTATTATTTTAAGCATAAAAATACCTGCAACAAAAAAGGGGGTGATTACACCCCCTTTAGTTCATTCGAATGCCTTACTTGCTGTTACGCAGGATATCGATCAGCTCTTTGCTGTACTTATCCTTAGCCGCGTATTCATCCCACAAACCTGCACCCGCGGCCTGCCATGCTGCTTTATCGGCTTCGCTTGGCTCAGGACTCCACTTAAGTCCTTTTGCTTCCATCTCTGTAACCGCTTCAGATTCCCATTGACGAGACAAACGTAACTGATCAGCGGCATGCTGTTCTGTTGCTTTACGCACAACAGCTTGCAGGTCTTCTGGCAGTTTCTTCCAAGCAGAACGGTTAACAACGATTGGCAATACCTGTGCACCCGCCAATGGCAAGCGATACATATACTTAGCCACTTCAACGTGGTTACCATCGCGGTGATCGATCATGTTACTACCGATAGAGCCATCGATAACGCCGGTAGCCAGTGACGTATAGATTTCGCTCCAAGCGAGTGATACAGGTGATGCACCCAAGTTACGCAGGAACTTACCATAAGCACCCGGAGCACGTATTTTAAGCCCTTTAAAATCAGCGACTGACTTAATTTCTTTCTTAGTTAACACATATACCGGTGGTTGAATGTAAGGTTCAAGCCAAACCAATCCTTGTGAACCATAGGCTTTAGTGAGTACTTTTCCCCAGCCCTTATCATGGAACAATGCCTGTAGTTCAGCAGGGTCATCCGTACCACCAGGCAGGCCAATTTCAACCACGCCTGCAGGTAATTCACCCGCATGCATAGACTGGAATGGTGCGCCCATGGTGATCAAGCCGGATTTAACCGCACCCAATAAACCACTCGTACCAACACCTTCACCGGAATACAAAACCTGAACTTTAATACGGCCTTCTGATTCAGTTTCGATATTCTTCGCTAGGCTTTCATACACATCACCAAAAGCAGTACCGCGACCATAAAGGTTGCTAAAACGCCAGTTATAGTCAGCAGCAGACACATCAGCAGCCAAAGTACTCAGGCCTAATGTCACAGCTAAAGCAGAGGTTGATAGTTTTTTCTTAAGGTTCTTGATCATGCTTCATCCTGGGTTTTGTAATAAGTATGCGGCGAATTAAATAATTGCGGCCGCATTTTCACATAGATCAAAGATGCGTTAAATCACAAATAACCCACATTAACGTTTAACTTTCTTTACGTAAGATAGATTCTTATGTATAAGAAAACCAACGAATCTTAGTTTGCTATCCCACACAAAGCGAAACCTATAAAGGTATAAAAAGAATGACGAAATTTGTGCTTGGGCAACTGGGTGACATCGAGATAAAACAGCTTAAAATATTTAAGTCTGTTGTAGAATGTGAAGGGTTTTCAGCCGCAGAAGTTGAACTCAACATCAGCCGCCCCACCATTAGTAATCACATCGCTGCACTGGAAAAACGCTTAAATATTACGCTATGTAAACGGGGAAGAGCCGGGTTTAGCTTAACGCCAGAGGGCAAAGTTGTATTTGATCAAACCACTCACCTGTTGCATAACCTTGAACAGTTTCGCAGTACCATTAATAACCTTGGCGATAACCCTGCCGGTAAACTGAGAATTGCTCTGAGTGATACTTTCAGTACCGATCCACGCTTCAAACTGCCGGCGATCATCCGCCACTTCTATCATCGAGCGCCGAATGTCGAGCTTCAAATTGAAGTTGAGCACATGAAAGTCATGGAAAAGATGGTACTCAATAATCAACTCGATATTGCCATCATCCCCTATCATCGAAAACTTGAAGGGCTTAACTATATTCACCTATTCACAGACGAAAACTATATCTATTGTGGCAAAGACCACCCTTTGTTTGATCTGCCTAAAGATCAGGTAACACAAACGGTTATCAACAGCTACAAATTGGTACATGCGGGTCTTAAACCCCATGAAGAGATTTATCATCAGCTCTCTCAGATGAACCTTTCCGTTGCTTCTTATCACTATGAATCCCGCATCGCGATGCTGCTATCAGGCTGTTATATCAGTTTTTTACCGCAGCAAATTGCGCAACCCTATGTCATACAGGGATTACTCAAGGCTGTTGCGCAAGACATTAAGCATTTCCGCTTAGGCGTCGCCGTGATTACTAAAAAGTCCACACAACCCAACCGAGCAAGGGATATGTTTATCGACTCCATTAAAGTCATCCATAAAGATGCGGAAAGTGCCCCACCCTATTGAGCATCTGTCGGCTAAGCGTCAATCGCCGAATGACGCTCACCGACTTATCTATCCCCTGATAGGTATAGCGTCTAAGCCCGAGAAAAGATTATCTTAACCCTACATTGAAGGCTGAGGACGACCGTTCGTTATCCCAGCGACTATCAGCAATACCCTTATTGGGTCCGATTACAGGGTTTCCTTATGGCTGCTCCATCACACACCACGTCATACTATGCCGCTTCAGCAAACGATAAAGCGTTTCGGGCACCATTAACTAATCATATCACTGCCGATATCTGTGTTATCGGTGCGGGTTTTACCGGCATGTCGTCGGCATTACATCTCGCCGAACAGGGTTTTAAGGTAGTCGTTTTAGAAGCCAGCCGGATTGGCTTTGGTGCATCCGGTCGTAACGGCGGACAGATCGTTCACAGTTATAGCCGTGATATCGACTTTATTGAAAAGCATTATGGCCAAGACACCGGCCGTGAGATGGGAAAAATGGCTTTCGAAGGCGGACAAATTATCCGTCGTCTCGTCGATCAATATAACATTGACTGTGACTTGAAGGATGGCGGTATCTTCGCCGCCTGTAATAGCCGACAGCTCCGTGAGATGGAAGAAAAGAAAGCGCTTTGGGAAGCCCACGGCCATACCCAACTAGAGATGCTAACCCCTGACAGCATCCGCGACCATGTCGGTTCAAGCCGATATGAAGGCGGTTTACTAGATAAAAGCGGCGGCCACTTCCACCCGCTCAACCTCGTATTAGGTGAAGCGGCGGCCTTCGAAAGCCTCGGCGGTGTGATTTATGAAGACTCTGCCGTCACTCAGGTGCAGGAAGGTGACAAAGCCGTTATCCATACAGCAACAGGCTCAGTTACCGCGGACTTCGTCATTGTCGCAGGTAACGCTTATTTAGGTGGATTGATTCCTAAATTAGAGCAAAAAGCGATGCCTTGTGGCACTCAGGTGATTACCACCGAACCCCTCAATGAAGCGCAACAACGTGAGTTACTACCACAGGATAACTGCGTTGAAGACTGTAACTATCTGCTGGATTATTTCCGCCTCTCTGGCGATGGCCGCCTGATCTATGGCGGCGGTGTCACCTATGGCGCGCGGGAACCGGATAAGATCGAATCGTTGATTGTACCGAATATGCTGAAAACCTTTCCTCAGTTAAAAGGCGTTAAGGTGGATTATGCCTGGACCGGCAACTTCCTACTGACACTGATGCGTCTGCCGCAGTTTGGTCGTATCGGCAAGAATATTTACTACGCTCAGGGCTACAGCGGCCACGGTGTGACCAGTTCCCACCTCGCCGGCAAAGTGCTTTGTGACGCGATCAAAGGTCAAGCGGAACGGTTTGATATCTTTGCCGGTCTGCCACAATACCCCTTCCCTGGTGGCCGAGCATTACGTATTCCGTACACCGCCATGGGCGCTTGGTATTACAACCTGCGCGATAAACTGGGTATCTAATCAGCCACGGTACGAGCCTCCTATGCGCATTAAAGCCTAGCGCCTCGTGCCAATACATTGCTGTCATTAGGTATCTCCCTGCGACTACCACCGCATTCACCCTTTTGCTGGCCCTCAATACCGCGAGGCGTTGAGGGCTCAGGCTTTACATCATCAATTTATAACGATAAGAAAAGGTGCCATATGAGTACTGAGATCGGCTCGACTGTCAGCCCCGACACCATGGCTATCAAGCCAAACAACACCCCAAACACGACCCTTAATCGCCAAGGCAGCCCACAAAAGTGGCTGATCTTTTTTAGCGTTATTATGGCCTTTTTTGCCTACCTTTCGACCCAGCATGTAGACGGCGAGCCCTATGGCTTTTTAAGTTTCCTGCCAGCTATGCTCATTCTATGCGTGGCGGTGATCACCAAGAAGGCTCTGGAATCGATCTTCGCCGGCATTATTGCGGGCTTGCTGTTACTCGATCCGAGCAACCTTGTCAGTGGGCTCGGTGACCTCTCAATATCGGTGGTCATGGATGAAACCATCGCCTGGATCGTACTGGTGTGCGGCATGATGGGCGGCCTCATTAATATGTTGGAACGCGGTGGCAGCGTCTTGAGTTTTGGCGAGCTACTCGCTAAACGGATTAAAACCAAGCGCGGCACCATGCTCACTACCTGTACTTTAGGGGTCATGGTGTTTATCGATGATTACCTGAATTCACTGGCGGTCTCTGCCTCGATGAAAAGCCTCACCGACCGCTATAAGATCTCTCGCGAAAAACTGGCCTTCTTAGTCGATTCTACCGCCGCACCGGTGTGTATTCTGGTGCCTGTTTCAACCTGGGCGGTTTATTTTGCCGCCTTACTGGAAGAAAACGGCGCCGCAGCCGAAGGCAAAGGGATGTCCCTCTATATCGACGCTATTCCCTACATGGTGTACGGCTGGGCGGCACTGCTGGTCGTATTTCTAGTGGCCTTCGGAATCCTTGGTGATTTTGGCGAAATGAAAAAAGCCGAACAGCGCGCCCAAGCCGGTCAGCCCATCCCCGATGGTATTCAGCAAGATGGTTTCGACACCTCAGCGCTGAAGAAAACCCCACCCCTCATTGGTTTATTAAACTTCCTGTTGCCGATGGCCGTGTTAATAGCAGCCAGTGTTTATTACGATATCGATTTACTACTCGGTGCTCTGGTAGCCTCGATGTTTACCATGGTGCTCTACTTCTGGCAGCGATTGCTCTCCTTTGCTCAGTTGGTTGATGCAATGCTGGATGGGTTTAAGGTGATGCTGCACCCCATTGCGGTCGTCTGTGCGGGCTTTATGGTCAAAGAGATCAACGATCAACTCGGCCTAACCCCTTATATCATCGACTCACTGACCCCCTTCCTGTCGAAAGAGATGCTACCGGCGTTAGTCTTTGCTTCGATGGCCATGGTGGTGTTCGCCACGGGTTCTAGCTGGGGTGTGTTTGTGGTCTCCCTACCGATTGTGATCCCCATGGCCATTAGCATGGATATGTCGATGCCACTGACGGTGGGTGCACTACTATCCGCCTCAGCTTTTGGTAGCCACGCCTGTTTCTTCAGTGACTCGACCGTACTGTCATCCCAAGGTTCCGGCTGTACCCCGATGCAACATGCCCTCAGCCAGATTCCCTACGCCCTGATTGGTGCCGTTATCGCGTTTATCTGCTTGGTAACACTGGGCTTTATGCTGGCCTAACGTAGAATGTATCAGCGTTTGCTGGAGACTTCGGTCTCCATTGTTTAAGCCTGTAGAGTCTAGCGACTTAGCTGGCTTAACGACGTATTCAAAAACTGACTCAATAGCTCTATCGACAAGGACTTCCCATGCTTATCCGATCATCACGCACAGCACAACTGCTACTTCTATTAGTCTGCTTTATCTGGGGCGTAGAGTTCGTGTTGATCGATCTAGCGATTGAAGAGATACCCACCCACACCTTTAATGCCATCCGTTTCTTATTAGCGGGATTATCACTGATCCCGCTGCTTTGGTTTAACCGACAGCAACTGGTGAACATCCGCTGGTTACCGCTCTGTGGCGCCAGTGCCCTGCTCGGTTTTCTGCTGTTTGTCAGTTTCTACACTCAAACAGAGGGCATGCATTACACCTCGGTGTCTAATGCTGGCTTTATTACCGGTTTAAACGTGCCGTTAGTGCCGCTACTGGGCTTTCTGCTGTTTCGCATCAAGGCTTCCGCGGCGGTGTGGATCGGTATGGTGATCGCCACGGCAGGGCTCTACCTGTTAACCGTTGGTGATAACCTAGAATTCAATCGGGGTGACACTCTCATACTGACCTGCGCATTTGGCTTTGCCATTCATATTTTGCTGACCGGTCGCTTCGTCGATTCACTCCCAGTGATGCCCTTGAGCATCCTACAGTTGCTAGCTGTAGCCCTGTATAGCAGTATTGCTGCTTGGATTAGCCCCGAGCCCGCATTTTATCATTCAGGTGCAACACCCCTGAGCTGGCAGGATTTGGCGACGAATCCTTTGATTATCAGCGCAGTGTTGATTACCGGTCTGTTAGGCACGGCCTATGCCTACTGGGCACAATCAGCCTGCCAGCAGATACTCGCCTCGCATCAGGTGGCACTGATCTTCGCCACCGAACCGGTGTTTGCTTGCCTCTCCGCTTGGTTATTCCTAAACGAGCAACTCGGTACGCTAGGATTAGTCGGTGCGGGCATGATTATCGCTGCGATGCTGATCTCTGAACTCGGTGATCGCCGAGGACGCGTCACCCTAGAACCGCTCGATCAAAGTACCTCAGTATCACCAAAGCCGTAACAACAAAGGGGTTTATCTAGACACCGGCGTTTATGATTCTATTCCGCCGGAACGATATCCCCTTGTCGCCCCTGCACAATGCCAGTGTTCCATTTTTCTGCCGAGTTATTCAGCACTTTCTGCAACCGTTCAAAGAACAGCTCAAGCTCTGCGGCCTTCAAGGTTTGGCTTTTAATCTGAAACATCAACTCACGCCTTAAATCACACAGGGTGTAATAGGTAGTCCGCTCATGAATCCACAGTTCATCCGCCTTACGCAGCCCTTCTAGGGACGCGAGAATACCGGCGGTGCCTGAGAAAACCAAAATAGCGACATTCAGATGGGTGGAATAAGCGGGCAGATACAGCGCCAATCCAGATAGCAGAGACAACATAGCGGTAAGCCCAAAAGAGCCATAGCGCAACCGACGATGTAATGTTTTATGCGACTTAGAGTTGTGCCGGAACATCTCAATCTTTTTATCTAACTCATCCACTAGAAACTGTTGCTGCTCCATAACGCTTACCTCCTAGGGCGGGTTGATAAACACTCGCCTATCGAACCTTAATAGAACCTCGGTGAAATCATTATCTAACATCTTGCTATCCGTATTTAAAAACACCTTAGAGCGACTCTAAGCTGATCAAAAATCAAACAGCAGTTTAATCATAGTCTAGCGTTGAGCAACCTACCGCTTTGGACACACCATAAATCACAGAATCAAACGCTATAGGTAAACTAGCCCAGCATAGAGGTGAGGGTTAGGGTTAGAATTTGAGGTTAAAGATTAGAGGTATAAGTATAGGTAAACCGATCAGTGTTTATCGGCATAGAGCTGATCAAGATGACTAATTTCTCGGCTCATCTCTCGGGTAATATTGATCAGAAAGATCATAAACATCTCAGGGTATTGCTCGCAGAGCTTATGGAATAACTCAGTGCTAATCTCTAACAGATAACCCTCTTTTTCCACCACAGCATCTCCCCGGCGTGGATGCAGTCCAATCATACCAACAAAGCCAATCTGCTCACCTTCGTCATACAGGCGTATTGGCACGCTGGCACCGTCTTGAGGCCGATGCTGGTAAAACCGTACCGCGCCTTTAATGATGATATAAAACTGTTCCGACATATCATCTATGCTGAATAACCGATCCCCCGGCTGCACCGATAACAGTGTTCCCTGTTGCAGCAGAAAGTGGAGACTCTCATCCGATAAAGCACCAAACATAGACAGAGACTGACAGAAACCTTCCGGATACCGCTGTTCGAGTTCAGTAAGCGTAACGGCCTTCATAGTATTACATCCGTAATCAGTATTTCGTAGCGAACGCGACGAACATAAATAACTCGGCCATTATAAAACAGAAACACTCGCTAGCAGATACCTAAAAAGAGATATGGAGCCATGGCGACGAAAAAACCTGTCATTAGGTAAGACACTGATCCAGCCTTAAGGCTGACGAACCCGCATAAAACTGGCAAAACGGGGGACACCCTTTGCACTGACACCTGTGTATTTATAGGTAACGATACTGCCGATCGCTGGAGGATGTTGCCGCTGTTGATCGGTAAAGCCGCTGCCGAGCTTAAAGCGAATACCCGTCGGTGTTTCCACTAACAACGCACCGAGCATGCCGACATACTTCCCCTTCCCCGGCTGATGCCCAATCACTTTCGCCTCGGCATCTTGCCATAGCTTAAGCTTTAACAGCTGAGCACTACGCCCTGATTGATACAAGGCATCCTGATGGTGCAGCATCAACCCTTCGCCGTCGTCAGCGACCACCTGCTTTAACCAAGCCATGAGCGTACTATCATCACTGACTCGTCGCTGATCAATCAACTGAACCCAGTCCCGATCAATCTCATCCACGAGTTGGCCCAATTGCTGTAAACGCTGGGTAAAGGTGCCTGGAAACTGTGGTAGATCAAACAACATAAATTTCACCCGCCGCCAACGATCTGCCTGCCCTTGCGACGCCTCGGTCGATGCGCTTCTAACAAGCGAAGACACCGCGTTAAACTTGCCTCGCCCGATCCACAACTCACCATCCAACGGCTGCTCGGGTAATACTTGGGTAAACCAATCCGGCGCATGGATTCGGTAACCCTGTCGCGTTAATAACTGTTTGCCATCCCAATACCCCCGCACACCATCGAGTTTTTCACTCACCCAATAATCAGATACGTCCAGACCCGCATGATAGACTGTCGCCAGCTGTAGTTTGGGTTTGTCAGCAAAGCTTTTATCAGCCCAACCAAGAGAAATCATCAGTAAACTAATGAGCAGCAGACGCTGAAAAGCCCCATGACTATTGCGATTTAACATGATGCCCGAAGACCATTCAGTGCGCTGGCAGTGGAAGCGAAAACGAATATATTGGCGGTTCTTGCCAAAGAAATAAAAATTCATACGGTACATCCTTGTACTGTTTTTTTATGAAAAAGTTTTTCATAAAGTATAAAGCGATGCAAATCTTGAGTTAGAGATTCGCTAAACATCCCTAGGCAAACTAATCCCAAGCTTTTTCATTCGTCTATAAATCGTCGGCCGTGATACGCCCAACTGTTTAGCAACTGCTGAGATGTTCCATCGCTGCTGACGGAGCCTATCAATCAGCATTTGCTGCTCGGGTATAGAATTAGTCTTTTCTAACCATGGGTCTGATAAAGGCTCTGCCGATAATGTTGATGTGTCGCAAGAATTTAGTGATTGCATGGGTAAAGCAAAAGTGGACTTATCCAACCGCCCTGCAACACACTCTTCCGGTAAATGGTGGACGGTGATCTCTCCCTCTTCGCATACCGCTTCGGCAAACGTAAGCGTGTTAACCAACTGCCTGATATTACCTGGCCATGAGTAGCCCAGTAACGCACTCATTGCATCGGCACGTAGTCGAGCAGCTGGGTTCAAACGTTTTAGCAATAATTTGATTAGATAGTGCTTATCGACTCGTGCTTTTAAAGCGGGAAGCTTTAGCGTTGCGCCGTTTAGCCGATAGTAAAGGTCTTCTCTAAACAGCCCGTCAGCAATGAGCTGCATCACATTACAGTGCGTGGCCGCGAGTACACGGACATCAATATTAACCGGCTGAGATGTGCCAAGAGGTAACACCTGCCCTTCGGCTAATACCCGTAATAAACGACTTTGTAGCTGTAACGGCATATCGCCTATTTCATCTAAAAAAAGCGTCCCCCCGTTGGCTTCTTGAATAAGACCCTTTGCACCCTTCACTCGTCCCCCTGTAAAGGTTCCCGGCGCATAACCAAACAACTCGCTTTCAATTAATGATTCAGGAATAGCGGCACAGTTAACCGCTATAAAAGGTTGATCTGACCGGTGGCTTGTTGCATGAATGGCTTTAGCGAGCACTTCTTTGCCAGTGCCCGTTTCACCTAAAATCAGCAGGCTAACATCACGGTGGCGTAATCGTTTAGCTAAGCTAATTGTTTGTCGCATAGCAGGGTCATCGGCACATAGCTTATCTAACGCAGGGACTGACTCCTCTTGCGAGGCGCACACCTCTGATACGTTCAATTGGCTAAAGGTATTCGTCTTTGGCTCAATCAAAATGCCATATAACATCTGCTGAGTGCCCGAGACCCTAAACGCACGTACTCCGTCTTTACTTTCGTAAGTGATGGATAGAATATCCCGCCACTGGCACTCCAGTAGGTCTGGTAATGAAATCGAATCTTTGGAGAAGGGCCGGTATTGCGCCAACAAAGTGCGACCTGCGGTATTCGCCGCAAGGATATTCCCCTGCTCATCTAAGGCAAACAACAACTGGCCATTGACCTGAACGAGCTCTCGCGATTGATCACACTTAAAAACCAAACGGTTGCGATAGCGCCGTAAAAAATAAGCATCTTCAATCAGACGCGCATATAGTTGCGTTAGGTGTAAGGCAAAGTTTTGGCTTTCCGGCGTACGGGATGAGTTTAATGCCGAGATATCCAATACCGCTAATAACTGCCCGGATGGATCTTTAATCGGTGCCGCCGTGCAGGTTAGACCTATATGGGAACTATCGAAGTGATCAACACGATGGCAAGTCAGCGCTTGTTGCTCTTGTATACAGGTACCTACCGCCGATGTGCCCGCGTATTGCTCACTCCAATCAGCCCCTAAGTAGAGCCCCGCTTTATGTAAACGATCGTCATCATGTTTATTACCCAAAAATTGAACGGTAATCCCCCGATGGTCGCTTAACAATAGTACGTACCCAAGACCCGAAATTTGCGTGTAGAGCTGTTCGACGCCCGCCCGTGCTACGTTCAAAAACTCATCTACCGAATCTTGATGCTCACGCAATGTTTGATGTGTAACGATGCGCGCTGGTCTGGGCTGACTGGGATCTAAACCATATTCGGTTAAACATCGCCGCCACGAACGTCCAATCAACTCATGAGTGGGCGAGTAGCTTTTATACATTGATTGGTGTCCGCCATAACTGAGTATGGTATCGATATGACGACGCTGACTTGTGTTAATCATGCCTATTCCTTTGCCCGTGACTGTTATTTTTATTTCACGATGCCATCGAGTCTACCGCTGAAAAGAGGCGTTTTCTATACTTCTTTCAGGCATGTATCTAACCTCACCCTCTGCCGTTAAATTCAAAGATTATGTATCTACAAGCTGCATCAAATCGTTAACTAAAACCCTTTACACCTGTAACGTTCGTTGTCATCCAGCGTTACAGTTGTTATGTGTTCGCATTACAGATGTAACACTCAGCGAGAGCACCCAACTTAATTAATTTAACTAAAAACATACTAATAAATAAAATAATTCACATATAAATCAATTGGTTATATTTAACAAAAATAAAAACAGTCGATACTGGCACGCTTTCTGCTCTATCTCCTGCGTCAACGCAGCACAAAAAAAACAAACTGCACTGGAGATAGTTATGACCAATACTGCACTAACCGCTACTCATCAACCCACACTGGATGCTGTCGCATGGGTAGAAACGTTAGCCGCGACTCTTAGCTCTACATCACCCGCCGACGCCGCCTCTTTATTCGAAGAAGATGGATACTGGCGCGACCTAGTCGCCTTTACATGGAATATTAAAACCATGGAAGGTCGCGACGCTATCAGCGATATGCTCACCGCCACCATGGCCGATGCTGCACCGAGCAATTGGCAAGTTGAAGAAGACGCCACCGAAACCGATGGTGTGGTTGAGGCATGGATCACCTTCGAAACCCAAATAGCGAAAGGTCGTGGCTATTTGCGATTACGTGATGGTCTAGCATGGACCTTCCTTACCACCATGACTGAGCTAAAAGATTTTCCCGAAAAGCGTAACAAATTACGTCCGAAAGGGGCTGAACACGGCGCGAATAAAAACCGCCAAACCTGGCTCGAAAAACGTCAACATGAAGAAGCAAGTTTAGGCTACACCGAGCAGCCCTACTGTTTAATTATTGGTGGCGGCCAAGGCGGGATAGGTTTAGGCGCTCGCCTTCGTCAATTAGAAGTACCTACAATCGTGATTGATGCATTACCTAAGCCTGGTGATACATGGCGTAATCGTTATAAGTCACTCTCGCTTCACGATCCTATTTGGTATGACCACATGCCTTACCTACCCTTCCCTGAAAACTGGCCAGTGTTTACCCCAAAAGACAAAGTGGGTGACTGGCTAGAGATGTACACCAAGGTCATGGAGCTAAATTACTGGGGATCAACCCGCTGCACGCATGCCAAATATGATGAAGACAAACAGGAGTGGACGGTAGAGGTCGATCGCAATGGTGAAAAACTCACCCTACACCCTAAACAACTTGTACTGGCAACCGGCATGTCAGGCATTCCCAACATGCCCGATATCCCAGGCATGGATACCTTTGAAGGCGAGCAACATCACTCTAGTCAGCATCCCGGTGGCGAAGCGTATAAAGGTAAAAAATGTATCGTGCTGGGCGCTAACAACTCAGCCCATGATATTTGCTGTGCACTCTGGGAAAACGATGCCGACGTCACCATGATTCAACGCTCATCGACACACATCATCAAATCAGATTCGTTAATGGAACTGGTGCTAGGTGGTTTGTACTCTGAAGAGGCGGTTGAAAATGGTATGACGACCTATAAAGCCGACCTCACCTTTGGGTCTGTTCCGTTCAAGATCATGCCACAGTTTCATATTCCTGCTTATAAAGCCGTTGCAGAGCGCGATGCTGAATTTTACCAACGCCTAACCGATGCGGGATTCTTACTCGACTTTGGTGAAGATGGTTCAGGACTATTCATGAAATACCTACGTCGTGGATCGGGTTATTATATTGATGTTGGTGCTTCTGATCTCGTTGCCGACGGTGAAATCAAACTCAAATCCGGCGTATCCATCGCCGAGATAAAACCGAAGTCGGTTGTTCTTACCGATGGCACTGAGCTAGAAGCGGATTTGATTGTGTACGCTACCGGTTTCGGATCAATGAACGGCTGGGCCGCTAAAATCATCTCCCAAGAAGTCGCCGACAAAGTCGGAAAATGCTGGGGCTTAGGGTCTGATACCGCAAAAGATCCGGGACCTTGGGAAGGTGAACTACGCAACATGTGGAAGCCAACACAGCAAGAAGCACTGTGGTTCCATGGCGGTAATTTACACCAATCCCGACACTATTCGCAGTATCTATCGCTGCAAATTAAAGCTCGTATGGAAGGTATCGACACGCCGGTTTACGGGCTACAAGAGGTCCATCATCTAAGTTAGCCCATGTAGCACTTCGGCAGCGATAATCGCTGCCTTTTTTACGAACGCCTAAAAGATCAACGTCGCACTGAAGCCCACACCGAATCCTACGGGCTTTTGTACACATCACCAATAAGCACCTTTAAACTGACAATAAACAAAGCGGGTCAAGAGGCAACAAGCAACACCTGACCCTGTCACTTTTTAGGCTAAGAGTTCGCGTCGAACTATCTCTGTGCCGGCCCTTAAAGCATCGAGTTTCGCCGCGGCGACTCGACGAGACAAAGGTGCCATACCGCAGTTGGTGCACGGGTAGAGCTTGTCTGCATCGACAAATTTCAGTGCTTTTCTCAGGGTACCGGCGACTTCCTCGGGTGTCTCAATGGTATCGGTCGCTACATCAATGGCCCCTACCATTACTTTTTTACCCCGAATAAGTTCAAGTAATTCCATGGGAACATGGGAGTTATGACACTCTAGCGAGATAATATCGATGTTCGATTTTTGCAGTTTAGGGAACGCCTCTTCATATTGTCGCCATTCAGAGCCCAGTGTTTTTTTCCAATCGGTATTGGCTTTAATGCCATAGCCATAGCAAATATGTACAGCCGTTTCACATTTAAGCCCTTCAATAGCTCTTTCTAGCGTCGCGATACCCCACTCGTTGACCTCATCAAAAAACACATTAAATGCGGGTTCATCAAATTGGATAATATCAACACCAGCCGCTTCTAACTCTTTAGCTTCTTGGTTGAGAATGATGGCAAATTCCCACGCGAGTTTTTCACGACTCTTATAATGATCATCATAAAGCGTGTCAATCATCGTCATAGGGCCAGGTAAAGCCCACTTAATAGGTTGCTTGGTTTGCTGGCGTAAAAACTTAGCATCTTCGACAAAGACGGATTTTTGGCGAGAGACAGGACCCACAACCGTGGGGACACTCGCATCATAGCGATCACGAATTTTAACCGTTTTACGTTTCTCAAAATCAACACCGTTGAGGTGTTCAATAAAGGTTGTGACAAAGTGTTGGCGTGTTTGCTCGCCATCACTGACAATATCAATACCCGCATGCTGCTGCTCTTGTAATGACACCCGCAATGCATCCTGTTTGCCGTCGATTAATTCCTCGCCTTGCAGTTTCCAAGGTGACCAAAGTGTCTCAGGCTCTGCAAGCCAAGTCGGTTTAGGTAGGCTGCCTGCGGTTGAAGTCGGTAATAATGTTTTCATAATCAATGATATCGTCTATGTAAGTAAATGATTGAACCTAACAATTAAGCGTAATTTGCTGACCATTGTTCCAGCACGGTTTGGTAAGGTTTGATGAAGTGCTCTTCAGCAAATTTCCCCTGTTGATTGGCTAATTGGCCCCGCTCTTCTCGGTCATAAATAATTTGGGTGACTGAGTGATCCTGATTTTGTAATTTAGGCTGATAACGCTGGCCTGCCACCGCGTTAGCATTATAAATTTCAGGTCGGTATATTTTCTGAAAGGTCTCCATCGTGCTGATCGTACTGATCAACTCAAGGTTCGTGTAATCGTTGAGTAAATCACCAAAAAAGTAAAAGGCCAACGGCGCTACGCTATTTGAAGGCATAAAATAGCGAACCTGTAAGCCCATTTTTTCAAAGTATTGCTCAGTCAAGGATGACTCATTAGGCTGGTACTCAAATCCTAAAACAGGATGCTGATTCTCTTTCCGATAGTAGGTTTTGTTGTTAGAAACACTGAGACAGATAACCGGTGGCTTTTTAAAATGCTGCTGATAAGCCTTCGAGTTAACGAAATATTTAAAGAGTTTCCCGTGTAGCTCACCAAAGTTCTCTGGAACCGTAAATTGGGGCTGATCCTTATTATGATCCATCAGCAACACGCTAAAATCATAGTCACGCACATAGGAGGAAAAGTTATTGCCAACAATGCCGTCGATACGTTCACCGGTGCTATGATCAACAATATTCGTTTTCAGTACTTCAATGGCAGGGAAGCTCTGACCATTGCCTTCAATGTCCATATCAACAGAGATGATATCGAGTTCGACAGAATAACGATCGCCGTTAGGGTTATCCCAATGCGCTAAGGCATTAAAACGGTTATCAATCATTCTTAGGGTATTGCACAGGTTCTCTTGACGGCTCTCGCCTCTCGCCAAATTCGCGAAATTGGTCGTGATACGCGTATTTTCTAATGGACGATAGTTCTCATCGAAGCCTATGCTCTTAATCGTAAAGGTAAAGTCTGTGTTCATCGTAATCGCACCCTAATGTCTGAGATAAAGCCTGAGCTTGTTTCTTGCTATTGCTAGACAGTCTCAATTTGTCTGCCGGTTTCTTCAGTGAGTCGCCTTCACCATATTTGATTTGTGCGGTTCACTAAGAATCAACGGCAATATTGTCTAGGCTTAATAGTTAGGAGTATTTATACCCGCACTCAAACATGAATGAAAATGCTTTATATTTAACTTCTCGTGAATTTTATTCATAGTTGAGATATTCAACAATATCAGCGGCCATTTATTAGGGTGATTTACCCTGTTCGTTACAAGGTATTCAAACTTACACCAGGCATCAGCAACGCTCGCTGAAGGACAACTTATATCTAAGAACGTTGCCTGATACTATCCTTAATCACTAGCCTTAACCCTTAGCAGACAAGCTCTAAAAAAAACCTTAAAAACCATCAGACACAAAAAACCGGTAGTCGCGTGAACGGCTACCGGTTAATCGAAAAGCATCAAGAGACGCTGATATAAAGCGCCTCTTTGACAGGTGAATCAGCAGGGTTGCCCTACTGACTCACTGCGCCTTAGCTTGGGAAGGCGAACGAAACACCTTCACGCACACCACTGGAAGGCCAGCGCTGTGTAATCGTCTTACGTTTGGTGTAGAAACGTACCGCATCTGGGCCGTAAGCGTGCAGATCACCAAACAATGAACGCTTCCAACCACCAAAGCTGTGGTAAGCCACTGGTACTGGCAGTGGTACGTTAATACCAACCATACCCACCTGAATATTGTCAGAGAAGTAACGCGCTGCTTCGCCATCACGGGTAAAGATACAGGTACCGTTACCATATTCGTGATCATTGATCAGCTTCATCGCTTCTTCCATGGTATTCACACGGACAATCTGCAATACCGGACCGAAGATCTCAGCTTGGTAGCTTTCCATAGTCGGTGTTACGCCATCGATAAGCGTCGCCCCAACAAAAAAGCCATCATCATAGCCTTCAACGACAGGGTTACGACCATCCACAACAATCGTAGCACCATCCGCTTCGGCGCTATCGATAAAGCCATTCACTTTCAGCTGATGAGCACGGGTGATCACTGGGCCAAAGTCATTGTCGCTATTGCTAAAGGCACCTACTTTCAACGGCGCCATCGCTGCTTTCATTTTCGCAACCAAGGTATCTGCCGCTTCATCGCCAACCGCAACCGCGACAGACAACGCCATGCAACGCTCACCGGAAGAGCCAAAGGCCGCACCCAATAGCTGGTTAACCGCATTGTCCATGTCTGCATCTTGCATCACGATCGCATGGTTCTTCGCGCCACCCAGTGCCTGACAACGCTTACCGTTGGCATTAGCGGTGCTGTAGATATATTCCGCAATCGGTGTTGATCCAACAAAGCTCACCGCTTTAACTCGGCTATCGGTCAGCAACACATCAACCGCTTCTTTATCACCATTTACGACGTTGATAACGCCTTTAGGCAGGCCAGCTTCTTGTAACAACTGAGCAATAAACAGCGTGGATGATGGATCACGTTCAGACGGTTTCAGGATAAAGGTGTTACCACAGACGATCGCCATCGGATACATCCACAGAGGTACCATCGCTGGGAAGTTAAACGGTGTAATACCCGCGACCACACCCAGTGGTTGAAACTCGCTCCAAGAATCGATACCAGGGCCAACATTGCGGCTGTGCTCGCCTTTTAACAGTTCTGGCGCGCCACAGGCATACTCGACGTTTTCAATGCCGCGTTGCAATTCACCGGCGGCATCATGGGAAATCTTGCCATGTTCTTCACCGATCATTTCACAGATCTTAGCGGAATTTTCTTCTAGCAATGTTTTAAAACGAAACATGACTTGAGCACGTTTCGCCGGTGGCGTATTACGCCATGCTGGGAACGCTTGCTCTGCTGCGGCAATCGCCTCTTCAACGGTAGCAACAGACGCCAATGCGACCTGCTTGCTCTCTTCACCCGTTGATGGGTTAAATATTGCCTGTGTGCGAGCCGCGTCTGTGCGCATCTCGCCATTAATCAAGTGGCCTACAACAGTCATAATGTTATCTCTTTATTCTTTTTAAACGCTGCACCTAAGGTGCAGCTAAATTTAGTTAAAAACGGTGTTAACTTAACTCTCGAATCGATTCGCCCAATGCGTTGATCAACCCGTCGATCTCTTCGGTTTCGACAGTAAATGGCAGACCCAATTGGATGGTATCGCCACCGTGACGCACATAGTAGCCTTTTTCCCAACACTTCATGGCGATCTGATGTGGCCGCAAAGCAGGCTCGCCCGGTGCCGCTTCAATGGTCAGGCCTGCGGCCAAACCGTAGTTACGAATATCGGCGATGTACTGCGTACCCTTCAGGCTATGCACCATCTCTTGAAACTTAGGTGCCATCGATTTAGACCGTTCGATCAGCTTATCATTTGCCAAAATATCCAGTGATGCCAGTCCCGCTGCACAAGCTACTGGGTGGGCTGAATAGGTATAACCGTGTGGCAATTCCAGCATATATTCTGGGCCAGCATCCGCCATGAAGGTATCGTAGATCTCTTGCTTAGCAACCACCGCACCCATTGGAATCACACCGTTGGTCAGCTGTTTTGCCACCGTCATGAGATCCGGTGTCACACCGAACGCTTCTGCACCGGTATTAGCGCCCATACGACCAAAGGCAGTAATGACTTCATCAAAAATCAGCAAGATATTGTGTTTATCACAGATTTCACGCAGACGTTTCAGGTAACCAACCGGTGGTGGAATCACACCGGTAGAACCAGCCATCGGCTCAACAATCACTGCGGCGATGTTAGAGGCATCATGAATAGCAATCTGCGACTCTAACTCATCGGCCAAGTAAGCACCGGTTTCCGGCATCCCTTGGGTAAACAGGTTTTCCTTCAGCATTGTGTGAGGGATATGCACTGCATCGATACCCTGACCGTAGATGGCACGGTTTGGCCCGATACCACCGACACTGATACCGCCGAAGTTAACACCATGATAGCCACGTGCACGACCGACCAGACGGGTTTTACCCGCTTGGCCTTTCTTGCGCCAATAGGCTCGGGCGATTTTCAATGCAGTCTCAACCGCTTCTGAACCAGAACCAGTAAAGAATACCCGGTTCAGTCCATCGGGCATCAACTCAGTCATACGGTGAGCTAATTCAAATGATTTCGGATGACCAAACTGAAACGCGGGAGCGTAATCCAACTCCTTAACTTGCTTGCTTACCGCTTCAGTAATTTCCGGACGGCTATGACCAGCACCACAGTTCCATAGGCCAGATAAACCATCAAAAATCTTACGACCATCGGCCGCGGTATAATAATTCCCCTCGGCGGCAACAATCAGGCGAGGATCTTGTTTAAAGCTTCGGTTAGCTGTAAATGGCATCCAATGGGCATCAAGTTGCTCTTGGGATAGGCCACAACGATTCTGATCATCAGTCATAATTTTCATCTCAGGTTATTCACTTGTTGACTCTATTATCGCTAAAGATTAAGTTTATTAAATCTACAAATATTAATTTAAAGTTAACTATAAGGTTACCTATAAATGAGTCGTTCAGAAAACCTATTACCCCGACAACTGGGTGATGCGCATATTCGCTTACTACGTATCTATAAAGCCGTAGTCGAAAGTGGTGGATTTTCGGCCGCCGAGGTGGAACTGAATATCAGCCGACCAGCCATCAGCTTGGCAATATCCGAATTGGAAAGCCTGTTGAATATGCGTCTATGCAACCGTGGTCGTGCCGGTTTTGCGCTCACCGAACAGGGCGAAGAAGCCTATGATGCAACTCTGCAACTGTTTGGCGGACTAGAGAATTTTCGTGCCCGTATTAATGCGATCAATACCGAACTCAAGGGTGAGCTTAACATCGGCATCACCGACAACATGGTGACGGTCCCCCAGATGCGTATTACGCGAGCCTTGGCCGCCCTTAAAGCGCGAGGCCCAGAGGTCATTATCAATATCCGCATGATCCCGCCTAAAGACATTGAATCAGGGGTATTAGATGGTCAGCTATTAGTCGGCGTAGTATCAGAACAACGTACACTGCCCGGCCTTAACTACCTACCGCTGTATGATGAACAATCACTGCTCTACTGTAGCGATCAGCACTCCCTATTCAATCAAGATGATAGCCAGTTGGGTGACACTGAACTAAGCCAGTACGACGCTGTCCTGCCCGCCTACCCTCAGTCCGCCGAGATTAAGCAGCAACAAACCATGCTCAAAGCCAGTGCTAGCTCAACCGATCGTGAAGGGATCGCCTTTCTGATCCTCAGTGGCAGTTATATCGGTTTTCTACCCACCCACTATGCGCAACAGTGGGTACGGGAAAATCGTCTCAAGGCGATACAACCTGAACAACGTAGTTTTACCACCCACTACTCGGTGATCACCCGTAAAGGCGCCCGCAACAACCTGATCCGTGATGCCTTTATCGAAGAGTTAGAAAAACAATAATGGCGCTTTGCTGAAAACATGAAAACAGAGGATCACCCGTGAACCGAATCGCTATTTTTGCCGATGTACAAAATATCTACTACACCACTCGACAGGCTTATGGGCGACAGTTTAACTACCGTAAACTGTGGCAAACAATCAGCCAACAAGGCGATATTGTCTCGGCGACCGCGTATGCGATTCATCGCGGCGATGACAACCAGCTAAAATTTCAGAATGCCCTGAAACATATCGGTTTCGATATCAAACTCAAACCCTATATCCAACGCAGTGATGGCTCGGCTAAAGGCGATTGGGATGTGGGTATCGCCATTGACGTGATGGACACCGCCGCCGATGTCGACACCATTATCTTACTTTCAGGAGATGGGGATTTTGACCTGTTACTCGAGAGAGTAAAGTTCAAATATGGCGTAAAAACTCAGGTATATGGGGTGCCAGCATTAACCGCAAGCTCACTGATCAACTCAGCCACAGAGTTTTTTCCTATCGAGCAAAACCTCTTACTTTAACGACAGGTCGATACCAATAGAGACGAACTAACGACCCGTCAGATCTATGAAAGTCTGACGAGCCGTTTTTAGTCATTATTTACAGCGGTTTAACCTCAAAATAACCCACCTCGCAGCCCTCTTCGGCGGCGCACTGTGTTTGTTCAGCTTGGGTGCGAACCGGGTAGCCCAAACTTTCAGCGACCTGATCCAGCGCACCGGCAAACCAACCGGTAAACATATAATCCACTTTACGATTAACCTTGCCGTACTGATAAACGAAGCAGGAGTTTTCTAAACGAACGGTGGCAGTACCCGCCTCAACATCCAGCGCTTCGGTGATAAAGAATCCCCAGCCACGCTGTGATAGACGTTTCAGGTAGTGATGCCAGATATCCGCACCTTCGAGACCATGCTCTTCCGCTTCTTTTTCACACCAGTAATAAGCAGATTTATAACCCGCTTTATAAAGAATATCGGCATAACGTTCAGCACCGATCTCTTCTTCGATCCCCATATGGTTGTTCACAAAGAAATGGCGTGGCACATACAACATCGGCAGTGCATCGGTCGTCCATACGCCGGTTTCATCATCAACAACAATTGGCATTTCAGGTGCGTGTCCACTCATCATTCTCTACCTCAAAACTCTCTATTTATTCGGTTTATCTCAGCTGCTCGTGTCGGCTGAGCTATCTTTAATACTGTGATGCTATTGTTTAGATCAGCGAGATTACTCGCCCCACACATCCTTCAGCAGCGTGACCCAGTTCTCACCCATAATCTTACGTACTTGGGTTTCAGAGAAACCGTTACGCAACAGCGCTTCAGTCAAGTTAGGGAACTCACCCACGGTACGGATACCCTTCGGATTAACGATCTCACCAAAGCGGGTTAAACGGCGGGCATAGCCTTTATCGTGGGTCAGGTATTCGAAGAAATCATGGCCGTGGCCTTGGGTGAAATCGGTGCCGATACCGATCGCATCTTCACCCACGAGGTTATAGATGTATTGAATCGCTTCAACGTAATCATCGATGGTGGCGTTAACACCCGCCTTCAGGAAGGGGGTAAACATGGTGACGCCGACAAAGCCGCCTTTATCCGCGATATACTTCAGCTCTTCATCGCTACGGTTACGGGGATGCTCTTTCAAACCCGAGGGCAAGCAATGGGAGTAACAGACCCGCTGTTTGGATTCGTCGATCACCTCTTTCGCGGTGTTCGGGCCCACATGGGATAGATCACATAGCAGACCGTGCTTGTTCATCTCCGCCACAATCTCACGACCGAAACCGGACAAACCACCATCGCGCTCATAGCAGCCGGTGCCAACGAGGTTCTGGGTGTTGTAACACATCTGTACAATGCCCACGCCGAGATCTTTAAACGCCTTAACGTAGCCGATCTGATCTTGGAACGGGTTGGCATTTTGAAAGCCCATCATCACACCGGTCTTACCTTCTCGCTTAGCGCGTTTGATATCTTCGGTGGTGCGTACCTTGATCAGCAGATCACTGCTCTCTTCGATCAGGTTATTCATCTCAACGATATTTTGTACGGTGCCTTCAAAGTTTTCCCAGAAGGCCACGGTGCAGTTCGCCGCTGTTAGGCCGCCTTTGGCCATATCTTCAAACAGCGCGCGTTCCCATTTGGCGCAGATCAAACCATCGATAACAATGGCGTCCTTGTGTAGATCAGCTGCATTCATTCGTCTCATCCTTTTACTCAACGCTCCGGTGATTAGCCGGAGAACTTAGTTAAAAACTCATCTATTGATCACCATGGAAGCTGCAGCTAAAAAACAAAGCAGCCTAAAAGCAGCAGCCTTTGTTTTTTGCATCTCAGTTAGCATGAATGATCCAGTAACATCGCCATCAACAACCTACAGGTTAAGCTCTATGATAATTAACCTTTAAGGCACCGTATCAAACAGTGTTGCCGGCAACCAAAGAGCCAGTTCAGGCACTGCCGTCAATATAACGACCGCGATACTCATCAGAATAAAAAATGGTGCCGCCGCGCGGGCCACTCTGCCGATGGGATGCCCCGTTAGGTTTTGCATCACGAATAGGTTAAAACCAACAGGCGGCGTTACTTGCCCCAACTCGACCATAACCACCAAAAACACACCGAACCAGAGCGGGTCGAAACCCGCCTGCAGAATCAGCGGCAGGGTAATCGGCAAGCTCATCACAGTAATAGAAATACCATCCAAAAACAGCCCTAACATGATGTAGAACAGCGCGAGGATTAGAATCAAGACATAGGGTGATAAATCAAGGCTACCGATGGCATGGGCTAGATCTTGAGGTACATGTAGATACCCCATTGCTGTCGACAAAAATGCAGCCGCCACCAAGATGGAACACACCATGCAGGAAACCTTAACGGCCCCCATCAAGGACTCGGTAAAAATAGTCCAACTGAATTGACCCGTCACGATGATCAAGACCATCGTAGCGGCAACCCCTACCCCTGCAGCTTCCGACGGTGTAGCTAAGCCACTGTAGATAGAGCCCAACACTACGCACACCAACAATAGAATCGGCATTAACAACCAAATTCCATGTAGGCATTGAACAAAAGAGTAGCCCTCTGAAGAGCGCGGAGCTAACTCAGGCTGACGTACACAACGGTAAATAATATAAGCCGAATATAAGCCAGCAATCAGCAGCCCAGGCAAAACACCTGCAGCAAACAGTTTATTGATGGAAACTTCCGCTAAGACACCATAAATAATCATCACGATCGAAGGTGGTATCAACAGACCAAGACTGCCGGCACCCGCGAGAGAGCCTATGGATAGATTGACATCATATTTTCGTGCAGCAAGTTCACTGGTGGTAATCTTACCCACCGTAGCGGTTGTTGCTGCGCTCGAACCGCTGACGGCAGCAAACAGTGTGCAACCCAGTACATTCGTATGTAATAGCCCGCCAGGGATTCGGTTGACTAACGGCGTTAAGCCCCTAAACAGGCGATCCGAAATGTCGGTTCTAAAGATCAGCTCCCCCATCCACACAAACATTGGGATGGCCGCCAACTCCCATGAACTCGCACTACGAACCATTATTTTAGATAGAATGACGCCAATACGCTGGGGAGAGAAATCTAATAGTAGAGCCAGCCCGGTAACACCTACCATCAGAAGGCCGGCAAACACCCATGTCCCTGTGCCTAAAAAAAAGAAAATCAACGTCAGCACGATGAGACCCGTCACTAAAGCATCCATAAAAGGTACTTCCTTATCATTAATGGTGAAGGTTGGTTTATTCGCTAGTTACACGACTGACAGGGGTAAGTTGTTTCACTAACAACGCGAATAACTGAATAGAGAAAAGCACAATACCAAGCAACACTAACCCTTCAGGGATCCATAGTGGGACCTCGGCAATACTTTCACTGACCGCGCCACGATCCCAATTACGTTTAACGCCGATCCACATATACCAGGTGATATAACAACTCATAGCCAGAGTCATCGCTAAACATAGCGTTTCGAGGGCACGCTTTGCCCGTCCTCTCAACCGAGAAGCAACAATATTGACACGGATAAGGGCATCATCATGTACGGCATAACCTAGCGTGAGAAACGTCATCGCAGCAACGCCATAACCCACCATTTCATCCAGTACAAAGGTCGATGTTGCAAAAAAGCTACGCAGCACAATCTCTAATAAAATATGCAGCACCATATAAACCAGCAGGACCGCCGACAATTGTGCGGCTAAGCGAGACAGCCGGTAAACGAGACTTTGAAAGGTATTCATAAAACGTCCTCTCACAAATATAAAAATCGCCCCGCCGTTATAAATACGAAGGGGCGATATACGACAGTTTACATACCGAGACGTTGACGATAATCAGCAATAATTTTCGCACCGTTCGGACCGGCTTTTTCTAGCCACTGATCAATCGCGGTTTGACCGGCAGTCGACAGCCCTTCCAAATACGCGACCGGCGCATCTGTTACGATATTGACTCCGTTAGCCTCGAGCTTCTTATAGTTATTCGCACGACGCTCCACTAAAGCGCTCCAGTTATGTTCACTAGCTGCTTTGGCCGCATCTAACAACTGCTGGCGCTCTTCGGAAGACAGGGCGTTATAAGCATCGAGATTGACATGCACCATGTTCAACGGCACTGCGTAGTTCACTTCAGTAAAGTAGTTAAGGTGCTCCCAGAACTTACCACTCGCCCCCGCATCTGCGGATGTCAGTACTGCAGCAATACCTCCAGTTGACAGTTGCGGCACAACGTCACCCCAGCTTAACTGGATCGGTGCGGCACCTGCCGCTCGCAATGCAACCGTACCGTTGGCGTCATAGGTCCGAATTTTTAGATTGGCTAATTCCGCCATGCTAGTGACGGGCTTATTCGCCCAGATACCACTGGGAGTCCAAGGTGAAGCATAAAGAAGCTTCTGATTGTTTTTCTCAAATACTGCGTCGTAATAAGGCTTAGCCACCTCATAAAGGATTTTGGCTTCTTCCGGTGTTTTCGCTAGAAAAGGCAAAGCCGTTAACTGGAAGATAGGATCGATTCCTCCTAAAGGTGCAGCCAGTGTATCGGCTATTTGCACCGCCCCATCGCCTACGGCATCGAGGTGATCCTTAGACTTAAAGCCTAATGCGCCGCCAAAGTGAACCGTGATCGCGAATTTACCATCGGATTTTTCACTCAACTGCTGTACAAAATAGCTATCTCCCTCACCGTGAATGGAGGTGTTGCTATACTCGTTAGACATGTCCCATTTAACGTCTGCGTTTGCGCTACTGATTCCCATAGTGAGTAAAGCGCTGGCAAGTGTAAGGCCAATTTTCTTTTTCATTTTAATCTCCGACTTATTTAAGATTATTACTATTTGGTCATACAAAAACGTTTGAAATTGTGGAACATTCCCCTGAGAAAGATTGCCTGATAACGACAATACTTTGAGGTAACAAAATACTTATCAGAATAATTGCAGCCTTGAGAGTTAAGGCCGGGAGGAGAAAAGCTAAAGCGAACATGGGAGCGCTACCATGATGACAGCGCCGAGGTTGTTGATATTTATAACGGGCTAAACAGACATTAATAACCGTTGATGATGCCGGCACCTCAAACATTGTTCTCTGTTCATATCGCGCCGGCTTAATCATTCGTTTATCCCTCTTCGCCGCTAGACTGTCGAGGCTGCTGACCGTCCGTCTCAATAACTTCTTCGCGCTTTATTAGGAATGACGACAGAATCGTCTTCCAAGCCTCGAGAATTTCGACATAGTAATCGGGATCATCACGTAACACCGTTTGCACAGCCATACCACGCAAGAGGCAAAGCGTCATGTTCAAGAGCGTCTCTACTCGGGCGGGTGACGCTTCAGTTGTTTGAAAGAAGCGTAGCCACAGCGCATCGAGTTGATCGTGAAGCTCCTTGATGAGCGGCATAAGCCTCTCTTTAAGATTTGGATCTGTACGTGCAGCGGTGATCAGTTCTAGTGACGCGAAAAAGAAACGTCCATGGAAAAACTTCTCCAATGAACCGTGTAAAAAGGATTCCAGATCGCCGCCAGAACTATGTACTTCTGTCGCTAACTCCTGCACCTCATCAATAAAGCCTGAAAATAGATACTGAGCCGCGGCCGTAATCAAACCGACTTTGCTGTGGAAGTGATGCACTTGAGCGCCACGTGTGACACCGGCACGCATAACGATTGCAGCCGAGCTAGCATCCGCATAGCCGACCTCGATCAGTGTATCGATGGTCGCCTCTAACAACAAAGCACGTGTTTCAGCACTACGCTGCGCCTGTGTTCGTGGTAACGGTGTAGCAACGGTCATGTCTACTCCTTCGATAACAATCATAACTTTATTTTTATTTTACATACATCCCAGTATGTATGTGTTTGAAAATTTGTCAATGCCTTTTAATTTCCAACTAACAACCTATATGGTTTAACGCACTCTAAGGATGTTTAAACATGAAGTGATCAAAGATTTAACATGATGGTGTCTTTCTTTTCTGCATATTGGGTTCAAACAACAGCTCGGCAATTAGCAACCAGCATTCATTAATCGAGCCCCAAAAAAACCTTACTCATTACAGCAGCGAGATATTGGTGACGCTAAAATTGAAACCCGATGATTAGACTAATCAGTAGGTATTTACAGAACGGACGATAGACTTAATGTTATGAATATCTTTAACAAAACGGAAAACTAAGCATCAATTGACGCTCGAAAGACCAGCATTCAGCTTTGATCTACTAATAACAAAAGGAATAGACAATAGAGTACGGGGTCGAAGCCTAATACAGGGCGTATAGACATCTTGAGAGCAGCAACAGCAACACCAA
The DNA here is from genome assembly GCF_003957515.1 of Amphritea opalescens. Lineage (GTDB taxonomy): Bacteria > Pseudomonadota > Gammaproteobacteria > Pseudomonadales > Balneatricaceae > Amphritea > Amphritea opalescens. Next base: position 48,423 of record NZ_RQXW01000017.1, read on the forward strand.
AAACCGAACCCGTTGACCCATTTAGGCTCGCCAATAACCGCCGCTTCTAATATTGCATGCTATCTCATGCCTATTTTGAATAGGCTAATTAATCAGCTCAGACACTTCCAATGTGCCGTTGATATCGAGAAAGGGGCAATCTTTTACCGCTGCCAATGCTAGCGCCATGGAATCCATCTCAAGGACCGTATAGCCCGACATTGATGACGCACTGCCAACACTAATGCGGCCATCAGGATGTACTGTGTGGGTGATTTTAAACGGTGTCGCGGGATTTACTACGCAGCTTCCAAGCGAGAGCAGCCACTCTTTATAACGCGCGTAATGCTGTTGCCCTTCTTCAACGGTAGAAGGCTTATCGCCGCCAATATAGGTAACCATATACTGAGACATAATAGACTCCGAAATCCCAAGTAGCTGTCGGCATAACAACTCTATCGGTCATTTCAGTTTAGCTCTGCAACACACTTTTTGCTGCTGAAAGATTCACGCATAACAAGACCTGCATCACGATATTCGGTCTAAATTGTCTCCAGCTGTGCCAATGAGGTCACGCTACTGGCCTTAATCATCGGCTTCTGAGTATTGCCTTAGGAGGTTGCAAATAATCATATTCAGATCGGCCAACGTACGCTTTGCCCGCTCCCCTTTTTGGTTCACGACCACCAACATAACACTATGCGTCACCTCAAGATAAAGACGCCCTAAACGCTGCCGTTCTTTCAGATGACGATTGATACCCATGCGTTTAAACACCGCCGCCATCCTCGAGATCTCTAACTCATCATGTTGCTCATCCAACTCCCGCAGTTCGGGAACAGAGAACATCGCCTGCACCAGCGTCAAAATGGCCTTTTGCTGTTTATAGGTTTTTAACTTTAGCGCCAGCATCTGCTCCACCAACGTCGCCATCGGTAAGGTTTCAACCGGCCAGCGGTCGATTTCATCCAGCGCCGCCTCGACTGTTTCCAGCCAGCGTGAACCCATCGCATAGAGAATTGCATGTTTGTTGGGGAAGTAATGATAGAGAGAGCCGACAGAAATACCGACCTCTTTGGCAATTAAAATGGTATTCAGATCATCGAGCCCGACCCGCTCAAGCAGTTCGCCGGTAATATCAATAATCTGTTTTGAGCGCATTTTTGAGCGCCCCTGCACCGGCGCATTACGTGGCGCTAACTCTTGTGCTGTTTTTACCCGACGTTTATCTGTCAATTTTGCTTCCAACGCTTCTGATTCAACGACCCTTGCAGGACGGCATTATAGACTGAATCATCAAGGTTCTGAAAACACTCGCTACTCCCCTGCCATTTCATTCACAGATAAGAGCTAGAAAAAGCGGTCACGCATGGAATAATACAGCATCCCCGCGACCAATCCTGGCCAACGTAACAAGGTGCCACCGGGAAAAGACGGCGTCGGCACGCGAGCAAATAGATCGAATTTCTCTGCTGAACCACTGATCGCTTCAGCCATCAATTTACCGCCCAATGTCGCCAGTGCCACCCCATGACCTGAATACCCTTGCGCCACAAACAGATTTTCCTCTAATCGATCAAAATGAGGCATCCGATTAAGGGTAATCGCCAAGGTACCGCCCCAACCATAATCGATCTTCACATCTGCCAATTCAGGATAGAACTGCAGCATATAGGGTCGAACAAAGTTCGGTATATCTTTAGGAAAATGACGACTGTAGTTTTCACCACCGCCCCACAGCAGCCGGTTATCGCCCGATAATTTGAAATAGTTAATCACAAAACGAGAATCGGCTACCGCGACATCATCGCGGTTAATACGCTGACACAGCTCATCACTGAGCGGTTCTGTCGCAATGATAAAGTTATTGATCGGCATGATTTTAGCGGCAACACGCGGCTCTAACTTGTCCAAATAACCATTACACGCCAGCAAAATATATTTCGCTTTAACAACGCCTTGATCGGTGCGAACTTCCGCCTGCTTGCCGGCGGTATAGCCTGTCACTCGGCTATGTTCATGGATCACCACGCCGGCTTTGATTGCGGCCGCAGCAAGCCCTAAGGCATAGTTAAGCGGATGAAGATGAACCGCATCTTGCCAATATTCACCGCCATAATAGCGTTCGGTGCCGAGCATCCCCTGCACCTCATCATCATCGACAAAACGGATCTTATCGTAGCCCAGCACTTTATGTTTATAGGCCACGCTCTCGCGTATCTCGGCGACATGCCCAGGCTTTGCCGCCACATGCATCACCCCCTGTTTCAAATCACAGTTGATCTGATGCTCGGCGATTAACGTTTTGACCAGCTCAACCGATGCCAGCGAGCTTTGCCACAGCGCATCGGCCGCTGCCCGCCCCATCTTCTTTGTCAGTTCCGCGTGCCCCATATTATGCCCCTGACACACCTGACCACCGTTGCGCCCCGAAGCCCCCCAACCGACCGCTTCACCTTCTAACAAGCGAACCGAATAGCCCTTTTCAGCCAAGTGCAGCGCTGCCGACAACCCGGTATAACCTGCACCAATAATACAAACATCCGCCTGCTGTTCACCCACTAACGGAGAATACTCAGGGCGAGGGTTGGCTGAATCAACATAATATGAGGGTCGGCAGTTGTTAGCATTCATAAACAGGGGTTCCATAAAACATAGATTCATCAAACAAAAAAGGGTGGCACAAAAACTATAAACCGAATAATAATTCTAATTTAATCGAACAACAAGCCCATAAAACGGCATTTAAAATTAAATTAATGTTGATTTTGCAAAAGTCATAGAATAACCTAAAACCCGAATAATGATTCGATTAACAAAAAGAATGTGCCTCACCCAAAACAGGCTGAGTCACAAAAGATTGAACGCTGACATCATACGCAGTAGCGATATCACGAGACGTTTCGCTGAGTTATCAACTAAGCTCAGCACAAAGAAGTATTACCGCTATAGTAAATAGCACCCATCAGACTAACACGACAAAGTAGGTGATTTATGGAAGCCGTGGAAAGGTTTCTCAAAGAGAACGGGATAACTGAGGTCGAATCGACCCTGCCAGACATGACTGGCAATGCCCGGGGTAAATTTTACCCCACTAAAAAATATCTGGCCGAAAACGGAGGTAAGATCCCTGAGACCTTGCTGGTACAAACCGTCACCGGTGAATGGGCCGATAACCACTACGATATTGTCGATCCTGCGGATCGAGATATGGTCTTGGTTCCCGATTCCAACACCTTACGCCTAGTTCCCTGGACCGATGAGCCCACCGCACAGGTCATCAATGATTGCTATACCAGTGATGGTCAGCTACACCCGCTTTCCAGCCGTTCTGTTCTACGTCGCATACTGAAGCTGTATGAAGATGAAGGCCTACGTCCGGTGATCGCCCCAGAGGTCGAGTTTTATCTTATTCAGAAAAACACCGACCCCGACTATGAACTCAAGCCCGCCACCGGACGCTCTGGACGCCGCGAAACTGCGCGCCAATCCTACGGCATTGATGCGGTCAATGAGTTCAACCCGGTCATCGACACGCTATACAACTATTGTGAAATTCAGGGCCTCGATGTGGATACCCTGATCCATGAGTCTGGCGCAGCACAGATGGAGATCAACTTCCTTCACGGAGATGCTCTGGACTTGGCCGATCAGGTGTTTGTTTTCAAGCGTACCCTGCGTGAAACCGCCATGAAGCATGATATGTATGCCACCTTTATGGCTAAGCCGATGCAACATGAGCCCGGCAGTGCCATGCATATCCATCAGAGCATGATCGATATCGCAACCGGTGAAAATATCTTTGCTGGGGATGAGAACAATCAGTTTTCTGAACGGTTCTATCACTATCTGGGTGGGTTACAAAAGTACACCCCACAAGCGATCTCGTTCTATGCGCCAAATGTGAACTCCTATCGTCGTTTCGCACCCGATATTGCTGCGCCGATCAACTTCAAATGGGGCATCGATAACCGTACAACCGGTTTACGAGTGCCCATTGCGCCACTCTCCGCGACCCGGATTGAAAACCGCTTTCCCGGCTCTGACTGCAATCCATACCTAGCGATCGCGGCCAGTCTTGCCTGCGGTTATCTGGGAATGAAGCAAAAACTCAACGCGACAAAACCGGTTACCACTCTCGGGGCCGACGAAGATGATGTAGTAGAAGTAGCCCGTTCACTCGGTGAAGGCTTATCACTACTAGAAGAAAGCCCAGAATTATGTGAAATTATGGGTTCAGAGTTCGTCAAAGCTTATCTAGGGGTTAAACGAGCAGAATTTGAAACCTTCCATGAGGTTATCAGCTCATGGGAGCGGGAATATCTGCTACTAACGGTTTAACACCTGTAAAAAAACACCTCTAATCTGTTTAATAACGGATTAGAGGTCTTTAAAATCACCCGACTTATTTAACTGCAACTCCGATACGAGGCACAACATAATGATAAAGACTGTACCTTATCTGATCAGAAAAACGTTACAGCTATCTGCCCTAGGCTTAGCAGCCTCTGTACCGCTAGCACAAGCAGAGGAAGTACTAAACTTCTATAACTGGTCAGACTATATCGCTGAAGATACCTTAGCGAAATTTGAAGCGGAGACCGGCATAAAGGTCGTTTATGACGTTTATGACAGCAATGAGACCCTTGAAGCAAAGCTGCTAGCAGGCCATTCAGGTTATGACCTCGTTGTTCCTAGCTCTCATTTTATGGAACAGCAGATTAAAGCGGGGATTTTTCAGAAACTGCAAAAAGATAAACTCAGCAATCTCACCAACCTTGATCCTAGCTTGATGAAACTACTCGACAGCAAAGACCAGGGTAACCAATATGGCGTCCCCTACCTGTGGGGTACCACGGGTATCGGTTATAACGTTAAACAGGTTCAAGCCGCCTTGGGTGTTGATGCCCCCGTCGATAGCTGGGATCTCGTTTTGAACCCAGAGAACATGAAAAAGCTGGCCGAGTGTGGTGTCACCTTTTTAGACTCTCCCGACGAAATGTACCCTCTTTCTCTGCTCTATACGGGTCAATCTTCACTCGACACCAGTACCGCAGCGCATAAAGACAATAGCCCAGCAGCCAAAGCCCTCAAAGCGGTGCGCCCTTACCTTCGTCAGTTCAGCTCATCACAATACGTGAATGATCTGGCCAATGGTGATATCTGTGTTGCTATCGGCTACTCAGGCGATATTTTCCAATCACAAGCGCGCGCGGAAGAGGCAGGCAATGGTAACGAGATTGCCTATAGTATTCCAAAAGAGGGAACTGAAATTTGGTTTGATATGTTGCTGATTCCTTCCGATGCGAAGCACGCAGAAAACGCACATAAATTTATTAACTTTCTGCTGCGCCCGGATATCATTGCCGACATTACTAACTATGTTTGGTACGCCAACCCTAACCTAGCATCAACCGATCTAGTCGATCCAGAGATCACCGCTGATCCGGCGATCTATCCGGATGCCAGCACCCGCGACCGCTTATACATGCCAGCAACGCTGCCTGCTAAAACGGCCCGCGTGCGCAGCCGCACCTGGTCAAACATAAAAACGGGCAAATAAGTCACCGACATGTTCACTACGAAAACCGCTCTTTTGGGCGGTTTTTTTTTGCATGGGACAATCTCAATCTTGATGCTAACCATTCAGCTCATGATTAACATAGATGCTTTTAATATAGGAGTAACAGGCTCAATTCTGCTAGTATCACCGCTCGACACGCGTTCTCATTTCAGCGGTCGATCCACTTAAACCGATAGATGAAATTTTATGAGCTTGCACCTGCGCAAACCTTCTTTTGTTCTGATCAGCGGTCTGTTGTTATCACTGGCGTTCACCGCTATTAGCTTGATCAGTTACTATGTCGCCAACCAGTCACTGAATCAGCACATCACCACCAACACGCTACCGCTAACCAGTGACACCATCTATTCAGAAGTTCAACGCGATCTATTACAACCCGTACTCGTATCATCACTCATGGCTCAAGACACCTTCGTCCACGACTGGATCGAAGAGGGCGAACAAAATCCAGAGCAGATGCAACGCTACCTCAAAGCGATTCAACAACGCTACGATGCCTTCACTGCTTTTTTTGTCTCCGAATATACGCACAAGTACTACCACAGCACCGGCATCCTCAAGCAGGTTTCAGACACTCTCCCGGCTGATCGCTGGTATTTCCATAGCCGCAAAGCACCCGAAGAATTTAATATCAATCTCGATTTAGATACCGCTAACACCTCGATCACCACCCTGTTCGTCAATCATAAAGTCACAGACGAACAAGGAAAATTACTCGGTATTATTGGCGTCGGGCTCGCATCAACCACCATCAAAGAGTTGATCGAAACCTATCAAAGTCGATACGGCCGACAAGTGTACTTTATTGACGCCCAGGGGAAGGTCACAATGCAGGGCAGTCAGTTCAGTGGCGCTAGCGATATACATGAGGTCAAAGGGCTGCAAAATATAGCCCCTGAGATTTTGAGCAGCCCTGAAGGGTCATACACCTATACTAACGACAACCAAACCTATCTGATAAAAACCCGCTTCATCCCTGAGCTCAGCTGGTATCTGATCGTGCAACACACCGAGCAGAGTGAAGCAAGAATTACAACGACACTGTGGATCAACCTAACTATTAGCCTCGCGGTAATCATTATTGTTCTGTTATTACAGCATTTCACACTCGGCGGATACCAACGTCGATTAGAGTATATGGCGAATACCGATCCTCTGACGGGCGCTTCTAGTCGGCATGCCTTTGAAATGCTATTTCAACAAATTCTTAACTTTGCTAAACGTCAAAAGCACCCCGTTTCCACCATTCTGGTCGACATAGACCACTTCAAGACGTTCAATGATAATTATGGCCACCTGCTAGGAGATACTATCCTGACCAACGTCGCCAAGGTCCTCACTCAGAATTTACGGCAGGCCGACACCCTCTGTCGCTGGGGTGGCGATGAGTTCTTTATCGTCCTACCCAACTGTCACCAGAGTAACGCTCTGCTGATCGCCGAAAAGATGCGGCAGGAGATCGAAGAGTCCTTACAAGTCATAAATGATCAACAACTGCACGTTACCGCCAGCTTTGGCGTCGCCGAGTATAGCAACGACGAAACAACTGTCAGTCTGTTTAACCGCACCGATTTAGCTCTGTATCGCGCTAAATCCAAAAACCGAAATCAGGTTGAGGTCGCCACAGAATCCGCTTTCAAAACGGTATAATCACTCACTATTACAACAAACAATCAAATAAAGAGTTGCCATTAAAGGTTGGATTGTATATAGTAGATTTCAGCTTGAAGATTCACCATATTTTTATGCATCATTTCGAAGATCCTGTTTCAGCTTCTCGTCCTGTTTCCATAATGTATAGTAAAAATTCCTGCGTCATCCGCTATCTCTGATAGCAAAAACATTATTTACAAAATAGGATAACTAACATGTCTACTGTAACCGGTACTGTTAAATGGTTTAACGCTGATAAAGGCTTCGGTTTTATTGAGCAAGAAAATGGCCCTGACGTATTCGCACATTTCAGTGCAATCCAGAGCAATGGCTTCAAGACTCTTGAAGAAGGCCAGCAGGTACAGTTCTCTGTAACTCAAGGTCAACGTGGTCCACAAGCAGAAAACATCGTTGCTGTTTAAGACCCCGTAAGCTAACAGATCTTTGATCTGTTGCTACCAGAGAAAGGCTTGATTTATATCAAGCCTTTTTTGTGTCTGCGATTTAGCAAAACCCTTAACCGATTCACCCCCCTGCTCTCCTTGCCCCTTATACACACAAACACCACAAAACTTTCAGCCTAGCCCTCGATTTAACAGCACAACCTTACCTTCTTCTGCCATAACGCCTAACGCCTAACGCCTAACGCCTAACGCCTAACGCCTATCAGCTATCAGCTATCAGCTATCACCAGCAAAGCACCCTAAGCACTCAACAGCGAAACAATTTCACTTACCACCGCCTCTGGGTCAGCTTGCTGATTCGATAACGCACTCATCGCCTGCTCAGCTTCACCTTCGGTAATATGTTCAGGGGTAATCGCCATAAGCAATGCCCGCATATAATCTAGCTTAAACTCTGGATGGGCCTGCAGGGTAAAAATATGCTGACCATACCTCAGCACTGCATTCGGACAAAACTCAGAGCCAGCAAGCACCTCAGCCCCTTCAGGCACCTTAACAACCTGATCCTGATGAATGACATGCAATCGTACTCCATCATGCCCAAGCACTGCGCCTACAGATGGTGCTGGTGTGTAGCAATCAAGACCCAAGCCCCAGCCCTTCGCTTTAGCTACCCTTCCTCCGAGCGCCTGCGCGATAATCTGATGACCAAAACAGATACCCACCAAAGGCTGACGACGCTGATCAATATCGCGAATCAACTGCTCCAACGGTGCGATCCACGCCAACTCATCATAAACGCTTGCCGGTGAGCCGGTAATAATCCAGCCATCACACTGATCTGCTGCTTCAGGAAACTCCCCCAACCAAACATTCCAACAAACAAAGCTAAACTCGTGACCGTCCAGCATCGTCTCCGTCATCTGCGCAAAAGAGCCGTACTCAGCAAGCAATGCACCCTCATTACTGCCAGTCGCCAAAATACCAATTTTTTTCATCGAATCTCCAGACGTAAAAAAACCGCCAAATAGAGCGGTTTTAATGGTTAACTTAGGCTTAGCGCAATAAGAAATCAGCCATCCAGCGCGCTACTTTTTGCGAATCAGTGGCCGCACCTTCCGCCTGAAGCTCAGCTAAACCGACTTCGGCCACCGGATCGGGAATCACTTCACCTTTACGCAGCTTAACCAGTTCGGTTTCATAGCTAAGATTAAACTCCGGATGCGCCTGCACAGTGAAAATATTATCGCCATACACTAAACCCGCATACTGACAGAATTCAGATTCAGCAAACACACGGGCGTTCTCAGGCTTCTCTGTTACCTGGTAGCGATGCATCGCACTGATCGCAAAATGATCGCTATCATCTTTGATAAAGTCATTGTTACCTACAAGGTTATAACGGTGCAGACCCACACCCCAGCCACCTTCATAGGCTTCAACTTTACCGCCAAACGCATCCGCAATAATCTGATGACCAAAGCAGATACCCAATAAAGGAAGATGACAGGCATCAATCTCTAGAATCAGCTTTTTCAACGCGATCATCCAATCACGATGCTCATCAACATTATATTTAGAACCCGTGATCACCCAGCCATCACACTGCCGAGCGTTTTCTGGAAAAACACCTTCACGGACATCAAATACCTGATATTCGAAATCTGCGTCAATCAACGCAAACAGCTGCTTAAACATATCCGCATAAGAACCATACTGACCCAATAATTCATCAGGTGTAATACCGGTTGCCAGAATACCTATCTTTTTCACTCGCTTCTCACCTTTACAGCTTACTTGCCGACTTAAAACCTAGCCATCAAAACCAATACTGCTTAACCTGAGATATCAGCGCCCCGAGTGTCGGGACGCATCTGAATATCTACTCCTGATCCGCCAACAGCTTAGTCTGACGGCGCATCTGCCACATCGCAGCCACCACACCAATTGCCACCACCGCAATCATCAAGGTCGCCAAGGCATTCACTTCTGGTGAAACACCCAAACGGACCTTGGAGAAAATCACCATCGGCAGCGTACTGTTACCCGGCCCAGAAACGAAGCTCGCGATGACCAGATCATCTAATGACAGGGTAAAGGAGAGCAACCAACCCGAAATAACCGCCGGCATAATCAGTGGCAATGTCACCAGAAAAAACAGCGATGAGGGTTTAGCCCCCAGATCCATCGCCGCCTCTTCCAGGGTTTCATCCATCTGCGACAAGCGCGATTGCACAATCACCGCGACATAAGCCATACAGAAGGTCACATGGGCAATAATAATGGTGCTGGTGCCTCGACCCGCAGGCCAGCCAAACGCGCTTTCCATCGCCACAAACAGCAACAGCAGCGAAAGCCCCGTAATAACTTCAGGCATCACCAAGGGCGCGCTAATCCAACCCGAGAGTATCATTTTACCCCGAGAACGACCGAAACGACTCAACACAAAGCCTGCCATCGTACCTAACACCACCGCCACACTGGCACTGATAAAGGCAATCTTGAAACTTAGCAGCGCGGCATCAATAATCTGATCGTTACGAAACAGCTCGCCATACCACTTTAAGGACCAACCACCCCAAACAGTCACCAGTTTGGATTTATTAAAGCTGTAAACCACCAGCGCAATCATCGGGGCATAGAGAAAGATAAAGCCCATGGTCGCCGTCGTATTTAAAAATAATGATCTGCGTTTCATTAGGCCGTCTCCTCTTTACCCTGACTGTTGCGGATCAGCATGATCGGCAACACCAACACGATCAGCATGACAATGGCAACCGCGGAGGCCATCGGCCAATCACGATTGAGGAAGAACTCATCCCACAATACCCGTCCGATCATGAGGGTATCTGAACCACCCAGCAACGACGGTATAACAAACTCACCAACGGCAGGAATAAACACGAGAACACAGCCGGCAATAATACCTGGCACAGCTAAGGGCACCGTAATTAAAAAGAAACTCGTGGTCGGACGCGCACCTAGATCTTCGGCCGCTTCTAACAGCGTCATATCCATCTTTTCTAACGCGCTATAGAGTGGTAACACCATGAAAGGAAGATAGGTATAGACGATACCGATATAGACTGCAAAATCGGTCTGCAACATGATTAACGGCTGATCAATAATCCCCGTCCCCATCAGAAACTCATTCACCAAACCATTCTTTTTCAGAAATCCCATCCAGGCATACACCCGCAATAAGAAGGAGGTCCAAAATGGCAGTATCACCAATGCGAGCAATAGCGCGCGCATGGAAGGCTTGCTACGCGCCATCAGATAGGCAATGGGAAACGCAATCAACAGCGTAAAAAATGTCGATACTGCCGCGATCTTAATAGAACTAAGATAAGCATCGATATAAAACGAATCTTCAAACAAAAAGAGGTAATTACCCAAGTTCAGTTTGAGATTGATATAGGCATCTTCCGCATTCCAATCCAGTAACGCCGTATAAGGCGGTACGGCGATGGCGGACTCAGAGAGAGAGATTTTAAACACCACCAAAAAGGGAATAAAGAAAAAGATAGCTAACCATAGGGTCGGTACGGAAAACACCGAAGCCCGTCCCCAGTTTATCCGTTTAAAAAAGTTGTATTTTGCCAGGCGTGAACCAGAGCCATCCACCCAGGCAGAACCTGTTTGTATGCTCATGCCGTCAGTACCACGCTGCTGTCTAGATCCCAATACAGATAAACCTGCTCTTTCCAGGTTAATCGCTCGCTCGCCTCCCGAGAAGTATTTGGCTGTGTAACTCGCACCTCTTTACCACTCGCTAAACGCACACGGTAGACCGTCAACCCGCCCATATAGGCATACTCTTCGACCACACCACAGACGCAGTTTTCCTGCTGATCCGGCTGCTCTCGACTAATACGCATTTTTTCAGGACGTACCGCCACATGCACTTTTTGATTCGGCGCACAGCTAATACCATGACTGACATAAAGTACAGCGCCCGCTTCCTGAGAATTAATACGTACAGAGTCAGGCTGATCTTCGATTATACGCCCCTCAAAGAGGTTAACCGAGCCGACAAACTCAGCCACAAAGCGACTATTAGGGTATTCATACACATCGTGTGGCTCAGCGGTTTGTACGATTATGCCATTATTCATCACCCCGATACGGGTGGCCAGCGTCATCGCTTCTTCCTGGTCGTGTGTCACCACTACAAAGGTAACACCTAGCTCTTCCTGAATATTAATCAATTCAAACTGAGTTTCTTCACGAAGCTTTTTATCTAGCGCACCTAGCGGCTCATCCAACAACAGCAGCTTAGGACGCTTAACCAGCGAGCGCGCCAAGGCTACACGCTGGCGCTGCCCACCGGATAGCTGGCTAGGCTTACGCTTACCTAAATGACCCAACTGAACCATATCCAGCATTTCCGCCACCCGCTGCTTAACTTCAGCACGCCCAAGGCCTTCACGTTTCAAACCAAAGCCAACGTTGTCTTCAACCGAAAGATGGGGGAATAAAGCATAGGACTGGAACATCATATTGACCGGACGCTTCCAAGGCTGGACCCCAGACATATCGACACCATCGATAATGATACGGCCACTGGTCGGCGACTCGAAGCCTGCCAGCATGCGCAGCAGGGTGCTCTTACCCGAACCTGATCCGCCTAGCAGACAAAACAGTTCGTTTTTGTAGATATCCAGCGAGATGTTATCGACGGCGGTGAAGTCGCCAAACTTTTTAGTGATGTTTTCAATACGTAAGAATGGCGTTGCGCCCTCTTGCTTCCACAGCGGTAACTCAGTGATATCTGGCGATGCTATTAAGCCAGCATCACCCGCTGTCTCAATCATTGTTGTTGAACTCATACGACACCCTAATACTGATTCTAAGACTGAGTTCGGCAATAAACTCAGTGAATTATTGATGTAGCCTTCAGCTGATTTTAATCAACTTATAACCCGCTCATACTCGAGTTGAAGGCTGACTGAATAACTCACCCGACAAAAGCGACCCTTTGTCGGGGACAGGCTTAGCGACCGGTTTTAATCCCAGTCCAAGCACGAGTCAACAATCGATCAAACTTAGCCGCATGGGCATTCTGAGTGAACAAATTAGCCTTAACTTCATCCGATGGGTAGATACCAGGATTATTCACAACCTCATCTAACAGCATCGGCGTAGCCGCATTATTAGCCACCGCATAGTATGCATAGTTTGAGATAGCCGCCGCATTTTCACCGCGTAGGATATAATCAACCAACTGGTAAGCCGCCTCTTTATGAGGCGCATCAGCAGGGATCGCTAACAGGTCAAACCAAACGACCGTACCCTCTTTTGGAATCGCATAGTCAATTTTTATACCCTGCCCCGCTTCATCTGCACGCCCCTGCGCCTGCAATATATCGCCGTTATACCCCAGAGCTATACAGGCATCACCATTGGCAAGATCAGAGATGTAGGAAGAAGAGGAAAACTTACGATAACTTTCACGTACAGAGCTAAGCAACGTCTTAGCTTTAGCAAGATCCGCCTTACTCTCAGAGTTGGGATCAAGACCTAAATAGTTGAGTGCAATGGACACCACTTCAGCCGGCGAATCCAGTACCGTAATACCACAGTCCTGTAACTTAGCGGCCAGCTCAGGCTTAAAGATCAAGTCCAGCGAATCAACCGGCATATCACCGAGTCGCGCCTTAATCATATCGACGTTATAACCTAAACCAATAGTGCCCCATGCATAAGGGACATTGTGCTTATTGTCTGGGTCATGACGGGCAATTTTTTCGAGCATCACCGTATCAAGATTGCCATAGTTGGTCAGTTTTGTGTGGTCAATTTCAGCGTAAATACCCGCCTGCACCTGACGCTCTAGAAATGAACCGGTAGGCACAACAACATCGTAGCCCGCGCCACCCGACATAAGCTTAGCTTCAAGTGACTCATTGGAATCATAAACATCGTAATTAACTTTTATGCCGGTTTCTTTCGTAAAGTTTTCCAGTACCTCTGGGCTAATGTAATCAGACCAGTTATAGAAGTTCACTACCGGCTCTTCAGCAAAAGTTGTAGTTGATACTGTTATTGCCAACGCAGTCGCAAGACCAAGTTTTTTAGGATTCATTTTTTAACTCCAGTTCTGGTGCTTTAGATTTAACAGCGTCAACTGTCACACAATCTAAGCATTAACTCTTTAGATACCGCAATGCGGTGCTCATCAGAGCCACACTTTATTCTTGTTTTTGTCATGGCTGCTCCCCCTGATCAAGAAAGCAGCACTTAAGCTTCTCATTACTGTCGCAGTATTTTCCGCAACTCGTAAAAATGTACTTCAACCTCCCTGTCGTCTATATACCCCTCAATGGGTATCTTAAATCATTTATTAAATATCAATAAGTTAGAGTAAACCAAGATAGGATTCATACTCTATATCAGAGATCTGCTCATTAATTTTTCGTTGTTCCTGACGTTTCGCGGCAGAGAAAACTCGAACAAACTCCTCACCTAAATACTCTTCAAGGACGCTACTTTCCGCGAACAGCTCAGTTGCCACATCCCATTTATTAGGCAATATCAGCTCTTGGTCACCTTCCACATAGGCATCCCCTTCAATCGGTGCAGGCGGCATCAACTTATTCTCGATACCGTACAAAGCACCCGCCAACACGGCGGCCAATACAAGGTATGGGTTGGCATCAGCACCGGATACCCGATGCTCAATACGACGCGCCACACAGGGGCTTTCAGGTACACGCAATGCCACTGTCCGGTTTTCATAACCCCAACTCGCAAAGGTCGGTGCATGAGCGCCAGCCATAAAGCGACGGTAAGAGTTCAAATGTGGGGCGAAAATCAACATACTATCAGGCATGGTGTGCATCAGGCCCGCCACCGCATTCTTCAGAACATCGGTACCCTCTTCGCCACCATTATCAAAGACGTTATTACCCGCTTCATCTAATAGGCTGAAGTGCACATGGAAACCGTTACCACTCTTGTCGGTATACGGCTTCGCCATAAAGGTAGACGAATATCCATGCTTGCGAGAAATACCCTTCACCAAGCGCTTGAACATGATCGCCTGATCACCCGCCAGCAGTGGATCGTTAACATGCAGCAGGTTGATCTCAAACTGGCCAGGGCCCAACTCAGAAATAATCGTATCCGCCGGAACGCCCTGTATTTCGCAGACTTCGCGTACTTCTGCAAAGAAAGCAGACAAGCCATCCATCTCATCAATCGAATAACAATCGGTTTCACTCAGTCGACGACCATGCCCTTCGGTTAGAATCGGCGGTTGTGGTCGCTGCGTTTCTTCAGACCGACCATCCATCAGATAGAATTCCAACTCGGTGGCCATCACCGGCGTTAGCCCTAATGCTTTAAAGCGCTTAACCACTCCGGCCAATACCTGACGTGGATCACAGCCAAACGGTGTGCCATCGGGGTTAAACATGGTGGCGAGAATCTGATCACGGGACTCTTCAGCCCAAGGCACTGGAATGGCGGCGTCGCCCACCGGCATACAGATACCATCCATATCACCGGTTTCAAACACGAGACCATTATCAAGAACATCATCGCCCCAGAAATCAAAGCCTAAGACTGAACGGGGAAGCTTGACCCCTTCATCAAACACCTTACCCACAGCATTCGCCGGCAATCGCTTGCCCCGCAAGTTACCATTCAGGTCGGTTATAAACAGGTCAAACTCTTTATCGTCTTCTTTATTAAACATAATAAGATTCTCACTCGAAATCTTTTAGCTCTATCCCAGAGAAGTCATCGTCTCTAAAAACCACCGAGATCGATTACCTGCCCCGAACAGAGTCACAACACACCGTTGTAATCTGATTTTAGCGTTACGCTACTACTTTGTGATCACAAACATTAGATCAATGTGATCACAATTTTTTATAATGGTCAATATCGACATCCCCTAAATAATTCATGTAACCTGTTTAGTGATCTCAATATAACAAGAGCCCTATTAAAGGCTCGATACAGAAATAAGGCCAGAACCTATTTTGATTATGGACAAGAAATCTCCGATTAAGATCACCTTAACCGAGCGCAACGACGCTGTAACTATCACTCAGTGGGTATATCAGACGCTGCGCAATGCCGTGATGTATGGTGAGATCCTTCCAGGTAGAGCCCTCACCATCCGAGAACTGGCCGGTATTATGGATGTCAGCCCCATGCCGGTGCGTGAAGCATTGCGGCAACTGGCGGCCGAAAATGCGTTGGAAATTCAGGGTAACCGTCGGGTCATGGTGCCAAAGATGACGGCAATGAAGTTCAATGAACTCTGTGAAGCACGTATCGCCATTGAATCACACGCGGCTGCCCGCGCATTACCCTATATCGATGGCGAGCGCCTCGAACAACTGCACTCCCTAGACGCTCTCATTGATCAGGCCCAAGCCGCCGATAATCTAGAGCAGATAAGCTTGCTCAATCAGAACTTTCACCGCGCCCTCTATACCGCTAACCCTCATCAGGTCACCCTGCCGCTAATCGAAAGTCTCTGGCTGCAACTGGGGCCCTTTATGCGCTTGGCCACCAACGAACTGGATGAGCATTATCTGGTTGATCGACACAATGAAGCGATGGCCGCCATCGAAAAGAAAGACGCTTACGCGTTGCAGATCGCCATTTCTGCCGATATCCGAGAAGGTATCGCCTTCGCCGGCACCCCCGAGATGCTTCACTCCCTGATTGAAAATTCAGAGCCTTAACACTATCCACAACCACTACTTGGCCGCACAGTTACGGCATCCCTTTTAAGCCAGCTTTAAATTAAAACCTCTTTTCTAGTTGACTTTATATTTTTGTGATCACAAAATAGTGATCACAAAAATAGTTCAGCTCATGCTTTGTGTTCTGAATCATATAAACGTTTTATTCACCGGTAATATTCACACCCGGTGATTGGTAGGGAGAGAATCGATGCTCGACAATAATAGTAATTCATCCATCACCGCTGATGTACAGGCGCTCGATGCCGACCATCATATGCACCCTTTTACCAATACTGGCGCTCTGAATAAAAAAGGCGCACGGGTCATCACCCATGCTGACGGTGTTTATCTATGGGACAGCGAAGGTAATAAGATTCTCGATGGCATGGCGGGCCTATGGTGCGTAAATATGGGTTATGGTCGCACCGAACTGATCGAAGCAGCCAACGAGCAGATGAAACAACTGCCCTACTACAACACTTTCTTCCAAACCACCCACGCGCCGGTCGCACAGCTAGCGAAAGAGATCGCCAGCGTCACACCCGGTGACCTAAATCACATCTTCTTTGCTAACTCAGGTTCTGAAGCGATCGACACAATTATGCGCATGGTGCGTCAATATTGGTCTATTCAGGGCAAACCTTATCGCAACATCATTATCGCCCGCGAAAATGCTTACCACGGTAGCACCATCGGTGGTACTAGCCTGGGCGGCATGGGAGGCATGCACAACCAGGGCGGCCCATTAGTGCCTAACATCTCCCGAATTCGTCAGCCTTATTGGTATGGTGAAGCCGGTGATATGAGCGAAGAAGAGTTCGGTATCCTTTGCGCTAAAGCACTGGAAGAGAAGATTCTTGAAGTGGGTCCAGATAATGTTGCGGCTTTTGTCGGCGAGCCAATTCAAGGCGCTGGCGGCGTGATCGTGCCACCGGCTAACTACTGGACCGAGATTCAGAAGATCTGTACCAAGTACGACGTTCTACTCGCCGCCGATGAGGTTATCTGTGGCTTTGGCCGCACCGGCAGCTGGTTTGGTTGCGAAACCCTAGGCTTTACGCCCGATATTATGTCCATGGCTAAGGGCCTTTCATCCGGCTACCTCCCCATCGCTGCCGTAGCCGTGGGTGATCGTATATCCAACGCCTTTATCGGTCATGATGATGACTTTAATCATGGCTTCACCTACTCCGGTCACCCCGTTGCAGCCGCGGTCGCGATTGCTAACATCCAACTGATGAAAAAAGACAACATCATTGATTATGTCGCGAAAGATATAGGCCCTTACTTCCAACAGAAACTACGTGAAGCGGTTGGAGAACACCCACTGGTCGGTCATATTGAAGGGGTTGGCTTGGTTGCAGGTATCGCGCTAGTGAAGGATAAAGCGACGAAAGCCCCCTTCAGTGATGATATTGACGTCGGCATGATCTGCCGAGACCACTGTTTCGCCAATGGCTTGATTATGCGCGCCGTTGGTAGCCGAATGGTGCTTTCACCACCACTGGTGATCAGTCATGCGGAAGTCGATGAACTGTGCGACAAAGTGCAACGCTGCTTTGATCTAACACTGCAATCCATTAGTTAAGAAGAGCTTCCTTTATCCGGCGGCAAAATGAGGCCTATATCACCGGTATGGGCCTCTCCTTTTGCTACACTATTGATCTCTTGTCGTCGGATCTTTTTAATCGACTTTTTTAACCGACTTATTCATTACACTGTGAGGCATGCCATGCAAAGCACTCGTACAACGCATAGCGCTGCAGATAACTGGCAAAAAGACCTTGCTGCCCTTATCGATACCACCCGCTTACCTAGCTTCAGCAGCATGCTGGAAAAGTTTCTCGCCAGCCAGTGTCATTTCGACTCGATGTTGGTCGTGACCTTTAAAAAAGCCCTTAAGCCTATCATTATCCACCCGACCGATCCGGCCGAGCAAAGCCTGACGCTCCACAACTACCTCAACCGAGCGTATATCCTCGACCCCCTGTTTAATGCGATCCAGAGTGGCACACTCGGCGAAGGCGTTAGCCGCCTGATCGACATCGCCCCCGACAGTTTTGAGACCACCAAGTATTATCAAAGCTGCTATAAAGAGTTTGACCTGATTGATGAGATCAACCTCGTCATCGAGCTAGCCCCTAAAGTCAGCTGCGCCATCTCACTCGGCCGCCGTAGCAGTCGAGGCACTATCACCCGGGCAGAACTGACTCGTCTGAATGCCATCTACCCGATCATCAAGTCGATCATTCGGCAGTTCTGGTTATCTCAATCACAAGAATTCGTTCAATATGAGAAATCAGAAGGCGCGATGAACCAAGCGATCAGCACCTTTGGTAGCGGTGTGTTAACGCCCCGCGAGCAACAGATTGCGGGGTTGATCTTACAAGGCCACTCGTCCAAAGCGATCGCCAACCTCTTGGAGATCAGTTTAGGTACGGTTAAAGTCCATCGCAAAAACATCCACACTCGGCTAAACACCTCAACCCAGTCCGATATCTTTACCCTGTTTCTTGCCCATCTAAAAGAGCTAGACCCAACGGCCAGTATTTAGAGACTCTCGATGTAAACGAGCTCTATTCATGCACCCAAGCGGCATTTGAGGCAACAGACAGCCCGACAAAGGCGACGGCTGTTTTATCCCTCAACCAAATCTCTCAACTAAATCCCTCAACTAAATCCCTCAACCAATAGACTAAACACTAGGGAGCGTTTCGTTCCGCAGGGCTAGTTTTAAAATCGCTAAGCATCCTGTGAGGGCCAACCTCGCTGCGATGCACTTGCGCCGCCTGAGCCCACCACATCAACTGCATCAACGTCCGATCAAAATAATCAAACCAAGAGGCTTGATCCTCTCCCGTTTGCATCGACCCATCTTCGACAAAAACCTCCTGTGCTTTAGGTATATGGATCATCGCCGACACCGGCAAGCAGCCTAGCTCTGCAAGGAATGTCCGCATACCAACCGCCGCCCGCATGCCACCCCACTGCCCAGCCGAATAGGTCAGGATCGCGCTTGGCTTATAGGCAAACAACGAACTACCAAAATGGTTTAATAGGTTAGCCAACGCCGGACTCATTGAGTGGTTATATTCGGGACTAATCATAATATAACCATCGGCGGAGGCTATCTTCTCGGCCAACTCATTTAGCGGTGCAGGGGCTCGGTTTTTTGCGTAGGCAAAATGCGGTTTAAACACAGGCTCTAGCGGATAATCTAAAGCGTCCACCAGCTCAACCTCATGTTCATCGTAACGCTCTGTTAAGCATTCAAGACAGGCTTTAGCCACGCGCAACCCTAAGCGGGCCGGCCTCGGCGGCGTGCTATCGCGCACCGTCCCCAAAAACACCAAAAACTTCATTTATCGCGCTCCTTTAATGATATAGCTGAGCAGACACCCCTGACGTACAGCCCCAAAATACGGCCATAACCGAAAACAGAGTAACGCCAGTCAATAGCCTAAACGGTTTGATTAAGGGGTAGACGCCATTAAATCATGCCAGCGACAGACTCCGCTCAGCATCCGTTATACCGCAACTAGCGCCCTGCGAGCAACGCCCATAAATATGACGAAATGGACTCAATAATCACACAAGGGATAGAACGATCAAGTGGGATAAAAACTGCAACGATTGCACATCATGGGTGACGTAGACAAGCGGCTTCAGGAAGTTCGGACAAGAGAGGAGAGATAGGAATATAAATATTGCTTAAGCGAACAGGCTCTAACATAGGCGACGGATGCCAAGCTTAACCTGACATCCGCCCTATATCTCAGCCCTGATAGACAATGATATCTGCACGAACATACTCGATACAGACAAACTCATTGCTTTACTGGGCGGTATAACCCCCGTCAATAACAACCGCTTGACCGGTAATACCTCGTCCTCGCCCACTGGCTAAAAACAAGCAGTAATCAGCCACTTCACGGGACTCAAGCAGGCGCTTCTGCGGCACCAAAGGATAAATAACTTCCTCAAGCACTTTCTCCAAGGGGACACCCCGCGTTTTAGCGAGGTCATTCAGCTGTCCGCGCACTAACTCGGTATTCACATAACCAGGGCACAAAGCATTGACCGTAATGCCATGTTCAGCGCCTTCTAACGCCGCCACTTTGGTTAAGCCTATCACCCCATGCTTAGCAGAGTTATAGCCAGCTTTACCCGCAAAACCAACCAATCCATTAATGGACGCCAGGTTGATGATGCGTCCGCCTTTTTGCTGCTTCATCACAGGAAAAACCCGTTTAATCGTCAGAAAAGGCGCCACCAGCATGATATCTAACAACTTGCGATAACTAGACGATGGAAAGTCTTCTATCGGTGCAACATGTTGTATGCCCGCATTATTGATCAGCACATCTAGGCCGCCAAACTGCTCCACCACTTGATCGATGGCTGCATTAAGACCCTCTTCATCGGTCACATCACAGGCAACACCGATACGATCAGGGCCTGCACCGCCCAGAAGGTCTAATGCCTCAGCAAGCGCTTGCTTATCGAGATCAAGAATAGCAACGCTATCCCCCTCCTCTAAAAAAGCACTCGCAACCTCAAATCCAATCCCTTTAGCGCCGCCGGTAATAAGAACTCGTTTTCCAGCCATATTCTTCTCCGTTTTATTAATAACGTTTTTTACTCTCATAAAAGCCCTGGTAGCCAAAGGACAATGGCGGGAAAAACAATACAGAGTACTAAGCCTGTCACCTGTAACAGTACATAAGGAATAATCGATCGATAAATAGTGGTTATTTTAACACTGCTATCGGTCACACCTTTTAAGTAAAACAGCGCATAGCCAAAAGGCGGTGTTAAAAAGCTAGTTTGCAGGTTGATCGCCATCAGAATAGCAAACCAAACCAATGTCGCCTGGGTCGACATACCGAAATCCAACAAGCTAATCACCGGTAACAACAAAGGCAAAACAACATAACTGATCTCTATCCACTCTAAGAAAAAGCCGAGAACAAAAATCATTAACATGATGGATAGAAGCAAACCATAGGGACCTAACCCTATCGAATCCACAATATCCATGATGAGATAGTCGCCACCAAGCTTTTTGAAGATAAGACTAAAAGCGGTTGCCGCGACAACAATAAAGACAATCATCGCCGTACTTTTAGAGGTGTCATAACACACATCTCGCAAAGTGGCGTAGTCCAGTTTGCTCGCAAAGATAGCTAAAAATATAGCACCCAACGCGCCGATGGCAGCGGCTTCTGTTGGTGTCGCAATACCCATCATAATAGAGCCTAGTACGGCCACCATAAGGAAGACAGGACCAACAAGATCTCTTAGCAACGCAAGCGGTAACGGTGTGGTATCCGCATCTAAATCATCCGGATCGGCCAACGGCATCCACTCTGGTTTAAGCCAACCCATAAAGAGCAAGAAGGCGATATACAACACACCGAGCATCAAGCCGGGAATCAGTGCCGCCTTAAACAGGTCGCCGACCGACACCTGCATAATCGACCCCATTAACACCAACATAATGGAAGGTGGTATCAAGATACCCAAGGTACCCGAAGCGGCCACAACGCCTAAAGCCATCTCTTCCTTGTAATTTTGCTTGAGCATAACCGGCAGCGCCAACATACCGAGCATCACCACGGAAGCACCAACGATACCGGTACTCGCCGCCATGACGACACCGAGTAAGGCAACCGATATAGCTAGCCCGCCACGCACCTGACCAAAGAGCCGTTGCAAGGTCAATAATAGACGGCTAGCGACGCCTGATTTTTCGAGCATCAAGCCCATAAAGACGAACAGTGGAATAGCGATATACAGCCAGTTTTCAACCACTCCACCAAAAATACGTGAGCCCATAATACCGAGATAAGGCAACGGGACATCAGCGACCAGAGAGAAAATAATACTAAGACCGCCCAACACAAACGCAACGGGATAGCCTGTAAAAATACCGATTAACAGACAGACTACCATCAATATAGGCAGCATATATTCAATGAACATGGAAAGGCTCCTTCGTTGCTCGTGTAGGATCCAAGACAATTGAAAGACTATAGAAAACTCGGCCCAACGCATTTAAGGCCAAAAAGACTAGGGCAACCGACAAAGCACCTTTAATAATATAGCGGTCAGTCAAGCCACCAAAATTTGATTGCTCGCCTGAATTAAAGCTCATCATCACTTGCGGCCAATACAGATAAGCAACCATCAAGCAGAAAGGAATTAATAGGAACAGATGGCCAATCACATCAACTAGATGCTGACCTCTTGGGGAAAAACGATGATATAACAGATCTACCCGTACATGAGAATTGGTATGTAACGCGTAGGTTGATGAGAAAAGTACAAGAAAGCCATAGAGGTACCACTGTAGCTCTGTCGCTGAATTGATCGTGAAGGCATTTTTAAAAAGAAACACCTCACTGTCCCAACGCAACAGCTCATTCATACCCAAGACATTCATGATAATCGTTGTCATGACCGCGGCGATGACTGCTAAAACGAGCCAGCTAGTCAACCGTCCCACCCAAACTCCCACCCCGATGAGGGGTTGGGAGATTTGATGCAGGGCCGCCGCCACTTTTACGTGAACGGCGTCTGTCATTATTTTAGCTCCTGTAGGTCGTACCATCCATCAATCAATTTAGCATGCGCCATCAATGACTCATAAGCTTCTTTAAAGCTTGGATTAGTCGCCATCTCTTCAGCCAGCACTTCATTCCAAGCGCCTTCTAGCTCAGTCAATGTTTCATCATTAAAGCGTCTAACTTCAAAGCCTTCTTTCTTCTCCATTCGAGCAATCGCACGCATCTGCTCTGGTGGTGAAGAGGTCATAGACCAAGCTAAGGTTGACTGACAAGCTGTTTGGAACTGTTGCTGCTGCTTCTCACTATACTTAGCCCAAACATCTTTGTTGATGATCAGAGAGAACCAACTTGCAGACTGATGCCAGCCTGGGAAGTAGTAGTATTTGGTAATGTCGTTAAAGCCCATTACTTCATCTACCTGAGGAACAGAGAACTCTGCACCGTCAATACGACCCCGTTCCAGTGCTAGGAATATCTCACCACCTGGCACTAGCTGAGTTGAAGCACCGAATTTATTAAGTACACGCGCACCTAGACCTGAGATCCGGAAACGTAAACCATCAAAATCACTTGCTGAGTTAATTTCTTTGTTATAGAAACCACCGGTTTCCTGTGGTGATACAAAACAAGGCAGGACCTTAATATTGTAATCATCATAGGCCGCCTGAACGAATTTCTGACCATCACCTGCCCACATCCATGAAGCAAAGGCCTCAGGTGAAGGACCAAACGGTAGTGCGCCGTAAAGGTTTAGCAGCGGAATAGTACCCGCCCAGTAGCCCATCCAATCCCAACCCGCATCAATGGCACCCGTAGAGACCGCATTGAATACTTCAAAAGCAGGTACGAGATCACCTGGTTCGTGTACACGGAATTTGATTTTACCGTCAGAAGCGACATTGATCTGTTTACCCATATACTGGGCACCGGCACCAAGGAAGTTATTTGTCGCGAACGTACTAGCCACATCAATACTTTTTGGACCATCAGCCACTGCGGATGTCGATAGAGCTATCGTCGCAGCCGCTATTGCAGCAACCAAATGCTTTTTAATCATGATCTGCATCCTAATTTTTTATGATTATTCTAGGAACTGCTCACCTTTTTCGTGGCAGCCTTTTACATAGAGCAACACTCAAGCCAACCATAAAAAAATATATGAAAATCAAAAGCTTACAAAAATAACGCTATTTATACTGAGACAGTACTCTAAAAAACAGCCCATTAATTCCGGATTTCCGGAAAATTAAGTCTTAATCGACGCCAAAGCGCCTAGCCACGCATGTCCGGATATCCGGAACAATTCCTAAAATCAGGAAAACATACGGGTTATGCCTTATTTTATTGCTTAAGCATCCTCATTTCACCGCATTATCAGCCAAATAGCCGAAAAAACGCCGCTTCTTGAAGTATTAAGCCCGCGAGAAAATCCGTTAACAATCACTGTGAAGTTTTGATAGAAAGATGAAAAGATGACAGCCATGACGAGCGGATGGCACCTAGACAACCATCCGGAGCCAAACAGACAAACATGGGTTGATGGCGATTAGCCTTTTCTGACGCGTAACCGCCTTAATGAACATCAATGATCGAACGATTCACCGGTGAGTTGATAGCGGACTAACTTGTCATAAATCGTTGTTTTGCCAATACCCAACACCTTCGCGGCCCGCTGACGATTCCCCTTACACGCCACCAGCGTCTGCTCAAGAATCTCTTTTTCGGCTAACGCCAAGCGCTCCTTTAAGGTTCCCTGCTCTAAGTGCTGATCAATAAGCTCAATGCCGTCGGTTAACGCGGCAGGCAGTGCTTGTAAAGAGATCTTATAACCCTGACTCAGATAAAATGCCGATTCAATCGCATTTTCCATCTCACGCACATTACCTGGCCAAGCATATTCCAGCATCCGCGTTAAAGCATCGACGGTTAATTTTGGCGCTCTACGACCGGTACGACCTGCTAAACGGGTGAGAAAGTGCTCAGCCAGTGCGGGAATATCTTCGCGACGATCCCTCAGTGGCGGCAGCTCAACGGAAACAACATTGATACGATAATAGAGGTCTTCACGAAACTCATTGACCTCTACGAGTTTTTCCAACGGCTGGTGCGTTGCCGTCACCAAGCGCACATCGATTTTCACTAAACGGTTAGAGCCCACCGCTTCAATCTCTCGGTCCTGCAATACCCGTAGTAGCTTGGCCTGCATACTTAATGGCATATCGCCTATCTCATCAAGAAACAGGGTGCCTTTATTCGCTAATTGAAACTTGCCCTGTTTGCCGCCCCGCTTGGCTCCCGTAAAAGCCCCCTCTGCATAACCAAACAACTCAGACTCCAGCAGATGCTCAGGAATAGCAGCACAGTTGATCTTAATAAAGGGCCCTTTGGATCGTTCCGATAATAGATGCAGTGCATGGGCGTATAACTCTTTACCGGTGCCCGACTCTCCTCGAATCAATACCGAAGCATCACCACCCGCCACTTTCTTGATTTTTTCATTTACATTTTGAATCGCAGGGCTGCGCCCTATCAGATCATTGATATGATAATGGGCACCGGTTTGCTCTTTATCGAGGGCGCGACGGTAATAGTCTAAGTCTGAGACAAGGGCCTTGATTTGGGTATTTATCTGCTGCCATTGATGGGTATCGTGATATACCACAAAACCGATAGCACCAATCACCTCCCCTCCTCGACGAATAGGGTAACGGTTGGCGATCATGTGCCGCCCGCGTATCTTCTGTAACTTAGATAGCTCTTTTTTTCCGCTTTTAAGCACTGAATGCATACGCGTATTTTCAATCACATCAACGACCTTATGCCCATAGGCATCCTCTCGTTTGATGCCAAGGAACTGTGCATAGGGTTGATTAATAAATTGAATGTTCGCCTCATGATCAACCACAACAACCCATTCATCTAAGGCATCTAAAGCTAGATTTAAACTATCAAGGTCTCTGTTTAAAGAAATATCCATCATTTGACTCGGTAGAATACAGGCGGTTAAAGGTTTGACGTCATGGTCAACGCTAGAGATCCAAAAAGCGGAGCCGGTATCGCGCTTGCCACGCAGCACGCCCTTCAGATCAAAACGATAATTCTAACCTACTCGAAAAAAGAAAACCTAAGTGATTAACCCAGACAGCCTTGATCAAGAGTCACCTCAATAACAGGTTAACCGATACGCGCACTAACAGGCTAAGACCGCATCTTAAGATCAAGCCTTGCTGTTTTCGCGCCATAAAAAAAGGCCGATGCATTAACATCAGCCTTTTAAATCATTGAATGCTGCCGAAACGACGCTTAACAACCGCTGTCATCCCGACGATATAATTTTCGCCTTACAAACGGATCAATACATTCTTAATGTCGGTGTATTTTTCCAGTGCATGCAAAGACTTATCACGACCGTTACCCGAGGCTTTAACACCACCGAATGGTACCGTGGAATCACCTTCACCCCAGGTGTTGACCCAGACCATGCCACTTTCAACCTTGCGGCTAACCCGATGAGCACGAGAGAGATTTTGCGTCCAAACAGCCGCACCTAGTCCATAAGCAGAATCATTGGCCAGCGCGATCGCTTCCTCCTCCGTTTCAAATTCACATACCGCCAACACCGGCCCAAAGATCTCCTCTTTCACAAAGGTCATCCCGTTGTGGGCGTTATCAACAATCGTCGGCTTAGCAAAGAAACCTTTGCCTTCTTGATATTCCGGCACACCACCCATGATGACCTGCCCACCCTCTTCCTGAGCCGAACGAATATAACGTTCCACCGTAGCCAGCTGGGTGCTATCGACCATCGGCCCCATCGTGGTAGCAGGGTCCAATGGATCACCGGGCTGAAAATGCGCCGCCGCCTCAACCAAGGCGGCAACAAACTCCTCTTTGATGCTTTTATCGACATACAAACGGGAGCAAGCGATGCAGACCTCACCCTGATTGCAGAATATCGCTGCCGCAGAGGCCGCCGCTGCCGCTTTAATATCCGCATCGGCAAATACCAAATTGGGTGACTTACCACCGGCTTCTAACCACACCCGTTTCATGTTGGATTCACCGGCATAGCCCATCAGCATACCGGCCACTCGGGTTGATCCGGTAAACGCCAAGACATTCACATCCATATGCAGTGCCAACGCCTTACCAGCCGTATGACCAAAACCCGGCAACACATTCAATACGCCCGCAGGAATACCCGCTTGTACCGCAAGCTCCGCTAAACGCAGGGCGCTTAGAGGGGATTTTTCAGACGGCTTTAGTACCACCGAATTACCCGCAGCCAACGCCGGCGCGATTTTCCAACTCACCATCAATAATGGATAGTTCCAAGGTGTAATGGCCCCAACGACACCCACCGGCTGATGATGAATCATGGCCAGCGTGTCATGGCCTGTCGGAGCGATTTCTCCATAGACCTTATCGATGCTTTCAGCGGTCCAGCGAATGCAGTCGATCGCATCGGGCACATCGATGGTGACCATCTCAGAGATCGATTTTCCCATATCGAGGGTGTCCAACAGGGCAAACTCATCTTGGTGTTGCTCAATAAGATCTGCCCAGCGGAGCATCACTTTTTTCCGGTCCCGTGGGTGCATCTCGGACCAAGTACCGCGACGAAACACCTCACGGGCAGCCGTTACCGCGAGATTAACGTCAGCCTCATCACAACTGGCAACATGCGTTAACACTTGCTCCGTTGCGGGGTTAATACAGGGAAAGGTGTCACCACTTTGCGCCGACTGAAACTCACCATTAATATAGGCCTGATGATGAAAGGTCAGGGTTTCACTCTGGGCTTGCCATTCAGCATAGCTTTTCATTGATTATATTCTCCACCATCACGGTTCTCTGCAGCCTGAATCTTGAAAGTGCTTTTGCCACTTAATGATTACGCCTGCCTAATTAATTAAGCCTAATGTGCCTAAGCCTTTAATGTGCAGTATAGGTGGCGTTAGCTCCCGCCCTCTATATGCCCAAGGGGGTAGCTGTCGATGCTTAGCGATCACGATCCATCCGTAAAATTACGTACCTCTTGATACTTACCTACTAATAAGTACCTATTTAGAGATATGCATTGTTGGGTATAGCTCTATGCTCCTCGATCTCCCCATAATCAAGACTCATTTATCATTCAGAGGAACTACCGATGAAGAAGATTCTTACTGGGCTAATAACAGCAATGGCCTTGAGCACCGCGGTTCAAGCGGCTGATGTTTCCGGCACAGTGTCATTCACTAATGACTATCGCTTTCGGGGCATTTCTCAAACATTAGGTGATCCTGCCGTACAGGGCAGCTTAGATGTTGGTTTTGATAATGGCATTTATGCCGGCATTTGGGGCAGCAATGTTAATTTTGATGATGATGCCAATCTCGAGATCGACTATTACGCTGGTTACGGCAACGATATTAATGACGACTTCTCTTACGATGTGATGGCCGCCTACTATACCTATTCAGGCTATAGCGGCGAAGACTATGACTATCTAGAACTGATCACTAGCCTGTATTACGGTGATTTCGGCTTTAGCTATGCCTATGCAGATGACTATGCCAACTCAGGCGATGAGTCTCATTACCTGGCTGTGGACTATAGCTATGGTATCAATGATGCCGTATCACTTGACCTACATGCGGGCCATTCATTTGGTGATGCTTACAGCGATGACTACGAAGATTACTCCATCGGCCTGTCTGGAAATGCAGTAGGGCTAGACCTATCACTCGCTTATCTGGTCAATGATTTAGATTATGATGATACCGATGACTACGATGATGATGCGGTTGTCTTCAGTGTTTCACGCACATTCTAAGCGTTAAACCAGCGAGTCAATAACGCACGGCATGTGCCCCTTCACATGCCTAGCAAGGCCATACAAAATATTCTGTATGGCCTTTTTTATTATGACAACTGCGCGTAATATGCCGTTTTAATTTTGTCTTGCTGAGGCGCAGATGTCGGTTACTCTTCTATCGCTATTTATACCTACTTTTTTCTTTGTCTCCATTACACCCGGTATGTGTATGACCCTAGCATTGAGCCTAGGTATGTCGATTGGTGTCCGACGTAGCCTACATATGATGTGGGGCGAACTGATCGGTGTGGGGTTAGTGGCTGCAGCAGCAGCAGCCGGTGTCGCGGCGATGATGCTGCAGTTTCCTGAAGCCTTTATCTTTTTAAAGCTCGGTGGTGGCGCTTACCTCGGCTGGCTAGGTTTTCAGATGTGGCAATCAAAAGGAAAACTGGTGATGCAGGAGCCCGGTGCCGAAGTAAAACAACAGGGCCGGTTACAACTCGCGCTAAACGGTTTTATTACCGCCATCGCCAACCCCAAGGGCTGGGCCTTTTTTGTTACCCTGTTACCGCCCTTTCTTGATCAGAGCCAACCACTGGCACCACAGCTGGCGTTACTGATCGCCGTCATTCTGTCATTAGAGTTCAGCTGCCTGCTGATCTATGCCAGTGGCGGCAAAGCGATGCGCCACCTATTGCTAAACCGCAACAATGTTAAGCTGATGAACCGAATCGCCGGCTCACTGATGATCGCCGTGGGTATCTGGCTGGCCTTTGGCTAAGGCTTAGCCCTTAACCACAGCCCTTAACCATAACCCTTAACCACGGCGCTTCACCACAACCCTTAATTATAGCGCTTAGCCATAAACGCTTGATCGCCAAACCTTATGGCGCCCCCTGTTAGCGCCGTCTTCGCACTTTTAGTGAGTAACCGAAAAACGGCGCGGCTGCGGCCAGCCCATATGGATCAGTCCAGAACCCTCATCATCGCGGTACAGTTCAAAATACTCCATCGCTAAAACGTCCCAAATGACATGGGTGGCATAGGTTGGCGGCACACGATACAACTGATCACCGATGCGCTCGGCCTGATAACTATGATCCGGTGGGTTCAATAATAGTGTCGCTAACTCATCACCACTCCAACTGTAATACTGTTTCGGCATCGCAAAGGCATCGGCGATCCAGGACTCGCGAAACGAAGGCTGAATCAGCGACAATAAATGACACTTCGACCGCCCCTCGATGCAGTAACGTTGATGTTTCAGATCAACAAGATAGTTCTCTGACGCAAATTTTTCACCTATTGCGACACAACCGCTCAGCATCACACTCAACAACAGACTCAACAATACTAAACCAAGACCCATACCGTAGGATTTCATTTTGTAGCACGCCCTTATTGATATTTGTTAAGATAAAAGCTTTACTTTCAAGGGTAATCCGCCTAGAACAATAAAGACATATCGTCGGATAAATTGTCTAGCCGAATAAAGCCTAAGTACTCTCATCGATATTATAAGTGATCTCAGATAAAGGAACCTACATGAGCACCGCTGAAAAATGGATTTATCAAGCGCTAGAAAATCGCACTAAAGCCCTGTCAATCGCACTAGGTTTTCGCGACCGATCAACACTGGAACACTCTGACCGAGTGCAGACCCTAGCAAGCGAGTTAGGGCAAGCGGTAGGCCTTAGTGAATGCCAGCTTAGCGCCTTGAAGATCAGCGCTAAATTCCACGATATCGGCAAAATAGGAATTCCCGATAGCATTCTCATGAAACCGACTAAACTGGATGCCGATGACTGGGAGGTGATGCAACGCCACCCTGCCATTGGTGAACAGATCCTCTGCTCAATCGAACTAGACGGGGCGGAACAAGCCGCTCATATCATCCGCCATCACCATGAACATTTCGATGGTGGCGGTTACCCTGACCGTATTGCGGGGGAAGATATTCCAATAGGTGCACGCATCATTAGCATCGTTGACAGCTATGATGCGATGGCCTTTACTCGGCCCTATCACCAAGGCCGCCGCCATACGGATATTATCGATTTAATCAATCGCGAATCAGGCAGTAAGCATGACCCCTACCTGCTCCGCTATTTCTACCGAATGATTGAAACCAGTATCAACCGAATCGCATAACAGTAACAACTCTCTTTGACATACGCTGTGCGACTCACCTAACCGTCTGTGATGGCTGGGTGATGGATTGCAGCATAAGATTAGTCAGGAATAAGCTCACCCACTACACTAGTCACCGGTTTCACACCCGACCAGACATCCAGCGCCATATCTTCTGGGTCGTCATTAGGCCCACCTGCACTGACCTTTACCGAGACCTCTTCAATCGGAAAAGCAAACACTGCGGTCACTTTCATCTCGGTAGCATTCGGTGGCCTAGCCTCTGATGAACGTCCCGGACTGTATTTATCCAACATCGCATCGAGCACGGTTCTTTTTTCCACAGGGTCTTCAACCAAACGTCCCTTGCCATAAAGCACCATCGAGCGAAAGTTAACCGAATGATGATAGGCTGAACGGGCAAACACTAACCCGTCCAACAGGCAGAGAGTGATACAAGCCGTTTGCCCCGCCATCACCTGCTGAAACAAGCCGTTTTTAACCGAGCCGTGCAAAAAAAGCTCGTCACCGACCCGCCAATGCGAACTCGGTTGCACCATCGCTTGCCCATCAACACTGACGCCAATATTACATACCCACGCTTCATCGATAATGTTATTGATGGTATCTCTGTCATAACTGGCTTTTTTTCGGCCACGCTTAACTCGGGTTCGTTCGGTTACCGCCACATCACTCATGGTTAATCCTTAAACATCATCTTTGGTAAAGCATAAGATTAGCCGCTATAGTGGATCTAAATAAGATCCAATTTTTAGTATTCTTTAAGGCCCACTATGAGTAAGCAGCTTCACTCTGAACGGTTTACCCCTTTTCTGCAGCAAGAACAGCTGCAACGCCCCCGCTATCGAGCGCTGTTCAATTACCTGCAACAGCGCATTTTAGAGGGTGCGTTACCACCGGACAGCCGGCTGCCCTCCACCCGAGAACTCGCCGAGCTACTGCATCTATCCCGTAATACCGTTAAGCAAGTCTATGAGATGCTGCACTCGGAAGGCTATATCGATACCCGTCAGGGAGACGGTAGCTACGTTGCTCCACAGCTATCGCTCAATCACACCCAGCAAACCCAATCTCAGCCTAAGAGACAACCGATCCAATTATCGGCCATGAGTGCTCAGTTAAAAAAGATTCGCCCTTTGTTCCACCAAGATAAGCAGCAGTTATTACTGCCCGCCATTCCGGCATTGGACCAGTTCCCTTGGCCAGTATGGCAACGTTCGGTGGGACATGCCGGACGACAGATGCGGTTCAGCAGAGATCGTAACTTTATGGGTGAACCGCCACTACGCGATGAGATTGCCCGTTATCTCAATGCCACCCGAGGGATTCGCTGCACCATGGAACAAGTGATGATCTGTTCCGGCTCACAGCAGGGAATGCAGCTCGCCTTCTCCATGTTACTCAACCCCGGCGATCAGGTGTGGGTCGAAGATCCAGGGTTCCCCGGTATCGATGGGGCCATCAGTAACGCCGGGGGCATTAAGGTCTCAATACCGATCGATCGCCACGGTTTCCGTGCGGATCTAGCCCTCGCAAGCGAACAACAAGCACGATTAGCCTTTATCACCCCTTCACGCAACTTCCCCCTAGGTTACACTCTAAGTATCGAACGCCGCCTACAGCTACTGCAATGGGCGAGGACACAGGGCTGCTGCATCATTGAGGATGATTATGATAGTGAGTTTCGCTTTGATGGGCCGCCTCTCACTGCTCTACAAGGATTGGACGGCGAAGACTCCGTGATCTATTCCGGCACCTTCAGTCGTATTCTCCACCCCGCCATCCGGCTCGCCTATCTGGTGCTACCACCGGCGCTTGTGGCGCCCTTTAACCAGATGCGAGGCTTCCTTGACGGCGGTCTCTCTTCTCTACCACAACTGGCGCTCGCCGACTTTATGTCTCGGGGACACTTTGCCGGCCACTTGCGACGTATGCGTAAACTGTATAAAGCGCGCCGAGCGTACCTACGGCAGCAGGTCGAACAGCAGTTTGCGGGGCAACTCACATTGGAACCCAGTGATGGGGGCATGCACTCGGTCTTCTTATTACCGCAGACATCTGATGATAAAGCCATTGTCGAACAAGCCAGAGCGGTTGGACTAGGTATACGCCCACTCTCCTACTATTACGACCAACAAGCCCCTCGTTCAGGTTTGGTGATCGGTTTTGCCGGATATAGTGAAACGCAAATGGAGGAAGGACTGAGGCGACTAAAGCCGATTGTGGAACAACATCTAAAACATCGAGAAGCTAACGGGCGGCTACACTAGGGGCAGCCGCACATCAGTGCTCATGTGATGAACTTATGTGATGAACTTATGTGATGAGCTTATACACCTGCCATTTTATTACTGGCCAACACATACAGATATTCTAACGCCAATGTGGCCCCCGCTAACGAGGTTATTTCAGCATGATCATAGGCCGGAGCAACCTCTACCACATCCATCCCCACAAGGTTTAACCCCTGTAAGCCACGAATGACTTTTAAGGCGCAATCCATCGACATACCACCGGATACCGGCGTACCAGTGCCTGGGGCAAAAGCCGGATCGAGTCCATCGATGTCAAAACTAACATAGGCCTTTTTATCACCAACACGCGCATGGATACGTTCTAGAATCGCATGGGGGCCATGATCACCCACCCAAGCGGCATCCAATACTTCAAACGGATGACCATCAACATCATAGGTGGTACGAATACCAATCTGAATCGAATGCTCAGTATCCAGCAACCCCTCTTCTACCGCATGATGAAACAGCGTGCCGTGATCATATTGAGTACCGCCAGAATAAGTATCGGTGTGAGCATCAAAGTGAATCAGAGCCAACGGGCCATGCTGCTTCGCATAGGCGCGTAATACCGGCAGGGTAATAAAATGATCGCCACCAAAGGTCAGCGACGATTTTCCGGCATCCAGAATAGCGCCAATATGCTGCTGCAGATTATCCACCATCGTTTGTGGTTCGCCATGCTTAAACAGCACATTACCCGAGTCCGCTACTTTAAGGTGATCATCGAGGGCAAAGGACCAAGGCCAGCGCGCCCCTTCCCAAATCAGTTGTGCCGATGCCTGACGCACGCCACTAGGCCCAAAACGAGCACCCGGGCGACCCGTTGTGGCCATATCAAAAGGCACACCCGCGACGATCACTTCAGCATCACTACTGCCTAAATCACTGACCACTGGGAACTCCATAAAGGTCATCCCTAGCGTGCCATAGATCGGTAAATCAGCATTCGCCACGGTACTGGGTATATCAGACATCATCCACCTCACTCAATGTAATCGATTATCTTAAAGGTTAACCATTCCATACAGCCTACCCTGACGCGTATAATTATTGAAATGCATAGTTATAATAATGGCATGCACATCATTAATACTTTGAATTTATACCCAATGGGCCCATATGAAATCTCTGCGCCAGTTTGATCTCAATTTATTGTTACTGCTCGAGGCCCTATTAACGGAATGCCATGTGAGTCGTGCCGCGCAACGGATGTTTCTCAGCCAGTCAGCCATGAGCCATGCCCTCAACCGTCTCAGACAGCAACTCGATGACCCCCTACTGGTGCGCGCCGGTAATGGACTAAAACTCACGCCTCGCGCGCAAACGATGCTACCCGATATTCGTCAAGCGATACGCATGATTGAGCATAGTTTAAACCCACCCGAGCCTTTTGATCCCGCCCATTCAGACCTCTGCTTTACCATCGCCAGCACCGACTATTTTGAAGCCATCACCCTGCCTCCGCTAATGCAGGAGCTGCAACAATCAGCCCCCGGCATTCGCATTCAGGTCGAAGTTATTCGTCAGGACGGTAATCTAAAGCAACTGGAAAGCCGTGAAGTGGATCTCATCGCCGGGCTGGATACCCATCAACCCATCGATTCTCAATTAGTCAGTCGACCATGGCATAGCGAGCCGTTCGCCTGCCTCGTGGCAGACACCCATCCTCTTGTTGAAGACAGCCTATCATTGCAGCAATACTGTCAGATGAACCATGTCCTGTTCTCCGATCTTGCTGGTGTCACCGCAGACCAGATCGACCGCTGGCTTGCCGATCAACAACTACAGCGGAGTTTTATCGCCCGCACCGTTAACTACATGGCCGGCGCTCGTATCGTCGCACTCACCGATGCCGTGATGACTCTACCCCGGCAAATGGCCTTACTCTTCGCGCAAATGTTACCGGTCAGGTTGATGACACCCCCGACGGGGATGCCCAATATCGAGATGGTTACCCTCCACCACCCGCTCTACTCAAACGATCCAAGCCTACAATGGCTGTTACAACGACTGCATCATGAGTAAAGGTTAGATAAAGGACATATTGAGATCGGTTAATGCGCTGCGGTTTTGGAAAAAACATTCATAATAATCACACCGGTAATAATAAATCCCATACCGACCATCGCCGGCGTATCCGGTATCTCTTTGTACATCACCGCACTGAGAACCGCGATAAGCACGATCCCCATACCCGCCCAAACGGCATACGCCACCCCGACCGGCACGGTTTTAAGCACCAGCGACAAAAAGTAAAACGCCGTCAAATAACCCACCACACAGATCGCACTGGCAACCGGCCGACTAAACTCCTGAGATGCTTTCAACGCTAACGTACCGATAACTTCGGCACTAATCGCTAAAGCTAAAAACCAATAACCCATTGTCACTCCCAACACTGACACACAGAAAACAATCCAATGTTAATAGCCAAACAATAAGACCCGAGCCTTATCTTCAGCATTCAATAAAACACTAATGATGGTCTATTGCCGGTCTCGAAGTCTACTCTTACCCGCCGAATATACTGTTTTGTGTCGCAGACAGACCATCTTGCAGTATCCATCACTCGCTCAATACTCTTTCTATACTCACCGGATAGCGAAAAAAGTGAAATTAGCATAAAAATAAGGACTTACTTCTCTGCTAACAGGATCGGCTATTGTCTCCACACAGAAAGCAGGCTTTAATAAGCGGTTCACATAGTGCGGATTAAGGTTGCCGATTTGTCAAAGTTTCATCGTGTTGCTAAACAACCCCTCATGCTATGGCATGATGCCATCGCCGGTATTATTACCCATGGTGTGAACGATGATGCCGTCGATAACCTGATGGATTCGTTGCGCCGCATCGTTGATGCCGATGGCAGTACCTTGATCGTCTACCCACAGGGTAGCCAACCCTATTGCCCATCTCGTAAACGTCGTAAAGGTGAAGACCCTCGCATCCATATCGATCGGTATATTGAAAGTGCTTACCTACTCGATCCTTTCTATCGTTTAGCGGTCGAGGGGCCAGCGGAGGGGGTTTACAGTCTAGCTCAAGTGGCACCGGATGGTTTTAAACAGAGTGAGCTTTATCGAGTCTATTATCAGCTGGTTAATTTTGGCGATGAAATCTGCCTGATTATTCCGACCGAAAACGCGAGCATCCAAGTCTCCATTAGCCGCCAAGACCATAAACCTAAGTTCAGTTCCGCACAGCAAGACCTGATCCAGCGCGTGTTCTCAACCGTTAAAGCCATCTTGTTAAAATGGTGGGCCAGTTCGAAACAGGAACAAAAAGAGACCTTTCTCGAATCACACCTAGAGTGTGCCCTGAGTAACTTTGGCAGCTCCGTTCTCACACAAAGGGAAACTCAGATTTTACAGCTGGTACTCAGAGGTTATGCGGTGAAATATATTGCCCAAAAACTCGAAATCAGCCCTGAAACCATCAAGCATCATCGTAAAAATATCTACTCGAAGTTGGATATCAATTCACAAGCCGAGATGTTTCACCTATTTATTGACTCACTACGCATGGTAACACCCGACTCACCACCCGACCCCCTGACTAACTACCTAAAGCCACCGGCACGGTAAATAAGCGGTATTACTCAAACGCTGATACCCCTTAACGGCTATGCTCGACTAATGTCTCAGCGGGCTAGAGCAATGCAGCCATCATTAGAATGCTATACTTTTGCAAGAAGCACGTGAAAGTTGTCAAGTTTATCCAGCAACAGCCGTTACTCCATTCGTTATAGGATAAAAATACAGTCAGCGGTCTCGATAGCCGCTATAATTAAACACTTGTTTTAATTTTCTCATCAACCAAAAAGAGATGATCGATGCCATATCAGTATGCCCTTACCGAATGCGACAACTATCTTCGTATTGAAGTACAGGGAAGCCGTAGTAAAACCGATGTGACACAAGCATCCCTAAAGATGTGGAAAGCGGTCGCTGAACACTGCAAGCATAAAGACTTTAATATGATACTCGCGGTTTTTCATCTCGATGGTACACGCTCGCTGATGGATACCTTTAATATTGTTGCCGGTGTACAGGAGTTGCTTTGGCCAGAACTAGTGATCGCCTATGTTGATACCGACCCGGTCAATCGAAAAGAAAATATCATCGCCGAGCAGTCCGCCATGCTACATGGCATTAATTTCCGTACGTTTTTAACTGAAACCGATGCGGTTGCATGGCTGCAAGCGATGTATACCACGAATCGCTATTAAGCCAAATCCATCCTCGCTCAATCCTTCCTAACTCAGTTTTTAGCCGAAAAAAAACCGCTCAGTGAGCGGCCAGGTTACTGATAAACCCCAGTATTTTTGCTGGGGTTTTGCTTTTCTAGCGCCATGACTGTTTTATTAACAAAATACTGGGGCAATAGTTTGAGGCCGTTTTAAGTCGCCTCAAGACCTCTCAGGCC
>NZ_RQXW01000018.1 GCF_003957515.1 Amphritea opalescens
TGGAGAAAAAAGAAGTCAGGTTTAATCTACGGCACAGCATCAAAGTGCTAAGGGTGCTCCCAAACTGACTGACTTCTTTGCAATGGAGATAGCTAATCATCCATCGCTGAGAGATACAAGGGTGCTTGGTGAGCTTTGCGAACCGCACCAAGGTTGAGTGATGGTTTTCGATATTAAGGTTGTTTCCATTGGTGCGGTTCGTTCCTCACCGACACCCTACGGGGTGTTTGGCCGATATGCATCGTAGGGTGCCTGGTGAGCTTTGCGAACCGCACCGAAACTCTTTCTCCGGTTTAAAAAATCGATCAATTCTCAGAGGTGTCAGCCTAATGGTTGATAGGCCGACCACTTATTTTGCCCATCTACCATAAGGGCTCTGAGTAAATCCTTTTCTGCTCGTCGCTTTTAGTAGTGTGTAAGTCGTTTCCAGCTCCTTTTTGTTTTGCACGAAAAACTACACTGATCCTAATGATGAAAGGCCGCCAAGGTCTTTTTACCTGAGGGCCTGAGCTTGATGTGCCGAGGCCTTAACTCTGATTCATAAGGATATCGACAATGAATGCAGCTGATCTACACAAAGACGCCATTGTTATCGACGGTTTGATCTGCGCCAAATGGGAACGCGCGCTGTTTGAAGATATGGCCAAAGGCGGCCTAACAGCGGCGAACTGCACCGTGGCCTTCTGGGAAAACTTTGAAGGCACCGTACAAAATATCGTTGAGATGAATAACCTGATCGAAGAGAGCAGTGATCTGCTGATTAAGGTACGCACCACCGAAGATATCAAACGCGCTAAGCGGGAAGGTAAAACCGGTGTGATGATGGGCTTTCAAAATGCCAATCCGTTCCAAGATCAGATCGGCTACGTTAAGGCGTTTAAAGATCTCGGCGTCGGCATTGTGCAGATGTGTTACAACACCCAGAACCTCGTTGGCACCGGCTGCTATGAGCGCGATGGTGGTTTGTCCGGTTTTGGCCGTGAGATTGTGGCGGAGATGAACAAGCATGGTCTGCTATGTGACCTATCCCATGTGGGCCCGAACACCGCGAAAGAGGTGATCGATGAATCCAAACAGCGGGTTTGTTACTCCCATTGCCTGCCGTCGGGTTTGAAAGAACATCCCCGTAACCGTAGCGATGAAGAGCTGAAGTATATCGCGGATAAAGGCGGCTTTGTCGGCGTCACCATGTTTACTCCTTTCCTGAAGGCCGGTGTTAACGCCACCATCGATGATTACGTTGAAGCGATTCAATACATATACAACCTCGTGGGTGAAGATGCGATCGGTATCGGCACCGATTTCACCCAAGGCCACGGCCATGATTTCTTCGAATACCTGACCCACGATAAAGGCTATGCCCGCCGTTTAACCCGCTTTGGTGAGATCGTTAATCCGAAGGGTATCCGTACCGTGGGTGAGTTCCCTAACTTGACTGAAGCGCTGTTGCGTAACGGTTTCTCTGAAACCCAAGTACGTAAGATTATGGGTGAGAACTGGGTCACGCTGCTGAAGGATGTGTGGGGCGAGTAATCGCGCTGACCTAAATAACAGCATCACAGTATTAAAGATAGCTCAGCCGACACGAGCGGCTGAGATAAACCGAATAAATAGAGAGTTTTGAGGTAGAGAATGATGAGTGGACACGCACCTGAAATGCCAATTGTTGTTGATGATGAAACCGGCGTATGGACGACCGATGCACTGCCGATGCTGTATGTGCCACGCCACTTCTTTGTGAACAACC
Organism: Amphritea opalescens; assembly: GCF_003957515.1. GTDB lineage: Bacteria > Pseudomonadota > Gammaproteobacteria > Pseudomonadales > Balneatricaceae > Amphritea > Amphritea opalescens. The sequence goes on from NZ_RQXW01000018.1 coordinate 1,748, forward strand.
ATATGGGGATCGAAGAAGAGATCGGTGCTGAACGTTATGCCGATATTCTTTATAAAGCGGGTTATAAGTCCGCCTATTACTGGTGTGAAAAAGAAGCCGAAGAGCATGGTCTCGAAGGTGCGGATATCTGGCATCACTACCTGAAACGTCTATCACAGCGTGGCTGGGGATTCTTTATCACCGAAGCGCTGGATGTAGAAGCGGGTACTGCCACCGTTCGTTTAGAAAACTCCTGCTTCGTTTATCAGTACGGCAAGGTGAATCGTAAAGTCGATTATATGTTTACCGGTTGGTTTGCCGGTGCGCTGGATCAGGTCGCCGAGAGTTTAGGCTATCCGGTTCGCACCCAAGCTGAACAAACACAGTGCGCCGCCGAAGAGGGCTGTGAAGTGGGTTATTTTGAGGTTAAACCGCTGTAAATAACCACGCATGATTCGACCATTTAGGTGCAAGAGATCGCACTTTAATGAGCGGCGTCTAGCGCTACTTTTTATAAAAATTATTATGTGTAAGGGATCGATTAGTACGCCAATGAGCTAATCGATCCTTCCAAATTAATGGTAATCGGGGTGAGATATCATGTCCCAGTTTGATGTTCTGTTTGAGCCTTTAAAGATTAATAACCTGACTATTCGCAACCGTATTGTCAGTACGGCTCACGCCGAGGTATATGCGACCGACGGTGGTATGACCACGGATCGCTACGTTAAATACTATGAGGAAAAAGCCCAAGGTGGTTGTGGCCTCTGTATCTGTGGTGGTTCAAGTGTGGTGTCAATCGACAGTCCACAAAGCTGGTGGAGTTCGGTCAACCTCTCGACTGATCGGATTATCCCGCATTTCCAGAATCTAGCTGACGCGGTGCATAAGCACGGCGGTAAGATCATGATTCAGATTAGCCATATGGGGCGCCGTTCCCGTTGGGATGGTGAAAACTGGCCCAACCTGATGTCGCCTTCCGGTATTCGTGAGCCGGTTCACCGCGCGACCTGTAAAGTGATCGAAGAAGAAGAGATTTGGCGGGTAGTAGGTGATTTTGCTCAGGCAGCGCGTCGTGCGAAAGAGGGTGGCCTAGACGGTGTTGAACTGTCTGCTGTTCACCAGCATCTTATCGATCAGTTCTGGTCGCCACGGGTTAACAAGCGAACCGATCAATGGGGCGGTAGCTTTGAAAACCGTATGCGTTTCGGTATGGAAGTGCTGAAAGCGGTGCGGGCAGAAGTGGGTCGCGACTTTGTTGTGGGTATGCGTATTACCGGTGACGAGTTCCATCCCGATGGTTTGAATCATGAAAATATGAAAGAGATCGCCGCTTATTACAATGCCACTGGCGAGCTGGATTTCTTTGGCGTCGTTGGGTCGGGTTGTGACACGCACAACACCCTAGCGAATGTTATCCCGAATATGAGTTATCCACCGGAGCCGTTTTTGCATCTAGCGGCCGGTATTAAAGAAGTCGTTGATGTGCCGGTGATTCACGCCCAGAACATTAAAGATCCTAATCAGGCGAAGCGGATTATCGAAGCCGGTTATGTCGATTTTGTCGGTATGACGCGCGCCCATATTGCCGATCCACATATTATCGCCAAGATCAAAAATGATCAGGTGGATCAGATTCGTCAATGTGTCGGTGCTAACTACTGTATCGACCGTCAGTATCAGGGCCTCGATGTGCTCTGTATCCAGAATGCGGCGACGTCCCGTGAATATATGGGCTTACCACATATTATTGAGAAAACCACCGGGCCGATTCGTAAGGTTGTTGTAGTCGGTGGTGGACCAGGTGGTCTGGAATCTGCCCGTGTTGCCGCGGAACGGGGGCATGAAGTTATTCTGCTGGAAAGAGCGGAGGAACTCGGCGGACAAATTACCCTAGCGTCTAAAGCACCACAGCGGGATCAAATTGCCGGTATAACCCGTTGGTTAGCAATGGAGCTTGAGCGTCTCGGTGTTGACGTCCGTTTAGGCATAGAGGCGAATGAAGCGCTGATTAATGAACTACAACCGGATGTCTGTGTTATCGCAACGGGCGGCCGGCCGTTCATCGATCAGAATTCTGAATGGGGTGCTGAAGAGGGCTTAGTTGTGTCTAGCTGGGATATTCTCAGTGGCAAGGTTGAGCCAGGTAAAAATGTGCTGATCTATGACACTATCTGTGAATTCTCTGGGCTATCGGCGGCGGATTATCTGTCAGCCAAAGGTTCGTTGGTCGAGATTGTAACCGATGATATCAAGCCAGGTGTTGGCATTGGTGGTACGACTTTCCCAACCTATTACCGTTCGTTGTATGAAAAAGAGGTGATTATGACCTCTGACTTCTTGCTGGAAAAAGTCTATCGCGAAGGGGATAACTTAGTCGCCGTGTTGGAAAACGAATACACCGGACAGCGTGAAGAGCGTGTGGTAGATCAGGTGGTGGTTGAAAACGGTACTCGCCCGAACGAAGAACTGTATTACGGCCTGAAAGAGGCATCACGTAACAAAGGTCAGATCAATAATGAGGCGCTGTTTGATATCAAACCACAGCCAGTATTGAGTGAATCTGGCGACGGCATGATTCTGTGGCGCTTAGGTGACTGTGTGTCGCAGCGTAACGTTCATGCCGCGATGTATGATGCCTTGAGGTTGTGCAAGGACTTGTAATCCGTTTGAGCTATTGCGTTTGTAATAGCTGCGTTAAAGGTTGGCGGCTTAGATAGCAGGGCTATGCTTAGCTCTGCCGCCGGCTTTTACCTTGCTCTTACTGCGCTCATAACGCTTATCAACGTTACGGTTTCAGTTCGAAAAAACGGGTATGTCAGATTATGAGAGTAGTCATTGCTCTCCGCCTGAGTTACGAGGGTGAAGTATGAGTTTCGAATGGTTAAATCCTTTATTGATTGCAACGGCACTGCTGCTGGCAGTGATCGGTGCTGTACGTCGGGTTAAGTTGTGGCGTGCGGGTCAGCCGGATCAGATTGATCTGGTGGCGGGCCTGATGGCGATGCCTGGACGTTACCTGCATGATCTGCATGATATTGTCGAACGTGACAAATACATGTCTAAAACCCATGCGGCCACGGGCGGTGGTTTTGTCCTGTCGGCATTGTTGATCATGCTGGTGCATCTGCTGGGTATCGATAGCCAGTTATTGGCATGGGCGTTGTTGGCCTCGCTGACGTTGATGTTTGTGGGCGCGCTGTTTGTCTTCAAACGTCGCTTGAATCCGCCTAGCCGGATTTCCAAAGGTCCGTGGATGCGTCTACCGAAAAGTTTGCTGGCCTTTGCCGGTGGCTTCTTTGTGTTGACGCTACCGGCGGCCGGTGTGCTGTCTGATGGTTTTATGGCACAAACCAGCGGGGTTCTATTAACCCTAGTGCTGACGGCGTTGATTATTTGGGGCATGGGCGAGCTGTTTTTTGGCATGACCTGGGGTGGTCCGATGAAGCACGCCTTTGCTGGGGCGCTGCATTTGGCATTTCACCGGCGGCAAGAACGGTTTGGTGGCGGTCGCTCAACAGGTTTAAAACCGGTAGATCTATCGCTGGCCACTGAGGTTGGTGGTGTATTGGGTGTCGCTAAACCGACCGACTTTAAATGGAATCAACTGCTCGGCTTCGATGCCTGCGTGCAGTGCGGTAAGTGTGAGGCGGTATGTCCTGCTTTTGCTGCCGGTCAGCCACTGAACCCGAAGAAACTGATTCAAGATATGGTGGTCGGCCTAGCGGGTGGCAGCGATGCCAAGTATGCCGGTAGTCCCTATCCTGGGAAAGAGGTTGGTCATGCTCAAGGTGGGCCGGATCAGATCATTACGCAAGGCTTATTAGACCCAGAAACACTGTGGTCTTGTACTACCTGCCGGGCCTGTGTGGAAGAGTGTCCGATGATGATCGAGCACGTCGATGCCATTGTTGATATGCGCCGCTTCCTAACAATGGAAAAGGGCAGTACTCCCAACAAGGGTGCTGAAGTGCTGGATAACATTATTGCCACGGATAACCCTAATGGGTATGCCCCAGCCAGCCGGACGCATTGGGCCGCGGATCAAAACCTGCCGTTGATGAAAGAGGTACGTGAAGCTGAGGTGCTGTTTTGGGTGTCCGATGGTGCCTTTGATATGCGTAGCCAGCGTATTCTGCGGGCCTTTGTGAAATTGCTGAAAGCAGCCAAGGTCGATTTTGCGGTACTCGGTGATGAAGAACTCGATAGTGGCGATGTTGCCCGTCGTTTAGGGGATGATGCCACTTTCCAAAACTTGGCGAAGCGTAACCTAGCGGTATTGTCGCAGTATAAGTTCAGCACCATTGTCACCACCGATCCGCACGCCTTTCACTGCTTACGCAATGAATATAATGATTTCGGTTCGGATGCATTAGAAGGGGTGGAGGTGTTCCACCATACGACCTTCCTGAATTCATTGGTACAACAGGGGCGTTTACAGTTAGATCCCTTTGTCGGCGGTAAAGTGACCTATCACGATCCTTGTTACTTAGGCCGTTATAATGGTGAATATGAAGCGCCTCGTGAACTGCTACGCTCGATGGGTATTGAGGTTGCCGAGATGGAGCGTTCCGGTTTCCGTTCCCGCTGTTGTGGCGGGGGTGGTGGCGCACCGGTCACGGATATCCCAGGCGAACGTCGGATTGCCGATATGCGGATGGAAGACGCTAACGAGACCGGCGCTGAGCTGATCGCGGTGGGTTGTCAGCAGTGTACCGCAATGTTGGAAGGGGTGGTCGAGCCGCGTCCTCAGGTGAAAGATATTGCTGAGATCTTGGTGGGTCAACTGGTTGATCCAACCGCCAAGGGCTTAGCTAAGGAGGTGCACTGATGTCCTCTCATGACGTATTAGATATCGTGCGACGTGATCCGCGGGCTGAATGGATCGCCCGTAACAGGTTGCATCCGTTACATGGCACGCTGGTGAGTGATGCTACCGCTGAGGTGCGTGGACCGAGTGGTTTATTACGTAAATATCCTCATCGCGTCGGTTTTATCGGACCAAACGGTATTAAGCGTATCGATCGCCTCAAAGGTAATGCGGCGGCGTCTGGTAAAGGACGACGCAGTGCAGCCCAAGAGGTTCAGCTGCCGCTGCATCAGGTTGAAAACCCCGATTTCTATATCGTGGTGGTGGCCGATATGGTGGGTGGTCGACTCACGGGTCATGATAAAGATGTGATCGGTCAGGCACATAAACTGGCGGCAGGTATTGAGGGCTCCGGCGCGATATTAGCCGTCTGTTTTGGGCCATCCAAAGAGGAGCATTTCGATACCGCCGGTGTGGATCGGCTGTTACTGCTTGATGACGCCATCTATGACGATTATTGCCCAGAGCAAAAATTGGCAGCGCTAGTTCAGGTCGATACAGAGTATCAACCGACACATTGGTTATTTCCCGATAGTGTTAATGGTGGCACCGATTTGGGTTCTCGTTTGGCGGCGCGATTGCATGAACGCCCAGCAGCACAGGCGTGGCAGGTGGATCATCAAACAACGGTATGTCGTGGTGCCGGTGGCACGATGGATATTACCCGCGCAACGCCACGGTTACTGCTGTTAGCCGAGGAGTGTGCGGATCAGATTGATGAAACCCGGCATGAAGCGCTACCGGTGACATTGACTGCCGTGCCGACGGTTGTGGCTCAGTTACAGAACCAAGGGCCTGTGGCCGTCGATCCGAATGCGGTGGCGCTGGCGGAGGCTGAATTTATTCTTTCCGCAGGGAATGGCATCCATGATTGGGAGCAGTTCCATCAAGCGGCGTCCGTGTTGGGCGCAACGGAAGGGGCCAGCCGAGTGGCGGTGGATGATGGCTTTATGCCACGTTTCCGTCAAGTCGGTGCGACCGGCACCTGGGTGACCGCGCGGGTTTATCTGGCGGTGGGTATCTCCGGTGCGATCCAGCATATGCAGGGGATCGGGCAGTGCGATAAGGTTATTGCGATCAATACCGATGCCGGCTGCGATATGGTTAAACGCGCGTCGCTCAGCGCGATCGGCGATAGCGAAGTGATTCTGGGTGAACTGATAAAGCAGGTGCAGGCTTTTCGTGCACAGCAATCGGTAGAGGGAGATCAGGATGCAGCCTAATTCATTACAGTTAGAAAACCTAAAAATTGTCACCCTGGTGTCGGTGGGTAAACACCCACAGTCGGGTCGGGTGCGTCGTGCGGATCAAGATAGCCGTGCCGTTGAATTAGGTCTGACCCTTGCGGCACAGAACCCTGATGGTTTGATGGTCCTGCATGCGGGTGATCCCGCAGAGCCGGGCTTGCGAAGCTATGCAGGTATGGGGCTGGCAGCGATCAATGTATTGCAACTCGATCCTGCTGCGGATGCGGTTGCGCCTTTAGGTGAGCAACTGCAGCAGTCAGGGGCTGATATTGTTTTGACCGGTGTGCGGGCCGAAAGCGGCGAAGGCTCGGGGATGCTGCCATATCAATTGGCGGAAAAACTCGGTTGGCCCATTGTTTCTCGTGTTGCAGATATTGTGTCGGTTAACGAGGGTGTCGCTGAAGTATTGCAGGCGTTACCACGGGGGCAGCGTCGTGCACTAAAAGTGCGGCTCCCCTTTATCGCCAGCATCGATACGGCAGCCCCCGCGGCACGTCAAAGTGCTTTCGGTCCTGCTCAGCGCGCGGCCATGACGGTCACGGTTGTAGAGGCTGAAACGGATACGGTGCGTCAGTCTTGGGATGAAGCGGTGGCCCGAAAACGACCCAAGCGACTGAAAGTGATCAAAGCTAAAACCGCGGCTGAACGTTTTAAAGCGGCGACGGCTAAATCACAGTCTGAAGGGGGCCGGATCATGAAAAAAGAGGCACCAGAGGAGCAGGCACAAGCGATTGTTGACCTCTTAATCGAGGAAGGCGTCCTGCGCTAATCCTGATGGGGTTACCCCTTAATGATAAGCCTTTAAATGTCGTTAATGTGTTAAAAACTGCCGCTAAAAGGGAGATGCCTTGAGTGCGGCTTTTATATGATTAACAGGCTTAGTTACATATGCTTTTTGACAACCGCCTGACCCAAAGCAGAATCTTTCATCGGATTTTATTATCAGGTCATTGTTAACCACTTCGAGGATTCACGGCTTCGAAGTGGTTTTTTTTTGCAATTCCTCATTATTGCCCCCTATTTTACGTTAGTATACTGCGCTGTCGAAAACAGGCATTTTGTCGTTTTTTCTGTCGTAACGAGTCAGTTGTTAATCGGCTAATACTCGTAATATCGATGCAACCTGCTATCTCCTGTTAGTTGAAGGTGATAACTGTCTTCTTAATCTGAGATTGATACAGGCACTGTTACGTAAGGTTGCTGAGTATGAAACCCGTTGGCTCTGATGGTTTACTGGTAATCTGCACCCTGTTTGACAGTTCTATAAAAAAGAATCTGGAGTAACTCTATGAACCATAAAGTTCAAAGTGGTCCAAAATCAGCGGAATATACCTCTGATTATAAGGCCGGTCAGGATAATGTTCAGGTGTTGGGAATGGATATCCACAACCCCGTATTTACCACCAGTGCGTTAGCTATTATTGTTTTTATTGTGCTAACCCTGGCTTTCCCAGCTGACGCGAAAGTGATGCTTGAAGGCGCACGTTCTTGGTCAACAGAAACCTTCGACTGGTTATTCATGATCGGTGGTAATGTGTTTGTGTTGTTCTGTTTGCTGATGATTATCTTACCTGTCGGCCGTATACGTTTGGGTGGTGATGATGCCAAACCTGAATTTAGTCGTATGTCATGGTTTTCTATGCTATTTGCCGCGGGTATGGGCATTGGTTTAATGTTTTGGAGTGTTGCTGAACCGGTCGCCTACTATACCGATTGGTGGGGTACCCCGCTAAATGTTGCACCGAGTACACCTGAAGCTGCCGCTGCGGCGATGGGCGCAACTCTGTTTCACTGGGGGCTTCATCCTTGGGCGATCTACGGCGTAGTCGCATTGGCTTTGGCTTTCTTTACTTACAACAAAGGTTTACCGCTGACCATCCGTTCCGCTTTCTATCCGATATTGGGTGAGCGCGTTTGGGGCCCTATCGGCCATGTGATCGATATTGTGGCGGTGCTAGCGACAATCTTTGGTTTGGCGACTTCACTGGGTTTAGGTGCGTCTCAAGCCGCTGCGGGTTTACACTTTCTGTTTGGTATTGATAACGATATCACCACACAGATTATTGTTATTGCAGCGGTGTCTGCGATCGCCATTCTGTCGGTTATTCGTGGTCTAGAAGGCGGCGTAAAAGTATTGAGTAATATCAATATGGGTATCGCCGGCATTCTGTTGCTGTTTGTGATTATTGCGGGTTCAGTGACCGGATTCTTTAGCAACTTTGTGCTCACCGTGACTAACTACGCAAGCGATATTATTCCGCTGAGTAACTGGGTTGGCCGTGAAGATGAGAAGTTCTATAACGGTTGGACGGTTTTCTACTGGGCGTGGTGGGTTTCTTGGTCTCCTTTCGTCGGCATGTTTATCGCTCGGGTTTCTCGAGGCCGCACGGTGCGTGAATTTATGACCGCCGTGTTGTTGATTCCGACTATCGTATCCGCTATCTGGATGGCTGCGTTTGGTGCTTTGGCGTTGGATCAAGTGCAGAGTGGAACTGGCGCTCTGGCTAACGGCCTGACCGATGTGTCACTGGCGATGTTCCAAATGTTGGAAAACCTGCCATTCACTGCGATTACATCAGCCTTGGCGATTATTCTGGTATTGGTGTTCTTTATCACCTCATCGGACTCGGGTTCGCTGGTTATTGATTCGATCACCGCGGGTGGTAAAGTGGATGCGCCTGTACCACAACGGATTTTCTGGGCGGTACTGCAGGGTTTGATTGCCGCTGTGTTGTTGTATGGTGGCGGCGCTGAAGCGCTGAAAGCATTGCAAGCCGGTGCGGTTACCACAGGGTTACCGTTCACCGTGATTCTGCTGTTGATGTGTTTCAGTATCTATAAAGGGCTGAAAACAGAACTGTAAACCGATGATGTCGATCTAGGTTAAACACTTAAAAAGCTGGCGCTATGCCAGCTTTTTCCGTTTTAATAGATGGCTATAGAGGTTCAGGCATCCCTTGCGGTGTGTCGATCAGGTCAGAAAAACCGTTTTAGCCATGTGTACCCCGTTGTATCACTATCCGTTTTATCGCTATCCGTTGTGCAGGAGAACAGCAAGATGATGATCACCGAGTTGATTGATCAAGATGATTACATTGAGTATCTACTTAAAGTCGGCGTGCCTCTCGAGCCACAGGTATCGCCCGAGCAGTGCAGTCAGGTGGCGCTGCAATGGTTAGCGCAGCAGGATGAATCGACGCACGCTGCGTTTGCGGCCCTGTTAGCTGAGTTGGAGCCGAAACAAACAGTGATGCTGCCTGAAGTGCAGGCGGCGTTTAAATTGCTGCTAAGGGACGATTAGTCGATTAATGCTTGTGGAGGGATAACCCGCTAAACCTGCGGAGACATTGGTTGAAATCGCGGTTACACAAAAAAGGCTGATGTTGTTAGACATCAGCCTTTTTTATTTAACGCTTGATAATGAGCGGCTGCTTAGCCTTTTTTTAGATTGCCTTGCACGGTGTCGCTGTACCACTCCATAAAGTTGACGATACCAAACTCATAGGTTTCTGAGTATGGGCCAGGCTGATAGCCAACAGAGTTAATCCCACGCTGATTCTCTTCACCCAGCACTCGGTCTTGATCGTTGGTGGCATCCCATACCTGACGCAGGCGTTCTATATCGTAATCAACCCCTTCAACCGCATCTTTGTGGACAAACCACTTGGTGGTCACAATCGATTCCTGAGCCGAAATTGGTAGCACGCGGAACACGATAAAGTGATCGGACTGCATATGGTTCCAAGAGTTTGGCAGGTGCAGAATACGCATAGAGCCAAGCTGCGGATTTTTGATGCTGCCCAGCAGTTTAGTGCAGGCGGCTTCACCATCCATGGTCATCGCTTGGGTGCCTTTTTTCAATGGCATACGTACGATACGGTTGCGCAGACCCGGACCAAAGCTGCGGTGCTCGTGGGGAATACCTTCTGCATCCCATTGAGCGGCCTGTTGTTGGCAATGATCGATAAAGTCTTGCGATGCACGAGGATCGTTCGTGTCATCCCATTCGAGCAGGGTGTTCAGTAGTTCGGGATGGTTGCCGGCACAGTGATAGCACTCACGGTTGTTTTCCAGTACCAACTTCCAGTTAGCCTGTTCATACATGTTAGATTCCACCGCTAGCTTGGTGTTCTCCACATCGTAAGGGGCCATGTACTCTTCAAGGGTGGTTAAAAACTCATCGAAGTCGCCTTCGGGTTCGTCTTTTCCTAGACAAACAAAGATAAAACCACCGGCGGTTTTACAGAAGGCTTTTTTCAGGCCATGTTCTTTGTTATCAAAGCTTTCATTCATTTCGGTGCCGGCGAACAGCAGGTTACCTTTTAGGTCGTAGGTCCACTGATGGTAAGGGCACACGAGGTTGGCGACTTTGCCTCGGTGTTCGGTGCAGATGCGAGATCCTCGGTGGCGGCAGGTGTTATGAAACGCGTTGATACTGCCATCAGCGTCACGTACAACCAGCACAGGATTTTGAGCAACTTCAACCGTAAAGTAATCGCCGCGGGCGGGGATCTCACTGGTCATACCTACAAATAGCCACTCTTTCTGAAATACCTCTTCCACATCAATCCGGAACATCAGCGGATCGTTATACAGCGGTTGGGGTAGCGAGTAGTTTGCGGGCCGTGCTTCAAGCAGATTCGCCATTTCCTGACGCGCTTCATGGATCGTCGCGCAGGTAGTATTGAGTAAGTCGTTTTGGTTCATCAGTTGGATCTTCCTTCAAAGCACTCTGTGCTGCTTAAATAGGTGATCAGGATTAACCCTGATCGGAACAGTGATATTGCATGGATCCATCTTCTACCTAGGTGGGTTTTTGAGATTGACCGTTAACGACAGCATTAAGTACATTTTTCGACCTATGGTCTGCTCGGTAAAGCCGCTAGGGTCATGCTTACCGTTGATTTGGTCGCAATAAGCAATTAAATGTCGTTAATGGTTAATAGCGTAAAGCTGTGTCGGCAGACAATGCAGTGAATGAATATGAATTGATGGGTCAGTGTTTCTGTACCGGCGTGTAATAGCATGCGGTCGGTAACTGAGCCAGATAACTGAACCGATGCATTACCGCGCACTGATGAGAGATACGCCATGACTACTAACATTCCTGCTACTGTTGGTTCCGAGAGTTTTATTCCTGTTAATACCCAAACCTGGGTTAATGGTCGACACAATGTTCGTTGCGTCAAAGTGATTCAAGAAACTTGGGATGTGCGTACCTTCTGTTTTATGTCGGAACAGCCGGTGATGTACTTCTTTAAGCCGGGCCAGTTTGTCACCCTAGAGCTGGAAATTAATGGTGAGATGGTGATGCGTTCCTATACCATTTCAAGTTCACCCTCGGTGCCCTATAGCTTTTCGATTACGGTGAAAAGAGACCCGAACGGTTTGGTTTCAAGTTGGCTGCATGACAACATGAAAGAGGGCGATGAACTGGCCGTACACGGTCCGGTTGGTCTGTTTAACTGTATCGATTTTCCGGCTAAAAAAGTGTTGTTGCTGTCCGGTGGTGTTGGTATCACGCCGATGATGTCGATGGCGCGTTGGTGGTTTGATACTAATGCCGATGTGGATATCACCTTTGTGCATAGTGCGCGCACACCACAGGACATTATCTACCCGCGGGAACTCGATCATATGTCTTCCCGAGTGGGTAACTTTGCCCTGCACCTGATTTGCGAAAAAATTGAAAGCGGTCAGGCATGGCATGGCTATCGGGGTTATCTCGACCAGACGAAACTTGATATTATCGCCCCTGATTTTATGGAACATGAAGTGTTCTGCTGTGGCCCCGCACCCTATATGAATGCGGTTAAAGCACTGCTGCAGAATAATAACTTTGATATGTCTCACTATCATGAGGAGTCGTTTGGTTCGACACCGGCAGCGGTGGAAGAAGAGGCCATTGAGAATGCTGAAATCGCGCAGGAAGAAACCGATGCATTGACTCAGGAAGATATGCGGCGGGTTGAGTTTGCGGGTAAAGGCAAGAGTATTCAGATCGCACCGGGGGAAACATTGCATGCCGCTGCGTCTAAGCTGGATCTGTTGATTCCCAAAGCCTGTGGTATGGGGATCTGCGGCACCTGTAAAGTCTTGATCAAAGAGGGTGAAACCAATATGGAACATAACGGCGGTATTACCGATGAAGATGTTGCTGCCGGTTATGTGCTGTCTTGCTGCAGCGTGCCAGTCACCGATGTCGTGATCGACTACTAAAGCATCCACGTTTCGTTAAAATCGCCGGTCACATCTGTACGAATAGCGCCCGCCAATCTAAGTTGCGGGGCGTTGTTTAGCGGATGATGACAGGCGATTTTTTTGTTTTTTACGCCCATAATAGTGCTATCAGATTTAAACGGATGGACCGATGCAGGCAGAACAGGTTGAGATTGCAGGGTTTCTAAAACAATACCCTCCCTTTGACGAGCTACCGGAAGCTGAGGTGGATGAGATCGCCTGTCAGGTGGAGATCAGCTATTTTCGCGCGGGCACTGATATCTATCAGTTTGGTGATGAGATTCATGAGTTGAGCATCATCCGCAGCGGGGCGGTGGAGATCTATCGGCGAAATGGGGATCTCTATAACCGGCTGAGTGAGGGGGAGGTGTTCGGTCAGCTAAGCCTGTTGATGAGTCAGCGGGTTCGACTGCCGGCGCGCACGATAGAAGATTCTCTGATCTACTTTATGCCCGAAGCTCTGTTTATGTCGCTCTGTGATCGGTTCGATTCCTTTGCTTATTTTGTCGAGGTGGATGATAACCTGCTGCATCAGGCGGTGTCGGATAAGCAGGACAAAAGTGATCTGATGGTGTCGAAAGTGACCACCTTGATTTCACGGACTCCGGTGATGGCCGATACCTCGGCGACGATTCGTGAAGCGGCGCAAAAAATGACCGAGGCGGGGGTTTCCTCTCTGCTGATTATGCATTCCCCAGAGAGCTTGTTAAACAGGGCTTCCTTGCCTGAGGATGATGCGCTAGAAGATACGTCTGACCGCTTATTGGCCGGTATTATTACCGATCGGGATCTGCGTACGCGGGTGGTTGCACCGGGGCTGGATCTTGACTCGCCGGTGACCGAGGTGATGACTGTCGAGCCGGTTACCCTTGATGTCGATGCCTACGCCTTTGAGGCGATGCTGACCATGCTGCGTTATAACCTGCATCATCTGCCGGTCCTCGAAGATGACTATCCGGTAGGGGTCTTAGCGACCTCGGATATTATCCGTTACGAATCCCAAAGCAGCCTCTATATGGTCAGTAGCATTATGCGTCAGACCAGTGTTGATGAACTGGCTGAGCTACAACCGCAGATTAACGCCTGCTTTGTTCGCATGGTGGCTGAAGGGGCTAACTCACATATGATCGGCAGCGCGATGTCGGTGATTGGTCGCACCTTTAAACAGCGCTTACTTGAACTAGGAGAGGCTGAATTAGGGGCCGCACCACTACCATATTGTTTTCTTGCCTTGGGTTCCATGGCGAGGGATGAGCAGCTGGTGGTGACCGATCAGGATAATGCTTTAATTTTGGATAATCGTTACCAGCCGGAGAAACATGGCGAGTACTTTGCTCAGTTGGCTAAGTTTGTCAGTGATGGCTTGGATCGTTGTGGTTATGTGTATTGTACCGGCAATATTATGGCGACCAATCCGGTCTGGCGTAAAACCCGCAAAGAGTGGCAGCAGACCTTTACCGACTGGATCGAAAACCCTTCCCCCGAAGCGTTGTTGAACTGTTCGATCTTCTTTGATCTGGATGGTGTCTGGGGCAAAGTGGACTGGGCCGCACAGCTGAATAGTTTTGTCGCGCACAGGGCGCAGCGTTCGCCTAAGTTTTTAGCCAGCTTGGCCCGTAATGCGTTGAACCGCACTCCGCCACTGGGCTTTTTTAAAGACTTTGTGATGGAGAAAGATGGCCAACACGGTAATGCGATCAACCTTAAACGTCGCGGGACTGCGCCGCTGTCAGATCTTATTCGCGTCCATGCTTTAGCGGTTGGCTCTAAAGTGCAAAACTCCTTTGAACGTCTAGATGATGTGTCGGAAGCGGGTATTCTGCCGCCGGGTCGCGCCGCTGATCTACGGGATGCCTTGGAATTTATTTCGATGGTCCGTATTCGTCATCAGGCGGCGGATGTGGAAGCCGGTAGAGAGCCTTCAAACAGCATCAAACCTGAGATGTTGACGGATTTCGATCGGCGTAACCTGAAAGAGGCATTTAAGGTGTTGAGCAATAGTCAGCGTTTTCTTAAATTCCGTTATCCCTTCTCGGGCCGCTAGGGGTGTTTATGCTAGGGAGTCATGCCGTTAACTGGCCGGCGTTGTTTCAGCAGAGGGCTGAACAGGCAAGCGATGAGCGGTTGAAACGTTTCTATCAGCAGGGCGTGGTTGCCGGCGATACCGCTTTAGCCGATGTACCTTTAGTCGCGTTGGACTTTGAAACCACCGGATTGAATGCCAATAAGGATGAGATTATCAGTATTGGTCTGGTCCCTTTCGATTTGCAGCGGATACGGTTGTGTGACAGTCGTTACTGGTTACTGAAACCGAATCAGGGGTTAACCGAAACCTCGGTGCCTTTTCATGGGATTACCCATTCACAGCTATCGGCGGCACCCGATCTTAATCTGATTTTAGAATCAGTCTTAGATGCCATTGCCGGTAAAATTGTGGTGGTACATTACCGTAATATCGAACGGGAATTTCTCAATAGTGCGATTAAAAAACGCTTAGGGGAGGGGATCATTTTCCCGATGATCGATACGATGGAGTTAGAAGCGATGTTGTATCGCCGAGGTATGCTGAATCGCTTGAAACGGCTGATCGGTTGGCGGCTTGAATCGATTCGTTTAGGGGATAGTCGCTTGCGTTATCATCTTCCCCACTATGGTCAGCACCATGCGCTAACCGACGCGATTGCCACGGCTGAACTGCTGCAGGCGCAGGTGCTTCATCGTTATAGTAAGGTGACACACCTGAGTGAGCTGTGGACCTGATGAGTGATCGGCGGGCTGAGTGATCACAGACTGGGTCTGTAGGGAGCTGAGTGGTATACAACGAAAAACCACCCATACGCGGGTGGTTTTTTTAGTTTACTGACATCATAACCGCGGTTATTAGGCGGCAACGCTTCCGTGAGGGTCGATCACAAATTTCTTCGCGGCCCCACCATCAAAGTCGGCATAACCATCAGGTGCTTGATCGAGTGAGATCATCTGTACATTGACCGCATTCGCAATATCCACTTTATCAAACAGAATAGCCTGCATCAGTGGGCGATGGTATTTCATCACAGGGCACTGGCCGGTATGGAATGAATGGGATTTTGCCCAGCCTAAACCAAAGCGCATACTGAGAGCACCCTGTTTGGCTGCATCGTCAATCGCACCTGGATCTTCGGTGACATAGAGGCCTGGAATACCGATCGCACCGCCGGCGCGGGTCATCTGCATCGCCGAGTTAAGTACGGTCGCTGGCGCTTCTGCACCATGGTTGCAGCCACAGGCGTGGGCTTCAAAGCCAACACAGTCGACAAAGGCATCAACTTCTCGCTCGCCGAGAATCACTTCCAGTTTATCGGCCATATCGCCTTCTTCACGAAGGTCGAGGGTCTCACAGCCAAAACTGCGTGCTTGTTGTAGTCGTTCATCGATCATATCGCCGACGATGACACAGGCGGCACCGAGGAGCTGAGCCGAGACCGCAGCGGCTAGTCCAACTGGGCCAGCACCGGCAATATAGA
The DNA here is from genome assembly GCF_003957515.1 of Amphritea opalescens. Classification (GTDB taxonomy): domain Bacteria; phylum Pseudomonadota; class Gammaproteobacteria; order Pseudomonadales; family Balneatricaceae; genus Amphritea; species Amphritea opalescens. The sequence continues at coordinate 17,590 of NZ_RQXW01000018.1, forward strand.
CGGTAGAGCCTGGGCCAACACCTGCGGTAACACAGCCATGAAAGCCGGTGGGGAAAATATCGGATAGCAGCGTTAGATCGCGGATTTTCTCCATCGCCTGATCAGAATCGGGGAACTTCAGTAGATTAAAGTCAGCATAAGGCACCATGACATACTCTGCCTGACCGCCGACCCAGCCGCCCATATCCACATAACCATAAGCCGCACCAGGACGGGCAGGGTTAACGTTTAGGCAGATACCGGTATTGCCCTCTTTACAGTTACGGCAGCGGCCACAGGCGATATTGAAAGGTACTGACACGATATCGCCGGGTTTAAGAAACTCCACATCGTTGCCGCACTCGATAATTTGTCCGGTGATCTCATGGCCCAGCACTAAACCGGGTTCGGCGGTCGTTCTACCGCGTACCATATGCTGATCGGAACCACAGATATTGGTGGTGAGTACCCGAAGGATAACACCGTGATTGCACTTGCGTTTACCCAGTGACAGTTCGGGGAATGCGATCTCCTCGATGGCGACTTCGCCCGCTCCTTTATAAACAACACCACGATTGGCATGATTGCTACACATGGTCATACTCCTATTATTTTTGTATTGGCCCCCAGTAATGGGTGTTAAATCATAGTATTAGACTGTCTCAATCAAAGGCTGACTGCTACCGCGCAAGAGTTGATCAGGAGCGACATTATCAACAGCCTTTTCTTGGTGCATGAGGATAAAATAATGGCTGAAAGAGCCACCTCATGGGGCATTGAGAGGAGATGTCGTATTGCGGTGATGGGCGCGTCGCTGAGAGATAAATAAAAATAGCATAAAGTCGTTTTTAGATATTCTTCGTTTGATCTAAATCAAATAGTATGGAATCCAGTTCATCGACAAGCGATAAAGCTGATGTCGAGATAATAATTCAAAAAAAAACGATAAAACGGGCCGCAGAATTAACATCATGTTGTTCTCTCTGGCTCCCTTTTAATGTCCAAAAAAACAAAAAATAACGTGAGTAATTAGCACTGGTGCGACGCTGCTTAGCTCTTTGCATTTAGTAATGATTACGCGTTTATAGGGGCACTATCATGATTTCATCAACTGCATTCGATCCTATTTCTGATTATCAAAAAGTGACCCGCGTGGGCTTTTTGATGCTGGATAATTTCACCATGATTGCGGTGGCTTCAGCGATTGAACCGCTGAGAATGGCTAACCAGTTGTCCGGCCATGAACTCTATAGCTGGCATATGATTTCGGAGAATGGCGGGCCGGTCAGTGCCAGTGATGGTTTAAGTTTTGCGCCAGATTTTTCGGTTGCGGATATGCCGGAACTGGATCTGTTGATTGTGTGTGGTGGTGTGGATATCACCCGTAGTTTTACGCAGAAGCAGGTGAGTTGGTTACAGTTGATGAGCCGTCGAGGTGTCACTCTGGGTGGTATCTGCACCGGCGCTTATCTGCTAGCTCATGCGGGTTTACTAGATGGCTATGATTGCAGCACGCATTGGGAATGTATGGCTTCCTTACAGGAGCATTACCCTAAGGTTAACTGCAATAATCGTCTTTTTAGTATCGATCGTAACCGTATGACCTCTTCCGGCGGCATCTCACCGATGGATATGTTGTTGCATATGGTGTCGTTGCAGCATGGGCCGAAGCTGTCGATGGCGGTGTCCGATATGTTTATCTGTGACCGTATTCGTAGCGAGTTTGATCAGCAACGGGTGCCTCTGCGTCAGTTGCACAATGGTGGTGACAGCAAACCAAAACTGGTTGATGTCATTGAGTTGATGGAAAATAACCTAGAAGAACCGATCGGCCTTGATGAGCTGGCGGCCTTTGTGAGTGTTTCCCGTCGACAGTTGGAGCGGATGTTCCTGAAATATCTTAATTGCTCCCCGTCACGTTTCTATCTCAAGCTGCGCCTCGATCGAGCAAGACAGCTGTTAAAGCAATCGAGTATGCCGATTGTTGAAATATCCACCGCTTGCGGCTTTGTCTCAACGCCCCATTTTAGTCGTTGTTATCGTAAACATATCGGTATCTCGCCTAGAGATGAGCGTAAAGGGACCTTACCGATGACCTCGCAGCAGGAAACCACCGAAGAGCAGCCTAATGATGGCTTCTTCGCCAGCATGAAGCGCTCGGTCGCAGTGCTTCATTCGGCTCAGGCCGAACCGAGTTTTGGCTCAGTAGCCATTTAGCAAAGTGCATGGTGTGACCTGTAGGGTGCGGTGAGCTTGCGAACCGCACCGGTATTGGCGTGAAGGTGTGGGGAGGTTATGGTGGAATATCGATACCGATGGTGCGGTTCGTTCCTCACCGGCACCCTACGCATCCGTGGTTATTGGTAGGGTGCGGTGAGCTTGCGAACCGCACCACCAATACCAGAAACTTCGGCTGTTACCATGTAAGAATCAATGCCATAAATGGTGCGGTTCATTCTTCACCACACACTACGCATCGGTGGTTATTGGTGTGGCGAGCTTGCGAACCGCACCGATATTGGCGTGAAGGGGTGGGAAGGTTATGGTGGAATATCGATACTGATGGTGCGGTTCGTTCCTCACCAGCACCCTACGCATCTATGGTTATTGGTAGGGTGCGATGAGCTTGCGAACCGCACCGGTATTGGCGTGAAGGTGTGGGAAGGTTATGGTGGAATATTGATACGATGGTGCGGTTCGTTCCTCACCGCACCCTACGCATTGACGGTTATTTGGGGTTGATTGACTTGCGAACCGCACCGGATGCTGCGGTTAATGTTTCAGCAACGCCACTGCTTGTTTCGCAATAGGCAGTAATTCACTGCCATCCTGTTCGAGATATTCCCTAATCTGTACCTTCATGGAACGGGCCCAGAATTTGGTCATATGATCAGCCACCATTTCGGCCTCGGCGATGTCATCGCCAATATGGGTATTATTGGCAGCGATCTGGTTTGCCATTCGGATAAGACTGGTGAGTTGATGATTTCCCATGTTTATTATTCCTTTGAATCATCGAAAGATTGAGTTGAGCCGGTCGTGACCGATTGGTTGTAAATAACGTGCCGGCCTGGGCGGGCAAAACCGATTAAGTTAAGCCCCGCTTGTTGGGCGAGTTGCAGTGCTAAACCGGTTGGTGCCGAGACCGCCACTAAGGTGCTGACACCTCGGCTGGCGGCTTTATGCACCATTTCATAGCTGGCACGGCTGGATACCAGCACAAAACCTTCGCTGAGGTCAGTATTGCTCTGCTGTAGTGCGCCGAGCAGTTTATCCAACGCATTATGGCGGCCAACATCTTCCCTTAATAGTTGAATATTGCCTTGAAGATCACACCAGGCTGCGCCGTGGCAAGCACCGGTAATGGTTTGCAAGGGCTGGTTCGCTTTGAGTTGCGTGAGTGCTTGTTCGACCGCCGTCGGTGACGCAATAGGCAGGCAGGGCACCCGTTTAACGGGGCGAATCGCCTGTTGCAGCGATTCAGTACCGCACAAACCACAACCGGTACGACCAGTGAGGTTGCGGCGGCGCTGTTTAAGCTGCATCGAACGTTGCGTGGTGATCGACAACTGAACCTCGATGCCTGCAGCTAAATTGTCAGTGTCGGCCATTACCAGTTCCAACCCATAGACCTCACCGGCTGTTTTGATAATGCCTTCACTGAGGCTGAAGCCTAGGGCAAAGTCCTCGAGATCACAGGGGCTTGCCATCATCACGGCATGGGATATGCCGTTATAGACCATGGCCACCGGAATTTCGTCGGCGATTTGATCCAAGGCGTCTAGCTGTTGATCCGCTTGCCAGCGACTCACCACCGACTGCGTATAACAGTCATCCAAGGACAGCGTTAGGCTGTCCTCAGGGCAGTTTTTCGAGTTCGGTTTCGAGCTCGGGTTTGGTATCGAGTGTTTCAACGCCATCTCACTTGCCGGCCACGGGTTCAGAGCGTTTATCCCCTCGAGCGGAGTGCAGGTGCCCAATCTGTTCCTGATGGAACTCATGGTAACGCTGTTGCCATTCAGAAGGCTCGTTAACTTTGATCACCTGTATCGCCGTCACTTTGTACTCGGGACAGTTAGTCGCCCAGTCAGAGTTATCGGTGGTGACTACGTTCGCCCCACTATGAGGATGGTGGAAGGTGGTATAAACCACGCCCGGCTGCATGCGGTCAGAGACTTTAGCCAACATCACGGTTTCGCCGGAACGGCTGGTGATACCGACCCAGTCGTTATCTTTAATGCCACGATCTTCCGCATCTTGAGGGTGCAGCTCTAACACATCGTCATCATGCCAAACCTGGTTCTCGGTGCGGCGTGTTTGTGCACCAACATTATATTGCGACAGGGTACGCCCGGTGGTTAGCAACAGTGGGTATTTACGGGTCGAGCGCTCTTCGGTTGCGACATATTCGGTAATGGAAAAATGCCCCTTCCCAATGGGGAAACTATCCAAATGCATGATCGGCGTACCGTTGGGGGTATCGTCGTTACAAGGCCATTGCAGGCTGCCCATCTCTTCCAACTTTTCATAGCTAACATTGCTAAAGGTCGGAGTGAGCAGGGCAATCTCATCCATGATTTCGGATGGGTGGTTGTAGTTCATCGGATAACCCAAGGCATTGGACAGCGCCTGAGTGACTTCCCAATCCTGTTTGCCCGCCAAGGGTGGCATCACTTTGCGGACGCGGTTGATACGGCGTTCGGCATTGGTGAAGGTGCCATCTTTCTCGAGGAAAGAGGAGCCTGGCAGGAAGACGTGGGCAAATTTTGCGGTTTCGTTGAGGAAAATATCCTGCACGATCAAGCATTCCAATGCGCGCATCGCTGCGTGAACATGGTTGGTGTTGGGGTCTGACTGGGCGATATCTTCGCCTTGGCAGTACATCCCTTTATAGGTGCCATCCATCGCGGCATCAAACATATTAGGAATACGTAGACCCGGCTCATTATCGAGCTTAACGCCCCATACCGCCTCAAAACGTGCCCGGACCGCATCGTCGGATACGTGTTGATAACCGGGCAGTTCGTGGGGGAAAGAACCCATGTCGCAGGAACCCTGCACATTGTTTTGTCCGCGCAGTGGGTTTACGCCCACACCCTCACGGCCGATATTGCCGGTCGCTAGCGCGAGGTTGGCGATACCCATGACCATGCTTGAACCTTGGCTGTGCTCGGTAACGCCTAGACCATAATAAATGGCCGCATTTTTGGCATTGGCATAGATGCGCGCAGCGCTGCGTAGCTCGGCGGCAGGAATGCCGGTAATCGCTTCGGTGTTTTCCGGTGAGTGACGCTCTTCAGTAATAAAGTGGCGCCACGCATTAAAGGCCTCGGTTTGACAGCGTTTCGCGATAAAATCATGGTCCTCTAAGCCTTCGCTCATGATGACATGGGCCATGGCGTTAACAAAGGCCACGTTACTTCCCGGACGCAGTGTCAGGTGATGATGGGTTTCAACATGGGGTGTTTTTACCAGATCGATACGGCGTGGATCGGCAACGATCAGCTTGGCTCCCTGACGTAAGCGTTTCTTCAGTAGTGAACCAAACACCGGGTGGGCATCGGTCGGGTTGGCACCGATCACCATGATGGCATCGGCATGCATCACGGAATCAAAGGTTTGAGTACCGGCCGATTCACCGAGGGTGGCTTTCAGACCGTAACCGGTTGGCGAGTGGCAAACCCGCGCACAGGTATCGGTGTTGTTATTGCCGAAGGCGGCCCGGATCAGCTTTTGTACTAAGTAGGTTTCTTCATTGGTACAGCGGGATGAGGTAATACCACCGATACTGTCGCGGCCATATTTCTCTTGGATACCGCGCAGCTTAGTGGCGGCAAAGTTCAGCGCTTCATCCCAGCTCACTTCCTGCCATGGCTCATCGATAGAATCACGGATCATCGGTTTGGTGATGCGATCCTCATGGGTGGCATAACCAAAGGCAAAGCGGCCTTTGACGCAGGAGTGACCATGGTTTGCTTGGCCGCCTTTATAAGGCACCATGCGAATCACTTCAGCGCCTTTCATCTCGGCTTTAAACTGACAGCCAACACCACAGTAAGCACAGGTCGTGACGACACTGTGCTCCGGTTGACCCACCTCAATCACTGATTTTTCCATCAAGGTCGAGGTAGGGCAGGCCTGTACACAGGCACCACAGGAGACACATTCGGAATCGAGGAAGTCTTGATTCTGTCCCGGCGATACTTTGGAATCAAAACCACGACCATCGATAGTCAGTGCGAAGGTACCCTGTACTTCACCGCAGGCACGTACACAGCGGGAGCACACAATACATTTGCTCGGGTCGAAGCTGAAATAGGGGTTGGAATGATCTTTTTCGGCCTGCAGGTGGTTTTCACCACTAAAGCCATAACGGACTTCACGCAGGCCCACTTCACCGGCGACATCTTGCAGTTCGCAGTTACCATTGGCAGGACAGGTCAGACAGTCCAGCGGATGATCGGAGATATAAAGCTCCATAATATTGCGGCGTAGCTTACCCAAACGTTTATTCTGGGTGGTGACCTTCATGCCGGCTTCAGCAGGGGTGGTGCATGACGCTGGGGTGCCGCGACGGCCTTCAATCTCAACGGCGCAGATACGACAAGAACCAAACGCCTCTAAGTTATCGGTGGCGCAGAGTTTCGGGATATTGATATCCGCTTCAGCCGCAGCGCGCATGACCGAAGTCCCTTCGGCAACCGTGATCGACTTACCGTCGATCTCTAGGGTGATCAGGTTTTCGGAAACATGGGCAGGGGTGCCATAATCTTTGTTGTAATCGACTTTGGGATCAAAAATCTGAATCATGACTGTGCCCCATTGGTTTGTGCAGGTTGGTTGAAGTCTTCCGGAAAGTGCTTAACGGCGCTCTGTACAGGGAACGGCGTCATACCGCCCATGGCGCACAATGAACCATAGATCATGGTCTCGCACAGATCTTCGAGCAGCTCCATATTGGCTTCACGGTCTTCATCGTTACGAATACGGTCGATCACTTCAACGCCACGGGTAGAGCCGATACGGCAAGGGGTGCATTTACCACAGGATTCCGCGACGCAGAACTCCATGGAAAAGCGCGCTTGGGCCGACATATCCACGGTGTCATCGAATACCACGATACCGCCGTGTCCCAAAGCGGCACCGACCGCTTGAAAGGATTCATAATCCATTGGCGTGTCCCACTGGCTTTCCGGTAGGTAGGCGCATAAAGGACCGCCCACTTGCACCGCCCGCATCGGACGGCCAGTAAAGGTGCCGCCACCATACTCCTCTAATAACTCACGCAGGGTGACACCAAAGGCTAGCTCTATAAGCCCACCCCGTTTGATATTACCCGCCAGTTGGAAAGGCAGGGTGCCGAGTGAACGCCCCATCCCATAATCCGCATACGCCTGACCGCCTTTCGATAGGATATAAGGCACCGCCGCCAGAGATAGTACGTTATTAACAATGGTCGGCTGACCAAATAGGCCAACAATTGCAGGAAGTGGTGGTTTGGCTCGCACCATACCGCGTTTACCTTCGAGGCTTTCGAGCAGAGAGGTCTCTTCGCCACAGATATAGGCTTTAGCACCGAGGCGTACTTCAAGATGGAAGGCTTTGCCGCTATCGAGAATATTATCACCTAGGAATCCCGCCGCTTCTGCTTTGTCTATCGCTTCGTTCAAAATCTGATGGGCGACCGGATATTCTGAGCGCAGATAGATGTAACCCTGATCTGCACCAACGGCAAGACCTGCGATGGTCATGCCTTCGATCAGCATATAGGGGTCGGCTTCCATGACCATACGGTCAGCAAAAGTGCCGGAGTCACCCTCATCGGCATTACAGACGATATATTTTTGCTGTTTAGGCGAGACCGCATCCAAGACTGTTTGCCACTTGATGCCGGTCGGGAAAGCAGCGCCGCCACGGCCTCGCAAGCCAGAGGCCTTGACCTCATCGACAATCGCTTGACCATCCATCTGCAGTGCTTTCTTCAAACCATTAAAGCCATCGAGCTGCTGGTAATCATCCAACGACACCGGATCGGTAATCCCGGCACGGGCGAAGGTGAGACGCTGTTGCTTTTGCAGATAGGGAATCGCTTCGGTGAGTCCCTGACAGAGTGGGTGTGATGTCTCGCCTTGCAATAGACCTTGATCAAACAGGCTATCGATCGCTTGGCTATCAACCGGTCCATAGGCGATGCGGCCTGCTGGGGTTTCGACCTCAATTAAGGGTTCAAGCCAGAACATACCGCGGGAGCCATTACGAATAATCTCAACCGTCTCACCGCGTTTGTCGGCCTCTGCGGCGATCTCGCGGGCCAGACGATCGGCACCCATCGCCAACGCGGTGGTATCCCGCGGAATAAAGAGTCTAGTGACTGCAGTGCTCATCAGTGTACCTCCAGCGTTTGTGAACGCAGCCCATCAACTAGCTGATCAAATTTTTCGGGGGTCACTCGGCCAACGATCTCATCGTCAATCCGCACTGAAGGGGAGCAAGCGCAGTTGCCGAGGCAGTAGACCTCTTCGAGGGTGATGTTGTTATCGCTCGTGGTGCCGTGGTAATCCACCCCTAAGCTCGCTTTGGCGTGGGCTTCGAGTTGTCGTGCCCCCATCGCCTGACAGGCTTCAGCGCGGCATACTTCGACGGTATGTTTACCCGGGGCGGTGCTGCGAAATTGATGGTAAAAACTGATTACGCCGTGAATATCCGCACGGGATTGGTTCAGTGATTCGGCAATCAGGGGTACTGATTCGGGTGGGATATAACCGAGGCGGTTTTGGATCTCATGAAGGATCGGCAGTAACGCGCCAGGTTTATGTTTCAGATCGGCAATGACATCGCTCACTACCGGTAATAACTGCTCTTTGGCTGCGGTCATTTTATTATTCTCGTATAACATATGAAGTAGAGTTCATATATTGCTGTCTGGTGTCTGAAAAGCTTTATTTATGTGCTTTATAGTAACGTTTAAAGTAGCATTAGTTGCTCCTCTACGAAATATGAAATATTGTGCATATGAAGCGAATTCAGGTTGTCCCTAGCTGGTCATTCCGCGATTCTGGTGGTAACCAGTTGAATCCCCAGTTATTTTCATTGTTGGGTGCCATACATGAAACCGGTAAGCTCACCGAAGCCACTAAAAAAATAGGCATCTCCTATCGGCATGGCTGGAATCTACTGAATACCTGGGCGGCCTTTTTTGGGCTGCCGCTGGTGGATATGCAAAAAGGTAAGGGGGCAACGTTGTCGGCCTTAGGGGAAAAATTGCTCTGGGCTGAACAGCGGGTATTGGCGCGGTTGGAACCACAGTTAGATAGCCTAGCGTCCGAGCTTAATTTAGAAATCCATCGAGCTCTCGAAGGGGTCAATCCGCTACTACGGTTACATGCCAGTTATGGTTATGCGGTGGCTTTATTACCAGATTTTAGCAGTGATATTCAGTTGGACCTTCAATATAAAAGTGCAGAAGACACCTTAGCGTCGCTGAATAGGGGTGTCTGTGATGTCGCAGGTTTTCATGTGCCTGCTAACGGCCGTGCTGGTGGTATGAGTGACGTCCTTTACGAAACCTATAGCCGTCACCTGAAACCGCGGGTGCATAAAATTGTTAAATTTATCACTCGCCAGCAGGGGCTAATGGTCAAGCCTGGTAACCCTGAACAGATTGCAGGGCTGAAGGATCTGGTGCGTAACGACGTTAAGTTTATCAACCGTCAGAAAGACTCTGGCACTCGGGCATTACTGGATGAGTTATTAATCCGCGAGGGGGTAAACAGCAAACGGATCAACGGTTTTGCCGATGAAGAGTTCACCCATTCAGCGGTGGCGGCTTTTGTTGGTGCGGGGATGGCGGATGTCGGCATGGGCGTGAAGGCCGCGGCGAGTCAGTTTGGACTCGATTTTATACCGTTATCTTCTGAGTATTATCTGTTTGTCTGCCACCATAAAACCCTTAAGCAGGAAGCGATGCAGCGGTTGTTAGCCAGTATCCGTAGCGAAAGTTTTCAGGCTGCGGTGCAGCAGTTGCCCGGTTATTCACCGGATGATTGCGGTGAGATCGTCTCGATCGATTCAGTTTTTACAGGGTAAATACTATTGTTGGGTGCCAGTATCCCCCGTATTATTCGTAACAATATCTGTGCCGTTCGCGGGCTCACCACACCCTACAGAAGTCGATTCGGGTGTGGTGAAGAATGAACCGCACCGTGGGTGTCGCGTATCATGCCATCACTAGGGGGCCAACTCTTATCGTCGCGAGAGGTGGCCCCTAGAGTTCATGACTCAACCCTTAGCGGTACGTTTTTTCTTATCGGGATCGTCAAAGGGTAATGAATGAGCAATCGCCGAAACACTCAAGCTGCCTTTCACTTCCAGCGGTGCACCTTGCACGGCATAATCGGGATCAAAGCGTACCAGCGCCATCGATTTTTGGGTCAAGCGAGAATACATGGCGCAGGTGATGATACCGACTTGCTTGCCGTCGGCCCATAAGGTGTCACCTTCCTGTGCGGCTTGATCACCTTCTAGCAGGGCCCCAAAAATCTTGAAGCGTTCTTTGTCTTTCAATCTAAAGTGCTCATTGGCGCCGCGGAAGTCGGTTTTGTCTTTAGAGACGGTAAAGTCTAAGCCAAGCTCCCACAGGGTATCGCCTGCAGCTTCATCGGCAAAAGGATACATCTCTGAATTATCATAAGGATAAAACAGCAGATAACTCTCAACACGCAGCATATCGAGGGCGGTAAAGGCGCAAGGAATGATGCCTTGTGGTGCACCCAGTTCAAGAATGGTGTCCCAGATAGTTGGTGCATCGGCCGCTTTACAGAAAATCTCATAGCCTCTTTCGCCGGTATAACCGGTGCGGGAGATCATCACCGGTAGACCAAATAGACGGGTCTGCATATGGTGGAAATAAGGTAGTTCACGTATGCCTGGAACATGTTCCGCTAGAAAATCGACGGCGATAGGGCCTTGCAGCGATAGATCATGTAGATCGTCATCAAACAGCACGGTCGCTTGACGGCCTTGTGAAGCGCGAACCAGCATTTCATAACCGTTACCTGCACCAAACACCACCATGAAAGCATTTGGACCGGTACGGTAGATGACGCAATCATCCACAAACTTGCCGGATTCATTCAGAATCGTGGCATAGACAGATTTGCCGGGATACAGTTTGGTGATATCACGGGTGCAAACATACTCCAGTAGGCTTTCGGCATGGGGGCCAACGAAGTGTACTTTTTTTAAGCCTGATACATCCATCAAGCCCGCTTTGGTGCGGATCGCTTCATGAGCTAGCGATAAATCGCTATCGTAACTCCAAGCTGTACCCATACCGTTCCAATCTTCTAATTTTGAACCGAGTGCACGATGCCTCTCAGCAAGTGCAGAATGTCGCCACGAATTTGCCATGTTGCGTTCCCTTTTATCTGTGTATAAAAAAACTACTAGGAAATAATATTTCCTCTCAGGAATAGCAATTAATATGCCAGCCCCTCAAAACGTCGTGCCAATCTCTAGAAAAATGACGTTATTCGCGGTCGCTGTTGAGAGTGTAAGAAGGGCTTAGAGGATAATTCGTTGCCATCGAGAGGTTTTGAATTCTGTATCGCTAAAATAAAGGGGAACCGTTATGAGAGCGGCGGTTGAGCTTAGTTTCCCTGATATGCGATGCTGTATATTGTTTGCTCAAATAGGGGCTGAATGAGCGACATCAGCATTTTGTTGAGATGAGTTCTGTCGTGGTATTTAAGTGTCACTTACGATGATGGCTTTAGCCGCTGGCATAAAGTATGCAACCTCTAATGGTTAGGTGTTATCGTACAGATCAGCGTTCTCTAGCTTTTATATGGTGCAATGCGTGCACTCTTTGTTCTTTTATGCACTAGCTTTGTGCGCATTGGTGGGTTATGTCAGGGTTCCAGAAAATCCTTAAAGTAAGACGTCACTACAATAAGTGGGTGGCGGATCAGACGCTGGAAGACTACGCGTTACGTTTCACCGCACGCAAGGGGCGGCACATGAGTATCTCCCGAGTGGGTAAAACGGCACTGGGAGCCGCATCGTTTTTAGCGTTAGAGGGGTTGGCCGCCGCGGTGACCCTGAGTTATGGCTTTACCAATACCGTGATGGCGATGGTGGCGGTGTGTGTGGTGTTGTTTATTACCGGTTTTCCGATCGTGTATTACTCGGCCAAGCATGGCTTAGATATCGATCTACTCACACGGGGCGGTGGCTTTGGCTATCTCGGTTCCACTCTAACGTCACTCATCTATGCCTCCTTTACCTTTATCTTTTTTGCCATCGAGGCGGCGATTCTAGCCTCGGCCCTGAAAGCCTTATTTGGTATTCCCCTCGCCCTGGGTTATCTCTTTTGTGCCGTGGCGGTGATTCCGATTGTGACCCACGGTATCACCGCGATCAGCCGGTTTCAGGTGCGCACTCATAATCTCTGGGTGGGGCTGCAGTTGGCGGCCATCGTTGCCGTGCTGTGGTATGAGTTTGATAGCCTTGAAGGCTGGACCGAGTTCAGCCCAGGGATGGGGGCCACGGCTAGCGGTGAGTTTGACATCATTATGTTTGGCGCGGCGGTGTCGGTGTTTTTTGCCCTGTTTGCACAGATAGGTGAGCAGGTGGACTATCTGCGCTTCATGCCGGAAAAAACCGAGGAAAATAAGCGGCAGTGGTGGTTTTGGTTGATTATTGCCGGCCCTGGTTGGGTGTTCACCGGACTGATCAAGATGCTATTAGGATCGTTTCTGGCCTATCTGGCGATTACCCAAGGGATGAGTGTCGTTGAAGCCTCTGATCCTACCTATATGTATCAGCGGGTGTTTCAGTTGATGACCGGTTCACCGGAGATCGCATTACTGCTGGCCGCCCTGATGGTGGTGGTGTGTCAGATGAAAATCAATGTGACCAACGCTTATGCTGGCTCGATTGCGTGGTCGAACTTCTTTTCACGGTTAACCCATAGCCACCCAGGGCGGGTTGTCTGGCTGGTGTTTAATGTCACCATCGCGCTGATCTTGATGGAGTTGGGTATCTATCAGGCGCTGGAAGCTATTCTCGGTATCTTCGCCATTATCGCGATCAGTTGGTTGGCATCACTGTCGGCGGATCTGTTGATCAATAAACCGCTGGGGTTAAGCCCGCCGGGAATCGAGTTTAAGCGTGGCCACCTGTACGACATTAATCCCGTAGGGATGGGGTCGATGATTATCTCGACGACCCTCGGGATGCTGAGTTACTTAGGGTTATTTGGTGAAGAAGCCCGCAATCTCTGTCACTTTGTCAGCCTAATCAGTTGTTTTGTCTGTGTGCCTCTGATCGCTTGGCTAACGGGTGGACGTTACTATATCGCACGACCTAGTGACGATCTGAAACAGTTCATTCGCTTAGAGTCGATCTCGGGGGATAGTCGGCAGGTGAGTATTGTCACCTGTGGTATCTGTGAAAATGACTTTGAGCGGGAGGATATGAGTTTTTGTCCGGCCTATGATTTGCCGATCTGTTCACTCTGCTGTTCGTTGGATGTGCGTTGCTTAGATAGCTGTAAACCAAAGGCGCGACTGTCACGACAGATACTCGAATTTTTACACCTGCTGTTACCCCGTCGAGCGGTGAAGTGGGTGAGTTCCCGTTTAGGCAAGTTTGTGGCGCTGTTGCTGGTGGTCAATCTTGTGTTCGGTGCATTGCTGGCGGTTATCTATCGACAACTAGCACCGGAGACCCCAGAGGAAACAGCCCTAGTGCTGCAGACGATCTGGACACTGTTTTTCACCCTCTTTATCGCGTCAGGTGTGGTGACTTGGTTGTTTTTGTTAACCCATGAAAGCCGTTTGGTGGCACAGCAAGAATCGAATCGCCAGACCATGAAACTCACCCGCGAGATCGAAGCCCATGAGCAAACCGATCTCGAACTGCAGCAGGCTAAAGAGTTAGCCGAGCGGGCTAATGCGGCGAAAAGCCGTTACCTCTCGGGGATCAGTCATGAGTTACGCACGCCATTACAGTCGATATTGGGTTATGCACAGTTATTACGCGAACGTTCAGAACTGCCGGCGGATCAGCAGCGGGGCTTGGATATTATCCACCGTAGTGGCCTTTATCTGACTGATCTGATTGAGGGTTTACTGGATATCTCTAAGATTGAAGCGGGCCGTTTAGATCTGCATCGCAATCAGGTTAATCTGCCGGAGTTGATTGAGCAACTTGCCGAGATGTTTCGCATGCAGGCACTGCAGAAAGGTATCGCGTTTAACTGCCATATCGCGACACCGTTGCCGCAGCGGATTGTTACCGATGAAAAACGGCTACGTCAGATTCTGATTAACCTGCTGTCGAATGCGGTGAAATATACACCGAATGGGCGGGTCGATTTTGATATTCGTTACCGTAATCAGGTGGCGGAGTTTGCGATTCGTGATACCGGCCCAGGCATCGATGAGTACCAGTTGCAGCGAATTTTTGCGCCGTTTGAACGTATCCGCAACCGAGACACGGCGCATCTTCCGGGTACTGGGCTGGGGCTTACCATCGTCAAACTGCTGACCGAAATCATGGGCGGTGACCTACAGGTGGAGAGCGATCCGGGGCAGGGCAGCTGTTTTCGGGTGTCGATGATGTTGCCTTGGGTGAGTAGCGAAGCGCTGACGCCGGTGCTGCAAGAGCAGCGTATTATTGGTTATGAAGGTTATCAGCAAACACTTTGCTTGGTCGATGATGATCCGGTGTTACGTGGTTTGTTGGCGGATATTCTGATGCCGTTGGGGTTCAATATTATCGAGGCCCAAGATGCGGATGCCTGTCTATCACTGTTGCAACAGAGTGAGCCGAATCTATTCTTACTGGATATTTCGATGCCGGGTATGTCGGGGTTACAGTTGGCCAGTATCCTGCGACAGCGTAAAGTGCCGGGTAAGATTGTGATGTTATCGGCCGATGCCCGAGAGTTATCCGCTGAAGATGAAGGGCATGGTAGCTATGATGATTATCTGGTTAAACCGGTGGCGAATCATCAACTGCTCGAAGCCTTGGGTCGGCAGCTAGAGTTGAAATGGATCTATCGGGGTGAATCTGAACCACAACCTAAGGCTGACACGGTGGCCACTGAATCGGCGGTCAGTGCGATAGATCATAGTATTGTGATCATGCAGCCGGATCACCCCTTAATACTGGAATTAAAAAACTGCGCCGAACTTGGTTATCGTAAAGGGGTGATACAGTGTCTTAACGAGATCGAAGGGTTGGACATTCTATCGCTAGGGGCGCTGAATCATCTGCGGCAACTGAGTGATAACTTCCTGTTTGATAAACTTGTCAGCTGTTTGGAGACTCAGAATCAATGAAGATGAGTGACAAGGCGGGAGCTAGCGCCGCAGATAAACCTGATGACATAAACGGAGAAAAAGCATCCATGAGTAACGATGTGGTGTTAGTGGTGGATGATTCACCCAATGCGTTGAGCCTGATTAATGATGCACTGGAGGGGGCTGGGTTAGATATTTTAGTAGCCCTCGAAGGTCGGCAAGCGCTCACCATCTGTAAACGAATTCGCCCCGATATTATTTTGATGGATGCGGTGATGCCGGTGATGGATGGTTTTGAAACCTGTCGGCAGCTGAAGGCTGATCCTGATTTGGCGACCATCCCGGTGGTCTTCATGACGGGCCTGACCGATACCGATGATATTGTCCGCGGCCTAGATAGCGGTGGCGTCGACTATCTCACCAAACCGATCAGCCCCAATGAACTGTTAGCTCGCATTCGGGTGCACTTAGGTAATGCTCGCCAGACCAGCAGTGTCCACAGTGCCTTGGATAGCACAGGTCAGCACCTGCTCACCGTCGGTGATGGTCAGATTCGCTGGGCAACCCCCAGAGCCTATTCACTGCTGCATCGGGCAGAAGTGACGGAAGCGGTTCAGGCGGCGTGTTTGCTGCCTCAGATTAACAACTGGCTGGATCATAACCCCGTAGAGCAGGAACGCATGAAGTTGCGTGATTTAGACTACCCCTTAACGCTCAAGTTGATTGGTTACCAAAGTAGCGGTGAAGTGTTGATGCAGCTAATCGACGGGCGCAAGCCCACGGGCGCCGATCTGTTAAAGCAAGAGCTTGAACTGACCGAGCGGGAAGCGGAAGTGCTTTTCTGGTTAGCAAACGGTAAAACCAATCGCGAGATCGCCGAGATTCTTGAGATCAGACCGCGCACGATTAATAAGCACCTAGAACAGATATTCCCTAAGCTAGGTGTTGAAAACCGTACCGCCGCGGCGGGAGTGGCGTTGCGGTTGATTGCGAGTCATGAATGAGAGCCGTGGCTCAACATTAACCTTGGTGTTGCTGCATCGACGTTAAACCGTGTCGTTAAAGGTAAGAGTGCTGTCACGCCGGAAATGGCGTTACGGTTATCTAAGGTGCTGGGTAGAACCCCTGAAAGCTGGCTCAGTATGCAAAACAACTTTGAACTTTCACACGCGAAGCAAAACGTCAATTTAGATAATGTTCAGCCTTTAGATCTAGATGCTGCGTAATAAGATATGTCGGTTAGTGGTGTAAGCCCTCAGCGCATTAATTTTCAACGTCCTATCTATAGTGCTTAGCTTTGTTTTTTCTAACAAGCGAAACCAAGAGCAACTACCCACAAACGATGAATTCAGCCTTATACGTCATTTGACGTATAGGCGTGCGTCAAATGACATATAGGGGTGCGTCAATCACCCTATACCTAATTCCCCCGTAATTCCCAATAATGGTTCCGTGGCTTCAAACATGCTCGGAGCTTGAGTTTAGCTCGGCAATAAGAATGACAACTCTCAAGAAGGGAAATAGATATGAAGATAAAACATCTGGTTACAGGTATTGCCTTGTCGATGGGCGCAACTGTACTGAGCGTTAGCGCACTCGCGGCTGATACGATCAAAGTAGGTGTACTGCACTCTCTTTCCGGCACCATGGCGATCAGTGAAACAACGTTGAAAGATACGGTGTTGATGATGGTTGAAGAGCAGAACAAAAAGGGCGGCTTACTCGGTAAGCAGCTTGAGGCGATTGTTGTTGACCCTGCGTCAAACTGGCCTCTGTTTGCTGAGAAAGGCCGTGAGTTGTTAACCCAAGAAAAAGTGGATGTCATTTTTGGTAGCTGGACTTCGGTATCACGTAAGTCTGTTTTGCCTGTATTGGAAGAACTGAACGGATTGATGTTTTACCCCGTGCAGTATGAAGGTGAAGAATCATCTAAAAACGTGTTCTACACCGGCGCAGCGCCAAACCAGCAGGCGATTCCTGCGGTTAACTATCTAAAAGATGATCTTGGGGTTGAGCGTTGGGTGTTAGCGGGGACCGACTATGTTTACCCGCGTACCACCAATAAAATTTTAGAAGCGTATTTGAAAGCCAATGGTGTGGCTGAAGAAGATATCATGATCAACTACACACCCTTTGGTCATTCTGATTGGCAGTCGATCGTTTCCGATATTAAGAAGTTCGGTAGCGAAGGCAAGAAAACCGCGGTTGTTTCAACCATTAACGGTGATGCGAATATCCCTTTCTACAAGGAGCTGGGTAACCAAGGTATCTCTGCTGAAGATATCCCCGTGGTGGCTTTCTCGGTGGGTGAAGAAGAGCTGTCAGGTTTAGATACTAAACCTCTGGTAGGTCATCTAGCGGCATGGAACTATTTCCAGAGTGTTGAGAGTGATGCCAATACTGACTTTATCGCAAAATGGAAAGCCTTCACCGGCAATCCTAAGCGCGTCACGAATGACCCGATGGAAGCGACCTATATCGGCTTTAAAATGTGGACCCAGGCGGTAGAGAAAGCGGGTACAACCGATGTGGATGCTGTTGAACAGGCGATGATTGGTCAGGAAACTGAAAACTTGACCGGTGGTATGGCGTATATGAATAAAAACCACCACCTGAGCAAGCCTGTATTGATCGGTGAAATTCAGGAAGATGGTCAGTTGGAAGTGGTTTGGGAAACAGAAGGATTGGTGGCCGGTGATGCATGGTCAGACTTTCTGCCAGGTTCTAAAGACCTGATCGCAGATTGGACAGCGCCTATCTCTTGCGGTAACTACAACACTAAGACTAAGACCTGTTCAGGTCAGACCTATTAATTTTAGTGCTTAATATTTTCATCAGCAGGCTTCGTGATAGAAGCCTGCTCTTTTTCAAGTTTGAATCAACAGAGCTTATAAAAAAAGCTGAATTCAGGCGAGTGTCTTGCCCGTTGATCTCGTCGACTAACAGCCTTTTTTATAAGCGCTTTTAATGCGCCCAGTTAGAACGGAATTAAGCACGGATAGTGCTTATCCGCCCTATGTGAACGGAGAACGCCTGTGAAATATTTAATGGCCATCTGCGGTTGTCTGTTGAGCTTACTGGTGAGTACCAGTGCGCTGGCAGCATCGCCGTCCGAGGCTCAGCAGCCTTTGCTGATGCAGCTGACCGAGGTTAAGCTCAGCAAAGCGTTACCGGTATTACAGCAATTGGAAGCATCGACAGGGGCCGATATGATGCCGCTGTTTAAAACCATGCTGGCCGGTAAACTTTATTATGTAAAAGAGAGCCGCAGCCTGATTGTGGTATCGAAAGAGCAGGGCGAAACCCGCTATACCGGTCTATTCTCCGCCGCACCGCGCGATGATCTGAGTAAAAAACAGGTCAAGAAGATCAAAGTTAATAATAAATTGCGGGGCTATCTACGTGAGTCTATTGCACGGATGCAGTTGCATCACTCAGACCCAGAGGTGCGTGTCGAAGCGGTACGCTCACTGTTTTCTGACCTAGATGCACCGACCGTTGAATTAATTCGCACCGCACGACTAGATGAACAAAGCCGTTCGGTGCAGGCGGTGATGGATGTGGCCTTGGCGATGGACCGAGCGGAGCATTCAGAGGATGCCACCGCACGACTTCAGGCGGTGAAAGCTCTCTACGGTAGCCTTGAGCCGGCGGTGCGTAACCAACTGACGAAGCTCGCTGAAAATGATCCCTCTGGCAGTGTTCGCAAGGCCGCGCAGAAGGGCTTGGATAAAATTGCTAAACAGGCTGAGCGGTACAACTTTGTCAATCAGCTGTTTTTTGGCTTGAGCCTTGGCTCGGTATTACTGCTGGCGGCGATCGGTTTGGCGATCACCTTCGGAGTGATGGGGGTCATTAATATGGCGCACGGCGAGATGATTATGTTGGGGGCTTATACCACCTATGTGGTGCAGTTGATGCTACCCAATATGATTGAGTACTCCCTGTGGATTGCGGTGCCCTTGGCGTTTATGGTGTCGGGTTTGGCGGGGGTGTTGATCGAGCGATTGGTGATTCGTCACCTACATGGTCGTCCCCTAGAAACCTTGTTGGCGACCTTCGGTATTAGTCTTATCTTGCAGCAGTTGGTACGTAGCGTCTTTTCACCGCTGAACCGTCAGGTGGCAACGCCGGATTGGATGAGTGGCTCGATCGAGATCAACCCACTGCTAAGTCTAACCTTGAATCGTCTTTATATCGTTGCCTTTGCACTGCTGGTGTTTATGTTGCTGCTGCTGGTGTTGAAGAAAACCTCGCTGGGTTTGAATGTGCGGGCGGTCTCTCAAAATCGTGATATGGCGAAAGCGATGGGTATACGCACCGACCGCGTGGATGCCATGACCTTTGGTTTGGGTTCGGGTATTGCCGGTATCGCCGGTGTCGCACTGAGTCAGTTGACCAATGTAGGCCCAAATCTGGGGCAAGCCTATATCATCGATTCCTTTATGGTGGTGGTGTTTGGCGGTGTGGGTAATCTCTGGGGGACGCTGGTGGCGGCGTTTACCTTGGGTATCGCCAATAAGTTTATCGAACCGGTGACCGGCGCAGTACTGGCCAGTATTTTGGTGTTGGTGTTTATCATTCTGTTTATTCAGAAACGGCCTAAAGGACTGTTTCCTCAGAAAGGGAGGGCGGCAGAATGAGTAACGCTATGAATAAAATAATGGGTCGTTATACCGGCTGGGCACGCATCAATGGCGAGAGTAAGGTGGCGCCTTTTGTGGTGCTGTTACTGGCCGTCACGGTATTGGCATCGGCTTGTAACCTGCTGTTGCCAGCGGGTTCTATGTTTTATGTCTCTACTTACACCATCACCCTGTTAGGCAAGTATCTCTGCTATGCGATGTTGGCATTAGCGGTCGATGTTATCTGGGGTTATTGCGGTATTTTGAGTTTAGGACACGGGGCATTCTTCGCCCTAGGCGGTTATGCCATGGGCATGTATCTGATGCGTCAGATCGGTGATCGTGGCGTTTATGGCAACCCTGAACTGCCAGACTTTATGGTGTTTCTTAACTGGAACGAATTGCCTTGGTTTTGGCAGGGGATGGATCAATTCTGGTTAGCCATGTTGATGGTGTTGCTGGTGCCCGGTGTGCTGGCTTTCGTCTTTGGCTGGTTGGCGTTTCGGTCACGGGTGACGGGGGTGTATCTGTCGATTATGACGCAAGCACTCACCTATGCGCTGCTGCTGGCTTTTTTCCGTAATGAGATGGGCTTTGGTGGCAATAACGGCCTGACAGATTTTAAAGATATTTTAGGTTTCGACCTGCAAGCGGATAGCACCCGTGTATCGCTCTTTATCATTACCGCGCTGCTGCTGTGTGGATTGTTGATTTTGAGTAAAAAAATCATGCAGACCCGTTTCGGTAAAGTCATTGTCGCAGTGCGTGATGGCGAGAGTCGGGCACGCTTTATCGGTTATCGTACCGAACATTACAAAGTATGGTTATTTGTCTATTCAGCGATGATTGCCGGTATTGCCGGGGCCTTGTATGTCCCTCAGGTGGGCATTATCAATCCGGGTGAGTTCTCGCCGGTTAACTCGATTGAGATTGTTATTTGGGTCGCTGTCGGAGGGCGAGGCACCCTAATTGGCGCGATTATTGGGGCGATTCTGGTGAACTATGCCAAAACGAAATTCACCGCCATTATGCCCGACGGCTGGTTGTTCGCTTTAGGCGCGATGTTTGTACTGGTGACCCTTTACCTACCGAAAGGGCTGATGGGGCTACTGTCTCAACTGCAAGGGGATAAACAACCAACAGCACCGGTGGATACGCCTTTAGCCAATGATAACCGTGAGCAGAAAAGTGAGGGGCAGGCATGAGTGTTCTAGAGACTACCCGTGAAGTGATGCGACGGGATCAGGTATGGCCGTTTTTGCAGGATAATGAAACCCAGGTGGATATCTCCCATCAGGTGTTGCTGTATGTTGAAGGACTTAATCTCAGCTTCGATGGCTTTAAAGCACTGAATGATCTGAACCTATATATCAATGATGGCGAGTTGCGCTGCCTGATCGGTGCCAACGGGGCGGGTAAAACCACCTTGATGGATGTGATTACCGGTAAAACCCAGTGTGATAGTGGCACGGTCTATTTTGGTCAGTCGATCAACCTGCTGAATAAAGATGAAGCGGAGATCGCGCAACTAGGGATCGGCCGTAAGTTTCAGAAACCAACGGTCTTTGAAGCCCATACGGTGATGGATAATCTTGAGTTATCGTTGAAGAGTAATAAAAGGGTATTGCCGACACTGTTCGCCAGCTTAACCGGTGAAGAGTATGACCGTATCGATGAGGTATTAGAAACCATCGGCCTAAAGGGTGAACGGATGCTACTGGCCGGCTCGCTGTCTCACGGTCAAAAGCAGTGGTTAGAGATTGGCATGTTACTGATGGCGAATCCCCGTTTGTTGCTGGTGGATGAGCCGGTGGCCGGGATGACGATTCAGGAAGGTGAGCGTACCGCTGAACTCCTGACGTCACTGGCCGGTGAGCGCACCGTGGTGGTGGTTGAGCATGATATGGAGTTTGTCCGTAGTATCGCGCGCACGGTGACGGTATTGCATCAGGGCTCGGTGTTGGCGGAAGGCTCGATGGACGATATTCAGAATAATCAGGATGTCATTGAAGTGTATTTGGGAGAAGCGCCATGATCAGTATCAACCACGTTAATCAGGTTTATGGCGGCACACAGATACTCTGGGATCTTAATTTAGATATTAAGGCCGGTTCCTGTACCTGTATTATGGGCCGAAATGGAGTGGGTAAAACCACGCTGCTGAAATGTATTATGGGGCTACTGCCGGTGAGTAGCGGTGAGATTCTGCTACAAGGTGAACCGCTGCAAATGCAAAAAGCGGAATACCGCGCCTCCGCTGGTATAGGCTATGTGCCACAGGGGCGTGATATTTTCCCCTTACTGACCGTCGAGGAAAACCTAAAGATTGGTTTGCCGATTCGTAAAGACGGGGCCAAAGAGGTACCGGAAAAGATTTTTGAGCTGTTTCCCGTATTGAAAGAGATGCTACAGCGGCGGGGGGGAGACCTTTCCGGCGGCCAGCAACAGCAATTGGCTATTGGGCGGGCACTGGTACTGGAACCAAAAGTACTTATTTTGGATGAACCTAACGAAGGGATACAGCCGAATATTGTTAAACAGATTGGAGATGTTATTCTAAAACTCAATAAAGAAGAGGGGCTGACGGTGATTCTGGTTGAACAAAAGTTAGGTTTTGCCCGTCGAGTGGGTGAAGAGTTCAGATTAATGGAACGTGGTCGTGTAGTAGCTAGCGATCGAATGGATAATCTGAGTGAGGATCTTATCCGTCAATATCTGGCGGTTTAATCGATGAATAACCTGTCCCAGTCCCTATCCGCATCCATTTCAGAAGATGCGCCCAATGTGCTGCCTAAAGCCTCGGCGTGGAATGCAGAGCTTTCATTACAGTTTGGCCGCACCGCCCGCGGCTCGGTGTTGCAACGGGCCGACCATCGTGGGCCGCTGTACGTACAGAAAGCGTTTTATCCGGAAGGGCCCGATCTCGCTCAGGTTTATCTACTCCATCCTCCGGGTGGTTTAGTCTCTGGTGATCGTCTGGAAATCACCGTGAATACCGGCGCGGATAGCCATGCGTTGCTGACGACCCCCGGAGCGGGTCGAGTCTATCGCGCCCGTCCCGATCGCGCCTTACAGCATCAGATCAATACCCTCAATTTAAGTCCCGGTAGCTCGATTGAATGGCTGCCGCTGGAAACCATCCTTTATCCCGATGCTTGTACGCGCCTGGATACCCGTGTGAACTTAGCGGATAACGCGCATTTCATTGGCTGGGAGATTACCAGTCTTGGGTTACCCAATCGGGACCTCCCCTTTAGCGATGGAAGTCTGTCGCAGACACTGCAAATCAATCGTGGCGAACGTATTTTATTGCGCGAGCGGTTACAGATTGATGAGCAGAATCGGGGACTGCTACAGGGCAGTGCCGGTTTGCGCGGCAAACCCGTGACCGGTCTGATGGTCGCGGGGCCATTTGACCTAGCGATGGATGAAAACACTGAACATTCCATTGAACCGCTGATTCAACAGCTACGTCAGCATGCCCAAGATTGCGGTGCGCTGGCCGCGGTGAGCTTGACCGGTGAGTTTTTGACTATTCGCTACCTAGGCGATCAGACCGATTTAGCGATGCAGCTGTTTGTGCGCTGCTGGCATGAGATTCGCCCCGAATTGTTAGGCCGTGCTGGTTGTGAACCTCGTATCTGGGCAACCTGATAACGATGTTAATCATCACCAGTACGCTATGAACGAGATACGTTAAAAGGATCGATTATGGAACTGCTGCCAAGAGAGAAAGATAAACTGCTGGTCTTTACCGCTGCATTATTGGCGGAACGACGTCTTAATCGAGGACTGAAACTGAACTACCCCGAAGCGATGGCATACCTGACCATGGAGATTATGGAAGGCGCTCGCGATGGTAAAACCGTGGCTGAATTGATGGGCTACGGCAAAACCCTATTGACGGCGGATCAAGTGATGCCGGGGGTGATCGAACTGATTCAAGAAGTTCAGGTGGAAGCGACCTTTCCCGATGGCACCAAGTTGGTGACCGTTCATAACCCGATCTGTTGAGAGGAGATAACCATGATTCCCGGAGAAATTCAGCCTGCGAAAGGCGATATTCTGCTCAATGAGGGACGCAAAATCGTGTCTCTTCGGGTCGAAAACCGTGGCGACCGTCCGGTTCAGATAGGTTCCCATTATCATTTTTATGAAGTGAATCCGGCGCTGGAGTTTGAGCGAGAAAAAACCCGAGGTTTCCGCCTTAATATCGCCTCCGGTACCGCGGTGCGTTTTGAGCCGGGGCAGGGGCGCGAAGTCGAGTTGGTTGAATATGCGGGTAGTCGCACCGTCTATGGTTTTCGCGGCGAAGTGATGGGGCCGTTGGATGCGGAGGATACGCTATGAGTAAGATGGATCGTACGGCCTATGCGCAGATGTTTGGCCCAACCACCGGTGACCGTGTCCGCCTAGGGGATACCGAGTTATGGATCGAGGTCGAAAAAGATTTTACCACCTACGGTGATGAAGTTAAGTTTGGTGGTGGCAAGGTTATCCGTGATGGTCAGGGGCAGAGCCAGTGTGGCAATGATATCGCCGTTGATCTGGTGATCACCAATGCGCTGGTGCTGGATCACTGGGGGATTGTTAAGGGGGATGTGGGCATCCGCGAAGGCCGTATTTTTAAAGTCGGCAAAGCGGGTAACCCCGATACCCAGGATAACGTTGATATTGTGATTGGCCCCGGCACCGAAGTGATCGCCGGAGAGGGTAGCATTCTGACGGCCGGTGGTATTGATGCGCATATTCATTTTATCTGTCCACAGCAGATCGATGAGGCATTGATGTCCGGTGTGACCACTATGTTGGGCGGGGGTACTGGCCCCGCGACAGGTACTAATGCGACCACCTGTACACCGGGCCCTTGGAATATCGGTAAAATGTTGCAAGCGACCGACTCGATGCCGATGAACTTTGGTTTTCTCGGTAAGGGCAATGGCAGTTTACCAAAACCACTGGAAGATCAGTTGGAAGCCGGTGCCTGTGGCTTGAAGCTCCATGAAGATTGGGGCACCACGCCGGCATCGATTGATAACTGTCTCTCGGTTGCCGATCAATATGATGTTCAGGTGGCGATCCATACCGATACGCTAAACGAGTCTGGCTTTGTCGATGATACCTTGGCGGCGTTCAAAGACCGGGTGATCCACACCTACCATACGGAAGGGGCTGGTGGTGGCCATGCGCCGGATATTATCCGCGCCTGTGCTTACCCGAATGTACTGCCCTCATCGACCAACCCGACGCGACCCTTCACCCGAAATACCGTCGATGAACACCTAGATATGCTAATGGTATGTCACCATCTGGATAGCAATATCCCTGAAGATGTGGCCTTTGCCGATTCCCGTATTCGCAAAGAAACCATCGCGGCGGAAGATCTATTCCATGATCGCGGAGCTTTCAGCATGATCTCCTCGGATTCGCAGGCGATGGGGCGTGTGGGTGAGGTGGTGACCCGAACCTGGCAAACCGCCCATAAGATGAAAACGCAGTTTGGTTTGCTGCCTGAGGATGAAGCCTTAGGTTGTGATAATTTCCGTGCTCGCCGTTACATTGCTAAATACACCATTAATCCAGCGATTGCCCATGGTATCTCCCATGAGGTTGGCTCGATTGAACCGGGTAAACTGGCTGATTTAGTGCTGTGGAAACCCGCTTTTTTCGGCGTGAAACCATCGTTAATCATCAAAGGGGGCATGATAGCGGCGGCGCCGATGGGCGACCCTAATGCTTCGATTCCCACCCCGCAACCGGTGCATTACCGTCCGATGTTTGGCTCTTATGGGCAGGCGCCGGCGAAAACCTCGGTTACCTTTGTCTCGGGTGCCGCACTGGAGCGCGATATTGGCACCAGCTTAGGGCTTAATCGACGGCTGGTGGCCTGTTGTAATACCCGCAATATCGGTAAGAAAGATATGGTGCACAATAGCTGGATGCCGAATATTACCGTCGATCCACAAACCTATGAGGTCCGTGCAGACGGTGAATTGCTCACCTGTGAGCCCGCTGACGTGCTGCCATTGGCCCAGTTATATAATCTGTTCTGATGTCGAAAACCTTTTTTAAGATTATTTATGGTAAGGGAATGGAATGCTTGAAGTTTATGAACGTTTAGGCGATCACTGCCATGGTGAGGTGTATACCACCGTGGTGTTAAGCCATGAGCAGCGTGATCGTGGTCGGTTAAAGCTGACCGGCGAAAACGGGGAAGAGGTCCGTCTATTCCTCGAACGGGGAAAACCGTTACAGGTGGGTGAATATCTAAAAACCACCTGCGGTAAATATGTTCAGGTTGAAGGCGCCGTCGAACCGGTGACCCACGCTACTTGTGAGGATTGGCATACCTTTGCGCGGGCCTGTTATCACTTGGGTAATCGGCATGTGAAACTACAGGTGGGGGAACGCTGGCTGAAAATGCAGCCCGATCATGTACTTGAAGAGATGCTGCTATTGCTGGGGCTAACGCTGAGTCATGAGCAGGACGTATTTGTACCCGAATCAGGAGCCTACAGTCATGGCGGCCATCACCACCACTGATACCGCTCTGTTAAGGTTAATGCAGCTGAGTAGTGTTAGCTTACCAATCGGTGGCTATGCCTTCTCACAAGGGCTGGAATATGCCATTGAAGCCGGCTGGATCAAACGGTCTGATCAGGTAGCACAGTGGTTAGAGCAACAGCTGTTGTACTCGGTGGCGCAAACGGATCTGCCGATACTAAAGCGCACCATGGAGGCGATGGCTCAGCAGGATCATGTTGCGCTGTTGCGTTGTAATGATCTGGCATTGGCCTGTCGAGAAACCCGTGAACTCAGGCTAACGGATAGTGCCATGGGTGAGGCGATGAATCGCTTGCTGGTCAGCTTAGGATTACCGCAGCCGCTACCGACATCCGGTGAGTTAAGCTATGTGGTGCTGTTTGGCATTGCGGCGCAAAACTGGCAGATCGATTACGCGGTGGCTGCGTTGGGATTCCTTTGGTCATGGTTAGAAAATCAGGTAGCGGCGGCCACTAAGCTGGTGCCATTAGGGCAAACCCAAGCACAGCAGTTATTGGTTGAACTGCAGCCTCTGCTACCACAGGCGATCAGTCGCGCAGCATCAGTAGAAGAAGATGACATTGGTAATGGTCTGCAGGGGTTGGCAATCGCCAGTGCCGGCCATGAAACGCAGTATTCAAGGTTATTCCGCTCTTGATCCAATCAACAGCGGTTATTCAGGAGAGTTATGTTGAGCACAGAGACACAGGCAGACAATCATAAGCAAAAACAAACACTACGAATTGGCGTGGGTGGTCCCGTCGGCTCCGGTAAAACAGCGCTGCTGCGTTCGCTTTGTTCGGCGATGCGGGAGTATTACGATATTGCGGTTGTCACTAACGATATCTATACCAAGGAAGATGCGAAGTTTTTGACTGAACATGAAGCCCTCGATGCTGATCGTATTATTGGTGTGGAAACCGGTGGTTGTCCCCATACGGCAATCCGCGAAGATGCTTCGATGAATCTAGCCGCCATTGACCAACTGCTAGCCCGTCATGGCGAATTGGATGTGGTGTTTGTCGAGAGCGGAGGGGATAACCTGAGCGCGACATTCAGCCCCGAACTGTCAGACCTAACCATCTATGTGATCGATGTATCCGCCGGCGATAAAATTCCCCGTAAAGGTGGCCCCGGTATTACCCGTTCCGATCTGTTAGTGATTAATAAAACCGATTTAGCACCGTTAGTAGGCGCGTCACTCGAGGTGATGGATGTCGATGCCAAGCGGATGCGAGGGGAGCGTCCCTTCGTGTTTTCAAATCTGAAAAAAGCCGAAGGCCTGCAGCAGATTATTGATTTCATCGTGTCCGAAGGGATGCTTGAACCGAAACAGCTGCCGCCCGTTAAGGCTGTCGTTTAATATTGAGTTAGACTTTTAAGGAGCACACTATGAATAAACGCAATCAACTACGCCTGGTAACTTTAGGTGCGGCGTTAGCACCCCTGTCGGCGATGGCCCATACCGGTCATGAAGTGTCTGGTTTTTTTCAGGGTATTGCGCATCCACTGACCGGTGCTGATCATCTATTGGTGATGTTAGCGGTGGGCTTATTAGCCGCAGGCCGAAGCCGTGTGGGTGGTCTGAATCGTGAAAGCATCGCTATCCCCGCCGCGTTTCTCTTCGCCATGGTAGGCGGTACCCTGTTAGCGCTGGCCGGTGTGGCAGTGCCTTTTGTTGAACAGGGGATTGTTGTCTCTGTGATGGCAGCCGGTGTGTTATTAGCGTTGGCGGTGCGATTCTCGCTAGTTATGGGCGCTGTTGTCGCGGCCTCTTTTGCCCTATTCCATGGTTTAGCACATGGTGCAGAGCTACCGTTGGCCGCCAGTCCGTTGGGCTATATTGCCGGCTTTATGATCAGCACCGCTGCACTGTTGATGGCAGGCACTAAGTTAGGCCAACTGGCGGATAGCTACAGCCTAGGCTTGATCTCCCGCATTGCCGGTGTTGCCGTGGCTGCGTTTGGTATCGCTGTGGCCGTGTAAACGCTAGCGCGTTAAATGGTTAGGTTATCTGGTGGTGGCAGGTATTAGCACTGCTGGGTAATCAATGAGACTCGGTGTATCAGTCACGCCGGTCGTTATGAATGATGACTTTAAGTTACTTTAATTGTCGCTCGAACGCTTAAATCCCTCCCAGCTTAACCCGCAAGATTTTACACCCTAAAGCCGACATTGAGTGTTTCTAGGGTGTGGGTTAACTCTTCAAATACTAAATTTCTCAACCACATATGCGCCGGATCTTTGAGGTAGCGTTCATGCCAGATAATCGAGTAGGTAAAGCCTTTTTGCGGCATCGGGAAGGGGAGTATTTTCAACTGGTATTGCTCGGCAAAGCTAATGGCTAAACCGTAGGGCACGGTGAGAATAAGATCACTTTGCGAGATGATCGCCAGTGCCGCCACAAAGTGGGGTACCCGCAATGCGATCCGCCGTTTAAGCCCCCGTTCCTCTAACAGATAATCAATGGCACCTTTACGTGCACCGCCCATCGTAATCAGCGCATGGGGATAGTTGGCATACTGCGCCAAATCCAGCCCCTGCTCGGCTGCAGGGTGGTCATTGCGAACCACGCAGACAAATTGGTCACTACCCACCCCTCGTCCATGAATCGCCGCTGGAGCATCCTTTATCGTGCAGGTGGCGAGGTCAATATCATGTTGATCTAGCTCCTGCAGTAAGCTTTCCTGCCAAGGGACAATCTCTAAGTTAACGCCGGGGGCTTCAGCGCGTAATCGTTTGATTACCGGCGGTAGTAGCACCTGAGCACCGTAGTCGGTGGTGGCTAATCTGAAATTCTGGGTTGCGGTTTCCGGCGTGAAGGTCGCTGGGGTAATCAGATGACTCAGATCCTGCAGGGATTGGCGCAGTTGTAGGGCCAGCGCCTCTGCACGGGGGGTCGGGATGAGTCCCTTGGGTGTACGGGTAAATAAGGGATCATTAAACAGTGTACGCAGCCGAGCGAGGTTACGACTGATCGCCGGCTGAGTCAGATTTAATCGGCCGGCGGCTCGGGTAACACTGCGCTCTTCGAGTAATACTTGAAAGACGGGTAAGAGATTGAGGTCGGTGCCGGAAAGGTTATCGGTATTCATTCATGATTTCTAGTTATGTTTAATATATGCCTAATGCATTGGATGCATATTGATAGTGAGAATAGACTACTCATCATTATCTGACAATATTTATGGAAGGTGTTAAATGTATATTGAGTCTAATCGTGAAATTCAGCTTCTTCGTCGTCCTGTCGGTATCCCTTCTAAAGAAGATTTTAAGCTAGTGAGTCATCCTGTTGCTGAGCTGCAAGAGGGTGAAGTGTTGGTGAAAAATACCTGGCTTTCGGTTGATCCCTATATGCGTGGACGGATGATGGAACGCGCTAGCTATATTGAACCATTCGCCCTCAATGAAGTGTTAAGTGGTGGGGCCGTCGGTGAAGTTGTCGAGTCTCGCAACACTGATTTTCCCGTGGGCCGTAAGGTGTCAAGCATGAATGGCTGGCGGGAATACTTTACCTCTACGGGTGATGATCTTCAGTTGTTACCGCACACTGAGATCGCGGAGCAGGCGTTCTTGAGCGTACTGGGAATGACAGGAATGACGGCATTTACGGGGCTGACCAAAATTGCAGAGTTAAAAGAGGGCGATCGCGTGTTTGTTTCCGCCGCCTCAGGTGCGGTCGGCGCGATAGTATGCCAGATCGCTAAACTCAAAGGTTGTTATGTGGCGGGTAGCGTAGGCTCGGATGAGAAAGCGCGTTATCTCTTAGATGATTTAGGCGTTGATGCGGTGGTCAACTATAAAACGACCGACGATCTGCAGGAAAGCATTGCTAAGGCTTGTCCAGAAGGCATCGATGTCTATTTTGAGAATGTCGGCGGTGCTCACCTAGAAGCGGTATTAAACCTGATGAATGATCATGGACGTATCGCAGTTTGCGGCATGATCGATCAATACAACGCCACCACGCCACAGGCTGGACCAGCGAATTTATCCCAATTGATTATTAAGAAACTCAAAGTTCAGGGCTTTATCGTGTTTGAACACTGGGATGATTATCCAGCCTTTGTTGAGCAGATGACTCAATGGATCGAAGCGGGGAAAATTACCTGGAAAGAGACGGTTTATAACGGTATTGAACAAGCACCAGATGCCTTTATTGGCCTATTTAAGGGTGAGAATACCGGCAAGATGTTGGTAAAACTCGCTTAAACAGTCAGTGGCTCAGTTGAGCATTCGATGATTAATTAAAGTGCGGACTGATATTAAATTTAGTCGCCCGCCAGAAAGGAAAGATTACGATGAATATTTTATTTGTACTGACGTCACACGATGAGCTGGGTAATACTGGCGAGAAAACCGGTTTTTGGGTTGAAGAATTTGCCGCGCCTTATTATGTGCTAGCGGACGCTGGCGTTAATATTACCTTGGCTTCGCCTGCCGGTGGTCAACCACCGATCGATCCGAAAAGTGCGTTGGAAGATTTCCAGACAGAGGATACCCGTCGTTTTGATCAGGATGCTGATCTGCAACAGAAGCTAGCGAACACGTTGCCATTAAATAGCGTGTCTGCCGATGATTATGATGCAATCTTTTATCCCGGTGGCCATGGCCCAATGTGGGATCTGACTCAGAACAAAGCCTCTATTGCTTTGATTGAAACCTTTGCCCGTCAGGGTAAGCCTGTGTCAGCGGTCTGTCATGCACCGAGTGTGTTGTTAAACACTAAAGATGAGGCGGGCGAGCCACTCGTTAAGAACAAGAAGGTCACGGGCTTTACCAATACCGAAGAAGCGGCGGTCGGCTTAACCGAGGTGGTGCCATTCTTGTTGGAAGACGAGTTGAAGCAGCGCGGCGGTGTTTATTCGCAGGGACCAGACTGGGGACCTTATCTGGTTGAGGATGGTTTATTGATTACCGGCCAGAACCCAGCCTCTTCGACGCTGGTCGCGAAAGCTGTGTTAGCCCGCTTGAGCAAATAGCCATTTAATAAGGTGGTGATATAAAAAAGTCACTGGGAGCTAAGGCTGCCAGTGACTTTTTTGGTTAAAGCGGAGAACAGTGATTAATGCGCGCTGATACCACGAATCGCTTCAGAGCGACGACGTAGATATTCCACGGTGCTTAGCAGCATGATGGACATACAGACGAGCATGGTTGCAACGGCCAAGATGGTCGGACTAATCTGCTCACGAATACCGGCCCACATCTGCATCGGTACTGTTCGCTGTTCTGCACCGGCAATAAAGATCGCAACGACCACTTCATCCACCGAAGTCATCAGGGCAAACAGGCCGCCTGAGATAACACCGGTCATAATCAATGGCACTGTGACTTTAAAGAACGCATAGGTTGGCGAAGCCCCTAGACTGTTAGCTGCTCTGACTAAATTGTAGTCAAAACCACTCAGTGTCGCGGTCACCGTGATCACCACAAAGGGGGTACCGAGTGCGGTATGAGCGAGTATTAAGCCCATATAGCTCTGTGATACGCCGATAGATGAATAGAAAAAGAACATGCCCGCCGCAGATATAATCAACGGTACGATCATAGGAGAGATCAATAACCCCATGATTAGGCCTTTAAAGGGTAGTTCTGAACGACTCAATCCCAGTGCTGCCAAGGTGCCTAGCACCATGGATAGGAAGGTCGAGCAGACCGCGACAATAAAGGTGTTCTTGATTGCGGCCATCCAGCGCTCACTAGCAAAAAACTCTTGATACCAGCGGAGTGAGTAGGCATCAGGGTCGAACTCCAGCATACCTTCGGTAAAGCTGAAGTAGGGCTCAACATTGAATGACAATGGAATAATAATAAGCAACGGCGTTATTAAGAAAATAAATACCATGCCGCAAAAAAGACGGAACGCATAGTACCAGAATGTTTCTAAGGGGCCGGCATACGATGGAAGTGCCATAATCTTACCTCAACGTCATCTGATTGTTACCACCGAATAGGCGGCTGTAAAGGGCATAGATACCTAACACCAGTGTTAGCAGTACCACACCGAGCGCGGCTGCAAGACCCCAGTTAAGCGAGCTTTGCATATGGTATGCAATCATGTTGCCGATAAACTGTCCGGTCTGGCCACCCACCAACGCAGGGGTAATGTAGTAACCGATCGCGAGAATAAACACCAAGATGGCGCCCGCGGATATACCCGGTACGGATTGCGGTAGATAAACCTTAACGAAAGCGGTAAACGGGGTCGCGCCGAGTGATCGAGCCGCCCGCATATAGCTTGGTGGAATAGTTTTCATCACCGAATAGAGCGGCAGGATCATAAACGGCAATAGTATATGGGTCATGGCAATGACCGTACCCGTGGCGTTGTAGATCATACTCAGCCGGCTCTCATCATTGACTAGGCCGAACCAAACGAGAATATCATTGATCACCCCTTGTCCTTGCAGTAGGGCGATCCAAGATGAGGTTCGTACCAGCAGCGAGGTCCAGAAGGGTAGTAGCACCAAGATCATCAGGGTGTTGGCAACACGCATTGGCAGTGATGCCAGCAGATAGGACACTGGGTAGCCGAGCAGCAAGGTCAATAAGGTGATGACCACCGACATCCAGACGGTTCGCCAGAGCATCTGCAGGTAGACACGCTGATTCTCCGGTAGCATTCTGATTTCACCCTCGGGGGTGGTTTCCATATCGAATGCGGCAATGTAATACGACGTGGTATAGGGTTTCGATTCGCGTTTAATGACTCGCCAGTTATCAATATCGCCCCAACCTTTATTGATTTTGATCAGTTGGGCTTTGTATGGCGGTTTGAGTCTAGCAGCTTTACGCGCGGTGCCGGTTAACAGGCTGCGCATCTGACTTTTTTCGTAATTTAGACGGGTAGCCGCTTTACCAATGGTATGGTTTTTACGACCCACGACCAAGTCTTCAACCAGTGCCGCATAGGTTGCTTCATCCGGCAGTTCGTTGCTATCGCCATCCCAGCTCGCTAACGCAGCGGTGGTATTAGGCATATATTCGGAAACCTGCGGATTATCAATCGACCGGAATAGCATGGTTGCGATAGGTGAAACAAAGGTGACCATGATAAAGATAAGCAGGGGTGCTACCAGAAACAGGGCGCGGACTTTTTTGCGGCGCAATGAGCGATGCATATCCGAGGTAAGTCGTTTCTGTTCGTCCGGGGTTAATTGGCCTTCGGCCTCGACAGTATTTGCCATCATGAGGAATACAAACCCTTTATTGATGATGAATTAAAATGGCGGTTGGTTGTGCATGGTACCGTTGATAATGATGAATCATCATCTGATCGTTTGGTTTGATGATCGATCAAATCATGACTCGATAATCAGCATTTAACTCATAAAGGGGGGCTTGGCAGCCCCCCAGCATTTACGTACTTATTGTACTAACCAAGCGTTAAAGCGTTGACGCAGTTCGTCACCGTTATCAGCCCAGAATTCAGCATTTTTCTTGATAGGTGTTTTGAAGTTAACTGGCGTAGTAGGCATATGGGGAGCCATTTTTACACCGGTTTCCGCATGAGTATCAACCAGTGGTGCAGAAGATTTACGTGCAGGACCATAAGAGATGTATTTAGTTTGATCGGCTAGACGTTGCGTGTCAGTTGCGAAACGCAGGTAGTCCATGGCCGCTTTCTTATGTGGAGCACCTTTTGGAATGATATAACCATCTAGCTCATAAACCTGACCGTCCCAAATAATGGTGAACGGCTGGTTTTCGACGACTTGAGCGTTAAAGATACGACCGTTATAAGCGGACGCGATAGCGACTTCACCGTCGGCTAGTAGTTGTGGTGGTTGAGCACCAGCATCCCACCAGATGATTGAATCTTTAATAGTATCGAGTTTAGCGAAAGCACGTTCTACACCTTCAGGAGTCCCCAAGACATCGTAAACTTCATCATAAGGTACGCCATCAGCAGCAAGAGCCCACTCTAGGTTAGCATCAGGTTTTTTCTCAAAGGCACGCTTACCTGGGAATTTTTTAACGTTAAATACGTCAGCAATGGTTTTTGGTTTTTCGCCCGGGAATGCTTTGTCGTTGAATGAGAACAGCGTGGCATAAACGATGGTAGGAACATAACAACCAGAAAGAGAACCTTCTATAAAGTCTTCCATTACCGGCGTGCCATCAGCACCTGGGTTAAGATCTTTTTCGTAATCGAGTTCTTGTGCGATACCTTCATCACAGGCCAGAATTGCGTCGCCTTCCAGAATATCCAGTACATCCCAAGTTACGTTGCCGGCTTCTGTTTGAGCACGCAGACCCGCTAGACCATTACCTGACTTATCTTCGTCAACAATCTTAATGCCCGTTTTTGCCGTGAATGGATCGCTGTAGGCCATGCGTTGGGATTTTGTGTACGCTCCACCCCATGATACAACCGTTAGTGGCTCAGCTGCAGTCGCAGAACCCACACATACAGCAGCACCTAGTGCTAGGACAGATGTTAATTTGGAAAATTTCTTCATTTGGCATTTCCTCTCGGGCTTTAATGACATGACATCTTCTTAGTGAAGACGCTGTTTATTCGCTCATCATCTTAATGATGTAGCCTTTATTGTTTTTCAGTAGCAATGACATTCTGATCCTGATCAGATTGTATCCAAGGCCCTGCAATCTTTAGACGACCAACCGATAGGGGCTGTGCCGCCAACTTGCAATCCTTTATGGTCCGTGGAATTCGGAACCTTGACGATAAATTCATCGTGGCCGCAGACATTCATACGGACGCGCTTGTGATCTCCTAGGTAGATAACCTCCTCAACTTTTCCGGTGAATACGTTGTCACATTGACCTTCAACAGGGTCAAGAAATACGCGTTCAGGTCGTAAAGAAAGCGTACTTTCTTTACCAATATCATCAGTATTAATATCAAGGGCAGTGACCAGCTCACCGCTTGGCAAGCGAACGGTACAAATGCCGTCTTGAGTTGATTGTAAAATACCGGATAACTTATTGTTTTCACCGATAAATTGGGCAACAAATGAGTTAGTCGGTTTTTCGTAAAGTTCGGTGGGGGGGGCGAGTTGTTGAATGATACCGTCGTTGAAAACTGCGATGCGATTCGACATCGTCAGTGCTTCAGATTGGTCATGGGTCACATAGACGACGGTCACGCCCAATCGTTCATGAATATGTTTGATTTCGTACTGCATCTGCTCCCGCAGATTTTTATCGAGCGCCCCGAGAGGTTCGTCCATCAGAATCAAGTCAGGCTCAAATACCAGTGCCCGTGCTACGGCGACGCGCTGTTGTTGCCCACCGGATAATTGTGCTGGACGGCGATCCCCGAAGCTACCCAATTCGACCATGTCGAGGGCTCTGTTGACTCGCTGTTCTATTTCGGATTTACCCATGTTGCGAACTTTGAGAGGGAAGGCGAGGTTTTCGGCTACGGTCATATGAGGAAAGAGTGCATAGTTTTGAAATACCATGCCGATGCCGCGTTTGTGGGGTGCTACGTTGTTGATTGAACGGCCATCGAGATAGATATCGCCGTGGGTTGCTGTCTCAAAACCTGCCAACATCATGAGTGATGTGGTTTTTCCTGAGCCGGATGGCCCAAGCATGGTCAGAAACTC
The DNA here is from genome assembly GCF_003957515.1 of Amphritea opalescens. Lineage (GTDB taxonomy): Bacteria > Pseudomonadota > Gammaproteobacteria > Pseudomonadales > Balneatricaceae > Amphritea > Amphritea opalescens. The sequence goes on from NZ_RQXW01000018.1 coordinate 53,623, forward strand.
ACCGCGTGGGACATCAATATTCAGGTCTTTCACGACGAGGATCTTTCCGTCGTAGCTTTTCTGAACACCGTCAAACCGTACAAAAGCCTCACTGGAAGCTGAATTTTCCATTTGTTATTATGCCTCTCTACAATTTATGGGTTGTGATCCGCAAGTTTAAATCGGTAGTAAATTATTCTTAGCGACTGTTTCGCGTCTGTCTATACCCTACGATAATTTCAAGTAAGAGTGCAAACATTACCTTTAAATATCAAGGATTAAGTAGTTTCGCTCTGTTTTGATGTTCAATAATCGGCGTTTTCTCCATAAATTTTGACCATTTACGACATTTCACTAATTTATTATTACGAAAATAAACCCAAAGTGGTCAATCGCTTCACATTTTGGCGTGCTTTAATTGAGTGCGCGCTTCTCGCTCAGGCGTTCATTTTTCGTTTCTCTTATTTCTTTAAGCAAAACTAATACCATGTTCTGGTATCAGTCTGATTAATACATCTTTCCTGAATGGCGCTGCTTAAATAGGCGTTACTGTAAGGGCATGTTTTCCCCTTTGTTCTCGCTATCCTTAGGTTTTTATCCCGTATTGCTGTAACTCATTCTTTTTTGACTCTTTTTTGGCTCTTTTTTAGAGCTTTACCGTCAGCTTAGTTGATGCGGTGCACTGATGATTGATTAAAAAGGTCATACGAAATACCCATCAAATTATTTATCGATATGAGTAAAGCATAGACTGAGTCTGAGTAATTGCACTCTATGCTGGGGTTTTTCTAAATCGGTATGCTTCCTGCAGTATCCGCAGTATGGATAAAGTATTTTGCTTAAAAGGTTGTTGGGTGGTCTATATTGGTGCGTTTTTGTTATTGCTTAGATCGATGTGCACTGTTGCTGCGAAGGGGGTTATACGATGACGACAAAGGTTTTGATTTTTACCGATCTTGATGGCTCGTTGCTGGACCACTTTAGCTATAGCTTTGATCCCGCTAAACCCTTACTGGCCTTACTAAAAGAGACTCAGATTCCTGTTATTCCGGTGACGAGTAAAACCCGAGCGGAGTTATCGGTTTTACGGAGGGAGTTAGATAGCGATGAGCCCTTTGTGGTTGAAAATGGCGCGGCGGTTTTTATCCCAACCGGTTACTTTTCAACGCCTCCATCGGGCTGTATCAGTGTCGATAATTATTACTGTGCGCAGTTTTCGCTACGAAGGGATCATTGGCTAACGCTCTTAGCAGAGCAAAGAGCTGAGTTTGATGGCGAATTTGAAACATTCACCTCCTTGGGCATTGATGGCATCGAAGCCTGTACTGGGCTATCAGATGACGCGGCCCAATTAGCCAATATCCGTGAGTTTAGTGAACCGGTTCGCTGGCGCGGATCGGAGAGCCGTAAACAGTTATTCGTGCAAAAACTTAGGCAAGCGGGGGCTACGGTGCTTCAGGGTGGACGATTCCTGCATGTGACCGGCGCTTGTAATAAGGGGCAGGCGTTGCAATGGTTGTATGAGCAGTATGAACTGCGAACCTCCAATGGCACTGAAGCAAACCATTTTTTAACCATTGCCGCCGGTGATGGCGATAATGATGTGGATATGTTGCAGGTGGCTGATTGTGCCGTCGTGATCCGTTCGCCTGTACATGAGCCACTTAACATCGAACATAAGAATCTCTATCGAACCAAACAAACCGGCCCCGATGGTTGGGTTGAGGGGGTTAGCTGGTTTTTAGGCGCCGCGGAACGACCGTTAGAGATGAATTCAATTGAATACCTTCGGAAGAAGCTAAGGAGTAATTTTTATGGGTGATTTTTATCAGAATGGAATTATTACGACTTTGCATCATCTAGCAGATCGGCCGATAGAAGAGGTCGAAGAGGAGTTGACGCGTTTTGGCCGAAAGCGGCCTTTGGCATTGATTCTACCCTCGCTGTTTTCCGAACTTGAAGGGCCGGCACTGAGCCATATTATCGATGAAATTAGTCAGGTGCCTTACCTCTCAGAGATTGTTATTGGGCTTGATCGCGCCGATGAAGAGCAGTTTCGTTATGCCCGCCAATTTTTTAGCAAGCTACCGCAGCATCATCGTATTCTGTGGAACGATGGTCCGCGTTTAAGAGCTCTAGATGCCGAACTGCAAGCACTTAAACTAGCCCCTAAAGAGGCCGGTAAGGGCCGTAATGTTTGGTATTGTATGGGGTATATTTTGGCTTCGGGCCGGGCGGAATCCGTTGCGTTACATGATTGTGATGTGACGACCTACAGCCGTGAAATGTTGGCTCGGTTGATCTATCCGGTGGCTAATCCGCAGTTTAACTATGAGTTTTGTAAAGGCTTTTACGCTCGCGTCTCCGACGGCAAGATTAATGGCCGAGTCAGCCGTTTATTGGTGACGCCACTCTTGCGAGCCTTGAAGAAAGTCTTTGGCGAAATTGAGTATCTACAGTTTCTCGATAGCTTTCGTTACCCCTTAGCGGGTGAGTTCTCTTTTCGGCGAGATGTCTTGACGGATATTCGTATTCCGAGTGACTGGGGCTTAGAAATAGGCGTGCTGTCAGAGATGCATCGTAACTATGCCAATAACCGGCTCTGTCAGGTAGATATCGCCGATCAGTATGATCATAAACACCAAGATCTATCCTTAGATGATATGGAAGCCGGTCTGTCAAAGATGTCGATCGATATCACTAAATCCCTGTTCCGCAAGCTGGCCACTCAAGGCTATACCTTTAATACCGAGACCTTCCGTTCGGTTAAGGCAACCTACTATCGAATTGCTTTGGATTTTGTCGAAACCTATCACAACGATGCGGTGATGAATGGCCTACAGTTGGATATCCATGCTGAAGAGATGGCGGTTGAGATGTTCTCCCGTAATATTATCTCCGCCGGTGAGCAGTTTTTGAGTAATCCGATGGAAACGCCGTTCATTCCCAGTTGGAGTCGTGTGTCTAGTGCCATGCCCGATGTGTTTGATCGCTTGATTGAAGCGGTGGAGTTGGATCATCAAGAGTTTATGGCGGAATAATATGGATAGCGTTTTAAATAGTGCTAGTGCGCAACTCGCCAGTCAGATTGAGAATCATCTGCATAATATTTATTGCTCATTTGAAGCGGAGGAGGTTACTCAGCTGGTCTCCGACCTGATCTCTATTATGCGTCTTGGGAGTGTAGAGCAACTGCCCACGCCCTATAAGAATCATTGGAGTCAGCAAGATATTATTATGATCACCTATGGTGATAGCTTGCACCGTGCTGATGAGCGGGCGATGAATACGCTGCATCACTTTTTGAATGAACAGTGTGATGGCGTGATCAGTGGTGTTCATGTGTTACCGTTTTTTCCCTACAGCTCGGATGATGGGTTTGCGGTGAGTGATTATTATCAGGTACGTGAATCCGTTGGCGAGTGGCAAGATATTCAGCGGCTCTCATCAGAGTATCGTTTGATGTCCGATCTGGTGATTAATCACGGTTCAGGTGAAAGTCTATGGTTTGATAATTTCGTTAAAGGCGAAGGGGTTGGCCATGACTATTACTTTACCGCGAGTCCCGATGATGACCTTTCTGAGGTAGTTCGGCCACGCACCAGTCCCTTATTGCGGGAGGTTGAAACGGCGGATGGTCTGAAGCATGTGTGGTGCACCTTCAGCCATGATCAAGTGGATTTTGATTTTCGCAATACGGCGGTCTTGAAAGAGTTTGTGCAAATCTTCCGTTTTTACCTTGATCAGGGCGTGAATATATTTCGTCTAGATGCGGTGGCCTTTCTTTGGAAGGAGGCGGGTAGCCGTTGCCTTAATCTGGATCAAACCCATGAGGTGGTGCGACTCTTCAGAACCTTGATTGAGTACGCTTGCCCGAATGCGATGATTATTACCGAAACGAACATCCCTAGTCGGGAGAACCTCTCATATTTTGGTAATGCCAATGAAGCACACTGTGTCTATAACTTTTCGTTGCCGCCGTTGTTGCTGCATGCCCTCATCACCGGTCAGAATTTCTATCTAAAACAGTGGATGATGAGTATGCCTCCGGCGCAGGATGGCACCTCTTTCTTCAACTTTATCGCCTCACATGATGGTATTGGTCTACGTCCAGTGGAGGGGATTTTGCCCGATAGCGAAGTCGACCTCATGATTGAGACGATGCAAAACTTTGGCGGGCATGTCTCTTGGCGAGCGCTCGATGATGGTGCTAAAAAGCCATACGAGATTAACATTGCCCTGTTTGAAGCATTGCAGGGAACGACCGATGGCAAAGATAATTGGGGGGAAGCCCGTTTCCTCTGTGCTCACCGTATTATGCTGGCACTGGAGGGGATACCCGGTATCTATCTACACAGTTTACTCGGTACCTTGAATGATCATGAGCGTGTCGAGATGACGGGGCAGTTTCGTTCGATCAACCGACATCAATGGGACTATACCGCGTTAGAAGCGTTATTAACCGATGAAGCGAGTCATCATTATCGAGTGTTCAGTGGACTTAAGGATTTAATTGCTATTCGTATTCAGCAGAAAGCATTTCACCCTAACGCGACTCAGTTTACGCTGCATCTGGGCGAGCAGCTATTTGGCTTTTGGCGCCAGAGCATCGATAGGACGCAAAATATATTCTGTTTGAATAATATCAGTGCCGAGCCCGCTAGCTTGTCATTATCTGATCTGAACTTGATTAGTACTCAAGACTGGTCGGATCTACTCAGTGGTCAGCATTATGAAGATCTGCAGGGAGCGATACTGTTAGCGCCGTATCAGAGTGTTTGGTTATCAAACACGATAGGGTGATCAGCGCGACCTAGGGTGTAGGTCGTGCGATTGATTACTGTTAGTGTCGCTAAGGCCAGCCTAAGCAGGCTGCCTTAGCATTCACTGAATCACTTCTTACTGTATTTACGGTTGCCTTTGCCACGGCCTTTGCGGGCTTTAGGTTTTGTTGATGCTGGCGCGTCATCTTTATAGGCAAGTTCAAATTCGATCTTACGTTGATCCATATCGACCCGGACAACGCGTATATCTATCTTGTCACCAATACCAAAGTTAACCCGGGTACGTTCGCCCACCAAGCGCTGCTGTGCCGCATCGAACTGATAGTAATCATTGTTTAGGGCGGTGACGTGCACCAGACCTTCCACCTGAGTATCATCGAGTTCAATAAATAGACCGAAGTTGGTCACGGTGCTGATCACGCCACTAAAGACGTCACCCACATGATCCTGCATGTATTCGCACTTCAACCAAGCCTCAACATCCCAGCCGGCTTTGTCGGCGCGACGAGATACGAGCGAACAGTGTTCTGCCAGGTTATTCATGGCGGTTAGGTCGTATGGGTAGCTTTTTGTTTGCTCAAGCGGTGCCGCTGTTTTGACCCGATGAACAGAGTCGGCGGTGCCGGTCAGTTTTTTCAGTGTTCGACTGAAGATGCTGCCCGTTTCACTGCGACGAATAACCGAACGGATTGCGCGATGAACCAGTAGATCAGGGTAGCGACGAATCGGTGAGGTAAAGTGAGCATAGGCTGAGTAAGCCAGACCGAAATGGCCTTGGTTGTCGGAGCTATACTCTGCTTGGCTCAGTGAGCGTAGCATCATCATGCGGATAATTTGTGCATCAGGACGATCGCCAAGGCTCTTCAGTAATCGGTCGTAATGGGCCGGCGTTGGTTTATCACCACCGGCGAGATTTAGGCCCCGCTCACTGAGGAATGTTCTCAGGTTGGTTAGCTTTTTCTCGACCGGGCCTTCATGGATACGATAAAGAGCGGGTAGGTCAATCTTCTCGAGGAACTGTGCTGTCGCCACGTTGGCACAAAGCATAAATTCTTCGATCATCTTATGAGCGTCGTTACGTACAACCGGCACGATCTTGTCGATCTTACGGTCTTCGGTAAATTTAAACTGTACTTCCTGTTTTTCAAAATCGATAGAGCCACGTTTGGTACGCGCCTTTCTCAGCACTGCATATAGATGGTGCAGGGCATGCAAATGAGGCACAACATCGGCATGTTGGCGAGCCACTGTTTTACCGAGTTCGGATTCAGAAGAGGAGACCAATGCGCCAACCTGGGTGTAGGTTAGACGGGCATGGGAATGAATAATGCCTTCTGAAAAGGTATAGCTCGTCATCTTGCCGGCATTATTGATCGACATTTCGCAGACCATCACGAGGCGGTCAACATGTGGATTCAATGAGCACAAACCGTTAGAAAGTGCTTCAGGCAGCATGGGGACAACATGACCTGGGAAGTAAACCGAGGTGCCTCGTTCAGCGGCCTCTACATCGAGTGGACTGCCGGGCATAACGTAATGGGATACATCGGCAATCGCGACATATAGACGCCAGCCGCCAGATTTACGTTTTTCACAATAGACCGCATCATCGAAATCCCGAGCATCCTCACCATCAATGGTGACGAAGGGGAGTGCACGCAGATCGGCACGATGTTGTTTGTCGGAGGGTTTAACCTCTTCACCGAGGGCAGCAGCAGCATCGAGTGCATCCTGAGGCCATTTGTGAGGAATATCGTGATTGCGAATGGCAACGTCGATTTCCATACCCGGAGCCATGGAATCGCCTAGTAGTTCAACCACTTTTCCTTCAGCATTAAAACGGTTGCAAGGGTATTCAGTGATGGCAACGGTAACGTATTGGCCAGCTTCAGCGCCATTGAGTTGATCATCGGGAATATCGATCTCATTGCGCATACGGCTGTTTTCAGGCTGTAAAAAGTACTCACCGTCATCAACTCTCAGGCGGCCAACCACTTCCGTGGTATTTTGCTCGAGTACCTTGATAATCTGGGCTTCTTGGCGTCCACGGCGATCGACACCGCTGATACGCGCCTGTACACGGTCACCGGGAAATGCTTTAAGCATCTGGCTTTCATGTAGGTATAGATCGTCGCCGGGGCCATCAATTGAAAGAAAACCAAAGCCGTCGGGATGGCCAATGATCTTGCCTTCGATTAGGTCGTCTTGAGTTAGTAAGCTATAGCCCTTACGTGGATCGAAATTTAATTGTCCGTCTCGCTCCATCGCGCGCAATCGGCGTCGGAGTGCTTCTTTCTCATCATCTTCAAACAACTTGAGGGTTTTGCCCAGTTGTTCACGGTTGAGATATTTTCCTGGTTCATCGAACAGACCCATGATGTATTCCCGGCCAGGGATAGGGTTGCTGTATTTTTCAAAATCGGCGGCATTTATAGCGGTTTTAATATTACTCATTCTTTTCTCAAATAGACCCGCGTTTGAATCTCCCTGAACATCGACTCACTGCAATGGCAGTTCGGATGTTACCGGTAAGGTATAACGGGCATCACTCATTTCTGTTGAGTGAATAAATTGTGTTGGTTATCAGAACGGCTCTGTTTAGCCGAATATTTAGCGCGAAATCGAAACTTAATCGTTACAATTTCCGCCTGAAAACCAAAAAAGTCATGCAGAGATGATTCATAGACTACCTCTGACAGATGACAAAACTATGTCTTGCTGTGTAGTACCCTCGGTACTGACTTCAGCGAGCTACTTTAATGTGTGATCCTCTATTGTGATCTTGGGGACACACCATACTGACGGGCACAGTAGCGATATTACGCCGTGAGTATTGATCGGGACAACTCTGGCCTTGAAATTGAAACAGCTGTATTCGAAGTTGGTTCGGTGCCAAAAGCACGACGGATGTTCAAATGAAGGGCAGGTTTGTTCTGATAGCGAAAAAATAAGACTGGAATTTAAAACAGTGGGACGAGAATACTTAAATAAACTTATGATAGTAATACAACGACAACATATGGTTAAAAAATAGACTTTTTCTAAGCTATTAACAACTATATAGAGTTGTGAGGCTTTGTCAATCAATCGTTTGTTTCGATCCCTGTGTTGCTTGGGCTTGTTAAGGTCTTGGTACAGTCTCCCATCCGTTAAATTAAGCCCTCATCCGTTTGGTGTGAAATGGGTGCCGTCATACAGTCAAAGAAACATCGCTAATCTGTACTGTATGACCATAGCCTAACCTGCTTTATTCTGCTTCGAATGGCATTATTTGAATCTGATTGCGCCCATTGTTTTTTGCCTGATAGAGTGCGGCGTCAGCGGCCATGAGTAGATCTCTAATGGTGCTAAAGTTTCTTTGTGTCTGCACCGCGACTCCCGCGCTAACGGTGACTGTATCGAACGGGGAATCTTGGTGAGTTATATCGAGTGCTGCAATGGATGCGCGTACCTTGTTGGCTATCTTTTTGGCTGCAAGGGCATCTGTGTCAGGGAGGATAAGTAGAAACTCTTCACCACCATAGCGTACCGATACATCGCTTGCGCGTTGTCCTGAATCGAGAATGGCTTGTGCTACTTTCTTTAAGCAATCATCGCCAGCTTGGTGACCATAGTGATCGTTATAGTTCTTGAAAAAATCAATATCGAGCATAACCAGCGCTAGCAATCTTTGGTGGCGTTCAGCTTTTGCCCATTCCTGTTTTAGTATGTTATCCATACTGCGCCGATTAGCGAGGCCGGTGAGTTGATCGGTGTTCGATTCTTTTTGTAACCTGAGTTGTATGTCCTCGGTAAAACTTAATAGGGTAAATACGCCAACGATAACGTTGAACGCCGGCCAGATGATTTGTGACGCAATGATGGTGACGTTAAAGATGTTGGGTGATATCTCTAGCAATAGCGAGCGGATGATAACGACGATCGACATTGCACAGCAGGCGTAAGCAAAAATAAGGTCGGATGAGTTTCGGTCTGGTTTCTTTTTAATAAACAGGTAAGCCGCTACCGATAAGGCCAAAGGGACAAAAAAAGCGCTGACATGAAGAGCTTTATAGGGGTGTTCGGTGTAGGTGAAATAACCTAACGCCAAGCAATTAAGTATAAAAATAAGGGATATTAAAGAAACGGGGAGTGGCTGTTCGCAGCGTCGATAACTGAATGCCACCATCCCCCAAATGAATGTCGCCGATAGCATGACGGATATGATTTTTAAAGAGGTACCGATATCAAAGGCGTATAGAAACCAGCTAAGGCAGTTTGCCGACATCGCCATAATAAAGAAGAGAATGCACTTCGGCTTACCGATAGGGTCTTTAATTCTCGTGCCTGAAAAAGCCAGAATTAGGTTGATAATGGCAACGGTGAGAAAGTAGTTCTGTTCTGTTGTCATCTAAACTTCCTTGTCGCATTTGTAGGGTCGTATGCACTTAACAGCTAGGCGGTTTAGCTGTGATCCTAATGCGTATGGAGCAGCCTTTGTTGCCAGTAACATGATTGAGATGTATCGATTACATCGGCTTTGCGGCTGTATTATCCATAACCTAAAAGATGAAAATCCGGTTTGCACTTCAGGACGTTTTTTTGATGTTACTCGTCACAATCAGCAGAGCGTTGGATTTTATCATATGGCTCTTCATCTTCCCCCTCTTTTTATTATCCGTCGCTACTTATTCGAGAAAGTTGGATTTGGCTTGTTAGTAACGGGTCGTTAGGTAGTTTAGGGGAGGTTTGACGCATAATAAAAAACATCAATTGATGGGGAGTTGGTTGGTGTGGTGAGAAAAAATCCGGGGTAGCTGTATACATGATAAAACAGACGGTGATGTATACCCCGGTGAATAACGAAATGACTTCGTTAAGATTCAGCGAAGGGGAGGTGCTGAAAAACTGGTTGTAAATCGTAATAACAGAAACTGGGTGTTGGAGTTTTCTCTCGCTATAAAAACAGCGATTATATCTTGCGAAGCATTCTATTTAGAGCAATGAGCGAGTGACAATATTTTGAAGCAGAAGAATGAGAGTGTTAAACCATAATTCAATATGAGTGCGTGCTTCAAAGTGGTCGGGGCAGCAGGATTCGAACCTACGACCCTCTGGTCCCAAACCAGATGCGCTACCAGGCTGCGCTATGCCCCGACTAAGGGTTGTCTCAATGAGACGGTGTTACTCAATACTGTTACTAAAACAAGTACTTCGAAAGATGGTCGGGGCAGCAGGATTCGAACCTACGACCCTCTGGTCCCAAACCAGATGCGCTACCAGGCTGCGCTATGCCCCGACGAAGAACGGTATTTATACACGAAATGTTCAAGCGTGTCTCAGAATCTAACCACTAAAGTTATAGGGTAACTTTAAAGTGGTCGGGGCAGCAGGATTCGAACCTACGACCCTCTGGTCCCAAACCAGATGCGCTACCAGGCTGCGCTATGCCCCGTTCTGAGTGAATGGCTCCTCGAGCTGGACTCGAACCAGCGACCAATAGATTAACAGTCTACTGCTCTACCAACTGAGCTATCAAGGAATGTCATTCAGTACGGTTAAAAGGTTGGCTCCTCGAGCTGGACTCGAACCAGCGACCAATAGATTAACAGTCTACTGCTCTACCAACTGAGCTATCAAGGAACGTCTCAACCGTGGCGGCGTATATTAATGATGAGGGGGGTATGCGTCAAGTGGGTAAGATAAATATTTTACTGTTTTATTAAGTGCTTAAATAACGATCTGTTGGATATCGCTTTTCTTTTTTTTGCCTATAGCGCGATAATGCAAAACATTATGTTTTAGCTTGTTTCCTGTTGTCGGTATGGCAGGCCTTATAATTGTCCACCGTCTTTGGAAAAGTGGGTTTGTTTCTCTGGATGTGGCTGTTTTTATTTAAAAATGGGTAGTAAGGATTCTTCTCCCTATGACTATGATTCTCGGTAAAGATACATCACTGCAAAATGCTACGGGCTTGATGAAGGCTAAATTGCAGACGTTAGGGTTTGAGATTGACGAGGTCGAGTGGCATAACCCGGTGCCCCATGTTTGGTCCGTCAGGCTCGAGGATCGTTCTAGTACCGTTTTTGTTGCGCAGGGGAAGGGCACCTCTCAAGAGGCGGCGCAGGTCAGCGCGTTAGCGAATTTGTTTGCCGGTTTAAGTAATAATCATTTTTTTGCTGATTATTATTTGGGACAAGAGGTGGCGAGTCAGCCATTTATCTATTATCCCAACGAGCGCTGGTTTCCGGTTACGGGGGATATTTTGCCGAGCGGGTTGTTGGATGAGCCAACGCGGCTGCACTATAACCTGACGGGAGAACTAAAATCCTCAATGCTGTTAGAGCTCCATGCGGCGCACCGAGACCATGCTATTTGTGCGATCCCATTTGAGCGTCAGCGTAATGGTGAGCAGGTGTGGATTCCGGTTAATATCATTAACAACTTATATGGCAGTAATGGTACGGCGGCTGGGAACTGTCTCTATGAGGCGCGGGTGCAGGCGTTATCAGAGATATTTCAACGGCATATTAAAAACACCATTATTACATCAGGGATCAGTTTGCCCGATATTCCTGAGTCGGTGCTCAGTCGTTATCCGTCGATGATGGAGGCGATAGAGACTCTTCGCGGGCAAGGACTAATGGTGATGGTTAAGGATGCCTCCCTAGGAGGACAGTTTCCGTTAGTCAATGTGACACTGATCAACCCTCTGGATGGCGGTTGTTGTGCTGCTTTTGGGGCGCATCCTAAATTTGAGCGGGCCTTTGAGCGGGCGGTGACGGAGCTGTTGCAGGGGCGAGATCTCGACGACCTTAGCGGTTTCTCCTTGCCTTCGTTTGACCTTGCTGAAGTGGCCGAGCAGGCTAATTTGGATGCCCATCGAATAAACTCGACCGGTTCGGTGGGTTGGGATCTGTTTTCGACCGAGACCGATTATGACTACACCGAGTGGAATATCCCTGGGGATGCTCAAGCTGAATTTGAACGGTTGTGCTATCTGATTCACAAAGTGGATATGGATATCTATATCGCTGACTATGGTCACCTCGGTGTTCATTGTTGCCGTATCATTGTGCCGGGGATGTCTGAAGTCTGTTCAGTCGATGTTTTGGTGCGGGATAACCGTAATGCGGGCACTGAGTTGCGAGAACCGCTATTAAATCTATCGTCGTTGGATGACCGGCAAATCGAAGGGTTGTTGGTGGCGCTCGAAGAGGGTGGTTTTGATGATGGGCAGCGAGTGGTTGAGATCATCGGTCTTTTACCGGATGAGCATGATATTTGGTATTCCTTCAGTGTGGGCGAGCTTAAATGCCTGCTAAATTTGCGCTTGGGTGAGTTGGGTGAAGCGTTGATTTGGAGTGCTTGGCTACAAACAACTGAGGTTGGGGGTAATCGTCGCGCCAGTTTATATCGCTGTTTACAGCAGTGCTTGATGTTTCGCTTAGATGCCGATCGTCCTCTTGAGCAGTATCATGGGGTATTAAATCAGATCTACGGTGCCGATTGTGTCACTCGGGTGTTAGAGATGATCGATGGTCATGCTGTTTTTGTGGGATTTTCGGCGTCTACATTAGCGTTGGAGGCTTTTGCTGCTCATCAGCACCTATTATCGGTTTATGCTCGCTTACAGGAGGCTAAAACAAACCGTTGATTAAACATTAGTCAGTATTTTATCTGGCTGATTTATAAAGACTTTTAAATTATCACTCAAAAAAAAGGCTGACTCTGCTTGGGCAGCCTTTTTTGCTACTTGGTCAGTGTGGTTATTTCCGTTATCATCGGTAACCTTATTAAGGAAGGTGTCCGCAGAGAACGTAGCCGGACTTATTTTACCTTGCCACGCGTGCCCGGAGATCTTAGCTGAGATGCTTTTTAAAAAGCTTCCCGAAACAATATTTGTCCCGCTATCGGGGCAGAATAAACATATCTACGAGGCAGTTCTGCTGGATCTTGCTGATCAGTTCTTCGATGAAGATCTGGTTGATCCCTTTGTGCCGAAAGATCTGATTCGTTCCTGTATTGAAGATACGGTGGTGCGCCTCGGTGTGCGCCGCTGGGAGCCCGAAGAAGGAGAGTCAGAGGCTGAACGGCAAGAACTACCTCGCTCAACGGCGGAATATACCAGTCGTATCTATCGTCGCTTGGTCGATACCGGATGGTTGGAAGAGGAGCAGCGGATCTATCGCACCTTTGTGCTGCTTTCTCCGGCGATTAGTTATCTACTACGAACCTTGGTGGGTATTAATGAGCTGGAAAAACGCAGCTATGGCGGTGCCGTTCTTAATGTGTTGAGTTCGCTTGAATCCGCCGTCAATGATCCGGCAGGGCGGGGTATTACCTTGCAGGAAGCGGCGCAGACCGCAGCCGACTTTAGTGCTCACCTGACGGATATGATGCTGGGTTTGCGGGAGCTAAAGATCAGTCTTGCGGCGACCTCGAACCCACAGGAGATTGTCCGCAGTTTCTTCGATCGTTTTGTTGCCCATATCTTGGTGTCCGATTACAAAACGCTAAAAACCAAGAACAACCCCTTTCGGTTTCGGCGGCAAATACTGTCGATGTTGCGTGATCTGCAATTTGATCCGCTCAAGGTAGAAAAACTATCACAGCATTATCAGGAGCAGTTCGAGCTCAACTTTGCCGATGCTGAAGCGATGGTGCACAGCCATATTAATCGGATCATCCGTATTTTTGAGTCGGTCGATCAGCGTTTAGCGACGATCGATGATTTCCGTTATCGCTTAGAGAAGCGGGTAGCGGATACGGTTCGCTACATGGATAAGACCACGCCGGGGATGAGTTCTCGGTTGTCGCGCCTGATCTCCGATGTATCAAAGCTGGATGCCAGTGTTATCCCGCATATCGATACCCTTGATGATGTTGCGTTTTTAGCCCCAGGGAGCGTGCGTTCGCCGATCAAACGTCGGGTAGAGACGAAACCTCGGGTGATCCGCCCAGTGGAGATCGATCCACGGGTCTTGGAGATGCGGCAGCTATTCAAAGAGTATAAAGCGCGCCGTGAAGTCAAACCGGAAAATATCGAGCTTTATGTTGAACGTCATCTGTTGAATAACAAGAAGATCAGCGCGTCTGATTTCACCATCGACTGCATTGAAGATTACATCTGTTTTAGTTATTTACGGCATATGCGCTCGCTCGGTAAGAAGGGGCGCGGTACAGCCAATAAGTATGAGATTAAGTTTGAAGATACATATGTCAATGTCGCGGATATGGTTGAATGTCGCGATTTCAGTATTCAGAGGAAAGTATAATGCTGGGTGATCTGCAGAAAATTATCGGTCGTAGCGATCAGTACCAGGAAGAGGATTTTGTCCATGCGGCTAATATGCTGCTGGTGAATCAGTTCCTCTATGCGGAGCGCTCAGGACACCGCGATAGTTATTTCTTGGTCGCGTCTCAGGTGGATTACTTTTCGAATCTGTTTGCTGCCATTGGTTGGACATTGATCTATCAGCCGGATGAGGCGTATTTGGGTATCCTGCCTAAGGGTGAAGAGCGCTTTATGCGCCTGAAACTGGATGAATCGCTGTTTCTGCTTTGTCTGCGTCAGCAATATGAGCAAAAACTGGAAGCATTCGATGTCGAAGCGGGTCGCGCCTATATCACCACCGATGATCTGTTGACCCTCTATGAAAATTTGACGGGGCGTGAGATTCCTAATGAAACCCGACTGAAAGAACTGTTATCGCTGTTCAGTCGACACGGTGTGATTGAGCGGGGCAAACCCCACGAAACCGATCCTAAGAATATTCCATTGACGATCAATCCGGCGATTCGTCAGGTCGTCGTGGAGGACTTTATCGGTCAGCTTGAAGCGTTATGTGAAGAGCGCGGTGACGAGTTAGCCGCAAAAGCCTCGGCAGCGGAAGAGCAAGCCCCAGCCCCAGCGGATACGCCGGAGCAAACGGATACAGTGGCTAATGCGACCGATGATGGCGATACCGCTTCGGTCCCTGAGACAGAGACTGCCGACGGCAATGCCGAAAGCGCCGCAGAAGACACCGCAACTGAAGCCAATAATACCGACACGGCTGTCGAGGAGAACCGTTCATGAAGCAGCTTAATAGAATGGTGCTGGTCAACTGGTATGTGTTGGGCGCTGTCGAGATTCCGATTAAAGGCAATGTAGCGGTGATCGGCCCGAACGGTTCGGGTAAATCTTCGTTGCTGGATGCGATTCAGACCGTTTTGATGGGCGGTAACAAAAAATACCTGAGCTTTAACGCCAGTGCTGGCGAGAAGAGTGAGCGTAGCCTGCGGACATACTGTCTAGGCTTTATGGACGACCTTGGTAAAAAAGAGAATGCGCGGCAAGATTCGGTAAGCTATCTCGCGCTCAGTTTCTTCGATACCGAAACCGGTAAAGAAACCTGCGTAGGCCTGGCCATCAGTGCGTCGTTATCATCGCCAGAAGAAGATATTCTCGGCCGCTTTATCTTGCCTGATTTCTCCGTCAGTTTAGAAGACTTTACCGTTAAGCAGGATGGCGGTCGCTTGCCGAAAGAGTGGCCGGTGGTTAAAGAGAGCCTGCTGAAGCAGTGCCCTGAAATGAAGTTAGAGAAACGGGCCAACCGCTTTATTCGCGAGCTGGTGACAGAACTTAGTTACGATCAACAGATGCCGAACGATGATGATAAGTTTGTTAAAAACTTTCGTAACGCATTGAAATTTATACCGATCAACAGCCCCACGCGCTTTATCCGTGAGTTTGTTCTTGATGAGAATATTGTACATGTGGGTGGTTTTCGTAAATCGCTGGATGAATACCGCGCGATGGAGCAGAAAACCCGTGAAGTCTCAAATCGTATCGATGAACTGGAAAAGGTTCAAGAGCAGTGTAAAGGGATCGATCGCAACGTTAAAAACTCGGTCGAGTATGAGTGGGTCGTCCATGAAACCCGATTTGAGCATGCGGACCTCAAAAAAGAGGAAGCCCAAGAGCGTCTTGAGGTTAATCAGGTAAAAGAGACGACGCTTCAGGCGGATCTTGAGGCGAAGAGCGAAGAGCTCAATGAGGTCATGCAGTCGCTGGCGAATACCCGTGCCGAACTGAACAACACCGACAGTGCGCATAAGGTCAAAGCGCTGGAGAACTCGATCGATGCCCGCCAGCATGAGCTGAATGTGGTGAAAGAGAAAGTACAGCATGTGTATTCATTGCTGCGCTCGGCGGTTAGTTTTGCCAACTATCAGCAATATCTGCCGGATAGCTTTATTCCCGTGGTTAAAGACTCTGTTGAGCTGTGGCGTTCCGGCGAAGATATGATGGCCGAAACCTGGCCTCAGGCGCCGGTGGATGTGGATAACAATCTGAATCAACTAAAAGCGTCGGTTGATTCGGTTCGCCGCGAGATTGCTCGTCGTTTTGAATCCTCTGTGATACGGATGAACGAGCTGCGCAGTGAGATTCAGAACCAGAAAAGCGCCGTTGAACAGTTAAAAGAGGGGCGCGCTCCCTTGCGGCGTAATACCCGTGAATTGATGCAACTGTTAAAAGATTACGGCATCGATTCCACGCCGATCTGTGAGTTGGTGGATATCAATGATGAGAAGTGGCGCATCGCGATCGAAAGTTTTCTCGGCGCCCGCCGTGAAGCTTTGATCGTTGATCCCGATCGGGTGAAAGAGGCGATCACACTCTACCGTCGTAAGGGTCGTCATCTGAAAGGTTGTCGAGTGGTGAACACCACTAAATCCCATGAATGGCTTAATCGTTCTAAGCCCGGTTCGCTGGCGCAATTTGTTGATTGCCAGAGCGATGATGCGTTGGCCTATATGAATCGTGCCTTAGGTGGCGTGATGGCGGTGGAAACCGAAAGCCAGTTGCTGAAACAAGAACGAGCACTGACCTACGATTGCATGTTGCAAACCGAGGGTACAACCACCTCGATTCGTGAAGAAGCACCGATGATGGGCAGTGGCGGTGGTCGTCGACAGCATCAGCTACAGCAGCAGGATCGTCAGGTCGATCAGATGATGGCCGAGTTCAGTGCGCTGAACAAAGATCATGAAGCCTTGGATAGTCTGCGGGAAAATCTGATCCGCATGACCGCTGCACTGACCGGTGTGACTGAACGCACCTTTGATCTCGTCAATCAGCGAGAGATGCTGCAAACCGAAATCGAAGGTTATCGTCAGGGCATTACCGATCTGCGTAACCAAGATGATAGTGGTATCCAGCAGCGGATCAGTGAGCTTGTCGAAGCGCAAAAAGCGACTCAAATTGCTCAGAAAAAACTGATGGATAAGCTGCAGTCCACCCGGACGAGTTTGATTAAAGATAATGCTTCGCTTGAAGTGTTGGATAATGAGCTACAAGAGCATGCGATTGCGCGGACCCAGTGTGAAGCGGACGTTAACTTTGATGCTCAGTCGGCGCAAGAAAAGCGGGATTATATGGATGAATCCTGTTCCGGTGATCTCGACCGTATCATCTTTGATGCGGCGAAAAAGGCGCAAGCCGAGCTGGGGTTGGTTGAACGTAAGAAAAATATTGTGCGCGACGGTGTTGCTCAATATAAAGCTCGTTATCACGGCTCTGGCCTGAGCCATCAGGATCTGGACAAGGTTAACGAAGACTCGACCCATGCTCAGCTGTCGCAGTTTGTCGATGATACTATCCAATCTCTGCGTGACAGTGAGTTGGCGGAGTATACCGAGAAAGCGGAACGCGCCAGACTCGAAGCGGAAACTTCATTCCGTTCAGATTTTGTGGCACACCTTAAAGATCAGATCGATAAGATTAAAGAGCTGATTCGTGAGCTGAATGCACACCTTAAAAACCGTCCTTTTCATCGGGAGATGTATAGCTTTGAGATGATGCCGAACCCTGAATTGAAAGATATTCTGGAGTTGGTTGAAGCCTATACCCGTATGGATCAGGCGAATGTCGGCTCGCTATTTGATTTTAAATATGACGAGAAGCGTCCTCACCAAGATGCGCTGGCGAAGATTCATGAAGTGTTGAAAGATGAAGGTGAAAGTAGCCTGCTGCAGGATTACCGTAACTTCTACAACTTCGAATTGGTGGTTAAAGATCTCGATGGCAACCGTAAAACAACGCTCTCGCAGCGAATTAAAACGGGTTCGGGTGGTGAACACCAAGTGCCGTTTTATGTGGCTATTGCGGCGGCGATGGGGGCGACCTATCGCTTGCGTGAGACTGCCGACGGCGTGACATTGGGTGGTATTAGCCTGTCGGTTTTCGATGAAGCCTTTAACAAGCTGGATGCGGAAAACACGGTCACCTCGCTAGGCTTTATGAGCGACTTAGGATTGCAGACGCTGATCGCCGCGCCGGATGATAAGTATTCACTCATGGCGACCACCATGGATACCATTATCAACGTCTGCCGTGATGGTCGGATTGTCGATATCGATGTGGAGTTCCCAACCATCAATGGTAAGGAGCTGCTGAACTCCGATAACCCTTATCGGTTGATCGAAAAGTCAGCGGGTGAAGCCGACGATGTTGAAGGGTTGCTGCCGGCTTAAGTGTCCGCTTAACAAGTGTCTGGATCAGTGTGATTCAGACACTGATCTTTTCCTCATGGCTGTTTAGCCGATGTTAGCCATTCACTGCACTTGTCCAACGGGTTCTCCGTTGGGCAGTGTTTGTTTTGGGGTTAAAGTCGGGTATAAGGCTGCACAGAGGTGTATCTTGTCGCAGAATAATCAGGCGGGTGGAATCATTAGGGTGTGGCCGCACATCCCATTGGTCCGGTTGATTAATGATCTCAACCAGCATCCCTTGCACCTCGGGGGTCGGTATACCTCTAAATTCAACCATAAATTGATCGTTACCCGGCAGTGCTAGCTGTTCGGTACGCATATCTTTAAATTGCTGGTTGGCCAGCAGGCAGGCGAGATGACGCAGCTCCCAACAAGTGTCTGGATCAATGCTGATTCAGACACTGATCATTTCCTCATGGCTGTTTAGCCGATGTTAGCCATTCACTGCGCTTGCCCAACGGGTTCTCCGTTGGGCAGTGTTTGTTTTGGGGTAAAGGTCGGGCACAAGGCTGCACAGCGGTGCATCTTGTCGCAGAATAATCAGGCGGGTGGAATCATTAGGGTGTGGCCGCACATCCCATTGGTCCGGTTGATTAATGATCTCAACCAACATCCCCTGCACCTCAGGGGTCGGTATCCCTCTAAATTCAACCATAAATTGATCGTTACCCGGCAGTGCTAGCTGTTCGGTACGCATATCTTTAAATTGCTGATTGGCCAGCAGGCAGGCGAGATGACGCAGCTCCCAATGTGATGGGGTGGCCGTTAACGGTAGCAGTCTACCCAAGTTGCCCGGTGAGATGATCGAGCGGTCGCGGGAGAAAAACTTACGCACGGTGAGGTCGGTGTGAGCTTTTAGCAATGAGTTGTCACGCACATTACCGTCAAAGTTTATTTCTGCTAGCCCATCAATCATCATTTGCAGATTGAAATTACAGGCTTTAATGAATTTCCACGCGGGCGCCATCGATGTCCGTGAGCCCAAACTATATTTTATCGCCTGTTTACCGTGTCGAGTATTGCGCTCTAAAACGGTAATCATCAGATAGGTTGTTTGAAAGTCCACCATGGCTTCGGGTTGTTCAGTAAAACAGCTGGGCACTTCCCGTTGACAGAAGTCGAGCCAGGCTTGTTTAGTGTTCAGGTGGGGAAGGCAGCGGATATTCATTCACATCTCGAAGGCTGAGGTTATAATGCTGGCCTCTAGTTTAGCTGAAGTCGAGAGAAGCCTCTATGAAACTGATTAATCGTTCGGGATTAGCCGTATTACCGCGTCAGCCATTTGTCGATTGGGCTAATCAACAGCAGGATGAGTTGAATCAGGCCATGACGCTGGCGGACCATCGTGCCGAGGGGAGTGTCTATCTAACGCAAGAGTTTCAGTGTGAAGAGGATATCGCGCAGCAGTTAGCGCAGCATTATGAGGCTATTTTTACCAATGAGCTGGCCGCCTGGGATGAGTTTGGCGATAACTGGCCTGAGAATCGTACCCTTGAACTGTTTCTCCAATGGTTTGATGTTAGCCCGCAAGTGATGGCGGTTGACCTGTTGCAAGCGCCGCTGTTATTAGCGCCGTTGACGGAATAATGCGGAGTTAAGGTGTGGGCCTCAGGGAGAGTTGCTTTCGATAGCCATAATCGCTGAGAATAGTCTTTTATTTATCGTTAACAGGTAGTTTGATGTCGGCCAGTTCCCTTCAGCTTGAGATGCACCCTTTGAGAGAATCGCTCTATGAGGAGATGCACTCTCGACCCTTCCAAGTTATCCCCAGCCCCGCGCGAATTACCCACCTTTCGGTGATGTGTAGCGAGCAGCAGAAGGCACAGCAGTTCATTCATCTGCAGCAGCTGTGTGAGATGTTAGGCGGAGCGGTGCCCAAAGAGGATCTACCCTGTTTTCAACAGCAGTTTGGTCAGCTTCAGGTTCGCTGGGAAAAGCATATGGAGTTTGTCTCCTACACCTTTATCTGGCTGGGTGGGGATCATGGCGATCCGTTTGCTGAATCCGGTATCAGTCATCTGCCGGATGGCTGGCTGGAGGGAATTTGTGGTGAAGTTGTCGCGGCTTTCCATATGTCGGTTGAAAATGTGTGCGATAGTGCCGAGCCGACGATTCCTGAAGTAAAAACCTATTTTGATACCATGCGCCTAGTGGGCAGTCAGCCGTCTCAGGGGGCCGCTCAGGTATGGACCAGTTATCGGTTACATGATGATGGTTATGGGCGGTTTTTGATCTACAACCGAGAGATGAGTGACAGTCAGTTAGGGCGACTGATTCAGCGGTTGTTGGAGATCGAATCTTATCGACTCATGACGTTGATGGGGTTGCCGATGGCGCGTTCTATCGGTCCGCAACTGCAACTGATGGATCAACAGTTGGCCGAGCTGACGCAGATTTTGTCGGTTGAAGAGTATGATGATGAAAAATGCCGTGATGAACGGGAGTTGCTCGGTCGCTTGATTCACTTAGCCTCACGCGTTGAAGCTTATCGCGCCCGCTCGACATTCCGCTTTAATGCCACCAATGCCTATCAGGATTTAGTCATGCAGCGCTTGGCTGACCTACGCGAAGACGAGGTGTCGGGTCACCTGACACTGCATGAGTTTATCACTCGACGGATGATTCCCGCCGTGCGTACCTGTAAAGCAACGGCTGAACGGCTGGAGGACCTGTCACGCAGGATCGACCGTGTCAGTGATATGCTGCGTACTCAGGTGGAGTTATCAATTCAGGGGCAAAATCAGGAGTTGCTGAGTTCGATGGACCGCCGTTCGCGGATTCAGTTGATGATGCAACACACCGTTGAAGGATTATCGGTGGCGGCCATTAGTTATTACACCATAGGGTTGGTCAAGATCTTTATCGGGGTGTTATATGATCAAGGCTTACATATTAATAAAAGCCTCTCATTGGGTATCTCGATGCCGCTGGTGATTGTCACGGTGGCGCTGCTGACGCGGCGGATTCATTCCAAATTTAGTAAGCTGGCCGCCGACTCGGTGGACAGTAAAGACAAATAATTAAGATCAGGATCGATATGAGTATAGCAACAGAGATTGAGCAGCGTTTGACCGAAGGATTAGCGTTACAGCATCTAGTAATTGAGAATGAAAGCCATATGCACAGTGGCCCAGCGACGGAAAGCCACTTTAAGCTGGCCGTCGTGGCGGATGATTTTACCGGCAAGCGCGCCGTGGCACGGCATCAGATGATCTATGGGTTGCTAGCGGTACTCATGAATAATCCGATCCATGCGTTGGCGCTACATCTCTATACCACCTCGGAGTGGCAAGAAAAAAATGGAGATATTCCATTGTCACCTAGCTGCATGGGCGCAAAAAAAGAGCATTAAGATACCATTGTTGATCAGTATCTGCCGGTCAAATGGCCGCGAATGTGAGCCATCTACATAGGGGAATGACGCCCAACATGAATCAGCCGAATTACAACTGGAAATACATTTTCGGTGTGGCGCTGGAATACCGTCCATTATTGATTAAGGCTAACTTGATCGCACTGCTGGCGACCTGTGCGAGTGTCCCGCTGCCTCTGTTGATGCCGATGCTGGTGGATGAAGTGTTGCTGGATCAACCAGGTGCCTTAATTCGTCTGTGTCAGCGCTTTTTTCCAGAACAGTGGTCCGGCCCGGTGTTGTATATCGGCGCGGTGTTGGTTATCACCATCATGCTGAGGGCCGCCGCCTTAGTGTTTAATGTGTGGCAGGGTAGGCAGTTTTCGATTATCTCTAAGGAGGTTGTATTTCGCATCCGTGAGGGCTTATTGCAGAGGTTGAAGCGGATATCGATGGCTGAATATGAATCATTGGGCAGTGGTTCTGTCAGTTCTCACTTTATTACCGATCTCGATACGGTTGATCGCTTTGTCGGGGCGTCCGTGAGTCGGCTCCTGATCGCCTTATTAACCATCATCGGTACGGCGATTGTGTTGATCTGGATGAACTGGCAACTGGCGCTGTTTATCCTGTTGTTAAATCCGTTGGTGGTCTGGTTGACGATGCGCATCGGCAAGCAGGTGAAAGAGCTGAAGAAACATGAAAACCGTGCTTATGAGCAGTTTCAGGGTGGCTTAACGGAGGTGCTGGAAGCGATCTATCAGATTCGTGCGGCAAATCGGGAAGATCATTATCTGCAACGGTTAATCGGTGATGCCCGTTCGTTGCGAGATCACTCGACGCGGTTTGAATGGCGCAGTGAGGCCGCCAATCGTTTTAGTTTTATGGTGTTTTTGGTCGGTTTCGATCTGTTTCGGGCGCTCTCGATGGGGATGGTGGTTTTTTCAGATCTGAGCATCGGGCAGATGATGGCGGTGTTTGGCTACCTCTGGTTCATGATGGGGCCGGTACAGGAGGTCTTGGGTATCCAATATGCGTTTTATGGTGCCAAAGCGGCACTGCAGCGTATCAATCGGTTGATGGCCTTGGATGAAGAACCCGCATACCCTCACGTGAAAAACCCTTTTGCTGAATCAACATCGGTATCCATCGAGCTGCAAAACATCCATTTTAGCTATATTGAGGGGCAGGAGATACTCAAAGGCCTATCGCTTAAGATTCCAGCGGGGCAAAAGATTGCATTGGTGGGGGCTAGCGGGGGCGGTAAATCTACCCTAGTGCAGGTGTTGCTGGGGCTCTATCAAGCTGAGCAGGGGCGGGTACTGTTTAATGATGTCGCGGTGGAGCAGGTCGGTCTTGACCGGGTGCGTGAGAATGTGGCGACGGTATTACAGCACCCCGCACTGTTTAACGATTCTATCCGGGGTAACTTAACACTCGGGCGTGAATTCTCTGATCAGCAGTTGTGGCGAGCCTTGGACGTTGCTCAGTTAGAACCCTTTGTTCGTCAGCTAGATGAGGGATTAGATACCATGGTGGGGCGGCAAGGAGTAAGGTTGTCCGGTGGGCAGCGACAACGTTTAGCGATTGCGCGAATGGTGCTTACCGACCCTAAAGTGGTGATTCTCGATGAGGCAACCTCGGCATTGGATACTGAAACTGAATATAACTTGCACCGAGACCTCGCTAGTTTTCTGCAGGGGCGTACGACCATTATTGTTGCTCACCGCTTGAGTGCGGTGAAGCAGGCTGATCATGTCTATGTTTTTGAGGATGGGCGAGTGGCTGAACAGGGTGATCACGCGGCACTGCTGCAGCAGAACGGGCTGTATGCCCGCTTGTATGGATCCCATCAACACTGATGTCTGCACTAATGTCGGTATAAAGGGGATTCTATGACAGGTCGATACCGTTGGTCCGGTGGTAACCGAGTTGAGCTACTGGTGCAGGGCGAGCGTTTCTTTCCTCGGATGTTGCAAGCGATAGATGAGGCGCGTGAAACACTGTTATTAGAGTTTTATATGGTGAGCTCTGGCGCGGTTGCCGATCAATTTATCGCTGCATTAATCGCTGCCGCACAACGGGGCGTCAAGGTTTGTTGGCTGATCGATGATTTTGGTGGCCGCCGCTTTAAACAACAGGACAGTGATCGGTTAAAGCAGGCAGGCGTGCAGGTGCTGCGTTACAACCCGATTCGGTTATTTAAGTTGGATGGTAATTTAGCCAGAGATCACCGGAAGCTGATGATTAGTGATCAGCGTACTGGCTTTATCGGTGGCACGGGGATTAGTGATGAATACCTGCGGACCATCCCTGTTCATGGGGCGCTTGCATGGCATGAAGTGATGTTGCAGGTGCAGGGCGCAGTAGTGGCGGATATGGTGCAACTTTTTTCTCATCAGTGGATTAAAAGTGGCGGCCTGATGCCTGATATTAAGCCTGCTAATTTAGAGCGGCAGGGGGATGCGTTAGCCCGTATAACCGAAGTCCAAGGGTTAAAAATACAGCAGATCAAGCGTAGCTTTGTGCATCATGTTAATTGTGCAAGTGAGCGGGTTTGGATGGAAACTGCGTATTTTCTGCCAGCTTTATCCGTGCGTCGTAGTTTACGACAGGCAGCTTTGCGGGGGGTTGATGTTCGTTTGATTGTTGCCGGCCCGAATACGGACCATCCTTGGGTCTATCATGCTTCTAAACGCTATTATCGGCGCTTATTGCAGGCAGGAGTTCGAATCTTCGAGTATCAGACCTCTTTCCTGCATACCAAGCTAGGCTTGTGTGATCAGTGGGTATCGGTTGGCTCTTGTAACTTGGATCACTGGAACCTACGTTGGAATCTGGAAGCTAACCTCGAAGTTGTGGAACCGAATTTGACCGATACGGTCGAACAGCTGCTGATGAGTGATATGCAGCGAAGTCGTGAGATTTGTTATGACCAATGGTCTAAGCGCCCTTGGTATCAAAAACTGCGAGAGGTGAGCTGGTCACTGGTCTGCCAGTTACTGTTAAAGATACGTTAAGCTGGCAGCTGCTATCTTTTTGCTTAGTGCATCAGGTTTTCGGGCTGTTTTCGAGCTATAGTGCTGTGAGTGGTGATAGACATTGATAAGCAACCTGCATTTAATATTACCAACGAACGTTTAGGATTAATGATATGAACAGAATGACCATTATTGTATTTACTGCAGCAATGTTAATGCTTCAGGGCTGTGCTTCGTCATTGACGGGTGATACCTATTCTCGCAGCGAAGCTCGAAAGGTCCAGAATGTTGAATATGCTTGGGTTGATGCGGTTAAGCCCGTCGTGATTGAGGGGCGCTCAGATAGCCCATTAGGTGCCGGCGCCGGTGCTATTGTCGGTGGTATCGCCGGTAGTACGGTCGGTGGCGGTAAGGGTAGTAGTATCGCTGCTGTTGTCGGCGCTATCGCCGGTGGTATTGTCGGGCAGAAAGTGGAAGAGAACTCTACCCGTAAACAGGGGCAAGAGGTGACGTTAACACTGGAAAGTGGTCGTACGATCTCGCTGGTTCAGGAAGTGGATAGTGAAGGTTATTTCCGACCAGGTGAGCGAGTACGTGTATTGCGTCAAGGTTCTACCGCACGTATAACCCGCTAAGACGATTGATTGAAAGCCGGTTAGGGTTGGCGAGTACAAAGGTACAGTATTCGTTGAGTTAACCGGCTAAGCCCTGATGTAAAAAAGCCCGCCATCGATGAGTCGATGGCGGGCTTTTTTGACGCTGTGATTGGTAGCGTTTACCTGACACTTATTTTTTATCGGCAGGGGCGTGGAACAGCAAGTACAGATCGACCAATAGGTCGGGAATGGTGCGGCACATTTCGTCGCACAGTGGTGTATCTGCCCGCATTTTGACAAACTCTTCATCATCAAACAGTTCCGACGCGATCATGATGGGTAGCATCAGTTCAGCGACTTCCTCTTCGGCTTGATGATTAAACCATTCGTCTTCTTTCAGGAAAACGCCTTCCATAAAGGCTTGTGACCAAGTTGTCAGAGCGCTTTGCTCTTCGTCATCTTCGGGTACGAGGGTCAGATCGCAAGGAAGTAACATATCTTGATCGTTGTAAAGGTCGCTGCCAATACTAAAATAGAGTCGACGCAGCAGGCCTTCGATACGAGATTTTTCTGTGTCTGAACGGTATTCAGGGGTGCCGTCAAACAGCTCCTGTAGCCACTGTTTCTCAGTGATCTTGACTGGGCTGATGTTCAGCGCACAGAAGTAGCCATGAGTACCTATCAGATCCAAAGCATCCTCAGACACAGTTTCTGAGAACAAAAACGCTTCAAGCTCATCCAGTTCCTCATCGGTGAGTGGTGTATTCAGCATCGCATTTTGCATAGGTTTGGGTCCGGCTAATAAAGTGTGGGCAGATTCTATCAGTGAAAGGTGTTTGATCGTAGTGTTAATCTGCTCGATTCTTATAAATCTGGATGACAGTTTGCATTTCATGCCGGATAATGCCGAGCATGATAGAAAAGGCGCAACAACTCTTAAAACAAATCTTTGGTTATGATCAATTTCGGCAGCCACAGCAAGACGTGATTGAAACGTTGCTCGGTGATGGTGATGCTTTGGTGGTCATGCCAACGGGGGGCGGAAAATCGCTCTGTTATCAACTGCCAGCTCTGATTCGGCCCGGTGTTGCGGTGGTGGTCTCGCCACTTATTGCATTGATGCAGGATCAGGTGCAGGCGTTGTCCCAATGGGGTATCAGTGCAGGCTATCTGAACTCGTCCATGGATTACAGCATGGCGCAAGAAGTAGAGCATCAGTTACGTAGTGGTGACTTAGATCTGCTCTATGTCGCGCCGGAACGCTTGCTGCAGCCGCGGACACTGAAAATGCTGTCCGAATGTCAGCTAGCATTATTCGCCATCGATGAAGCCCATTGTGTTTCTCAGTGGGGTCATGATTTCCGCCCAGAATACCTAAAACTTAGCTATCTTCAAGAATGCTTCCCGGGTGTGCCGCGAATTGCGTTAACGGCAACCGCCGATGAGCGTACCCGCGATGAAATTTGCGAGCGCTTAGGATTACAAAATGCGCGCAAATTCATTCAAGGGTTTGATCGGCCTAACATTCGTTACCGTATTGGCCAAAAGCATCGTGCCAAGGAGCAGCTATTAAAGTTTCTTAAAGCCGAGCATATGGGGGACTCGGGTATTGTTTATTGTCTCTCGCGCAAAAAAGTTGAAGATACCGCCCAGTGGTTGCAAGAGCAGGGGTTTAACGCCTTGCCTTATCATGCGGGTCTGCATCCAGAGCTTCGGCGTCATAATCAGCACCGCTTTCTAACCGAAGAGAATATTTTGATGGTGGCCACGGTGGCCTTTGGTATGGGGATCGATAAGCCAAACGTACGCTTCGTCGCTCACCTTGATCTACCAAAAAGTGTCGAAGCCTATTATCAGGAAACCGGCCGTGCAGGGCGTGACGGTCTGCCGGCGGATGCGTGGATGGTCTACGGTTTACAAGATGTTATCTTCCTGCGACAGATGCTGGAAAGCTCACAAGCAGATGAGCTGCATAAAAGCATCGAGCGGCAAAAACTGGAAGCGATGTTGGGGCTCTGTGAAATTACCAGTTGCCGGCGGCAGACCTTATTGACCTATTTTGGTGAACCATTGCCTGAGCCCTGTGGCAATTGTGATACCTGTTTAGAGCCGGTGCCGGTGTGGGATGCTACAGAATCGGCCCGCAAAGCATTATCTGCCGTCTACCGCTGCGGTCAGCGTTTTGGCGTTAATCATATTATTGAAGTTCTGCTCGGCAAAAGCAGTGATCGAGTCAAGGAACTTAAGCATCATGAGTTAAGCACCTTTGGTATCGGTAAAGAGCTCGATCGTAACCAGTGGCGTTCGGTGTTTCGCCAGTTGGTTGCACGGGGTTATTTGAGTGTTGCTGCGAATAGTCATGGTGTGCTGTATTTAACGGATAGTTGCCGGCCTCTGTTAAAGGGAGAATTACAGATAGAGATGAGGCAGGATAAGCGTAAACAGGAGTCCTTCAGTAAGCGCAATGATCCGCAGCAAAAGCTGGATGTTGAAGATTATGGCCTGTGGAACGCGCTTAAAACACTGCGGATGACGTTATCCAAAGAGCAGGATGTGCCGCCCTATGTGATTTTTCATGACGCCACCTTGATGGAGATGGTGATGTATCGGCCATTGACTCATCAACAGATGGGGCGTCTAAACGGTATTGGTGAGCGTAAATTAGAGCTATATGGTGATCAGTTTTTAGAACTCATTCGTGAGTATCAAGCTGAGCAGCAGCAACCGCAAAATAAAGATCTACAAGTACAGCAATCGGTGGCGCTATATCGTTCTGGAATGACGGTTGCGCAGGTGGCTCGTCAGCAGCACCTGTCGGAAAACGTGATCTATAACCACTTAGCAGATGGAATTGCGGATGGTCAGTTGGCATTGTCTGATGTGGTTGAGCTGACCGCTGATCAGTTGCAGCAGGTACAGAATGTTATGTGTGACTGCATGGCATCATTTGGTGTGTCATTGAAGCCCGTGCATGAAGCGCTTGACGGTCTTTATGATTTTGGGGTGTTACGCTGTATTCGTGCGGATATGGAACGGCCTGAGCAGAGTCATTAGCCGTGATGGCGAATCCAGAGTTATGGGGGCTATTTTTTAGTAGTTTTATCGCCTCTACTCTAATGCCGGGTGGCTCTGAGGTGTTACTGGGCTATCTTTTAACGCAGTCGACTATCGAACCACTTGAATTGCTGTTAGTCGCCAGCCTAGGTAATAGTCTCGGCGGTATACTAACTTTCGCTATGGGCTGGTGGGTGAGTCTTCGTTGGGCGATTCCTCAGCCTAAAAAACGTCATCAACAGCGGGCGTTGAATATATTGAGACGTTATGGCGTGGTCGCGCTACTATTATCATGGTTGCCGTTGATCGGTGATCCTTTGTGTCTTGCTGCTGGGTGGTTGCGATGCTCCGTGTGGCAATCGTTATTGCTGATCATAGTGGGCAAAACCCTGCGCTACCTCTTAATTATCTGGGCCATTCACTGATATAGTGGGCTGATTACCGATCTAGTGTCTTCGTCGTTTCATGTTAAGTGGCAAAATGCATTGTTAGGTTCTTTAATCAGCATTGAAAGATGGAGAGGTCATGCTGAAATCTTCCCAATTTCGATTGTTACGGATAGTTCTGTTATTGATTGTCCTGTTCGTTGTCGCGATGAATACCTGGCTATCGCAGACGCGGATACAGGCATGGGAACGTCCTGTCTGGGTGGTGCTCTATCCGATTAACGCCGATGGGCGAGCAGATACTCAGCGTTATATCGATGCCTTGCCTATTGATCAATTTGCGGAGATTGGTGCTTTCTTGCAACGAGAAGCATCCCGCTATCAGATTAATCAGAACCCCTTGGTTGAATTTTATTTGGCGCCAGAGGTGCATGCACAGCCCCCCGAAGTTGAAGTAGAAGCTGGGCTGTTGGAGAGAGTGTTCTGGAGTCTGCATATGCGCTGGTGGTCATGGCGACATGATAGCTGGGAGGGGCTAGAGCCAGATGTAAGAATATATCTGCGTTACTTTTCCCCTCAAGAAGAGCGGCGATTGTCGCATTCGCTGGGATTGCAGAAAGGGATGATAGGTTTAGTGAATGGTTTTGCCGGTGTTGATGACATGGGTATCACTAATTTCGTTATTGCGCATGAATTACTGCACACCTTTGGCGCTTCGGATAAATATAACTTAGCAACAAATGAACCGATTTATCCGGATGGTTATGCCGATCCGCAGCAAACGCCGCTTTTGCCGCAAACGCGGGCAGAGGTGATGTCTGGGCGGATAAAGGTATCGCCCGGTTGGTTGCTGATGCCGCGAAATCTCGACAATGTCATTGTCGGGCCAAAAACAGCCAAGGAAATTGGTTGGTTTCCCCGCTAAAAATGTTGGTTTATATCTAGACTGATTGTGATGTATTGCTGAAAGAACAGCATAAATACACAAGATGAGTATGGTTATTGGTTGGATATAGATATACCCACTAGACTGATAGGGTGGTATCTGGTTATTCTAGCACGGTAAAAACGTTAACAGCTTTGCTGTCATATTGTCAGTGTAAGCTTAAACAGTTAACGGGTCAGGTTATATTCAGCTTGTCTATTGTCGAAATTTAAACATATTTTAGTATGTTTAAATTTTAACCATTATGAGTATAAAACCTTGTTTCATGGCTATTTAGCAGTATCTTGTTGTGCTATTATCTTAAAAATTTTAAACAAATTTATGTGTTGGTGGTTTTGTTGGTGAGTCGTGTTCTGCGCCACCCGCTAATGCAATGAACACATCTTTTTTTGATGCATGAGGCTCAAAGAGTACTCAAGATCAGGAAAATATCTTCTGGGGGGAAGTTATGGAAAATGTAGAAGCAGCCAAAGGAACAGTGGTTAGTGTATCCGGTGAAGTTGTTGTCGTTGATAGCAAGGGCGTAGAGCGCGTCTTACAATCAGGTGAGCAGGTTAATCCTGGTGATATGGTCATTGTGCCTGCTAACAGCCAAGCCGAGATTGACCTAGGTAAAGCTGAGCCAGAAACGGTGCCGGCGGATACAACCGCTATCCTTGAAGTGGATCCTACGACTGGAGAAATTTCTCTCGTTTTCCATTCCGTTAATGCTGAAACGCTGGATGTTGCCGATATTCAGGCTGCGATTCTTGCGGGTCAGGATCCTACCCAAATTCTGGAAGAAACGGCTGCTGGTAACACCCCCCCTACAAGTTCTGGTTTTTCTGAGTTTCAGGCGGTCGACCGTACCGCAGAAGAAGTACTAGCTCGTGCAGGCTATGACACCAATCCCGAAAATTGGGAACGTGAGCCTTATGTCGATGATGAAGGTGAGTTGTTTGTGCTTCCGTCTGAGTACAGTGTCGCAGATGTAAGTGTCAGTGAGGGTGGTTTGATGACCTTTACCGTCACTCGTACCGGGGGCACCAGCGAAGAGACGATTGATTTTTCAACCGGTATTGACGCGATTGATAATGCTGAGGCTAATGATTTTACCTCGACAGCCGGTACGTTGACGTTTGCTACAGGCGAAACGAGTAAAACATTTACTGTACAGACCACGCAAGATGATGTCTTGGAAGGTAAAGAGAGCTTTAGTGTTAATCTGAGTAACCCGAGTGGTAATGGTCAGATTGTCGATGGTACAGCTACAGGAATCATCATCGATGACGGTACGGGCTCTGGGCCCGATCCAGACAATGATACCCCCGTGATCAGTATTGCTGATGCGAGCATGGAAGAGGGCAGCACGCTGACCTTTAATGCCACGCTAACCGGCTCTTCTGCCATCGCTTACGATGTGGATCTCGCGTTGAGCGAGTCTAACCCTGCCTCTGCAACCGCTGGCACCGACTACACCAATGCGATGACCGTCACTGTCGTGGGTGGTACTAACGATGGCGACACGTTAACCCTCAATGGTAGTACCGTGACCGTGCCGGCAGATGCCACCGGTCTGACGATTGCCGTGGACACCACCGATGATGCGGTCTATGAAGGGGATGAGACCTTCTCAATCTCTG
>NZ_RQXW01000019.1 GCF_003957515.1 Amphritea opalescens
GATCTTTAGGCACAAGCTCATCAATACAGACAAACTCAAGGGTGGACTGGGTTTGGGGGCGTTCTTTTAACATGGCTCTATTATAAAAAATCCTCGTCATTTGACGAGGACTTTTTCAGCAGTCTGAAACGCCCTGACAAGTCAGGGCGTTTTCACACTAGCGTTTATTGATGGTGCTTATAAACTAACACCAAGTGCTTTCACTGTTTGCATATTGATATATTCATCAACCGGCAGGTCATTGGCACGCTGGAAAGCGTTAACCGCAGACATAGTCTCACGACCGATCACACCATCGATACGGCCTGGATCAAACCCACCCGCCAACAATGCTTTCTGAATATGTGAAATATTCGTGGTGGTCATATTGGTATCGCACAAAATTGAGCGCCATTCCATATAACCTTCTTTATCCAACTTGCTCAGCGTTACCGTCTTATATTCAGCCGGAATTTCAAAACGCTTCTCTTGAGGCGCAGTAGCAAGCTTAGTTACTTCAACGGTTTCATACTTCGCAGGGATATCCTTACGTTTAAAACCAGCAGGCTGAACAACCACGGTACGCTCGACTGTTTCATACTTAGCCGGCGTTTCGGTCAAACAGATCTGATTGCCGGTACGGGTTCTTTTTGGATGAGTCATGTCGTGCACTTCATGCCAATCAAACTCATAATCATGAACTTTTTTGGTCAGCGCAACATCTGAATAGACCGCCGGTACCGCAGTACGCTCTTCACGGGCTTCAGCTACAAGTTCCTGCACTTTCACCATTTTATATTCAGCAGGAATTTCAATCGTACGCGTGCTTGCAGGTGTCACTAGCACTTCTCGGCTCACTGTTTTGTAACTAGCAGGCACGTCGATCAAACACATAATTTCGCCGGTCGCCTGATCGATCTTTTGAATCGGCCCCGTGCCTTTCTTCCATACGGTATGAGCCGGTACATCGACAACCTGCTCTGTGACCGTTTTATACTGCGCAGGCACTTCTTCAATACGGCTGCTGGCTTCTTTCACCATGACCCGTTTCTCTACCCAGCGATATTGAGCGGGCACAACGCTAACTTTGTCGTAAGCTTCACGGGTCAACACGGACTCGTTAACCTGTTCAAACTCGGCTGGCACATAATGCTCATGAAAACACATACCTGGCGTAGCAGCATCCAAATCGATACCATCCGCAGCGGCAGCGGCTAACAAGTTTTGGCTGGCTGGCGCACTCTTGATGCTTTTATCAATACGCCACACCTGCTCCGCTTTACGAACAAGTTTCTTCTCTTTAACGACATCATACTTAGCAGGTACCGGCATCATCTCAAAACTGGCGGGCTGAACCATCAGCCGCTCGGTCACCGTTTTATACTGTGCAGGCATCACCTCAACCCGCTGTCCGGCTTCTTTCACCAAGACGGTTTCAGTATACGATTGATACTTAGGCTCAACCCAAACACGGGCATAACACTCACCCGCTT
The DNA here is from genome assembly GCF_003957515.1 of Amphritea opalescens. Classification (GTDB taxonomy): domain Bacteria; phylum Pseudomonadota; class Gammaproteobacteria; order Pseudomonadales; family Balneatricaceae; genus Amphritea; species Amphritea opalescens. Next base: position 1,473 of record NZ_RQXW01000019.1, read on the forward strand.
TAGCCGAAGGAGGCAACAGAGGCTCAGATCCTTGCTGATTCGCCGCTTTATCGGCCAAAACCGCTTCGCGAAGTGCTAGCTCTTTCTCTTTATCGACTAATACCTGATTACGCTGCTCCATCTCAACAGGATCGAAGGCAACGGTAGATTGTGGTGAATTACTACTACACGCGGCTAAAAAAACCGCTGCGCTTAAACTGGTGATACGAAAAACATGCCGAGATGTATTTTGCATACACCCTCCTGATTAGAGACTAAATTTAATATACTTATAAGCATAGATCATAAGTTCAGAATATCTATGCGCTATTAGGCTTAGCTCCGCAAAAAATAAAACGCAAAAAAAACGCGCTTATTCTTGCGAATAGCGCGTCTTTCTACTTCTACTGTTATCAGATAGAAAACAGGTGATGTTTTTTCTTACCCAGTTTTACGAGGAAGAAACGGTCATAGGTGCCATTTTCCGCCGTAAAGATCTCGGCCGCTTTCATATTATCAGCCATCCCTTTCTCGACACCGTTAATAATCACCGCATTGCGCTGCAAAGCATCTTTGATCTGCTTACCCGAGGCGGCTAAGCCCGCATCGCTCAACAGCGTGGTTAGCGGTGTTTCAGCCAGATCAGTATCAACTAAACTAGATGATGGCAGACCATCCAGTTGCAGCTGTTCAAAATCAGCTTCGCTCAAATCAGAAAGGTTACCGCTAAACAATGCTTCAGTAATCCGCATCGCCGCCGTTAAGCCCTCTTCGCCATGCACCAACTTAGTCACTTCACGGGCCAAGACAGACTGCGCTTCAGGACGACCTTCACGTTCAGCATCGGCCTTCTCCAACGCATCGATCTCTTCAACCGTCACGAAGGTAAAGTATTTCAGGAAAGCATAAACATCGGCATCGGCGGTTTGTAGCCAGAACTGATAAAACGCATAAGGCGAGGTTTTCGCTGGCGACAACCAGATAGTCCCTGATTCCGTCTTACCAAACTTAGTACCATCGGATTTAGTGATCAACGGCAAGGTCAGGCCAAAAGCCTTGTTGCCATTCATACGCCGCGTCAGTTCAGTACCGCCGGTAATATTGCCCCACTGATCAGAACCGCCAATCTGTAGGGTACAGTTGTGACTCGTGTTCAACTGCTGATAATCATAAGATTGCAGAATCATGTAGGTAAATTCGGTGAACGAGATCCCTTCACCTTCACGGTCGATGCGCTGCTTAACCGACTCTTTCGCGATCATCTGGTTAACCGAGAAGTGCTTACCCACATCTCGCAGGAATGTCAGGATATCCATTTCCCGCGTCCAATCGAGGTTGTTAACCACTTCGGCACTATTGGCACCGCAATCAAAATCGATAAACTGGCTAACCTGTCCTTTGAGTTTTTCGACCCAACCGGATACCGTTTCATCGGTATTCAGCTTACGCTCTTGCGCTTTAAAGCTCGGATCACCGATCAACCCAGTGGCACCGCCTACCAGCGCCAACGGTTTGTGGCCCGCTTGCTGAAAACGTCTAAGCGCCAACAGTGGCACCAAAGAACCGATATGAAGGCTATCTGCAGTGGGGTCAAAGCCACAATAAAGGGTGACAGAACCATCAGCCAGGTGTTGTTCCAGTTCTTCTTCACTGGTCATCTGCGCGATCAACCCGCGCGCACTAAGATCCTGTAGCAGTGTTATATCTGTCATTGCCTTCTATTAACCCTTTGCAAAAAATAAGTAGTCTCCATCGAGAGGGCGTATTCTACCCTTACGGATTAAATCCGACAAACCCATGATGCCGATAACGGCACAGAGATAACAACAGCAAATCTCCCCAGTGCGATAAAGCTAAAAATTGAAGCCATTTCAAGACAGAATGGTCTCTAGATAACGGCAATTTCTCTCTACATACACCCTTTTTCGCCGATAGTGTGTGAATATTTCGATTATTTAAGTGCTTCCGGTATACTTTGCGAAACTTTTACATTCTGAGGCCCTGTCACGTGTTGTTCATCAAGCGACTTAAACAGCATATTCCAGTTACCCATCTAATGGCAGCCATCATCTGCACCACCATTATTGGTCTAACTGCGATGCTTATGCCGTCAGAAAAAGCCCCCGCATCGGTCTTTAATCAGACAACAACTACATCCATATCGCTACCAACAGACACGGTCACCGCTGAGCCTAGCCGCCCCGTCGACACCCAGCCCCAAATAGCACAGGAACCGGTCACGCCTATAACCGAGGCGCCTGAACCGGTCGTCGAACATTGGCAGGATTTCACCGTACGCAACGGCGACACCCTCACCTCTATTTTCAAACGTGCCGGTTTGAGCAGCCGGGATGCCTTTCTCGTCAGTGATGCGGTTAAAGAAACAGATGCACTGAAGCGGATTTACCCCGGCCAAACCCTTAGTTTTGTGATCAATGATCATCAATTATCTAAGCTCAAACATATCCGCAATCAACTAGAAAGCTCATTGATCATTTCCACCGACCAAGGCTACCGCGTTAAAGAACTCAAAAAACAACCGGATATCACGCCACGCTTTGTTGAAGGCACCATCGAAAACTCTCTCTTTCTGGATGCCTCACAAGCAGGATTATCCGACCGTATGATTATGGAGCTGGCCGCCATCTTCGGTTGGGATATCGACTTTGTGTTGGACCTGCGTCAGGGGGATCACTTTAATCTGGTCTACGAAGAAAAGTTTCTCGATGGCAAAAAGATAGGCGAAGGCAATATTCTCTCCGCCCAGTTCGTGAATCAGGGAGAAACCTATACAGCCATCCGCTATACCGACAGCGAGGGTAAAAGCAGCTTTTATACGCCACAGGGCGACAGTATGCGCAAAGCGTTCTTGCGTAGCCCCGTGGATTTCGCACGGATCAGCTCCAGTTTCAAAACACGTCGCAAGCACCCAGTTCTGGGACTAACACGAGCCCATAAAGGGACCGACTACGCGGCTCGCACCGGCACGCCGATCAAAGCGGCAGGTGATGGGAAAATCATCTGGCGGGGTAAAAAAGGCGGCTACGGCAACTGCGTTATCGTGCAACATGGCGGCAATATCACCACCCTCTACGGTCACATGAACAATTACCGTAAAGGCCAGAAGAACGGCACCCGTGTCCGTCAAGGTGATGTGATTGGCTATGTCGGCCAGACAGGTCTGGCTTCAGGCCCGCATCTGCATTATGAATTCCGCGTCAACGGCGTTCACAAAAACCCGCAAACGGTTAAATTACCCCATGCGGCTCCGATCGATAAAGCGGAACGGGCGCCATTTTTTGCCGTCGCAGAAAAAGCGCTAACCCAGTTGGAGTCATACAAGGCAACCCAACTGGCCTCAGCATCTAAGTAATCACTGCCGACCCTTTGGGAACTTGAATGAACGCTCCGATCTTTATAGGCCTGATGTCCGGCACCAGTCTCGATAGTATTGATGCTGTCGCGGTGCGTTTTGAGCCGACCTTTGAATTGATCGCCAGCCATAGCGAGCCGATTCCTGCAACGCTCCATGCTGCCACCCTCGCGCTATTCAATCCCAGCGATAATGAGATTGAACGCTTGGGCCGATTAGATCTAGCCCTAGCGGAGCTATTCGCCACCGCGGTCGAAAACCTCATCCAACAACATCAGCTAAAACGGGCGGATATTGCCGCGATTGGCAGCCACGGCCAAACCATTCGCCACCGTCCGAACGCCCATTTCACGTTGCAGGTCGGCGATCCAAACTTGATTGCTGAACGCACCGGAATCACCACCGTTGCCGACTTCCGCCGGCGAGATATGGCGGCGGGCGGACAGGGTGCACCACTCGTACCTGCGTTTCATAGCGCACTGTTTCGCCAACCCGAGCAGAATAGAATACTGGTCAATATTGGCGGCATGGCCAATCTCACCATACTTGAAGCATCCCCAGATAAACCGGTGCTCGGCTACGATACAGGGCCCGGCAATGTGTTGATGGATAGCTGGATAATGCAGCATCAGCAGAAAAGCTATGATCGAGATGGTCAGTGGGCCGCTAGCGGCGTGGTAATACCTCCGCTGTTACAGACCATGCTGGCGCTACCCTATTTCGCTGAAGCAGCCCCTAAAAGCACCGGACGGGAGCAGTTTAACCACGACTGGATCGAACAGATGATCGCAACCTTGGCAACGCAACCAAGACCGGAGGATGTTCAGGCAACCCTGCTAGAATTAACCGCCCGCACGATCGCGGATGCCATTAATAGTCACGCACTAAGCAACCTACAGGTCTTTCTCTGTGGCGGCGGAAGCTATAACCAACAACTCAAAACACGGCTAACAGCCTTACTTAAGCCTCACTATTTAGGCACGACTGCCGATCTGAATCTCGACCCAGACTGGGTGGAGGCGGCGGCATTCGCATGGCTGGCATATCGAACCTTGAATCATCAAAGCGGTAACGAGCCGGGTGTGACCGGCGCCTTAGGCTACCGTCCATTAGGCGCTATTTATTGGGGATAAAACTGAACGCCAATGCTTTTCAGCCTGCGCTCATCAGTGGAATCAACTGGCGTTTGTTCACTATCAGATCGGCCAAGGTATACTGCCGCATGGCTTCAATAAACGCCTGCATCCCTTTCATCAAGGCGCTTTTCAGCTCACAGCAGGGAGCTAATTGACAGGATGTGGTGACGCAATCAACGCCATCAAGATGATTTTCTAGCTGCTCAATCACATCACCGATATTGATTAAATCAGGCTGTCGCGCCAAACGAATACCTCCGTTTTTACCACGAATCGTTTGCACGTAACCGGACTTAGCCAACTGCCCTATGACTTTGACCATGTGACTCCGGGAAACACCGTAAACCCCTGAAACTTCAGCAACACTACTTAGCTGATCCTCTTCTAGGCTCGCCAGATACATCAATGTACGCAGGCCAAAATCGGTGAAAGCCGTTAGTCTCATAGACGCTCATACCTGTATAAGAAAGTTAAATAAAACGGGGTTAATCACTATACCCCGTTTAATATCAACACAATAGCAGAAGCAGTGATAAACGTCGTAACAGCAGATGAGAATCCACTGCCAAAAGCGCCTGTGGATAAAGCTGAGCCCACAGGCTTAATTGATCGATGCTGACACACAAAACAGCGACATAAGATCCACGGCGGCGTTCTTATAGATCGGTTGCATCAACATCAAACCAAGCTTTCACTCGGCCCAAATACCTCATAGTTCAATTGTGCATCATCAATACCTAACTCTTTTAATTGATGATAGATCGCCCGCATAAATGGCAACGGGCCACAGAAATAAAATTCAGCATCCTTAGGACAATAGCGTTCAAGCCGTTCAGCCGTAATATAGCCTAGGTAGTCATAATCGCTTCCCTGTACTGCCTCAGAAGGATCATCATAAAAGGTTAACGCGGTTAGGTTAGAGCAATCTCTTTTCAAGCAGCCGATATGTTCCGCAAACGCATGGCTCCGACAATCCCGGGTGCCATGCAACCAGACGATTTGCCGAGTATCGTGACGTAACACTAAATCATTCAGCATACTCAACATGGGGGTTATACCCACCCCACCACTTATCAACACCACTGGACGATCATTGTGCTTCAAAACAAAATCGCCGCCAGGCATGTGTACGGCTAACGAGCTTCCCACTTTTAGATGATCATGCAGATAGTTCGAGACTTTCCCTGGCGGCACCTCGGCCTGTGCAGACGGTTCACGCTTAACCGAAATACGATAACCGTCTGCACGATAACTGTCGGATAAACTGTACTGACGTATTTCGTCATACTCCCAATCAAGGCTTCTGAGTTTTACACTCAAGAATTGACCAGGGCGATACTCAGGCAGCGGCTGCCCATCAACTGGAGTTAGATAAAAGGAGCGAATCTCATCACTTTCATCGACCATGCGGCTGACCGTAAAGGATTTAAAACCACTCCACCCCTCCGCTTTTGCTTGGTTATAGAGCTGCTCTTCTCGGCCAATCAGAACATCCGCCAGTTGCTGATAAGCTTCAGCCCACGCCGCCAACACCTCATCGGTCGCAGCCTCTTCACCTAAAACCTCTCTGATCGCCCGCAATAGGTTACGTCCAACAATGTCATATTGGGACGGAGTAATATCGAGGCTAAAATGTTTAGCCGCAATTTTTTCGACAGCCCCTCCGAGCGCGCCCAAATTATCGATATTGGCTGCATACCCTAAAATAGCCGCCGCCAGTGTAGACTGCTGTCGCCCACTGGCTTGGCTGGCCATATTGAATACATCCTGCAATTCAGGATTTTCAGCAAATAACAGCCGGTAAAAATGTTGCGTAATGGCCTCCCCCGATGCTTGTATAGCAGGCACGGTGGCTTTTACGATAGCGATCGATTCAGTTTTCATATTCACCCTCAGTAATGGCATAGAACGATTGAATGGTTAAGATTTTAAGCCGCCTTATTGATGGCGGTTATGTTGCAGCCTGTCGTAGTGATGAGCCTCAAGGCAGGGAAAAAGCTCCCGCTCTTCAAAACGAATATGTGCTTTTAACAGATGAGCGAAAGCTTGCAGATTCTCGGCGTTGGGAGCGGCCATCAACAACCGAAGCGCCTGATGCTCCTCTCGAAAGCGCTGCAATAGTGGCTCTTGCACCCCTTCCACCAGCGACTCTTCTTCTGAAAAATGGTCCGCCAACTCGGCTTGCAGTTGAGCGCCCTCCTGCTGCCAATAGTTCAATACCGCCTTCTCACCTTTAGCCGCCTGCTCAAGTATCCGTTTCACATGTACTAAGGCGGTATGGTGCTCCCGACTTAAAGGCTTAAGTATGTCCGACCTGTTCATCTATTTACTCCCGAGAGTTTAGGAACATAAAACTCTTTAATATTCATTTGAAATGAATATTAATAATCTATAACATTCATGTCAAATGAATATTTATAGACAGGCATAATCATGGTTATCTGGACGACTAGTGAGATCTACGTTTTTATTGCCGTCATCGGCATGATTGTCTTCAAGCTTTGGAGTGTCTGGCACGTCTCACTTCAGGCGAAAGCCAATCGAGAAGGACGCGTTATTTTCCTAGGGTTGTTAAGCGACCTTACCCTCTTCGGCCTAACCGCAAAAATCTATATCTCTCATGTACTGAGTTAATAACGCCTAGCATCCCCTGGACTAGGTCGATTCTGCAGCATCAGCAGTGCTGATTCATCTTCTCCCAAACGGTAAAATTCAGGCAATAAAAAACCCCGCAAAGTGCCATTACCAATGGTAAATGACGCCTTACGGGGTTCTATTGACGCGCTTTGACGCTGCCGCGTCAGAACCGCCGCCTGATTAATTAGATAGAGAAGGAGGAACCACAACCACAGGTTGTCGTTGCATTCGGGTTATTAATCACAAATTGAGAACCTTGCAGGCCCTCTTTATAATCCACCACCGAGCCCACCAGATATTGATAGCTCATGGGATCAATTAACATAGTGACACCATCATTTTCGATGGCGGTGTCGTCATCAGCAACCGCTTCATCAAAAGTGAAACCGTAAGAGAAACCCGCACAACCACCACCGGTAATAAATACCCGTAGTTTAAGGTTATCGTTCTGCTCTTCTTCGATCAGACTTCTTACCTTCGCCGCGGCGGAATCGGAAAAAACCATGTCCGGCTGCTGGTCAGTCATCTCTGTCATATCTGTTCACTCACTCGTGTTTACCCATTCAGAGCCTTATTATCTATTTAACCGACTAATTTAGTCAAGTATAGAAAATTAGGACTAAGGCAACATCCCTGCGTGTCGTAACCCTTCGGTCTCATCAAAGCCGAACATAATATTCATATTTTGGATCGCTTGCCCTGCGGCACCCTTCACCAAATTATCGATCACCGACAAAACCACTACGGTATCGTCGTTCTGGGGCCGGAAGACACTCAGGCGACACATATTGGCGCCTTTAACGCTACGGGTTTCAGGATGACTACCGGCGGGCATCACGTCGACAAAGGGTTCATTCGCATAGCGTTCTTCAAACAGCGCCTGCAACCCATCGACAGGGTCTTTCAAAATACCGTAAAGGGTGGCGTGAATACCACGAATCATGGGTGTCAGATGTGGTACAAAGGTTAACCCCACCGGACGGCCCGCAGCCTCACTCAGCCCCTGTTTAACTTCAGGCAGATGACGATGACCCGCCACACCATAGGCCTTCATGCTTTCACTGCTTTCACACAGTAGCGAACCAACATTCGCGCCACGACCTGCGCCACTGACACCGGACTTAACATCCGCAATCAGACGACGGTGATCAATCAATCCGTTTTCCACCAGCGGCAGAAAGCCCAACTGCGTCGCAGTAGGGTAACAACCCGGGCAAGCCACCATCCGCGCATCCTTAATCGCCACGCGGTTCACTTCCGGTAAGCCATAAACCGCTTGCGCCGCTAAGGCGGGGCTAGTGTGCTCCATGCCATACCATTTAGACCAAAGTTCTAAATCCTTAATACGGAAGTCAGCCCCTAGATCGATCACCCGTACGCCCTGCTCAACCAATTCAGGCGCCATTTTCATCGCCACACCATGGGGGGTGGCAAAAAAGACAACATCACACTGCGCTAGGGTTGTAACATTCGGTACCGTAAACTGCAGATCATAGTGACCACGCAGGTTGGGATACATATCATCGACGCGCATCCCTTCCTCAGATCGGGAGGTAATCACCTCAACCGATACTTCAGGATGGTTCGCCAACAGTCTTAGCAACTCTACGCCGGTATAACCCGTGCCGCCTACGATACCTACTTTGATCACTTTGACCTCACAATTGGTTCTACGGTTTTCTATTCAGTCTGCGTATGATACAAACCCTTGAGGGGCATTACTATTGCGTACGCGTAAAATAGATAATGAATGCGACGCAAGGTGTCATAAAATGATATCGCTGGCTGAAAGCCAATGCTTCTATTCCATGCTTTTAACAAAAGGCTGATTCATTTCAGATGTTCAAAGACTCTTTTTCATTCGCCCACTTTCGTAACCGACTCGCCCATGTCGAAGCGCTACCGCAACTGGTGCTGCTCGGCATCCTCTCAGGGTTGGCATCCGGTTTAGTCATTTTAGCCTTTCGTTTGCTGATTGACCTACCGCTGCAAGCTTGGCTACCCGGTGGCCAGAGTGAAAATTTTGAAGCACTGCCCATCTGGGTACGCATCCTGCTGCCTATCGCGGGTACGATCGCTATCGCCCTGATGTTTTGGAAGTTACTGCCGGCTACCCGTAAAGTCGGCGTGCTCCACGTCATGGAACGACTGAGCTACCATCAAGGCAACCTACCGGCAAAAAACATGCTGGTTCAGTTTTTTGGCGGCGCGATCGCGTTATTAACCGGCCATTCCGTCGGCCGTGAAGGACCCGCTGTTCACCTAGGCGCCGCGTGCGGCAGTCTCGTCGGACAGATACTCCGACTGCCCAATAACTCGCTGCGTATTTTAGTGGGTTGTGGTGTGGCCGCCGCGATTTCCGCCGCCTTCAATACCCCGCTGGCGGGCGTCATCTTCTCGATGGAGGTGATCTTGATGGAATATACGGTAATCGGCTTTACCCCGGTACTGGTCGCATCGGTCACCGCCGCACTCCTATTGCGGATGGTTTACGGGGATGAGTCAGCGTTCACTATCCCTGCGCTGCAGATTCAATCGATGACAGAACTCCCTTTTGTAATTCTCCTTGGCATTCTTTGTGCGCTGGTCGCCGCCGCCTTTATTAGCCTATTACTGCAAACTCAAAAGTCAGTCACATGGCCGCTCGGAGTAAAACTGTTAACCGCAGGCCTACTCACGGGCATCGTCGCCATCGGATACCCACAGGTCATGGGGCTAGGATACGACACGCTCTCAGACGTTCTACAGGGAAATATGGGCCTGACACTGCTCATAGGTTTGCTGCTCGCTAAGGGACTTCTCACCCCCGTTGTACTCGGGCTCGGCATACCCGGCGGGCTTATTGGCCCCACACTCTACATCGGCGCCCTCACCGGCGCAGCCTTTGCTTTAATCGTCGCCTATATGACGGGGGCTAACCATTCGGGTGTCGGTTTTTACGCGATGCTCGGCATGGGCGCGATGATGGCCGCCGTCCTCAATGCTCCTCTCGCGGCGTTGATTGCGTTACTCGAATTAACGGCCAACCCCAACATCATCTTTCCTGGCATGCTGGCTATCGTCGTTGCCAGCACCACCGTGCGCTTTTTCTTCAAACAACCCTCTATTTTTCTCAATCAACTCTATGTGCAGGGGTTAGATTATCGTCACGAGCCTCTGACTCAGGCGCTATCTCGACAGGGCGTTAGCAGCGTGATGAGCAGCCAACTTATCCACAGCGCGATGACTATTAGCACCGAGACGGCTATGCAAATCTTGGCACAAAAACCGGAATGGATTGTGCTCGATGATAGCCAAGGGCAGCCACGCTACATCCTTTTACCCGCCAGCCTAGAACAATTTCTTGCGCATGAAGGCGAACTGAACGATGTGAATCTCGAGCAAATGCTAACACTCACTGAAGTGCCCGCGGTGCGTAAAGATATCGCCGCTATCGGTATTAATGCAACGCTGAAAGAAGCACTCGATCGTATGAACCAGCAACAACTCGATGCGCTCTGGATACAAAACTACAGCAAAGAGATCACCGGTATTATTACCCGAGAACACGTCGAGCACTTTTATACCCAAAAAATCGAATCTTAATCAAGGCCACCGAGTACGATGAAAGAATCTCCACTACATGGCCTGTATGCCATTACCGATAGCACCCTCATGCCCGATACCAACAGCTTGCTCTTTCAAGTGGAGCAAGCACTTCGCGGCGGGGCCAATATTATTCAGTACCGCGACAAATCCACCAACCAATCGCTGCGTTTACAACAAGCCTTAGCACTGGTGGATTTATGCCATCAATATCAGCGCCCGATTCTTATCAACGATGATACTGAACTCGCCAAGGCTAGCGGTGCGGATGGTGTTCATCTAGGCCAAGGGGATGGTAATGTCGACCAAGCACGCGCCTATCTAGGATCAACCGCCATTATTGGCAATACCTGCCACAACTCACTGGCGCTAGCGCAGACCGCCTACCAACAAACAGCTGACTATGTCGCGTTTGGCGCGATGTTCCCCTCCAGTACAAAACCTAACGCCAGCCTTGCCCCCATCAGTTTAATCAATCAAGCGAAAGCAACTCTCGCGGTTCCGGTGGTAGCGATTGGAGGCATTAATATGGATAATGCAGGTCAGGTAATTTCAGCCGGGGCGGATATGATCGCCATCATCCACAATCTGTTTGCCAGTGATGATATTTGCGCCCAGGCCGGACAGTTCAACGGTCTATTTAACTGACCCACTCACGACACGAATTTAAGAGAGTTCAACATGTCCCGTTCAGAGTCTTTGTTTGCAGCCGCTCAGGCCCATATTCCAGGTGGTGTTAATTCACCCGTACGCGCATTTAAAGGCGTCGGAGGCACGCCAATATTTTTTAAACGGGGCGAAGCGGCTTATATGTTCGATGAGGATGATAAGCGCTACATCGACTATGTTGGCTCTTGGGGCCCGATGATTCTCGGCCACTCTCACCCTACCGTAATGGATGCCGTCCGCAAGGTGATGGACTCCGGTCTTGGTTTTGGTGCGCCCACCGCCATCGAGATCGACATGGCCGACAAAGTCTGCGAGATCATGCCGGGTATGGATCTGGTACGGATGGTCAGCTCCGGCACCGAGGCCACCATGAGTGCGATCCGTCTAGCCCGTGGTTATACCGGCCGTGACAAAATCGTGAAATTTGAAGGCTGTTACCACGGCCATTCCGATTCTCTGCTGGTAAAAGCAGGTTCCGGCATGCTGACACTCGGTGAGCCCAGTTCTCCTGGCGTACCGGCTAGCCTCGCAGAACACACCATCACCCTAACTTACAACGATATCGACAATGTCCGTCAGGCCTTCGCTGAAGCGGGTAACGAGATCGCTTGTATTATTGTTGAGCCTGTTGCCGGCAATATGAACTGTATTCCGCCACTGCCAGGCTTCTTGCAAGGCCTGCGTGAAGTCTGTGATGAATACGGCGCGGTATTAATCATCGATGAAGTGATGACCGGTTTCCGCGTCTCGCTAACCGGCGCACAGGGTTATTACGGCGTTACCCCAGATCTCACCACCATGGGCAAGGTGATTGGTGGCGGCCTGCCGGTAGGCGCCTTCGGTGGTAAACGTGAAATCATGGAGTATATCTCGCCACTTGGGCCGGTTTATCAAGCCGGTACTCTGTCGGGTAATCCACTGGCGATGGCGGCCGGTCTGGCGATGCTTAATGCTTTGCAGGAAGAGGGTTTCCATGAAAAGCTCAGCGCGAAAACCGAACTCCTGACCCAAGGATTCGAAGCGATGGCGCTGCGTCACGGCGTGCCATTCACGACGACTCAGGTGGGCGGCATGTTTGGTCTCTTCTTTACCGACCAAGAGCAGGTCACCTGCTTCGCGGAAGTCATGAAGTGCGATGCCGACAAATTTGGCCGCTTCTTCCACGGTATGTTGGACGAGGGCATCTACTTAGCACCGTCGGCATTTGAAGCCGGCTTTATGTCTCAGGCGCATACCGAAGACGATATCAACGCGACCATCGAAGCGGCAGGTCGTGTCTTTGCTAAGCTGGCAGCGGAATAAACCATGCTGATGAGTTTGGCATACGGAGCGCTGTTAATCAGCGCTCTGTTCGCGGCGTTGCAACTACAACGTCATGCAAACACCCAGCCCGATGGGCCTAAAGCCACCCTACAAGCAACCGCGCTAAGCGCCCTCTTTCTGGCTATCTGGTCACTGTCTGAACTCATCAGCCGGTCCGACAGCATTGCTGGAACCGATATTGCGACACTGCAACGACTACTGAGTAACCTTGCTTACTTTGTCGCGCTACCGTTCTTTGCCACCGCGCTACTGATCAGTGCGCGTCATAGCCACTGGGAGCGGCCCGCATGGGGACGCTGGTTAATCGGATTATTTGCTCTGTTTGAACTATTACGGCGCATGCAACACGGTGAACTATACACTCAGATTGTGGCTGTGGCCGTGCCTGCTGCCATGTTACTGGCCGTTTGGTCTCAGAGCAGAGCGCAGCTTCGAGGTACCACGCTATTGGCGACCGCCAATATGGCTATCGCCCTGCTCTTAATGGGGCCCGGAGCATTGCTAACCAACCCGCTCTTTGATCATCCCTTTCTCTATCCGCTATTTCTCGCGGCGACTCTACCCCTCTCTGCTATCGCGATAAAACAAAGCGTTCGATAAGTGGTGCCGCCTGACAGAAGAACCATGCAACTGGGTCTGTCAGGCTTTTTAACGATTCTCATGTGTTAATACCGACCGCCATCATCTTCTATCACCCTCAGCATTCGAATTCGTTAAGCGATCAAATAAACACCTAGGCCGATAACCGCCAAACTATTTTGAACAATTGATCATTTATTTTTAATGACAACATCCATCTTTGCTCATAAAAATAACTGTTTTAAATTATACAGTTACTTCTATCAAACATTTGTTCGACATTTAAATACTAAGCAGCAACAACACAAAACATGAAGCTTTAATCGACATCGACGGGTGACTTTATACTCTATATGGGTATCATATCTAACCACTTTGAGGTTTTAAAATTAAAGGAAAGCGCACTTGTCAGCTGTTCCAGTCGTTATTTGTGATGATTCTCGCCTAGCACGAAAGCAAATAGCCTCCGCGCTTCGAAACTGGAATGTAGAAATCACCTTTGCTGAAAATGGCCTAGAAGCTTTAGAAGCCGTCCGAGCCGGAAAAGGAGACATTCTCTTCCTTGACCTAAACATGCCGATTATGGATGGTTATCAAACACTGGAACATATCCGTATCGATGATCTGCCTACCCTCGTTGTGGTCGTTTCAGGTGATATTCAACCTGAAGCACAAAAACGAATCATGTCACTCGGGGCTTTGGCCTTTATTAAAAAACCCTGCTCGCCTGAGATTATTGCAGACGCTTTAAATCAGTATGGTTTGCTCTCAGAGCTTGAACAGTCTGAAACCCACATAGCCAATGAAGAAGTCTTAGAACTGCCCGACTACTATCAAGAAATTGCCAATGTCGCGATGGGGCAGGCCGGTAATCAGCTGGCGCGTCTATTAAATACCTTTATTGCCCTGCCTATACCGAAAGTCAGCCTGGCTTCCCCTGCTGAAATTGAAATGATACTGCTCAGCGCTACCAACAGTGATTTTGATTTGGTCAGCCAAGGGTTTGTTGGCCCTCACCTCGCTGGCGAGGCATTGCTGCTCATTCAACGGGGTAACCTCAATACGGTTGCTCAATTAATGGATATGCAGGGACAAACAGACCAGCTTGATGCTGATTTGCAAATGACCCTCTCCAATACCCTAATCGGCGCATTTACCTCAGGGTTTGCCAAACAACTCGATATCTCCTTGAGTCGAGCAACGCCGATTATCCTACGTGATTTTTCTGCACTACCAGAGCAAAACACCCAGTGGCAAAAAACCTTAATGATAACCATTGACTATCAATTAAAGTCTCACGATTTTTATTGTGAATTGCTGATTATATTCACGGAAGATTCCTTGCCTAAACTACAAGAGATGGCGAAATATTTTTCATGAATAACACCAATCACCCAGTACAAGACATTGATGATATCCACTGGATTCTAGGGCTGTTACAGAATTTCGAAGCCGGTCTCATTGTTGTCGACCGAGATCAGCATATCTGCCTATGGAATGGTTTTATGGAAAATCATTCGGGTATTGCGGCCAGCAAAGCGGCCAATCAACCGCTGTTTAAACTGTTTCCAGACCTCCCTGAACGCTGGCTAAGAAAAAAGATGGAAGGCGTTCTACTGTTAAGCAATACGGCCTATATTTCTTGGGAACAACGCCCTTACCTCTTTAAGTTTAAGAGTCACCGGCCGATCACAGGCAACTCGCCCTATATGTATCAAAATGTCACCTTGACCCCCTTGAGTTCACCAACGGGCCAAGTGAATCATATCGGCATTTTGATCTACGACACCACCGACAATGCAATAGCGCAACAGGAACTGCAGGCGGCCAATAGACGCTTGCAATCACTCAGCCGGGTGGATGGATTGACGGGGCTGTATAATCGCGCCTACTGGCAGGAATGTTTGGAAAAAGAGTTTGCTCGCTTTGGTCGTCGACAGGAATCGTCTTGTTTAATTATGCTTGATATCGACCACTTCAAAAAAGTGAATGATACCTATGGCCACCAAGCCGGGGATATTGTCATCCAAACCATCGCGGATACGCTGCAAAAGCAAGCCCGCAAAACAGACTTTATCGGTCGTTATGGCGGTGAAGAGTATAGTGCCATCCTCGTAGGGACAAACGGCGCCAATGCGATCACCTTTGCGGAAAGGCTACGTATGGAGGTCGAAGCATCTGTGATTGAATACGCAGGTCACACATTATCGGTCACTATTAGCATCGGCATCTCTGAAATCTCGCTCGAACAATACAGCGAAACCGAATGGCTAGAGGAAGCCGATAAAGCCCTGTATCAATCGAAGCAAAGCGGGCGTAATCGCGTCACTCTTTTCAGTGATAGCCAATAACGACACCCCCGCTGAGAAAACAGATAACCCTAGGGTGCATGCGACTTTTACGTTCTGCCAGCGTGACGAGTGCCCCAGTGCCTTGGCTTACCCAGAACAGTGACTTCCCAATCGCCAAAGCGTTCTTTATTTTCGACGACCTCAGGTCGCTCATCTATCAAACGAGGATCGGGTATCACACAACGCTTTGTATTCACGCCTCGTCGATAGCGTTTATGTCCTTGCCGTAGCGCGTTGTAAAGCGTTCTGCCAGCGGATTTATTTCCAGCGATATAGCGGTAGATCCTCTCGTGACTGACTGGCATATCAATTAAATGCCCAACACCGCTAATCTGCTCTGGACTCCAGTGAAGTGACAAACCAAGTTCAACATACTCAACCGTTAACGCTAGAATTTTGTATTTAGCTGCCAAAATCTTACGCTCTTGAGTCTTCTGCTGAGCCTGTTCAGGATGATAACCATCCTTTGATCCGTTTCGGTCGAGTTCTCGATAAACAGTTGATCACCTCTCCACCTTTAGCAAAAAATGTCGCACTTATTATATGAATCCCCGCTTATCTATTGAGTAATTGCTTAAAAAAAGCAATTTTTCACTCAAGAGTAGTCCATCTTTCTAATATGAAGTTAAGTCTAGACTGAACTTCTGTTAGTATCTGCCACTTTAAAACAATAATATTGGAGCAAATAATGAACATTAAAAAATGGCTGGCACTGAGTGCTGCTTGCTTAAGCTTAGGTGCTGCGCCTGTTTTTGCACAAGAAACCCGTGAATTTTCAGTCTCTACTGTTTTATCAGATGCCTTTCCTTGGGGGCAAGCAGCCAGCAAATGGGCTGAATTGGTAAAAGAGCGTTCGGATGGTCGTATTACGCTAAAAGTCTATCCCAACGCACAGTTGGTATCCGGCGATCAAACTCGTGAGTTTTCTGCTATGCGCAGTGGTTTAATTGATATGGCCGTTGGTTCAACCATTAACTGGTCAACTCAAGTACCAGAAGCCAACTTGTTCTCATTACCTTTTTTGATGCCTGACAACGCAGCCGTTGATGCGATTACCCAAGGTAAAGCAGGACAAATGGTTTTTGATGCCATTGAAAAACGAGGCATTGTTCCCTTGGCCTGGGGTGAAAATGGTTTTCGTGAATTATCTAACTCGCGCGGCACTTTAACTCAACCGGCAGATTTAAAAGGCTTAAAAGTACGCGTAGTTGGATCACCACTGTTTTTAGACACGTTTAACGCACTGGGTGCTAACCCTACTCAAATGAGCTGGACGGATGCTTTGCCTGCATTAACGACTGGCGCTGTTGATGGTCAAGAAAACCCTTTATCAGTATTTGATGTTGCTCGCGCCGATCGTGCTAATCAAAAACACCTAACACTCTGGCATTATATGAATGATCCACTCATCTTTGGTGCAAGTAAGCGTGTTTGGTCTAAATTATCGACTGCGGATCAACAGCTACTAAAGCGAGCTGCGTATGATGCTGGTCAGTGGGAGATTGCTAAATCACGTGCAGAACTGGATGCTACGCTTAAATCTATTCGTGACCGCGGTGTAGAAGTAACCGCTCTTACGCCTGAGCAACACCAAGCTTTTGTTACAGCTACCCAAGGTGTTTACAAAAAGTGGATACCAAAAATTGGTGAAGACTTAGTAGAAGCAGCACAAGCAGCCATTACCAATCGTTAATTAATAATAGCTACTTAAAGATCAAAAATTCACTCTAGGTTAAATACTTAACCTAGAGTATTTAATTACTGGCTATACATCATGTCAAAAAACACCTTTTCACTTGAATCTTGGTTAGGCATTATTGCCTTAGCATCTATTTGCGTCATCAGTTTGGCTAACGTATTAGTACGTTATACAACAAATGCTTCTTTTGCTTTTACTGAAGAATTCTCGGTATTTCTAATCGTTATATTGGCTTTTTCCGGCGCCGCAGTTGCTGCAAAAAATAATGAGCATATTCGCATTACTTTATTAGAAAAATATTTGGGCCTAACAGGTCGACGTATTATCTATGTTATACAGTGGCTGGGCAGTCTTATCGTGCTTAGCTTAATTGTTTGGTATGGAGGCTTATTAGCTTATCAAGAGTTTACGTGGGAAACAACGTCACCCGGTTTAGGTTACCCTACTTGGATCTACTTAATTTGGTTACCGCTACTTTCCGTTGCTATTATTTTTCGTAGTACTCAGAACTTAATCAGCCGCTTAAAGATGGATGATTATTCAGAAGAGGCGCAGCAATGAGCCCTGATTTATGGATGTTAGTTGTTTTCGGGGCATGTTTATTCCTAGGTATGCCCGTCGCTTTTGCATTAGGGTTAGGCGGCGCAACAGGTATAATCACCGGATTATCCCCTGATATGTTGGCAACTTTAGGTACGAATACTTATAACAGTGTAGCTAAATACCCACTGATTGCTATTCCGTTATTTATTTTAACGGGGCTTATATTTGAGCGAGCAGGGGTTGCAGCAAGTTTAGTTAACTTAGCGCAATCATTAATTGGCCGTCGCTATGGTGGATTGACCTTGGTGGCGGTTCTAGTCTGCTTAATAATGGGTGGTATGAGTGGATCTGGGCCTGCCGATGCGGCAGCTGTTGCTATGGTAATGTTGCCAAGTATGACCAAAGCAGGATATCCCCGCCCTTTTTCAGCTTCTTTAATTGCTGCGGCCTCTTCCACCGCTATTCTTATCCCGCCTTCCATTGCGTTAATTTTATACTCGGTGATGATTCCTGGTTTGGATTTACGAGCTTTATTTGCAGCAGGTTTATTTCCAGGGTTATTAGCCGGTGCATCTTTATTAATACCAGCCTATATTTTATCAAAAAGAAATGGTTGGGAAGCACCTGATGCTGAATCTGATGCCGAACGCCTTTCCATTAAAGAAAGCTTTATCAAAGCTATTCCGGCCTTATTAGCACCCGTAATTATTTTAGGCGGACTACGTTCCGGGTTATTTACACCAACAGAAGCTGCCGTGGTTGCAGTAACCTATGGTCTATTTATTGGCGCATTTATTTACCGTTTGCTAACACTGTCTAGCCTGTTAGACATATTTAATGAAGCCGTTAAAATTTCAGGTATAGTGTTGCTAATTATTTCTTTAGCTGGAATTTTTGCCTGGGCAGGCACGACCTTAGGCACATTTACACGTTTAGCTGATGTCATTCTTTCTGTTTCAGATAACTCATTAACGTTACTACTTTTGGTTATGCTACTTGTGCTATTAGCAGGTATGTTACTGGATGCTATTTCTATCTATTTGATTCTCACACCGATCTTAGTACCTCTAATGAATCATTTTGAATGGAACCCCATTTGGTTTGGTATCCTATTAGCTATGAATATCGCTATTGGTCAGTTTACCCCACCTGTCGCCATTAATTTAATGGTAACTACGAAAGTGGCTAATATACCCTTAGAGCAGACCTTTGGTTGGGCGTTGCTGTTTATGGTGACTATGTTCAGTGCTTTATTATTGATTATATTTTTCCCACAAATAGCATTATGGTTACCACAATACCTAGGGTATTCAACAACGTAATAAATATCACAACTCCGTGAGCCACTCGCTGCTAAAGCGAGTGAGCTACCAAGAAATCCGCCTAGGCTCAACGGGCACCAACGCACATCACAGAGGTAAAAAATCTGCTGCATAATGGAGAGCGCTTTACCTTAGCGAATTGCCTGATTGCTTCCACTTATTAAAAAATGCGCCAAACAAGTTGTGTCATCTATCGCGGCTTAGAGAAAAATGATAACAAACTGGCGATGCTGTTTGCCTTAGCCAATGTGTTTAGAATTGACCAGATGATACGAACCGCAAGGGGTTAACCCGTTCAAAATCACCTAAACAAGGCTGAATGAGCTTGTTTAGGGGCTAAAAGCACTAAAATAGATGTGATATTGCGACTTTTGACCGAGTGAAAGAAACTGTCTGTTTTGCGATTCACCATTTTATAGCATCGAACAATAACCATTATCCCTATGCGCTTTAGGCTCCAACACACATTAATCAATCATTATTTTCACTGACTAAAAGTGTCATACAAATGTATTACTTCGCCTCTATTATTGAATTTTAAGGCAACTCAATATAAAAATTTTTAACTTTAACTTCGACTAATAACTAACAAATACAATCAATAATTATGCTACCCTCCTCCGCTGCTTCAGTGCTCGCTTTTAAACAACAGGCCTGATTCTTACACCAAACAGCAGTGTTAGTTATCACACAAGGGATTATAAAAATGAAAATAAAATTAGTAACCATCTTAGTCGCCGCCGCGTTATTACCCATGCATGCGGGTGCCAAAGATAGCAGCCATGACACTCATGTTGACACCCACGCTTCGGCTCATCATGCTACCGTCTCTGACAGTGTTATCGCAGAACAACGGGCTAAACTTGCAGAAAATACCGCAGGTAAAGGATTTGGCCCTCAAGCACCTCGCGATATTGATGCCGTTGCCGGCAAAAACCTTCGCACCTTTAACCCGGCGCCTCCCGCGGCCGAGATGAACCTCTGTAATATCCATTTTCATAAGAACGCTGAACATAAAGGTGGCGAATTTACCAAGTATGCTGGCAATGGTGACGGCCATGGTTTCCAAAGTGGCTATAAATACTCAGGCACCCTCAGTGCTGCCGAGCTAAAGCCGGTTGGACATGAGATCTGTCCGAGCAAGCACGGTGCACTGAGTGCCGGTGATACCATCGAAGTTCACTATGTACACTCCACCGCTAAAGTAAACCCAGGCCCAACCTTAGGCTCATGCCTGAATGATGCCATTAAAAATCCTCAGCTGCGGGTAGAAACCCAGGTCTATGTACTGGTCAATGACCAAAGCGCTCTCGATTTTGCTGATCTAGCCCTATACGCTAGAAAGCAAAACTTAAACCAAGCCATGAACGTCCCAACCAATACCGGCACGCCGGTTCAATATGCGGGATCAACCACTGGTCCGGGCTATAACGAAGTAGGTTCACCACTTCAGGTCACCTGGAGCGTACGACCTAAAGTCGCTAAAGTTAATATTGAGACGGTTGGCCAATGGTGTGAAGGTAATGTTTTCGACGAAGATCACGCCCACGGCGTAAGAAACCTGGTCACCAATCCAGCGCTTCTTTCCACCATCAGTCAGTAAATTATTAGCGCCTTTCAAACACAGCTAATAAGCCCTCGGCCGAAGATAGCCTTTCTGCCGAGGGCGTTCCATACTGAGTGATGAACGCCACAGCACTTATCTGATAGTCCTGCTCGCTTTCATTTTATCTCTCCTCCTATTACCGCTAGATTGCCCCCTTTCCTCAGCACCGCAAAACAAACGCTGACCGCTAACAACACCCCTAGCGATTGTGCTGATATACTGCCTTTAATAACGATATCGCCAGCACCATCAACGAGACATTCGGCATGAAGAGCTTTCTACGTGACAATCCTACGATCGCCTTTGGTTTGGGCCTGCCTTTACTGCTGGTAACACTGTTCCTGCTGGCATCGGGATTACCGACGCTATTGGTTGCGCCGCCGCAAAATGACTTACTGTTCGCCACCGAATACGTCAACAATCAGGCTGGACTACAAATCGCGGTCATCAGTCGCTCGGTTCAGCTCATTGATCAGGGAAGCCGCACCAACGATCACCGACCAAGAATCTGGCGTTACCATGTCAAAACCGGCGCCGTGCAGGAGATCGCCTTTGTGCTGCCTGCGTCACATACGAAAAAAACACCGTCCGTGCGCACCAAACCTCAACGTATCGATCTGCCTGATCTACAAGGAGTCGAGGTCGACTCATCCAGCATTGCGCCAGATGGTTACGAGTTCGTCCTCAATACGCGCTCAGACTCTCGCCTGTTCGGCGGACTCTTTTATTCGTCAGGTTATCGCTACGGCGCAGCCCTGAGAAAAAGCGGACGTCATATCCCCCTACCTAGCATTACCAATCAATACTACCGTGGTCGCACCCACTTTATCGGATGGGTTTCGCCATGATGATGTTACTGGTATTGCTTATTATCATTCTCTTGCTAGGTAGTGCGATCTGGTGGCCATTATTGGCCGGACTGTTTGGCGTCGCGAGCGTGACCAATAAAGCGGGTGCCATCAACCATATCGCCCAGCTCATGAAGACTTATGACATCCGCCCCGACGAGATCGGCACCGCATTAGATCAGCACGTTACGACGCCAACCGATCACCGTAGCAAAGGGGATATTCTGCGCACCCTGCTGGCTTACTTGGGAGGTATTTTTATTCTTGCCGGCATCAGCACCTATATCGGCACCTTCTGGGATAGCATGGGCAGTACGATGCGCATCCTAACTACGCTTGGGGTCGGCTATATTCTATTAATCGTGCTGATATCCGCCCTCTATGAAGGCAAGTTTCCGCGACTTATCCTGCCGCTCACACTGGCCTCGGCCGCCATGATGACCAATGGCTGGTTTGTACTCATTCACGAGTTTTATCCCCAAGGGGATAACTGGCGAGCAGCCATACTCTGCGTCTTTGGGGTGATGGCGATACATCAATGGGCCATATTCTTTAAGTATCGCCGGACAACACTCCTCTTGACCGGGCTCTTTTTCAGCTACGGATTTTTAAATGTAGGGCTCGACCTACTCGGTTTAACCCTTGCTTATATTGCGATCGCCTTAGGCTCCTCTCTCTTTATTGTCGCCACCGCCATCGAAAAGACATCCCACAAAGCACTAACAGAGCCGGCATTATTAATCGGCATTTGCTGGCTTAACGGTGGCTTATTTGAACGCGTCGAACAATTCACCGCGACCAATTGGGCCTGTCTCATCATCGGGGGATGCATCATCGCCACCGCCTATGGCATACATAAGTCCGGACGCTATCCACGCCTGATCATCCTCGGTTATTTCTTAGGCTCCGTCATGGCCTATAGCGGTGTATTCGACTTACTACAGAATACCTCGGCCGAACTCCTCTTCCTTGCCATTGCAGCAATAGGACTTTATGCCTCGGTGGTACTGCAAAGCCGTGCGCTGCTGCTAACTAGCGTGATTGCCATGCTTAGCTTTATTGTCTACTTCTCTGAAAAGTACTTTGCCAATTCGCTAGGCTGGCCCGCCACGTTGGTACTGCTGGGCATTCTCTTTCTCGGTATTGGCGCCATCGCCATTAGATTAAAACGCCGTATCTAGGGGCCCCCAGCGCAAGACATGGGTAAAACAGCCCAGTCCATCGGCAGGCCATCAACGATTCTTTTGAAAATAAAAGAACAAATAGATAGACATACCTTTAATCACTCTATATAGTAATCGGCAGCTAGAAAGAATTCTCATATTTACATCCTACATTTCGTTGTTTTATTCGTAACACCACGTCCTGCAGTTTCTAAGTCTCAGTCTATATTTTGATGCCATAAAGCCTTCTAAAGGCACTACTCTTATATAAATCTCAGGATAATACTATTATGTCTACTACAACTACCGGTACAGTTAAATGGTTCAACGAAACTAAAGGTTTCGGTTTTATTGAACAAGAATCTGGCCCAGATGTTTTCGCTCACTTCAGCGCTATCGTTAGCGATGGTTTCAAAACTCTGACTGAAGGTCAGCGTGTTGAATTCGTTGTAACTAACGGCCAGAAAGGTCCACAAGCTGAAAACATCGTTGCTATCTAATCAATAGCGGCCGTTAAAAAAGGGCAAACCCTACGGGGTTTGCCCTTTTTTTGTTCTCATGATCATAAACAGGATCCATCAACACCCATTCAACACTACGGATCAAACACCGCTTCTACGCCTCGCACACCTCTTTTAAGCAGCATGCACATCTTTGATTAGCCGAAAATTGATTAGTCATACAGCACAACCAGTCCACACCGATAAATCGACGCCACCTGAAAACGCTTTAAACAGACAGTGCCCGCTCAAAACGCCTCAGCACGAAACCAGTTCACCAGCTAACTGATCATTAATATGATTGGGCTTTCGCACGGGCATCCGCCGCACCGCTGTGATCACCACCTTCACTGCGAATATCTGCAATCAAAATCCAGAACTTACGCTCCTGCGCCGATTGGCCTCGCGCCAATGTCAGCCCTTTAAGCGCCAACTGCTCCGCTTGCAGATATTGCCCCTGCTGACGTCGCAGATCCGCCAACTGAAAGTACACCTGAGGATCACGCGGTGCGATTCGCTGAGCGCGCTCAAGACTACTTTGCGCAGTACGGTATTCGCCTTGTTTCTGCTGTTCACGCGCACCATCGAGTAACGCCACGACGGCAGGATTACTATCCGACACGACAGGGGCAGAATTATTCGGCACAGGCACCGATGCCGTTGTCGATGGTGATGATGACGGCGTAATGACGGTAAACCCTTGACCGGTCTCCACAGGGGTGGCCACCGCACTTTGGACACCGGTATTCCGATCCACCACGACATTTTTGCCAGCATCCGAACGATCTTCAACAATCGGACTAATATTCGCATTACCGCCCGTACACCCCGCCAACACTGAGGTTAAAAGTAGACCAAAACCTGTCGCTATTACTTTTTTCATCTATTTATTCCGATCTAAACCAGCGCTTGAACAGATCAAGCGGATTATTAATAACGTTATCACCGCATCCTGAGGACTCTTTGGGCTCGGTGCCTTCAATAAAAGGTAACTGTCGCGCGCCTTCGCAGCCTTCGCCCGACATCAAGCCGGTAGCATCTTCGATCCAATGATACTGGATATTCTCCGGCCTTTCTGCGACAAATGGTTGTGGATGAGCCTGCGCCATAAATTCAGTCCAGACACGCAGCGCCCCGCTACTGCCGGTCAATGGCAGCGGCTTATTATTATCCAACCCCAGCCAAACTACCGCCAAACGGTCTCCGGCAAAGCCCGCAAACCAGCTGTCACGCTGATCATTGGTGGTGCCGGTTTTACCCGCTACCGTCAGACTAGACGGCAAGCGACTATACACCGAACGAGCAGTCCCTTCCCGGACAACTTCTTGCAACGCATATTGAATCAGATGCATCGTCCCCCCATCCACCGTTTGCTGAATATGGAACGGATAGCGTGATAGCTCTTCATTATGACTATCGGTCACCATGCGGATGGCTCGCATCGGCACCTGAAAACCATTACCGGCGATGGTCTGATATAGCTGCGCCACTTCCAACGGCGATAAAGCCGTTGAACCCAATAACATCGACGGGTATTCCGTAACCTCCCGCTGCAACCCTAAGCGCTTCAGCATATCGACGACCTTGCCGGTACCGATTTCAAGCCCCAACCGTGCGGTTGACTGATTATACGAGTGGGATAACGCCCGATGCAGCGGCACCGGCCCGTGACTGGTTCGACCATAGTTTTGCGGTCGCCACACATCACCATTAGGCAGTTTCACCTCAAGCGGCTTATCTTCAATGATGGACGCGAGGGTATAGCCCTGCTCCAATGCCGCAAGATAGACCGCAGGCTTAATCAGCGAGCCGATCGGACGCTTCGCATCCAGCGCTCGGTTGAACCCCTGATAGCGAGTTTTACGACCACCCACAACCGCCAACACCTCTCCGCTGAGCGGATTACTGACCACCATCCCGCCTTCCAGCGCTTTGATCGAAGCCCCATAGCGCTTCTGCAACGATGCCGTCACCTCAACCAGGCTATTCTCTGCCCGTATCTGGGCAATAGGATCTAACGCGGTAAACACCCGTAAACCTTCGCTATTGAGCGCCTCTTCAGGATACTCTTCCCGCAACTGCCGTTTAACGAGATCTAAATAAGCCGGATAGGCACCCTTCTGTAAACTCTGCTGTTTAACCACGCCTAGCGGCTGCTGCTCAGCCCTAGCCCGCTCATCCGCGGTAATACTACCTTGCTCTTGCAACACCTTAAGCACTAGGTTACGACGCTCTTTCGCCCGCTGAGGATGGCGGCGGGGATCATAAAAAGAGGGACCTTTCACCATCGCCGCCATCAACGCCACCTGATGCAGCTTGAGTTCGCGAATCGGCTGCGCAAAAAGATACTGACTGGCTAAACCAAAGCCATGAATCGCTCTTGAGCCCTCCTGCCCCAGATAAACCTCGTTAAGATAGGCCTGAAGAATCTCATCCTTGCTGTAATGCAGGTCCAGCAAGATCGCCATTGGAATTTCAGCCAACTTCCGACTCAAGGAACGCTCAGAGCTAAGATAAAAGTTTTTGATCAACTGCTGCGTCAGGGTACTCCCCCCCTGCACAAAGCGGCCCGCTTTAATATTCACCAGCATCGCTCGAGCGATACCCCGCAAAGAGATACCATGATGGCTATAGTAGTTACGGTCCTCGATAGCGATCAGCGCATCCGCTAGGTGCGGAGGTGCTTCAGACAGCTGAATCAGATCGCGGTCTTCATTATCTTTAGGGTAAATACCGCCTATCAATACAGGCTCCAGCCGCGCTAAAGGCAACTGATTGCCCGCCGCATCCCGAATACGGCTGACCGAGGCGCCGTTAAAGTCGATCAACAACTTCTGTGCCCGCTCCTGCCCATCCGGAAAGTTAAATCCACGCGTATAGACCCGCACTCGGCTAGACGCCCACTCGGCGCTACCCGGCTGCGTGGCGCGCGATGTAAATTGATAACCCAAGCCTTTCAACTCTATTTTCAGATCGTCACGGCTCAGCGGCTGCCCCGGAAATAGCTCTAATGGCCGCGCATACACTTTCGCAGGCAGCGCCCAACGCTTACCCTCAAATTTAGCCCGCACCTGTGCATCAAGATAAACGAGACCTACGGCGGCGATCACCGTCATCACCAAGGTCAATTTGAGCATCAACATCAACAGCCGACGCTTCCACGATGGCTTTTTTGGCGCTGTTTTACGACTCTTTTGGGCACGGGATGCTGCTGCCCCTCTCTTTTTTGCCATGGGCTACGTATAATCCTCTGTGAATTCCGGCAATGACCTACTGAAACTGCATACTGACTTTATGACTCAAGAACTGATCACCGCTCTGTCCAACCCTAGCCATTACCCGCATCCGACCAGCGAAATACGGGTGATTGAGACGCATATCTCGTGGGTAATCCTGACGGGGGATATTGCCTATAAAATCAAAAAACCGGTTAATTTCGGTTTCCTTGATTTTACCAGCCTAGAGAGTCGCAAACACTATTGTTCTGAAGAACTACGCCTTAATCAGCGTTTAGCGCCGGATATCTATCAACAGGTGGTGGCTATTTGCGGTACACCCACCAACCCCACACTAATTGCCGAGCAATTAACCACGGCTGAACCGGACGATATTAACACGCCATTCGAGTATGCCGTGAAAATGCGTCAATTCGATGATTCCCTACGGCTCGATCGTTTGCTATTAAAGCATGCGCTATTACCCGCGCATATTGATGAGCTCAGTCAGCAGATTGCCGATTTCCATCTGCGCGTCCCCCATGCCAGTGCCGATGGCCCTTGGGGTGAACCGGACACTATCTGGCAGGTGGTCAGTGATAACTTTACCCATACCGGTGAGCACCTCGATTCCCTAGATGACTGGATGGAACTACAACAGCTGGCCTATCAGGTGAGTCAGCAGTTTCGCAGCCTCTCCAACAAAATAGAGCAACGTAAACGCGAAGGTAATATTCGTGAATGCCATGGCGATCTACACCTTGCCAATACCACCCTATTAGAGAATCAAGTACGGCTGTTTGACTGTATTGAATTTAATCTAGAGTTTCGCTGGATCGACACCATCTGCGATTTAGCCTTTCTGCTGATGGACCTTGAAGCCAATCAACAACACGCCTTTGCGCACCGCTGCCTTAATCGTTACTTGGAGATCACCGGTGACTATGACGGCACCCAACTACTGAATTTCTATAAAGGCTATCGCGCGATGGTCCGTGCCAAGGTGGCCATGATCGGGGCCGAGCATGATTTACGCGAATATCGCCGTTATATCAAACTCGCCCTGAGTTACGCCAATAAACCCTCACCGGTGCTATTTTTAATGCATGGGGTCTCCGGCAGCGGCAAAAGCTACCTCAGTCAGCAGCTATTAGAGCGCAGTGGCGCCATCCGTATCCGCTCGGACGTTGAACGTAAACGGTTGCACCGTGAGTTTAACCTGAAGGGTGAAAACTTAGAGATGTATGGCAATGAGATGAATGTGCATACCTACAACCATCTCAAAGCACTGACGCGAAAACTACTCATCGCCGGTGAGACGGTCATCGTCGACGCCACCTTTATTCGCGAACGAACCCGTAATAACTATCTGAAGATGGCTAAGAAAATAGGTGTTCAGCTACGCATTATCGCCTGTCATTGCGACCAAGCATCAATGGAAAAACGCCTAATCATACGCCAGCAAGAAGGCGTCGATCCATCCGATGCCGATGTCACCATTATGCGGCAACAGCAGGACAGTAAAGAGTCACTAAAAGAGGAGGAGCTTGCCTACAGCTACCGCATTAACACCCTCGGTGAGCATGCGATTCAAGACCTCTGTGATCAGATTAGCCAAGACCCGCTTATCAGCCTGCCGCTTATCTCTTAGATTAGCCATTTGATCAACGTCTTACGATATTAAGCCACTGACAAACACCGGCTGAGGCTCACTCACCACCTGAGTCACCGTAGCACCGTAAAGCCGACTCAGGTTGGCAGCTGTCATCACCTCGGCAACTGGGCCAACCCCGAACATTCGCCCCTGCTGTAGCAAGACCACCTGATCTGCCAATTGCGCGGCGAGATTCAGGTCATGCAGCACGCAACAAACTGCAACCCCGCGATCGGCGACCGCCCGAACACGCTGCAGCAAGAGTTGCTGATATTTTAGGTCCATCTCACTGACCGGTTCATCGAGCAATAAAACCTGACACTCCGCACCGGCCTGCGCCAAGACCCGCGCTACCTGCACCCGCTGCTGTTCGCCTCCGGACAATGATGTATAGTCCCGCTGAGCCAGTGATTGCAGCTCAAACTGAGCCAAGCTATCGCGGACTCGGGCAGTCATTGCATCCGCAGCCAGCATCAATGGATAGCACCCTAAGGCAACCACCTCTTCCACCCGAAAAGGAAAATTCAGCGGCTGCTGCTGCGTATACATCGCCATAAAACGCGCCCGCAGCTGTGGGTCTAGCTCAGTTAACAACTGCTCATCGAGCCTCACTTCGCCCCTATCCGGCGGCTGCAGCCCTGATAACAACCCTAACAGCGTTGATTTGCCCGCACCATTCGGCCCCAACAGCACCGTAATTTCACCTGGGCGCAGCGCTAAATTGATATCCTCAAGCAACGTTTTACCGCCCCGCTGCAGGCAGATCCCTGACGCCTTCAACATACTCGCAACTCCCGCTTACGGCGCGTTAACAACAGTAAAAAAAACGGCCCGCCCACCAGCGCCGTCACAATCCCCACCGGCAACTCCGCCGGAGAAACCAATAATCGCGAAATAATATCCGCCAAGGTCAGCAAGATAGCCCCCAACAAGGCCGATAACGGTAGCAAACGGCGATTATCGGGACCGGTGAGTAGTCGCACAAGATGGGGCACCACCAGCCCCACAAAACCAATAATCCCCGTTAGAGCCACCACCGCACCCACACCGAGTGCAATCAACAGAATCATCACCCGTTTACAACGCATCACATCCAACCCCAGCAGACTCGCCTGCTGCTCCCCTAGGAGCAATAGGTTTAGTTTCTGCCCATAACGGGGCAACAACCATAGCACCGGCACGGCGGCCACCAGCAACACCAGCAGATCTTGCCAGCGACTATGATTCAAACTGCCCAGCATCCAGAAGCTCAGTTGGCGCAGCTGTTGATCTCCCGCCAGATACTTCAAGCCGCCTAGCCCCGCCAAGGCAATCGCATTAATCGCTATGCCACAGAGCAGCATATTTGTGACCGACACGCCCTGCAACGTCACCGATAAGCGCGCCACTAGCAAGGTGGTTAATACGCCACCCGCAAACGCGGCCAGCGGCAACATTAAGCCGCCCAACAGATACACCGAACTCCCCAGCAACACCATCATCACCCCAGCACTGAGCGCAGCACCGGCAGAGATACCAATCAAGCCAGGGTCGGCCAACGGATTACGAAATAACGATTGCGCCGCAGCCCCAGTAATCGCCAACAGCCCACCGGCCAACAACGTTAGCAATAACCGAGGTACCCGCAATTGCCAAAACACCTGAGCGGCCACCGACTGATCAAAAATCGTCGTTAGATCCAGCGATACTGGACCCGTGAGTAATGACACCAGCATCACCAGAGGCAACAAACAGCTAAACCCCAAGACAACCTTACGATGACTCATCAATGTTTCTCCAATACAAAATCAATGGGCACACGCACATAGGATGCAACCGCAATACCGTTTTGCTTAGCCGGTACAAACTGCCAACGCTTCACTGCTTTCTGCGCAGCCCGATCAAGCAGTACTGAACCCGAGCTATGTTCCACACTCAGCCCGGTGACGGCACCTTTTCGATCGATCATCACGTGCAGCATCACCCGCCCTTCAATCCCCCGCTTACGGGCCAAACGCGGATATTTAGGTGACTCAGGTGGTGTCATAAATTGTGGTTGTGACTGATACAGAGGTGCGCCCTGTAAACCAGCACTATCGGGCAATACCGGTGTCGCCTCTGCTGAAGCCGCGCTATTGTCTGAATTATTGTTTGAACTATTGTCTGAGCGCTGTGCAACCGGCTCAGCCTGCGACGTCGGTATGGATTTTTCCTCGACTGGCGGCTTTACTGTCGGTTTTACTGACGACTTTACTAGCAGCTTTTTTTCCACAACAGAAACCGCTTTATGTACGGCCGGTTTCAGCTGAGGTTTTTCGCGCTTCTCATGTTGATGCTCGGTAACCGCAGGCTTAGGCGGAATAACGATATTAGGCTGGGTGCTATTTGGTTCAGGAGGATCGACTCGGTCGGCAGGTTCAAGCTCATTCTGAGCCGCAGCCACATCCTTGGACTCAATCGGCCCATCCTTAACCGCAGTATTCGCCGAATCGCTAGGATTATCTGCATGCGCCGCGGTGACACTAACCGTCAGTATCTGCCCTCCGACATGCGGAGCTTGCGTTGCAGTCAGCCAGCCACCGATCAGGGCGATGTGGGCAACCGCCGACACCCCAAGGGTTATCATCAAAATACGCCACTTAAACAGAGTGGTCAGCAGGCTGTTCACAGATTCAGATCACATTTTATTTAAAAGGTGTAATTAGTCACAAAAGTTGGCGATTATAATAGCAGTATCGACACCCCTGTCTGATATTTTCTCATAGGATCATTAAACGGGTTCAGCATGACCACCATGACACCATTATTTTCCATCAGCGAACTACCCGACAACAGTGCTAAAGGCATAGAGCTAGGTGAACGAAAGCTCTTTGCCGTTAACCAAAAGGGAAACATCTATCTCTATGAAAACCGCTGCCCACATAAAGGCATCCCGCTGGAATGGATGCCGGACACCTTTCTCGATCTAGAAAAACAGTTTATTCAGTGCGCCACCCATGGCGCCCTATTCACCATCGATCAAGGCCTCTGTATTGCAGGCCCCTGTACCGGCGCCAAACTAGTGCCGATCAGCTTTGAGGTGATAGAGGGGCAAGTTTGCATCGCCTAATCAAGACATACCGGTAGCGAGTGACTAATCGTCACCTGCTGCGGTGTAATGCTGGCGCCGTACGCATAGATTTCAACCCCCGCAGCCGCCGCTTCACGGAGTAATCGCCCATACTCAGGATCGATATGATCCGCTGGGCGTACTTGTTCAATGCCGGTGTGAGGCACACAAAACATCAATACCGCCCGATGCCCTTGCGAGACCATCAACATCAACTCCCGAAGATGCTTGGCTCCCCGAGTGGTGACCGCATCGGGAAAAGAGCCGATGCCGTCATCCTCTAACAGGGTGACATTTTTAATCTCGACATAGCACAGTGGCCGCTCAGAACTTTCCAACAGAAGGTCGATACGGCTATTCTCATCGCCATACTTCACTTCCTGACGAATCTGCTGGTAGCCCTGTAGCTCATCGATAATACCGCCTTCGATCGCTTCTCGAATCAAGGCATTCGCTCGGCCCGTATTAATACAGGCCCAAAAAAGCGACTCAACCCGCACCAGCTCCCAACCAAATAAGTATTTGCGTTTTAAGTTACCGGAATCCTGAATCCACACCTCACTCCCTGGGTCTGCACAGTTTTTCATCGATCCCGTATTAGGGCAGTGCACCGTTAACTGCTCACCACTATCGAGCTCAATATCCGCCAAAAAACGCTTATAACGCTTGATCAACCGGCCGGACTGCATCTTTTCCAGTTGCATCAGCTCAGTCTCAACCGCAAACGCGCTAACGCTTTCTCTATCTGCGCCACACTGGTGGTATAGGAGAAACGAATATAGCGATTAGCCTGATAATCACCGAAATCAACACCCGGCGTCACCGCGACTTTATCCTGCTCTAACAGATCCCAACAAAAGTCGAAGGTGTTATCGGTAAAGCGGGAGGCATCAGCATAGACATAGAAGGCACCCTCCGGCATCAACGGAATACCAAAGCCCAATGCTCGTAAACCGTCCACCAGCAGATCCCGTCGCTCTCTAAACGCTTCGCGACGCTGCTCAAGAATTTCGAGGGTTTCCGGCCGGAATGCCGCCAGCGCTGCATGTTGCGCAATGGTAGGTGGTGAAATAAATAGATTCTGCGCCAACCGCTCAATATCCGGTGCAGCCGATTCAGGTACGACCGTCCAGCCCAAGCGCCAACCGGTCATACCGAAATACTTGGAGAAGCTATTCAAGACGAAGGCATCCTGATCCACCGACAAGACCGAGGTCGCATCAAAACCATAGGTCAGGCCGTGATAGAGCTCATCGACGACCAGATGTCCCCCTTTGCCTTTCACCGTTTGCGCAATCAGTTCGAGCTGCTCCCGCGGCACAACACTACCGGTAGGGTTCGATGGCGAGGCCAGCAGAACCCCAGCGGTATTGGCTTGCCAATGCTGCTCAATCAGCTCAGGGGTTAATTGATAATTATCGGCGGCTTCAACCGGCACTAACTGCCCGCGCGCTTCTAATAGACGTAAAAACCGAGGATTACAGGGATAACCTGGATCCGCCATCATAAAAGTCTGCCCTGGGTTTGCCAGGGTCGCAAACACCATCAACAGCGCCCCCGACGCCCCTGCGGTGACGATTATCCGCTCAGGGGGAATATCCAGACCGTAACGGTACTGATAAAAACCGGCAATCGCTTCCCGTAACGCTGGAATACCCGCCGCCGGGGTATATTGCGTATGCCCATCCTGAATCGCCGCAATGCCCGCTTCAGCAATGGGCGCGGGGGTAGCAAAATCTGGCTCACCCGCACACATATGCACCACATCATGTCCTTGAGCTTCCAGCTCCTTTGCCCGCTTTAGCAGATCCATGACTTTAAAAGACTCAATATCAGCGACCCGATCCGACCAGTTATTCATGACAGGCGGTTCCTCTGTTAGCTATTTTCGAATGGCGAGGATTATACATTAGTCACAACCGTAACGCAGAATCACTCAGATAAAGCTTCCTTTAGCCGATGCGGTATAAACAACAATCACTGCTATAATTAACGGTTGTAATGCTTGCAGAGGATAAGCGTTCATAGCGATATGACAAAATCAATAAATCAGACCAATATCAGTACAAAAATAGTTTTTTGATCTGGGGGCTGGTGCTAACCCAAAGGTTCTGGTAACTTCAGCTCCCTTCTGATGGATGGTTTAAAAAACCATCAGCATCTAAGCCGTTGGTAGAAGCGTTCGGGCACGGTTGCCCGACCTGTTGAGAGAGAAGCGAGGCAGAACTATGCCGAATCAAGAAACACAGTTCACCCACTTTGAGCCATATCCTATTAAGGAAGGCGAAGAGTACATGAATGATGCTCAAAAAGATCATTTCCGTCGCATCCTGAACGCCTGGAAACAGGAACTAATGGAAGAGGTCGACCGTACCGTCAATCACTTGCAGGAAGAAGCAACCAACTTTGCTGACCCTAGTGATCGGGCTAGCCAGGAAGAGGAATTCAGCCTCGAACTGCGCACCCGTGACCGAGAACGCAAATTGATCAATAAGATATCCAAGGCGATGGGCACCATCGACGACGATGATTATGGTTACTGTTCAGCCTGTGGTGTAGAGATCGGTGTGCGTCGACTAGAAGCACGACCAACTGCAACCCTTTGCATTGATTGCAAAACACTGGCTGAGATCAAAGAGAAGCAGCTCGGTATCTGACCCTACGCGGCTGACACATCGTCGGCCGCTTTTGCAATGGTCTATACAGGTCGCTTTGCCCCCTCACCCACTGGCCCGCTCCACTTTGGCTCCCTTTTAGCTGCACTTGCCAGCTACCTTGACGCTCGCTCACATAATGGCCAATGGCTAGTACGCATTGAAGATCTTGACACGCCCCGCGTGGTCAAAGGCGCCACGGATAGCATACTTAACACCCTAGAACAGTTTGGCTTTGAATGGCATGGGCCGGTGATACGTCAAAGCGACCGCCTGCCCATCTACCATGATATTTTGTCACAGCTGATCGATAACCATCTTGCCTACCCCTGCCATTGCTCGCGGCAACAGATATTCGATCGTACAGGCGGGCGACGTTATGATGGTTATTGCCGCACTCATCCGCCAAAAAACAGCAGCGACTGTGCGATTCGCAGCCATTGTGAACAGCGCTACCCCTTTGATGATCTTATCCAAGGGCATCAGCCCGCTAACGACCCAACAGAAGACTTCGTCATCTTTCGACGGGATGGTTTTTTCGCCTATCAACTCGCCGTCACCATTGACGATGCCGAGCAACAGATCAACCATATCGTACGCGGCTCAGACCTACTCGACTCAACCCCTAAGCAGATACACCTGCAACAGCAGTTAGGCTACCCACAGCCGATCTACGCCCATATCCCCGTGGCCACTAATGTCCAAGGGCAAAAACTTAGCAAACAAACCCTTGCACCGGCACTGGATCACCAACAAGCCCGTCAACAGATGATTCAAGCGTTACGTTTTTTAGGTCAGCAACCGGTGGTAGAGTTATATGATTGTCGCCTAGAGGAGTGTCTTAATTGGGCCATCGAGCACTGGGATATCACCGCTATCCCCAGCCAAATGAGCATTGTTCTGGAGACTAACTGATGCATTTCTATCGTGTTCTGATTGTGCTGGTGATAGGTGGTTATCTACTATCCCCAATTTTGGACCAATGGTGGCCTAACTCCTCTACCCCTTGGTACCGTCCTTTTATTATCTGGGCAGCCCTGATACTGATTATTGCGATTCTCGAAAGAAGGCGGCGCAGCGATGAATTTTAATCTAACGGAACTCATCTTCATCGCCATCGCTTATCTGACCGCGCTCTTTGGCACCGCCTATATTACGGAACGGGGTTGGATCTCAAAACGGATCATCTATCATCCGGTCACTTATGTCCTATCACTGGGCGTATTCACCAGCGTTTGGACCTTTTACGGCACCTTTGCCCTCGCCAAAGAGTCCGGTTATAGCTTTCTCGCCTCTTACCTAGGCGCGTCGGCGGCCTTTTTCCTTGCGCCGGTCATATTGATTCCCATCCTGCGTATCACCCGTACCTACCAACTGAGCTCATTAGCCGATCTCTTCGCCTTCCGCTTTCGCTCAGCCACGGCGGGTACGCTTACGGCCATCTTCTCTTTGATCGCCATTCTGCCGTTAATTTCGATTCAGATTCAGGCCGTTTCAGATTCGCTACACATCCTAAACCAAGACTTTTCCTCCGATCAGATCGCTATCGGGTTCTGCACCCTCATCGCCCTGTTCGCGATTCTTGTCGGCGCTCGAAATCCGTCTTTACGCTACAACCGTACCGGCTTGATTGTTGCGATGGCCACCGGCTCTCTGATTAAACTGATCGCCATGATCACCATTGCCCTCTATGCACTCTTCGAGGTGATGGGCGGCCCAGGAGGGCTTGAACAATGGCTGCTACAGCACCCACAAGAGTTGGCGATATTCGATACGCCACTCGATAGTGATATGTGGCGCACCATGTTACTGGGCTTTTTCTCCGCCATTATTGTGATGCCGCACACCTTTCATATGATGTTTACCGAAAACACATCATCCAACAGCCTGCACAAAGCCAGTTGGGGGATGCCTCTCTACCTGCTGATCATGGCACTCGCCGTACCGCCTATTTTATGGGCCGGCATTAAACTAGGCATCGCCGATCAACCCGCCTTTCTGATTCTCAATCTCGGCATCCAGCTGGATTCTAACTTCCTCACCACCCTCGCCTTTATCGGCGGGCTAACGGCGGCCAGCGGAATCATCATTGTGGCGACGATCTCAATCGCATCTATGCTGCAAAACCACCTTATTTTGCCCTTGATGCCTCCGCTAGCAACCCAGCGTTTATACTCCAGACTATTGTGGCTGCGACGTATACTCATTATTGTAATGATGCTTTGCAGCTATCTGTTCTACAGTACCGTGGGACTGAACTACAACCTTCATTGGCTTGGCACGTTAGCCTTCATTACCTTTATGCAGTTTCTACCCGGCATTCTCGCCACCCTGTTTTGGCCCGGCGCCAACCGCAATGGTTTCTGCCTAGGACTCATTGCGGGCATGGGTATTTGGATTAGCTCGATGCTAACGGGCTTGCTTGGGGGCGATACTCTCACCGCCGATGCCGTCATTATGGATTATGACAACTGGCATCAGATTGCGATCTATGCGCTGACCGCCAATATCATTATTTTCCTGCTCACCTCTATCCTCACCCGCAGCTCACAGGAGGAGATCGCCAGCGCCAGTGCTTGCCTACATAACAGCCTGCAACGTCCGGTAGGGCCACAGCTCAACATTAGCCACAGCGATGAGTTGGTCGAACTGCTCAGCCCCCGGCTAGGAAAAACCACCGCCAAACGCGAGATCGATCAAGCCCTGCATGAACTCAATCTCGTCAGTGGCGAGCTCAACGCCATCGACCTCGTAAGACTCAGAACCCATACCGAAAGCCGTCTTAGCGCACTCTTCGGGCCGGTTGAAGCCAGCACCCTGCTCAATCAGCAGATTAAAACAGAGTCTCTAGGCCAATACCGTACGAGGGATATTCACCTGTTAGAGGCGCAACTGGAAACCTATCAGACCCGCCTGAGCGGTCTGGCGGCCGAACTCGACAATCTGCGCCGTCATCACCGAATGACACTGCAACGTCTGCCTCTTGGGGCCTGTTCTCTGGATGAAAAGGGACAGATTATTTTTTGGAATGAGGAGATGGAGCACTTCACCGGACTTCAGGCATCCTTTGTATTAACCCGCAAGCTACTGAATCTGCCAGCGCCCTGGGGCGAATTACTCAACGACTTCTCGCGGCAAGATAATAACCACCTGTTATCACAACACTTACTGATCAATGATGAGAACTGCTGGCTTAGCCTGCACAAAGCCAGCCTCGCCGATGACCCCGAGTCGATGGTGATTCTGCTAGAAAACGAAACCGATAATCAATTGCTGGTCAACCGCCTAACCCATAACGAACGACTCGCCTCCATTGGTCGGTTCGCGGCCGGTGTGGCCCATGAGATTGGCAACCCGGTCACCGGTATCGCCTGTTTAGCACAGAACCTCAAGTATGAAACCGATGACCCCTATATTCTTGAAAGTGCTGAACAGATCGTCACCCAGACCCAAAGAATTACCCGCATCGTTCAATCACTGGTGCGCTTCGCCCACTCAGGCTTAAATGATGAACAGCAGCACCTCGAAAAGATCAATCTAAAAGAGCTCACCGACGAAGCGCTACATCTCGTCTCTATGGATAGCCGCGGCCAATCACTGCAACTGAATAATAATATTGATAGCTCAATCCATCTTAGCGGCGACCCTCAACGCCTGATGCAGGTATTTATCAACCTGATCAACAATGCCTGCGACGCGTCACCCGACCATGGCTCGGTCTGGCTGGACGCTACACGCGAGAGTAACTCCGTGGTGATTACCATCACCGATGAGGGTAGCGGCATCTCTGCGGAACACATCAACAAACTCTTTGAACCGTTCTTTACCACCAAAGATCCGGGCAAAGGAACCGGTCTGGGGCTGTCATTGGTCTATAACATCATCGAGGAGCATTATGGTAGTATTAACGTAGTGAGTCCCGCCAATAAAAATCAGAACAATGGCACTCAGATGGTTATCACCCTCCCGGTCAGTTAACAGGATTAAGTTTGTAATATAACAAACACCTGCGACCCGAGGATAAGAAGCAAAGGTAAACCGAATGAGCCGCATCCTTATCGTCGAAGATGAGTCTATTATACGTTCTGCCCTCCGGCGATTGCTGGAGCGCAACCATTACACCGTTGACGATGCAGGATCTGTTGACGAAGCGACCAACCAGTTCAACCTCAATGATTACAACCTAATCATCAGTGATCTGCGCCTACCCGGCGCACCGGGCACCGATCTGATCGATCTCGCTAAAGCGGTACCGGTCGTCATTATGACCAGTTACGC
Source organism: Amphritea opalescens (assembly GCF_003957515.1). GTDB lineage: Bacteria > Pseudomonadota > Gammaproteobacteria > Pseudomonadales > Balneatricaceae > Amphritea > Amphritea opalescens. The sequence continues at coordinate 39,675 of NZ_RQXW01000019.1, forward strand.
CAGCATGCGCTCCGCCGTCGAAGCCATGAAAATGGGCGCGGTGGACTATATCGCCAAACCCTTTGATCACGATGAGATTCTAGAAACCATCGCCAATATCATCAAACTCCGTAGCACTGATGACGACACCTCAGCACCGGCAGAGGGTGATAGTCCCAGTGGCAGTAACGAGATGGTCGGCAACTGCACCGCGATGCAAAATCTATTTAAGCGCATCCAGAAAGTCGCAGGCACCGACGCTACCGTGCTGATTCAAGGCGAATCGGGCACCGGCAAAGAACTCGCGGCCCGGGCGATCCACCAGCAAAGCGCTCGCTCAGGCTCACCGATGATCTCCGTTAACTGCGCCTCTATTCCCGAGAGCCTGATTGAATCTGAACTCTTTGGCCATGAAAAAGGCGCGTTTACCGGTGCCGATGCAACCCGCAATGGCCTGATAGAAGCTGCCCATGGTGGCACACTGTTTCTCGATGAGATCGGCGAACTACCCCTTGAAGCTCAAGCGCGTTTGCTGCGATTCCTACAGGAGAGTGAAATCCGTCGAGTTGGCTCGGTAAAATCGATCAACGTTGATGTCCGCCTTATTGCAGCGACCCACCGCAATCTCAAAGCGCTAGCCAAAACCGGCGAGTTTCGAGAAGACCTATACTATCGACTCTACGTCATGGAGCTTCAAATGCCTCCGCTGCGAGAGCGAGGTGAGGATATCATCGATATTGCCCAGCAATTCCTACAGAGAAGCTGTAAAAAGCTCGGTTCACCCTTGCTGAAATTCAGCGATGATGCCTGCACAACCATGATCCGCTACCGCTGGCCAGGTAATGTGCGCGAACTACAAAATGCGATCGAACGGGCGGTTATTCTGGCTGATGATCATATGATTACCACCGACCTGCTTGGTCTCGATATCGAACCCGACTCCTTAGCCGAACTGGAATCAAGCTTTGCCAGCGGCCACTCATTGGTTGCTGAAACCGACACTAGAGAGCGACGCGGCGACCAAAACCTCTCTCTAGACGATTATTTTCAGCGCTTCGTCTTGGAAAATCAGGATTCAATGAGCGAGACCAAGCTGGCGAAGAAATTAGGCGTGAGCCGCAAGTGCTTATGGGAGCGGCGACAAAAGCTGGGAATTCCACGCAAACCGAAAGAATAAAGCCGCCAACCACATATGAGCGTCTCACCTTGGCGAAAAAGTGTTACTTATCCCCCACGAAGCAAGTGCAGCATGTGTAGAAAGGTAACAGTTTTTGTTACCTTCCTCGGTAACACCGGGTAACAAAAAAGGCACAAAAACAATAAAAACCATTAAAAACATATAGTTATAATAACTGGCACAGCAAGTGCTATTATTAAGACAAGAAGAAAAAAAACACTTACTGCTAATAATCATAATAAAAATAAAACCCAGATGATTAGTTGATAAGTATCTTGCCTCGAATAAAAATAAAAATGAGGCTCTACAAGCTGATCGCTGAATTGACACCCAATACAACGGTCCCGAATCAGTGCTATTAGAAACAAAAACAACAAGCTAATACTGAGTTGTTGTCTAACAGCGATCAGCTTACCCCCTCTCCTTTCTCTGTATCAAAACTCCCTGCCATCCGACAGCAAAGATCATATAAACTACGGCTTTAACTACGCTTTTTGATTGTATTTTGTGCTATTATTCTGCGCTCTTATTTCTGCGTAAGTTTCTCAGTAAGATATGGACAAAAACTCATCACCTATAGGCTCGTTTATCCGTAAACTATTCGGTAGTAATCGAAAGCAATCAGCCGGCAAAGCCAGCCCGCAAAACAGTGGCCCAGTGCTTATCCCTGAAGAGATCCACCGAATCCCCCGCAGGCGGCTAAACGATGCGGCGATGAAAACAGCCTATCACTTGCAGGATGAGGGCTATGAAGGCTACCTCGTCGGCGGCTGTATCCGCGATCTACTCATGGATAAAGAACCCAAAGACTTCGATGTCGCCACCAATGCCACCCCCGAACAGGCACATGCGATCTTTCGTCGCTCACGTCTGATCGGTCGACGCTTTAAGCTACTGCATGTACGCTTTGGTCGAGATATGATCGAAGTGGCCACTTTCCGTGCCAGTCATGACAGCCAGCCGAAAAACAGCGATGGTGAACACGGCCGTCAAAATGATAGCGGCATGATCGTCCGGGATAATGTCTACGGCACTATCGAAGAAGATGCTCTACGGCGCGACTTCACCGTTAACGCCCTCTACTATTGCCCTAAAGATCACTGCGTTTACGACTTCACCAACGGTTTTAATGACCTGCAGAATCGCACGCTAAGAATGATTGGCGATCCAGATTCCCGTTACCGTGAAGACCCTGTGCGCATGCTTCGCGCGGCACGCTTTGCCGCTAAACTGGGTTTTACTATTGAACCGGCGACCGAAGCCCCCTTATATGAGCTAGGCTATCTGCTCAAAGATATTGCTCCGGCGCGACTGTTCGATGAAGTACTAAAAATATTTCAATCCGGCCACGGCATCGAATCCTTTCATCAGTTCCGCAAATACGGCCTGTTAGAGCATGTTTTCCGTCAGACGGCGGCCTGCCTTGATGACCCACAAGGTCAGCCTGTTGAACAACTGATACTGAACGCCTTACAGAATACCGACCGACGCTTACAGCAGAACAAAAGCGTCACCCCGGCCTTTCTGTTCGCAGCGCTACTCTGGTACCCAATGCAGCGGCGCATGACGCAGCTGCAGAAGAATGATGGTATGCACACGGTGCCTGCCATGCACGAAGCCGCTAATCAGATTCTATCTGAACAGATACAGCAAACGGCGATTCCTCGGCGCTTTTCCACCCCGATCCGCGAGATCTGGGAGTTACAATTCCGCCTGCCGCGTCGTCAAGGTAAACGTGCCGACCGACTCATGGAACACCCGCGCTTTAGAGCCGCCTATGATCTGCTGATGTTGCGTGAAAATAGTGGTGAAGATCTCGAAGGATTGGGTAAATGGTGGACAGACTACCAAACTCAAAACCCACAGATCCGCAGCCATATGTCCCGCGAAGTACCTAAGGATGAGGCACCAAAACGTCGCAGACGTCGCCGCAGCCCCGGTAAAAAACCTGAGCAGAACAATGGCTGAGCAAGCCCACGCCACATGGACCCGTTGCTATATCGGCCTGGGAAGTAATCTCGAAAACCCAGTGACACAGGTGACGACAGCGCTACTCGAACTTGAACGTTTAGCTAACTGTCGCGCCCTGACCCATTCCAGCCTATACCGGAGCGATCCAGTTGGCCCACCCGGCCAACCCGACTATATCAATGCCGTCGCCTGCTTAGAAACAACGCTGCTGCCTCTCGATCTACTGGATGCTCTACAAGCGATTGAGCAACACCACCAGCGGGTGAGAATACAACATTGGGGGCCTCGCACACTGGATTTAGACCTCCTCCTGTATGGTGATCAACAGATCAATAACGAGCGTTTAACGGTCCCACACGCCTTTATTCAAGCACGTAACTTTGTACTTTATCCCCTCGCAGAAATCGCTCCCGACCTGTGGATCACCAGCCAAACAAGCCTAGCAGACTGCCTTAAATGCTGCGAAAACGGCTCTTTAGAACGAATATAGTCAAACTAATTTTATTATAAAACAATAAGTTATAACGTTTTTGCTGTCTATGCTCAATAGACAATAGTTAATCCGAAAAGGCCTAGGTATAATCCCCACCCGTGTGAGTAATAAATAAGCAGGTTCTCTTATGAGCAGCATTACCCTTCATACCCTAATGGCGCGGAAACAGGCCGGTGAAAAATTTGCAGTTCTCACTGCATACGATGCCTGTTTCTCTCACCTTATCAGCACCGCGGGTGTTGAAGTGATGTTAGTGGGCGACTCCCTGGGCATGGTACTGCAGGGCAACGATAGTACACTTCCGGTTACCGTCGAAGAGATGGCATACCACACGGCGGCTGTAAAAGCGGGCAATCAGGGCTCCATGATCATGGCGGATCTACCCTTCATGAGCTACGGCACGCCCGAACAAGCGATGGACAGTGCTGCGGCATTGATGCAAGCCGGTGCACATATCGTCAAACTGGAAGGCGCCGCTTGGCTGGACGAGACCATCGCCCTGCTAGCGCAACGTGGCATTCCCGTTTGCGCCCACCTAGGACTCACCCCACAGGCGGTTAACGTCCTCGGTGGCTATAAAATTCAAGGTCGCGATAACAGTGCCGCCAAACAGATGATTGAAGACGCCGTACGCCTAGAACAGGCCGGTGCAGCCATGCTGCTGCTAGAGTGCGTCCCTTCCCTGTTAGCCGGTGAAATCACGCAAGCCGTCGATATTCCGGTGATCGGGATAGGCGCGGGTGCTGACACCGATGCGCAAGTACTCGTGATGCACGACATGCTGGGTATTACACCGGGGCGCAGTCCGAAGTTTGTCAAAAACTTTATGGCGCACAGCAATGATATCGCCGGAGCCTTTAAAGCCTATGCTGACGAAGTTAAGGCAGGCACCTTCCCCGGACCGGAACACGGATTCAAGTAATCATGAAAACTATCCACTCTATCGCCGAACTGCGTGATGCTATCGGCGCAGAACGTCGTGCGGGCAAACGCATCGGTTTTGTCCCAACGATGGGCAATCTCCATACGGGTCATATCCAATTGATCCAACAGTCCAATAATAATGCTGACATCACCGTCGCCAGTATCTTCGTTAACCCGCTGCAATTTGGTGAGAACGAAGACCTAGATGCCTATCCTCGAACACTGGAAGCAGATCAGGAAAAGCTCGCACTGGCGAACTGCGATTACCTGTTTGCTCCGACCATTAAAGAGATGTACCCCAATGGTCAGGTGATACAAACCCTAATCGAAGTGCCGGGTATCTCTGATATCCATTGTGGTGCCACCCGGCCGGGACATTTTCGCGGCGTAGCCACCGTAGTATGTAAACTCTTCGGTATTGTTCAGCCCGATGTTGCCATCTTTGGCGAGAAAGATTTTCAACAGCTACTGGTGATTCGCCGGATGGCAGAAGATCTATTCCTACCCGTCGAGATACAGGGGTCACCCATTGCTCGAGCACAAAGCAATCTGGCGCTGAGTTCCCGTAACGCATACCTGACACCTGAAGAGCTGGCCATTGCGCCAATCTTGAATCAAACGATCCGTACGACTATCGCGGAGATAACCGCAGGCCGACGTGATTATCTAACGTTACAGGAAGAGGCTCAGACAGCTCTCGAGCAAGCCGGTTTTAAACGTGATTATTACTGCATCTCTAAACGTGATGATCTACGACAGGCCGACAGTGACGATACCGAGATCATCTTAATCGCCGCGGCTTACCTAGGCAAAGCTCGGCTCATCGACAATATGATGCTCGATCTCTAAGCCATGATCAGGTGCCGCCGAAGCGTGGCACCTGATCCTCAAAATGCAATTCCCCCGCCCTCTCCACCTTTAGTCTGCTTGGCTATCCGCGAAACACCTGTTAAATTCTCAGGCCGGTGGCAATTTTTATGCTTCATGTCACCTCGCAGGGCTAACCCCATTGCAGTAGCGTTTTGTCTATGTTGTACTGCACTGCACAAATAAAAATGATTACAAAACAGCTGTAGAGTATCCCGTGTCAGGTTTCTGACTGACCTGCCATAATTTCGTCACGCTATGTGACTACACTTCTGCAGCAATCTTATAAGCAAGAGGAATAATCATGCGTGATGTTGTTATTGTAGCTGCTGGCCGTACGGCTGTAGGTAGTTTTAATGGTTCTCTGTCATCCGTTCCTGCCAGCGAGCTCGGCACGATTGTTATTAAAGGGCTGCTGGAAAAATCCGGTATTGCGGCTGATCAAATTGACGAAGTCATTCTTGGCCAAGTGTTAACGGGTGGCTGCGGCCAAAACCCAGCACGCCAAGCGGCGGTCAATGCTGGTCTGCCAATTGAAGTACCCGCCATGACGATCAACAAAGTCTGTGGCTCTGGCTTAAAATCTATTCAACTGGCGACTCAAGCGATTCGCTGTGGCGATGCTGAAATGATCATTGCCGGTGGTCAGGAAAATATGAGCATCTCTGGACATATCCTGCCAAACTCCCGTCAAGGCACCCGTATGGGTGACTGGAAAATGGTTGATACCATGATCAAAGACGGCCTATGGGATGCGTTCAACGACTATCACATGGGTATCACCACTGAGAACATTGTCGACAAGTATGGTTTCAGCCGTGAAGAGCAGGATGTCTTTGCTGCAGCCTCTCAGAACAAAGCAGAAGCCGCTGTCACCTCTGGCAAGTTCAAAGATGAGATCATCCCCGTTGTGATGCCTCAGCGTAAAGGCGATCCTATTGTGTTTGATACCGATGAGCAGCCTCGTTTTGGCGTCACGGCAGAAGCACTGGGTAAACTGCGTCCAGCCTTCAAAAAAGATGGCACAGTCACCGCCGGTAACTCTTCTACCATCAACGATGGTGCTGCGGCCGTTATTCTCTGTTCTGCAGAGAAAGCTGCTGAGCTGGGTCTACCTGTATTGGCAACCATCAAGGCTTATGCGTCTGCGGGTGTTGATCCATCGATCATGGGTACAGGTCCAATCTGCGCGACTCAGAAAGCTCTCGAAAAAGCTGGCTGGACCGTTGATGACCTAGAGTTGATTGAAGCGAACGAAGCTTTCGCGGCTCAGGCTCTGTCGGTTAACAAAGAACTCGGCTGGGACACCACCTTGGTTAACGTGAACGGCGGCGCTATCGCCTTAGGCCACCCAATCGGTGCTTCAGGCTGCCGTATCTTCGTTTCCCTACTGCACGAGATGGCTCGTCGCGATGCTAAAAAAGGCTTGGCGACACTCTGTATCGGTGGTGGTATGGGTACTGCGCTAGCGATCGAACGCAGCTAAACCTCGCTAAACTGTTGTAACAAAAAACGCGGCCCAATAGCCGCGTTTTTTATGTCTGTCATTCACGCTTTCATGCGTCAGAGATTCATCGCGAGCGAGGCCCCAATCAGGCTGTCGCTATAGCGCCTTTTCCTACGCCTTCAAACGCCTTCACCATGACCTCTTTATCTGGATGGGATAGCTTCACCTGTGCGGCAAGATGGCAGGCGATCTGCTCTACCGTGGTTTCCGTATCGATCAGATAGCAGTGGCTCGCAGGCAAACGAATCTCAAACTCACCCTGTGGGGCATCATAGCAATAGTGGTGTTCTTCATCGGTCGCACTCACCAAATGGCCTCGGGTACCGATATAGATATCATTAAAGGTTGTCGCCCATTGCTGTTCAACCGCCGCATCCCGCTGCCCATCTAAAAAGACTTCGATACGCGAACGATGGCCGTGCGCAATCCGCTGACAATTGCCATCGTGCTGCTGTAATCCATGGCTGTAATGATAAGATGCGCCATTGATCGCTTCCGGCACAAAGCTGATCTCCAGTCCTTTCACCTCTTCAGGGAATAGCGCCAAGAGTTGGGCATTACACCAAGCGGCCAAGCTAATCTCGTCAATCTGATCGATATCCACCAGCACGATCGCCTGTTCTGGTGAACGACAGTAGAATTCACCACCCGCGGGATAACGCCAGATAACCGTTGTTTCGCCATTCAGTTGCTCTGAATGCAGATTAGCCATCTCGGTCGGCACGACCAACGCATGGTCGATGCTGTTATCAAACCAATGTTTCACCGCTTTTTTAACGATTCCAAAATCACAGATCATCCCTTCTGCATTGAGGTCACCATCGAGCACCAACTGCACTAGCCAGGACTCTCCCAGCAGGCCGCGCTGAGGATGTAAGTAAGAAAAATCAACGTTGGTAAGGTTATCTACAAAAAGCTTCACAGGCAGTCACACGGTTAATGGCAAGGGATGGATATCAGAACGGCGTATATTAGCTGATTAGCAGCCCTATTGCATTCTGACGAGTACCGGTATACTAGCTCTTTTTCGATAACAGGCAGATGAAATTCAATGCGACTGGATAAATACCTAAGTCAGGCAACTGGTTTACCCCGCAGTCTAATTAAACGACAGATCAAATGTAAGAATGTCGAGGTGAACGGTCAGCTGTGTCAGGATCACGGTTACAAAGTCCTAAGCGATGACCAGGTATCTCTGGAAGGCAATGATATTGCCCCGCCAGGCCCTAAATATTTAATGCTGAATAAACCCGCGGGTACTGTTTGCGTCACCGAAGACAGTGAACATCCGACGGTTATCGACTTATTGGAGCAGCTCACCATACGTGATCTACACCCCGCTGGGCGCTTAGATATCGACACCACAGGGTTAGTGCTGATCACCAACGATGGCCAATGGTCGCATCGCATCACCTCGCCTAAACACCAGTGCGATAAAGTCTATCTTGTTAGCACCGCAGAGCCGATTACCCCCGATTATGCCGAACAGTTTGCTGCCGGTATTACGCTACGTAACGAAGACAAACCCACCCTGCCGGCTGAATTAGAGATTCTTTCGGATACCCAAGCCAGAATCACACTACATGAAGGCCGCTATCATCAGGTTAAGCGCATGTTCGCCGCGATGGGTAACAAAGTCACCGCCTTGCACCGGGAGCAGATTGGTAATGTCCATTTAGATGAAGACCTAGAACCCGGTGAATACCGTTTTCTCACCGAAGCCGAAGCGAAATCGTTCTGATGACTGACACCGCCTTTACCCTCTTAAAACCACAACTGGATAACGCCACCGGCACCTCTTTGTGGATTGCCGATGAGAACCTGCTCAACCAAACCTCTCGGGTTAATCCTGCCGTCACCGTGATCAGCAACCGCTTCGATCTCTGTCAGCAGTTAGAAAACGCCGGTTGGACTAGCCAGTTTTCAGATTTCGACTTCACCGCCTATGCCGACCACAGTGTGGATAACATCATCTATCGGGTATCGAAAGAGAAACCCGTGGTGCATCATGTGATTAATCAGGCGATCCGCATTCTCAAACCGGGCGGAACACTGAGCATCGCAGGGCTGAAAAACGAAGGCATTAAAACCTATCTGGATAAAGCGAAAAAACTATTCGCGGGGCAGATGGAGCAATCCAAGTTAGACAAAAACACTTGGATGGGAATTCTGCAATCACCGGGAGCCGCCGACAGCGAATTACTGGACGACCAGGATTATCCTCAGCTACGAGAAGTGGCCAGCGATGAACACTTCAATTACAGCAGTAAGCCCGGCGTCTATGGTTGGAATAAGATCGATAAAGGCAGCGCTTTTCTGATTTCTGAGTTAGCGCAATTCACCGAACGACTCACGGCGCCACCAGAAACCGCCCTCGACCTCGGCTGTGGCTATGGTTATCTAGCGATGAACTGCGCACCCCTTGGCTGTAAAATCACCGCGACGGATAACAATGCTGGCGCCCTGCTGGCCTGTGAAGCCAACTTTCGCGCACAGGGTATCAATGGTGAAGTGGTGGTCGCAGACTGCGCCGAAGAGATCGAGCAACGCTATCCTCTCATACTCTGCAATCCACCGTTTCATCAGGGATTCAGTGTTGAAGGCGATATGACCGACCGTTTCCTTAACGCGGCACGCAGACACCTACAATCAGACGGGATCGCCTGCTTTGTGGTGAACTTACATATCCCGCTTGAACGAAAAGCCAAAAAATTGTTCTCAACCATAGAAGTGATCGCCGACAACGGTAGCTTTAAGTTGATACTACTGGCCCAACCGCACTAAACACGAGTGACAAAGACAGCATGATCGCCACTTATCTAAAACAAACTTGGTTCTTCTTCCGCGCACATCTGCAACCGATTATGCGGATACAGCTACCATTTATTATTCTCATCACCCTGATTAGCATGAGCGCTTTGCAATCGGTTGACCCAGAAAACCCAGAGATGAACGATTCGATTCTGATGTTCTATCTGGCTAGCCTGGTCTTTCTGCCGCTGTATGCCGGTGCAACGATCGCCTACCTCGAATCGGTCGTTAATAAAGACCCGATCACCACAGGCCAAGCACTCAAAATCGGCCTACAACGCTGGGGCCCCTTGTTTCTCACCAAACTCTTAGGCGCTTGCGGTATCGTTATCGGTTTACTGCTGTTTTTTATCCCCGGCGTTTACGTCATGATCCGTTGGGGGTTTGCCGAATATCACAGCGTGATCGAAAAATCAGGCCCCACCGAGTCGTTAAAAAACAGCTGGCAAGACACTTCTGAGTTCTTCTGGCCTCTACTCAATGGCCTAGCATTCCTCTTTGTCATACTGCTCGGCAGTAATCTACTGATAGAGATGCTGCTTCAAACACTGGGTATCGAATCACTGATACTACGCAGCCTGTTTGATATCGTGTTTGGCTTTCTGAACTGCCTGTATACCATTTACGGCTTCCGGCTTTATTGTGTGATGCGGGAAAAGCAGTAACGCACGCTTAACAGCATCACCTGTACGCCGTTCGAAGGGAAGCCTAGTTTCCCTTCGACTAAACGCAAAAAGCCTCTAGAGCCTCGTTAACGAGGCGCACAGACCTCGCCGATCAATACATCGGATTACCATTTTTACTCTCAGCAGGCACGCCCTGTATCGCATCCCAATGCTCGACGATCTTCCCCTGCTCATCAAAACGAAAGAAATCCATCGTCACATACTGATCATTACCCGGCCAAACCTGATGGGTATGCAAGGCGACGAGATCCCCTTGTGCTATCGCACGAACAAACTCGATGGTTTTATCCGGAAAGTCTCGCGCCATTTCATCAAAGTAATCGATAAACCCTTGCTTACCACCCGCCACCACCGGGTTATGTTGGATATATTCCGCGCCAACATAGGTCGCGATCGCCGCACTGGGATCACCTAAATAGGCTGTCCGATAGAAGGCTATCGCATTGGCTTTGTTTGCCTCTAAGTCTTGAATCATTTTAACCGCCAAAATCAACTGAATAGATACTGAATCGTAAGCATGACCTAGCTATCAGCCGTATACAAGAAGAGACAAGCAGAATCAGCACCGTCATATAAATCACAACCGTTATGAGCTAAGTCTACGAGGAGACTCACAAGTCAAAAACAGGGTTAGAGCAAACCTTATCCACTGAGGTTATCCCCAGCTTTCACGGCACAAGCCTGTGCATAACATTGGGACAACTAGGCTAAGCCTCAGCGCTCGTAGGCTTCAGCCGTTAGGGTAATAAATGCACAATAAAAAATAAGGTGATAAAACTATTGCATTAACGACTCAAATAATCATAATGAGAATCATTATCATTCAATAAATGGAGAGTTAATGATGAATGCACTGAGAATTGATGCATGGCTAGAACGCAAAGAACCGGTGATAAAGCTGCACAGCGGTCTATCCAATCATCTGATCGCTGAATGGCGTGGCACTGCTGTCTCAGAGCTATTTGAGCTAGGCATTGTTACCTGCCATGAGCTGTACTCAACCACCCGCAGCGTACAACAACAGGTAGCCCATGAACTGCTACTCAATGCCTGTGCTAACTCTCTCTGTCAGCGCAATGGACCACAATGCTTTAACTGCATTACCGGACGCCTATTACGGGCGCTAGCCAAGAGTGATCAGCGCGATTATCAACCGTCCATCGCGGGATTAGAGCAATATAAATCAGCCGTGTAATTCTTTACTTCGTGGGGATTTGTTGCGTTTGATAGGCAGAAGTTCCCCATAACGGCACCGTAGAAAGGCTGTGTTTATAGCTACCATTAATCTCTTTGGTTGAGTATGACAGATACATCAGGGTCTGAGATTGCGGATCAAAAATACGTCGCACCTTCATCGTTTTAAAGAGCACGCTCTTGGATTTACGAAATACCACCTCGCCATCTTTGGCTCGGTCAATCGCGGCAATCATCTCCGCCGTAATCGGGCCCGTTTGACGACAGGCAATCGATGAGTCGCTGGGGTCCGAAAAATCAAGATCCGCCTCGATACTCGCGATATGACAGGTCACACCGGTAACGATGGGGTCCACCAACACATTCAGTTTAATATCCTTCGTCGTTAGCAGCCCAAGTGATACATCCCCGACTTCATCGCCGCAGCCCGCCAACAGCAAAGCAGAGACGAGCATCATCCGTTTTTTCATTTTCTCACCCTCAACAAAATACCCATCAATATGGCTCTAGCAGATACAAAAAAACCCGCATCAGCGGGTTTTTTTAACAGCAGACTAAAATCTTATTCTACTGATTCATCTTGCTCTAGATCACGCATAGTCAACTTGATGCGACCACGTGGGTCTACTTCCATCACTTTAACTTTAACCGTGTCATCCATCTTGATGTAGTCGGTTACCTTCTCAATACGCTTGTTAGCGATTTGAGAGATGTGAACCAAACCATCTTTACCCGGCAGGATGTTAACAAAGGCGCCGAACTCTTCCAGACGCACAACCTTACCTTCGTAGATCTTACCAACTTCAGCTTCAGCGGTAATCTCACGCACTTTATCCACAGCCGCTTTCGCTGCTGCTTTATCAGCTGCGTAGATACGCACAGTACCGTTATCTTCGATATCGATAGTCGCGCCAGTCTGTTCAGTCAGGGCACGGATGGTTGCACCACCTTTACCGATAACATCACGGATCTTCTCTGGGTTGATTTCTAACAGTGTCATGGCAGGTGCATTGTCCGGTAGTTCTGGACGTGCATAACCAATCACTTTAGCCATCTCTTTCAGGATGTGAGCACGAGCTTCATAAGCCTGTTCCAGTGCGATATCCATGATCTCTTCGGTAATACCGGTGATCTTGATATCCATCTGTAGCGCAGTAACACCCGCTTCAGTACCGGCCACTTTAAAGTCCATGTCACCCAGGTGATCTTCGTCACCTAGGATATCGGTCAATACAGTGAAACGCTCGCCTTCCTTAACCAGACCCATTGCGATACCCGCAACCGGTGCTTTCAATGGAACACCTGCATCCATCATAGACAGAGACGCACCACAAACAGAGGCCATAGAGCTTGAACCGTTAGATTCAGTGATCTCAGACACGATACGGATAGTGTACGGAAACTCTTCCTGTGTCGGCAGAACCGCAGCAACACTACGACGCGCCAGACGACCGTGACCAATCTCACGACGGCCAGTTGCGCCCATACGACCCGCTTCACCTACAGAGTAAGGAGGGAAGTTGTAGTGCAGCATGAATGGATCGCGGCGTTCGCCTTCGATCGCATCGATGATTTGTGAATCACGGGCAGTACCCAGTGTACAGGTAGCGATCGCCTGAGTTTCACCACGGGTAAAGAGTGCAGAACCGTGAGTACCGCTCAGTACGTCGACTTCAACATCGATACCACGGACAGTTTTGCTGTCACGGCCATCGATACGTGGCTGACCATCAAGGATACGACCCCGAACAATCTCTTTTTCCAGTGACTTAAAGATACCGGATACTTCAGCAGCAGAAGGTTGACCCTCTTCACCACACAGCGTTTCAACCGCTTTGCTACGAGCTTGACCCAGAGCGTTCTGACGCTCCATTTTGTCAGCCGTTTGGTAAGCAGCATTGATATCATCACCAACGACACCGCGAACCTGTTCGATCAGCGCTTCGTTTTTAGCTTCTGGTGCATATTCCCAACGTGGCTTGCCGGCTTCAGCAACCAATTCGTTGATAGCACTGATAGCAACTTGCATCTGCTGATGAGCAAAGACAACCGCACCGAGCATCTCATCTTCAGACAGCTCTTGCGCTTCAGATTCAACCATCAGAACCGCATCAGACGTACCCGCAACAACCATGTCGAGCATAGAGGTTTGCAGTTCTTCGTAAGTTGGGTTTAGGGAGTAACCTTCCGCTTCGGTATAACCGACACGTGCGCCACCGATTGGGCCTTGGAATGGGATACCAGAAACGGCCAACGCAGCAGAAGTACCGATCATTGCAGCGATATCAGGATCGTTAATCTTATCCGCAGACATAACAGTACAGATAACCTGTACTTCATTCATGTAACCCTTAGGGAACAGCGGGCGGATAGGACGGTCGATCAGGCGAGACGTCAGTGTTTCTTTTTCTGACGGACGGGCTTCACGCTTAAAGAAACCACCTGGGATACGGCCAACGGCGTAGTATTTTTCTTGGTAGTGAACAGATAGTGGGAAAAAGTCTTGGCCTTCACGGGCTGATTTAGCACCAACAACGGTACACAAAACCTGTACACCACCCATGGTAACCAATACAGCACCGCTCGCTTGACGAGCAACGCGGCCCGTTTCAAGGGTAACTTCATGCTTACCGTATTGGAATGTCTTAGTAATTGCTTGTGGCACGATACAATTCCTTATCTTTATGCGAAACAAAAAAAATGTCTGTGCAACGTCACACCGGCCTCTTTATAGCCAGTACTCTGCTGGGCTCTGGTAACACTCAGAACGCACCAGAGTACAGGCTGGTTGGTGTAAAACGCGGTACAGACGCATATAGAGATCTCTATTTTAGCAGACCTTAAAAAGCACCGGGGCCATCAAAGATGACCCCGGAACATTATCTTAACGACGCAGGCCGAGACGCTTGATCAGATCAGCGTAACGAGTTACATCTTTCTTCTTCAAGTAATCCAGCAGCTTACGACGCTGGTTTACCATGCGGATCAGACCGCGACGAGAATGGTGGTCATGGATGTGACCTTTAAAGTGAGATTGCAGACCAACGATGTTGTGGGTCAGCAGTGCAACCTGAACTTCAGGAGAACCAGTGTCGCCTTCAACGCGTGCGTATTCAGCAACGATCTCAGCTTTCTTTTCAACAGATAATGCCATTTTCAAAAACTCCAAAATTAATATGCACACCACCGATAAACGTGTGATGGATTAATAGTCGCGTTGTACCGAGCATATTATCAGTTCAACGTCATATTGCCCGTGCCGCCGAAGCCACACAGACACATCAATTATATATCCTGAGTATTCATCAAGCGACGGGGCAGTAACTGCCCATAGGTGTCGATCTCACCAATCCCCAGAAACTTGTCGCTACCGCTATCACGAATACGCACCAAAGGCTGTTCTTCAAAGCTATCCAACATCACCCGTTGACCGTTACAGAGGGCACGGGTTTGACTATCAGACAACAACACTTCAGGTGTATCCGCAACCGGACTCCAAGACGGTAATAATAGCGCATCCAAAGACATTTGTATGTCTTCCAAAGCCGCATCACTACCCATATCAGCGACCCGTTGCTCTAGCTCAGCCAATGGCATCATCGCCTCAGCCTTATAAGGACCAGAATCAAGCCGACGGAGCATTTGAACATGGGCTCCGCAACCTAACATCTCGCCCATATCCTGAACAATCGAGCGGATATAGGTGCCCTTACTACAACGGATATCGAGATCGACTTCATCGCCACGAAACGCCAGTAGCTCGATGCTAAATACCGTGACTTGACGACTCTTAACTTCAACCTGAATACCTTGGCGTGCCAGCTTATACAGCGGCTGACCATTATGCTTAAGCGCCGAAAACATCGACGGCACCTGCGTAATCAAGCCGGTAAACTCCCGTTGCAACAGCTCATCAATCTGCGCTGCGCTCAGGTTATCAGGCAACGGCCGTTCTTCAACCACTTCACCATCGGCATCACTGGTATCAGTTCGCTGACCCAGCTTTGCGGTAGTAATGTAGCGTTTGTCGGCATTCAGCAGAAACTGGGAAAACTTAGTCGCTTCACCAAAGCAAAGCGGCAGCATTCCCGTCGCCAGCGGATCTAAAGCGCCGGTGTGACCCGCTTTGGCCGCACCATAGATCCGCTTTACAATTTGCAACGCCCGGTTTGACGACATTCCACCCGGCTTATCGAGTAGAAAAATACCATTGACCGACCGGCCTTTTGCCCGTCTTGCCAAGGGTTACTCCTCGTCGTCCTGAGCGTGCTTACCGTCTTCCCGAGTCGCCTTAATAATCAAGTCATTCAGGCGACGGCCACGGTCTACACTTTCATCAAAGTGAAAACGTAATTGCGGCATCACCCGCAGTTTGATCTTGCTGGACAACTGTCCACGCAGGAAGCCCGACGCGCTATTCAGAACCTTAAGAGACTCTGTCACGGCCGTTGCTTCATCTTTACCACCCATTGCCATGACGGTGATGTAGATATCGGCATAACCGAGATCCTTGGCGATCTTTACATAACTGATCGTCACCATCCCCAGGCGTGGGTCTTTAATTTCTCGCTGAATCAACTGAGCCAGGTCCTTTTGGACCTGGTCAGAGATTCGCTCTGTACGACTAAATTCTCTTGCCATAATAGCCTGTCAAAACACTCTTAAAGGGTACGCTGAACTTCAATGGTATCGAAGACTTCGATCTGATCACCGACCTTCACATCATTATAGTTCTTAACGCCGATACCGCATTCCATGCCCTGACGAACGTCAGCCACGTTATCTTTAAAGCGACGCAGGGATTCCAGCTCACCTTCATAGATAACAACGTTTTCACGCAATACGCGGATACGCTTGTTACGGAAAACAGAACCTTCAGTCACCATACAACCGGCAACTGCACCGATCTTAGGTGCACGGAAGACATCACGTACTTCAGCAATACCGACAATCTGTTCCTTAAACTCAGGAGACAGCAAACCAGTCATCGCTAACTTAACATCATCGATGATGTCGTAGATAACGCTGTAATAACGTAGTTCGATACCTTCACGCTCAACGATCGCACGGGCCTGTGCATCAGCACGGACGTTAAAGCCGATCATGATTGAGCTAGAGGCAACCGCAAGGTTCGCATCGGTTTCAGCAATACCACCGACACCACCGGAAACGACATTCACCTTAACTTCATCGGTGCTCAGTTCCATCAACGAGCTGGTCAGTGCTTCAAGAGAACCACGTACGTCCGCTTTAAGGATGATGTTAAGTGTTTTAACATCGCCCGCTTGCATGTTCTCGAACAGGTTCTCAAGTTTCGCCTGCTGCTGACGCTGCAGTTTAATTTCACGGTATTTACCCTGACGGAACAAGGCCACTTCACGGGCTTTCTTCTCGTTAGAGACAACAGTGAATTCATCACCTGCACCTGGCGTACCATCTAGACCGAGGATCTCAACGGGAATAGAAGGTCCAGCGGTTTTAACCGGCTTACCATTTTCATCCAGCATCGCACGCACACGACCATACTGCAGTCCGGCCAGAACGATATCGCCCTGTTTCAGGGTACCATTCTGAACCAACAGTGTTGCAACGGGACCACGTCCTTTATCCAGACGGGATTCAACCACCACACCACGGCCCGGTGCTTCAGGGATCGCTTTCAATTCAAGCAATTCTGCTTGCATCAATACGGCATCCAGCAGTGCATCGATACCTTCACCGGTTTTAGCGGAAACGTTGACGAACTGAACATCACCACCCCACTCTTCCGGCAAGACATCCCGCTGCGCCAGTTCGTTCTTAACACGTTCTGGATCAGCGTCTTCTTTATCGATTTTGTTAACCGCGATAACCAATGGCACGCCAGCAGATTTCGCATGGTTAACCGCTTCTTCGGTCTGAGGCATAACACCATCATCCGCCGCGACAACCAAAATAACGATATCCGTCAGCTGTGCACCACGGGCACGCATCGCCGTAAAGGCCGCGTGTCCCGGTGTATCCAAGAAGCTGACCATACCGTGGCCAGTTTCAACGTGATAAGCACCGATATGCTGGGTAATACCACCGGACTCGCCAGCAGCAACACGGGTTTTACGAATATAATCCAGCAGCGATGTTTTACCGTGGTCAACGTGACCCATAACGGTAACAACAGGAGCACGCTCGACCTGCTCACCAGCAATCTCTTCAGCAGCACCAGCGCTTTCGATCAACTGATCTTCAACGGTGTTCGCTTGCATCGCAACAGCAGTGTGACCCATCTCTTCAACTACCAGAGTGGCCGTGTCCTGATCAATCACAGAGTTGATGGTCGCCATCGCCCCCATCTTGAACATCACTTTAATCACATCGGCCGCTTTAACGGACATCTTCTTCGCCAGTTCAGCCACGGTAATGGATTCAGGAATCCCAACCTCGTGGATAACCGGTGCAGTAGGACGCTCGAACGCTTGCACGTTTGAGCTAGTCATACCGCGCTGAACGGGTTTACCGCGACGATTACCGTCACGACCGCCAGGTTTACGGGACAGGCGCTTATCGCCACCTTTACGGCCCGCAGCAGGTTTATCTTGGCTACGGAAGTTTTTCTCCCGAGCTGGCTTACGATCTTGCTTCGGCGCGTTGGCATTTGCATTCGCCGCAGGCGCAGGAGCATTGGCTGCCGGCGCACCAGAGCGTGGTGCATGGGTTTTCTTCGCCGCAGGCTTAGCCATAGACGGTTTAGAAACAGCCGCCTTAGGTTCACCCGGCTTGCCTGGGTTAGCCGGTTTAGCAGCACCGCTGTCGCGGGCAGCTTTTGCTTTCGCTTCTTGTTCGGCTTTTACACGCGCTTCTTCACGCTGCTTTTCTTGTGCCGCCTGAAGTTCAGCATCCCGACGGGCCTGAACATCAAGTTCTGCCTGAAGGTTATTGCCTTTTGCATTAGCGGTGGATGTTTCTTCAACATCGGCACGCTTAACATAGGTGCGTTTCTTGCGCACTTCTACATTGATAGTTTTCTTACCTGCAGCACCAGACACTTTAAGTTGACTGGTTGTTTTACGCTTAAGCGTAATCTTCTTAGGTTCACCATCGGATTTTTCACCGTGGCTACGCTTAAGATGGTTTAGCAGTTTTTGACGTTCATCTTCTGTTACGGAAGCAACTTCATTTTTACCTGCAATACCTGCTTCTTTCATCTGCGTAAGCAAACGATCAACGGGAACGCCAACTACTTCGGCTAGCTGTTTTACTGTGACTTCTGCCATCTGGGTTTATCTCCTCCGTTGACTTATTCTTCGTCCGCAAACCATGGGGCGCGCGCAGTCATAATTAGCGCTGCAGCCTTTTCTTTATCTAGCTCTTTAACATCAAGCAGGTCTTCAACCGCTTGTTCAGCTAGATCTTCCATGGTCACGATACCTTTACTAGCCAGAACATAGGCTAGATGACGTTCCATACCCTCCATTTCCAGCAGGTCTTGAGCAGGCTCAACATTCAGCGCCTCTTCATTGGCCAGCTCGAGATTGAGCAGAGCGTCTTTCGCGCGGGTGCGCAGTTCATCAACAATCTCTTCATCGAAACCTTCGATTTCGAGCATTTCATCTGCCGGTACGTAGGCAACCTCTTCTAATGAGGTAAAGCCTTCATCTACCAATATGCCGGCAATATCATCATCTACATCCAAGTGCTGAGAGAACAGCTCAAGAATGGAACCGGTTTCAGACTGCTGCTTTTCAGCCGCGTCTTCTTCGGTCATAACATTCAGTTTCCAACCTGTCAGCTCAGACGCTAGACGAACATTCTGTCCGCTGCGGCCAATAGCCATTGGCAGGTTTTCTTCTGCGACAGCTACATCCATTGAGCGGGAATCTTCATCGACAACAATCGATGCCACTTCCGCCGGTGACATAGCATTGATCACCAACTGTGCTGGGTTATCATCCCAAAGAATGATATCAACACGCTCGCCGCTTAGTTCATTTGACACGGCTTGAACTCGTGCACCACGCATACCGACACAAGCACCAACAGGATCGATACGACCATCATTGGTTTTAACGGCAATCTTCGCCCGAGAGCCTGGATCACGTGAGGCAGCACGAATTTCAATTACTTCTTCTGAAATTTCTGGCACTTCAATGCGGAACAGTTCGATCAGCATTTCAGGGCAACTACGGCTCATCGCTAACTGCGGGCCACGTCCTTCGGTACGAATCTCATTCAATACGGCACGAACCCGATCGCCCATGCGGTAAGTTTCCCGCGGCAACAGTTGATCACGGGGTAAAACCGCTTCAGCGTTATTACCCAGATCAATAATAATATTGTCCCGTGTCACCTTCTTGACAGTACCCGAGATCAGTTCGCCCAAACGGCTGCTGTATTGAGCAACAACTTTAGCGCGCTCTGCTTCACGTACTTTCTGCACAATAACCTGTTTAGCGGTTTGAGCAGCAATACGGCCAAACTTAACCGATTCAACTTCTTCTTCGTGGATGTCGCCTGGCTGTAGGCTGGTATCAATTTCTTCAGCCTCCTGCATCGTCAACTCGGTACCCAATAAAGGAACACCTTCGTTGCTTACCACAGCCCAGCGACGGAATGTTTGGTAATCGCCGGTCGCACGGTCGATTACAACGCGGATGTCCGCCTCTTCGTCATAACGCTTCTTTGTCGCTGTTGCCAACGCCAATTCAATCGCTTCAAAGATGACCTCTTTGGAAACGTCTTTCTCGTTAGATACTGCTTCTGCAACCAGTAGAATTTCTTTATTCATACAACTGCCCCAACCTCAAAATTCAATTCTTTACGCTCAGAACTGAGGAACTATGTTTGCTTTATCAATATGGTCAATCGGTAACAGGTATTCTTCCTGATCGACAACCAGCACAATATCTTCATCCTCAAAACCCTTCAGGACGCCTTTAAAACGACGGCGACCATCAAATGGCATTCGCAGTTTTACCTGCAAAACATGCCCGACAAACGCCTTGTACTGTTCCAGCGTAAACAGCGGGCGATCCATCCCCGGCGAGGACACTTCTAATGTGTATTCTCCGCTAATCGGATCTTCCACATCCAGAATACCGCTCACCTGACGACTCACATTGGCGCAATCATCGACACCAATACCATTTTCGGCATCGATATAGATCCGCAGCATACTGTGACGCCCCTGAGATACCATTTCGATACCCCATAACTGATAACCGAGAGCCACCACGGATGGCTCAATCAGTTCCTGTAACACACTCAACTTTGCTGACACGCAAAAACCTCTAAACCTACTTTTTAGGCAAACAAAAAATGGGTCAAAGACCCATTCCACATACGACCTCTGGGCCGCAAGTACGAAAAAGCCCCTAAAAAGGGGCCAATCAACGTACTACTTGATCGACAATTTCAGATCCATCACTGATTGAACAGTCTTCTGAAATTGGTAGCGGGAACCCTTCCCGAAGGATATAGACTGACAGGCAAGCTATACCTGATCAGATTCCTTATAACCTTCAAGAGTTCGTAATAAAACTCTTGTTTCTGATTGACCATTAAGAAATGGTAGCGGGGGCCAGATTTGAACTGACGACCTTCGGGTTATGAGCCCGACGAGCTACCAGGCTGCTCCACCCCGCATCAGAAATCGGCGAGAATTATACTCCCACAACCATTCTAGTTCAAGGACAGCTTCCAACTGATTACCCACAATCAGCAAAACACCATCAGCGCTCGCTCATGAGTAACATCTGCAATACCAATCCCTTGAAGCTTAGACAAAAATCTTACCGACTTCTTAAATATAGCGCCGCCGAAACGCAGATAAAACGCTCACCCAATTTTTTAAACTGGGTACTGACAATGCGCTCGTCATTGGGCGCTGGAGCTTACGACAGCGGCCCAAAGGACTTCATCGCAGGGGAACCAACGCGGGACGATAGTCCCGCCAAGGCACAGACGAAAAAAAAGCGCTCACAAAGCGCTTCTTTAAATATGGTGCCGACAATGTGATTTTCATTGGGCGCTGGAGCTTGCGACAGCGGTCAGAAGGACTTCATCCCAGATGAACCAACGCGGGACGATAGCCCCGCCAAGGCACAGACGAAAAAAAACGCTCACAGAGCGCTTCTTTAAATATGGTGCCGACAATGCGCTTTTCATTGGGCGCTAGAGCTTGCGACAGCGGTCCGAAGGACTTCATCGCAGATAAACCAACGCGGGACGATAGTCCCGCCAAGACACAGACGAAAAAAAAGCGCTCACAGAGCGCTTCTTTAAATATGGTGCCGACAATGTGCTTTTCATTGGGCGCTGGAGCTTGCGACAACGGTCCGAAGGACTTCATCGCAGATGAACCAACGCGGGACGATAGTCCCGCCAAGGCACAGACGAAAAAAAAGCGCTCACAGAGCGCTTCTTTAAATATGGTGCCGAAGGCGGGACTTGAACCCGCACGACCATTAGGTCACCACCCCCTCAAGATGGCGTGTCTACCAATTCCACCACTTCGGCATAAAACGAGGTTTACTCAGCAGGCGGTACGTCCGCATCACCTGTTGGTAATTTTTGCTCTTCCAGAACAGGCACTTGATCCACCTGATCCGCGGCACTTTGTATCAGTTCTGCCGCTGGAATACCAGCATCATTTACAGATACAGCCTTATCTTTTGCATATACCGCCAACACAAAGCTGGTGATAAATAAACCGGTTGCAATAATCGCTGTCATACGACTCAAGAATGAACCGGATCCCTGACTACCAAAAACTGTCTGAGATGCGCCTGCACCAAACGAAGCACCGGCTTCAGCGCCTTTGCCCTGCTGCAATAACACCAGAGCAATAATGGCAACAGCCAGTAGAACATGTACAGCAAGAACCAGAGTTTCCATCTATTTTTCCACTTACTTACGACTTTCTGTCGCCGCGGCGCAGATCGTCAGGAATTCGTCAGCTTTCAGTGATGCGCCACCAATCAAACCACCATCAATATCCTGCTGAGCCAAAAGCTCAGCTGCATTGCCGGCATTCATACTACCGCCATACAAAATTGATAGCTGATCAGCGATATCTGCATCACGTTCAGCAAGTTGCGCACGGATAGCAGCATGTACTTCCTGCGCCTGCTCTGGGGTTGCTGTCAAACCTGTACCAATAGCCCAAACAGGTTCGTATGCAATCACCACAGAGGCAAAATCTTTAACACCCACTCGCTGCAATACCGCATCTATCTGTGCAGCTACCAACGTCAGTGTTTCACCCGCGTCACGCTGCTCTAGAGTTTCACCAACACAAAGTATCGGTATCAATCCTGCTGCTAGGGTTGCAGCTACTTTCTCAGCTACGTCACTATTTGACTCAGCAAATAGGCTACGCCGCTCAGAATGACCCAGAATGACATACTCACACCCTAGATCCTGCAGCATCGCTAACGAACACTCGCCAGTATAAGCACCCATCGGTTGCGAAGAAACATTTTGCGCACCCAATGCAATCGGCGCATCACCTAACTGCTGCTTAACCTGAGCAAGGTAGACAGCAGGCGGACAGACTAATGTCACCAGACCATCAACTGCAGGTACACCCGCGGTGAGGCTTTCCAGCAATGTCTTAATCGACTTACTGGTGCCGTTCATTTTCCAATTTCCGGCGACTATCGTCTTACGCATGAGTTCCCCTCTGTGCAAAGCGGCGCACATAGTAACGAGTTTCCTGATAAGTTACAAGCAACTAGCGCACACAAAATGATAAAAATTCAGAGTGCTTGTCGCACAACCTCGGCTAATTCCTGACACAGGCCTTCAACCCAAGCCTCATCATCACCTTCTACCATCACTCTAACTAATGGCTCAGTGCCCGAAGGGCGTAATAATACCCGCCCACGCTCACCTAAGCGAGACTCAATATCGGCCACGGCTAACTGCACCTCTGGCAGAGCAAGCACGTCGATTTTATCCGTCAAGCGCACATTGATCATCGTTTGCGGCATTTTACCCATTGCCGACTTAAGCGTATACAACGAGCTCTGCTCGTCGGCAATCGCTTTCAACACCTGCAGCGCGGCAACAATACCGTCTCCCGTGGAGGTTAACTGCCGACAGATCAGATGGCCCGACGACTCCCCACCAAGAAACCAATCATGGGCAATCATCTGTTCCAGCACATAGCGATCGCCAACCTTCGCCCGCACAAAAGGAATGTTGGCTTGTTTCAACCCTTGCTCTAAACCGAAGTTGCTCATCAGCGTACCGACAACACCACCGCTGAGCTGATCTTTTTTGTGCAGCGCCATCGCTATAATAAAGAGCAGTTCATCTCCATCGACCTGCTGACCTAGATGATCCACCATGATGAGACGATCTCCGTCGCCATCTAGCGCAATACCCAGATCGGCCTGTTGCTCAACTACCGTTTGCTGCAGCAATGCCGTCGACGTCGCCCCACAGGCCTCATTAATGTTAATACCATCGGGAGATGAGCCGATTTCGACCACTAATGCACCCAACTCACGGAATACTTTCGGGGCAATATGGTAGGTAGCACCATTAGCGCAATCGACAACGATCTTCAAACCTTTGAGGCTCAGATCGCCCGAAACGGTGCCTTTACAAAATTCAATATAACGCCCCGCCGCATCTTCAATCCTTTGCGCCTTACCCAGCTCAGCCGCTTCCACCGTGGTCATCGCCATATCCATCTGCGCTTCAATAGCGTGCTCGATAGCATCCGGCAATTTGGTACCGTGTTCGGAAAAAAACTTGATGCCATTATCATAATAAGGATTATGTGATGCACTGATCACAATGCCCGCATTACAGCGAAAGGTGCGCGTGAGATAAGCAATGGCAGGCGTTGGCATAGGACCTAGCAGCAACACATCCACGCCGGCGGCCGACAAGCCTGCCTCAAGGGCTGATTCAAACATATAACCCGAGATTCGCGTGTCTTTGCCAATAATAATCTTGCTACGCCCTTCCCGGGCAAACACCTTACCGGCCGCCCAACCGAGCTTCAACATAAAGTCGGGAGTGATCGGCGCAGTGCCAACCTTGCCGCGAATACCATCCGTGCCAAAATATCGCTTAGTCATTATCAACTTTCCTTTCATGCAAGATTGCTTCGGTCATGCGTACGACATCAACCGTCTCTTTAACATCATGAACCCTGAAAATATGGCCCCCCTGCTGCACACCGATAGCGACGGTTGCTAGACCACCTGCCAAACGCTGGTCAACAGATCGATTCAAGATATGGTCCAGCATGCTTTTGCGTGACGTGCCCACCAGAACGGGCAGATCAAACTTAAGCAACTGACACAGATTATTCAGCAAACGTAAATTATGTTCGACTGTCTTACCGAAACCAAAACCGGGGTCTAGAATAATCTGATCCTTGGCAATGCCTACGCTATGACAGGCTTCGATCCGCTGCTGTAGAAAACAACTAACGTCGTCTAGTACATCGTCATATTCCGGCGCATTCTGCATCGTTGCCGGACTACCCTGCATATGCATGATACAGACCGGCAGATGAGTCTCAGCAGCAGCCTCTAACGCCCCTTCACGGCCTAATGCACGGACATCATTAATAAGACCTGCGCCCAACCGAGCCGCTGCTGTCATCACCTCAGGTGCGCTAGTATCCACCGAGATAATAACATCCAGCTCCGCATTAATTCTTTCAACCACCGGCAGGACTCGGTCCAATTCTTCTTGCAATGAGACCGCCACAGCGCCTGGACGGGTCGATTCACCGCCAATATCAATAATGGCCGCCCCATCCTCTACCATTTGTCGAGCACGCTTAATCGCCTGATCAACACAGAGCTGACGGGACTCATATAGAGAACCACCATCGGAGAACGAATCGGGGGTCACATTAACAATGCCCATAACTTGAGGGCGGCTCAAATCGAGAGAGCGGGAACCAAAACGATAGGTCGACAAATCAATCACTGCTGTTTCCATCGCAGAAAGATTATTAAAAAAGCCGGTCAGAGACCGGCCTTATAGCGTTACATCAATAGATTAGCGCGGTGTTTCATCCGGCGTATCAGTATCCGCATCAGATGACGGTTCGTCACCCTTAGCTTCAGCCTGATGCTCTTCTTCAAGATCAAATTCTTCCTCTTTTGCTGCTGCAGCTTCTTCATCAGCGGCTTTAGAGTCGGATTCCTGCCAACCTTCTGGCGGGCTAACCGGCTTACGCGCCATCAACTCATCAAGCTGCTTGCTATCGATGGTTTCATACTTCAACAGCGCGGCAGTCATATCATCAAGAATATCGCGGTTATCTTCCAGCATTTTATAGGCTTTCGCATAACACTCATCGATAATCTTACGGGTTTCAGCATCGATCTTACGCTGCACCTCTTCAGACATCGCTTTACTTGGCTGCCCATAACCGCGGTTAAACGGATCCTGTTCTTCATCATCATACAGAATAGGACCAAGCTCATCGGTCAAACCCCAGCGAGACACCATGTTCCGCGCCAAGCTAGTCGCCCGCTGAATATCGTTAGAAGCACCGGTGGTCACGCCATCTTTACCGAGAGTCATCTCTTCCGCAATACGGCCACCATATAGGCTACAAATATTGGAGATCAACAACTTACGGCTATGGCTGTAACGATCCTCTTCCGGCAGGAACATAGTCACACCCAGTGCGCGTCCCCGAGGAATAATCGATACTTTATACACAGGGTCATGTTCAGGCATCAGACGACCAACGATCGCATGACCTGACTCGTGATAAGCCGTATTCCGACGTTCTTCGTACGACATCACCATGGATTTACGCTCGGCACCCATCATGATTTTATCTTTGGCGCGTTCAAACTGCTCCATACCTACCGTCCGCTTACCGGAACGTGCAGCAAATAACGCCGCTTCGTTCACTAAGTTAGCGAGGTCTGCACCGGAGAAACCGGGAGTACCACGGGCGATCAGGTCAGGCTTAACATCATCGCCTAGTGGCACTTTACGCATATGCACTTTCAAAATCTGTTCGCGGCCACGGATATCCGGCAAGCCGACATGCACTTGACGGTCAAACCGGCCCGGACGCAATAACGCAGGGTCAAGTACATCGGGACGGTTAGTCGCGGCAATCACGATAACGCCTTCAGTACCTTCAAAACCATCCATCTCAACCAACAGCTGGTTCAGTGTCTGTTCACGCTCATCGTTACCGCCACCCATACCAACACCACGGTGACGGCCGACCGCATCGATCTCATCAATAAAGATGATACAAGGCGCATTTTTCTTCGCCTGTTCGAACATATCCCGTACACGAGAGGCACCAACACCCACAAACATCTCAACAAAGTCAGAACCAGAGATTGTAAAGAACGGCACCTTGGCTTCACCGGCAATCGCTTTCGCCAGCAACGTTTTACCCGTACCGGGGCTACCTGACATCAGTACACCACGGGGAATATGCCCACCGAGTCGCTGAAACTTACCAGGATCGCGTAGATAATCGACCAGCTCTTTGACCTCCTCCTTGGCTTCTTCAACACCCGCCACGTCGTCAAAGGTCGTTTTGATCTGATCTTCGCTCATCATTCGGGCTTTCGACTTACCAAATGACATTGGGCCGCCTTTACCGCCGCCGCCACCTTGCATCTGCCGCATGAAGAACATAAAGATGGCTAGAATAATCAAGATAGGGAAGCTAGCAACCAGCAACTGAGTCCAAACACTCTGTTTTTCAGGCTGCTTACCTTCTATCACCACCTTGTGGTTATAGAGATCATCGACCAGTTTAGGATCCTGCAAAGCAGGACGCACAGTCGAAAAGTGCTCGCCGTTAAGCCGCTCGCCTTCAATGGTATAACCATCAATCACAACACGCCGAACCTGATCACTCTTCACTGCACTGATGAACTCAGAGTAGTTAAGGTTTTGCGATGTGTCTTCGCTGTTAAAATTATTGAAAACGGTTAACAGCACTGCCGCGATAACCAGCCACAGTACTAAATTCTTTGCCATATCGTTCAAAGGAAAACCCTCTGTTTTCTCAAAATTAGTGTCCGTCCGAAAACAAACAAAGCTACAGTAGTTATACCGTGTTGACCATATCAGGGACGAAAATTTCGTCCAATCAAATAGACTTCACGCGAACGGGCCCTCGATGAGTCCGGCTTACGGGTATATACCTTAGTAAAGCTGCTGCGCATATCGTTCATGTATTCGTCAAATCCTTCACCCTGAAAAACCTTAGCGACAAAATCACCTCCGGGCTTCAATACCTGACGAGCCATGTCCAACGCCAACTCCACAAGATACATCGCGGCCGGCTGATCAACAGCATTCATACCACTCATATTGGGGGCCATATCGGAAATTACAAGGTCTGCCAACGTATCTCCTAATGTTTCTAGGATCTCATTGAGCACAGATTCCTCTGTAAAATCGCCCTGAACAAACTGTACCCCCGGCAAGGGATCCATCGGCAGAATATCCGACGAGACCACCCGACCTTCATCTCCGACCAGCTCTGCCGCTATCTGAGACCAACCTCCAGGGGCCGCACCAAGATCCATCAACGTCATCCCAGGGAGAATGAGTTTATCTTTTTCGTTCAATTCCAGCAGCTTAAAACTTGCTCTGGAGCGATATCCAAGCTCTCTGGATTTTTTTACATACTGATCGTCGAAGTGTTCCTGCAGCCAACGACCGCTGCTTTTTGATCTTGCCACCAACAACCCCATTCGGAATTTGAGTCAATGTCTACTTTCTGCACACTAACTCAGGTAAAATCGGTTAATTATGATTCTGAGCGGGTCTTCCGCTCTAAAATTCAAAGGTCCAGTATTTTAGTATGAGCTTAACCCCTACGCAAAAGAAGCAGTTCCGAACTATCGGACACGGCCTCAACCCAATCATCACTGTCGCCGGTAATGGGCTGAGTGAAAATATTCTCCTGGAAGCTGATCGCGCTCTAGAAGACCACGAACTGATCAAAATCAAATTTGCCGTGGGCGACCGCGAAGTAAAGAAACAACTGATCAGCGAAATGGCCAAGATTGTTGAAGCAACTATCGTCCAAGAGATCGGTAATGTGGCCCTGCTCTATCGAGCAGCCAAAAGCCCTGACCCTAAACTCTCTAACCTGCTACGTTAATTCAGCAGCGTTAGATCAACAACAAAAAACCGCCGTAAGGCGGTTTTTTTTATCCTTCAGGGTCAAATATGACGAACCTGATCAATTTCATATTCAACACCGCCACCTGGCGTCTGGACGACAGCGACATCGCCCTCTTCCTTGCCGATCAAGGCGCGGGCAATCGGTGAACTGATCGAGATCTTGCCACCTTTAATATTGGCCTCATCATCACCCACAATCTGGTAAGTAACCGTTTCATCGGTATCGAGGTTAAGCAGATCAACGGTAGTACCGAAAATCACTTTGCCAGTATGTGGAATCTGCGTAACATCGATCACCTGAGCCGAACCTAATTTACCTTCAAGCTCTTGAATCCGCCCTTCGATAAACCCTTGCTGCTCACGTGCCGCATGATATTCCGCATTTTCTTTCAGGTCGCCATGTTCACGGGCTTCGGCAATAGAAGCGATCACTGTTGGACGCTGGACGGTTTTCAGGTCGTCCAGTTCTTCCCGCAATGCTTTTTCACCACCCACGGTCATTGGAAACTTTTGCATAATACTATTCCTTAATGAAGATCTTGCAGACGACGAACAACTTTCTCTTCGCCATACTGCATCGCTTTTGTCATCGCCTCAGCACCCGCCAGCGTCGTACTATACGGTACTTTGTGCTGCAGGGCGGATCGACGAATCTCAGCAGAATCTGCAATCGCCTTACGGCCTTCCGTGGTATTGATAACGTACACAATCTCGTCATTTTTCAGCATATCGACAACATTTGGCCGACCTTCCATTACTTTATTGACGATTTGCACATCGAGACCTTCCTGCTTCAACAGCGCGGCAGTGCCCCGCGTAGCAACCAGCGTAAAGCCTAAGCCAACCAGGTCGCGAGCAACAGGGAGAACGTGATGCTTATCAACTTCACGTACCGAAATGAACGCCTTACCAGTCGCAGGCATCTTTTCACCGGCACCCAACTGAGCTTTCATAAAGGCTTCGCCAAAGGTTTCGCCGACCCCCATCACTTCACCGGTAGATTTCATTTCCGGTGACAGGATTGGATCTACCCCTTGGAATTTATTGAACGGGAATACCGCTTCTTTAACATTAAAGAGCGTTGGTACGATCTCTTGGGTAAAGCCGATCTCTTTCAGTGTCCGACCGGTCATCACCTGAGCACCGATCTTAGCTAAAGACACACCGATACACTTAGACACGAAGGGCACCGTACGTGACGCACGTGGGTTCACTTCGATAACGTAGACTTCGCCGTCCTGATAGGCCAACTGAGTATTCATCAGACCCACAACACCGAGTTCTAGTGCCATTTTACTGACCATGTCACGCATCTTGTCCTGCAGCTCAGCTGACAGACTGTAAGGCGGCAGAGAGCACGCGGAATCACCTGAGTGAACACCCGCTTGTTCGATATGCTGCATAATGGCGCCGATAACGACGGTTTCGCCATCACACACCGCATCGATATCGACTTCAATCGCTGCATTTAGGAAGTGATCCAGTAGAACCGGCGCATCGTGGGAAACTTTCACCGCCGTCGTCATATATTGACGCAGTTCAGATTCCTTGTAGACGATCTCCATCGCCCGTCCGCCTAATACGTAAGATGGGCGCACAACCAACGGATAGCCCAGTTTTTCGGCTTCGATGACGGCTTCTTCTAACGAGCGTACTGTGGCGTTTTCAGGCTGTTTCAGCCCTAAACGTTTAAGCATCTGCTGGAACTGTTCACGATCTTCCGCACGGTCAATCGCCTCTGGCGAAGTACCAATAATCGGTACACCGGCTTGCTCTAGCGCCAATGCCAACTTCAACGGTGTTTGACCACCATACTGAACGATCACGCCTTTCGGCTTCTCGATATGTACAATTTCTAACACATCTTCCAAGGTGATCGGCTCAAAGTAGAGGCGATCGGAGGTGTCATAATCGGTCGATACGGTCTCTGGGTTACAGTTAACCATAATGGTTTCATAACCATCTTCACGAGCCGC
Source organism: Amphritea opalescens (assembly GCF_003957515.1). Lineage (GTDB taxonomy): Bacteria > Pseudomonadota > Gammaproteobacteria > Pseudomonadales > Balneatricaceae > Amphritea > Amphritea opalescens. Next base: position 70,390 of record NZ_RQXW01000019.1, read on the forward strand.
CAATGCCGCATGTACACAGCAGTAATCAAACTCAATACCTTGGCCAATACGATTAGGGCCGCCACCAATAACCATGATTTTGTCACGATCAGATGGGTTAGATTCGCACTCTTCCTCATAGGTTGAGTACATATAAGCGGTATCCGTTGAAAACTCAGCCGCACAGGTATCAACACGTTTAAACACCGGACGGATATTAAACTTGTGACGCTGTTTGCGAACCTGTTTCTCGGACACACCCAGCAATGCAGCCAAACGCGTATCAGAAAAGCCTTTACGCTTCAGGCGATAGAGTTCGGTCTCATCCAGCTCTGACAGGGTCATCTCAGACACCCGCAACTCATCTTTAATCAGATCTTCAACCTGAACGAGGAACCATGGATCGATACCGGAGAGCTCATAGAGCTCTGCAACAGTCATCCCCAAACGGAATCCATCACCGAGATACCAGATACGTTCCGCACCCGGCTGTTTCATTTCACGTACGATTTCAGCCCGTGCATCTTCACTTTGCAGATCAACAATAGGATCGAGACCGGCAGCGCCGACTTCTAGGCCCCGTAGCGCTTTCTGCAAAGACTCTTGCTGCGTACGGCCGATCGCCATCACTTCACCCACAGATTTCATCTGTGTGGTCAGGCGATCATTTGCCTGTGGGAATTTTTCAAAGGTGAACCGTGGAATCTTGGTAACAACATAGTCAATCGCAGGCTCAAAAGAAGCAGGCGTCGCGCCACCGGTAATATCGTTTTGCAACTCATCCAGTGTATAACCAATCGCCAGCTTAGCCGCCACTTTAGCAATCGGGAAACCTGTTGCTTTAGACGCCAAAGCGGATGAACGAGATACCCGTGGGTTCATCTCGATAATGACAAACCGACCGGTTTCAGGGCACTGACCAAACTGAACATTTGAACCGCCAGTTTCAACACCAATCTCACGCAACACGGCCAGAGAGGCATCACGCATCCACTGGTATTCTTTATCCGTCAGCGTCTGAGCAGGAGCAACGGTAATAGAGTCACCGGTATGCACACCCATGGCATCGAAATTTTCGATCGAGCAGATAATGATGCAGTTATCGTTTTTGTCACGAACCACCTCCATCTCATACTCTTTCCAGCCGATCAGGGATTCATCGATCAACAACTCAGTGGTAGGCGACAGATCGAGACCGCGTTCGCAAATCTCGATAAACTCTTCTTTGTTATACGCAATACCGCCACCGGTGCCACCCATGGTGAACGATGGACGAATAATGCATGGAAAACCTAACTGAGACTGAACTTGCAACGCCTCTTCCATGCTGTGAGCAATCGCAGCACGTGGACATTCCAGACCGATGGATTTCATCGCCTTATCAAACCGATCACGGTCTTCAGCTTTATCGATAGTATCGGCATTAGCACCGATCATCTCGACGCCAAATTTCTCCAGCACGCCTTCCCGCTCGAGATCCAGTGCACAGTTCAGCGCTGTTTGGCCGCCCATGGTTGGCAGCAGCGCATCTGGACGCTCCTGTTCGATGATCTTAGCAACCGTTTTCCACTGGATAGGCTCGATATAGGTGGCATCCGCCATCGACGGGTCCGTCATGATGGTGGCAGGGTTAGAGTTAACCAGGATAACGCGATAGCCCTCTTCACGCAGAGCTTTACAGGCCTGGGCTCCGGAGTAATCAAACTCACAGGCCTGACCGATAACGATAGGACCCGCACCGAGGATAAGAATACTTTGTATGTCCGTACGTTTTGGCATGTGTAAACAACCGATCAAAAATTGTAATTCTTTGAAAGCTGCCCGCCGATAACTCGCGGGCAGTACGTATATAGCTTAAATCAGACCTTTAGGCCTTACGCGCTTCGATATCGCGAATAAAGCGATCGAATAGCGGCGCGACATCCCGTGGCCCAGGACTCGCTTCAGGGTGCCCTTGAAAACTAAAGGCTGCGCGGTCTGTCCGCTCTATCCCTTGCAAGGAACCATCAAATAATGATTTATGCGTAGGGCGAAGCGTCGCGGGCAAGGTAGATTCGTCAACCGCAAAACCGTGGTTCTGACTGGTGATCATCACCTTCATATCGCCCAAGTCTTGTACGGGATGGTTTGCACCATGATGACCAAACTTCATCTTCATGGTCTGCGCACCAGACGCCAACGCTAACAACTGATGGCCAAGACAGATACCAAAGACCGGCACATCGGTTTTACAGATCTCTTGAATCGCATTGATAGCATAATCACAAGGTTCCGGGTCACCAGGGCCGTTTGACAAAAACACACCATCAGGATTCAGCGCTAACACTTCAGCAGCTGTCGTTTTTGCAGGTACCACGGTCAAGCGGCAGCCCCGTTCGACCAACATGCGCAAAATATTGCGTTTGACGCCATAGTCATAGGCAACCACGTGATGCGGCAGTTCAGCATCAGCGCGTTCTTGATGGCCCTTAACGGCATCCCAAGTAGTCGACGTCCACTGATACGCATCAGCCGTAGTGACTTCCTTAGCCAAATCCATTCCCTTCAAGCCAGGGAATGCTTTAGCCGCCGCTAGCGCTTGCTCTTCATCGATATCGCCGGCCATAACACAACCGCCCAATGAACCTTTTTCGCGCAAGATGCGCGTGAGTCGACGGGTATCAATATCGGCGATGCCGACGATGTTGTTCGCTTTTAGGTATTCATCTAGGCTTTGCTCGCTACGCCAGTTGCTGGCGGTTAACGGCAAATCCCGGATTACAAGACCTGCAACCCATGATTGAGAAGACTCTTCATCCTCTTTATTGGTTCCCACGTTACCGATGTGTGGATAGGTCAGGGTCACAATCTGACGACAATACGATGGATCCGTCAGAATCTCCTGATAACCAGTCATAGAAGTATTAAATACCACTTCACCGCTGGACTGGCCATCCGCGCCAATCGCTACTCCCCGGAAGATACTGCCGTCCTCAAGGGCCAGAATGGCTGGTCTTGTCAAAATTAACCTCCCCGCTTCGTGCGAAAATCTAAACAGAATTAATAAACTGTAAGTTGCAAAAAAGCGAGGTAGAACAAAATGCCCGCCTCGCTTTTTTATAGAGAATTCTTGCTATGCATTTCTAGGATGCAAATCGGCGATATTTTAATCCATATCGGCTAGCTTGTCTATGTCACCCAACCTCCCATTATGAGTATCTGCAAAAAAGGCTGCAACACGCCTGTAACAAAAAAGAAATATAAAGGATGTCTTAAAATATCTGAGCTGTATGACATGAAAATAACACACATCAATATCTTAGCGGGTGCAACCTTATTACTGGTTGTGACAACGATGGCCAGTTTAATGTTCTGGTCCCTCAACCGCTTGAATAACAGCTTTGAACAAACCCGCAACTATCAACAACTACAAAAAGATATTGATAATAATGTGAACCGCCCTATTTTGACCTACCTAAGCTCAGGCGACGCTTCGCTACTGAATATGATCGACAACACACTGACACAACTAATCCTCAGCGATTCAAGGGTTAAAACGCTAACAACCAACGGCATGCCTGCCGTTGAACAAGCATTAACCGAATTACAATCCATCGCCCTGCTAAAACTACGAGCCGCCGGCAAACTAGCTATGCCACAAGAACTGCTCATCAATAATGAGCGGGAAATACTCGGCAGCGCCAGTCAACTTAACCAATATGCGACAGAAGCAAAACAGCAACAACCAAGGCTAACACAACAGTATTTATCATTACTGACGAAGATAAACTTAATCATTCCAGAACTCGCCCACAGCCGGCAGCGTTTTTTCTCAACAGCCCAGCCCAATCGTCAGGATATCGATCAGCATTTAAAAAAACTCAAGCTCATCGTCCAACAACTTAGCGAGCTTCCCCGCTTGGGCCTCTACGAAGAGGTCGACAGTGACGACTCGCTCGGAGCCTTATTAGGAAATAATATCGGCGTACAGACGTCTCCACAGGATGAACGAGGCGACCTCTACGTTCAGGAACTCAACAGCTTGGTGGGGCGCTACAGCAAAGAACTAGCGAATATCGAGGGTATATATGAAAACAAAGCAGAATCGATACAATCAACAACCGCATTAATTGATCAACTCATGGGACTTTTACAAGACAACCAAGACCGCTTGCAGAATAACTACGACAACACTGGGCAACTCGTCAATCTGCTACTCATTACCAGCCTCGCTTTAATTATCATTATCGGACTCATTATGGCGACGATTAACACCCAACTTAGCAGGGTAATCAGCAGCACCTGCCAACAACTAAATGCCTTAGCTAACGGGCAACTCAATCATAAAACCAGCCTACCGAGTCGTATTCTAGAAATAGAGGTGCTTAATCACGCCATCGACCACCTGAACCATTATTTTAGTATGCTGATTGAAAAGATTAACACTGAAAGCGAAGCACTTGATCAACTAGGCAAGAAGCTTAATAACAGTTCGGACAACCTCACACAGATAGTCAGCAAACAGCAACATTCAACAGAGCAAGCTTCGGTACAGATACAGCAATTAAGCTGCTCCTATGAAGAGGTAGCTGAAAATGCGGTAAAAACATCGACCGCTACTCAGCAAGCTACGCAAGTGGTGATATTGGGCGTCAACGCAATGCAAAACACCAGCACCAGTATCCGCCAACTACAGGCAGAAACAGAGGCCACCAATACTACCTTGTTACAACTGCAAGAAGATGGAAAAGCAATTGGCTCAGCTCTACTGGTAATTCAAAATTTCGCAGCACAAACCAATCTATTAGCCCTCAATGCCGCTATTGAAGCGGCCCGAGCCGGCGAAAGTGGCCGCGGATTTGCCGTCGTGGCTGACGAGGTACGCTCATTAGCCATTAACACAGCCAATGCTGCCGACAAAATCAGCTTAATAATCAAAAAATTAAATAACGCAATAAAGCAGATGTCTAACAACATAGACCTTCAAGCTGAACATGTGCATAACACCGCATCATTAGCCGAAAACGCCCAACAAAGCGTTGAACAGATCCGCCTTTCTATCCATGAGATAGATAACATGAGCAGCATGATCGCATCCGCAACCGAGGAACAAGCGATGGTGACTCATCAGATATCTGAAGTCATCGATATAACCCTACTGCATTCGCAAGAGTCTGCAGTCGAAGCCAAAAATAACAAACAGCAAGCCAATCAACTTGATCTCACAAATCAGAGCCTTCTACAGCTATTACAGCAATTTAGTAAGCAGCCTTAAGCCGAACCAACCCTATTACAGCTCAGCTATCCACCGTACATAAAGCTTTCCGCTAATAATAAAACACCTCTGCATTACCGTAGGGTGAAGTGAGCTTTGCGAACCGCACCATCGAACCAGAAATGCGACCCAACGCTGATCGCCGCCAGAGGCGGCTCCCACAGTGCAGACTATGTATTTAAACTCGCGAATCTAAACCCCAAACGCCAAAAACGAAAAAGCCCCGATCAAACTAATGATCGGGGCTGTCTCTTATTTGAAGCTTGGCGATGACCTACTCTCGCATGGGGAATCCCCACACTACCATTGGCGCTAAGACGTTTCACTTCCGAGTTCGGTAAGGGATCGGGTGGTTCCAT
>NZ_RQXW01000001.1 GCF_003957515.1 Amphritea opalescens
GATCTTTAGGCACAAGCTCATCAATACAGACAAACTCAAGGGTGGACTGGGTTTGGGGGCGTTCTTTTAACATGGCTCTATTATAAAAAATCCTCGTCATTTGACGAGGACTTTTTCAGCAGTCTGAAACCGCTCCGTTGAGCGGTTTTTTTTGTTCTCGACATGATTAATTATTGTTGCCCCTTTTTTATTTTCAAACTTATGTTTGATTCTTTCAGATTCTGTCCTAAGCTTTTTTTACCCGTCATGAAGATGGGGTGCAAAAAGCATCGGTCGTGGCTGTCCCGGATCCGTAAGTTTGTAAAAAACCGGTTATAGCTGAAAAATCACTTTTTCAAGAGTGGCTATATCGTGCATCAGCAAAGTTACCAGGTAAGGGTTTTGGGTGTCGGCAATGCCGATGTTCTGTCAATCGGACGCTTTCATCAGCGCTTGGGGTTAAGCCGTCAAGATTGTATTCGGCGCATTTTGACAGCCCCCTCTATATTGCAAGCTAAGCTAGATATTCATAGCGCGGAAGAGATGGTGAGTGTGCTTAAAGAGGCAGATCTCCCCTGTGACCTCTTACCGCAAAGTGAACAGTGTTTGTCTCCCCCTGAACGTTTTGAATTAGCCGTTTATATCTCTGATTTCACTCACATCACCTCATTTATCACCGATCTTGCCCTATTTACCGGCCAAAGTAGCGAAGAGCTGCTGAGTTGTCTGAGTAAAACTCCCGCCATTATTTTAGGAAATCTCTCTGAGCAGGTGGCGAATGAACTGATTGCGCGCTTTAGTAAGCCGGGTATTGAACTGATGAAGTCCTGCAGTGATACCGCGAAATATACAGTGGTGGCTTACGCGCCTGGTGGTGACCGGGGTCTCATTGCTTATTATCGAGAGTTCGGCTTACAACAAGCCGGTGCTCAGCCAGAGCAGTCGCAGTGTTGGCAATTGACCGATTTAACGGTCCAAAAAGCCCAGGCTTTATGGCAAAAAGCGAATGAATTACACCTGCCCTTGGTGATTCATAATCAGGATTATTATCGTTTTGACCTGTTGCTTAAGTCAGTACCTGAATCGGCTCAGCAGCAACAGGCGATCTCGACGATTCTGTCGTCACAGCTGAGTATTCCGCTACATCTTCATCCGCGCCTTTTTACCAGTCTACCCATCATCTTAAAACGCTCCGCGTCGATAGCAGATTATGAGCCCATTATGAATGCGTTGGTGGCGCAGGGCTGCGCCGTCACTGCTGAATGGGTTGGGGGCATTCGTTTCAACCTCCGGTTTGAAAATATTACCGATGCGCCGGTGCAATGCGCTCGGTTAGAAAAGCTTTGCACTGCGATTATGGGACGTTCAGTTAACTTTGTTGAAACAACGGAGGGTTGGTCTGTCAAGGCGGATGCCAACCTTCATCAAGGGTTGTGGATTCAATATGAAGCTCATCAATTTGATGTTCACTGCCGCTTAATGAGAAATACCCATGAATAAAACAACGATCCCGAAAATAAAGCTGGAGGTTGTACTCCAGGATGTTGGTAAACAGTTACGGCAACAAAAATATGAGGCCGCGTTACTAACATTACAAAAATTATTACAGGCGGGGATGGCACAGCAGTTTCCCTTGATGTTACAGCGTTATATATCGGAGCTGGTCTTTGAATGTCTTGAGCAGGCGGGCGAAGAGGAGGCCGCGTTGGATTATTGTGAGCGGGCCATCGCTGAGTATGAAGCCCAGACGCTACCGGTTTCGGTGGCGGTGGAAAATGATCTAGCGGTATTGAAGTTTCGCCGGATCTGCCTATTGGTCAAGTTAGATCAGCATCTGCAGGCACGGGATGCGGTGTCCGAATATCAGCAGAGCAGGGTGCAGGATAAGTCGCGCTATACCAAAGCCTTCACACGCATTCTGAAGTATTCCAAAGCAACCAAAAATCAGTTGTTAAAAGAGCAGAAACAGATGGGGTCGTTTCAGCTATCACAACAGTTAATTGTGTCAGGTTAATTCAGAGAGGTGAGGGAGATGAATTTTGATAATCAGGTAGCTGGGATGACGCCGGGACAAGCGTTAATGGATGTCCCCATCCCTAAGTTAATTGAAAATACCGCGAAAGCGATTGCCGCCGCGCAATATGAACTCGATTCCACTTCGGTGCGTGCGGCGACGATGCTGAGTGAAACGCGGATTAGTTTTAATGATGCGGATGGCACGTCTCGGGAGAGAAGCCTGCTAGAACTGGGTTTTATACCGCAGTTTTACCACTTCAAAGAAACCGAGATGGAATTTAAGGTGACGATCTCTGTACGAGTAGAGTCAGGAATCGATTTTGGGGTTGAGGCAGGTTTAGGCAGTACCGAAAGTGCCGGTCTGCCGGTGGCTTTTGCTGGCACTATCTCCTTTGATCTGCACCATAAATATGAGTTCGATATGGAAGCGGTGTCGCGGATTAAAACGACCATGAAGTCGATACCCCCACCGCAGGCGTTTCTGGATGCTATTCGTAATCATGCGGCTTCCGGAGGCGGCACCATTTCCGCCCCCGATGGCCCTGCCGTGACACCAGAGCCCGTTGACCCTGTTGATCCAGTGCCAGCAGATCCTGATCCGGCACCAGCGGATCCCGTAGATCCTGTCGATCCAGGCTAACAGAGGATAAAGCGATGTCGAATAGCAAAGTGATGGCCTCATTAGAGAAGTCACCCCTGCCTGGGTTGCTAACTCAGCTGGGTACTGCGATTGCGTCGGCTCAACGAGCCCTCGATGATAATTCGATTCAGATGGCGATGCAACTGGGCGATGCTGAGGAGCATGGGGTTGATATCGGAGATGGTGAACGGGTGTCGCTTATCTCGCTAGGGTTTGCGCCGGTGTTTTATCACTTCAATGAGGCGACCATCGATATTCGGGTGTCATTGTCCACCTCAACCACCACTGAGACTAAATTTGGTACCTCTGCCACGGTGGGCGGCGCCGTATATTTTGTCATGTTCGCAGCGACGGTCAGCGCTGAATTTAGTAATAAATACAGTTTTTCATCCGAGGCCAGTAGTTCGATTACGGCACGGATCTCATCCATTCCGCCACCTAATGCTTTTCAAAACTGGATCGCCAGTCGGCATCAGGCAGCTCAGTCCACAGAGACGGAATAACGTTTATTTAATCACCGCTAACGGTTAGCAAGGAGTTAACTATGTCGATTGGTCAGGAACTACTCAACGTCCCCATGGGGGAGATGATCAGAGAGATGGCGTTCGCCATTGCCGATGCGCAATACGAATTGGATGAAGCCAGTATCAGAGTGGCCCAGATGATGGGGGGACGTGTCCCTATTCTCGATGAGGCGGGTACGGTTACCGGTTCCGAGGATTCGCGTGTCTATTTTGGTACGGATGCCGAGGGCAAGGCGCAGAAAGTCAGCATGTTGGAGCTAGGCTTTTCACCAACGTTTTATCAGTTCACCAACAATATTATTGAAGTCAAAATCGCCATTAAGATAACCCGGGAAAGTTCCTATACCCGGAATACCAAAACCACCGGTACTAAACGCAGCAAACCTGCATTTGGTGGTTTTTTTGGTGGTAGTTCCAAGCTTAAAACCACCACCGTGGATGCCACTTACGCCAGCAAATATAGCTATAGCGCAGAGGGTGCGAGTTTATTGCGTTGTAATCTCGTTCCGATTCCACCGCCAGCTATTTTTGAAGAGCGAGTAAGGGATCTGTTCGATACTGAGGATGAGACAGAAGCCTAATCGTGCCAGCTGAAGGAGAATAACAATGGCCAGACCAAGTATTGGACGTGAACTGAGTGATGTGCCCTTTGGGGAGATGATTACCAGTATGGGGCTTGCGATCGCGGAAGCCCAGTATGCCATGGATGAAACCAGCCTCAGACTCGCCCAGATGATGGGCGGCGAATATGAGGTACCAGAGGTCGACCCGATTACGGGTGAAGTCACCACGGTGACTAAAAAATCACTGGTTAAATTTGATGGTGAAGAGATGTCACTGTTAGAGCTGGGTTTTACGCCCACCTTCTATCAATTTACGGAGTCATTGATTGAGATAAAGGTATCAATCAGCTTCACACAGAGCTCCGAGTTTGAACGTAAATCATCGACCAAAACGATCAGTGCGATGGCCGGTGGGTTTCTCGGGATGGGGATGGCAAGAGCAAGAACGACCTCCGTTAGCGCCCGTTATGCGAATAAATTTAATTACAGTGCAGAGGGTTCGAGCTTAATGCGCACGAAGATTTTACCGACACCGGCCCCCGCGGTATTGGAGGAACGTATTCGCGCAATCGTGGAGAGGAATAAGGTTGCTGAGGGCTGATCGGTGTTGTTTGATCGCGGCTTAGCTAGAGATAAACAACCGTGCGAGGGACGCTGATGTCGAGTGAATATCTTGATTGGACGGCACTGGATAGTCGTGCAGAACCTAGGGCTGATTCTAACAAATTAGCCTCTTCGGTGCGTAGCGCTGAGGCAGGCATTTCTGCTTTGACGACCGCTCCTGATACTGCGCAGCGACCGCTGACGCAGTTGTTGGAGATGGGCGATGTGCCGGATGAGTTAAAGGCGTTGGTCAATCGGCAACAGCTGTTAGCACAGCAACTTGATGAACTCACGGGACATACGGTCGCCCCTGATTGGAATGAGCAACGCTTTTCGATGCCGCAGCATTCGGCTCAATCCCGTCTGGCCGATAAGCAACAGGCGCAGCGGCAAGAGTCTTGCCGTAGTCGGGTTAGGCAGCAGATCAATCAACGGTCGCTCACGCGTCTGCGCCTTGATCGAGGGTTAAAAGAGGCGGAGCTAGCGCGGCTGGAAAAGCTTAAGCAGAAGAAGCGTCAGGCGTTGCAGATGCAACAACGACTTGCCCAGCTTGAACAGCAGAAACGTAAAGCGCTGCAAGACAATGCTCAACGTCGATTGAAGGAGGTGCAACGGCAGTGGGAACAAGGCTATCAGCGGCATCAGCGTATTTTGACGCAAGCGTTAGAACGTCGGCAAGCGTTGATGAAAGCTTATGAAGCGGATGGTCAAAAGAGGCAACGCTTAGAGCAAGCTTGTTTATTACAACGGCAGGAGCAGCAAGATTGGCAAGCGCAGCGGGAGCGACAGTTACAGGCCCGCGAAAATGCCAGCTCAGATGCCCGTATAGCAGCAAAGCGACAGCAGGATATATTAGCTGAACAGCTTGCAAAATCAGAGGCTAAACGGGAGCAGCGATTGGCTAACATTGCCCGTGATCGACAGATAGAGCGTTTAGCTGCGCGAAGAGCGATGGCCAAGCAGGAAAAAAAGCTTTTTTTTAGTTGATCAGTACCAGGAGATATTTGAATGGATGACGTAGCTAAAGGGCAAAACCTGGATGACTTTTTGATTAATCTGGCGGATGGCCTGAGTAAAGCCCAGAGTCGGTTGAATCAGTATCCGGTGATGAACGCTATGGGTCAGCAAAGTATGGTTTATCACATCCCTCGGATGGAGTTTGAGTTGAAGTTACAGATGACGGCGTCAGGTACGGCACCGGTTGGTGCGGGTCGCAGCCAAGCCTACCAAAAGAAAGCCCGTCTACAGTTCTTACCGATTAAAACCTCACAGCAGAGCAGCAGCTCAGCCACTAGTATTATTAAAGGTGTCATGGTGGCCGCACCAATGGATGCAACGGTACCGCAGATTCAATTGAGTCTCAGTGTCGAAAAAACGTCAGCCCGTAAAGCTGAGGTGAAGGTGCTTGCGCAGACATCAACCGACAGTTCGCTCAAGGGTGCGGTGGTGGAGTTGAATATTGATCGAGAGCTGTCCGAAAAGATGGGTAAGGGCGCCCTCAAAACATCAACCCGGTTGGAACGTGCCGCGCTGGTATTAGATGAAAATGGCCGTGCTGAAGCCGGCTTAGTCATCTCAAACCAAGAAGCGGAAGGGCAGATGATTGCTCTGACGGCGGATCTGTTCGGGCAGTCTCAGACGTTACTGTATCGCTTTGAACAAGGACGATAATTTATGGCTACCAATATTAAGGCCGTGTTACGAGATAGCAACAACAAACCATTAGCCAACATCGATGCTCAGTTATTTTTCTACACGATGAACGGTGGGGTAACAGCGGTCGCCAAGGGCAAAAGTGCCGTTAATGGGGCGTTGAGTATGGTCTGTGGTAGTCGCTTTAGTGGCTTTCTACCGCGGGTTTTGCTCAAAGTGAAGTTGAATAGCCAATGGGTGAATGCCAGTAATACCCCTAAAACTTATAGTCAGAAAACCATCGACTTCGGCACGATTAAATTGAGCCATGAGCCCGTGATTACCTTGGCGTCAACGGTTCTATATAGCATTCCTGCGGGCACGGTTCCGAAAGCTGCACTCAATACAGTAGCGAGCAAGCAATCTAAACTGCTAGAAACACAAAACCTAAAGCTAAATGAAGAAACCAAAGCGCTAACCTTGCAGTTGAGACGACAGGAACAGGCGCGTAAAGCGTTAGAAAGTGAATTGCAGGAAAGGCCAACACAGCAGATGCTTAAGGCTGAAAAAACTCAGGTAACGCAGTTAGAAACGCAACTGAAACAGCGGGATGAGCGTATTCGGTCGTTAGAGCGAAACGGTAGTCAACTGAGTGAAATAAGCCAGCAGTTAGCGTCAAATGAGCAGCTGCGTAAAAAGCTTGAGAGTGAGTTAAAACAGCGGCCAACGCTTGAAGGGTTAAACTTCGAAAAGCGGCGGGTGACGGAACTTCAGAACCAGTTAACACTGAAAGATAATCGTATCGGCGAGTTGGAAGGGTTGATTAAAAAGGGAAGTGGCGTTGTGCCGATTAAGTCGAAAATAGTTAAGAGTGAAGATCTTATCTTTTCGGCTTCAGATGCGATCTCTCGGGCCAGTACGAAATTGGCGAAGCAGGGAGGCTATCGTATCAGCAAGGCCAGCGTTGATCTGAAAGTGGTGGCGGCGGCGAACCATACCGATTTGATGTTATTTGAAACCGCCGATGATCTCGCCCGCATCCCATCAAACTGTTTTGGTAATGTCCGCTTTGATATTGACCTCACCGACAAGGACGAGAGTGTAGAAACGGTTGATAGCGCCGCGAAGATGCCGGATGTCAGTGGTTACACCCGTCAGTTAGCGGAGCGCAAACTAGGTGAACTACAAGATCAGACCTTTTGGTATGAGCAGCAGCTGTCTGAAAAAGATCCTTTCTCGGCAGGACAGATCATGAGTCAGCACCCTAAAGCGAACACCCCATTACAACCTGATACTCAGATCATCCTGATTATCGGTGTCTGAGTCTCAAGGAGAGCGTTATGGCAGAGAATCCTTTTACAAAAGTATTGGCGACGCCACTAGGCGATATGATCGCGGAGATGGGCATCGGTGTGGCGCAGGCGCAATACGCGATCGACGCAAAAACCATCGAAAACCTGAAACAGATTTATAGCCTTGATGATGAATTACTCAAAGAGATGCGTCGGATCGGTTATCGCCCTACTTGGTATGTTATTCCCGAAGCGGAAGCTGAAATCAGTATGGCGTTAACCGTGCAGCAGTCTATCGGCAGTGACCGGAAAGTAAAAACGGAGCTCCGAGGGACGACCGTCGATGCTGCCTATCAGAATCAGTATGACTTTAAGATCGAGGGGGCAAGTAAGCTGAAATTGACCTTCAGACCGGTGCCTGCACCCCTAGAAATCGACAATATGCAGGTGGTGCCACTGCTCTCGGGTATCCCGCTAGGGGAAGCCAAAGAGTTGCTGGAAAAAATGGGTATCGAGTTTACGGTTTCTCCTGGAAGTGCGAAAGATTCGGCGATTGTGGCCTCGACCAAACCGGTGGCTGGATCGTTTATTGATGCCGGTAACCTGATTACGGTAGGCGTATAAACGCCTAAGGAGTCTGAAATGAGTAACGGTGGTCAGCAAATAGAATCGCTACTAAGGCGAATATCGCAACAGCAGAATGCACCCGCAGGGGAAACCTTTGATCTGCAAAACCCAATTGCCGGCGGGTTAGGCAGGGTTGGGTCTGTCAGCCTGAGTAACAATAGCCGGCAGAGTCAGCAAGGTTTTAGCAGTTTAATCTCAACGATGAGAATGCTGCGGGAGATACCGGGGTTGAATGCCGAACAGTTACAGCAGAACCAACAACGACAGGCCGCTTGGCCAGATCCCGAGACAGTACCGATGCCGCCGGTGGATGAACAGTTTAATACTCAACCCGATCCAGCCGATGAGGATATTATTCCAGACTAACCATATTGCTGAACGTTGCTGTATCAGCCCGTCGATTAGCCTAGATAAACATCTGCCTAGATAAAAAACGTAACAGTCTGTGGCGTTAGCCAGCGGCTAGGGAGCAAAGCTATGTGTGATCAAGTTTGTGATGTCAGCAGTCCAGGAACGGATATAAGCGAGGAGTTCGCCTGTGTGAGTGATGCGGTTAATTATTCTGAGATCTATAACCAGCAGATAGAAGATGTTCGTCATGCGGATCGTAATGAGCGGACTCGAATGCCGGGTGTTTTTTTATACCGCATCGCCAATTTTGATTACCCACTGGTACGCGTTGAACTGAGCACATATAGCGAAACTCATCCTAACCCGACCATTGGTACCTTAGCCGAGGCGCTCAAGCTGGAACGGAGAAGCTTATTTAGCCGTATTCTCAGTTGGTATAACGGCCCTAATGGATTTGTGCGTGAATACCTTTATCGGCGTTATGTTGGCGGTGATGCTACTTCAGTCGAGGATCAAACCGCGGCACTCAGGGCGGTGATGAATGGTGATGCAGATGCCGGGACGCCCCGTTATCATCGATGGCGTTTACCTGTTGGGCGTAATTATCGGCTGATACTGCCTCGCACCGAAGCACTGGAACAGGAAATCGCACTCAACCGCACCGCATTGGTGTCGGCGAACATGCAGCAGTTAAGTAGTTCGTTATTGACCGAAGTCGATAATGCACTCGCCAAAGCCGAACGAATTGCGGCTAATCAGCAGGCCTTAGGGCGTATTTTGCAACCCTATCAGCAAGAGCTAGGCTCACTTGGGTTATTAATTGAGTTTGTTGATATTGCTGAAGTGAACCCCGCATCGGGGTATTCAAGTACGCAGCAGAGCAACATTGATACGCTTCAGCGGAAGTTGAATTCACTCAAGGACTATGCCGAAAGAACCTTAGGACGTGAACCGACGACGAGAGCGCGTTCACTGCAAGGGGCTATTCGCCGGGATTCTGACAGCCTATACCAGATGCTCGAAGGCGATAGTCGATTGTATGAGCTGTTGGCTCAGGCATGCCAAAGTGATGACATGATCACCAGCCGCTTTATGCAGGGCGTTTACAGTAAACTAGGGGCCTGTTATCGAGTGGTGCTGACCAGCAGTCATGCCGTGACGTTTATTACTGGGCGTTTACAACCCGCATTAGAAATGATCGATAGAGGTGAGTGGCGCAGCTTTGCGTCTTCATCCTGCTTAGGCACGGTGGCGGCAAAAATAAGCCTTGTTCCTACTATTGCCGGTAACCTGCCGGGGCCGCCCTCATTGCTGATGGGGGTGTTGGAAGCGTCAATGGCAAAAATAATTCAGATAGCGTCGGAAAACCACAGCACTGGGCTGATAATGCGGAACCTAAGCGTGCGCGTGACCGCTAAATTAATTGGTTTGAGTGGTCCTGACAAAAACGAATTTATCCTCCGTATGAGCTCCACGGACCCTGAAGAGGTTATCGGGGTTAAAGGGTGGAGTGAGAGGGTCGTTAATTCTAATGTTATGAGCAGCCCCGGCTGGGGCGTGTTTATGTCGCTGATCACCGGCATACTCTTTCTCAATGCCTTCGTCACTGCTGCTACCACAACGACCGATAGTATGATCACTCGGATTCGTTTATGGGGTGATACGGCTGCCCAATTCACGGGGTTTGCCTCGTCCTTGATACAGGCGTTACAGCGTTTTAAATTTGTCAGTCAAGGTAGACTTGGGACGGCGGCTGTTGGCCGAACATTAGGCTTTTTTGGTTCATTAGCCGCGATTGCATCCAGTAGTGCGATGATGGCTGAGGAACATCGTACTCGGGACTATGCAGGGATGACGGTTGCTGGTATAGGGCTAGCCAGTGGTCTTTTGAGCTTGTTCGGGTTCATGCTCTGGATGTCGGCCGGTACGGCGGCGGTACCCCCAGCGGCGGCCGTATTGTTTGTTGCCGCATTAATCGTCGGGCTCATTGGTGCGATCGTGGGGTATTTTACCTCCGATACCAACGGCGAAGCATTAGTTGAAGGGCTGGTAGAACACCTCGGTGGGGCTAACCTTTTTGCGGCCCAACTGCGTGGGGACAGAAGTCTGAATAGCCTGTTTGAGGAGGTCAGACATTATCATCATAACGTCACGATTAAAGACCTTAGTCGTGATGCACGTAACGCCTTAAACTATCTATTTGGCCTTAACCAGATAACCGATACTGCTAAGCGCGAACAAACCGAAGAGCTGATTAATGCGTTAATCGCTTAGTCTGTAGCTGATGAGGATTTACCTTTGAGCTGCTGAAATAGCACCCCACTAATAATCAACACTAACCCGATGATGGTGGAGACCATCACGGGTTCATCCGCAAGGGTCGATAGTAAGATCAATGACAGAGGTGGTGATAGATACACGAGATTACTCAACTGGGCGGTGTTATCGGTCATTCGCATGGCCTGCATCCAAAGTAAAAAGGCAAAGCCCATCTCAAAGGCACCGATATAGATACCGCCCGCAACGGCCTGCCAAGGTATAGCCGTCACTTCCCCTTGTATGACGAGCAAGACACTCAACATCGGCAAGCTTAGGCCAAAGCAGAGTAATAATGACACGACCGCATCGCGAGGTTTGCGAGTGGTAAGAATCCAGTAGCTGGCAAAAAAAACGGAACTGCCGACGCCAAGCGCAACGCCTAGCGGGTTTTTGAAATCTAGCGCCAATAGATTGCCCTGTGTAGCGATCACGATGACACCGCTGTAAGCCAAAATAATGCTAATGAGTTTTTTGAGGGTAAAGGTTTGCCCCAAAAAAGGCACAGCCATGATGCTTAACACGACCGCCCAAGTATAGTTCAGCGCCTGTGCTTGTTGAGCGGGTAATCGATCATAGGCGGCGAAGAGAATTAAGTAATATAGGGTGGGGTTGAGTAGCGCCAGCAGGAGAAAATAACCGCCGGATTGACGCAGATACTGACAAGCCAACGGTAGTTTTTTCTGTAGTACTGTGGCGATCAACAGGATAGTCGAAGAGGTCGCTACGGCGATCCAAAGCATTTGTAGAGGGCTAATCAGATCGAGGGTGAGTTTAAAGGCGGTCGCGACGGTCGACCACATGAGTACCACGGCTAATGCCAGTATGAGTGAGGTTCGGTTCACAGTCTGTACTCAGAAAAAGGTTATGTGATGTCTTGGCTGAGGTGTTAGTAAAGAATGATTAGAGTAGTTTTGACTCAATATCTTTTACGTCTTCCATCACCACAAAGGTACTGGTTTGTGTCACGTAGGGTAGGGACGATATTTTCTCCCCGAGCACCTCACGATAGGATTCCATACCGGTGGTACGCACCTTGAGCAGATAGTCAAAATTAGCGGCGACCATATGGCACTGTTCGATCTCTGGAATCTCTCGCACCGCTGCGTTAAACGCTTGTAGTGCTTTGGTTTTGGTATCGCTGAGTTTTACCTGTACAAAGGCTACATGCTTAGTGCCGAGTTTTTTCTGATCAACCAGTGCGATATAACCAAGGATATAACCCTGTTCTTCCAAACGTTTCATGCGAATTTGGCAGGGGGTTTTTGACAGGCCCACGCGTGCGGCGAGTTCGGTGACGGTAATACGGGCATTTTTCTGCAGTTCTCGCAGAATGGCCATATCTAATTTATCCAGTTTATCCATAATATTTTATTGTTCTGGTTGTTCGTTTGTTGAAAACATCGTTAACAGAAGGATACGGCTATAAAAAACAAAAATACAGTGAAAAAGACTCCTGTTCTTTTTCTATACTTTATCCTTAACTAATACCTATCGATTTTTACGTCTATCCTGTTACTGTCGGGGTAATGGTATCGTAGGTATCAGCACAACCACTCTGTCTCTTGGCAGTTATGTGAGCCGATGCAGGGAATAATAACAATCCGGTTTTGACCGGACGTAGCGAAAGCTATCTGGAGTCTATACAACATGCATGATTTAGTGGGTCTGACCAAGTCTCAGATTATTGATCTGCTCAGCGAAAAGCTCTGTGCTCAGGTGAGCAAAAGTTTGCAACCGTCGATGCAGCTATTTACACAAAAATTTCTCAGTGTCGCAGCACCTGAAGAACTACAGAGTCGCTCGTTGGAATACCTGTATTCGGCGTCGCTATCATACTGGCAACTGATGCAGGATTATCATGGGCCAGCGCCGGATGTCAGAGTCTTTAACCCGGATTACGAGCAGCATGGTTGGCATTCGAATCATACGGTCATTCAGATTCACAACGTTGATGTGCCGTTTTTGGTTGATTCTGTGCGCATGGAACTGAACCGTCGTGAACTGGGTATTTTGACGATCAATAACTGTGTGTTGGCTTGCGAACGCACTAAAACCCATAAACTAAAAAGCCTAAAACCGGCCCGTGAACGGGATGAAAACACTCAGGTTGAGTCGCTGATCTATCTGGAGATCGAACGGCATTCATCACCGGAAACGCTCAATGAGTTGCGTGACGGTTTATTAAAAGTGCTGGCGGATGTTAAAGCCGTTGTCGATGACTTTGAGCCGATTAAAGAGAAAGCGCAGGAGCTGAAAGAAGAGCTGCGTTTGCGTGATGCCAATAGTGCTGAGGTTAAAGAGACCCGTAAGCTGCTTGATTGGTTGCTGGATGAGAACTTTATCTTCCAAGGCTATGAAGAGGCGGTTATTCGTCAGGAAGGCGGTAAGGTTTTTGTTGATACGGTGGATGGTTCACAGCTTGGTACGCAGCGTCATGCACAGCAGAGTAAAGAGTTAAGCCAGCTAGAGCAGCAATTTGTACTGGCGGATAAGCTGGTGATGTTCAGTAAAGATGTGGTGCGCTCCACGGTGCATCGTTCGGTTTACCGCGACCTGATTATCATTAAGCGCTTTGATGACCAAGGTAATGTCTGTGGTGAGTGCCGTATTTACGGTCTCTATACCTCAACTGTATTCCTGACAAACCCGTTACGGATTCCAGTGGTGCGTTTGAAACTCATCAGCATTCTCTCTGAGTGTGGTTTCGAACCCGGCGGACATAGCCATAAAGCACTGGTACAAATCCTCACCGATATGCCACGTGAAGAGTTGATTCTGGCGCAAACCAGCGATCTTAAGCGAACCAGTATCGGTATCTTTAACATGCAGGAGCGTCGCCGTGCCTGCCTATTTGTGCGTCAAGATGCGAGTAAGCGTTTTTACTCTTGTCTCTATTATATCCCCCGCGACCTCTACACCACCAAGTTGCGTACCTCGGTGCTTAGCCTGTTGTATAAAGGCTTGCATGGACGGGATTATGAGGCTAACTCTCAGATTTCTGAATCAGTATTGTCGCGCACCCATTTTGTTATCTATGGTGACCCTGATCAGCAGGAAGAGGTCGACCTCGATACCATCGAAGCGAAAATTTTAGAGATTTCCCGTTCTTGGGATGATGATTTAAATGTCAACCTGATCGAAACCTACGGTGAAGAGAAGGGTAGCCGCTTTGTTAACCGCTTTAGCGGTGGTTTTAGTTCGGCGTATAAAGAGAACTTCTCGACCGGTAATGGGGTTTACGACCTCCAGCATATCTCTTATCTTCAATCGCCTAACGATATCGCGATGAGCTTCTATCGATCGTTTGAAGAATCCGACGGTATTTTGAAGTTTAAGCTGTTTAGTATTGAGCATCCGTTGGTGCTTTCCGATGTTATTCCGTTGTTGGAAAATCTCGGTTTGAAGGTGATGAGCGAGCATCCCTATGTGGTCACCGACCGGGATGACAAACAGTTTTGGATCAGTGATTTCCGCGTTAGCTATGATCGCCAAACCGTAGTAGAATTAGACAAAGTTAAAACTATTCTGCAGGAAGCCTTTGCCAAAGTTTGGGATGGGCAGGCGGATAGTGATGAGTTTAACCGCTTGGTGATTGCCGGTGGGCTTAACTGGCGAGAAGTGGCCATGTTGCGTGCCTATGGCCGTTATATCAAACAGTTACGTTTCGGTTTTTCACAGCCATTCCTAGCGGATGTGTTAGTACGTAATGTGGCGATTAGCCGTCAATTGGTTGATCTTTTCCGCTGTCGCTTTCAGCCGGGCAAACAAGACGTCGGTTTAGAAGAGGCGATCGAGCAGAGCATCCTGAATGCACTGGAAGCAGTTAACAGTCTGGATGACGATAAGATTTTGCGCCGCTTTATGGTGATGATTAAAGCCACTCTGCGGACGAACTTCTATCAACAAAATGATGGTGTTGATAAACCTTACTTTTCATTCAAAATCGATTCGCAATCGATTCCGGATATTCCACAGCCGAAACCTAAGTTTGAAGTATTTATCTATTCGCCGCGGGTGGAAGGTGTGCATCTTCGGGTCGGTAAAGTGGCGCGGGGTGGTTTGCGTTGGTCCGACCGAATGGAGGATTATCGTACCGAAGTGCTGGGCTTGGTTAAGGCTCAGCAGGTGAAAAACTCAGTCATAGTGCCGATGGGCGCCAAAGGCTGCTTTATCTGTAAGCGGATGCCCGATACCACCGACCGAGAAGTGATTCAGGCGGAAGGCATCGAGTGTTACAAAACCTATATCCGAGCACTGTTGGATATCACCGATAACTTGGTGGCAGGGGAAGTTGTTCATCCCGAGTCGGTGGTTCGTCATGATGAAGATGACCCCTATCTGGTGGTTGCAGCGGATAAAGGTACCGCGACCTTCTCTGATATCGCGAACTCTATTTCTGACGAATATGGTTTCTGGTTGGGGGATGCGTTTGCCTCCGGTGGTAGCCAAGGGTATGACCACAAAGGCATGGGTATTACCGCCCGTGGTGCATGGGAATCGGTTAAACGCCATTTCCGCGAGCAGGGTATCAATACTCAGCAGGAAGCCTTTACGGTGATTGGGATCGGCGATATGGCCGGCGATGTCTTTGGTAACGGGATGTTGCTGTCCGAGACCATTAGCCTAGTCGCTGCGTTTAACCATATGCATATCTTTATCGACCCTGAGCCTGATCTTGCCAGCGCTTTTGCTGAACGCAAGCGGATGTTTGCGCTACCCCGTTCAAGCTGGAGCGATTACAACACTTCGCTGATTAGTGAAGGTGGTGGTATTTTTAATCGTTCTGCCAAGTGGATCGAGATTAGTCCACAGATGAAAGCGCGGTTTGCCATTACCGAAAATCGTTTAGCCCCTAACGATCTGATTCATGCGTTATTGAAAGCACCGGTGGATATGCTTTGGAATGGTGGTATTGGCACCTATGTTAAAGCGAGCCAGGAAACCCATGCGGATGTGGGCGACAAGGCTAATGATAATCTGCGTGTAAACGGTAATGAACTGAGATGTAAAGTGCTCGGTGAAGGGGGTAATTTAGGCTTTACCCAGTTGGGGCGGATTGAATTTGCCCTGAACGGTGGCGCATCGAATACCGACTTTATCGATAATGCGGGCGGTGTCGATTGTTCCGACCATGAGGTTAATATCAAGATCCTGCTGAACGAATTGGTCAACCAGGGTGATATGACCATGAAGCAGCGTAATAAACTGCTGCGGGATATGACCGATGATGTGTCCGAACTGGTACTGAAGAATAACTACCGTCAGGCACAGGCACTGAATATTGCCGAAGCGGTCTCGCAGGAATCGCTGGATGATTATATCCGTCTGATTAAAAGCTTAGAGCGGGAAGGTAAGCTTAATCCTGAGCTAGAGTTCTTGCCGACAGAGAAGCAATTACGGGTACGCCATGAAAATGGTCAAGGCCTTACGCGTCCAGAGCTATCGGTATTGATCTGTTATGCTCGGATCGAACTCAAGCAGGCGCTGATCAACTCTTGGTTGACCGAGAACAAAGGTTTTTCTAAAGAGATGGAAACCGCTTTCCCTGCGCGGTTGTTGAAAGAGTTTCCGGAAGCGCTGCATAACCATCGGTTGCATCGTGAGATTACCGCGACTCAGATCGCCAATGATCTGATCAACCGGATGGGTATTACCTTCGTCAATAATCTTAGTTCGGCTATTGGCGCGAGTTATGCCGATATTGCCGCGGCTTATATGGTCGCCCGTGAAGTCTTTAATATCGAGGCTCAGTGGCAACAGATTGAATCCCTTGATAATCAGGTGCCGGCTGAACTGCAGGTAGCGATGATGAAGGATCTGATTCAACTACTGGCTCGGGGTACGCAGTGGTTACTGCGGCATCACCGTGATGGTCTCGATATGCAGTACTGCATAGATGTGTACAAACCAGCGATTGATCAGGTGGTGATCTCCGACGAACAGATTCATAAGGTGATTCCTGGGGATCGATTAGAAGAGAAGTATGAGCGTTATACCGCGGCAGGTATTTCAGGAAAATTATCCGCCTTCTGTGCCGCGAGCGAAAACATCTATTGGTTGCTGGATGTGATCGATGTGGCGCGTGAAACGAATGAGGATGTCGAGCAGGTAGCCATTACCTACTTTGGTGTGGGGACTAGCTTGAATCTGATCTGGCTGGATCAACAGATTCGTCAGTTTAGTGCGGTTAACCACTGGCAAGCGCTGGCGAAGAACAGTTATCGGATTGAGTTGGATAATCAGCACAGGGCGTTGACGCTTAAAGTGCTGCAGTCCGGTGAAGCGAATACTGATGTTAAGCAGCGGCTCGCAGGTTGGGAGGAAGATAAAGCCATACAGCTAGAACGTTGGCACCATACGCTCAGAGATATTCAGAACACTAAGTTGATTGATTCTTCAATCTTCTCGGTGGCGCTGAGTGTTTTACTTGAGTTAAGTTAAGCGCAACCTGTTCGCTTGCGACAGCGAGCTAACGGCAATAGCGTTCTTTTAAGAGCGGCTTAGGATTTTTTCTGAGCCGCTTTTTTTATGGCTAATAAGAGTCGTATTCGCTGCAGAAATGAAGGATAAGTACGTATCTGTATTAGAGGCGAATGAATATAGCCATAATTTCCCTTTATGGCTTATAAAAAAGGTAAAAAGTCTAGTCGTTGTTCTGTAAGCTTGCCCGTTCATCTGGCCTTTACCCGGTCCGATTTTTTGGCCCCGTTTCTGACAGTGAACAGGGCTTATTAAATTGGTTTGTGGCTTTAGGGTTAACGGCAGAAGAGCGGCCAGCTATAAAAAATGCCGAGGGAGATCCTTGGTAAATATAATAATGATGAGGTTTATTGAATGGTCATTACGATTACTTTTATCATCTATTTGGTGTTGATGTTAGCGATTGGTATTGTGGCTTATCGCCGTACACAGGATCTATCTGATTACGTGCTGGGTGGACGTAATTTGGGGCCGATTCCTAGCGCGCTGAGTGCTGGTGCGTCAGATATGAGTGGTTGGTTACTCATGGGTTTGCCCGGATATGCGATGGTTGCCGGTTATGGTTCTTTCTGGTTAGCGGGTGGCTTGCTAGCCGGGACTTGGCTGAACTGGTTGTTAGTGGCTGAACGGCTGCGGGTTTACTCTCAACAGGCGGGCGACGCCTTAACAATACCGGCTTATTTTGAAAAACGTTTTCATGATAGTAGTCATACGTTGCGGGTCGTGTCAGCCTTTTTTGTCTTGGTCTTTTTCCTGTTTTATACCAGCTCTGGCTTAGTGGCTGGCGGGAAACTATTTGAAACCGTATTTGGTTTTGATTACACCCTAGCGGTTCTTGTCGGAGCTATTGCGGTGATCTCTTATACCCTATTCGGAGGTTTTCTGGCGGTTTCTTGGACCGATGTTGTGCAAGGTCTGCTGATGGTGGGGGCGCTGATTATGGTGCCGCTCGTGGCGATCGGTGAACTCGGCGGTATGGACGCGACCTTAGCGGCGGTTAACGCCAAGAATCCTGAACTACTCAATATGTTTACCAATAAAGATGGTACTGCGATCACGCTGATCGGCACACTGTCATTAGTCGGTTGGGGGCTTGGGTATTTCGGTCAGCCACATATCTTGGCGCGCTTTAAAGGCATCAAGAGTAAAGATTCGGTTCCGGCTGCCCGTCGTATTGCCGTGGTTTGGACAGGTATATCGATGTCTGGCGCTTGTCTGATCGGTCTAGCGGCGATCGGTTATCTGCCTGAAGGTTTGGGCGATAACGAAACGGTCTTTATGGTGATGGTCAATACGCTGTTTCATCCTGCGGTTGCCGGTATCTTATTGGCGGCCATTCTGGCAGCGGTGATGAGCACGGCGGATTCTCAGCTATTGGTGTCTTCATCCGCATTGGCTGAAGATTTCTATAAGGCGCTATTCAATAAAGAAGCGAGTCAGGAACAGTTGGTGCAAGTGGGGCGTATCGCCGTGGTGGTGATCGCCTTAATCGCCACTTATCTGGCGCTGGATAAAGATTCAAAAGTACTGGGCTTAGTGTCCTATGCTTGGGCGGGTTTTGGCGCGGCCTTTGGGCCTGCACTGATTCTGTCGCTGTATTGGAAGCGCATGAATAAAGCCGGTGCGTTAGCGGGCATCATTGTTGGTGGCGTGACCGTTGTGGTTTGGAAGCAACTGACCGGTGGCTGGTTTGATGTCTATGAGATTATTCCAGGCGTACTGTTTGCGTCGATTGCGGTGGTTGCCGCTACTCTGCTGACGGCACCCCCTGTTCGTGCCATCGAAGAGCGCTTTGAAAAGGTGCTGGTAGAATTGAGAAGCTGATGAAAGGTTTATCTTGTCCTGTGAGTCAATCCATATGACAAGATAACCCGCCCCGTTTAGGGAAACTAGCTCTATACTGTTAACTAAAGCCTCGTTTATCGAGGCTTTTTTATGTCTGATCGTTAATTTCAGGATAGTCTATTCGATTCGTTTTTGGCGATAATATTTTGTTTAATATTTAATATCTGTTTTAAATAAAGTCCATATGTCTGATTATTTTCTATAATTAGTGAAAGTGACTTTTTGGTTGTGGTTACAATAGGTAAAACAAAAACCGTTTATGTGAGTGGCTAAACGGTATAACGATTGAAGGCGAGATTATGACCCATACAACCGACCCGTTACGGACCAAAATTCGAGAGTATTATTTGGCTAATGAAAGTCAGGTCATTCGTGAACTGATGAGTAATGCGCATTTGACGGTTGAAGATCGTCAGCAGATCTCTACAAATGCTGCGCAATTAGTAACAAGTGTGCGTCAGGATAGCTCGCCTTCAATGATGGAAAAGTTTCTCGGCGAATACGGTCTGACAACCAAAGAGGGTGTTGCCTTGATGTGTTTGGCCGAAGCCCTGCTGCGGGTGCCTGATGCACTGACCATTGACGCGTTGATCGAAGATAAGGTCGCTTCAGGTAATTGGGGCGAGCATCTCGGTAAATCATCGTCATCCTTGGTCAACTCCTCGACTTGGGCATTATTACTCACCGGTAAGCTGATTGCTCCGAGTGAAGATAAAGGTGTGACACAAACGGTTCGCGGCATGGTTAAACGTCTAGGTGAGCCGTTGGTACGTACCGCTGTGGGCCAAGCGATGAAAGAGTTGGGTCGTCAGTTTGTATT
Source organism: Amphritea opalescens (assembly GCF_003957515.1). GTDB lineage: Bacteria > Pseudomonadota > Gammaproteobacteria > Pseudomonadales > Balneatricaceae > Amphritea > Amphritea opalescens. The sequence continues at coordinate 19,692 of NZ_RQXW01000001.1, forward strand.
GGGTCGCACCATTGAAGAGGCAACCAAACGGGCCCGTAAACTTGAAAAGCAGGGTTATTCATACTCATACGATATGCTGGGTGAAGCAGCGCGTACCGATGCTGATGCGCTGCGCTATCATCAGGCTTACAGTGTTGCTATTGGTAAGTTGACGCCTGCTTGTATCCATTCGGATATCCGCATGAACCCGGGTATCTCGGTAAAACTCTCTGCGTTACATGCTCGCTATGAATTTGCCCAGAAAGATCGGGTGATGACGGAGCTAGTGGAACGGACTAAAACATTGGCCTTGCAAGCTAAGCAGGCGAATATGGGCTTCAACATCGATGCTGAAGAGCAGGATCGTCTCGATCTTTCACTCGATGTGATTGAAGCGGTGCTTGCCGACGAGGCGTTAGCCGGTTGGGATGGTTTTGGTATCGTGGTTCAGGCATTTGGCCCTCGGGCGTCATTCGTTCTGGAGTGGTTGTATGCTTTGGCGGCGCGTCTGGATCGTAAAATCATGGTGCGTCTGGTCAAGGGCGCATACTGGGATGCGGAGATCAAACGCTCGCAAGAGATGGGTCTAGATGGTTTCCCTGTGTATACCCGCAAGGTTAACTCCGATGTGTCATATCTCTGTTGTGCCGAAAAACTGCTGGGGATGACCGATCGTATCTATCCGCAATTTGCCACCCATAATGCCCATTCCGTTTCAGGTATTTTGCACCTAGCGCGTAATCTAGATAGCAAGAAGTTTGAGTTTCAGCGGCTACACGGCATGGGAGAATCGCTGCACGATACGGTACTGCAAGCTCAGGGGACTCGTTGTCGTATCTATGCCCCCGTGGGTGCGCACCGTGACCTGCTGGCTTACCTAGTACGTCGGTTGTTGGAAAATGGCGCTAACAGCTCTTTCGTTAATCAGATCGTCGACACCCGTATCAAACCGGAAGAGATCGCCCGAGATCCATTTGCGGCTATTGAGGCGATGGGTGAAAACATCAGTAGTGCTGCGATTGTCCGTCCTGCGGCGCTGTTCGGCGATAAACGTAAAAATGCGCGTGGTTGGGACATTACCGATCCGGTGCAGATTGCCGAGCTCGATGCCCAGCAAACCGAGTTTAAAACCACTCAATGGCAGGCAGCGCCTATGATTGCAGGCAGTTCTGTTAGCCATGAAACGGCGGCTATTCATAACCCAGCCATACCCGATGACTGTGTAGGGCAGGTGATTAACAGTGCGGCAGGAGATATTGAAACTGCGATTGTGGCGGCTCAAGCGGGGTATGGCCGTTGGTCACAAACAGCGGCGGCTGAACGGGCAGACTGTCTGCGTCAGTTTGCTGATTTATTGGAACAGAATGCGGCTGAGCTCTTTACTTTGGTGACCCGTGAAGCGGGTAAAACCTTGCTGGATGCTGTCGGCGAGCTACGTGAAGCGGTGGATTTTGCCCGTTTCTATGCCAACGAAGCTGAACGCAATGACACAGAAGGGGAAGCACGGGGTGTGATCACCTGTATCTCTCCGTGGAACTTCCCGATGGCTATTTTCTCTGGTCAAGTGTTAGCGGCGCTAGCAGCGGGGAATGCGGTATTGGCTAAACCGGCAGATCAAACGCCGTTGGTTGCTGCACGTACCGTCGCCTTGATGCATCAGGCGGGCATTCCCGTGGATGTGATTCAATTGCTGCCGGGCAGTGGAGTGGCGGTCGGTGCACCCTTGACATCGGATAGTCGGATTGCCGGTGTCTGCTTTACCGGTTCTACCTTGACGGCACAACGGATTAACCGCGTTATGGCCGAGAATATGGCGCCTGACGCGCCGCTGGTGGCAGAGACGGGCGGTATGAATGCGATGATCGTCGACTCAACGGCCCTTCCAGAGCAGGTGGTCCGAGATGTTCTGGCATCCTCTTTTCAGAGTGCTGGTCAGCGCTGTTCCGCATTGCGAGTGCTCTATGTACAGAAAGATATTGCCGATAACCTGTTGGAGATGTTGTTTGGTGCGATGGATGAGCTGCGAGTGGGTAATCCCGCACTGTTGAGTACCGATGTGGGACCCGTGATCGATCAGATGGCTAAAGCTAAGATTGAAGCCCACTGTGCTAAATATGCCGCTAAAGGCTTGGTGCTGAAATCATTGGCGGTTCCTGAACAGGGACTGTTTGTTGCGCCGACCGTGATTAAGATTGAAAGTATTGCCGAGCTAGAAGAGGAGATCTTTGGGCCGGTACTGCATGTGGTCACTTTTGACGCCGAACATCTTGATCAGGTGGTCGATAGTATCAATGCAACGGGGTATGGACTGACCTTCGGCCTGCATACTCGGGTTGATAATCGCGTGAATCAGATCTGTAGCCGTATTAAGGTTGGTAACCTCTATGTTAACCGTAACCAGATCGGCGCCATTGTTGGGTCTCAACCATTCGGCGGTGAGGGCTTATCGGGTACCGGTCCTAAGGCGGGTGGTCCGCAATATGTAAAACGTTTTATGCGGGTAGAAGCGGTTACACCGGTAGCCTCCGACCTTATTGCCGCGGTTGGCAGCGCTACATTGCAGCAGGCGATCAACGCGCTTGATAATAGCCAGTGGGCCGCGAATGATGATCGTATCAGCAGCTTAAAATCACTGTTTGCTGGACAGAGTATTGATTTTGCAGCGTTACAGCATGAGGCCGAGGTGATGCCTGGGCCAACCGGTGAGCTGAATGTACTCTCAACCCATGCGCGGGGCATCGTGCTCTGTTTGGGGCCTGATTTGGCAACGGCGATGCAACATGCGGTATTAGCGCTATCACAAGGCAATGCGGTGGTTGTTGTCGCCCCTAACGCGAAGGCAGAGTGTCAAGCGGCGATACAGAGTGGGTTGCCAATTCAGGCGATCGATGGCTTATTGCAGCCCGATGCCTTGGTTGATGTGACAGGCTTTGCTGCCGTCGCCAGCGGTGCTGATCAGGCGGTGTTGCATGCGTATCGGGTGGCGTTGGCTGCCCGTGATGGGGTGATTATCCCCTTGATCACCGAACGTAATGCGGCCGATCGTTTCGCGATTGAACGGCATCTGTGTATCGATACGACGGCCGCTGGCGGTAACGCAAGCCTAATCGCGGCGTCTGAATAAAGACAGCACATAAATCTGCCCGCCGGCTGTTATTGGGTCGCGCTGGGCTCAACTACACCGTTGTTAGTCTTTCAACTAAGAAGGCTAATGACCGCCGGTGAACTATTTTTTTTGCCCCTCGCCCTGAGGGGCTTTTTTTTATCTGCAAAGTCCATAAATTCAATACAAAAAGATCTCTCGGGTGAAGCTTTTACCCTAGGGATGTTTTTACACTCAATTAACGACTGTACTGGAGGGCTTTAGTGAGTTTGCTGACATTGATCAAGCCTTAAGGGGCCCATTCTCTGTATATTGTTTGTTTCGGGAAGTAAATGACGACAACAACAAGGAGTTGAGTTGTGAATGTTAGAAATGGTTCTACCAGTGATTTTCTGCATAATAATGTCAAAGTTTTACGATCCCGCGTGTCCAAAACCGCTTGGCAGGGGATTTCGATTGCCGTCATTGCGCTCATTGTTGCGACCCTTACCGTTTCCCATCTTGAGTATGGCGATATCAGTGTTACCCACCTGATTAATGTTCAGAAAACTAATTTTGCGCTCTGGATTTTGGACGTCATCCCTTTTGTGTTCGCCTTTTGGGGGCAATATTCCAGCACTGTGCTTGCCTATGAAGCCAGCGCGATGGTCATGGACCAAACCAAAGAGTTGCGAGATAAAGCCGATACTTTTGAGAAGCAGGCCCGTCATAGCATTACCCATGATCTGCTGACCGATATGCCGAATAAAGAGCTGTTTTATGATCGAGTGGAACAGCAAATCGTCTCCCCGCGGGGGAAGGTGGCTTTTTCTGTATTGTTGGTTGAGGTGTCTAACTACAAGGAAATTAGTGACACCTTAGGCCGAAATAGTAGTGACAGTCTGATCAAGCAGGTTGCGGTACGTTTGGAGAGTGCTTTCCCGCCGCCATGGACCATTGCCCGCTTGGAAAGCAATACCTTTAGTCTGCTGATCAACCAACAGCTGACAGAAAAGCAGGTGATGGAGTTAGCTGATAGTGTGCATCGGGTGTTGCATGATGTGTTCTACATCGAGCAGGTGAAGCTATCGGCTCAAGCCAATATTGGTATTGTTCACTTTCCTCAGCACGGTACCGATGTCGATACCTTGGTTCAGCGCGCAGGCATTGCCCTGTATATGGCACAGAATTCCAATAAAGGCAGTGCCGTGTACGATCCATCCTTTGATGCGCATAGCCCGAAACAGTTAACGCTGATGAGCGAACTTCATCAATCGATTGAGAATCAGGAGCTCGAGCTTTTTTATCAACCCAAAGTGAGGGTTAAAGATGGCGTGTTAACGGGGGCCGAAGCATTAGTGCGTTGGAATCACCCGAAGCATGGTTTATTAGGGCCGGATCTATTTATCCCACTTATGGAGCGTTCAAGACTGATTCAAGGGCTCACCAGCTGGGTTATACAGGAAGGTTTTGCACAGTGCGCGCAGTGGCATCAAGAGGGGCTAGACATCGTGCTATCGATCAACCTTTCAGCGAAAGATCTTAATAATCCTGAGCTGCCAGATTTGATTGCCGGTATCAAAGGGGCTACTGGTATTAATCCTGCGTGGATTACCCTTGAGATCACCGAAAGTTCATTGATGACCGATCCCGATGCTGCAATGGCGGTGATCAACCGTATCCACGCTATGGGATTCCAGTTCTCCATTGATGATTATGGTACGGGCTATTCATCATTATCTTATTTGAAACAACTACCGCTAAAAGAGCTTAAGATCGATCGCTCCTTTGTATCCGATATTGTGCAGAACGAAAGTGATGCGGTGATTGTTAATGCCACTATCAATCTAGCCCATAACTTGGGCTTGGAAGTAACCGCGGAAGGGGTAGAGGATGCCGACACCTTGGCATTACTAAAAGCGGAAGGTTGTGACATCGTTCAGGGTTATTACTTGGGACGGCCGATGACTAAAGATGCCTTTAGCCAATGGAGCCAAGAACAGGAATCGCCGTCAGAAACCGGCCCCCATTAATATTCGCTACCCTGCGGTGTTAGTTTGCTTCTATTGTTCCATGTTTGCGGCAAACCTATTTCCATCTTGGTTTGCCGTTTTAGTCTGCGTCGGTTAACCAACAACATCGAGTTCTCGTTGCTTAAACTGAACCCCATAGCTTTCTGCCAATTGACGACAGGCTGCGATATCGACCCCCTCTAATCCATTGATCGCGCTTGCGCTGACCTCTTTTATATAGTGCGGCGCAAGGGCAACAAAAGCTAACATCGCCTCATAAGAACCCTGCAGTGCCGGTTGGCAATGCTGAATATAGACGGCCTCATTGTGGGCATTGAGGGAGATGGATAACGCATCAATACATTCACTCAATTCCGGCAGAATATTGCGTTTATTCACCAGATTACCTAGACCATCGGTGTTGAGGCGGGTGTTACCGCCATGTTGTTTCACCCAGTGGGCTATCTCTAGCAGTGGTTTGAGGCGCAGGGTCGGTTCGCCATAGCCACAGAACACAATGCAGTCGTAGCGGCTCGGGTCAGCAATTAACGCGATGATCTGCTGTGCCGATGGGCGCACATCTAGCGTAAGGTCATAGCCTTTAACATCGGTACAACCGTTATGCTTTGGACAGAACTGGCAGCTCAAGGTGCAGCGGTCGGTCAGGTTGATATACAGATTATGACCAATTTGATACACCAGTGTTTCATCATGGGCCTTGGTATTCGCGTGCGTGGCCGGATGGCTTCGGTTAGGCCGCAGAGTGTCGAGGCTATGTTCAGTTAAGCCTTGCTCAGCGCTATGTTTTAGAGAATGCATGAGTTGATCCATTATGTTTTTGCAGCTTTAAAGGATAACAGCCCCTAAATCGGTAGGAGGTGATAGTGATCAATACTCTGATGAAGTTATTGTTTATATCTCTCGTTTGAATCATTTCTGGATCGGTGCACTTAACTAAGAGCCATATTCCGGCTGCTTGTTGAATCGTTGTGCCTCTTAAGGGATTACCTGCCTCTTAAAGGATTACCTACTTGGTTGTACCTCTTCATGACAATTGAGGCTGACGTCATGCTCTCATAATATTCTTCATAGGAATTTTATTTGCACATCATGATGCTAACCGAACTTGAATCAGGAGGGCTCAGATGCAAACAGAGCAGTTGAACGGGGTTGCCAGTAAGCCGGCCTACGGGCCAGTTGAATTGAACCCAAAGTCTAGTTTTCATCTTTTTGTTGCCGAACAACTTTTACCCAAGGCGATGGAATGCTTGTATGACGCCTGCCAGCCTAACGAAGGCCGTAAAGAGAAGGCGGTTGTTGAGGATGCCAGTGATCCCGAATTGCGGAACTTATTAGCGACATTTCCACTTAATGGAACCCTTTATTTAGCAGGCACAGAGCCATTTCTCTGGCGGGTGGCCAGCCATGCGCGGGCGTTGGGGCTTTGTCCTGAGCAGATCCGTTTAATGGCACCGGTGACGCGAGAACGCCACCTGTTTTGCTGTCACTGCCATACGATAACCGAAGGGGTGACTTATTCGCCTTATGCCTGCAGTGGCTGCGGTGCGATGCTGGAAGTGACGGATCATTTCTCCCGCCTACATGGCGCTTACTTTTCGTTTCAGGCCAACGCCGAAGATAGTGCCGATATGCCTGAACAAAGGGAGGTGAACTGATGAGCACCATTGATCAGATTGACGTTAAGGTGGTTGCGATTGAACAGGTCGCGCCGATGATTAAAGCCTTTACCTTAGAGCCTTTGAAAGGGGAGTTGACGCCTTTCTCGGCGGGTGCCCATGTTGTGGTTGAGATGGATGGAAGCGAGCAGCGTTATCGCAATGCCTACTCGTTGATGAGCGATCCTAATGATAACCGTCAATATCAGATTGCGGTACGTTTGCAGGAAACATCCCGCGGTGGCTCTATCTATATGCATGACCAGGTCGCCTTGGGAGATGAGTTGAAGATATCCCCGCCGGCGAATCTATTTGCCCCAGCATGGCGGGCAAAAAAACATATCCTGTTTGCTGGTGGCGTTGGCATCACACCATTTTTATCTTATCTACCTCTGTTCAAGCAACGAGAAGTTGAGTTTGAATTGCACTACTTGTTCCGTAGCCATCAGACCGGTGCTTATAGCGCGGAGCTGGCAGCGGAGTTCGGCGACCAGTGCTGCTGTTATGACGCCGATCAGGGTAAGCGATGTGATATTGCCGAGGTGATGTCCGGCCAGCCACTAGGCACCCATTTCTATATCTGTGGTCCAGAGTCGCTGATTGAGGCCGTGAGGGCAACGGCTGAAGAGATGGGTATTCCTGCTAGTGCGATTCATTGGGAAGAGTTTGCCGGAGCAAAACCGGGATTGCCGTTTAAGGTTGAGCTGAGCCGCCAAGGGATTGAGTTGGATGTAGCCGCGGATAGCAGCTTACTTGAAGCCTTAGAAGGGGCTGAGGTCGATATCCCCAATCTGTGTCGTGCGGGTGTTTGTGGTCAATGTGTTTGTAACGTGACAGAAGGTGAGGTTGAGCACCGTGATAGCTACCTTAGTGATACTGAAAAGCAGTCGGGTCAGGTAATCATGCCCTGTGTTTCCAGAGCCGCAGGCGGACGACTGGTTTTAGATATTTAGGAGAACAGAATAATGCGTGTAGCACCGAAAGAGATTCAGAGTTTTCGTGACGATTTTACCTATACAAACAGCGCCGCGGCGATTGAACGTTTTCCGTTTCCGTTCCCTGAAGATGAGTATCGTTACTCGGTCAATATTGAAGCTCATCAGCCTAAAGGTGGGGAAGGTTCGGCGTTTGAGCATTATATCGATATTGATGAGCATTATTTATCCGAAATGGCCGAGCGCGAGCTGGTTTTGAAAGATATGCCCAATCGCTGCTTGGTGATGGAACATATGGATCTAGCCTGTTGGGAGATGCTGGAACGCTACATGGTGTCGTTAGCCGAAGACTACCCTGAGCATTTCACACTGACCCGTGATGGTGACAGTTGGCGCTGGGAGAATAAGCTGCTTCATATTGATGATCACTTTACGTTCGGTGATAGCGCTACGTTACCCCGTCCACCATTGGATTATATTGGTCGTCAGGTGCAGGGTGATTTTGCCTTGATGGATCAGCGTGAAGGCAACCTATTTATGGATGCCGGGATGGTCACTTGCCCAGCGGACTGGTCTCTTGCATTTGATGCGGGCATGAGCTTTGACGAGTGGCATGGGCCGGTACCCATGGTGCACAATGAAGGCATTATTGATCGGGCGCGAAAATATCTTATGGCGCTTCCTGTGGGTCAGCCGGTGCGGCGACTAAACTGGACGCTAACAGTGAATGCGCGCATGGATACCTCGTCCGAGACATATAATGAGTGGGGTCATGAGCGTGCATCTATCACGCCCGAGAACGTGGGTGAAAAAATCTATCTGCGGGTCGAAGTGCAGGTGCTGGATAGAATGCCGCGCAGTAATGCGGTAACGATCAGTATTCGTACCTATTTGCTTAGCTTAGAAGATTTAGTCACCAATAAAGCATGGGCTGTGCGTATGCATAGAACGATGAAAACCCTACCTGAAGCATTGATTCATTATAAAGGCTTAACCCGCTTTCATGGCATGGTCGTGGATTATTTAGCGCAGTTCGATCCAGCTAATTAAATGCTCGCAGGATCCACACGAACAGGGCTTCGCTTGAGTGGGCTGTTGATTAACCGTGATGCGGCTCATAGGCCCGGTGAGTGGTGGGCATGTTTGTAATCAGAAGTTCAAGTCGTCGTACTGACAGAACAGTCTTGAGTGATGTTTGTTGTCGGTGATAAACATGAGGAGAAAGCCATGGGCTGGGTTTATATATGCATAGCGGGAATCTTGGAGTGCCTCTGGGCGGTTGGCTTGAAATACAGTGATGGCTTTACTCGGTTATGGCCGACGGTCATCAGTATTATTTTGATTGTCGTAAGCTTGGGGTTGCTGTCACTGGCGATGCGGACGATTCCGGTGGGTACCGCCTATGCGGTCTGGACCGGCATTGGGGCGTCGATACTGGCGACCTACGGTATTTTGTTTATGGATGAATCGGGCAGTCTGCTACGAATTTTGTGTATAGCAATGATTGTTGCAGGGGTTGGCGGTTTAAAGGTTTTTGCCTGAATGCCGCAGATGATACGGGTCTTGATACTGCAACATGCCGAGGGTGAATGGATCGGTTCGATGCACGATTGGTTCACTGATTCATCCCGTTGTAACGGATTTATACTCACCACGGTGCGTCTCGATCAGGGGGAAGCGCTACTGGATGTTAACGCATTCGATTGGCTACTAGTGATGGGCGGGCCGATGAGTGTTAATGACGAGGCTCACTATCCTTGGCTGATAGATGAGAAAAAGCTCATTCGTCAGGCGGTTGAACAGGATAAAACCATTCTCGGGATCTGCCTCGGTGGTCAATTGATTGCCGCGGCCTTAGGCGCGCAGGTCTATCAGAATAGTACTGTCGAAATTGGCTGGTTTCCGGTCAGCAGTACGGACGCCAAGGTAACATGGTTGCCCCGTACATTTAGCCCCTTAAGTTGGCACGGTGATTGTTTTAAACTGCCCGCCGGTGCGAGGGCTTTTGCCAGTAGTGCTGTGACACCCTGTCAGGGGTTCAGTGTTGGGCAACGTATTTGGGCTTTGCAGTTTCACTTAGAAGCAACTTTCGGCACGGTGGATGCTTTTTTAGCCTGTGAAACATCAGGTTTGCCTGAAGGGGAGTATGTGCAGAGCAAAACACAGCTGAACAGTGATAAGCATTTACCCCAGAGCCGCCAGGCGATGCATGGGTTGTTAGCCTCGTTATGTTAGGTTGATTGAGTCATCGCCGTTACTGCTTTAAATAGTCTAATTAAATGAGAACCGTATGAGTATTGCCATAGCAACCGAAGCCGATATTCCGGCACTGTGTCATTTGCTCGGTTATCTATTCGCCCAAGAAGCGGAGTTTGAGGCGGATATTGAGGCCCAGCAACAGGGGCTGAAAATGATTATTAGGTCACCACAGGTTGGCACTATCTTGCTGAGTCGGCAGCAGGGCCGCATTGTGGGTATGGTGAGTTTACTGTACAGCGTCTCTACGGCGCTGGGTGGTCGCGTTTGTATGCTTGAAGATATGGTGGTTGCGCCAGAGTATCGACGCTTAGAGGATGGCTCTCATATTGGTACTGAGTTATTAGAGCAGGCGGTGGTTTATGCGCGACAACAGGGCGTTCTGCGCATTACGCTTTTGACGGATGATGACAATATCGCTGCTCAGCGGTTTTATCAGCGGCAAGGGTTTCATTTTTCTACGATGCAGGCCATGCGCAAATCGCTTGTATGAAGATAAGGTAACGCACAGCCCTGATCTGCCAACCGTTTTTACACTTGATTCATTTCTTCAGTCTCTTTTCTTATGCTATGGCATTGATGTTTTACATTATCTCAGTCTGCACGCTTTTTGTGTGATGCTTAAATGTACAGCAGGACAACCGAGTTTTAATCGATTGCCCTGTTAGTTCTAATGTTGCGCCCAGATGTTGTGTTGGCGTCAATACCGGCTGACTTTAGTTGGCAAACCTCGCTACATTAGCGCATCAATCTATATCCACGACCACATAAACTTGCTTACCGTTACGCTCGCTCGGTAGAAAATAGTTACCCGCATGACGGAAATATTGCACGCCGTTAATCGATATGGCGTTACTGCCATTGGGTAGTGTTGTCAGCACCGAGCCAGCAGCGTAGTGAGATACCTGTTCTGTCTCGGGCTCTGCAATCGAAGGCTCAATTACATAGATCTTTCTTTCAGGCACCCAGCGGTAGTAAGCACCATGATAGCGGAAGTAGTCACGACCATGACGCGTTACAACCACGGCATCTGCCGGTAGACGTTTATAGTATGACCCTTTGGGGGGTTCTACCACGACATACCCATTATTGGCTTTGCGATAAAATAGAGAGTCCAATACCCAGTAAGTGGCGCCCGCAATCACCGTCGTTACGGCGGCACCTGGCAGGTGATCAACATGATGGCCGTGGGGTTGGGGTGACGGCCTAGGGCCTGCCGATAGCGGCGTTACGGTTGCGAATGTGAGGCTGGTAATGAGTAGTGAAATAGTTAATTTGTTCATGGGTTGACCTCTGTTGACTGAGCGCGAGTGAGGGCGAGCGATAAGGTTTTACCGATCGCAGGGCTATGAGGTGTTGTGTTTTGTAAACGGTTTAAATCCCAGCATGGGCTGATAACAAAGTGGCGCGTGGGAGTGATAGGCTCAGCGATGCTAAAGGCATAATGCGTAGGCACCATTTGCGGCGTAGCGGATAGGCTAGTAGACATGACGCGTGCGCCGCTAACGCTGCTGGAATGTAAAGGAAATTGCATGGCTGTTCTCCGTTTGGATATGAATCCATTTTGACAGCAACGGACGTTAAGTTGAGTTAAGCGGATGTAAAGCTGAGTAAATAAATGATTGGGCCTCTGTAAGGGAAGGATCGCTGTAAAAAAGGCACTCGAATTTTTTAAGTATTTCTAGTCTATCCAAGTCTTAGCATGTGGTAGTGGAGAAAAAGGGGAGGGTTACCATCGCTTTATCAGTCTTTTAAAATGACAAGTTTGTCATATTGATTGCGGTGATGTTGGCTCAACTGAGATACTGACCGGCATGATCTAAGGAAGCGTCTCAATGAAACTATTGCTGGTTGAAGATGAACAAAAAATTGCCGATTTTATCTGTGAAGGTTTACGGGCAAAAAACTTCAGTGTTAGCCATTATGCCGATGGTAATAAAGGATATGAAGCGGCGAGTTGTGAGGTTTTCGACGTTATCATTCTCGATATTATGCTGCCGGGTCGGGATGGTCTGGATATTCTTCGTTCGCTTCGGCATGACGGGGTTGATACGCCGGTTATTCTGCTGACGGCCCGAAACGAGTTGGGCGATCGGGTGCAGGGCTTAGAGATGGGGGCCGATGATTATCTAGCCAAGCCTTTCTATGTGGAAGAGTTGAATGCGCGGATTCAAGCGTTACTGAGACGTCATAGTGGCAGGGTGCAACATCTTCTCGAGGTAGGGGAACTGCAATTGGATTGCATTAACCGCAGCCTCCATTGTCAAGGGCAAGCAGTCGAGCTGACTAGCCGTGAGTTCAGCCTACTTGAGTATTTGATGCGTTCGCCGAATCAAGTTTTAACCCGGGGGCAATTGTTGGAGCATGTTTGGGGCTATGACTTTGATCCTTGCACCAATGTTGTCGATGTCTGTATTAAGCGGATTCGTCGTAAGATTACCTCACTGGAAGGGGTCGGCAAGATGGTGGGTGCGATTGAGTCGGTACGTGGTACGGGTTATCGATTTAAAGCATGTTGAGGGGCGGCATGTATTTTCGAACACGGATTATTAGTATCTCTTTGCTAACGGTAAGTGTGGTGCTGGCAATTGTGATCACCCTGAGTTGGTCGCGCATTATGCAAGTAGAGCTGAATCGTCTTGATGCACGTTTGTGCATGGAAGCAAGGCGTCTCATTCCACGGGTTGATGCTAATGGCAGCCCGCGTTATCGGCCTATTGCTAATGGCAGCAGGCCTTCCGACGGTCAGGTTGTGGATGAGTTAGTTAACAAACTAAGAGTTAGTTCACCGAACGAGATAATGATATATCTCGAAGCGGCAGAGACTGGTGTTTTGAGAGCCCCGGAGGGGGTTGATATTGAAGCGATCATTAATACAGTCAGCTGGCCCAGCGCCGCACCGTTAACCTTAGCCGATAAAAGCCAACCCAAAGCCTTTTGCCAGGTTGGTTCTTTTGAACATGAACAAAAGCAATGGCGTAGTGCATTACTAAATGTTCGAGACCAACGGAGTTTTATCGGGGTTGATGTAGCAGCAACCACCCGTGAATTAAAAAGCACCCTGAATGAAACGCTTATTGTGATTATTCCGTTCTCTTTTTTGCTCAGTCTGATGGGCTCTTGGGTGATTACAAGTCATACGGTTCGGCCGATCAATCGGTTGCATCGTTCCATGGGGATGGTAACCGAAAAAGAGCTTAGCCATCGCTTGCCTGAGCATAAAGAAGATAAAGAGTTTCAGCGCTTAATTGATGCTTACAATACGATGTTAGATCGACTTGAGGATAGTTTTCAGCAAGTCTCTCGTTTTACCGCCGATGCCGCCCATGAGTTAAAAACACCACTGACTGTTTTAAGAGGTAAGCTGGAACAAGCGGTGCTGGCTGAAAACCCATCGCTATTAGATCTCAACGCTATTCTTGATGAAGTCGGTCACCTGTCGGCGATCACGCGTAAATTACTGTTGCTGTCACAGGCCGATTCTGGCTCTATGGCGCTGCATCTAGAGGCGATCAATATGACCGACCTATTGGATGAACTGACCAGTGATATGGGGCTGTTGTCCGAGGAACTGGTGCAGGATTGTTCGATTGATCGCGACTTAATAACCCCAGGGGATCGTGTCTTGCTGACGCAGTTGTTGAACAATTTACTCGTTAATGTGATGCGCTATAGCTTGCCAGAGAAGGGCGTCACAATTCACGCGTGTGAAAAAGCAGCAATCATCGAGGTGGTGATCAGCAACGTTTGTTTGCCGTTGTCCGAACTGGTTAGAAGTCAGTTATTCGAGCGCTTTTACCGAGGAGAATCAGCACAAACCCAAGGCGTTTCCGGTAGTGGTCTTGGCTTGAGTTTGGCGCGTGAAATCGCCCGTGCTCATGGGGGTGATCTGATGCTGGAGCCCAGTGCAGAAGATAGGGTGGTGATGAAATTAGTCTTGCCGAGCGCTAAATGACAGCATTGTCATCCAGCCTGTCCGCTTAATCGTTAGACTTAAGTTAATTGATGAAATCATTATCGTAATGACTAAAGAAGATGCGCGGCTTGGTACTGGATTCGGCTTCTTTAAGTGTATATTTTGAACGCCATAGTCAAATCCAACCACCATCCCGCTTAGTATCGTAGCGCTTAGCAACAGTGCCTATGGGATACTCTTTTTGGTGCCCGTTGCCGATAAACCGTCGTAAGACTTTAAGAGATTGACATGAAAAAGAAGATGAAAAAAACATTGATCGTGCTCCTTCTGATCGTGGCTGTTGCCATCGGGGTGGGTTATAAATACACCTTGGATCAGCAGGTTAAGCCTGCCGTCATTACCGATACTGTCAGGCGAGACAGTATTGAAAACGTGGTATTGACGAACGGCGTTTTGTATCCCTCGAAACTGGTCAGTGTGGGCGCGCAGGTGTCGGGTTTAATCGAAAAAATCGATGTTCAGGTGGGCGATGTTTTAAAAAAGGGTGAGCTGATTGCACAGATCGATAATCTAACCCAGCAAAACGCTCTGAAAGAAGCGCAAGCATCGCTCCAGAGTATTAATGCTCAATACAAAGCTAAGCAGGCGCAGATAAAAGCGGCACAAGCCGAATTTAAACGTAAGCAAAATTTGTTGGCAGATGGAGCCACTTCGCAAGCGGAATATGATGCGGCGGAATCTGCTCTGGCTGTCTATCGGGCAGAGTTGGATCAACTGAGTGCCGAGAAACAGAAGTCGATTATCAGTGTGGATAACGCCGAGCTCGATTTAGGTTACACCACCATTACATCACCCATTGATGGCACGGTGGTTTATGTCTCGGTTGAAGAGGGGCAGACGGTGAATAACAGTCAGTCTACGCCCAGTATTATCGAGCTGGCGCAACTGGATGTGATGACTATCAAGGCACAGGTGTCGGAAGCTGACATTATCAATGTGACTGCCGGACAGGAGGTTTATTTCACCATCTTTGGGGCGGCGGATAAAAAATATCCTGGTGTTTTACGCGCGATAGAACCCGGCCCTACCTTACTCACGGGTGATGATAGCGATTTGACGATTGGCGATGATGAGGCGATTTATTACAACGCCCTGTTTGATGTGGAAAATCCCGACAAGCTGTTGCGTTTCGGTATGACCGCGCAGGTCTCGATTATTTTAGAACGGGCAGAGGACGCATTACTGGTGCCCTCGCAGGTGTTAGTTTCAAAGCGGGGCTCCAAGACCGACTATCGTGTGTTGGTCAAAAACAAAGATGAGGTGGAATACCGCGATGTGACGGTAGGCATCAATAATAAAATCTATGCACAAATATTATCGGGCCTTGACGAAACAGACGAGATTGTTATTAGTCAGTCATCTGGCGAGAGCAGTTCAAGGCCAAGCCGAGCCAGTGGTGGCCTTACCAGTGGGTTGATGGGGCAAACCCGTACCGGCTCAGGCAGAAGGTAATCAGCCATGACTGAAGCACTGTTAAATGTGGTGGGGGTGAGTCGCAGCTTTGCGGCTGGAGAAGACGAACTGACGGTTTTGAAGGAGATTAACTTACAGATTAATCGCGGCGAGATGGTGGCGATTATCGGGGCTTCAGGCTCGGGAAAATCGACCTTGATGAATATCCTTGGGTGTTTAGATAAACCTAATAAAGGCCATTACTTGATCAATGGTCAGGATACCTCGGCGATGGATGAAAATGAGCTGGCGGCACTGCGACGTGAATACTTTGGCTTTATTTTTCAGCGTTATCATCTGTTGGGTGATTTAACCGCGCTGGGAAACGTCGAAGTACCGGCACTTTATGCGAATGAGGGCCCGCGTGCGCGACAGGAAAAAGCGACCAAGTTGCTGACTCGATTGGGGTTGAGTGATCGCTTAGAGCATAAGCCAAATCAGTTGAGTGGTGGCCAGCAGCAACGTGTGAGTGTGGCTCGAGCGCTGATTAATGGCGGGGATGTGATTCTTGCAGATGAGCCGACCGGAGCGTTAGATAGCAGCAGCGGTGAAGAGATGATGAAGCTGCTGCGCGAGCTACACCGCGATGGTCACACCATTATTCTGGTGACACATGATGCGCATATTGCCGAGTTTGCCGATCGCGTGATTGAAATCAAAGATGGCGAGATCATTGGCGATACACTCAATAACAAAGCTAATGTGCATCAATCTAACGAGAGTACGGCAGAGGGTGCCGCAGAGTCGGTAGCGGTGCTTGAAGATAACCATACACAAGCTCCTCAGCAAACGCTTAAGTCTCGCAGATTGGCAAGCAAAATTTACTGGTCGCGTTATCTTGAAGCGTTAAAAATGGCGCTAATTGGAATGTCTAATAACCGCCTGCGAACGTTTCTGACCATGCTCGGTATTATTATTGGTATTGCATCGGTGGTGTCGGTGGTGGCACTGGGGGCTGGGTCGCAGCAATCGATTATGAATAATATTGCCTCCATGGGCACCAATACCATTGAGATAAAACCCGGCACCGGTCTCGGTGATCGGCGTTCTGCTCGGGTTCGCTCATTAACCGCGGCGGATGCCGATGCGCTAAAAAGTTTGTCTTTTGTCGATAGCGTCACGCCAACGGTAAAAGCGAATGTGGCGATTCGTTACTCCAGTGAAACGGTTACCGGCTCGGTAGAGGGGGTCGGCACTGATTATTTCCGAGTGCGCGGCTATAGTTTGGCGCAGGGGCAGTTTTTTGCCGCAGACAGTGTGGTCGCGATGGAGCAGGTGGCAGTGATTGACGAGAACACCTCGCAAGCACTGTTTTCTGAAGAGAGTGCGTTGGGTCAGGTGATTTTTTTGGGTAGCCTGCCAGTACGGGTGATTGGTGTGACCCAGCCCATTGAAAGTGCCTCAGGTAACAGTGATGAACTGAATGTTTGGTTGCCGTATACCACTGTATCGGGGCGTATTTTTCGGCAAAACTATGTCGATGATATCACCGTGAGAGTGGATGAGAATGTCGAGAGTGAGGTAGCAGAGCAGGGCATTATTAGTTTACTGACGATGCGTCATGGGGTGGTGGATTTTTTCACAATAAATACCGACACCATCCGCAAAAGTATTGAGAAAACATCGGAAACCATGACCATGCTTATATCCGCTATCGCGTTTATTTCACTGCTGGTCGGCGGCATTGGCGTGATGAATATTATGCTGGTCTCCGTCACCGAACGAACTCGTGAGATCGGTATACGTATCGCTGTCGGTGCTAGGCAAACCGATATCATGCTGCAGTTTTTGATTGAGGCGGTGTTGGTGTGTTTTTGTGGGGGAGCGTTAGGCATCGGGTTGGCTTATTTGGTTGGCGTTATCTTTAGCTACAGCGGTAGTGATTTTCAGATGATCTACTCGGCCACCTCTATCGTTGCGGCGTTTGCCTGTTCGACATTAATTGGCGTTATGTTTGGTTATCTGCCTGCTCGCAATGCCGCACGACTTAACCCGATTGAGGCACTTTCCCGAGATTAGGGTAAAGGATATTAAAAATGAAAACTGTGAAAAAAAACGCTTTCGTCATACTGTCATGCGTGTTTGCCTTGTCTGGGTGTAGTTCAATGCGAAGTGATTATCAATCGCCAGTATTAGAGGTTCCACAAAGCTGGTCTCAAACTCAGGTGAGCGCAGCAGTGGTGCGACCTGATGCTTGGTGGACGTTATTTGACGATCCACAGTTAAACCGTTTGGTTGATCAGGTATTGGTGTCAAACAATGATTTGGCAACGGCGACACTGACATTAAAAAAAGCACGGCTGGCGGCGGGTGTCAGTGAAAATAACAAAGTGCCGAGCATCAATGCGGCACAATCCTCAGCACGTGAATATGATCTTGATTCTGGCACATCAGCGAGTAGCTTTGGTCTGGGCTTGTCTCTAGCCTATGAGCTGGATCTTTGGGGACGGGTCGATGCGGTAGCCGATGCCGCCGAGTGGACCGCCAATGCGCGTTATGAAGATCGCGAGAATACGGCCCATAACCTCGTGGTGACAACCGCAATGCTGTATTGGAAAGTCGCTTACCTGAGACAGGTCATTGCGTTGAGTGAGCAGAACATTACCGATACCGAGCGGGTTGTTAGGCTGACACAAAGCAAGTATGACGTGGGTGCCGAGAGTCGTTTGGCAGTGCTGGAATCAACGCAGTCGCTGTACAATCAGCGGGTGGAATTAAGCCAATTACAACAAACCCTATCAGAGACGCAAAATGCGATTGGCACCTTGCTTAATCAGCCTTTGCAAGCGAGCGGTATCAGCGTCGATCGGTTACCGACTCAAGCTATCCCTGACATCGAGGCGGGGGTTCCGGCGGATCTACTGTTACGCAGGCCCGATGTAAAAGCCAGTTTGTATGCGCTGAAATCCTCGCTAGCGTCCCAAGATGCTGTAGACGCCAGCTATATGCCGACTTTTACCTTAACCGGGGCGTTAAACACCTCTTCTAGCAGTCTATTGAATGTCTTACACAATCCGGTTGCTACACTAGGCAACGGCATTGTCTTGCCTTTTTTAGAGTGGCAAAAGATGACGTTAAACAAAGATATTGCTGAAGTCGATTATCAATTGGCCGTAGTGGATTATCGAGATACACTTTATCAAGCGTTCGAAGAGGTGGCTAACCTGTTGATGGCGAAGCAAAATTTCGATCATCAGGGCAATATCTATCGAGCGCAGTATGAGAATGCGCAAGCGATTGAAGCGATCTACGGGAGCCGCTATCAACAGGGTGAAACGGATATTATCGACTGGCTCGGTGTTATGGAGTCGAGACGTAGCATCGAAACATCGTTGTTGGAAAATCGCTATAACCAATTCGTCATTCAAGCAAAACTTTATCAATCGTTAGGTGGTGGCGATATAGCCCCAGAGGTTGAGGGGTAGGGGTGTTGTCTAATTAAGGTCTTTGTTTAAATACTCGATGCCGGCACTGATTGCAGATGTCGCTGTTAAGGCGCGGTGTCAGGGCGGCGAGGGCATCATCTAGGGTGGCGTCAAAGTTTTCTTCTCCGAGCTTGTCCAGAAAGTTCAAGGCGGCGAGTTGATCTTTGACGCTGTTCTTCAGGGCGCAAAAGCTGAGGCTAAAGCCTTTTTCTTGCAACTGCGGCGCCTCTTTCATCAGCATTTCGGCCCCAGCAAACTGTGTAGGGTGATTGATGCGATGAGTTCGCTATATCAGACTCATGACGAGGGGATACCTTGATGGTGCGATTCGCGAGCTCATCGGCACCCTACGGCAGTGTTACACTCGGTGGGTTTAGAGTCATGAGAGGCATTTTTTAGGCTGATATGCCCGATCGAAACAACCCCCTTAGGTCATCGCAAACAAAAGGCGACTCGATAGCGAAGGTGCTGATGGGGTACCACAGGGTCAAAGCCCTTTATCTCTTGGTGTTAATGCCCACGTTGGGCTTTCTGTGATAGATATTGCCACTGAAAATTTTGGCGATGGGGCTGGACAGATATGTATCTCACCTCTACTGCATGGTTGGGTTATCCAGTGCGATAGAGGTTTTTTTGAGAAAGGGGCGCTTGATTAATTACACGACAAGGCAATAGCTTGTAGGTAACGCCTTTTGGGAATGAGAGCTCGGCGATAGGGCTATTTTAATTTAATCGCGAAGTGCTTGAAGACCGGTTTAAGGATCTCCCAGGTGCCGGTAAAACCCGCTTCTACCATAAAAGCATCACCGGGTTTTAGAGTAACAGGCGCTTCGCCATCTTGAGTCACGATGACTTCACCTTCAATCAGGTGGATGAATTCCCAGCTGGCATAGGTGGCCCGATAGGTACCGGTAGTGGCCGCCCAACAGCCGGTAATCATACTGCCATCCGGGCTGGTATATTCAATCCAGGTGGTCATGGATGGATCACCGGTCACTTTTTCCCAACCGTCTAAATCCTCGGTGATGGGCGCGACGGTTTTATCGATTATTTTACTGACCATATTCATGGGGTATTCCTTAGTCTGTTCGTCTAGAAACGGGAGAAAATCAGGCGTGAGAAAATCAGGGCCGGTCGATGACCGGCCTGCCCGTTATTGTTAAATAGCTTGTTTCATCTCGGGTTTGATCGAGAGGTAGGTTTCCAGCGAGTCATCGAGTGCGTCGATCCAAGGGGTATGGTGCTTAGGAGACATCGTGCCGGTCATCAGTGAACGGTAGGCGTGATCCCTAAAGGTCATGATGTTTTCTTTCTTATGGTGTTTCCACTCAAGGAAGGTTTGTCGAACCCCTTCAATATCGAAGGTTGGGTAGTCGGTGGCTTCAATCAACTCAAGGATGTAGTCGCCCTGGAAGGTAAACATCTCTTCAGCGGTGGTCAGCGTAAGTTCTCTCGCTTGCCACTCTTTGCTGTTGGCGGTCATCTCTTCTTTTGTCGCCGGTAGTTCTATACGGCCGAGAATAACATCCCGCGCATACCATGCTTGGGCATCAAACATGTTGAAGGTGTACCACTGATCCTGCATGCCCAGATAGAACATCTGTGGATTATCTTCCCATACAACGCCTTTATAAAGGTCCATGGTCCAGAGGCGGTTATCGGTTTTCAGTCGTAGAGACTCATCGATGAAGGGGAAGTGATGGAGATAGCCGGTGCAGAGTATGATCGCATCGATTTTACGGCTGGTGCCGTCGGCAAAATAAGCGGTATCGGTATCAACGCGCTGCAGTAAGGGTTTTTCTTCCCAGTTATCTGGCCATTTGAAACCCATCGGCGCGGAACGATAACAGCTGGTCAGACTGCGGGCACCGTATTTATAACACTGCGAACCTACGTCTTCTGCAGAATAACTGCTGCCGACCAATAGAATATCTTTATCTTTAAATTCCAGCGCATCACGGAAGTCATGGGCATGCATGATGCGGCCGCCGAAGTGGCTAAAGCCTTCGAATTCGGGCACGCGAGGCGTGGAAAAGTGGCCAGAGGCGCAAATAACATAGTCAAAGGTTTCTGAATACACGGTATCGCTGTCGTGATCGTGCACGGTCACCGTGAAGAGCTTGGTGCTGTCATCAAAGGTAATGGTACGTACTGGGGTATTAAAGCGAATATAGTCACGCACGCCTGCTTTTTCGACTCGGCCTTTAATATAGTCCCATAGTACTTCGCGGGGTGGGTAAGAGGGGATTGCTTTACCAAAGTGTTCTTCAAAACTGTAATCGGCAAACTCTAAACACTCTTTCGGTCCATTGGACCAGAGGTAGCGGTACATACTGCCATGAACGGGTTCTCCGTGCTCGTCTAAGCCTGTACGCCAGCTGTAATTCCATAAGCCGCCCCAGTCACTTTGTTTTTCGAAACAGACTATCTCAGGGATCTCAGCGCCTTTCTCTTCAGCTGATTGGAACGCTCTGAGTTGAGCCAGACCGCTTGGACCCGCACCAATTATCGCAACTCGCTTCGTCATTTGTGATCTCCTAATGATTAATATTCACTTGCCATCAGGTTATGCAGTAAATGGCGGGGGATAAATTCCTCAGAGTGGATAAGTCAAAAGGGGTAAGAGGGGTTACTCCGTCGGGCTGATATTTAAAATAACGCCTTCAATACCTAGCACCGCGCCGGTAGAGGAGTAGATGCCTTGGCCTTTTTCATAAACTTGACGGTATTGGCCATCGGCATGGAGTAACTGATAGTAGAGTTCAAAACTCTGTTGCTGCTGTAGGGCCCGCTGTACCGTTTCCCACACTCGGCTGGCATCGTTGGGATGGATCAGCGCACCAATGGATAACTGTGTTTGGTTGAGTAGTTGATCTCGGCTATAACCGGTTAGCCCTAAGCAGCCTTCGCTGACATATTCCATGGTCCAACGGGTATCGTTTCGACCGCGATACAGCATGCCGGATAATCGGTTGACCAGCCCGGATAAGCTACGGTGGGTGGCTTTTCTAATCTCATCACTGCGTACCTGCGGGGTAATATCACAAAGGGTCGCGGTTAAAGGGGAAGGTTGATCGGCGTGTAGCGGTTGTAAGCGAATTTCACACCAACGGATTTCGCTATCTTTACGGATTAAGCGAAACCAGAGGCACTGACTCAAGCGTTCTCGATTGACCTGTTGGGTAAAGGCGACCCAGTTGTGTCGATCTTCTGGGTGAATATAGTCACTAAAGCAGGTTTCGATCGCCTCTTTTTGATGGTATCCGGTGAGGGTTTTCCAGCAGGCGTTCACATAACTGATCTCTAGTTGTGAATTAAACACCAACACTGCATCACTTAGGCTATCGAGTACCTCTGTCAGAACAGGTAACGCTTTTGAGCACTCTTTTTTCGGGCGGCGAAATAGTTTGAGTACCGCCATTATCCACGCTCGGTTTCAGATAGGGGTTGATTGGCGTGGGCCCAGGCGGCCAGTTCGAGCCTAGAACTGACGTTTAACTTGCGTAGCAGGTTTTTCACATAGACTTTAACCGTGCCGTCACTAATGCCTAGCTCACGGGCGATCAGTTTGTTGCTCATACCTTGGGTGATGAGTGCTAAGGTTTGTAGTTCTCGGTCAGTGAGCTCGGCATACTGCGCTGAGGCAGATTCGGGTGATGGCTGTTCACCCTTTCTCAGGTGGTGAGCCAACATGGTGACCCCGGTATTATCCATAGCGATATTACCGAGCATGGCATCCTTTAAGCCGTTGATAATCTGTTCAGGGGAGGAGTCTTTTAACAGGTAACCATTGGCGCCCGCTGAAATCGCGGCAAACAGCTCACTGCTGTCATCCGATGCGGTGAGGAAGATGATCTTTTGCTCGACACCTTGCTGTTTGAGTTGTTGTAACAGTTGCAGCCCTGATAGTTCAGGCATATGCATATCTAAGAGCAGTAGTTCAGGCTTGAGTTCTGGAAGGGCGTCGAGCAGTTGCTGACCACCATCAAAATCGGCCACCACATTGAATTCACCGCTGTCATTGAGCAGTTCGACAACGCCTCGTCGAAATAATGGATGATCATCAACGATGACCACATCTGTAATCTTATTGGTATTCATAATCGCTTCATTTATAAATATTGTGTTTATCGGCGACACTAAGTAACCATCGATCATTAGACGGTATCTTTTATTTGGCAGCCGGAATAATCAGATCTATCCGTGTTCCTCCCTGTACCCGAGGCAGTATGAATAGGTTGGCATGTATACGCTCAGCCCTTTCCTGCATGATTTTCATACCAAAGCTATCTTGGCGAGCTTGATCGGCACAGATCCCTTTACCGTTATCTTCGATACGAATTCTTACTGAACCATCATTTTGCCGCAGCAGTTGCACCCGTGCGTGGCTGGCATGTGCATGGCGAACAATATTGTTGAGCGCTTCACGGATAATAAAAATGGCTTGGGAATCATCTTCGGTGAACAGCTGCGTGCCTACTCGGTTGTCTAGCTCAAACACCATGGCGCAACGTTGTTCAAACTCGCCGATCGCCTGACTAATCGCCTCGACGAGATGGCCCTGCTCAATAGAGAGTCGAGAACAAGCAATTAGCTCACGGGTTTGTCGATAAGCACACTGAGCTTGATGGGATAGGTCTTCGCTAATCTTCGCCAGTTCAGGTTCCGAGGTGTTTTTACACTGCTGGGCGAGGCGGGAGGCTTTGATCCGCATATAGCCAAGAATCTGCGCTATTGAATCATGTAGCTCGGCGGCATGGGCCGCTTTTTCTGAGCTAATGGCCTCATTGATGCGGGATTGTTGTCGGCACCAACCATTTAAACCGCTGCCGAGTGCTTCGCCAACAGGGGTTAATAATCGATTTATGGGGGTGCTATCCGGCAGGTGGTCTTTAAAGCACAGCACGACCCAGCCGGTATTCTTGGCATCATCTAACGCGAGCTGTAAGGCGTGTATGGAAAGGTCACTGCCGGGTAACTTATAACGTAATTCGTTGGCATCTTGAATGCTATGTTCGTTTAACTGATAGCGAAGCTGTGCAGCCAGTCCCATTGGCGGGGCAATGTTGGCTGGGTGCAGTAACGCCTGTCTATCGGATGTTGGCATGCCAATGAGATAGATATCCGCTTCAAGATGCAGGCTGATATAGCGTTGCAGGTGGTCGAGGCTGTGTTGCAGGCTGTGGCTAATATTGTCACTGCAAGCCAGATCAATCACCAGTTGGCTCAGGGCAGGTGCATAGGTGATCTCTTTTCGCGTGACCTGCTGTTGACGTTGTTCACGCAACAGACGGGGAAAGTTGAGCAGCCACAGGGGCATGGATACAGCCATTTGAACCTCCTTTACAGCGCGTTCGCCGGGTAGGGAAACGTCTCGTTATGTTATTAACTAAGCAGTATCTGTGCCATCGATCGATGAATACTCACAATGGCTTACCCCTTCCTGAGAATTGTGCCAAAAATCACTATGAGTAAATATTTTTAACCAGCAAGAAATAAAATGTGAGCATTAATAGGGTGCTTAATCTGCACCATATTGGCTCTAAATGAGCAAATAGCGCACTTATATAGCGCTGAAACGAATCTGTATCAGGGTGAATTGAGTGACAGGTTTTGTCGATAAGTTTAACGGGATAACACTATGACGATTCATCAACAACAGGCTCAAGCAGTGAATGAGGTACTTAGCCCACAACCACGTTTATATCGGGTTGAGGGGCAGGATGCCGTGCGGCTAGAGTTACATGCTGGCGATAAGGTCTGTATTACGTCTGCGGATTCTCAGCAGGGCTGCGAACTGCTTTTTATGGATGCACAGAGTGGCGCTGCGGTGTCACCGTTAGTCAATGATTCGCAGAGTGATGCGCTGAATACCAAAGCGCAACTCGCGCAGGATAGCGTCTCGGCGTTACGTTTGAGCGAGTTGCTACAGGTCTGGAGTGTTGGCGAACAGGCGTTAGAAAAGGTCTATTGTTACCGCGCCGATAACTTGCCAGCGTTCGAGGTCAATGAGTCCTTGATCTTGATCGTGCTCTGTTGCGGCAAAGATATGCAGGTCATTGAGCAAACTCCCGTGACGGCATTGCAGGTGGAACACTTTACCCTTGAGACTGATTTACCACCGCCACTCGCAGCGCCTCGCAGCGAATTTCGTGTTCCTCGTGGGAGTGCGACAAGTTATGAGGTTAAAGCGGGTGAGTGGATTCAGATTATTGATGTAGAGGGAAAGCAGTGTAGTGACTTTATTGCTTTTGATGCGGCTGCCTTAGCGCAAGGGAGTGAGGTTGCATTAGATGCCGTGGCCACACGAACACTGAACGGACTCACCTTGCCTCAGCCTGGCATACATTCAAAATTGGCCGATACACGTCAACAAACCATGCTTGAGGTGGTGCAGGATACGGTCGGGCGACACGACAGTTTTCTGTTTGCCTGTAACAGTAAGTTTTACGAAGATAGCGGCTATTTTGGCCACATCAACTGCACCGACAACTTCAATCGCTGCTTGAGCCGTTACGGTATTGCCGCCCGTGCGGGTTGGCCGGCGATCAATTTCTTTTTTAATACCAGCGCTGGCGATTGCGGCACGATTGCATTTGAAGAGCCTTGGTCGCGCGCCGGTGATTATGTTTTGTTGCAGGCTAACAGAGATTTGATTTGTGCATCGTCTGCTTGTCCCGATGATATTGATCCTGCCAATGGTTGGAACCCAACCGATATTCATGTCCGTATCTATCCGGCAAGTTGTGAGTTTCCACGTTCTGTGGGCTACCGAATTACACCAGAGGAACAACCCCGTATGACTAAGCCAACCGGTTTCCATGGCCGCACATCAGCCCTGACAAAGCAGTTTACTGAATACCGAGGGTACTGGGTGGCATCGACATATCAGAATTATGGTGCCCGAGCTGAATATTTAGCCTGTCGTGAACGAGTGGCCATGATTGATTTAACGCCACTGAGAAAGTTTGAAGTGGTCGGTCCCGATGCGGAAACCCTACTGCAATATGCCCTAACCCGAAATGTCTCGCGGATGTCTATCGGTGAAGTGGTCTATTCGGCGGTGTGCCACAGTACTGGAGGCATGATCGATGACGGCACCTTGTTTCGCATGGGGCAGCATGCGTTCCGTTGGATCTGTGGTGATTCATATTGCGGTATCTGGTTGCGTCAGTTAGCGACAGAAAATGGCTGGCAAGTACAGGTGCGGGAATCTACGGATCAGATTCATAACGTGGCGGTGCAGGGGCCGGACAGCCGTAACCTACTGCAGCAGATTATTTGGAACCCTGAGTATTGTACGCCGGTGTCTGAGCTGGGTTGGTTCCGCTTCATGACAGGGCGCGTGGGTGGCCCAGATGGCATACCTGTCATGGTGTCTCGTACGGGTTACACCGGTGAGCTTGGCTTTGAGGTTTGGTGTCATCCGGATCAGGGCGAGCAGCTATGGGATACGATTTGGCAGGCTGGCGAGCCATATGGTATCGCGCCGTTGGGTTTTGATGCCTTGGATACGTTACGCATCGAAGCCGGGCTTATTTTTGCTGAGCACGAGTTCTGCGCCGAAACTAACCCTTATGAAGCGGGTATTGGCTTTACCGTGCCGATGAAAACCAAGACCGATGACTTTGTCGGCCGAGAGGCCATCGCTGCACAAAATCCTCTGAGTCGGAAAAAACTGGTCGGTCTGATGATCGATAGCCAAGAAACCGTCAGCCATGGTGATTCAATCTTTAACGGTCGCTTCCCCGTAGGCGTGGTGACCAGTGCTACCTATTCGCCGAGCCTCAAAAGCCAGATTGCGCTGTGTCGTGTCGAGCCTCAATTTGCAGAACCTGGCACTGAGCTGGAAGTTGGTCAGTTGGATGGTCAACGTAAACGTATTCCGGTTCGCACCACAACATTGCCGTTTTACGATCCAGAAAGAACTCGCGTCAGAAGTTAATAGAATCCAACGCTATATCAGCGCGGTCTAGCGTTTAGAGCGCTCGATATAACGTGATATATGAGGGTGATTCACAAGGGTTGGACGCCCATCATCCGCGGATGATGGGTGTTAATCAAAAGGGGGATGCGGTTGTATTTCAATAAGACCGATGATGAGTTTTCAGCTCTTAGTGTTGGCCAGATGGGCTCTGCGGTTGATGCCGTCGAGATCAGCCCTCGGGCCTGTTAGGAGTGATGGTTCAGATTGGTTCTTTTTGGTGCGGCGCATCATTTAAGGTCAATTAAAGCTAGGAGAATATAAGGATATCAGCGGTATTTATTACTTAAGTGATTGATATTAAGAAATAAATATCATTGGTGGTATAGAAAATGCATTTCCTGAAGGGAAATAAAGTTTACTAATGATAAATAAAAACTAACCGTTTAAATCGCAGTTCTAAACGATTGAGCAATAGAAAATTTAACAGATGAGAGGTTTCCCAATATGGAGCAGACAGCCCCAACACTAGCAGAGTTACAAACTCTGATTGAGATGACGGGCACCATCAATATGGAAGTATTCTATTGGTGGTGTACCGGCTTGATGATCATTATTCATGCAGGCTTTTTGGCGTACGAAATGGGTGCTTCACGCCTGAAGAACGCGCTGGCATCCGGTGTGAAAAATATTTTGGCATTTGCGTTTATTATTCCTACCTTCTTCTTCTTCGGCTGGTGGATCTATCTGGCCATGTACAATGGTTTCACGCCAGACTACGAGGCGGGTGCAGCCGGTCTACCTTGGTCTATGAATATGGGCCCCAACTTAACCGATAATGCGAGTGGTATCTTCTGGGGTGCGTTCGTACTCTTTGCTGCAACCACTGCATCTATCTTCTCCGGTGCTGTGATTGAGCGGATTCGCATGAGTTCTTTCTTGATCCTCGCGATTATCTTGGGATCGGTTGTTTGGATTCTGGGCGCGGCTTGGGGCTGGCATCCAAGCGGTTGGTTAACCGTTGAGTGGGGCTTCCATGACTTTGGTGCGGCGGGTTGCGTACATATGGTTGCTGGTTTCTTTGCGCTGGGCGTCACGATTAACCTTGGACCACGTATCGGCCGTTTCCTCGCGGATGGTACGCCGATTGAGATTAAAGGCCATAGTATGCCGATGACCATCATCGGTCTGATGCTGATCATTGTGGGTTTCTTCGGTTTCCTCGGCGGCTGCATCATCTATGCCGGTAGCGCTCAATGGACCACTATCTTTGGTACGCCTGTTACCTTATCAGCGGTTAGCTTCAATACGCTGATGGCCTTATCTGGTGGTATTATCGGTGCTTACTTTGTTACCCGCCAGCCTTTCTGGATGATGTCTGGTGCACTGGCAGGTATCATCTCTGCGGCGCCGGGTCTGGATCTTTACTATCCACCACTGGCGTTCCTGTTAGGTATCTCCGGCGGTGTTATTGCACCACTAGCCGATAAGTTCATCACCAATAAATTTAAGGTTGATGATGCGGTTGGCGCATTCGCTGTTCATGGTATGGGTGGTCTGATCGGTTTGATTGGTCTGGGTATCTTCGCCAGCGGTTTCCCGAATGTGATCGAAGGTGCTCCTGATGTGTCCTTCACCGGTCAGCTCATGAGTGCGGGTGTTATGGCTCTGCTCGGTTTCGTACCAGGCTACGGTCTATCTTGGGTGATGGCGAAAGTTAACTTCCTTCGTGTACCACCTAAAGCGGAAGAGATGGGTCTTGATATTGTTGAAGTACCTCTGGAAGCTTATCCAGAATCAGTGCCTGCATATTCATCTGAAATGCCGGCAACTAAAGTCACTGCCACAGCAACTGCTTAAGGAGAACGACGATGAACTCAAGTCCTATTACTACTTGGGAAGGCGCAGAAGCGTACTTTACCTTTGCCGATAGCCCAACCGCTATTATGGTTATTCTCGGCTTGGCAGTACTTGCTACGGCGGGTGCGGTGTTGGCCAGTGTGCTGCATGAAAATCACACCTATATCGATTATAAGTAGTGATTAACCCTATTGTTTAACGATAGGGTGTAACCTGTTCCGGAGTAGCATTCGCTACTCCGGAATTTATGTTTCTAACGTTGTTTATTAACTGTTTATTTAAAAAGACCTTTGTGGAGTGTGCATTTTAATGACCGGTTATTCCGCGACAGCAGGCCAGCAGCGCTGGCAGTTTGAAGACTTAAAAACACTGTTGGCGAAAGCGACACCGTTACGTTCCGGTGATTGCTTAGCGGGATTAGCGGCCGGTTCGGCACGGGAGCGGGTAGCCGCACAGATAGCACTAGCGAATCTGCCCCTGAAGGTATTTTTTAATGAGCAGGTGATTTCACCGGACATCGACGAGGTCAGCCGACTGATCGTCGATAGTCATGATGTAGTTGCTTTTGCGCCGATATCCCATTTAACGGTGGGCGATTTTCGTAACTGGTTATTATCAGATAAGGCGACCAGTGATAGTTTGAAACGTTTATCGCCGGGATTAACGCCGGAGATGGTCGCAGCGGTATCTAAACTGATGCGGGTACAGGATCTGATTCTGGTCGCGTCGAAGTGTCGCAACGAAACCGCTTTTCGTAATTCTCTCGGTGGTAAGGGGGTGCTATCGACCCGTTTACAGCCGAATCATCCGATCGATGATCCAGCGGGGGTGGCGGCCAGTATTCTTGATGGCTTGATGTATGGCAGTGGTGATGCGGTGATCGGTATTAATCCGGCCACGGATAACTATGCGGCGGTGACCGACTTATTGAAAATGTTGGATGATATTATTCAACACTATGAGATCCCGACACAATCCTGTGTGTTAACCCACGTGACCAATCAAATTGAAGCGATTAATCGGGGCGTACCGATCGATTTAGTTTTTCAGTCAATTGCTGGCACTCAGGCGGCTAATGAAAGTTTTGGTATTAACCTAGCGATGCTCGGTGAAGCCAATCAGGCGGCGCGTGAACTCAATCGAGGCAGCGTCGGCAATAATGTGATGTATTTTGAAACTGGTCAGGGCAGTGCCTTATCGGCCAATGCCCATCATGGTGTGGATCAGCAAACCTGTGAGGTACGCGCCTACGCCGTGGCACGACACTTTGATCCTTTGTTAGTGAATACGGTGGTGGGCTTTATCGGTCCAGAATATCTCTATGATGGTAAGCAGATTATTCGTGCCGGCTTGGAGGACCATTTTTGTGGCAAGCTGCTGGGGCTGCCGATGGGCTGCGATATCTGCTACACCAACCATGCCGAAGCGGATCAAGATGATATGGATATGCTGCTGACGCAGATGGCGGTGGCGGGTATTAATTTTATTATGGGGATACCGGGGGGGGATGACATTATGCTCAACTATCAAACCACCTCTTTTCATGACGCCCTGTATATTCGCGAAGTGCTGGGGTTGCATCCAGCACCGGAGTTTGAACGTTGGTTGCAGCAAGTGGGTATCACTCAGCCATCAGGTAAATTATCTAACCGGATGCCGGATCAGTTTAGTGGCTTGCTTGATGGGTTATAGCGCAGTGCAGCTCGGTCCAGCAATCGATGCAAAAGGGTTAATACAGAACGGCTATCCTCGAATGTCCTGAAAGAGTGCAGCTATGAATGAGATAAAGAAAGCAGATTCGGATACGGTGATTGAAAACCGCTGGGCATCATTACGTCGTTATACCGATGCGCGTATTGCACAAGGACGTACCGGTGTCAGCTTACCAACCGAAGCCTTGTTGGCGTTTCAGATGGATCATGCCAGTGCGCGGGATGCGGTGCATATTGCGTTGCAAACCGAACCGTTGATGACCGCGCTACAAGCGGAGGGTTATCGGTCGCTGGTGCTGCAAAGTCGGGCCAACGATCGTAGTGAATATCTGCAACGGCCTGATCTCGGACGGCGTTTAAATGAGCTGGCGCTTGCTACCCTTCAGGCGTATCGACAGCAGCATCCGGAACCCGTGCAGGTCTCTTTGGTGATTGCCGACGGCCTGTCATCCATGGCGGTGCAAAGCCATGCGGCAGCCATGGCGACAGCGGTGTTAAATCGGCTTGAAACTCGTGGGTTGAGTATTGGGCCGGTCTCGATCGTCACCCAAGGGCGCGTCGCCGTGGGCGATGAGGTTGGCGAACAGTTAGGAGCGCAGTTATTGATTCTGCTAGTGGGAGAACGTCCTGGCCTGAGTTCGCCAGACAGCCTCGGTATCTATTATACCTATCAACCGGAAGTGGGCTTGACCGATGCCCGTCGTAACTGTATCTCCAACGTGCGTCCGGCGGGCATGAGTATTGCCGCGGCGAGTGACAAGCTGCTCTGGTTGATTGATGAATCGATGCGGCTTGGCTGTTCCGGCGTCGCTCTCAAGGATCAGTCGGTCTCAGCTACCGGTGTTAACAACCATAAGAACTTTCTGCTGCCCTCTGATCACTCTGCATAAGTTAATCTTTTCATTTCCCCCCAAACCAGTGTCATCTCCTCCGGTGTCACTGGTTTTTTTACGCTATTTCGCCGCGATTGCCTAAGGGTGCACGACGATATGATTCAAATCGGTGCAATGCTCTATTAGGGTGCGTGCTACTCGACGTTTAAAGCTATTTTTTATATTAACTATCTGAATTTAAACGGAAAAAATATATTGGCACGAATATTACATATTCCCAATAAGAATATTTTATTCTGTATATAAAAATTCGGAGGTCGGATGAAATTAATAGCAGCCATGATCAGGCCGCATATTCTGGAAGAGGTGAGGCAGGCGCTACAGTCTATTGGCGTAAACGGGCTGACCGTGACTGAAGTGAAAGGATATGGACGTCAACAGAGACACACCGAGCTTTATCGAGGCATGGAATCTCACATCGATTTTGCCTCGAAGGTAAAACTAGAAGTTGCGATTGATGATGCGCTGTTAGAACAGGCCATTGAGGCGGTTTCTGTGATCGCCAAAACCGGACGCTATGGCGACGGGAAGTTATTTATATCAGAGCTTGAACAGGTTTTTAGAATTCGTACCGGAGAGTCCGGTGCTTTTGCATTGTAGGAGAAACAGATGAGTAATCTACCGATTGAACTTTCATACGCACTCGATACATTTTATTTTTTAATGTGTACCGTGTTGGTGATGTGGATGGCAGCAGGCTTTGCCATGCTCGAAGCGGGGCTTGTGCGTAGCAAGAATACCGTTGAAATATTAAATAAAAATGCACTGCTATATGGCATCGCCTGTGTTGCTTATCTGGTTGTCGGTTACAACGTTATGTATCCTGCCAACCCGGTAAACTCAGTGATTCCAGGCTTAGATTTTCTACTAGGAGGTGATAATACCACTGAGTCAGTGGTCGCCGGTGGCGATGATGCGCCTTATTACTCCAACATGGCTGACTTTATCTTCCAAGCGGTATTTGCTGCGGCGACCATGTCGATTGTCTCGGGTGCGGTTGCCGAGCGGATGCGTCTCTGGCCATTTCTGATCTTTGCGGTGGTGATGGTTTCTGTTATCTATCCCGTTGAAGGTTACTGGAAGTGGGGCGGTGGTTTCCTTGATGAACTGGGTTTCCAAGACTTTGCTGGATCGGTTGTTGTTCATATGGCCGGTGCTGCCGCAGCACTCGCTGCCGTGATTTTGGTCGGTCCGCGTAAGGGTAAATATGGCCCTAACGGTCAGGTGCGTGCGATTCCTGGTGCTAACCTACCGATGGCTACCTTGGGTATGTTTATCCTGTGGATGGGTTGGTTCGGTTTCAATGGTGGTTCTGAACTGAAAATCGCCAATGTTGAAGAAGCTAACGCAGTGGCGAAGATCTTTGTTAATACTAACGCTGCGGCGGCGGCAGGTATGGTGGTTGCGGCGCTATTTGCCCGTGCACTGTTTGGTAAAACGGATTTAACCATGACGATCAATGGTGCCTTGGCGGGTCTGGTTGCTATCACGGCAGAGCCTTTAGCACCCGATGCTGGTACTGCTTCGCTTATCGGCGCAGTGGGTGGTTTAGTGGTGGTTGCCTCTGTCTTGGCGTTAGATAAATTGAAATTGGATGACCCTGTTGGTGCTATTTCTGTCCACGGCGCGGCGGGCATCTGGGGTATCTTTGCCGTACTCATCTCTAATCCGGATGCAACCTTTATGGGGCAGCTGATCGGTACGGTGGTGACGTTTGCTTGGATGTTTATCGCTTCGTTCATCGTTTTGTTGATCATTAAAGCGACGATTGGTCTACGTGCTAGTGAAGAGGAAGAGATGGAAGGTATGGATGTGTATGAGTGTGGTATGGAGGCCTATCCTGAATTTACCTCCGGTAAATAATAGCCTCGAGGTGTTATTTCAATAACGCTGAACTCTCTCGAGAAGTAAAAGCCATCTGCCTTTTTAAAGGCAGGTGGCTTTTCTGTTTATTTGGCGATGAATGATCGTGATTGCCCTGTCTGTTCTTTATTCCAGTCGACTCAAGGCGCCCCGTAAGGCGATTCTTAAAGACTTGGCTGATCAGATCGGCGAAACCTGCGGTATCTCCATCCCGGATGGTATCGATATGATCTATTATGATCGCATTCAAAGCGATTGGCCGCTGCAGATAAACCTGCCGATCGGTAGCCGGACGCCTATCTGGTGCACCGCGAGTGGCAAGCTCTACCTAAGTTCATTGGCGAAGGATAGGCGACAGCGTATTCTGAAAAAGCTGCCGTTAGAAAAGCGTGCGCGTAATACTCAGATTGATCCTTTGCAACTGGAAGCCGAATTAGCAGACACGGCTAAGCTTGAACGGGGTATCGATAATGAAGAGTTTATCGATGGTATGGTGGCGCTCGCCGTACCGATCAAGGATAAGAAGGGGCGGTTATTCGCCTGTTTATTTACCCATGCGCCGATTTTGCGTAAGAGTTTAGATGAACTACTCCAGTACGAAGCGTTGTTACGTGATGCCGCGAATGAATTAGGTGATTTGATTGGCGATAACGCGATTGAGTCAACCGATAGCGGTCGACAATAGGCTAATCAAACGTACTGATTGAACCCCAAGTGTATCTGCTTAACCTCTTAGCAAAACCCTCTTAGCAAAACCCTCTTAGCAAAACGCCATCGATGCTCGGTCGATGGCGTTTATCGTTTTAGCCAACGTCTCAGCATCAATGATGCTTTCCTATCTTTATTTCAATGATCTAGCAGTGCTTCTTACGTCTTATCTTCATAGTGAATAATAGATAGTAGCTTAATCGGCACTTCTAACAGGGTTTCCGGCCCGTGAGGGATTTCGGCATCAAAGGTCAGGCTATCGCCGGGCTCCATGTTGTAGAGATGATTACCGTGGCGATACAGGATCTTGCCACTCAGCAGGTGAAGAAACTCTTCGCCGGGGTGAGAGAAAGTAGGGAAGACCTCCGATAGATCATCCATGGTGACCAAAAAGGGCTCAAAGGTTTTTTTGCCGCCACGTTGATAGGTTAGCAGCTGGTAAGTGTGACCCTTCTCAGTGCCTCTGCGTACTACTTCTAAACCCGTATCCGCTTTGGTGAACTGCGCTCCCCCTTCAGGTCGGTCGAAGTCATTAAATAACTTTGAGATCGGTAATCCTAGCGTAGAACAAAGGCGGCTCAGTGTTTCTAGGCTGGTGGATACCTGGGCGTTTTCAATCTTACTGACCATGCCTTGGCTGATACCGGATATCCGTGCCACATCGGTAATTTTCAGTCCCTCATCAAGGCGAGCTTTTTTAACCTTCATACCGATGTAGTGATCGAGCTCGAATTTTTGTCCTTTATTATCTGCCATTTATTTGCCCTTGTTTGGGGCGTCGTGAACCAGCGTTGTGCGCCTGTTCATGCGTCCTGTAGCGAATTTTGATAAGGCATATATTCCCACAAAGATACTTTTTTTACTAGATGCTTTAAAATCAATGAGTTATCCTATGAGGAAAATAATATTCCTAAAAAGAACTTTTCTGGCACAGGCGTTGCTTTCTTAATAATCATAAATAATTACTGTTAAGAAAAATTATGGATCTGCTCTCTCTCGGGGCAGAACTCAGTATCAAACGGAGGGCTACCATGCCACAGGATTCAGAGAAGTTTATTGCGGATAACGACATTAAATATGTGTTGGCTCAGTTTGTTGATATCCATGGGGTGGCAAAGACAAAATCTGTGCCGGCTAACTGCTTGATGGATGTGGTTGAGAAGGGCGCTGGCTTTGCGGGTTTCGCGGTTAGCGGCATGGGCATGGAGCCTCATGGTCCTGACTTTATGGCACGGGGTGATCTTAGCACCTTGTCTACAGTACCTTGGCAGCCAGGTTATGCCCGCATCGTTTGTGAAGGTTATGTGAATGGTGAGCCGCATCCTTATGATAGTCGGGTGGTGCTAAAGCGTCAGTTGAAGCTGTTAGATGATAAAGGCTGGACGTTGAATACTGGGCTTGAGCCTGAATTTTACCTGTTCGAACGAGACAGTAACGGTGGTTTGGTGACCGTTGATAAAACCGATGTGTTGGATAAGCCTTGCTATGACTATAAAGGTCTATCTCGCTCACGGGCATTTTTGGAAACATTGGTTGAGTCACTGCAAGCCGTTGATTTTGATGTGTACCAGATCGACCATGAAGATGCTAACGGTCAGTTCGAAATCAACTACACCTACGGTGATGCGCTACAGTCCGCTGACCGATTCACCTTTGTCCGTATGGCGGCCGGTGAAATTGCTAATGATATGGGGATGGTCTGCTCCTTTATGCCAAAACCTGCCTCAGATCGCACCGGCAACGGCATGCACTTCCACCTGTCGATTACCGATGAAGAGGGTCGTAACCTGTTTGGTGATGATAGCGATGTGAATGGCATGGGCTTATCTAAAATGGCGTATCACTTCACCGCCGGTTTGCTGCATCACGCTAAAGCGCTATGTGCCTTCGCTGCACCTACCGTGAACTCCTATAAACGATTGGTGGTTGGCGGTTCTGCATCCGGTGCGACTTGGGCGCCAGCGTTCATCGCCTACGGTGACAATAACCGGACTGCCATGATTCGTGTGCCTTATGGTCGTCTTGAGTTCCGTCTACCGGATTCCGGCTGTAACCCTTATCTGGTACATGCTGCCATTATCGCCGCAGGTTTAGATGGTATTGAGCGTGAACTGGATCCAGGTACGCCTGAGAACATCAACCTGTATGCCATGACCGAGCAGGAACGTTTCGATAAAGGTATCGATATTTTACCTCAAAGCCTGAATGAAGCGATCAATGAGCTTGAGGCCGATACGGTACTAGCCGAGCGGATAGGCAACGAAGTGGTCGCCGAATTTATTAAAACAAAACGCGAAGAATGGATTGATTACAGTCGGCATGTGTCCGATTGGGAAGTTAACCGTTACGCAGAATTCTTCTAAGCCTAGAAAGCTTACATTGTCGATTTAAGAGGACATAACTATGTGTGGAATTGTTGGCCTTTATTTGAAAAACAAGGCTTTAGAAAATCAACTGGGTGAGTTGTTCGAACCTATGTTGATTGCGATGACCGATCGCGGCCCTGACAGTGCCGGTTTTGCAATCTACGGTGATGAAGTGCCTGAGGGCAGCATCAAACTAACCCTGCGTCATGCGAATGAAGATTATGATTGGGCTGGTTTGGCGGGCAAGCTGAAACATGAGTTGAATGTCGGCGTTGAGTGGTTCAATAACAGCAAAGTGGCGATCTTTAAAATTGCGACGAGCGATGGTATCGCCGAAGCCTTTATTACTGAAAATGCGCCGGATGTCCTGATCTTGAGTGCCGGTCAATCGATCGAAATTCTGAAAGAAGTTGGGTTGCCTGTAAATATCGCTAAAACCTTCAACCTGAAAGGGATGAAGGGCAGCCACATCATCGGTCATACCCGCATGGCGACTGAGTCTGCCGTCACCATGGAAGGTAGCCACCCGTTCTCAACCGGTATGGACCTTTGCTTGGTACATAACGGTTCACTGTCTAACCACAACCGTCTGCGTCAAGAACTGCAACGCGAAGGGATTGTGTTTGAAACCGAGAATGATTCGGAAGTGGCGGCAGGCTATCTGACTTGGCGTCTAAAGCAGGGCGACACACTTAATGAAGCACTGACCAACTCCTTGAAAGATCTGGATGGCTTTTTCACCTTTACCGTCGGTACTCGGGATGGTTTTGCCGTGATGCGTGATCCTATTGCTTGCAAACCGGCAGTGATGGCAGAAACCGATGACTATGTGGCGATGGCCTCTGAATACCAAGCATTAACCACTTTGCCGGGTATTGAAAACGCCAAAATTTGGGAACCAGAAGCCGCCACTATCTATGTCTGGGAACGCAGCAGCGAAACAGGAGTGAAATGATGAAAACAATTAATTTAGCTGAAAGCACCGTTCGCGACCTGAACCAGGCGCTGCATGATCAGGCGATTGAATGCACCGAGCGGGAATGGGAAGTATTAGAGCCTAAAGGCCAGCACAACATCGCTTGCGGCCTCGATCAGAATATCTCGGTCGATATTAAAGGCCCTACCGGTTATTTCTGTGCCGGTATGAATAAAAAAGCCCACATCACTATTCACGGCAATGCCGGTCAGGGTGTAGCGGAAAACATGATGTCAGGTTCTGTCCGGGTTAAGGGCAATGCCTCTCAAGCCGCAGGTGCGACCGCTCATGGTGGTTTGCTAGTGATCGAAGGTGATGCGGGCGCGCGTTGCGGTATCTCGATGAAAGGCGTGGATATTGTGGTTAAGGGTAGCGTTGGCCACATGAGTTGTTTCATGGGGCAGGCGGGTTCATTGGTGGTCTGCGGTGATGCGGGTGATGCCTTAGGTGATTCCCTGTATGAAACCCATATCTATGTGAAAGGCGAAGTGAAATCTCTAGGGGCTGACTGCATCGCCAAAGAGATGCGTGACGAACATATAGAAGAGCTATCAGAGCTGCTGAATCGTGCTGGCGTTGATGAAGATGTCACTGCATTTAAACGCTATGGCACTGCCCGCCAGCTTTACAACTTTAAAGTAGATAACACCGCTGCTTACTAAGGCCGATTTCGAGGATAAAACGATGAGTGACGATATTAATGTAAAACCAGGTCTGCGCGAGTCTGCAACGTTTGACCGCAATACGATGACCGAAATCCGCCGTGCTGCTGAAACCGGTATCTATGACATCCGTGGTTTTGGTGCGAAGCGTAAGCTGCCTCATTTTGATGATCTGCTGTTTTTGGGCGCCAGTATGTCCCGTTACCCATTGGAGGGTTACCGTGAAAAATGTAATACCTCGGTAACACTGGGTACGCGTTACGCCAAAAAACCGATCGTCTTGGATATTCCGGTGACGATTGCCGGTATGAGTTTTGGTGCGTTGTCGGCCAATGCCAAAGAAGCGCTTGGCCGTGGTGCATCCTTGATGGGTACTTCTACAACGACCGGTGACGGCGGTATGACCCCGGAAGAGCGTGGCCAATCGACCAAACTGGTCTATCAGTATCTGCCATCCCGTTACGGTATGAACCCTGATGATCTGCGTAAAGCGGATGCGATTGAAGTGGTACTCGGTCAGGGCGCTAAACCTGGCGGCGGCGGTATGTTGTTAGGTCAGAAAATTACCGATCGCGTAGCGAAAATGCGGACCTTGCCAATGGGCGTGGATCAGCGTTCAGCTTGTCGTCACCCCGATTGGACCGGTCCTGACGATTTGGCGATTAAGATTCAGGAACTGCGTGAAATTACCGATTGGCAGGTGCCTATCTATATCAAAGTGGGTGCTACCCGTACTTACTATGACGTTAAGTTAGCGGTTAAAGCGGGCGCGGATGTGATCGTGGTCGATGGTATGCAAGGCGGTACGGCAGCTACTCAAGAAGTATTTATCGAGCATGTTGGTATTCCAACACTGGCGGCGATTCCTCAAGCGGTTCGCGCACTGCAAGAGATGGGTATGCACCGCAAGGTTCAGCTGATCGTGTCCGGTGGTATTCGCAACGGTGCCGATGTGGCTAAGTGTATGGCACTCGGTGCTGATGCGGTAGCGATCGGTACAGCGGCACTGGTCGCGTTGGGTTGTAACCATCCTAAGTATGAAGAAGAGTTTAAAAAGATCGGTTCTGCGGCTGGCTTTTATGATGACTATCATGAAGGCAAAGACCCTGCCGGTATCTCTACTCAAGATCCTGAGTTGATGAAGCGTTTAGACCCAGTGGCTGCCGGTCGTCATTTGGCTAACTACCTTAACGTGCTAACCCTTGAAGCTCAGACCCTGGCCCGCGCCTGTGGTAAGAACGACCTGCGCAACCTAGAACCTGAAGATTTGGTGGCCTTGACCGTTGAATCAGCAGCGATGGCCAACGTTCCGTTAGCCGGTACTAGCTGGATTCCTGGTAAGGGGTTCTAAGCAAGAGATAACTCACTAAATAATAATGGAGGCCTCACGGGTTACGAGCGTATCCCGTGATGGTTATCCATTAATCTGAATAAAATAAAACGGAGACTATGGAGTCGCCATCATGAGTAAACACGAAGCAGATAATGAGATTGTATTAAGAGCCAGTTGTGTCGCGGGAAGCGGCATTGTGGCTAAAGTTACCACCTTTCTGGCGGAACGTGGCTGTTATATCAGCGAACTGGCACAGTTTGATGATGAAGGCAGCGGCAACTTCTTTATGCGAGCCCGCTTCCATGTTGAAAGCGGCGGCTATTTGATCAGTGATTTGCAACAGGAGTTTCCTGAAGTCGCTGAGAGCTTCGGCATGACTTGGGAGATGGTTTCCGTTAAGGCGCCGATGAAAACCCTGATCATGGTGAGCAAGTTTGATCACTGTCTTGATGATCTGTTGTATCGGTTACATAAGGGTGAAATCAATATGGAAGTCACGGCGATCGTGTCTAACCATAAAGATTTACGGTCGATGGCTGAACGGGAAGGTATCCGCTTTGTCCACTTGCCAGTCACTAAAGATAACAAGTTAGAGCAGGAAGCGGCGCTGATGGATATCGTCGAAGAGACCGGCTCTGAGTTGATCGTGCTAGCACGTTACATGCAGATTCTCAGTGATGGACTGTGTAAGCAACTGAGTGGTCGTGCGATCAATATTCACCACTCATTCCTGCCAGGCTTTAAAGGCGCAAAACCTTACCATCAGGCCCATGCTCGTGGGGTTAAACTGATCGGTGCAACCGCCCACTACGTTACTTCAGATCTAGATGAAGGTCCTATCATCGAGCAGTCCGTACAGCCGGTTGATCATACCTTTAAAGCGGATGCGCTGGTGGCCATGGGTCGTGATACTGAAACTGTGGCACTGGCTCGGGCAGTTAAGCTGCACACCGAGCATCGTGTTTTCCAAGATGGTAACCGAACTGTTGTATTCAAATAGGTATTGATCATGAACCGTTTAATCGATGGCAAGAAAATTTCAGCCGCAGTGGTTGAACAGTTGGCACTCGATACCCGTGAATTTATTGCCACATCGGGTGTAACACCCGGTCTGGCAGTAGTACTGGTGGGGGAAGACCCTGCCAGTCAGGTATATGTGCGCAATAAAGTGAAACAGGCAACGGCGGCGGGTTTTAACTCCACCGAGCACCGTTTGTCAGCGGATACCACTCAGGCCGATCTGAACGCGCTAGTTGAACAACTGAATAACGACCCCTCTGTGCATGGCATCCTCGTGCAACTGCCATTACCGGCACAACTGAGTGAGCCGGATATCATCCGTTTAATCGCTCCTCACAAAGATGTTGATGGTTTCCATCCGCTCAATGTTGGCGCGCTGGCTTCCGGTGGTGCCGATCTTATTCCCTGCACACCGATGGGCTGCATGATCATGCTTGAGCAAACATTGGGTGATCTATCCGGTAAGCATGCGGTGGTCGTTGGCCGCTCTAATATCGTGGGTAAGCCGATGGCGGCATTGCTGTTACAGGCAAACTGTACGGTGACCATTGTCCATTCTCGTACGCAAGATATTGAAGCGATCTGTCGTGAGGCGGATATCTTAGTGGCGGCGGTTGGCCGGCCTGAGATGATCAAGGGTAGCTGGGTTAAGCCGGGTGCAACCGTGATCGATGTGGGTATCAATGCGGTTGAGAAAGAGGGTAAACGGCGACTCGTTGGCGATGTCGACTTTAGCGAAGCGGTCGATGTGGCCGGAGCCATCTCTCCAGTACCGGGTGGTGTTGGGCCGATGACAATAGCCTGCCTGATGAAGAATACCCTGACGGCTGCGCGCCAACAGATGTCTGTCTAATCCCTAGGACTCGTCTTAGGGTAATACAGAACATGTGACATTGAATGGAGGAGAGGTTAATGCCTTTCTCATTACTGAAATACGGTCTAAATAAAGACTACCCGTTTGAACAAAATGCGGATCTGCCATCGCCTTCGGCGCTGAAGCCTCACTACGATGTAGTGATTATCGGTGGTGGTGGTCACGGTGTAGCGACCGCGTATTATCTGGCGAAATACCACGGTATTACCAATGTCGCGGTGCTGGAAAAAGGTTATCTCGGCGGGGGTAACACCGCGCGGAACACCGCGGTTATCCGCTCTAACTATCTCACCTCTGAAGGGGTTAAGTTTTACAGCGAATCGGTAAAACTGTTTCAGGGTTTATCCAACGAATTTGATTTCAATATTATGTATTCCAGCCGTGGTCAGTTGACCTTGGCACACACGGATGCCGCGATTCGTGGCTTCCGTCAGCGTACTGAAGTGAATAAGCATTTCGGTGGCAAAACTGAACTGATCGACCCGCAACAGATTCGTGAATTAGTACCGAGTCTTAATATGAATCCCGCGGATCAGCCTGTCTTGGCGGGTCTGTGGCATATCGATGGCGCAACTGCACGCCATGATGCAGTCGCCTGGGGC
Organism: Amphritea opalescens; assembly: GCF_003957515.1. Lineage (GTDB taxonomy): Bacteria > Pseudomonadota > Gammaproteobacteria > Pseudomonadales > Balneatricaceae > Amphritea > Amphritea opalescens. The sequence continues at coordinate 61,278 of NZ_RQXW01000001.1, forward strand.
TATGCGAAAGGCGCGACTCAGCGCGGCGTTGAACTGCATCAGTTGACTGAAGTGACCGGCGTTGATGTCGATAAAGGCAAAGTCACCGGTGTACAAACTAACCGTGGCAAGGTCAGTTGTGGTTGTGTGGTACAGGCGGTAGCTGGTCATAGTTCTATCGTCGGAGCGATGGCGGGCATTCGTATGCCTATCACGACTTATCCGCTACAGGCGATGGTCACGCAACCGGTTAAGCCGTTTCTTAATCCATTGGTTAGCTCACCGGCACTGCACTGTTATGTACAGCAGACGGGTCGTGGCGAACTGGTGTTCGGTGGCGGCTCGGATCCTTACCCCTTGTATAACACCCGTTCGACGATGGAGTTAAAAGAGAGTCTGTTAGCCCATGCGGTAGAGCTGTTTCCCTTTATGGCGAATATGCGCTTGATGCGCCAGTGGGCAGGGTTAACCGATATGACGACCGATTACAGTCCTGTTATGGGTCTTAGCCCCGTCGAAAATTACTACCTTGATGCTGGCTGGGGCACTTGGGGTTTCAAGGCGACACCGATCTGCGGCAAGACGATGGCTGAACTCGTGGCAACCGGTAAGGTGCCGGAACTCATCAAACCGTTCTCTATGGCGCGTTTCGATACCTTCCGCCAGGTTAATGAGATGGGCGCTACGGCGGCCAGTCACTGAGGAATCTGCAATGAAGATTATTAATTGTCCTCTGAATGGACCCCGAAATAGTAGTGAGTTTGTCCACGGTGGCGAGGTTCGGCAGATGCCAGACCCGAATAACTGTACTGATAAAGAGTGGGCAGACTACGTTTTTTATAGTGATAACCAGATCGGCGTGGTAACTGAATGGTGGTTACATGCACCTTCTGGCTATTGGTTTATCGCTGAACGGCATACCGGCAGTGATGAGATTTTACGCACCTATGACCCCTCTGAGATATATACCAGCCGGGTCGAGTTTAAGGCAAAAGTAGAGCCGAGTGCGTCTGAGGAGGTAACCGTATGAACAGCGAGAAGCGCCTTAATGCCCCCGCAGGGCTGCTGATCGACCGGGAAAAACCCCTCTCGTTCAGTTTTGAAGGGCAGCAGTATAGCGGCTTTGAAGGCGATAGCATTGCCAGCGCATTACTGTCTAACCAGCAATGGCTAATGTCCCGTTCGTTTAAATATCACCGTCCTCGTGCGCCATTAACCATGGCCGGTCAGGATGCCAATACCTTAGTGCAGCTTGGTGGTGAGCCCAATGTGTTGGCTGACCGACAGATGGCCGCAGAAGGTATGCGGATCGAAGGGCAAAACTATAAAGGCACCTTGGAAGGGGATAAAGATGCCTATCTGGGTAACTTTGGTCGCTTTATGCCGGTGGGCTTCTACTACCGTAGTTTCTTCAAACCGATGGGTGTGTGGGATAAGTGGGAAGGCTATATCCGTAAGAAAGCCGGATTAGGCAAGATCGATCTGGATTTTAAACCGGAATATTACGATAAAAAATATCTGTTCACCGATGTGGTTGTGATCGGTTCGGGGCCTGCAGGGTTAAGTGCTGCGTTAAAAGCGGCCGATGCCGGCGCCCAGGTGTTGTTGGTTGAAGAGATGCCCCTGTTGGGCGGCGCGCTGACCTATAACCGTTTCGATATCGAGGGCGTTCAGGCCGATAGCCTGCGTCATGAACTGATTGAGAAAGTGACCGCTCACGCCAAGATTGAGGTGATGACGGATACCGTTTGTAACGCGTGGTTTACCGATAATTATCTGCCGCTGATCAAAGGTAAGCGGTTGTATAAGTTACGGGCGAAGGAGTGCATCGTCGCCTCCGGTGCCTATGAGCAGCATGTCGTTTTCCGTAACAATGACCTGCCGGGCATTATGCTCTGTAGTGCAGTCACCCGCTTGATGAAGCTGTATGCGGTTAAGCCGGGCAGTAAAGCGGTGGTGTTGACCGGTAATGATGATGGTTATTTGACCGCGTTGGAACTACTGGATAATGGTGTTGAAGTCTCCGCCATTGTCGATCTGCGCCCACAACATCCTTGGCCTGAACTGCTAGGGATGGTGAAACAGAAGGGTATCAAGGTCATACAGAACAGCACTGTCTATGAAGCGATCCCGAGTAAAGGTAATAAGCATATTTGTGGCGTTGATATTCGCACCATCGTTGCTGAAGGCGAGGTGAGTGCGGCGGGTAGTACGCTCGACTGCGATCTACTCTGTATGTCGGCCGGTTATATGCCAGCTTATCAACTGCTCTGTCAGGCAGGCGCGCAGCTAAGCTATAAAGATGAGTTGGCTGAGTTTCAGCTGTCTGGGATACCTCAAGGGGTTCATATCGCCGGTTCCGTGAATGGTCTGCATACACTGGATGCGGTTGTGACGGATGGTGCCAATGCGGCGCTTCGGGCACTCCGTAATCTGGAACTCAGTGATGAGGCTGAACAGCCGGTGAGCTGTCAGGCGAAACCGAACTTTAGCTGGCCCATCTTTAGCCATCCGAAAGGTAAAGATTTTGTCGATTACGATGAAGATCTACAGGCGAAAGATATTGTTAACGCCACCCGATTGGGCTATCGCGATGTTCAGTTGGTTAAACGTTTCTCTACGGTTGGGATGGGACCCTCACAGGGGCGTCACTCAGCCTTGCCGACCGCGCGTTTAGTTGCAAAATCAACCGATCGTACCGTGACTCAAACCGGTGTGACCACCGCACGACCACCGTTTGCACCGGAAAAACTCGCCCATGTGGCTGGCCGGATCTTTGATCCTCGTCGTCATACGGCGATGCATCATCGTCACCTAGAACTGGGGGCGAAAATGATTGCCGCCGGTAACTGGCGTCGTCCAGCCTATTATGGTGATGCGGCGCAGCGGGATCGCTGGATTCGTGAAGAAGCGGAGCATGTTCGTGCTAAAGTGGGCTTGATCGACGTGAGCACACTCGGTGGCATCGAACTACGTGGCCCCGATGCGGCAGAGTTTATGAATCGCATCTATACCTTTGTGTTCCTTAAACAGCCGGTGGGACGAACCCGTTACGCGGTGCTGACGAACGAGCATGGGGTGGTGATTGACGATGGTGTTGCTTGCCGGATCGCAGAAGATCACTTCTATGTGACTGCGACGACCAGTGGTGTCGATCGTGTCTATCGTGAGATGACTAAGTGGAATGCGCAGTGGCGTTTAGATGTTGATATCTTACATGTAACCTCCGCCTTTGCAGCGGTGAACTTAGCGGGCCCCGATTCCCGTAAAGTGCTTGAACAGTTGGTGAGTGATGTTGATCTGAGCCCTGAAGGCTTTCCCTATCTTGCTTATCGGGAAGGTAAGGTGGCCGATATTCCGGCACGCTTATTACGGGTGGGTTTTGTGGGTGAACTGGGTTATGAGATACATGTGCCTGCTCGCTATGGTGAAGCCCTTTGGGATGCGTTAATGGCGGCCGGCAAGGCGTTTGATATTAAGCCGTTCGGCGTTGAAACACAGCGCCTGTTACGACTGGAAAAAGGCCATGTGATTGTCAGTCAGGACACTGATGGGATGAGTCATCCCGGTGAGCTGGATATGACCTGGGCGGTGAATCGTAAAAAGCCCTTCTTCATCGGTTGTCGTTCAGTGGATATTGTGATGGCGCAACCACAAACCCGTAAGCTGGTGGGCTTTACCTTACCGACGGGTAGTACCAAGCCTGAAGAGGGACATCTGGTATTAAAAGGGGATCGCATTGCCGGCAACGTCACCTCCTGTGAATACTCGTCTGCGCGACAGGCGATTATCGGTTTGGCGTATGCGGATATTACCGATAGTGAACCCGGCTCGAAGATTAGCATTCGTGTAGACGGTGTAGAGATTATAGCCGATGTGGTGACATTGCCTTTCTATGATCCTGAAAACTTAAGGCAGGAGATGTAATCATGAGCCTAATAACCCCTGAACAGTTTGATAGCCGTAGTTTTATCTATCGCAAACATCAGCAGGCTGAGTTTATCGAAGTGGCCGGTGCTGCACAGGTGCTAAGTTATAAAGAACAGAGCCTACAAGGGCAGAGCGGTCCAGACATGGGCTTGACCGATCTGTCCGTTCTACCGCGGTTTGGCTTGCGAGGCCCAGCGGCCGGTGATGCGCTGGTCGCGGCGGGGCTGCTGCAGCCTGAGAAACCCAATACACTGACCCTGTCGGATGAAGGTCTGATGGTGTTGCGTTTGGGTTACAACGAGTACTGGCTGCTTGCAGTGCCCGGTGCCACCGTTGATCTACAGGCGCTCGAGCAGCAACTCACCAGCCCCGGTATTTATCCGGTGTACTGTCATGACAGCTACGCTTGGTTAGTGATGTCCGGTGATCATCTGGCCGATGTGATGGCGAAAGTCTGCGCGGTCGATCTGCGGGAACAAAGCTTTGCCTCGGGTGATTTAGTCATGACGTCACTGGCACGTGTCAGTGGGATTATCTGTCATCATCAAATGGCGGGTAAGAGCGTTTTCTCGATTTTCAGTGATAGTGCTTCAGCCGGCTATCTTTGGGATGCACTGTTGGATGCGATGGGTGAGTTCAATGGCGCTCCCAGCGGTCAACATAGTTTAATTAAATAACCAGTTCCATCACCTAAAAACCGGCTGGTATCTCCTCCGATACCGCTGGTTTTTCTTTATCCCCTATCATATTTAAGCCGCGCTTAAATCATCCCCTCTTTTTTTGGTTTGAAACCCTTCCTATCGTCCGGCTTTCAGGTACAGTGAGCGTTTTGATCGGTGTATCAAAACCTTTAACTGATTCTAGGACCTCCTATGCAGCAGGCAGACACTCAAGCGGCCGCTCAGACATTACTCACGCGACGGTTGAACCGCCGTATCACTGGGCCACTGGCGGCTCAATATCGTCCTGATTCTGTATCTGACGCGTTGGCTATCCAGCGGTGTTTGATTGAATTGATGGCAGAGCAAGGGGATGCTGTTGGTGGCTGGAAATGTGCACTGCCGATCGCCGTGGACGGATTGACCGATGCGCCGGTGGTGGCGCCAATTTTTAGCCGTAGTCTCCATGCTGATTCACCTTGCCCGATACAGTTGGACAAGGGCCTCTGCAAGATCGAACCGGAGATTGCGTTTTGTTTTGGCCAGGATCTACCGCATCGCGAGGCGCCTTATACTGAGTCTGAGATCGTGGCGGCCCTATCGGGTGCGCACTTAGCGTTGGAGTTGATTCTTAGCCGTTACCTGAATCCCGGATCGATTAGCTATATTGAGCATTTGGCGGACTGTTTGTTTAATCAGGGGCTATTTATTGGGCCTGCGATCCCCTTAGAGCAAGCATTTAAGGCAAGCGCGATTGAGTTTAAGTTGACCACCTCACAAGGCACGCAAAGCATTGCCGGTAAACATCCTTGTGGCCTGCCGCAGGCACCACTATTCTGGTTGGTTAATTTTCTCAGCCAGCAGGGTGTCGATATCAAAGCGGGGCAGCAGGTGATTACCAGTTCCTATGCGGGTGTGCTCGATATCGCACCGACAGAGGAGGTTAGCTTAACCTATGAAAAGCTCGGCGAAATCAGATTGCAGTTCAAGAGTGACTGAGTGGTCATTCACCAACGGTAAGATTAATAACAACATAAAAGAGGTGTCACCATGGGTATTTTATCTTGGATTATTTTAGGATTGATCGCCGGTATATTGGCAAAATGGATCATGCCGGGTAAAGATGGCGGTGGTTTTGTTATCACCACGTTACTGGGTATAGCGGGTGCTTTTGTCGGAGGATTTCTGGGCAATCTAATCGGTTTTGGTAGTCTTGATGGCTTGAGTCTCGGCAGCATCGTCACGGCCACCGTTGGGGCGTTTATTCTACTGTTTGCCTATAACAAGCTGAAATAAATCGGCCATCCCTATAGACGATGGCATACAGGCTTAATCAAGATAATGAAGGATAGATCTATGCGACCACTAATCCCTTTCGTACATCAATCGAGCAGTAGCGAGGCACAACAGTGGTGTACCACGCTGAGTGAGCTGCTACCTCAGTGTGATGTGCGTCTCTTTGAGCAACTGAGCGATGAGGATAAGGCTCGGGTAACGATGGCGGTCGTCGCTAACCCTGAGCCGTCTGATGTGGCCCAATTGAGTCAATTGAAATGGGTGCATTCCGTCTGGGCTGGGGTTGAAGGGATGATGGCTAACCTCGCAGAGATGCCGTTTGGAATCGTCCGATTAACCGATCCACACTTAGCGCAGACCATGTCTGAAGCGGTGCTGGCCTGGGCTCTATATCTGCACCGTGAGATGCCCCAATACCGTCAACAGCAATCGAGCGGGCAGTGGCAGTCTCGTGACTATACGGATGCCTGCGATCGGCATATCGTTATTTTGGGGCTGGGGTTACTGGGACAAAAGAGCGCCCTCAGGTTAGTGGATAATGGTTTTAAGGTGTCGGGCTGGAGTCGCTCAGAAAAACAATTGGCCAACGTTGATTGTTATTCTGGTGATGAGGCTTTAACTGAGGTGATAGGAGACGCGGATATTATCGTCAACTTACTTCCCTTGACGCCAGCGACTGAAGGCTTGATGGATCAAGCTTTTTTCCGACAGTTGAAGGGCGCTTCGTTGATCAATTTTGGCCGGGGAGCCACCATTGTGGATGCTGATCTGCTGCAGGCATTAGAGCAAGGGCAAGTGAGCCACGCGGTCCTAGATGTCTTTACGGAGGAGCCGTTGCCGTCGAGCCACGCTTTCTGGCAGCATCCCGATATCACAGTTCTACCTCATATTTCAGCCCCGACCAGTGTGTCGACGGCGAGCCGCATTGTGGCCGACAATATCAGTCGTTTTCTGTTAGAGGGTGTGATCCCGCCGACGGTGGATAAAACTCTCGGTTATTGAACGGTTCGCCACCGTTATATTAATAGGTGGCGAGCGTACTTTTTTGTTAACCCATAGATGACGGATTAGGGGGGGGCACTGGGCCTTAGGCTTACAGTCTTACGATGGTGATTCATTAAAGAATCCAAGATGACGATCGTCTAATTGTGGTAAAGTGCCAGCCTTATTCTTTTCTGTCCGGATTTGTTTGTGACCAATAATGATATTTTGCGCCGTCTGCGCTACACCTTTGATTTCACTGATACCAAAATGATTGGCATCTTTCGTCATGCGAACCTCGCGGTGACTCGGGTACAGCTGAGCGGCTGGCTGAAAAAAGAGGAAGACGCTGAGTTTGTGCGCATCACCGATCAAGAGATGGCAACCTTTCTCAATGGTCTTATCATCGAAAAACGTGGCCGTAAGGAGGGTGATCAGCCAGAGCCGGAAAGGCAGCTGAATAACAATATTATCTTCCGTAAATTGAAGATTGCGCTCAACCTGACCGCCGATGATATTCTTCACCTGTTAAAGCTAGCGGGCGTTAGCCTGAGTAAGCATGAATTGAGTGCGCTGTTCCGTAAGCAGGGACACCAGAACTACCGTGAATGTAAAGATCAGGTATTGCGTAACTTTTTAACCGGTTTGCAGCATCAGTGGCGCGATAAAGAGCCAACGGTTAACACCGATAAGCCACAGCGTGTGACTGCGACGGCAACCGCTACCGCCGATAAGCCGGTGCGCAAACCTGCAGAACGACGGGCTGCTAAAGATGTTCAGTTTGTTGTTGATAAGCCAGCGACTGTGAAATCCGCCTCAAAACCGGTGACAGAGAAACCAAGGTCTAAACCGGCGGCAAAGGCGGCTGATCAGGCAGCAGCAGAGCACGATTCCGTATGGGCCAAAGCGTTGGCTAAAAGTAGCAAAAAGAGCTGATCAGCGATGAAAGAGAAACGGCTGCCACCGACGCGGGAGGAGATCGCTCAGTTTCCACCTTTTCCTGCGATGACGCTGGAACATATCTGTCTGCCCGTCGGCGCTGAAGCATTGGCTGCTGCGTTGGAAGACCTGCTAAGTAGCCCCTTTGTTGGTTTCGATACTGAATCTAAACCGGTGTTTCGTAAAGAACAGGCGTCAACCGGCCCCCATGTGATTCAGCTGTGCACCGCCGATACAGGCTACATTTTTCAGTTACATGATCAAGCTGTCTATCCGGTTATTTGTCAGGTATTACAAGCCAAAAAGGTGGTCAAAGTAGGCTTTGGTTTGCAGTCGGATCGAAGTCATATCCGCCGTAAGTTTGGTGTTGAAATCACCGCTATACTGGATCTCGACGCGGTGTACCGTCAGCTTGGCTATCGTCGTCAACTCGGGGTTAAAGCCGCGATCGCGGTACAGTTTGGGCAAAAGTTTACTAAATCAAAACGGGTTTCCACCTCGAACTGGGCGTTACCGACGCTAAGTGATGCGCAGTTACTCTACGCCGCTAATGATGCCTATGCTGCGTTAAAAATACTTCAGGGCTTACAGCAAGCGGGCCATGAGCGGATGATCAAAGAATTGGTGTTGATGTGATGCCCTTAGGCTCATATCAGGTTGCCTTTATTGTTTACAGGATATCGATAAGATGATTTTAAAACGTTTTGCTGAACTGCCAGCACTGGAAACCGAACCGGGTACCGATTGCTCTTTTATTAGTCATAGCCCCTTTGGTGAGCCATTGCTGACGGTTGTGTATGCCACTAAACGGGATTTTCTGTCGGTGCCTAAAACCTATACCGCCGTCCAGTTTAAAGGTAGCGAGGCGGTTCCTCTGGAGTTTCATTCGGTTTCCCGCAAAGACTATCTAGAACAGATGGAAATGGCGACGAGCTGGTTTAAATCTGGGGTCTATGAAATAGAACAAACCAAAGACTACTCGATCGTGATGTTACTCACCAATGATCGGGCGCTGGAGGTTATTTTTACAGAGTTTAAGCTGTTAGAAGAGGGTTATCATTCGGTGGATTCTCAGGCAGCGTTGATCGCTCGTATCACGGGTTAGAGGCGATGTTAGCCGTTATTTTTTTAGCAAGATGATGTTTGTAAGGCTAAGAATAAAAACGACTTTTGGGGATTTAAGTGGCAAAGGCGAGCGGTTTTTCTGTCGATTGCCTCACACCTAAATCAATAGGGCTGGACGGTTAATGCAATAGAGGATCTATTGTGACACGTAAAAATTATTTGTAACCCGTCGTTTTTTTTGTCATTATTACCCCGTTATTGAAACACGTTAGCCGAGGATGTACACCTAAGGCTGCTGTTGAACCATGATTTTACCGATGTTCAATGGGTGAGAATGAAGTTGCTGATCTTGCTTCTTTCTTAATTTAACCGATGCTCTGGAAGTGTCGCCACTGACAAGGTTGATAAGTTTATTGGACGATCGCTGTTTTTGTTGCGGATCGTTGCAAGGCGCACATAGCAGCAGATGCTATCGCTGTCAGAATAAAAAGTTAGGAACGATTAGCGCTTAATGTAATCCGACCTATTTATCGCGTTGTTAATTCTTATAAGGAAGTAAGATGAAATCATTAGCTATTATTTTAATGGGTCTATGGGCTTCAAGCCAATCAATCGACCTTTATTCCGACGATGCGTTATATAACATGATAGCCCCCGCGGGCCTCGTTATCTGTGTGATTGCATTAACATTTTGGTTAGTTTTGCATGCTGATCTTGTGCTTCATCGTCACCACTCTGATGGCTATCAAAGCGATAACGCTGATTTTAACCGCGACTCTCTAAGCAGTCATCGCGGTGATTAAGCGTACTTAACCAGCTTTTCCTTTTGATAACCCCTATCTTTGATAACACCCTATCTGAGACGACTCACGGGCTCGATAACGGGTGAGTCATGACGCTATTACCGTTATTCTTGTTCAAAATAACGTCCCGGCGTTTTTCCTAATGCTTTTCTAAACATGGTGATAAAAGCGCTCTGGCTGTTGTAACCGAGATCTTGTGCAATATTGGCGACGGCATCTCCCTGTGCAATACGGGTGAGTGCGGCTAATAATCTCGCTTGCTGTCGCCACTGACCAAAGGTCATCCCCGTTTCTTGCCGAAAATGACGCGCTAACGAACGGGCGCTGGTGCCGAGTTGGGCTCCCCAATCATCCATTGAGCGACTATCCGCAGGGTTATTCCTTAACTGATGGGCTATCTCTATCAGTGGTTTGCTCTTTGGATGTGGCAGGTACAAGGGGGCTTCCGGCGTCGCCTTGAGTTGATCAAGAAACACCTGTACTAAGCGTCCCTCGGCGCCAACTTCATCATACAGGGTATCGAAATTCACCATAGCTAATATCAGTTCGCGCAACAGTGGAGTGACATGGATTACCTGACAGTGATTCGGTAGATGTTGTGAGGCGGCCGGAGCGATATAGACGTTGCGCATCTGCACTGGATGGATGGTGCGGGTGTCATGCTCGATATAGGCGGGAATCCAGACCGCTCGTTGAGGCGGTACAACCCAGTAACCAATGTTTTTGGCCGAGACTTGAATCAAACCATCGGCGATAAATAAAAGCTGCCCCCAACCATGACTGTGAAAGGGGGTATAAAAGCCTGCCGTATGGTCTACTTGGCGAATAACTAATTGGCGGGGCACCTGTTCGAGCCGGTTACGGGGTTTCCTATCAGGGCTAAGCCAGTGATTCTGGATTTTAGGGTGTTTTGTCTGTTTTTCGTTATAAGTTGGCATGGTTTATTGTATACGACAGATAAGATGTTTTTTAAAGTAGAACATTAAACTTAATTGAGTAATCGGGTCGGGTAGTAGCCTATGGTTGTGCCCGATTCGCTGGAGTCACTGTGTTGAATTTTATCCGTCGTCCGGAAATGTTTCTGTTTTTACTCGCCGCGGCAATGCCGTTATCAATGGGCGTGTGGATGGCATTACTGAATAACTTTGCTATCGAACAAGCCGCCTTTACCGGGGTTGAGATCGGTATTTTACAGTCATTACGGGAGATCCCAGGATTTCTCTCATTTGGTGCCGTGCTGTTATTGGTGCTGTTACGGGAACAAACTCTAGCGCTGGTGTCGATGTTATTACTCGGCTTGGGCACTGCGATGACCGGCTTTTTTCCAACGGAGATAGGGCTTTACTGTACGACGGTACTGATGTCATTGGGATTCCACTATTACGAAACCATGAATCAGTCCTTATCACTACAGTTATTCAGTAAGGAGGAAGCGCCTTACCGTTTAGGGCAGATGGTGGCGATTGGCTCCTTTGCCAGTTTGTTGGCCTTTGGGTTGGTGTGGCTGGCATTGGATGTCGCAGGTCTATCGATGAAGACCGTCTATCTATTGGGTGGTGGTGCAACCGTGGCGATCACATTATTTTGCTGGTGCTTCTTTCCGCAGATGCCCAGTAAGGTCGAACAGCATAAGCAATTACTGCTGCGCAAACGTTACTGGTTGTACTACGCATTGGTGTTTATGGGCGGTGCGCGGCGGCAAATATTCATGGTGTTTGCTAGCTTCTTGATGGTTGAAAAGTTTGGCTTTTCTGCTGGCGAAATATCTATCATGTTTCTCGTCAATGGCGTTTTGAATATGATTTTTGCACCCAAAATTGGCAAACTGATCGGTTATTGGGGAGAGCGAAAAACCCTGACGGTCGAGTATCTCGGCTTGATTGTTGTTTTCACCGCCTATGCCTTGGTATCAGATCCTTGGATCGCCGTCGGCTTGTATATCGCGGATCACCTGCTGTTTTCGATGGCAATCGCACAGAAAACGTACCTGCAAAAAATAGCAGACCCTAAGGATTTAGCATCCACCGCGGGTGTGTCCTTTACGATTAATCATATCGCGGCGGTTATTCTGCCAGCGGCCTATGGGGTGTTATGGATTATCTCCCCAGCGGCCGTTTTTTTGACCGGTGCGGCGATGGGAGCCGTTTCCTTGGTGTTGGCACGGATGGTGCCGATCAATCCCGCTCCAGGTGCTGAAATCACTTGGAAGAAGAGAGAACAGGTCGCTTAATCAAGAAAAAATGCTGTGTTTATGGGGGGGGTTTAGGCATGGCTAAGCCGTTGATCGTAGCGTGATATAGATGTAAAAAAGGGATCGCATTAATAATGCGATCCCTTTTTTCTGCTTAAATCTAGTTGTTAAACGATGGATAGGACATCTTTCAGACGCACTTACGTGTATATGCAGAGTGTGTCTATTCCGCTAGCTGTGGACGTGGTTTAGCGGCATATTTACCGAAGATAATGGTGCCTAGTGCGATCACACCTAACAGCCAGGTGTATTGGATGTTACCAATGATAACGAGGGGAGATAGCCCTGCTATTGATCCTGCTAATAACACCTGCGCGCCATAGGGTAGTAAACCCTGCACCATGCAGGAGAATATATCCAGTAAGCAAGCACTCCGGCGGGGATCAACATGCTGACGTTCGGCAATATCTCTCGCTAAGCCACCACAGATAATAATAGACACCGTGTTATTGGCGGTACACACGTTGGTGAGTGCGACCGCGGCACTGATCGCAGCTTCGCCCGCCCTTGGGTTAGCTGCACTATTCGCTTTAGAGGTCAGTCGTTCAATCTGACGGGCGAGAAACTCCAGCCCTCCTTGGGCTTTCATTAGCGCGCCTAAGCCACCGATCAGCATCGATAGAATCATGATCTCCTGCATGCCGGTATAACCCGCATAGATATCCTTAGAGTACTGGGCGATGGAATAACTCTCCAGACCAGACAAGCCGATGGCGCCTGCCAGAAGAATACCGCTAAATAGCACGAGAAATACATTAAAACCGGTCAGCGCCATGGTGAGTACCACCAGATAGGGTAAGACTTTCAGCAGTTGGTAATCGGTGTCTTGGGTAATCTCGGCATCGGTGCCCTGTAGGTATAGCCAAACGAGGGTGATCAGGGCTGCGGGCAGGGCGATTTTAAAGTTCATACGAAACTTATCGCGCATGTTACACCCCTGAGAACGGGTGGCGGCAATGGTGGTATCGGAGATGATCGATAGGTTGTCACCAAACATGGCACCGCCGACGACGGCACCGATACATAGAGGCAGTGATAGGTCGCTGACCTCTGTTAGGCCGACGGCAATCGGAGCCATCGCAGCAATAGTACCCATTGAGGTGCCCATCGCGGTGGCGATAAAGGCGGTAATAACAAACAGGCCGGGCAGCACAAACTGTGCTGGGATAAAGCTCAGGCCGAAGTTAACGGTTGCATCAACCCCGCCAACGGCTTTGGCGACACTGGCAAAGGCGCCAGCGAGCAGGTAGATCAAACACATGGTTATGATATTACTGTCACCCACACCCTTGATAAAGGTGTCTAGGCGCGCATGTAGGGCGCCACTGCCTAAGAGTAGCGCAAGCACCACGGCGGGTAGAATCGCGACAGGGGCGGATATTTGATAGAAGGCGTAATCAACATTCACGGACTGATAGTAAACGCCGCTGCCAATAAACAGGGCGAGAAAGAGTAGCAGAGGTAATAGCGCGAGCGGGTTGGCTCTCATGTCGGGCTCCAAGATAGAGAAACGCGTTGCGGCACAGTCGCCTGAGTTGTTCTTTGGCAGAGTACTTCAGGTTTCTGATTATCTTCTGTTAGTAAGCAGAAGCAGCAATAAAAAAACCTAGTATTCTTGTGAAATCTAGGCTGATAAATGGACAGAAGGGAGACCTCATAGGTAACCCTGCTATTTTAAGGCGGGATTATACCTGTTAGCCGTAGCGGATCTAATATTGATTTACTATATGAAAGTTGTTTTGGTTATAAGTAGTTTTTTTTGATAGCTATTGGGAATAACGGTGGATGGTAATAGTCAATGCTTCCAACGCATTGCTTTACTAAGCAGTGTGCTGATCGATTTCTATTGAGCCGTTTTACATGGTTTAAACCGAGGCTGTCGAGAGTTCATCGGCATATTTGAAATGCACATCCTTACTCCGCTTTGCCTCATACATGGCCAGATCTGCTTCATGCAGCAGTGCTTCGAGAGGTTGGCCTTTAAAGTGAATCGCAATGCCGATACTGAGGCTAATATTGATTACCTGACCATTATAGTTAATGGGCTGCTGCATCGAGGCAATGACCCGCTGAGCGATAATGGATAGCTGTCGCCGAGTGCCATGGGAGGGCAGTATCGCGGCAAACTCATCCCCACCCAAGCGGGCGATGCTATCGGTATCACGGAGTACTTCCCGCATCCGCGTTGCGGCTTCTTTTAAAACAAAATCACCGGCTTGATGGCCGTATTGATCATTAATGGGCTTGAAGTGGTCGAGATCCATATAGATGACCGCGAGCGGTTCTTTTTTACGTCTCGATTGGGCTAACTGTAGTTCTAACAGTTCGATAAAGAGGTTGCGGTTATACAGGCCTGTTAATTGATCGAAATGTGCTAGCTGCTCTATTTTTTGTTGCGCGGTGAGGTGTTTTCGCTGAATTCTGAAATAGAGCAGGGTGCCAACACCGGTAATGATGGATGTGAGGATAAAAAACATGATCAGCGGCGGGAGCATATTGCGATATGCGGCGGAAAAGTCTGCATCGCTGGCCAGAGAGATCAGTTTCCACTCGTGCCGATGGGGTTCGCTAGGTGAACGGGTCTGAACGGTATCTAGGATATCGTTATGACTGATTGAGATAGTCTCAAATATAAAATAACCAGCCGGTGAGGTGATATATCCCTGTTGATCTGTTTTGATGGTTGGCCAGATGCCGGGGTAGTATTTATCAATGGTACGGTCTTTATAACGAGGAAACATAAAGGCCCAAGCGGCATCTCGCTCACGACCAAAGAGCCAGTATCCCTCGTCATTGAGTAACATGAGCTCACCGGTAATATTCTTAGCTTCATGCTTTAACTGAGAGAATAGGGCGCTGCTATTGAGGTTGATAATGACAATGCCGCGTTTTTCGCCTTGTTGATCAAACACCGGAGTGGCGAGACGGACAATGGGCTTGAAGGGCAGTTCAATACGGCCATTCTCGATATTAAGGTCCATGCGTGAGATGTAAACCTGCCCCGGGGATAGTTTAAATGCATCGGTAAAGTAGTAGCGTTGATGCTTGTCTTGCATGCGATTTGGCTGAGTGACCACCGGCCCTAGCCTGCCCTGATCCACTCTGATTCTTTCAATCCCTTTCTCATCGATAAAACGAATCTGTTCATAAGAAGGTTTGATGGTCGCCAAGCTCAGGTAGTCATGGGCTAGGCGGGTGGCTGCATCAGGGTCATCGCCAATGAGTAGATGTTGAAGATTATCCTGTAGTGCAAGCATACGTGTATCTAATGCGGCTTTGTCGATATGATCGTTGAGGCCGTTTCTTATCAAGGTTAACTGTTGCTGTTCTTGAGTGATCGATTGCTTAATATTAGTGAGATGTTGCTGCTGATAAATGTTCAGTAATAACAGTAGAAAAAGGCTAAGCGAAAAGAGATAGGCGAGTAACAACACGCCGCGCAAGGCCAACACTTTTTCGATGAGGGAGCGGTGATTAACTTCGGTTATCTCGCTGGTTTGCAGGAGTAGATAGTGGATTAGCACGGTGGTTAGCAGAGCAAAGAGCAGGCCGCAGGTGATGCCTGTTGGGAATCCGGCTGAGGATAACTTTAGCAGTGGCAGCGATAGCGACAATACCGTCTCAACGGCAAAGGCAATTAAGCCTGAACGGAGCAACAGTGACTCTGCATTGAGGCCCACACTCGGTTTAAGCTGCTGGAAATGGATGAGAACGCGCACTGCTAAAATGGTGGCTAGTGCCATAATCGTGGCGTTAAGGAAGGTCTCCAGCCAGAAAAAACTGATGGCGATGTCGAGCGCTTGCATGCCGTAGATGGTCAGCATATCGGCAGTGATTAAGATAATAAAAAGAAGAAGGCGCGCTAGCATTAGAATAAATAGCCTTATTCGGCACGACCTGAATAAGTACCCTAGCGAATGTTAGCCTAAAAATATTCAGATCAATGCGTTATGGTGAGATGTTCGTATAACACAAATATAACCTTATATTAGCAGAGCTTACCCATGTCTGACAGTGATTGGGCTGAGAGGTAAGCATTAAAAAAGCCTCGCAAGGGAGGCTTTGTGTGGGGTTGCGCGAGATTTAAACAACTGTTTAGACTCGTTGGTTCTTTTTAGTCGTTCTAAACAAGGTTAAACCAAGGTTCACGTGAGACTATGCACCGATGATGCCACCATCTTCACGCTGAACAACCATAATGGTTGAGCGGGGTTTGCTGTTGCCACCCGCGGGGAAGTGAGATGCCACTTTTTCGCCGGGATGTTGTACGCCGATGAAAATTGAGCGTTGATCTGGGCTAAAGGTCAGCCCGGTTAGTTCACAAGAGATCGGGCCTGTTGCGAAGCGGCGGATCTCACCGGTATCGGGATCGGCAACCAATACCTGGTTATTACCCATACCGGCAAAATCACCTTTATTGGAATATGAACCATCGGTCATAATCCACAGACGGCCATCGTTATCAAAACCTAAGCCGTCAGGGCTGTTAAACATATTCTCATCGTTAATATTGGCAGAGCCCGCGTAGAAATCCTTATGTACCGTTGGGTTACCAGCTACCACAAACAGATCCCACTTGAAGCTCATAGCACTGTTGTCACCGTGGGCTTCGTTCCAGCGAACAATCTGCCCATAATGGTTTTCGGCCCGAGGGTTAGGCCCACCCACCGGTTGTCCCTCTTTTTTACCACGGTGTTTGTTATTGGTCAGGGTGCAGCAAACGGTTTTTGTTTTAGGGTGTACGGCGACCCATTCAGGACGGTCCATTGTCGTTGCCCCCACAATGGTTGCCGCTTCACGGGCAAAGATCATGACTTCAGCCTGACTGTTGAAACCATTTTCAGGGGTCAGGCCGTTTTTACCCTGAGTGAGTTCAAGCCATTCACCGGTCCCTTTGGCTTCGCCATCGACGGCGTTGAAGCGGGATACGTAAAGTGTTCCCTCTTCTAACAGGATGCGGTTGGCGGCTTTATCAGAAGGGTTATATTTGTGCTTAGAGATAAACTTATAAAGGTGTTCACCCCGCTCATCATCACCTAAATAGACGACAACATGGCCGCTAGTCGCAATGGTCACCGCGGCATTTTCATGCTTGAAACGACCCAGCGCGGTACGTTTTAGTGGTGTTGAAGAGGGGCCCATAGGATCAATTTCGACAACCCAACCGTGACGGTTGGGTTCGTTTGGCTCTTGGTTTACATCAAAGCGAGCATCCGATTTATACCACTGATATTTGCTATCGTCACCGATACCATAGCGTGTCAGGTGCTTGTCTTGTCCACCACCGGGCTTAGCAAAGTAGCCATTAAAGTTTTCTTCGCAGGTGAGGTATGTGCCCCAAGGGGTTTCGCCATTGGCACAGTTATTAAACGTACCGAGCACCTTGGTGCCGCTATGATCAGCACTGGTTTTGAGAAGATCATCGCCGGCAGCGGGGCCGGTTAACCGCATTTCAGTATTGGCGGTAATACGGCGGTTATATTTCGAGTCGTTAATATACTCCCAACCACCGGCGGTGCGTTTGATTTCAAAGACGGATACCCCGTGAGCGGCTTGCGACTTTTTCACATCATCAGCGGTCATTGCCTTACCTTGATGATCAAACAGTAGCTTGTAGTTGGTGTATTCGTTGTTCACCGCTAGCAGTGCACGGTCTTCTGATAATGGGAAGAAGCTCATGCCATCGGTATTATCACCAAACTGACCGGCCTGAGCTGAAGCCGGTTGGCGACCGTTTTCGTCAAAGGCTGGCGTGCCTTTAATAATAGGGTCTCCCCAAGAGATGAGGGGTTTCGCAATATAGCCTTTAGGTACCACAAAGGTATCCGCCGTACTGGTCGGTATTTTGCTAAACCCTAATAGTTTGCTGTCAGGCTGAGTGGCCGCCACCGCTTTTGCAAGCGGATTGGTCGCCAAAAATAAACCCATGGCGGAGGCGCCACCTTGCATGAATCGGCGTCGGCTGATGCTCGCATCAACTATTTTACTGAAATCGGAGTCTTGTTCGCTATGCAACGCTGAATCGGCCTGCAGAAGATCTTTGTTCATGCTCAATGTTCCTAAAAACTGTCGATATAAAGTGAGTGAAGCCATTTATGGCCACAAGAGTAGACGCGATATATGACGCTTAGATGACTGATAGATAACAGGTAGATGACATTAAATCGCGCAGATGTGATGGATTGCCCGGTGAAGATGGTTATCGGCGGCACTTTTGTGGTTAGCTATAGTCCTAATGTACTAGGTTTATTGAATGCACGTATGCAAAGGAACTAACAATGCTGGTTTTAATCTTGGGTTTGATTCTTTTTCTCGGTATCCACTCCGTCTCCATTGTCGCTGAACCATTGCGAAACAGAGCGGTTGCCGTGAGCGAGTTGGGCTGGAAACTCTTTTATGCGGCAGTTTCTTTGCTGGGACTTTGGTTGATTATCAGTGGCTATGCTGCCGCTCGGCTCGACCCTTATCTAATCTATGTCAGCCCTCGCTGGACGCGACATCTGGCGGCGCTGTTATTACTACCGGTGTTTGTGTTTGCTTTGGCGCCCTATTTTCCCGGGCGGATTAAGCGAACATTGGGGCACCCTCAGTTAGTGGCGGTTAAGCTCTGGGCGTTATCCCACCTGTTGGTCAACGGCACCTTAGCTGACTTAGTACTCTTTGGTAGTTTTCTTGCTTGGGCGGTGATTGATCGTATCTCGATGAAAAGACGTCAGCCGCGGCCGGTGCCTGGCGTGCCAGAATCTTGGGTTAACGATGTGATTCTGATCATCCTAGGACTCGCCCTATATGTTGTGACGGTGTTGTGGGCGCATCAGTGGTTGATTGGTGTCGCGCCTTTTGCTTGAAAAGCAGGTTAATGGTGTCGCAATAAGGCGAGTGACAACCTAATAAAATTTACCCCGATAGGGCTTCCAGCCCCGGGGTTTTTTCTAATGCGCGGCTTGGGCTAAGCAGGTGTTGTCGGATCAAGGCACGGGCGCTGTCGCCTTCACCCTTGAGTAACGCATCGATCAGTTGCTGATGTTCTTTTTGATTGGCATCGAAAACGAGACTGTTGGCCATATTCTTTTTCAGCCATAGGTTACGATAACGGGAGGCTTTTTCGTAAAGAGAGCGACGCACCTGTAGCAAGGTAGGGGAGTTACAACCCCGTGCGATCGCCGTATGAAACGCCTGATGACGTCGTTCCCACTCCTGTGGGTCTGTTTCGATCATATCGCTAAACTTCTGCATGGTATGAGCGGCGGCTAAGATGCCCGCTTCCCACTCATCATCCCCTTTTTCTATCGCCAGACCGATACAGAGGGCTTCTATTTCTGCTCGTGTCGCATAGATATCCAACATCTCTTCCCGAGAAACCGGATGCACCTTAAAGCCCCGTTGGTTTTCAACCACCACCAGTTGTTCAATCAATAGCTGAGAAAGTGCTTCACGCAATGGACTCACACCCACTTGATAGCGCTCTTTCAGGCGGTTCATTTTGAGCTTTTCGCCGGGCTCAAAGTAACCAGTCAGAATGTCCTGTTTCAGATCACCTACCACTTTTAGGGCAGAGCTATCGCCATTGTCGGGTATTGTTACGTTGCTGTACGTCATCATTGATAGGGTCTTATTCAGTTGTTTTTAAAAGGCTTATTGATGAATTGCGCCACTCTATACAGCCTATTTTAATTTACCGACATTTAATAGTTAAGATTAATATATGAAAATATTGTTGACGATACGTAAAAACATCGACATTATTGCATTGCGTCGATGTTGGTAGTGATGCAGATCAATATAAAGATTCATTAGCTGCCAAGAAAACACATAGTTTGAGCGTCTTTATCTGAACACTCATCGCCCCGTCTGTATTAAGGGGCCGACAGGCCGTTAGCCAGAACGTTGATCGGCATGTTTGGAGGAAGCGCTCGATAGAGATGTTCGTTAATCAGAATAAATACAGTTTTGGAGAGAATAAGATGACTGCTCTGTTGCGTGAAGTTGAAACGACCCAATCTAATGGTTTTTCCGTTGTTCCCTATGCTGCGAACAAACGTTTGCAGGTTGTGACGTTGACGGCGGAAACCGTGACCGCGTTTGATCAGGCGATCAGTGAATGGCCCGTACAAGCACTAGAATACAAGCCGTTTCTACGTTTTGCCGTGGCGGATAAGCTGGATGCGTTGACCGGACACGCACTGGGTAAGTTTCTCAATGCCACCATGCAGGATCGTGATACTGCTGCTTTCTTGCTTCAGTATGAAGGACAGCCAGAGGCAGCCGAGGGCGAGCTGCGTACAGAGTTTGATATTAAACTATCAACGGCGATCTCTCATCTTATCGGTATGCCAAACCATGATGCGATGTATGGCAAGTACTATGCACGTTTCACCGTACTGAATGATGATAACTCTGATAGTTACCTGCGTCAGGCGCATCGTCGTATGGAGCTGCACAATGATGGCACCTATGTGAACGAGCGTACCGATTTTGTCTTGATGCAAAAACTCGGCGAAGCGCACATGGAAGGCGGTGATTCGTTGCTGTTGCATGTGGATGACTGGGCCGAGTTGGATAAGTTCTATCATCACCCACTGGCAAAACAGGATATTGTCTGGGGCGCGCCTAAATCTAAAAATGTTGAAAACAAAATCAAACACCCGATCTTTTTTGAAGAAGATAAAAATCGTAAGCCGAACATGCTGTTTATCGACCAATTTGCCGAGCCACAGAACATGGCCGAAGGTCTCTATCTGTATGAGATGGGTGCGTCACTAGAAGCCGATGAAAACTTCTTCCGTGTACGTTTGCCGGTTGGTACCATGTTGGTTGCACAAAACCATTGCTGGCTGCATGGCCGTGATAAATTTGTCGCTCATCCTCAACTTAGCCGTGAATTGCTGCGCCAGCGTGGTCATTTCACTAAGTAAAGTAGGGTCGGCTGTCAGGGCGGGGGCGTTTAAGCGCTGCCGCTACTGATGGGCGATGTTTAATCGCGTTTAATGAAGCGTTCCATTGATTCCAGAATAACGGGTGATAACCATGACATACGATTACATTATCATCGGCGGAGGCATCGTCGGTATGTCCACCGGTTGGCAGTTAAAGCAGCGCTTTCCTGACGCTAATATTCTGCTGTTGGAAAAAGAATCCGTTTATTCAAAACATCAAACGGGGCATAACAGCGGAGTGATTCATGCGGGGGTTTACTATGCGCCCGGCAGCCTGAAAGCACAGTTCTGTAAAGCGGGTGTTGCCGCGACGATGAAGTTCTGTGATGACAACGATGTACCCTACAATCAGTGCGGCAAGCTGCTGGTGGCTACCAATGCACTGGAAGCGGAGCGGATGCAAGCGCTGTATCAACGTTGTCATGACAATGGCATCGATGTTGAACTGTTGGATGCTGTACAACTGAAAGCCCGCGAGCCGAATATTATCGGTGTGGGTGGCATGTTGGTTAAAGATACGGCGATCGTTAATTATCAGCAGGTGACCACTAAAATGGCCGAACGCTTCGTCGAGATGGGAGGCGATGCCCGTCTAAACCATCAGGTCGTTGGTTTGCAGGAGACCGCTGATGAGGTGATGGTAGAAGCCATGCATCAAGGTGAAAAGGTTAGCTTTAAGGGCAAATTCCTGATTACCTGTTCCGGCTTAATGGCGGATCGCACCACGAAAATGCTGGGTATCAAAACAGATTTTCAGATTATTCCATTCCGTGGCGAATATTATAAGTTGCCGAGCAAATACAATAGTATTGTGAATCATCTTATCTATCCCATTCCCGATCCTGAGTTGCCATTCCTTGGGGTTCATTTAACGCGGATGATTGATGGGTCCGTCACGGTGGGTCCCAATGCGGTTCAGGGTTGGAAGCGGGAAGGCTATGGCAAAATCAATATCAGCTTGCGGGATATCTGGGATATGGTGACGTTCCCCGGTTTTTGGCGCGTGCTAAAGGCCAATATTGGTACGGGTATTGTGGAGACGAAAAATTCTCTCTGGAAACCGGGCTATTTGAAGCTGGTACAGAAGTACTGTCCGCAGTTGAAAGTTGAAGATCTACAGCCTTATCCAGCAGGCATCCGAGCACAGGCGGTGATGAATGATGGCTCACTGGTGCATGATTTTCTCTTCGCTGAAAGCCCGCGTTCTTTGCATGTGTGCAATGCACCATCACCGGCAGCTACCTCAGCAATACCCATCGGTAACTATATCTGCGATAAGGTTATCGAACAGACTAGTTAATCTTTTAAAGCCTTAATCTTTATCTATAAAACGCACCTTTTGGTGCGTTTTTTCGCTATTGTCACCGTTCGCTATTTGCCTATATCTACTGTAATCTGTCTATTCAAAGCATATTCCTTGTGAAGTAACCGTTGTATTTCAAGCCATCTGCTATTTACCCAATCTAGCAGGAGTCTATATGACAATACGCGTTCGTTACGAAACCCATGAGTTTGATAAAGTTGATATCCATCTGCGCAGTCTGCGCAGTAATCAGGAATTTGAAGACGATAATGGCGAGGCCGAAGCCTTAGGCATTTCATCTGCCACTTGGCCTTTATTTGGTATTGTTTGGCCATCGGGTCAAGTGCTTGCTCACCATCTGTATCACACCGATTTTAAAGGCAAACGCATCCTGGAAGTCGGCTGCGGCATCGGTCTTACCAGTATTCTGTTGAATCACCTCCATGCCGATATCACCGCCACCGATTACCACCCTCGCGCCGAGGGATTTATGCAGCTTAATACCGACCTCAATAATGATTCTCGAGTGCCTTTTGTCCGCACGGGTTGGGCTGACCCTGAAACAGAGTTAGGTAAGTTTGATCTCATTATCGGTAGTGATCTTCTCTATGAAGATGAGCATGTGAAACAGTTGACCAACTTTATCTGTCAGCACAGTAACCCTGAAGGTGAGGTGATATTGGTCGACCCCGGCCGCGGACGCCATGCTCGCTTCAGTAAAGCGATGGAAGAAGAGGGGTTTACATTATCCATAGAACGTCCCGCCCAGCCCGACTTTATGGATAATCCGTTTAAGGGTGTTATTCTCAGCTATTCTCGCTGAGTCGATCATATGTAGGGTGACGGTGAGGAACGAACCGCACCTTATCGCCCCTAGAAGGGGCTCCCAGACAGAACACCCACTATGAATTCAATTCTGTTGTAGGAGCTGCCTCTGGCGGCGATATTGTAAGGCCAAGACATTAACGGCTATGGTGCGGTTCGCAAAGCTCACCAGCCCCCTACGTACGATACAAACAAATATGTAGCGGCTCTATCATATGTAGGGTGACGGTGAGGAACGAGCCGCACCTTATCGCCCCTAGAAGGGGCTCCCACACAGAACAGCAAGCATGTATTCAATTCTGTTGTAGGAGCTGCCTCTGGCGGCGATATTGTAAGGCCAAGACATTAACGCGATCTTATCGCTCCTAACGGATGTTCTTGGTGATTTTTCGCCCACTCAGTCGCTTGACCCTAGCTCATTATCGTTGGATAGTTGACCTTCAAACCTAATATGAATTTGCTATATCGCTGTTGTTGAGCGTTCAACGCTTGGGGCACTCAAGCGGAATGTTACAAACACAATAGGATAGCAAGCAATAGCCGGTTGACGTCTGAGGCATAGCATTCAACCAAGGTTAATATTCACGACTCATGGAGATAAAAGGCGCTATTATTTGTGGTTATATTCAATAAGAAAATCGCTTTAGGAATCGTGCCATTCGTCTGCCTGATGTTGGCCGGTTGTGATCGGTCCGTTACGGCCACTGCGGTGAGTAATAGGAGTGTTCAGCTCGACAGTGATCATGTTTTGATGGTTGAAAAAATGGATCAGAACGAAGTTGAAAAAGGCGTTATTACCGGCCATGTCTATAAAGTATCTGATGTTTTTAAATATGCCATTGAGTTGAAGCCTGAACAGGCTATCTGGTCGAAAAGAGGCGCGGAGCCCAAGCACTTATTGCTATGTGATGAGGGTCTTTATTTGCATTTTATGGAAAAAAGACGCAATCCTTTATATGTTCAGCCTGAGCCAGAGGCTAAAGCAGCGTCAGAAGCATTGAAGTATATTGTCGGGCATCATTATTCACAGTTTGTTGATAAGCGTTATCTGTTTAACTGGCTGGGTGATGCTTACTGGGTTGATATTTCACAGGATCAATATGCATCGGCCGCTGCTCAGTGTGAAGAATACCCGATACCCAATGATAACGAATTTATAATGACCACAGACGACAAGGGTTAACTCTAGGCGAGACTTATGCTCATTAAGGGCGCTCAGTAGGGACGCTCACTAGGGTAGCTAAACTCGTTGCTTTAGCGACAGCCGAATGGGCTGTCCCGTCATAGAAGGCAACTCAATCGAAGCGCTTGAAAATGTCGAACTCATGAGGGGGAACCGGTTTTTGGAATAAATACCCCTGACCATATTGGCAGTTTAGGTTTTTGAGATACTCATAACAGTCTTGGCTTTCGATGCCCTCAGCAATGATTTCCATATTTAGCTCATGCCCCATGGCGATAATGGTGGAGGCAATCGTGGTGTTAGCGGGCATAAAGCTTTTATCAATCTTTAGTACATCAAAGGGTAAATCTTTCAGGTAACTTAAACAGGAATAGCCTGTACCGAAGTCATCGAGTAGCAATCGAGTACCCAGCTCACCTAATTCATATAAAGTGGTTACACTGTTTTGGTCTTCGGTCACGATGCTGTTTTCGGTGATTTCGATATTGATGCATTGTGCCGGTAAGGAGAAGCGGGTTAAAAGATCGGCGAGTCGCTTAGCAAACAGCGGGTCTTTCAGTTGTTGGGATGAGACATTAATGGCCATGGCATGGTTTATGGCGCCGGCATCGTGCCAGATTTTGCACTGTTGAAAGGCTTGTAGGAGAACCCAGTTGCCAATCTCGATAATCTGCCCTGAGTTTTCGGCAATAGGAATAAACTCATCGGGCCCAATGGTTTCATTGTCGGCATTCGTCCAGCGTAGCAGTGCTTCGCTGCCAACGGTGCAGCCATCTGCTAATCTGACCACCGGTTGATAAGCTAGGCTGAATTCATTATTACTAATAGCCTGATGAAGCTGGTTGACGATATTGAGTCTACGGTTCTGCTTATGCGAAGTTTGTTTGTCGTAGGCTTGATGCTGATTTTTACCCGCATTCTTAGCTTGATACATGGCGGTATCTGCATGCTTTAGCAGGGTGGTGGCATTGATGCCATTTTGTGGGTAGCAGGCAATGCCGATACTGGCCGTGATATAGGATTCAATGTTAGTTAATTTTACTGGCTCGCGAATGGCATCGATAATGCGCTGAGCAATTAAATCGGTGATTTCCGTGGAATCAAAGCAATCTGTCACCGCGACAAACTCGTCGCCACCAAAGCGTACCACTGAATCGTTTTCCCGCAAGGTATCGTCAATACGTTTACCCATTTCCATGAGTAGTTCATCACCCACGGTGTGGCCTAAGCTGTCGTTGATATCTTTGAATTGGTCGAGGTCGATAAACATCACCGCAAACTGTGATTTGCTACGGTTCGATCTCGCAATCGCGGTGTTGATTGTATGTTCTAGTGAATTTCTATTGGGTAAGCCGGTTAAGGTGTCATTGTAGGCGAGCTGTTTGTTGCGTTCCTCACTCTGCGCGAGGGCCGTCATAGCCTCTTCTCGCTTAGTGAGTACGAGGGAAACGGCGCGGGATAACCATATGGTAAAAAATAATACCACGGTTGACGATAAAATGATTAAGGCGATGGTAATGTTGGCTATAAAGTTAGCGGTTTTTTCAACCGGTCTTTCAAATTGGATGGAATTAGCTTTGAATTCAGCAAGGACCTTAGTTAACTGATTTTGTAATACCTGTATATCGACTTCGCCATGCTCATAACGTGTTAATATATCGAGTGTTTCATCGGCGCTTTTGACATCACGTTGACAAATGTTAATGACGGAATCAGTGCCAATGAGATGCATGAGTAGCCTATCAGAGGTACCGATAATGGATAGACACTCGTTGGGCTGAGCACGAATATTATTGATAACGGTACGGATTTGGTTGAGGTCGATGGGGTTATCGGTCGAAAATAATCGTGTGGGTTCGTACACCAGTCCCGTTAACTCAGCAGTGTGTTTGAAGTGACGCATATTGAGTTGATGAAAATAATTACTGTGATTGAGCGTCAAAAACCCCCATATCAATAGCAACGAAAACAAGAAGAAAATAACGGTTAACAAGGGAAGTGCTTTTTTTATTCTACTGTTTTTTAATATCATTTAGTCTTGGGCTCGTTGATATGTGCATGAATAGATTGACTGCTGCTCTTTTGGGAGCTTACTTTTCAAGATTTTTTCAAAACTAACTGGTTAGCGTTTATATTTTATAAAAATCTACCCAGTGAATTTTGCTGCAGTTATAACGAACTCACCTATTATTTATAGCACAGTATACGGTAAAAGCGAGGAGGGCGTTTGAGACATTAGGATGAGAATAACGGGCTAGAAGCCTATGATCACTGACTGCATGGATAGCGTATTTTAAGCGAGCGATATAGCTCTGGTGTGCGTACTTTTTAGTCGGGTAGTAGGTCTTTAGGGCCTCAATTGACGAACGATGGCTGCCTTAGCGGGTTAACGCTAAGGCAGGTTGCGTACTCTTATTGTATTTCGTTTAGCTGCCAATCATATTGGTCATCTGAGATCTGTTGTATGGTGGCGAGTTGTTGTTTAAGCGGTGCGTTGGCGTACTGCTTTAAGTGTTGGATAATCTGTGTATCACTGTCACCAAAATCCTCTTTAAACCAGTTATAGATACTCGATACGATTAACTTACCGTTGCTGACGTTAGCGCCGCGTGGGTGGTTGATAAAGGCGCTTGCTGCCTGCTCGAGCTGTTGTTCCATATTTTCTGCGGTGTAAGCCTGGGTGCTTAGGTTTGGGCAGCCAAGAGATGCACAGTTGACCGCGTAATGGGTTCTGGGATCGTTCCAGATAGGTCGCAGAATACGGTGCTCTATATCATTAAGGCTGACAGGCTGCTGTTCTATCGTCACCAGTTTTTCTTCCCATGGCCCGCGGGTGAAAAAGCCTGAGAGTTTTATATCCATAATGGATTTAACCGGGTAGTGATCGAGTACTACATCAATGGTTAACGCATTATAAAGGTTGATCCAATACGCCCGTTGTTGATCTCGGTTATATTCACTAATGGGCAGTGCCGTGAGTTTAGCAATGTAAGACTTTAAAGCCTGCTTGTCGGTAGGCGTCACCTGAGCGTAGTTAAGTGTGTTGATTCCCCGCAGGGCTGTGTCGCTATCGTCATTTACTACGACATAGGTTGAGAGAAAGTGATCCCATTCACTATGGGTAATAACAGCGGCGCTCTGCGGGTCGTTTTGCACCCAGTGATCCCAGCGTTCTGACTTGGGTGCAGCATAGCTATTAAGTGAAACGAGGGCTGTAAGGTACAGGATGCATAGTGCGAGGCGTTTCATTAATTTCATTTAAAATAGCTCTTGTTTTAATAATCAGATGAAAATGGGTTATACCAGAAGACATCACTCGGTGGATTAAATTCAACTTTTAGGTGCTGTTTACGGTGTAAATCGATGTTTGTGGAATAAGGCGGCCTTTATGGATGATCTATGTCGCTGAGATAACAGTATTAAGTGGTAGCGGCATTGTTAGGCAGGCACTGCCACACTGTCCTGATCGTTTATATGAGATCAGCTGAGCGGATCTATCTATTGTTACGTTTTTCCAGCAGAATTCAGCGATGATTAAATCTGTGAGTATTGTTAGAAAAATATGAAAAGCTTAAAAGAGCAAACAGAAGCAAAGATCGAAGCGGGACGGCAAGCGAATCCTGAATTTATGCAACGGGTCGATGAGATCATTGCGCAGGCAAAAGCTTTTCAGCAGGGAAACGGTGCGATCGATATTGGCGACAAAGCGCCTGAATTCTCGCTGCCGGATGCCGATGGTCAATCGGTCTCGTTAGCCGACTTACTCAAACATGGTCCGTTGATCGTGACTTTTTACCGGGGCAGCTGGTGCCCGTATTGTAACTTGCAGCTTAGAGCCTTGAGTGCTCGCTTAGATGAGATTCATGCCTTGGGGGCTCAGTTGGTTGCCATCAGTCCGCAGGTGCCGGATGGCTCAATGACAAAAGACGCCATCAGTGAAATGGATTTCAGTGTATTATCAGATCAAGATGCTCAAGTGGCTGCTGCGTTTGGTGTCGCTTGGGAAGTGCCTGAATTTATGGCTGAGCATATGCGAGTGGATCGCCAGCTTGATCTGGCCGACATTAATAACGGCAATGGTCACGTATTACCGATACCAGCCACCTTTATTATCGGCCGTGATGGCGTTGTCACCTGGCGTTATGTTGATGTGGATTACCGCACACGTTCAGAGCCCGATGATATTATTGCTGCCTTGAAATGATAATGATCATGTAAGGACAGTCTGTGGGTTAGGGTTGTCATCTCAGCAGCCCTCAGCGGTGATGTTAACGGGCAATTTAGCATAACGACACTGGCCTTAAAGACCGATAGGAGTGAAATATTCGTCAATTATGGCATTTGATCGAGGTTTAGAAGCAAGACTTTACGAGCATTTTAACAATCGTCACGATCTAGTGGTGAAAAGAATGTTCGGTGGTTTATGTTTTTTGCTTTCTGAACATATGTGCTGCGCCATCATAGGCGATAAGCTGATGGCGCGTATAGGGCCCGATCATTATGAGCGTTGCTTAGCTAAACCCTATGTCACCGACATGGATTTTACCGGCAAGCCTATTCGCAGCATGGTTTATGTTCTTTCCGAGGGATTTGAGTCGGATGAAGACCTTATCTATTGGCTAAATCTCTGTACCGCATTCGTGGATTCTCTGCCGCCTAAAAAACCGAAGCGGCGTCACAAGAAAGAGTGTCAGGACTGAGTCATCGTAACGCCGTTGCCAGCTCGGTAGCGGCTCTCTCAGTGGCTTAAGGCTTATTGGCTGACGCGTTGTTCCAACGTTGTTCTAGGATTCTTATTGTCTGCACATTTGTACGGCATGATCTACGCTGATTAAGCATAGATGCTGTTTGAAAAGGATATAACTGATGAGTTTAAAGAACCGATTATTGATAGGTGTCATGGCCTTTAGTACGCTCACCTTAGCCGGCTGCTCTCATTTTCATGATCACGGGAACGCCCATAAAGACCATCACAAAGTTGTTAGCGGCGAACAGGCTAAGCCTAAGGGCATAGATCTTTCTTTCTTTGTTTGCTAAGGATGCCTTTACCTAAGCACCGGTCATCGTCGATTGTGAAACCGCAGAAGGTGCGACCTAGCGGCCCGGATGGTCATCCTGAAGGTCGTCCTGACGCCCCTCCAAGAGGAGATGAAACCCAGTCATAGTTTGCGCCGATAGGCCTCGAGAGTCAGGTTATAAATATCGGCTGTCTGCGGTAGGCTAATATCACAGAAGCACTTCGTCATTGGGTCGTACGAGGATTCACTATTGAGACGGTCTCAGCGTTAGGCTGAGCAAGCAATTTGTCAAAAGGTAACGGCTAGCCTGATCGATAGGCTGGAAATCAACCAGAAAGGTATGCCCGTGAGAAGCCGGTTGCTTAGTGGGTCACTTAAGTAGTTGCTTAAACTTTAAATAGGTATTGCGCTTAAGGGGTACGGCTAAGGCTGTCGTGATTGGCAGATCGTTTTTGCCAAGGACGACAGGGGATGACTTAAAACTGCGTTGAAATGAAGATATTTAACTCAATGGTGTTATTCAAACACTACGCGTAATGGCTCGCCAAAATCATCATAGATCACTTTTTTCCGCTGTCGAGTGCTCTTTGGCGGGCTACTTCTTTGCGTCCGCTCTGCTTTACGGGCATCTATTTGGGCGAGAACGCCGTTCAGCGGTGTGCGTTCTTGCCGCTGAGGGTTAAGAATAAAACCTGCGTTACGATAGGAGCCATTGATCAGACCTGTCGCGCCGGTTTCAACTTCCGCTACTTCACCACCTTTTTTGAGAAAGGCCTGTGTTTGCAGCTGCAATTGTTTGCGCAGTTCGGATTTGGTTTGACGCTTGATCATGTTCAATTCCTCCTGATGTGTATAATAAACGATCAATTATGCCCTATTTGATGCTGTAATAGCAAAAGAGATACCTCAGTTTGGGTTGCTAAGTCGTTTATTCCGTTTTGCTGACCGAGTGAAGCAGCTTTTTCTCCAACTCCACGGCCAGAAACAGTATCAGGCCAACAACCAGTATTTTGCCCCAATCCGCGAGACTCAGTGCTTCGGTGTGAAAGAATAACTGCATAATCGGCAGGTAGGTAAATAGCAGTTGGAACGCCATGACGATAGCGATCGCATAGAGCGCATAACGGTTACCTAGTAGCCCATCTCGGCTCAGTACGGAGCGGGTGAGGTAGCGTGAATTCAATAGATAGAACACCTCCAATACCACCAAGGTATTGACCGCAATCGTCCGAGCTGTATCGATATCGGTGCCATTACTGCGTTCCCAGAGGAATAGCCCAAAGGTGGCGCTGACCATCAGTAATGAGACAAAGATAATTCGCCAGATCATAAAGGGCGATAATATCGGGCTGCGGGTATTGCGCGGTGGTCGTAGCATCACGCCCGGTTCGGTTGATTCAAATGTGAGCGACAGGGCGAGTGTCACTGCGGTGATCATATTGACCCAAAGAATCTGGGCAGGGGTCACCGGCAGCATCGTACCGAAGGCAATGGCCGCGATCACGGTGAGTGCTTCACCGCCATTCGTGGGCAGGATAAACAGAATCGATTTTTTGATGTTATCGAAAACCGTACGACCCTCTTCAACGGCATAGGTGATAGAGGCGAAGTTATCATCCGCCAACACCATCTCAGATGCTTCTTTCGCCGCCTCGGTGCCTTTGATGCCCATCGCCGTGCCGACATCAGCCCGTTTTAAGGCGGGGGCATCGTTGACGCCGTCACCGGTCATGGCGACAACATGCTGACAAGCTTGTAACGCTTGAACAATGCGTAATTTGTGTTCAGGGCTCGAGCGGGCAAACACATCAACCTGTTCTACCCGCGCCTGAAGCTCACTATCGCTGAGCTGTTCGACTTCGTTGCCCGTCATCGCACGGGGGCTATCGGTAATACCCATCTGTCGAGCGATGGCAGAGGCGGTTGCAATGTGATCGCCCGTAATCATTTTGACTTGGATGCCGGCGCGGTGACATTCGGCGACGGCTTGAATCGCCTCCTCACGGGGAGGGTCAATAATGCCGACGAGGCCGAGCATGACTAACCCTTTGCTGACATCATCAAAATGGAGAATACGATGGTTTTCATCAACCCTAAGCATCGCCAGTGCGAGCGTTCTTTGGCCTTGATTGGCGATCTGTTCCTGTTGTTGGCTCCAGTAGTCGCTATCTAGTTTTTCTTCATGGCCATGGCTCATCTGCCATTGGCAGCGGGGCAAAATAGCTTCGATGGCGCCTTTGATATAGATAACGCCATTACCGTTATGATCATGGTGAAGGGTAGCCATAAAGCGATGCTCGGATTCGAAGGGAATCAGGTCATCACGGGGCATCTCTAACGGCAGTTCGGTCAGATCAAGGCCCGATTTGGCGCCCAGGACTAAGAGTGCTCCCTCGGTAGGGTCTCCTTCGATGATCCACTCATCGTTTTTTTGACGTAACTGAGCTTCGTTACAGAGTATGCTGGCGCGACAGAGCTGTTGTAGCTCCGGTAGATTGCTGAGATTGAGGTCCTGATGGTTACAGGTGAAGGTGCCATGGGGATTGTACCCTGCGCCACTGATATCCGCGTTGCAGCAGGCCGAGACCACGGTGGTCACAGTCATCTCATTACGGGTAAGGGTGCCGGTTTTATCGGAGCAGATGACCGATACTGAGCCCAATGTCTCTACTGCGGGTAGGCGACGGATAATCGCATGACGGTTAGCCATCCGCTGTACCCCGATGGCCAAGGCAATAGTAATAACGGCGGGCAAGCCTTCTGGAATAGCGGCGACCGCAAGGCCAACCGCGGCGAGAAACATATCTTCCAGTGCGTAACCCCGAACCCAAGAACCAAACAGCATGGTTGCCAGCGCGATCAGTAGAATCGAGCCGGTTAACCAACGCGCAAAGCTATCTAATTGACGGGTGAGTGGGGTGGTGAGGGCGGAAACATCGGCTAGCAGGGTGCTAATACGGCCAATCTCGGTCTGTGCCCCAGTGGCCACCACGGTACCGGTGCCTTGGCCATAAGTGACTAAGGTGCCAGAAAAGGCGATGTTCGTCCGGTCGCCAAGATCAGCATTAGCGGCGACCGGTTGAGTTTGTTTCAGTACCGGTACGGACTCGCCAGTGAGTAGGGCTTCCTCAATATTAAGCTCTTTGACCTTGTGTAGATGTAGGTCTGCCGGTACTCGATCACCGGACTGTATAAAGACAATATCACCGGGGACTAGCGCTTCGGCGGGCACTTCCTGTCGATGCCCATCGCGAATCACCACCGCTTGTTGGGAAAGCATATTACGCACCGCGTCGATGGCTTTCTCGGCTTTACCCTCCTGAATGAAACCGACGAGGGAGTTAATGAGAACGACGGCGATAATAACCCCAGAATCGATACTGTGGCCCAGCAACGCGGTGACGACAGCCGCAACCAGTAGTACATAGATCAGCACGTTATGAAATTGTGCCAGTAAGCGCATCAGGCCACTGCGACGCTTAGCCGGTGGGAGTTGGTTGGCACCATATTGCTGCTGACGTTGGGCGGCCTCTGCCCCGCTGAGTCCTTGAGGGGAGGTGTGTAAACGGTCGTTGACCTGCTGTGCGTCGTAGGTATGCCACACCGGTGTTTCGCTAGTTTCGCTAGCGCTCTGTAATGTCCGTTTTTGGCTGTGAGAATCCATGATATCCACCTTCGATTAAAGCATGGCATTAGCGTAGCAGAAACGGGGTGCAGGCTTAGGGATTCAGATCAAGATTTGGTGTTGAAACGTTTGGCGGTTTTTATGCCACCGAGGGCAGGCTTAAGGGTTATC
The DNA here is from genome assembly GCF_003957515.1 of Amphritea opalescens. Taxonomy (GTDB): domain Bacteria; phylum Pseudomonadota; class Gammaproteobacteria; order Pseudomonadales; family Balneatricaceae; genus Amphritea; species Amphritea opalescens. The sequence goes on from NZ_RQXW01000001.1 coordinate 94,242, forward strand.
TCTCAAGCCTGAGATGTTTAGCATATTGTTAAGTGATAGCGTGTAAGCAATAGTGTTCAGTAAATAGCGGTTAATCACCCGCATCAATCCAGTGAAGCGCCTGTAAGAACTGATTCTCGGTGAAATGCTTGGTTTCGCCTTTTATAAAGAGGGCGCCTAATTTGAGTGCCCAATCGAGCCAAGCGCCGTCGCCAACAACCGCTAGGCGGATAAAATCACGGTTGTGTTGTAGGCCTAGTTTCGTATCTTCCCACATTGCACCGACTTCTAAGCCTTTAAAATCGTGATCAAGGTAGATCAAACAGCGTACACCACCGTGGGTAGCAACTTTCTCCTCTAATAAAGGTAAAAATGTATCCTGATAGTCAGCCGTGGTGAGTTTTCCCGTGGCTTGAAGCACCATAATATCACCGGCGGTTTCTGGCAGAATATGAAGCATTGTTGTTTCCTTTAGCGATAGAGAATAATAGGCTGTTGTGTAACGGTGTCGATACCGACGGCAAAACAGATTCATTTACGACAGTATAGCTGAGCGGGCAGGTTTTTATGATGAAATATTGTATGGCGTTGTTATGCCTTTTGAGTTTAGGGGGCTGTGGTACACAGACCTATTATGATGACCCTATCATCACGGACGGGACAGCGCCGATGTTTGATGAAAGTGGTGAAGATATGGCGGTGAGGCAGCGATTACTGCAGCACTATCAGACCTGGCAAGGGGTGCCTTATCGGTTAGGGGGTACCACTAAGCAGGGGGTCGATTGCTCTAGCTTTACGCAGCAAGCTTTTCAACAACAGTTTGGTGTCCAGTTGCCGCGAACCACTGCCGATCAAGCGGCCGAGGGTATGCGGGTAGCGGGCCGGTCGTTACAGCCGGGAGATCTACTGTTTTATCGACCAGGCGCTAAAGGGCGGCACGTGGGTATCTATGTCGGTCGGGGCGAGTTTCTGCATGCCTCAACGAGCCGTGGCGTGATGATTTCTCGTGTCGATAATCCCTACTGGCGTCAGTACTTTTGGCAGGCTCGCCGGTTAGATTATTAAGCCGCTGAGATTAAGCTTACCTTTTATCGGGGAATTTGGTTTTAAAGGCATGGTTCTGATTGTTGCTGAGGTTCATTCTGGTATAGTGACACGCCTTTTATTGAACTTTAAATCATCGAGTTACCATGAGCTATTTGCCGGTTGAGCAATACAAAAGAGCCTGGATTTTCAGGCATAAAGACCTGCCCATCAGTGATGAGGATTTGGCACAGATTAAACCATTGACCGAAGCCCGTGCTGAACAGGTATGGACTCAGCAGATTAGCAACCGGTGCAACCATCCGAGCCTGTTTAATGCGGATGATTGGGCGAGTAAAGCGGACACTTGGCTAGAAACCGACCACTGGCAACAGCGGTGGGAATCCGAAGAAAATGCTTTGCCAGATATCCTCTCAGAACACCTACAGTGGGAAGACGATACGGTTGTCTGGTTTTGTTACAGCAGCGAGCATGTGATTGAAACTTCTTGGGCGATCTTTCGTCAGCATTGGAAAAACTTTCTCTTCTTTGATGATGGCCCGATATTAATTGGCCGTAAGCGTAAACAGGTCGTACAGTTTCATCAGACCGGTAACTACCGTATCGGTAATCGAAAGTAAGCCGGTTATATATCTCCTATATTGCCTATCTTTTTTAAATCCTCGCTAAGGATAGTGAGTTTCAGGGATGGATTTCTGTTGTCGTGGTAAAGAATATTTATGTCCCTGCGCGTTTGGGCTGCACTCGGTGTGTGGCTATTATCTACCTGTGTGGTTGCTGCATCAGGACCGTCTTTCAGTAAGTCAAAACGTCTTCTTGCAAAGATGTATCAGGAACATCCGGTGAGTTTCTATTGCGGTTGTGATTATCAATCGGTGGGTAAAAAACTGGTGCCGGATTGGAATAGCTGTGGCTATACCCCCCGTAAGAATGCCAATAGGGCCAGCCGTATCGAGTGGGAGCATGTCGTACCGGCGTGGGCATTTGGTCACCAACTACAGTGTTGGCAAGACGGTGGGCGTAAGGCCTGTAAAAGGGTCGAAGGTTTTAAGCGAATGGAGTCCGACCTGCATAACCTCGTACCGGCGATCGGCGAAGTGAATGGCGATCGTTCTAATTATAGTTTTGCCCAGCTTGAAGGTGAGCCTCGGGTATATGGTCGCTGTGATATGGAAGTGAACTTTAAAGGCCGCAAGGTAGAGCCCCCGCAAAACCGGCAGGGAGATATCGCCCGTACCTATTTTTATATGCGTGATCAATACGGTCTAAGAATTAGTTCGAAACAGGAAAAGCTGTTTACCGTGTGGAATGCTAGGGATCCGGTTGATGGTTGGGAGATCAAGCGAAATAAGCTGATTACCGCTTTGCAGGGTAACAGCAACCCCTATATTACAGCGCCGCTTCAAGGGGATGGCGTCGCTAAAGTGGATGTTGAAGCGGGTAGCGCAATAGCACCTAAGGGCGCTGATGTCGCTTCTCTGTTGCAGCGTATTTTTATAAAACTTAACGAGTTGTAACGCCGCGGATTCTGATGTGCGATTGAGTCTAATCTTGAACCGCTCAGGTGGCTTGAGTATCGAGACAGATGATCGCTTCAGGGCGCGGCCATAAATCTATTAACGGTCTTTAACCAGAGTGGCTTTTGCCGAGGTATCTGATGATAAAACCATACTACCGTACCGTGTTCATCTATCTGCTATTGGCGTCTGTCTGGGTCTACTTTTCAGACGCGATAGTGGCCACTGTGTTTCATTCACCTGATGCTATTATTTTGGCGCAAAGCCTTAAAGGGTTCGCCTTTGTGGGCTGTACCTCACTCTTATTACTGCTGTTAGTGCGGGCAGATCTACGGCGTATTGGTCAGGTGAATCAGCAGCTACGAAAAAGCTATGATCAGACCCTGCAAGGCTGGGTACAGGTGATGGACGTTCGCCATAAAGAAACCGGTGTGCATAGCTTACGGGTGACGCGAATGACGGTTAAACTCGCCAGTCTTATGGGTATCAGCGGCGATCAACTCACCTATATCGCTCGGGGCGCGATGATGCATGATGCCGGTAAGGTGGGTATTCCCGATTCGGTGTTGATTAAACCGGGCCCACTCAACGCCGATGAGCTAGCGGTGATGCAGCAGCATCCAGTGATTGCTCGCGATTTGATGCAGGATATCGAGTTTCTTCAACCGTCCATCGATATTCCCTATAGCCATCATGAACGTTGGGATGGCAGTGGTTACCCCGAAGGACTACAGGGGGAAGCTATCCCGTTGGCGGCTCGGCTGTTTGCGGTGATTGATGTGTATGATGCGCTACTCGAAGAGCGGGTGTACAAAAAAGGCTGGCCTGAGGACAAAGCGCTGAGTTATATCGATGAGCAATCGGGTATTTTATTTGATCCGCAGGTGGTTCAGTTGTTTTTAGCGAACCACCCCGAGATTAAAAAAGCGGCGAATCATCCCTCTGTGTTTTAATGCCTTATTTCGGGCGCATCGCCGCAGTACTGTTTTTTTGTGGTTGTTTAATGATGTTTCATGACTCAATCATTTATCGGCGGTGAGAGTTTGAAGGTTTTGTGCCACTGTTCGAACTGTTCTGGCGTCATGGCGCTGGCATAGAAAAATCCCTGACTATAGTCACACTCAGCCTGCAGCATCAATTGATGCTGCTCTTGAGTTTCAATCCCTTCGGCGATCACTTTTAATCCCAGTGTATGGGCCATCACGATAATGGCGTTGCAAAGGGTTAGATCCTCTGAGTCCGCGTTTAGGTTGCGAATAAAGGTACGGTCGATTTTGAGATAGTCGATATTCATCCGGCTTAGATGGGCGAGTGAGGAAAAACTGGTGCCAAAGTCATCCAAACCAATCTGTATACCCGCCTCGCGTAATTGATCTATTTTGTCTTGGGTATCAGTGGACGATTCCATCAGTAGGCCTTCGCTGATTTCAACGCTGATGGAGGCCGGTTCCATCTCGGTCTCACGGGCTATATCAATCCAGCGCTGGTGGGCACTGCCACTATCTTTGGTTTCAAAGTGCGCCTGACAGGCGTTGATGCAAATTTGTAAGTGGGGGTTTAACTGATGACGCCACTGCTTAGCCTGTTGAACCGCCGCTTCGAAAACCCAGTCGCCTATGGCTTGGATGGTGCCACTTTGCTCCGCAAGTTGCATGAACTGATGGGGAAACATGAGTCCCTCTTGCGGGTGGTTCCAACGAATCAGCGCTTCGGCTTTGACGACTGACATATCCTCTAACGAGATAACCGGTTGATAATACAATTGGAACTGTTCCCTCTTAATCGCAAGCTGTAGATCTTTGGTTAGCTGGGTACGTTTAAGCGATATGGCCTGCATACCGGGAACGAACAGCTTGAGTCTGCCGCGTCCCGCTTCTTTGGCTGAGTACATCGCCTGATCGGCCATATTGATCAGCTGTTCGGCATCTTGACTGTCTTGCGGGTAAAGGGCTGCGCCAATACTGGCGGAGATGTAGCGTAATTGATGGTCTAGCTTAAAGGGTTGTTTTAGAACGTTAAGTATTTTATCACCGACCTGTTTTACCTGAGCGGGGCCGTCGATCTGGGGTAAAATGAGGGTGAACTCATCGCCTCCGAGTCGGCAGACGGTATCGCTCCCGCGAATCAGTTGGGTAAAGCGGGCGGCGACCTCGATTAATAGTTGGTCCCCGACACCGTGGCCGAGTGTATCGTTTATCTGTTTAAAGTTGTCGAGATCTAAAAATAGCAGCGCAAGGGTTGTTTTTGAGCGGGCGGCCAGACGTATTTCATGGGTTAGGCGCTCCATAAACATGCGTCGATTGGGCAGATTGGTTAAGGGATCGAAGTTAGCCTGTTTCCAGATGAGCTCTTCGGTACGCTTCTTTTCGGTGATGTCGGCGAAGGTGACGATGCGTTGATACACCGAGTTGTCATCGTTAAACAGAGTATTAATACTCACTTGGGCGATATAGATAGAACCGTCTTTATGACGATACCAGATCTCGCCCTTCCATTTACCCGTTTGGTTTAAACTGTCGAGCAGTGCCTCGTAAAAAGGTCTTTTATGAACGCCCGAATGAAGCAGTGTATAGCGCTGGCCGATGGCTTCTTTGGCGCTATAGCCTGTGATCTGGCTGAAGGCATTATTCACCTTGATGATGCTATGTTCAGCATTGATGATCATTATGGCGTCGTTACTTTCAAAGGCGGCCGCGGCGAGTCGCATCTGCTCGGTTTGTTTCTGCTGCTCAAAGTCCATATGGGTGCCCGCGACCACCAATGGCTGATGAGTCTCACTGAAGCGGATCGGTTTACCTCGGCTTTTCACCCAGTGCCAGCGGTTGTCATGGGTCAGTAAACGGAACTGCATTTCAGCCGAATCGTTGTTGAGTAACTGAGGCAGAAAGCTGCTGAAAAAATGGACTTGATCATCAGGGTGCATCAATTTACGCAGTAGGGTTGTGTCGAGCTGAAAGGCTTGATCCTGATAACCGATCATCTGATAACACTGATTGTCCCAATGAATGGAATTATCGCGCAGATCCCAACTCCACAGGCCTGTTTGGGTCGCTTCGAGGGTGAGCCGGTAACGTTCTTCGGATTCTTTTAGCGCCTGCTGGTAGCGATTTTGATTGCGGTTGAGCTGATTAAAAGCCGCTAATAATTGACCCACCTCATCATGGCCATTGATGGTGAGCTCTTGTGTTTGCAGCGTGCCTTCCGCCATCTTTTGGATATCTCTTGTGGCCGTGGTCAGCGGCCTTAATAACTTTTTTAAGAGATAGGCGATGATGCCGGCCATCAATAAACTGGTAATGAAAATCACCCAGATGATTTTTTCACTCAAATGGTTGATGGTCTGCATCGCTTTATGCAGTGGATAGTTACGAATAACAATCCAACCCATGTGATTTAATTTGGCGGAGGTGAAGATGACGGGCTCGCCCTCGATACTGTCTGTGATACCTGAAGTGATGCCTCTTTCTAACAGTTCAATACAGTCGCAGTGTTGTTCATGGCGGTAACTCTCCAGTGCCACGCCTTTATCGGTATCGGTAACATAGATGCCCAAGTTGGGGTCGATAATCAGTGTTCGGCCACTGTCATTGAGGGTTGGCTGTGAGAGGCTTTTTAATAGATTGTCTTGGGCTAGAAGGTTGACGCCAAACAGGAATCCGAGAATCTCGCCAGAAGCAGAGAGAATCGGTGTGTTGATCGCAAACAGTGGGCTATTCAAGCCTTTGCCCAGTAGTGGTTCGGTAACCACCGAGGCTTTGAGTTGTCGTGCCTGTTGTAGGTGCAGTCGGTCGGAATAGTCTAAGCCGGTACGGTTGGGCACGGTGGGGTAGTCGGCTAATGAAATGCCTTGGCTACTGGTCACGACCACGCCACCACTGAAGAGGCTTTGTAGATGCGTATCGAGTTTCAGCGCTGTTTGGATTCGGTCATTGGGGTAAAGCGTATTTTTACTGTGCAGGGTTTCTGCAAAGGCTTCTAGGTAGTCGATGCGTGTTTGCAACGCTGAATCGATCTGTTTGACCACCATATCGACCATCACCTGCTGTTGTTCGACCAATAGCTCGGTTGAGTCATCTTGTAGATAGCGGAAAACCAACAACGCCACGGTAATCGTGGAGAATAGAAAGCCAACGAGTGTTAGCATTAAGACTCGGTTATGCAACGATGTCGGCGAAAAACGCTTTAAAACCATTTATGCATATCCGTTATGACTGTAAATGGGAGTCAGACCGTAAAGTAGGTGCCAATAGTCGACTGTATCTGTCGATAATCATTAAAGCTTAGACCAGAAAAATGAAATTTAAAGGTTTTCGGCTGTTTAATAGGGATCTATTGATCATGGGGCGGCTGCGGCCTGCACCGAAGAAGGTTATCGGCTAAATAGGGTTTAATATGTTTTACCCGTTAGGGTTAGGGTATGCTTTGCGGCCTTTTATCGAATATGCCTCGTTTGGATTTTATTGATGTTGCGATTTTTTGAACGCCTGACCAACCCTTTTCCTGAGCCTGAACCGGGCCAGCCGCCTAAAGGACTATATGCTTTTTGCCGTTACTATATGCGGGGGATGGAGTGGCCTCTGTTATCCATGGCGCTATGTTCAGCTCTGTTGGCGGTGCTTGAGGTATCACTGTTTGGTTTTCTGGGACAACTGGTCGATTGGCTCGGCACCAAGCAGCCAGAGACGTTTTGGCAGGAGGAGGGCGACACACTGACGCTGGTGGGTATTTTGCTGCTGGTGGGGTTGCCGTTGTTAGTAGCGTTACATTCGGTCATCGTGCATCAGGTATTGTTGGGAAACTTCCCTATGTCGATTCGCTGGCTAGCGCACCGTTATCTACTACGCCAGAGTTTAGCGTTTTATCAGAATGATTTTGCCGGACGCATTGCCACGAAGGTGATGCAAACATCGCTGGCCGTCCGTGAAGCGGTGATGAAACTGCTGGATGTTTTGGTCTATATTGCCGTTTATTTTCTTTCTATGTTGGTGCTGGTGGCGCAATCGGATATTCGTTTGATGCTGCCTCTGCTGGGCTGGTTGATCCTCTATTGTTTAGTGATGCGTTATTTCGTGCCGCGGTTGCGGGATATCTCGGCCACTCAAGCGAATGCTCGTTCTTCCATGACCGGCCGTATTGTCGATAGCTATACCAATATTGCGACGGTCAAACTATTTTCCCACAGTCAGCGTGAATCAGACTATGCCCGTGAAAGCATGGACGGTTTCCTTGTCACCGTCTATCGGCAGATGCGTCTGGCCACCCGCCTCAATGTGTTGGTGCAATGTCTTAATTATCTGTTGGTGTTTGTGATATCCGCGGTGGCGATCTATCTGTGGAGTTTTAGCTTGGTGAGTGTGGGGGCCATCGCCATCGCGATTAGCTTGGCGCTTCGGCTTAACGGTATGTCGCAGTGGATTATGTGGGAGATCAGTGCGCTGTTTGAAAATATCGGTACCGTAAATGATGGCATGAATACCCTTGCACAGCCGTTAGAAGTAACCGATCAGGCGGATGCAAAACCGTTAACGATAACGGAAGGTGAGATTCACTTTAACGACGTATCATTCCATTATGATAAAACCGAAGGCGTGATTGAACACCTTAACCTTTTGATTAAACCGGGCGAGAAAGTGGGGTTGGTGGGCCGTTCGGGGGCGGGGAAATCAACCTTGGTGAATCTGTTGCTGCGTTTTCATGATTTAGCAGCCGGTCAGCTGTTGATCGATGGGCAAGATATTAGTCAGGTGCAGCAGGAGAGTCTACGTCATCAGATCGGCATGGTGACCCAGGATACCTCGTTACTGCATCGCAGTGTGCGGGATAATATTTTGTATGGTCACCCCGACGCGACCGATGCCGAGATGATCGCCGCTGCCAAACGGGCAGAGGCCCATGAATTTATTCTTGGTTTAAGCGATCCAGAAGGGCGAACCGGCTATGATGCTCAGGTGGGTGAGCGTGGCGTAAAACTCTCCGGAGGACAGCGGCAACGGGTGGCGATTGCTCGGGTTATTCTCAAAGATGCGCCTATTCTCATTATGGATGAAGCCACCTCGGCGCTCGACTCTGAGGTTGAAGCGGATATTCAACGAGGCCTGTCCAGTTTAATGCAGGGTAAAACGGTGATTGCCATTGCCCACCGATTATCGACGATTGCTGCGATGGATCGCTTGATCGTATTGGATCAGGGGCAGATTATTGAGCAGGGTAGCCATCATGAACTGGTGGCAAAAGGGGGTGTTTATGGACAACTGTGGACCCATCAATCGGGTGGTTTTATCGGTTTAGAGGCCGATTAAGCCTAATGGCGAGACGGTGCGGTGCAGACTGCCGATGAAAACTGAGGATAGTACAGGGGAGTTCGGATGCATGTGATTTCATGGGGCTCGCTTGCCTGGTGTGCGCTACCGGTGGTATTGATTTCGATTGTCTATGCCCGTTGGTCAGGCAAAGCATCAGAAGTGTTGCTATCCGCCGCGCGTATGACGTTGCAATTGGTGGCGGTCGGTTATGTGCTGGTGGCGCTGTTTAACAATCCCTCTCCCTGGATTACGGTCACGGTGTTAACCCTGATGGTCGGTATTGCCAGTTGGATCGCCTTACGTCCTGTTGCTCACCAACGGGATTATCTTAAGCCGGCGCTGATTGCCCTAAGCTGTTCAGCCGGATTGCATCTCTTTATTTCACTGTTTTTGGTGATTGGGGTGGAGACCTGGTACGAGCCGCGGGTGGTGATACCGCTAGCGGGTATGTACTTTGCCAATACCATGAATGCGATCAGTCTGGCGGCAGAACGTTATCACTCTGAATTGAAAGAGGGTAAACCGGAATCGGCTGCGCGCCTTACCGCATTTCAGGCGGCGATGATCCCTCAGATCAATAGCTTGCTGGCGGTTGGCTTAGTCTCGTTGCCGGGGATGATGACTGGGCAGATTTTATCGGGGGTGTCACCGCTGATCGCGGTGCGCTATCAAATCATGATTATGACCATGGTGTTAGGTAGTGGTGGCTGTGGTGCGGCATTGCTGTTGTGGCAACTGGGGCGAGCGTATCGTCAACATCCTAATAATCCAACTGAGATCGATCAGCCGAGAAATACGGAATGAATCTACGATTACATCTATCGACGATACTGTATACCACCTTTGCTCTGGTGGCCTTTGCGGGTAATTCGGTGTTATGCCGCTTAGCCCTCGGTGAAGAAGCGCTCGATGCGGGTAGTTTTACCCTGATTCGATTGTTCTCCGGTATTGTCGTTTTGTTACTGCTTTGGTATCTCACCCAAGGGCGCCGCGGGTCAGATGAGCCGCATCGACAGGGAAGCTGGTTGGCGGCCACCATGCTGTTTGTTTACGCGCTTGGCTTCTCCTATGCCTATATCAGTTTAGATACCGGCACCGGTGCATTAATTCTGTTTGGCGCGGTACAGATTACCATGGTGTTGGTGAGCCTCTTTCGCGGTACTCGATTGTTGATCGTCGAATGGCTAGGCTTAGTTTTGGCCTTTTTCGGTTTTGTCTACTTGATGCTGCCGGTACTCAATACCCCGTCGTTGTGGGGCTTTATTCTGATGACCTTGGCGGGGATTGCTTGGGGTGTTTATACCCTCATCGGTCGAGGTTCGGTTAATCCATTATCCGATACCCATTACAATTTTTTGAAAACGCTGCCGCTGATGATAGCGACACTGGTGATTCTTCTGTTGTTAGGCGACATCTCTCTATCTGTCGATGGCGTTATTCTTGCCATGGTTTCCGGAGGAGTAGCGTCGGGGATTGGCTATGCGGTGTGGTATCGTGCGTTGCGCGGTTTGTCGGCGGTGCAAGCGGCGGCGCTACAACTGTTGGTGCCGGTCATTGCGGCTGCGGGTGGTGTGTTGTTTGCCGATGAGGTGATTACTCTACGTCTGATGATCTCCGCGCTGCTGGTGTTAGGCGGGATTTTGTTGATTGTGATAGGTCGTTATTATGTAATACAACGCCAGCTACGTCAGGTATAGTCGGCTGTATATGGATTACACCTAAATCAATAGCGTTATTACGCCGTCGAATCACCCATGCTTATGCAATGATGTAATGATTCAAGGTTGACCGGAGTATTGATCTCTTGGTCACTAACGCGCCTTTATTCAACCTGATGATATGTCATTAATATCGATTTGTGATGGAGTTTGTGCTGATGATTGATAGCCAATTGTTTGTGACTTTTTTAATTGCGATTACCCTGTTAACGGTGGCGCCGGGTGTCGATACCATGGTCACGATTCGTAATAGTGCTCGCGGTGGTTGGAAAGATGGCTTTGCTACCAGTACGGGTATCTGTTTTGGGCTGTTTCTGCATGCCACGGTCTCGGCGCTGGGCATATCGGTGATCTTGTTGCAATCGGCCAATGCCTTTCATGCGTTAAAGTTGATCGGCGCCTGCTATTTGATCTGGCTGGGTATCAGCAGTCTACGTGGCGTTTTTAAAGGCGAGAGCATCTTTACGCTGCCTGAGGGCGGCGTGCGGCCATTTCTACTGTGGCGCTCGTTACGCGAGGGCTTTCTTTCGAATGCGTTGAATCCCAAAACCGCGCTCTTCTATATGGCTTTTTTACCGCAGTTTATTGATCCACAAGGCTCTGCACTGATGCAGTCCTTGTTCTTGGCGGCGGTTCATTTTGTTATTGCCATGCTGTGGCAGTGTGGTTTGGCATTGGCGGTGAATAGTGCCCGTCGGTGGTTACAAAACAAGATGGTGGGACATAGTGTCAATACGATTAGTGGTGCTGTCTTGATCTATCTCGGGGCGCGGTTAGCACTGGCGGAGGATTAATGATGCGGCTAGAACAACTGTTTGGTATTGAACTGCCTCTGATTCAGGCACCGATGGCCGGCGCCCAAGATGCGGCGTTAACGATAGCGGTTAGCGAGGCGGGAGGGTTAGGCTCACTCCCCTGTGCGATGTTAACGCCGCAGAAACTGGCGAGTGAACTCGAGGTGATCAACGCGGCGACGGATAAACCGATCAATCTGAATTTTTTTGCCCATAAATCACCAACACCCGACCCTGTTCAAGAGCAGGAGTGGCGAACCGCTTTGAGTCGCTATTATCGTGATTACGGGTTAGATCCCAATGCTATTCCTTCCGCTCCTGCGCGTCAGCCGTTTAATCATGAGATGGCGGCGGTGGTCGAAAAGTTTCGGCCCTCGGTGGTGAGTTTCCATTTTGGTTTACCAGACGCCGCACTGCTCGAACGGGTCCGCCGGGCTGGCTGTAAAGTGCTCTCTAGTGCCACCACGGTGGCAGAGGCGCTGTGGTTAGAGCAACAAGGGGTGGATGGAATTATCGCTCAGGGTGTCGAAGCTGGTGGTCATCGGGGCTTTTTCCTCGACCGAGATCTCAATAGCCAGCTAGGTACCATGGCGTTGGTGCCGCAGATTTTGGCGGTGAGTCAGCTGCCGGTAATCGCTGCCGGCGGTATTGCGGATAGCGCGGGTATCCGTGGTGCTCTGGCGATGGGGGCGGCGGGTGTACAGCTAGGGACGGCCTTTTTGCTCTGTGATGAAGCGCGTATTAGCGAGATTCACCGTCAGGCGTTAGCCGATATGGATGCACCCACGGCGCTGACCAATATCTTTTCCGGTGGGCCGGCCCGAGGTATAGTGAATCGGGTTATGCGGGAACTCGGTCCTATGACCCAGGCGCCGGCTTTCCCCTTAGCAGGCGGGACGGTAGGCCCCTTGCGGCAGGCCGCTGAACAGCAAGGGTCGGGCGATTTTTCACCGCTCTGGAGTGGTCAGAACCGTCGAGGCTGTCGCTCGGTTAGTGCCCGTGAACTGATTCAAACACTCTTTGAATCGGTTTAGGAAACATCATCCCGAACAGATAAAATTAAGCATAGGGGTTGATATATTGTTACTCACCCCCAGATTAGAAAAATACACTAATCCGGGCCTCTGTCAGCGATGCTGTTCATGTCTACACCTATTGAGGTCTGAACAATGCAGATAGCCGACAATAAGATTGTCCTAATTCACTACACCCTGTCTAACCTAGATGATGAGGTCATGGATTCCTCTGTCGGCGCAGAGCCTTTGGCCTATCTGCACGGCACTGGAAACATTGTCCCTGGACTCGAAAAAGCACTGGCGGGTAAGAAAGCGGGCGATCAGGTAAAAGTTGAAGTCTCTCCTGAAGAGGGTTACGGCGAACTGAATCCTGAACTGATCCAAGAAGTTGAACGTGCTGCTTTTGATGGCGTTGATGATATCGAAGTGGGTATGCGTTTTATGGCGCAAACTTCTTGGGGTCAGCAACCTGTTGTTGTAACCGCGGTAACCGAAGAAAACGTAATTGTTGATGGTAACCATCCACTAGCCGATCAGACACTCAAATTTGATGTTGAAGTGGTTGAAGTACGGGATGCTACGGCTGAAGAGATGGAGCATGGTCATGCCCATGGCGACGGCGGTCATCAGCACTAGTCACTAGTGTTAGCACAATGATTTAAAAAAGGCGCTCGGCGCCTTTTTTATTGGGTCTGATTTTGGGTACTCTAGTGGGTGTTTACTGATTTATCAGAGCTGACTATCGCTATAATGGCCATTGTTTTAAGGCTAACGTTAAGGCTAAGAGTGAGTTTTAGCCGTTTAGCGGCGCATGTTTTGCATCTATTGTCTTAAAGAATAAGGCCTGTCTTAAATTAAGGCGTTACGGCGCTAACGATGATCAACCGGTTTAACGCAGTGGTTTAATACAACGGTTTAACTCAGTAGTTTAATACGGCGGTTTAATAAAAAGGGTCGAACATGATTTACCGAAGCCATCAGTTGGAGAGCCAATGAGAGACCAGATTGAAGCGGCCATCAAAGAGGTGTCCAGTGTTCTCTACGGTAAAGAGGAAGCGATCAAGCTGGCGTTAACCTGCCTTTTGAGTCAGGGCCACTTGTTGATTGAAGATTTGCCGGGGATGGGGAAAACGACCCTCGCCCATGCATTGGCGAAGGTGCTGGGGTTAGATTATCAGCGCTTGCAGTTCACCAGTGATATGTTGCCGGCGGATATTCTCGGGGTGAGTATTTTTGATCCGGCCCAGAACCGATTCGAATTCCATCCGGGGCCGGTATTTACACAGTTATTGCTGGCCGATGAGGTCAACCGTACCACGCCGAAAACACAGTCTGCACTGCTCGAAGCGATGGAAGAGGGGCGGGTGAGTCTCGATGGTCAGACACATCAGCTGCCTGCGCCATTCTTTGTGATAGCGACACAAAACCCGATTACCCAGCAGGGGACATTTCCACTACCTGAGTCTCAGTTAGATCGCTTTTTGATGCGGATTGAGCTGGGTTATCCCGATGTTCAGGCCGAACGGGAACTTCTCAAAGGCGGAGATCCTCGACAACGGCTCGAGACGATGGCCGCGGTGATCTCACCGGCTCAACTACAGGCGATCTCGCAAGCCTGTGCGGCGGTAAAAGTTTCTGACAGTCTGCTGGATTATCTGCAACGACTGATCGCACATAGTCGACAGGCCCCAGAATTCAGTTTTGGTATCTCTCCCCGCGGGGCGTTGGCGTTGCTGCGTGCCTGTCGTAGTTGGGCCTATATTCAGGGGCGGGATTATGTGATTCCTGAAGATCTGCAACAGTTACTCGGTCCTGTGACCGGTCACCGCTTGCGGGCAGCCGAGGATATTGGCTTGACGGCCAATGGATTGGTGCAGCAATTACTCAGTCGCGTGGATGTGGTGGCCTAATTGTTTCGTTAGGGATCTTTAGACATGTTACAGAGGCCTCGATGATAGTATCGATACGACAACGCTTAGCAGATGCGGCGTATGAGTGGAGCTTAAAGCGTAGCCCGCGATTAAAAAAACTGACATTGAGCCAGCGGCGTATCTATATCGTGCCGTCGCGCAGCGGGTTTCTGTTTCTGCTGCTGTTATTGGTGATGTTGGTCTTGGCCATTAACTTTCAAAATAACCTGATGTTTGCCGTCACCTTTCTGTTAGCCAGTCTCTTTGTGGTGACGATTCTACATACCTATGCCAACCTGTCGGGGTTAACGATACAGTTCCTCCGTGGGCACCCCTGTTTTGCGGGTGAGCAGGCCGCCTTCGATCTACTATTGACGCCGCAGGGCCAGCGACAATATGAAAGTATTCAGCTGCGTCTAGGCCAAGAATCCGGTAGCGCTGTCGATCTCTTAGATGATCAACCGGTGAGTCTGACCCTGTATCAGACACCTCCTCGGCGGGGCATGTTTCAGGCGGGTCCGCTATTGATTGAAACTTATTATCCTCTGGGGCTGTTTCGTGCCTGGACCTGGGTGCAGGTGGACCTTACTACGCCGGTGTACCCGCGACCGGTGAAAGGAGGGCAGTTATCCGACCTGAATTCCGTGGGGAGTGGCGATCAATCTTCAACAGATCAGAGTGAACGTCCTGGCGGTGAAGAGTTTAACGGTTTGGTGAACTATCAGCCTGGAATGTCGCTGAAACGGGTCGCCTGGAAGCATTATGCTCGGGGGCAGGGGATGCACGCTAAGGAGTATGTGGAATTGAGCGACCACCACCGCTGGCTCAGTTGGGCGCTTTGGCCTGAGCTGAGTCCCGAAGCGCGCTTGTCTCGCCTGACTTGGTGGTTATTGCAGTTACACCATGGCGATGAGGCCTATGGCTTGGATATTCCCGGCTGTCATATCCCACCGAATCGGGGAGAGGCCCATCGGCTTAAGATTTTAGCGGCACTGGCCTGTTTCGGTTTGGATGGGGTTAGCCGTGAATCAGACTTGGCTCCTTCAGCGAAGCCCGCCTCTCAGGTTGGTGTAAGATGAAACCATTATTTCAGCTAGCCCGTAGCAGTATGATCTGGTTGCTGGTGAGCATCCTGATGGTGATGGCCCCTTATATCAGTATCGTGCCCAGTTGGTTATTTGTGTTGGCGTTGCTGGCGGTGGGTTGGCGTCTAATGGTTTACCGTGGACGCTGGAGCTTTCCCCATTGGGGCGTCCGTGTCGGGGTGATGTTACTGGTCTTGGCTGGGCTGGTTGCGGAGCTGCGGCATAGCTCGGTGATGGTGGTGACGGTGGGGTTGTTGATTGCCGCGTTTGTGCTCAAACTGACCGAGATGTACCGACGCCGAGATGCCTTGGTAATACTCTATGTCGCGTTTTTATTGATTGTGTGTAGCTTCCTCTTTTATCAGTCGATTCCGATGGCGCTTTACAGTCTGTTATCACTGATCGTGGTGACGGCCTGTTTGAACACGGTGTATCGCAGCCAGCAAAACAACGATATCTGGCGGCCGTTAAAACGCTCCGCGGTGCTGTATATGCAAGCGTTGCCGATGATGTTGATACTGTTTTTGATTTTTCCCCGTATCGGCCCGCTCTGGCAGGTGGATATGAATTCAGGCCAGAGTTTTACCGGTCTGTCGGATTCGATGTCACCGGGGGATGTGAGTCGCTTGACGCGCTCCGCCGAGATCGCTTTTAGGGCGCGTTTTGATGATCCGTTACCGCCGGAGAATCGGCGTTATTGGCGTGGGTTAACCTATGATCAGTTTGATGGCCGAGCTTGGCGCCGCTCGGATGTGCTGGTGGCGCAGAGCCGAGCAGCGGTTAAGAGTAAGCCCAAGCCCCAACAAACGGTGCTGGGTGATTTAGCGCCCAACTCTCAGACCTATCATTATCAGGTAGTAATGGAGCCCACCGGGCAGCGTTGGCGCTATGGGCTCGATACGCCGCTGCGTTACCCTGCCAAATTTCGGCAGATTGAGGATTGGACGTTACAGGAAGCGCAGCCGCTGATGCAGCGCACACAGTATTCGTTAGCCTCTCGTATCGGCGCGGTGCGCGAAGCCTTGTCTACCGCTCAGATAGATCATTATTTACAGTTGCCGTCCACGGGAAACGCTAAGGCGCGCCAGCTAGCGCAACGTTGGGTCGCAGAGCAATCTGACATTAAAGGGTTTACGGCGCAGATGATGAGCTTTTTCGCCCGTGATTTCCGTTACACCCTTGAGCCACCTTTACTGCAACAGAATGATTCGATTGATCAGTTTTTGTTTCAGAGTCAGCAGGGTTTCTGTGGTCACTTTGCCAGTGCTGGGGTGCTGTTACTGCGAGCGGCGGGTATTCCTGCACGGGTGGTCGGCGGTTATCTTGGCGGGGAGATGAATCCAGTGGATGGGGTGCTCACGGTGCGTCAATATGAGGCGCATGCTTGGCTGGAGTATTGGGATAAAGAGGATTTAAGCTGGCATCGGCTTGATCCTACCTCGGTCGTGGCTCCGCTTCGGTTGGAGCAGTCCGCGGCACAGCTTTTTAGTAACGAACCTTCGTTTCTGGCCGATTCGATGCTGATGCGTAACGGTTTTCTCAGCGGCGCTTTTTTAAAGCAGTTGCGGCAGCGTTATGAGGCGATTAACTACGATTGGCACCGCTGGGTGCTGAATTTTCATGAGCGCCAATCGGGTCTGTTACAGCGGTGGTTAGGTGATATCTCCGTGGTTAACCTTTTATTGATGATTATGCTCCCCGGGGCTTTGGTGCTGTCTCTGGTGGCGGTGAGCCTGTTACGGCGCCGAGGAGCGCCTAAAGATGATGTGATGAAAGCGTTGGCACAGTTAGATCGCTGTTTAGGGCCTAAGCAGCAACGCCGTCCGGGGGAAACCGTAGGGCAGTTCTTTGATCGGTTAAGTTTGGCTTTCCCAACATTAACCGAGGAGTTTGAGACACTGTCCCGCTGCTATGAGCAGATTCGTTATGCGGAAGACTTAAACCCTGAACTACCGCAACAGTTCAAAGCTATTATTGTGCGCTGCTGTCCATTGATCCTTAAGGCTAGCCCTATAGATGCTGCGCGGCCTGCGTTATAGTGGCCGTTTATTGGCAGGGATGGCCGGCGCAAGGATTCAGGGTTAGCGAGATCATCATGTCATGTATATAACAACGAGTTATTCCCTTTACCGATGAACGATTCTATAACATTGCCCGACTACACGCTGCGGCGTAGCGCTCGCCGGCGTACCATTGAGATTCAGGTGCGTCCTGATAGTGTTCGTGTGTTAGCGCCGACTCGGGTGTCGCGTGAGAGGATTGATCGCTTCGTCGCTGAAAAAAAAGCGTGGATCAAGGATCGACAGCAAGCGTTGCGTCTGCGAGTACCGCTTGTCTCCATACCGGTGCCGCTCGATCAGGGCAGCGAGCTACTGTGGTTAGGGCAACGTCTCCGCCTTGAGGTCAATGTAGGTCAGCAGGCAACCCATGTTAGTCGTCACGGGGAGAGCCTGCAGTTGTCCCTTTCCCACCGTATAAGAAAACCCCGAGCAGAGGCGATCAGCGAACAGCTAGAAGGGTGGTATCGGGCAGAAGCCGTTAACTACTTTCAAAAGCGGGTTGGTTTTTGGAGCGAGCAGATGCGACTGACGCCCTCGGAAGTAAGGGTACGGAGTTATCGGCGCAAATGGGGTTGCTGTACCAGTCGCGGGGTGGTGAGTTTTAATTGGCTGCTGATCATGGCACCGGTGCATATTATCGATTATGTCATCGTGCATGAACTAAGCCACTTGCGGCATATGAATCATTCCGCCGCTTTTTGGTCCACGGTAGCACAGTACTATCAGGATTATCGAGGGGCTAAAGGCTGGTTGAATCAGCAGTCAGATCTGCACTGGCCACCGAGACTGATCGCTGCTGGATAAGCGTGCTGCTATCTGCGGTTCATTGAGCCTTGTTTGTTGCGCGTTACATTAGTCTTTAGTTATATAAGGTGCAAATACCTGAAATGGGTAGTCTTTTTCGTTTCCCCCTGTGTTATTTTGTTTAAATGAGGATAAAGACTATTCAATAATAATGATAATAAAACGAGAAGTGGACGAGTATGGCGCTCTATGACGCAGTAGAACGAAAGTTTTTTAATTCACTAACCCGCAAAATTGTGGGTAATGTGTTGTTCCTATTAATACCATCATTGCTGTTTATCGGGCTAAACGGGATTGGCTTGGGGCAGCTTGAACAGCAGATCGTTCAGGACACGAATAACCCCGCGTTATTGGCGCAACTCGATCGGTTGCAATTACTGAGTTGGTTGATTCTCGCCTTTTCGTTAGCGGCAACCCTCTTCACCATCTTTTTTATGCGCCATATCTTTTTACGGCCTATCCATAAAATGGTCGATATCCTGAGTGATATAAAGGATAAAGATGGCGATATCTCTGCAACCCTACCCGATACGACCCATGATGAAATCTCCGCCATGGCGAGCAGCTATAACGGTTTCTCGACGAGTCTGAAAAAGATTATTGCCGAAACCCGTAACCATAGTGTCAAAGTCGCTTTGAGTGCCACCCAGCTGAGCCAAGTGTTACAGGAGGTGCATCAATCGACCAGTGAACAGGAAGAGCAGGCGCAACATGTACTGCAGTCGAGTCAGGAATCGACTACCGCCATACAAGAGGTCGCGGGGAATACCTTAAAAATATCCGAGTACACCCGCAATAATTTGGATGAGATTAGAAGCTCAAGTCATGAGCTTGAACAGGTGTTAGGCCAGGTACGCACCATTTCTGAGTTGGCGTCCGGGTTTCAACAAACGGTTGAGAAACTCAGTGCCAGCTCGGAAACCATCACTGAAATATTGTCGATGGTGAAACGCTTCTCTGATCAGACCAACCTGCTGGCCCTCAATGCGTCTATCGAGGCGGCTCGGGCGGGTGAGGCTGGCAGAGGGTTTGCGGTAGTCGCAGATGAGGTGCGTAATCTGTCGCAACAGGTTCAGAATGCCACCTCTGAGATCGACCAGAATATATCGGTGATGGCTGATCTCGTCAGCGATACGCGCACTAATTCGGCCAATATTCTGGAATACACACAGAATACGGAAAGTTTTATCAGTGATACCAGTGCTCAATTCACCCGTTTAGTACGGGATTTTGATGGCGTTAATAGTCAACTCACCACCATCAGCTCAACCCTAGATGAGTTGACCTATACCAATCAAGAATCTCATTCGCATGTCGAGCGCATTGCCGGTATTAGCGCTGAGATGCGGGATGAAATGGAACGCTCGCAGGTCTTTTCCAGTGAGCTGGAAACTTCGATGGAAGAGACGCAAGAGCTCTTATCACGCTTTATCATTGGCTATGGTAGTTTCGAAAATATTATTCAGGCTGGCCGAGAATGGGCGCGGCAAATGCAGGAAGAGCTGGAGCAGATGTACCATGGGGGCTACGATATCTTCGATCGTCATTATCGCCGCACCAACGAAGGGGTATTACCGGAAAAGTTTGATGTTAGTTATGCGGATGCCTTTGAACAACGCATGCGGCCAGTGTTCGACGGCTACCTGATTGAAAAGCCTGATCTGATCTATGCGCTACCGATCTGTCTCGATGGTTATGCGCCCGCGCATCATCAAAAAGTGTCCGAGCCTCTGACGGGCGACTTTGAGGTCGATAATGTGAAAAGCCGCCATCGTCGTTTCTTTGCTGGTAGTCGTGCAGAAGTACGCCGGACAAGCAACACCTCGCCGTTTTTACTGCAAACGTATGTCCGTGATACCGGTGAAGTACTCAATGACCTTACCTTTCCTATCTATGTTAACGGTCGGCACTGGGGCTGCTTCGCACTGGGCTTTAAGCCTCAACTGCTGCTGGATGATCAAACGGATAACTAAGCCTGCTTTGTTAAAAAAATATACTTTCTAGGCCCGTGATCCCAGTGTTTGCGGGCTTTTTTTTGCCAAATCGTTCCGCTGTCTTAAGTCATTAGGCTTGGCGTTCATGCGAGTAAAAGTGGTCATTTAAGTATCGCGCTAAAGAGGCGTTATTGGCCGACGGTCAGTTGTTTCCTCTGTCTACTCAGTGGGTTTCTACGACTTTAGTGCTGGATTTGAAAGATAAATATATTTAAAAACAATATGTTAGATTTTATTATCCGTTTTCTATTATTATGCCGGTACTCAAGTACACTGTTTTCATAGTAGCTTCCCTTTTACACTTAAAGGTCATTTTCAACTGTCGGGGTGATGGGTGTGACGAATAGATTGTCGGAAAATATTTGCCAGCCAGAATTGCGAACGGCTTTTTCAACAGAGCGGGATGAGCAACAGGCGGTCGATCAGCTATATCAGCAGCTCAACTGGCCGGGTCTCCATTTTGTTTTGTTCTTCTGTTCAGCGGAGTATCAGTTAGATATCTTGGCGCCGATGTTACAGCAGCGTTTTCAAGGTGTCTTGGTGGCGGGTTGTACCACCGCCGGTGAGATTACGGCGATGGGTTATGATCAGGGCAGTATCTCGGCGATGGGTTTTTCCGGTGATGCCTTTGCGGTCAGTGGTCAGCTGATAGAACAGCTGGATCAATTTAATTTTCATGATGCTCAAAACTTAATCGAGCAGCTCTCTGAGCAGTGCCTGATGCAACAGGTCGCGCCGATTAAAGACCATAGCTTTGCCTTGACGCTGTTTGATGGTTTATCGACACAAGAGGAACAGGTACTTGTCACGATTGATTCAGCCCTCGGAAGTATTCCCCATTTTGGCGGTTCTGCCGGTGATGATATCTGTTTGTCGAATACCCATGTCTATTTTGATGGCGCGTTTTATACCGATGCGGCGGTGATTATTCTGGTGAATACCTGTTGCGAATTTCAGGTGTTTAGTGGTCATCACATGGAAAGCCGCGATAGCAAACTGGTGGTCACTGAGGCGGATAGTGAACAGCGCCGAGTATTAGAGTTGAATGCTGAACCGGCGGCGATTGAATACGCCCGGGTGGCGGGGGTGCCGCTTGAGCAGCTCAATCACGAAGTATTCGCGCTAAACCCTATCGCCGTGCGTATTGGTAACGAGTATTTTGTGCGCTCGATACAGAGTGTCAATGAGGATCTGAGTTTGACATTCTACTGTGCAGTAGAGAACGGTATTGTACTGACGTTGATGCAGCCGGGAGAGTTGATGTCGACCCTCGATCAGCAGTTAAGTCAGCAAGAGCAATGTCTTAAGGAGCATCTTGTTACCCTCGGGTGTGACTGCTTTTTACGCCGATTAGAAGCCAAGATTCGAGGCAAGTTAAAGCCGTTATCGGAACTGCTGCGTCAACATCGGGTGGTGGGGTTTAATACCTATGGTGAACAGATCGATGGTATGCACGTCAATCAGACCTTTACCGGTGTCGCGATCGGGAGGAAAGCATGACTGAGGCCGCACAGTCGTCCGATCTCGCTCAACGGGTGGAAGCGCTAGAACGGGAAAATCGCAAACTACAAAAAATTAACCGTGTACTGATCGAACGGGTTGAGGTGAGTGCCACGACCCGTACCGACCCCTATGCAGCGTTTGAACACTCGGTGGTGTTGGCCGAGCAGGTGAGAGAGCGAACCGCAGCGCTGAATGTAGCCTTGGGGGATATTAAAACCAGTAATATCGCATTGAGCCAGGCTAAGTTAGAGGCGGAGGTTGCCCATCAACGTTTGATCGATGGTATTGAAAGTATCTCCGATGCCTTCGTCTTGTTTGATAGTGAACGCCGTATCGTGCTGTATAACAGCAAGTTCGCATCGGTCTGGGTAGGCACGGGGGTGTCTATTCACGAAGGGTTAGGGATTCAGGATATCCGGCGGCTGGCGGATCAGCATGGTTTGATTGAGGAGGAGTTCCGCGGCGATGAAGCGGATAACTCGGTGTATTATCGACTGAAGAATGACCGCTGGTTTCAGGTGAGCGAACGGCCCACATTAGATGGCGGGCTGGTGATTCTGTATACCGACATTACTGAGCTTAAACAGAATGAGACGGCACGGCGCGAACGGGCCTTAGCGGATAAGTCCCGGGTTTTGCAAAACACCGTGGACAACCTCTCCCAAGGGGTAGTGCTGATCAATAGCGAGGGTTGCCTAGAAGTTTGGAACCAACGCTTTCTAGAACTATCGGGGTTGAACGAAGCGGCGTTGAATGAACAGCCTCTGTTTGAGGATTTAAGCGCCGGTTGTGAGTTGATTCTGCTGACGCCTTTTAGTCGCCATCAACATCAGTCCGGTACCATCGAGTTAGAACAGAGCCTGCCTAATGGCCAGGTGATTGAGATTCGCTCTCACCCGATTCAGGAGGGTGGTTTTGTCAACACCTACACCGATATTACCGAGCGACATCAATATGCCGAGACTTTGCGCGAGAGTGAACAGTGGATTCGTCTGATTACCGACCATGTCCCGGCACTGATTGCCTATGTTGGCGAGGATCTATGTTTTCAGTTTACCAATAAGGTCTATGAGGATTGGTATGGTTGGTCGCGGGAAGCGCTGACCGGTAAAAGTATCGCCATGATTCATGGCAAAGAGCAGTTTGTTAAGCTGAAGCCCTATACCGAGAGAGCCCTGTCCGGTGAAAGCGTGACTTTTGAAATAGAGGAGCAAGACCCACAGGGCGGGCCGAGGTATATGCTCAAAGCCTATGTGCCTAACCTTGATGCTGAGGGGCGTGCGGTAGGGTTTTTCGTCTTGATTCGTGATATTACGGAGCGCCGTAAAACCGCGTATGCACTGCAAGAAGCGTATCAGACGATGGAGCAGCGGGTGGTTGAGCGAACCTCGGAACTCACCCAGTTGAATGATCAGTTGCGACAAGAGATTACCGAGCGAAAGCAGGTGGAAGCTCAGCTGCTCGAAGCGAGTAAACATGCGGAACAGGCGAATCTATCGAAGACTAAGTTTTTAGCCGCCGTTAGCCATGATCTATTACAGCCACTGAATGCCGCACGTCTATTTACCAGTGCGTTGCAGGAGAAGCCTGCGGTGCAGGGCGAGCGACACCTTATCGATTCGGTGGGTAGTTCATTGGATGATGTTGAATCGCTGCTGAGTACCCTAGTCGATATTTCTAAGCTGGATGCGGGGGTGATTGAGCCTGATGTCACAGTTTTTCCGGTGAGCAGTCTACTGAATAATATCGCGAATGAGTTTCAACAGGTGGCGGGTAGTGAGCAATTAACACTGCGGTATGTGCCTAGTCGAGCGGTGATCTGTTCCGATTCACAGTTGCTGGCGCGTATCTTACGAAACTTTCTTACCAATGCCATCCGTTATACCGATGCCGGTACGGTGTTGCTAGGGTGCCGACGTAAGGGCGACCGCTTGATGATTGAGGTATGGGACACGGGTTTGGGGATTCCTGAAGACAAGTTGGGAGACATCTTTCTTGAGTTCAAACGGTTACAGGGGAGTCCTGCGGTCAATGATAAAGGGCTTGGCTTGGGGTTGGCGATCGTTGACAAGATCTCTCGGATATTAGGGCATCAGATCAGTGTCAGTTCAATGCCGGGTAAAGGCTCTATGTTTTCTGTTGCAGTGCCGCTGGCGCGCGCAGATCAGTTGCCGGAAAAAACCAAAGAGGCGCACCCTTTGACGGCGGACAACCAACTAGAGGGCATGTCGGTTTGGTTGATCGATAATGATCCCGCTATCTGTCGAGGTATGCGGATGTTACTCGAAGGTTGGGGTTGTCGGGTGGAAGCGGTACAGGGCACATCTCAATTGATGGCTTTATTGGCTAAGTCGCCGGCGCCGAGCCTATTGATTGCCGACTATCATCTGGATAATGATGAAAATGGTTTAGAGGCGGCGATTGATTTCAACCGTCGGCTCGAACGGGCTGTTCCGGTGATTATGATTACGGCAAATTATACCAACGAGCTGAAACAGGTTGTTCGGGAACAGGGTTATCTCTTAATGAATAAGCCGGTCAAACCGATGAAATTAAAGATGACGTTGAATCATCTGCTTGATCGGTAGAATTCTTATCGATTGCTAACGCTCAGAGTTAAGGCTGCTGTGTGTTGAAAGAGCGATGATATTGGCAGGGAGTGTTCGGTGAAATACGCCCTCAGTTTTTAGTTTAACGAACAGTCTTTAGAGATCCGTTAACTGGACTGAATGCTAGCGTTTTAGGTATTGGTTGAAATTAATATTGCCGGCAGATAAAACCGCTTGAATACGGTTATGTACGCCTAATTTTCTGAGAATGGCGCTCACATGGGCTTTCACTGTGGTTTCGGCGATATTTAAGTGATAAGCGATCTGTTTATTCGATTCACCTTCAGACATCCGTTCAAGCACTAATAGCTGGCGACGGGTCAGTGAAGAGAGCATCTCCGCGGGGATTTGGTTGTCGTCATGGCGACGCTGAATGCTGCTGCGGGGCTTCTCTGAACGGATAATGTCGGAGGGCAGGTAAACATTGCCGTTGAGAATCTGCTGTAGTGCATCCGTCATCTGTTCACGGGGAGAGGATTTCGTTATAAAGCCTACGGCACCATAGGTAATGGCTTGCAGCACGATCTGTTTATCCTGCTCGGCGGAGACGATAACGACTGGAATCGTGGGTGATTCGTTTCGTAGACTGATCAGGCCATTCAAACCGTTCATGCCGGGCATATTGAGGTCTAGCAAAATTAGGTCGAGGTCATCCTCTTCGGCGGCGATTTTAAGTGCGCTATCGAGATCTTCCGTTTCGAGGGTTTCGCAGCCCGGAAAGCCATTGGCTATCACACCACATATCGCTTCACGAAACAGGGGATGATCGTCGGCAACTAGAATTTTATACACGTTGTTCTCCCGGTGGGTTGCCATATTAACAGTCGCTAAGTATCCGTTATCATTATTCTGCTACGAGGCTGTGATTGAGCTAACTATTTCTGTATCTTCATTAGCTGTTTGTCGAATGATCGTCGGCATTGGACCTGTTGTAAAACACAGCTAATGAGGTTGTACATCATCCATTTGACTATGCGAGCTGAAACGCTGAGTTAAAGTACTATTTTTGCCATGGCCGCGCAAATCCTTGTGACAACTTTCTATGCTATGATTCAGTTGGAACTTATTGTTATAAGACTGTTTTTGCAGCGTCGATACGTGTTTCCTTCTGATTAATTAAGCTATTTTATTCGCTGCTATTGGTTAGTGATGGGCTAGTGATGGTTTAGTGATGGTTTAGTGATGGGTTAGTGGATAGTCTAAATACAATGTAACAGGGTGCTGGTGAAGCCAATACGATGGATTTGAAGCGGGAAGAAAAGGCGGGTTCAACGGGATTGCCTACGCAGCTGTTATGGGGAGGGAGTTTTATCGTCCTCTTGTTGCTGTGCTCGCAAACCGTCTATTTTTATTTCAATGCCCAAACGCGCTATCAACAACAGCTTGGCGAATTACAAGATAAGTTGATAAAGGAGCAACATAGTCGTTTATCGTCTGAGTTGGCTGATGCCGAGCAGATGATTGATCAGATGTTTGCTGAAGCGACGGATCTCATCCGGCAACAAACACGTAGCCAAACCCATCAAGCCTTAGCATTAATGAATTCACTCTATCAACGCTATCATGAACAGCTGAGTGAAGCTGAGATGAAAAAGATGTTGATTGAGTCATTGAGGGATATCCGTTTTTTTGATGATCGGGGTTATTATTTCATCGATGATATGGACGGTACCTTGTTGCTCTCACCTATATTACCGGGTAATGAAGGGACATCATTGCTTGGGCTTCGAGACGATACCCGACATAATATTTTTCAGGGGTTGGTTGCCGCGGTTTCTAATGCTCAGAAAGAGGGTTTTTCCCACTATCGCTGGTACGCGCCCGATAATAATAAAGTCATGCGAAATAAAGTGGCCCATGTCGGTACTTTTGAACCTTACAACTGGATAGTGGGTAACGGTGATTACTTTTATCGCTTTGAAGATGACCTGAAACCACGAATCTATAATGCCCTGCGTAATATTCATTTTGGCCGTACCGGTTATATTGCTTTGCTGGACCGTGATGGTCGTTTACTGGCGAGTGGCGCAACCCCAGAGCGGGAAGGTTTTAATTATTTGAACGACCCTGATCCCATTATTCGGCAAGGGGCTCAGCAGGCGCTTGCAACCGCTCAGGCCGGCGGTGGTTATCTTTCCTATGATTGGTATCAAACAGAAGATGCCAGCCCTAGCCATCGGCTCTCGTTGGTGAAGCCGATTGAAGACCGTGGTTGGGTTCTGATTGCGGGTATCTATCAGGATGAAGTCAATGAGCTGTTTTCGTCACAAGAACAGCGTTTGGGTGAAGCGATAAAACAAGGTTGGTCGCATCAGCTGATCGCCATCATAACCATAGGTATACTCGCGCTGCTGATCGCACTCAGCTATAGCCGGTGGTTAAAAAGCCGTTTTAAACGTTATGACGACAATATTACTCAGCAGCAGGATAAACTCCGTGAATTCGCGGAGTCCCTGAAACTGAGTGCGTTGATAGTGGAGTCGGCTCACGAAGGGGTTATCGTATGTGATGCGGATAACCGTATCGTAAAAGTTAACAGTGCCTTCACGCGGATCACCGGTTATCAGTTGAGTGAGGTGCTAGGCAAAACCCCCGCGATATTGACATCGGGTTTGCAGGATAACGATTTTTATAAGGAGATGTGGCATACCCTAAATACCGAGGGCGCCTGGCGCGGTGAGGTGTGGAGTAAACGCAAGGACGGCGAGGTCTATCCCGAGTGGTTATCGATCAGTGTAAATCGCTATAGTAATGGTGAAGTACAAAACTATATTGCGACATTTTCGGATATTACCCACCTTAAAAACTTAGAGAATAAATTACGCTATTTAGCCGAAACGGACCCTCTCACGGGCTTGGCAAACCGACGGACATTGATGGATTGTCTTAATCGCGATCTGGCGGCGCAGCAGCGTTATCACTCCGCGGGTGTGGCGCTCTTTTTTATCGATCTGGATCGTTTTAAAGCGATCAATGATTGTTATGGGCATGATATTGGTGATTCTTTGTTGATTGAAATGTCAAATCGTTTGAAAGCGAGTTTACGTGAATCAGATCTTCCCTGCCGGGTGGGTGGCGATGAGTTTATTCTGATTATTAAGTTTAAAGAGGGTAAAGAGGGAGTCAAAGAGCTGCCCCTTCTTTGCCAGCGGCTGTTAAATGAGATGACTAAACCACTCAGGTTAACCGGTATTGATATCGATATTAGCTGCAGCATGGGCGTAGCGGTGAGTAGTAAAGATGATGATGCGTATAGTCTGATGAAGAATGCCGATCAAGCGCTCTATAAGGCTAAAGGGGAAGGGCGAGGCTGCGCTTGTTTCTTTGATGAAACCATCAGTACTACTGTTTACCCATCGGCTATTGAGGTTGAAAGCACTGATCAGAAGGACTAACAGGCGAATGCTATAAGCCAACGGCGCTCGTTAGTCTGACTTCATTGTAAGGGGTTATCCGTGTAACAAAAGGCCGGCGTCATGGCGCCGGCCTTTATGTGTGCGGTTGTTTAAATACTGTTATCCGCGTGCGCGCACCCAAAAAGGTTATTCTGGGACGAGAATATCGCAACGGAAGAAAGCTTCACCATCCTCATCGATCGCCTTAACGAGTTGTGGCAGTAGGGTATTCATGTTGTTGAATAGGGTCCAGGGTGGGTTGATCACAATCATGCCCGATGAGGTCATACCGTGTTCCGCTGAATCAGGTTCTAGCCCTAATTCAAACCGCTGAATATTGCGGATACCACTCATGATAAACAGTTTTTCAAGTTTGCGAATGCGGTGACGTTCGACGACGGGATACCATAGCGCATAGGTACCGGTGGAAAATTTCTTGTGCGCATGTTTTAGGGTTTTAAAGACCTGATCGTAATCACTTTTTATCTCGTAGGAAGGGTCCATTAATACCAGCGCGCGGCGAGATGTTGGCGGTAACAGCGATAGTAAGCCCTCTAGGCTATCCTGATTGAGCACCTTAATGCGTCGATTCGTGCGGGTGTTTTTACTCAGTAGCTTAAAATCGGTGGGGTGGAGTTCATATAGGGTGGCTTTATCTTGCGGGCGCATGAAGTGGTTGGCAATGAGCGGAGAGCCGGGGTAGAAGCGTAAACCCCCATTAGGGTTGCAGGCCTGAATCGCTGAAAAATAACGCGCCAAACTCGGCCAGTCTTGGCTCTTTAGTTTGCCAATGCCGTTGCTGTACTCGCCCAGCTTTTCCGCTTGATCAGATTGTAGGTCATATAACCCTGCGCCCGCATGGGTATCAATATAGTCAAAGGGTTTATCTTTTTTGGTCAGGTGTTCGAGTATCTCCGTTAGCACAATATGCTTGAGAAGGTCGGCAAAGTTGCCCGCATGAAAAGAGTGTCGATAGCTTAGCAAAACAGTGTCCTGATCAGATGGTAGCAATGGGGCAGACTATCGGTTGATTCAGCGATGGGGTCAAGGGATCGGGCAAAGAAAGTCATAAAGATGGAACAAGTTTATGTCACCGCCGGTCAGATGATCAGGCGAACAGATGTTGTTATAGCGAAACGATCGCCTAAATGAGCGCGCTCAATCATGGCCAATAAACTTATTGGCTTTCAATTCGTTAATCGCAGGGTTTAACTTGTGAAAATCGGCCCTCGGTGTCAGGATTATAGATGAGGATTGGGCGGTAAGCACAATCCAACAATACCTGACGTTAAGTTGCTGTCTAACGTCGATGATGTGGGTCACTATTATGCTAACGGCGGCAGACGAAATTTTTATCAACAGACGTAAATTGCTGGCGTTGGTGGTTGGTATTATCTGCGTGCTTGTGAGCATTATTGCTTATCAGTTTAGCCTCTCCGTCGAGAATGAAAAATTACACGCTAAGGTGGAAAGTGCAGGGATTCAGCAACGGGTTAAGTTTCAAACCAGTGTTAGCCGCACCATAGAGTTGTTGAACACCGTTGGTAGTTTTATTGCTCAAAGTGAGCAGCTTGATCGAACTGCATATGCATCCTTTACCCGCCCCATTATCCGTTCTCATCCTGAGCTTTGGGCGATTCATTGGGTGCCTCTGGTGAGTGACGACGAGCGTCAAGCTTTTGAACAGCAGTTAGTCAGCGATGGGTTCGACGGAATGACGACCCTCGATGTCGCCACTAATACGGTGTCGAGTGCACCCGCAAAGAAGCTTTATTATCCCATTTTATATTCTGAGCCGTTAGAACGAAGTCATATATCCGTTGGTTTTGATACTTACTCGAGACAAGTGAATGCTGATGTGATTGATGCCCTGCTCGCTGGTGATCAGGAGTATCTAGGAACCGCACCCTTTCAGCTGTTTGAGGGCGCTTCGGATATATTGTCCTTAAGTTATTATCGTCCCGTCTATGATGAATCTTCTGTTGGTCGAGGCCGGCTCAAAGGGTTTGTGTTGGCGGTCATACAGCCGCAGATGATCCTGAATACCTTATCTTCAACCGATTCGGATTTGGTGATGAAACTCTATGATGTGACACCCACGGGATTAGTCGAAGTGGCTGCGACCGCTTCATCGCAAACGGAAGCCGCCACGGTGTCCTACCGGTCTGAATTTAATATTTTGGGGCGTAACTGGTTATTAGAAGTGTGGGATGATCGTCTGCAGACAGAGAACAGTCTGAATATCTCGCAATGGATTCTGATCGTTGGGTTCTTGTTCTCGTTGTGCCTAGTATTGATGTTGCTTTGGCTGGCTAAAACACACCGTCAAATTTTGCTGGAGCGGGATCGCGCTCAAAGTTATCTGGATACCGTAGAGACTATCATGCTGATGTTAGATCGCGAGGGTCATATTCAGATGATTAACCGTAAAGGTAGTGAGGTACTCGGAGCGAGTGCAGACGATCTACTGGGTGAAAGTTGGTTTAATCAACGGACTCTGGTGAATAGTCAGCAAGAACGACAAATTTTTGAAACACTGTTCGATAGAGAGCATCCGGTTAACGACCTGTATCGCGGGGAAAGTCGAGTGCGTACCTCGGATGGTCAGATAAGGTTGATTGCTTGGCGTAACCGCCTCAGCTTTGATGCCAGTGGTCGTCCCGTTGGCGTGCTATGTTCGGGCGTCGATATTACTGAACAGCGACAAGCTGAGTTGTTAGATAATCTACGTAGCCGTGCAATGGAAGCAACTTTGCAGGGTGAGTCGTTGGAATATGTTCTCAGCCTTGTGGTGGAGGGTATTGAACAGAAAAATCCCGGAGCGTTATGCTCTATTTTATTGTTGGATGAGCAGGGTCAGCATTTGATCAATTGCGCAGCGTCCTCGTTACCAAAGGGTTATCAGGCAGCGATTGATGGTATAGAGATTGGCGAGGGGGTAGGTTCTTGTGGCACCGCGGTCTACAGGCGAGAACGGGTGATTGTCACGGATATTGCCTCCGATCCTTTATGGGCTGACTACAAAGCGCTGGCGCTGGAACACGGTTTACATAGTTGTTGGTCTGAGCCTATTTTCGGCCGGAAAAAACGTTTGATCGGCACCTTTGCGATCTATCACGGCTTTATTTCTAAACCGTCCCATGCGGATCTCGAGCTGATTGAAAGCGTGGCCGCTTTTGTGAGCCTTATTATCGAGCAGTTTCAAGCGGAAGCGGCGTTGCTGTCCATGGCTAATTCTGACGAACTGACGGGGCTGAATAACCGCCGTAAGCTGTTTAGTGTGCTGGAAACGGAGTTCGAACGGGCGAAGCGTTATGGGCATCCCTTTAGTCTGTGCATGCTGGATCTCGATTTCTTTAAAAAGATTAACGATCAATATGGGCATGATATCGGCGATAAGGTACTGCAGGCGGTGGCCGACACCATCAATCATGTGCTGCGCGAGAACGATGTTTGCGGCCGTATTGGCGGGGAAGAGTTTGCTATCCTGTTGCCCGATACCGCGTTAACCAGCGCCGCCGCTTTTGCCGAACGTGTCCGACAGGCGGTAGGCGAGCTAGCGCTCAAATTGGATGATGGTCGGTTAGTCACGCTGACCTGTTCGATAGGGGTTGCTGAATATAGTGAGATCTTTCATAAAGCGTCAGAACTACTCTCCTGTGCGGATCAACGACTGTACTACGCTAAAGCCCACGGACGTAACTGCATCAGTACGCAGACTGACTACGAGGGCTGTTCAAGATGAAGCTGGCAGTAGCGGATTAGCTGCTGGCTGAGTCGGCGTCCGGTGTCGGTTGCTAGATTCCAACTGTGCCAATATAGCGGTACCTCGATACTCTTTCCGGGGGCGATTTCAACTACTTCACCACGTTCAAGCAATGATTGCATCTGTAAGTCGGGTGCCATACCCCAGGCGAAACCTCGTTTGATCAGTTCGGTAAATGCCTCAGACGAGGGGACACGGTGACGTTGATAGTCCTGTACCTCGGGGTAAAAGCGTTGGATAAAGCTATTTTGTAGATCATCTTTTTCATTGTATTCCACCGCCGGTGCTTGAGCTAAGGCGGCACTGGATAGGCCGTCGGCAAAGTACTGCTGCATAAAGCGGGGGCTAGCCAGTGCGAGATACCGGCTAATCCCTAGCAGGACGGCACTGCTCCCTTGTAAGGGTTTAGCGCTGGCGCTGATACAGCCTTGAACATCACCTTGGCGGAGTAGTAGGTGGGTTTGGTCCTGATCATCGATTCTTAAATCGAGTAGGATCGGGCTTTGCTCCATCAAGGGCTGCATGGCATCCATAAACCAGGTGGCGAGACTGTCCGCATTCAGGCCGATGGTGAGTCGGCTGAAGCCCTCCTGCTGAGCGCTATCTAGATGGCTTAATAGCTCAGTCTGTAATAGTGTGACTTGATGGTAATAGCGTTGTAACTGTTGCCCCGCATCGGTGAGTCGCAACGGTTGAGCGCGAACGAGGAGTAACTGTCCGGTGGACTCTTCTAGCTGTTTGATCCGTTGCGAAATGGCCGACTGGGTCAGAAATAATCGGTTGGCTGCCCGCTCAAAACTTTGCTCTTCAATAACAGTGGCTAGTGCCTGAAGCTGACGATAATCAAACATAAAGCCTCTCAGAGTGATCATTGATCTAGGGTTATTAGATATTCTAATGGAATATAAATATTATTAGTTTTACTAACCTGTGTCGATTACATACTCTCCTTCGCTTACCTATGTTGTTTCATCTGTTATCGGAAATATATTGTGATGCTGTTATCGATACCCGCTCCTTTTTTGACTGGTTTGGCTACCAGTGCCGGATTAATTATGGCTATCGGGGCGCAGAATGCGTTTGTGTTGAGTCAGGGGGTACGCCGTGAATATCACTGGCCTATCGCGGGGCTGTGCAGCCTTATCGATACTGTATTGATCGCCGCTGGAATATCCGGCATGGGGGTTTTGATCAGCCAGTCAACCCTGATGCTGCCGCTGATTAACTGGGCGGGAGGGGCGTTTCTTTTATGGTATGGGGCGCTGGCGCTGCGTTCAGCGTTACGTAGCGAAACACTGAAGGTTTCTACCCGTCAGTTTTCCAGTCTCGGGGCGGCTTTATTAACCACGCTGGCGCTGAGTCTGCTCAATCCCCATGTGTATTTAGATACGGTGGTGTTGTTGGGGAGTATCGGCGGTCGTTACGCCGAGCAGGACCGCGTTTGGTTTGGTGCTGGTGCGGCGCTATTTTCCTTTATTTGGTTTTTCTCCCTGAGTCTGGGGGCCCGTTGGTTAGCACCACTGTTTCGCCGGCCTATTAGCTGGCGAATTCTCGATGGGTTGGTGTGTATTATGATGTGGACGCTGGCTGCCTTATTACTGAGTGGCAATCTCAGCGCCCAATAGGTTAGGACTTTTATTTGAATTTATTATTCACAATCTGAGATAGGTCGGTGACCAAACACGCCAGGTTATCGATCGCCTGGTTCGTTGTCGTAATTGAGTCTTTGTTATTTTCAGAAACATCTCGGATAGAAATAATATTACGGCTGAGGCTTTCGGCGGTATGGTTTTGCTCGTCGGCGGCTAAGGCGATCTGTTGACTCTGATCTGAAATTAGATCCAGAGATTGGCTCAGCTGATCGAAGGCCTGCCCCGCGGTTTCTGCTTTATTGATACTTGCTTTCACCTGCTGATGGGTTTTACTCATCGTATCGGTGGTACTAATCACCTGTTTCTGTACCGCATCGATACTGGCTTTGATCTGCTCGGTGGCTTTCTGGGTACGAATCGCTAGCTCTCTGACTTCATTGGCAACGACCGCAAAGCCACGACCATGATCACCGGCTCTAGCGGCTTCAATGGCAGCATTGAGTGCCAATAGATTGGTTTGGCCAGTGATGTCGTTAATCAGGGTGGTGATATGTCCGATCTCTTCGGTTTGGGCATGTAGTTGCTCGGATTGATGTGATGCTTGGCTGATCTCTTCAGCGAGCACCTCTATCGTTTGCAACATATCGTTGATGACGGTTCTACCATTTTGGGCGTCTTGAGCCGCTTGATGGGTCACCTCAGACGTACGAGATGTGTTTTCAGCTACATGCTGTGATGATGATGCCATTTGATTGCTAGCAGAGGCCAACATATCGCTTTCTAGGTTTTGTTTCTCAATACCGTCAGTGGTCTGGTTCAGGCTTTGGTGGGTGAGATTCATCACTTCTCTCAGTGTAGAAATGGCGTCTTCGACCCGTCCGGTTACGGTACCTATTTTGGCTTCCTGCAACAGTATCGCAAGATGAAAGGCGCCGATCTCATCCATTCGCCCATTCAGGATCTTCTGTGATAATGGATTATCATAGATGCCTAGTGACTGCGTCAGTGCGGCCTGTAAGGGTTTCAGTTGGTAATAGCAGAGGGCAGTAAATGACGCGGTTAAGGCACCGGATAATAGCAACTTCAGTAGGCCATCGATGGGCGCTACATTAATAAGTGTCACGGCTAACAAACCCGAAAAAACACTGCCTAATAATCGGCGACTCAACTGCTGTCGTGAGAGCGATAACCGCTTAGGGTTGGCGTTGATCTGGTCGTATTGACGCTGTGCGTGTTGTTTGATCTCGTTAGGCAGTTTGGTGCGAACGGATTGATAGCCAATTTTAACCCCGTTCTGGTCATATTGTGGTGTGATATAAGCCAACACCCAGTAGAAATCACCGTTTTTGCAGCGGTTTTTGACAGCGCCTAACCAGGGTTTATCTGCTTTAAGGTTACTCCATAAATCGGCAAACGCGGCGGATGGCATATCGGGATGACGCACCAGATTATGGGGTTGTCCGATAAGCTCTTCACGACTAAATCCGGAGATATCGATGAAGTTCTGGTTGGCATAGATAATGCTCCCAGACAGTGAAGTGGTGGAAATTAAACGTCTGGTTTCTGGAACCTCGCGCTCCCTTGTGAGGCGATTATCATCCATACAAAAAAACCTCTATCTATTGACTCTATCTATTGAGTTGTTGTGCCAGTTATATACGACTGGATCAGGCCTTATATCCCTATAATCTAGGGCTTAAATCCATGAGGGTAGTACGTCTATTTTGCAGAGTCGCTAAGTATACACGCTCAAAGTACTAAATAAACCCGAACTAAAACTTTGTGCTAGAAGCTTTTTTTAGTACTAAAGAACTAATTTATTAGTGCCAAGGGGGCATAGGTGATAAACCGCTTCGATAGCTACTATGTAGGGGTAGTCAAATAGCCCGCAAAGAAAAACGCGGCAGATAACAAAAAGAGAGGCATGGATAATGATTTACGCACAGCCAGGGACCGAGGGTTCTGTTGTTTCCTTTAAAGAACGTTACGAAAACTATATCGGTGGTGAGTGGGTCGCACCGGTAAACGGGCAGTACTTCGACAATGTTTCACCCGTGAATGGTCAGGTTTTTTGTCAGATTCCACGCTCCGACGCTGATGATATTAACCTTGCACTGGATGCTGCCCATGCAGCTAAGGATGCTTGGGGGAAGACATCGGTTGCTGAACGCTCAAATATTCTGTTAAGAATCGCTGATCGTATTGAGCAAAACCTTGAGTTGCTCGCCGTGGCTGAAACTTGGGATAACGGTAAAGCTGTGCGTGAAACCATGGCTGCCGATGTGCCGCTATGTGTCGATCATTTCCGTTACTATGCCGGTTGTATTCGGGCGCAGGAAGGTTCTATCGGTGAGATCGATCAGAATACTGTTTCCTATCAATTCCACGAGCCACTAGGCGTCGTCGGCCAGATTATCCCTTGGAACTTCCCGCTGCTGATGGCGGCATGGAAATTAGCGCCGGCGCTGGTTACTGGTAACTGTGTGGTCATGAAACCGGCAGAGCAAACGCCTGCCTCTATCCTTAAATTGATGGAGGTAATCGGTGATCTGTTGCCACCGGGTGTGCTGAATATCGTCAATGGTTACGGTAAAGAAGCGGGCGAAGCGCTGGCGACGAGTACGCGTATCGCTAAGATCGCTTTCACCGGTTCTACCCCGGTTGGTTCTCATATCCTTAAATGTGCCGCTGAAAACATTATCCCATCGACCGTAGAGCTTGGTGGTAAGTCACCTAACGTCTTCTTTGCGGATATCATGGACCAAGAAGATGAGTTTGTTAATAAAGCGGTTGAGGGTGCGGTATTGGCATTCTTTAACCAAGGCGAAGTCTGTACTTGCCCATCACGTTTGCTGATACAAGAAAGCATTTATGATGCCTTTATTGCTAAGGTTATTGAGCGTTCTAAACAGATCAAACGGGGCAACCCGCTAGATACTGAAACCATGGTGGGGGCTCAGGCATCGCAGCAGCAGTTTGAGAAGATCCTGTCCTACATGGAGATCGGTAAAGCAGAGGGCGCTGAGTTCTTGATCGGTGGTGATGTGCATGAACATGATGATGAGTTTAACTCAGGATTCTATGTGCAGCCTACGCTGATGAAAGGCCATAACAAGATGCGTGTCTTCCAAGAAGAGATCTTTGGGCCAGTAGTTGCAGTAACGACCTTTAAAGATGAAGCGGAAGCCTTAGAAATTGCCAATGATACCGAGTTTGGTCTAGGTGCGGGTGTTTGGACCCGTGATATGAACCTCTCGTACCGTATGGGCCGAGGTATTCAGTCCGGTCGAGTTTGGACTAACTGTTATCACCTCTATCCCGCCCATGCCGCGTTCGGTGGTTATAAGAAATCCGGTGTCGGTCGTGAAACTCACAAGATGATGTTGGATCATTATCAGCAGACCAAAAACCTGTTGGTTAGCTACGATATCAATCCACTGGGCTTCTTCTAAGTCAATCAACGAAAGGCCATCGTGTTCCTCCTTGGGGCGGCGTGCCGTCCTACTTTTTGATCTCCTTCCGTTGTTTGGAGATTAGCACAGCATTCAACACTGCTTCAGCGTTGGATCAGTTCCGCAACCGGCATCATCTCTAGCGTCGGTGTTCTTTTTGGCGACCTTGGGTCGCCTTTTTTATACCTGTCATCTTGAGTAATTCGTTTATCGCTCAGCCCATCGGTCTCTGATATGCTAAGCGAAGCTAAAAGGCTAGGAGTCGCCGTTTTTTATGTTTAGCAAAATGGGGTAGTAATGGATTTTACCAAAATGCCGAGTCGATCAGGTCTTAACCTTTTTTGGTTAATATCCGTATTATTGGTGTTTCTATTAGCTGGCTTTTTCACGTATTTTTTTATCGCTAACCAACAATATAATCATACCCATCTAGATAAGCTTCAAGCGTCTATTCAAAAGCATATCAATCGTCGCCTGCAATATGAGGTGAACGATGCCACTCACTTTGCCAATGCCCGCTATAACAGTGCCGAACAGGTTATTATGACCTCGTCGCAGAATGAGGTTTCCCAGGCCTTAGATGTGATGAACCGTTTCTATCAACAAAACCGACGACGTATGTCCGATGATGAGCTAAAAACTCAATTACTTGAGCTCCTGCGGGGTATTCGCTTCTTCAATGGCCGTGGCTATTTTTTTGTTGGCGATCAGGCGGGTAAAGGTTTACTCATGCCGACACGCCCCGAGCTTGAAGGTAAGTCGATGATCGATGTGAAGGATGATCAAGGCATCTACTTTGTTCGCCGTTTTCGTCAGGTAAGCCAGTCGGCAGCGGGGCGGGGATATGTTCGGTATCGCTGGTATTCTTCGGATGAACGGCAGCGGATGGAGAATAAAATAGCCTTTGTCGCACG
Source organism: Amphritea opalescens (assembly GCF_003957515.1). Taxonomy (GTDB): domain Bacteria; phylum Pseudomonadota; class Gammaproteobacteria; order Pseudomonadales; family Balneatricaceae; genus Amphritea; species Amphritea opalescens. The sequence goes on from NZ_RQXW01000001.1 coordinate 131,696, forward strand.
CTTTGAACCCTATAACTGGGTGATCGGTGCCGGTGATTATGTCTCTCAAATTCAGCAGGACTTACAGCAGGAAGTTATTGAGTATCTGGATGGTATCCAATTTGGACAAAATGGTTATCTGTCAATCATCGACCTTAATGGTAAGGTGATTGCTGGCAAAGGGGTTGAGCAATTTATTGGTAAAACCTATACGCAGTTAGATAACCCTGATGACCGCGAACGTATCGCTACGCTGTTGGCTAAAGTAAAACATGACGGTTTTATCCATACCGGCTGGTATCGGCATGATGGCCAGCCAGATGACGAACAATTGCTGTATGCGAGCCTCTTTCCTGCCTGGGGTTGGATTGTGCTGGCCGGCGGCTATGCCGATCCATCGCTCGAGCTATTGTTGCAACAGCGAGAACAGATGATCCAAAATGATAGAGAGAGCAATATCACCTTGTTGTTATTGATGGTGGTGTTGCTATCGATCGCTTTAGTGATGATGCGCTATTATGCCCGCGGATTTCGGCAGCTATTCAACTATTTTCAGCGCAACCTTGATCAGCAGAGTATTACCCTCGATGAAAATGCTCGGGCGCTGGAGATCAGTGAAAGAATTGTCGATGCCGCCCATGAAGGTATTTTGATTACCGATGCGGATAACCGCATTATCCGTATCAACCAATCCTTTACACGGATTACCGGCTATATCTTAGAAGAGGTTAAAGGCAAAGACCCGCGTATTCTCGGCTCTACCTCCAATAGCCCTGAATTTTATAAAACAATGTGGCAAACACTGATTAGCAAAGGTCAGTGGCATGGTGAGATCTGGAATCGCCGTAAAAATGGTTCGCTTTACCCCCAAGCTTTGTCGATCACCAGTTATCGAAATGCTGAAGGTAAGATTGAAAATTATATCGGTACCTTTACCGATATCAGCCAACGTAAAGCCTTTGAAGAACAGCTTGAACATATGGCGCAGAGTGATTCATTGACCGATCTGCCTAACCGTCGTTCACTCAGTCAACGATTACAACATGAGCTTGACGTACTCCAGCGACATCCTGATCATCAGTTAGGGTTGATGTTTATGGATCTCGATCTCTTTAAAACGATTAACGATACCTATGGCCACGGTGTTGGTGATCAGGTGTTGATTACCATTGCTCGACGGTTGAACGAAACCGTGCGGATAACCGATATGGTGAGTCGAGTGGGTGGCGATGAGTTTGTTATTTTACTGGGCAATGAGCCTGGGGAGATGCAGCCCGTGGCGATGCTGTTAGCTCAACGGATTATACTGGCGGTATCAGAGCCTATGATGGTGGCGGGTATCGAGATGCAACTCACCACGAGCATCGGTGTTGCCTTGGCGCCAAACGATAGCAACGATGCTGCCGGCTTGATGGAGTGTGCCGATCGTGCTCTGTATCAGGCGAAGAAAGAGGGTAGTAACAACGTCAAACTATTTGACCCGTCGATGGTCAAAGATAAGATCGAATTATAGCCGTGAGCATCGCGGTGATTAATGGGGTTTTCTTTGAGCATAAGGCTATAGACGGTATTACCATGACGGCCTCTGGTACAATAGAGGCTCATGTTTAAAATGGACTAAAAAGTGCTCGTTATTTCCAATGCTGTATCCATCCCCGATGACGAAATTGTGCTCACCGCGATCCGCGCTCAAGGCAGTGGCGGTCAGAATGTTAATAAGGTCTCCTCGGCGATTCATCTGCGGTTTGATATTGCTGCATCCTCATTACCTGAGTTTTATAAAGAACGCTTACTGCAGTTGAAAGACTCGCGGATTACCAAAGAGGGGGTGTTGGTGATTAAGGCGCAACAGTATCGCACACAGGAAAAAAATCGTGACGACGCACTGCAGCGGCTACAGACGCTGATTAAAGCCGTCACGGTGGTGCAGAAAACACGGCAAGCCACGAAACCGAGCCGTTCGGCGAAACGGAAGCGGGTCGATAGCAAAACCAAACGGGGTCAAGTTAAGTCTTTAAGGGGGCGGGTGTCGGATTAGGCACCACATCGGTTTGAGCCGCAAAAATATAACCTACCCCATATACCGTGTTAATCAATGCGGTTTCTTTCTGATAGTCATTGAGTTTTTTACGTAACTTACCAATTAGCATATCGATGGTACGATCCGAAGGGTGCCATTCTCGGTGATAGAGTGAGTTGAGTAGCGCTTCCCGCGTCATCAGTTTATTCCGATTATTGAGCAAGATGGTCAGTAGGGTAAACTCATTTTTGGGCAATTTTGTTAGCTGCCCAGTGGGTGATTTGAGCACCTGACGCACTAGATCCAATTGCCAGCCGTCAAAGTGACTGACTTGTGTGTCTGTTTTGGCGTTTGTGTTGTCTGGGTGTTCGAGGCTCATTCTTGACCAGCGACCGAGATTACGAATTCTCGCGGAAAGCTCGCGGTAATTGACTGGTTGCGCAAGATATTCATCCGCACCCATCTCCAGTGCCACAATTAGATCATCCGGATTATTTTTTTTGCCGATGAGGATAATACCGCTGCGGCTGTGACTGCGCAGTTCGCGGGTCAGAGAGAAGTCTGGATGTCGCGCGGTCGAACAGTCGATAATAAAAACATCGGTTTGTTCGGTATTAACCGGCGAGGGGATATCGAATAAGGTATTAATATGAAAGCCGAAGCCATTCTCTTTATGAAAATTAGATAGATAGTTGCTCGAGTGTTTATCGATAACAGTAATATTCATGCACATATTATTATTCTTTTATTATTAAACAGAGTGAGGGCCTATTTATATCAATTTAATGATAGTGTTTGAGAGGCAACGGAGTCTGGTAAAAAATTGCGCAATCTTAGTAAAAAAAGAAGCAGTGCGTGGTAATAAAAACCCTAGCATTATGGCATGAGTGACACTTGGCAGAGCATCAGTTGAAGCAGCGATATGGGCGGGTTTAAGCGCGGATCTGTGTCGCGGTCATGTTGAACTCCCGCCGTAACTGCTTATTCATATGGCTCTGATCACTAAAGCCTGTCTGTTGGGCGATTTGTGCTGGCGTTAGCTGACTGCTGATAAGTAACTGTCGGGCGGTATAGGTGCGTCGCAGTATGACAAACTGATGCGGTGTATAGCCGCTGCTGAGTTTAAACGCTCGACAGAAATGGTAGCTGCTCATATGCAGTTGGCTAGCCAACTGGTCGAGGGTGATTTTTTGGCTGAGATGCTCGTCTATAAAGCGAATCAGTCGCTGTAAGCCTTGGGGGCTAATCTTGCCGCTGTGTGCTTGACGTTGAATGGCTTTATTGGAATAACTATTCAAAAGGTGCACGATAGCAGCGTTAGCAAGGCTTTCCATATACAGATTGCCACTAGCAAACTTATCCTGCATTTCACGGAACATCAGTTCTGAAAGGCTTTGTAGGACGGGACTTTGGGCATCAAAGAGTGATTGTAGTTCTAGAGTGTCTGGGTCGAGGTCAAAGCTCTCCTGTATCACCTTATTGACCGCGGTGTAGGGGAACAGTATGTGCAAGGTGCCCGAATCAGATTCCGGGATAAGCCACTGATTATCTTGAAACGCGGGAAGGAGTGCCACCGCTTGGGGCTGCCAGATGCCGTTATAGTGTTGTCCACCACAGTGATAGTGCACCGTTGAACTTGGTGGATTGTAGTTATAAATCATCACATGGTGATCCATGCTGGGAAGATTCAGGTCGACATAGGGTAAGCGAGCATAGTTTTCCAGACGGATATTGGTGAAGCTGTGATCGCCACTGGTTTCACTAACTTCAAATGGAATGGTGCTGAGTCGTTGCTCAGGAGTGATCAGACGAGATTTTGTATCAGGCATAGAAATATTTTCTCTTTTTTTTATTAGATAGTAATGCTTGATAGATGCATCATAAAAACTATTGCGACATAAAACAAGATTAGAGTTTTGTTAGGATATTAATTAAATTGCGTTTGGCTTGTTACTTTCTGTTACATATTGTCATCAATGTTATCAAGTTTTTACCTGCCTCCATTGGTATCTTCTGCCCGTAGTCATACTGTAGTAGAGGAATAAATGTGAAAAAAAATAACTATAAAGCTTTGTCAGTGTCCGCTTTGCTGTGCGGAAGTTTGTTGTCGGGCCAGGCTTTTGCCATCGCTGAAACGGTCCAGCCTCGGGATTATATTCCCGCGCCGAAAGGCGTTAACTTGTCGGTCACTTATCTGCAAAGTGTCTCTGGTGATGATTTCAATGTCGACGGCGACACGGTGTCTAATGATGCTGATCTGCAGGTCAATGCTGTCATCCAGCGTTTTATTCATTACACCGAACTGTTTGGCATGCCTGCCGATCCGCAAATTATCATTCCGGTGGTTGATCAGGATGTGGGTATTCAGGGCGAACAAAGTTCGGGTATCGGGGATATTTTTATCGGTTCAACCTTCTGGCCCGTTGCCAATAATGATAATAAAGAATGGTTTGGCATCACTCCTTTTGTTTATCTGCCTACAGGTGAATATGAGAGTAATAAAGCTGTCAATGTGGGCGCCAATCGTTGGTCTTTTGTATTACAAGCGGGCTATACCAAAGGGTTGACCGATAATGGCTTGTATATGGATCTTGTCGGTGAGGTTGAAATCTACGGCGACAATGATGATTTGGCGGCGGGGGATACGCTTAGCCGTGACAATATGTATCGGATGAGTGCGATGCTATCTCAAGATGTGACTCAAGGTGGTTATGTCTGGGGGCGGTACAGCAAGCAAGTGGGGGGCGAGGTCGAGGTCGATGGCGTAGATCAAGTGGCATCCGATGTTGACACTGATAACTTAACGCTGGGTTATACCCAATGGATTGGTAAGCGTTTTCAGTTGCAGGGTGAATACAGTAAAGACCTGAGTGTTGACAATGGAATTGAGACCGATGGCGTGACTATTCGGGTTGCGATTCCGTTTTAAGCTAAGAGGTGTAAATGATGCAATTTAATAAACAACTGATGCCGTTGCTGCTGGGCATAGCTCTGGTATTGCCTGGACTGACTCAGTTACAGGCTGCGGCGGCAGTGGATGCGAATCGATTAATCAATGCTGATCAAGAGCCGGGCAACTGGCTCGCCCATGGTCGTGACTATACCGAGCAACGGTTTAGCCCGTTGACACAGATTAATAAACAAACCGTGGCGGATCTAGGGCTAAGTTGGTCCTATGGTTTTGATTCAACCCGTGGACTTGAAGCGACCCCATTAGTGATCGATGGCATGTTATATGTTACCGGTAGTTGGAATGTTGTGTATGCCTTTGATGCGGTGACCGGTGAACTTAAATGGCAGTTTGATCCCCAGGTGGATCGGGGTGTGGTTGGTCCGAAGCTCTGTTGTGATGCGGTTAACCGAGGAGTTGCTGCTTGGCAGGGTAAACTCTATACCGGCACTTTGGATGGTCGTTTGATTGCGCTGGATGCTGAAACGGGTAAACAACTTTGGTCATCTCAGACTACGGATAACGATCAGGCTTACTCTATTACCGGCGCACCGCGTATTGTTAAAGGTAAAGTGATGATCGGTAACGGCGGCGCTGAATTTGGCGTGCGCGGGTATTTTTCCGCCTATGATGCCGACAGCGGCAAGATGTTATGGCGTTTTTATACCGTACCCGATGACCCAGCAAAAGAGACCAACCCAACGCTGATCGAAGCGAGTAAAACCTGGTCCGGCGAATGGTGGACGCTCGGCGGTGGCGGTACTGCATGGGATTCGATGGCCTATGATCCTGATCTGGACTTGCTCTATGTCGGTATCGGTAACGGCTCCCCTTGGAACCGCGAGATTCGTAGCAATGGCGAGGGGGATAATCTGTTTCTGTCATCCATTGTAGCGGTGCGGCCGGATACCGGCGAGTATGTTTGGCATTACCAAACGACCCCTGGTGAGGAGTGGGATTACACCGCGACTCAGCATATGATTTTGGCCGATCTTGAGGTCAAGGGTAAGCTACGGAAAGTGTTGATGCAGGCACCTAAAAACGGTTTATTCTATGTGCTGGATAGGGCGACAGGCGAGTTTATTTCGGCTGAAAACTATGTTGCCGTGAACTGGACCGATGGTGTTGATCCCACTACAGGTCGACCGAATATCAAGCCCGAAGCCCGTTATAGCACCGCTGGTAAACCGTTTTTGGCCCAGCCATCACCCTTCGGTGGACATAACTGGCAGCCCATGAGTTTTAACCCAGATACTGGACTTGTGTACTTGCCGACTCGGGAGATGGCGTTCCCTTATATTCCCGATGATAACTATGAGGTTAAATCACTGACTGTCAATTTAGGAGTGAGCCTATTGGCGGCCACTATGCCGGAAGACCCAGCGGTGCGTAAAGCGATCAAGGCGGCGACTAAAGGTCGTTTGGTGGCTTGGGACCCTGTAGCTCAGAAAGAAGCTTGGGGTATCGATATGCCTGTGCCGTGGAATGGCGGCACCTTGAGTACTGCCGGTGGTTTGGTGTTCCAAGGCAATGGTCAGGGTAATCTGGTGGCCTATGATGCCGCGAATGGTAAACCATTGTGGTCTTATCATGGTCAGACCGGCATGGTGGCTCCGCCGATTAGTTACCGTGTAAATGGTGAGCAGTATGTCGCCATTATGGCGGGCTGGGGTGGGGCTGTACCACTGGTGGTCGGGCCATTGGTGAGTGAGGCGCTAACCACCAATACTAACCGTTTACTGGTGTTCAAGCTTGGGGGTAAGGCAACGTTGCCTGAACTCAAGGTTACCGCTAAAGCGTTGAATCCACCGTCAGCTAACGCCTCGGCAGAAACGGTTGCTGAGGGTAAAGCGATCTATCACACCTACTGTAGTTCCTGTCATGGTGACGGCGCGGTGAGTGGCGGCGTGTTACCGGATCTACGCTACGCCAGTCAACATACCTTTGATTACTGGGAAGCGATCGTGGTTAATGGTTTGAAACAAGGCAACGGTATGGCGGCATTTGGCAGTGTCATCAGTGTGGATCAGGCTGACGCGGTGAAAGCCTATGTTATCAAGCGAGCCCACGATGAGCTGACAGCTCAACAAGCAACACAGTAACGGTGTTGATCGAGTCCTCCGTGAGGGGTTGCCGCTATGGGCGTCATCTCTCTGGTTTTGAGGTGGCTCTAGTGGCCATCTCTTTTTTAACCCTAAGATTCAGTTTTATCGAGGCTAAATAGTACTTTTGCTCCGTTTTGCAAGACTGGAACAACTAATAACAAAAGAGGTAATACCTATGTGGACTAAACCAGCTTATATAGATCTGCGTATCGGATTCGAAGTCACCATGTACTTCGCAAACCGCTAAGCACTATACCAAGCTCCACCTACGGGTGGAGTTTTTTGGTTATTCTCCGAATACACTGACAATACGACAAGATAATAATAATGAAAATACAAATTCTTGGCTCAGCCGCCGGCGGTGGTTTTCCGCAGTGGAACTGTAATTGCCGCAACTGTGCAGGTTATCGTGCCGGCACATTGAATGCTAAATCCCGTACCCAGTCTTCCATTGCGATCAGCGCTAATGGAGAAGACTGGATACTGTTTAATACCTCACCGGATATTCGTCAGCAACTGGCTGATTTTGCGCCGATGCAACCCAATCGCCAGATTCGTGATACCGGTATCGCTGCGATTGTCTATATGGATAGTCAGATCGACCATACCACCGGTTTGTTGATGTTACGCGAAGGCTGTCCCCATGAAGTTTGGTGTACCGATATGGTCTATCAAGACCTCACTACCGGTTTCCCTGTGTTTAAGATGTTAGAGCACTGGAATGGTGGGATTACCCGTAACCTGATTTCGGTTGAAGCTGGCGAGAATAGTTTTGTTATTCCTCAGGTGCCCGAATTTAAACTGACCGCCGTGCCCCTGCTCAGCAGTGCGCCACCTTATTCGCCACACCGCAATGATCCGCATCCGGGGGACAATATCGGCATTCTGATTGAAGATACCCGCAGCGGTAAAACGCTATTTTATGCGCCGGGTCTCGGTCAGATCGAACCGCACCTGAGGCCAATTATGCAAGCTGCTGATTGTTTGCTGGTGGATGGTACCATCTGGCGCGATGATGAGATGATCACATCGGGAGTTGGCGATAAACTAGGCGTGACTATGGGGCACCTAGCGCAGATGCCCAATGAAACTACTGGTGAGGCTGGCATGTTGGCGTTTCTAGATACCCTAGAGAAACCGCGCAAAGTATTAATTCACATTAATAATACTAATCCGATTTTAGATGAAGACTCTCCTGAACGGGCCGAAGTGGTGGCCCGTGGGATCGAAGTCTCCTATGACGGCATGAGTATTGAGCTTTAAGGGGGCGTTATGAATGCACCACTGAAACAGACCTTACCGGCGCTGAGCCGGGATGAATTTGAACAGGCGCTGCGAGCTAAAGGGGCGTTTTACCATACCGAACACCCTTACCATGTGGCGATGTATAACGGCGACTGTAGTAAAGAGCAGATACAGGGCTGGGTGGCCAACCGTTTCTATTATCAAATTTCAATACCGTTGAAAGATGCCGCCATTATGGCCAACTGCCCGGACCGTGATGTACGCCGTCATTGGGTGCAGCGGGTGTTGGATCACGATGGTTATGATGGCGCCGTGGGTGGCATCGAAGCCTGGTTACGGTTGGGCGAAGCCGTGGGTTTGCGCCGTGAAGAGATTCTGTCGCAAGAACATGTATTACCCGGTGTACGTTTTGCCGTCGATGCCTATGTTAATTTTGCTCGCCGTGCGACTTGGCAAGAAGCCGCTAGTTCGTCACTGACCGAACTATTTGCCCCGACTATTCACCAGAATCGCTTGGATACTTGGCCGACTCACTATCCTTGGGTTAAAGAAGAGGGCTATCAGTACTTCCGTGGCCGTTTGACGGAAGCCCGCCGCGATGTGGCTCATGGGTTGGATATTACCCTGGATCACTACACCACCCGTGAACAGCAGGAACGGATGTTGAATATTTTGCAGTTTAAATTGGATGTGCTCTGGAGCATGTTAGATGCTATGACCATGGCCTATGAACTCAAGCGTCCACCGTATCACACAGTGACCGAAGAGAAGATCTATCACAAAGGTCTATTCGCATGAGCGGCGCAGAGATCACCCCGGATCAGACTCCGGTATTGAATCGGATGTTTCGTTTTCAATGGGAGAAAGCACAGGATAGTTATGTGCTGCTCTATCCTGAAGGAATGGTTAAACTCAATGGTCCCGCTGGTGAAGTCTTAGCCTTAGTGAATGGTCAGCGTACTGCAGCGGATATAATCCAGACACTGCAGGCAAAGTTCCCCGATGCCGATGGGATCGAGCGGGATATTCTGGATTTCTTAGGAGATGCCCGTGAGCAACGCTGGATCAGCCTGTAACGGACAGCCATCACTGAATGCGGTGCCGACCCATGGTCAGCCGCTGTGGTTGCTCGCCGAACTCACTTATAAGTGCCCACTGCAGTGCCCTTACTGCGCTAACCCAACCAATTTCGCCAGTAAAACCGATGAGCTAACCACCGCTGAGTGGGTCGATGTGTTTACCCAAGCCCGCGAACTGGGCGCGGCACAGTTGGGCTTTTCCGGTGGCGAACCGCTGGTACGGCAAGACTTAGTTGAGCTGATCAGCGAAGCGCGACAATTGGGTTATTACACCAACCTGATTACCTCTGGAGTGGGCTTAAATGAGCATAAAATAGCGGATTTTCGCACTGCTGGCTTGGATCATATTCAGGTCAGTTTTCAGGCCGCCGACCCCGAAGTAAACAATCTGCTCGCGGGATCAAAAAAAGCCTTTGCGCAAAAACTAAAGATGGCCCGAGAAGTGAAAGCCCAGGGTTATCCGATGGTGCTCAACTTTGTTACCCATCGGCATAATATCGATCAGATCGACCGTATTATCGAGCTTTGTGTCGAACTCGAAGCCGACTATGTCGAGTTGGCTACCTGTCAGTATTATGGCTGGGCCTATGAAAACCGTAATAACCTGTTGCCTACGCGGGCGCAGTTAGAGCGGGCCGAGCGCATCACTAACGAATACCGCGATCGCCTTGCGGCAGCAGGTAATCCGATCAAGATTATCTTTGTGACGCCGGATTATTACGAAGAGCGCCCCAAAGGCTGTATGAATGGCTGGGGGCAGGTATTTCTAACGGTCACGCCGGATGGTACGGCTCTACCTTGCCATAGTGCGCGAATGTTGCCAGTCGAGTTTCCTAATGTGAAGGAACAAAGCATCGAGCAGATCTGGAACCGCTCAAATGGCTTTAACCACTTCCGTGGTTATGAGTGGATGAAAGAGCCTTGTGTCTCCTGTGATGAGAAAGAGAAGGACTTTGGCGGCTGCCGCTGTCAGGCTTTTATGCTCACCGGCGATGCCAATAATGCCGATCCCGTTTGCAGTAAATCCCCCCATCATGGTCTGATTTTGCAGGCACGCGAAGCCGCGGAGCTGCCCGTGCATGACGAGCCCATCTACCGTAATGAGCGCAACTCCAGAGTGTTCTGCAAGGGCTGATATGTTAGCCTGAGCGACTGCACAGACTAAACGGTAGCTAACGATGACCCAATATGGTTTTTTTGCATCCTCCCTGTCCGCTGCTGAGGCGGTGGCCGGGGGGCTCGAATATGGTCAACTCTATGTCGGTGATCAGGGCGTTTTCTGGGTTGAATACCAACCGGAAAAAGGCCGTAACTTGCTTTACCGGCGTGATTGGAACGGGGCTGTTAGCTGCTTAACCCAAGCCGATTTTAGCGTCCGCAGCGGTGTCTATGAATATGGTGGTAAAAGCTGGTGCCCGGTGGACCACCGCTTGGCGTTTGTGAATGCCACCGACCAACAGATCTGGCTACAGCAGGGTGGTCAAACGCCTTTGCAGCTTACCCAAACCTCGGGTTGTCGTTATGGCGATCTAATCTATGATCAACCCCGTCAACGACTGCTAGCGGTGCAGGAACAACCCAGTGATGATCATACTCAACCGCTACATCGCTTAGTGGCGGTGGATATTGATAGTGGTGCGGTCACCGTGATGGTCAGCGGCGATGATTTCTATGCTGCACCGGTGCTGAGCCCCGACGGTCAACAGCTGGCTTGGATTAGTTGGAACCACCCACACATGCCTTGGGTCAGTACTCAACTTAATTTTGCCCAACTTAGGCCACCAAACACGCCGTGGGCTGATGTCGACAAGCGAGAACAAGGGACAGGCACTGTTGGCGCAAGCGAGCTGGGTCATAGCGGTCATAGTGGTCATCATAAGATTAACCCCGCCAGTGGTTTAACCGGGCATCGCATCGTCGCTGGCCAGACGACTCAAGAATCCCTGCAGCAACCACGCTTCTTAAGTGATAACAGCTTAGTCGCGATCAGTGATGTTTCTGGCTGGTGGAATTTATACCGTTATCTATTTGAAGATGTAAATGATAAACCACAAAACCACTCCGTAGAGACTTCAGCACCCACACTCACTCCACCTAAAATATCAGCCTCGAACAACCGGTTAACAGGATGGGCAGATGGCGTTCGAGTCGAGCCGCTGTGGTCTCGAACAAATGACTTTGGCTTGCCGCAGTGGCAGTTGGGTGTCTCGACCTGGGATCAATTGGATGACGATCATTGGATCGCCTGTTATATGGAGCAAGGGGAGGGGTGTTTGGCGATGGTATCAGCGCTCGGCGAAGAACGTCGGCTCACTGATCAGTTCAGTCTGTTTCGCCACCTATGTTGTTATCAAGGGCGGGTCTACTGCATAGCCGCCGCGCAAGATCGAGCGATGGCGATTATCGAATTAGCCCCGAGTGAAGGCAGGCACCCATCTGATGGCCCGCTTAATGATAGCGTTTCGCCGGCTGATATCGTTAATTATCACGGCACCCAGATGCGAATTTTGGCGGGGGGCGAGAAACCGGCGGGTAATATTACTTTGCCACAATCGGTGAGTTATCCGGTGGCAGATGAAACCGCTTATGGTTTTGCTTATTTGCCTCGCTTTGCCCCTGATCTGAGTCACAGGCCCCCTTTGATTGTGTTTACCCATGGTGGGCCCACTGCAGCTACCTATCCATTATATAACCCCAAAATTCAGTTCTGGACGAGCCGGGGCTTTGCAGTCATAGACCTTAATTACCGAGGCAGTACCGGTTATGGCCGGGACTATCGTTTACGCTTGGCTGGAGACTGGGGGCAGACCGATTGGCAAGATGCCGCAGCAGCGGTTGATTATCTTGCCAATGAGGGACTTATCGACCCAGTGAATGTGTTTATTCGTGGTGGCAGCGCTGGGGGGTATACCACCCTCTGCGCCTTAGCTTTTAGTGACCGTTTTAAAGGTGGTGCGAGTTATTACGGTGTCAGTGATCCGGCGTCACTCACCCGAGATACCCATAAATTTGAAAGTCATTATTTAGATTGGTTGATAGGTGATCCTCAACAGGATGCGGCGCTTTATCTGGAGCGTAGTCCGCTGGCTCATGCCGATCAAATTAACTGCCCCATGATTTTCTTTCAGGGAGGGCAGGACAAAGTTGTGGTACCTCAGCAAACGGATGTGATGGTGAATGCATTAAAGCAGCGTAACATTCCCGTTGATTATCATCTTTATCCAAATGAGCAACACGGTTTTCGACAAGCCGAGAATCAAATTCACAGCCTTGAGGCCGAACTTCAGTTCTATCGTCAACTTCTGTCTTGATTGTCCTGAATCTGAAGCAATCTTCTGGTACAATCCGCGACTTTAAAATTCCGCCTTGAATCCTGCGGCTCTGGGATGAAGGTATGTGACTAACTTTACAGGAGTGAACATGAGTACTGAACAAGCCCTTCGGGATCGTAGCGAATCAAAATGTGAATTGTGCGGCGCGACCGATAATCTGAGTGTTTATGAAGTACCGCCGAACTCGCTAGGCGGCGTTGATGACTCTGTTCTGCTATGTAGTACTTGTAAAGGTCAGATCGAAAATCCGGAAACCACCGATGCTAACCACTGGCGTTGTCTGAATGACAGCATGTGGAGCCAGGTGCCCGCCGTACAAGTACTGGCTTGGCGCATGCTGAACCGCCTACGTAGTGAAGGCTGGCCGCAGGACTTACTGGATATGCTCTATCTGGATGATGAAACTGCACTTTGGGCAAAAGCCACCGGCGATCATCTTGATGACTCTGAAAAAGTCATTCACCGCGACAGCAACGGTACCGTCTTGGCCGCCGGCGACAACGTGGTCTTGATCAAAGATCTAGACGTAAAAGGCGCTGGTTTCACCGCAAAACGCGGTACAGCGGTACGCGGTATCTCATTGGTGCAAGAAAACGAAGAGCATATCGAAGGCCGCGTGAACGGCACTCGTATCGTTATTCTGACGAAATTCGTTAAGAAATCATAATGTAGATCTGAATGCTAAAAACGCGCCTGCTTGGCGCGTTTTTTTATTGTCAGTTTAAGGGGCTGGATGTGCTTGCGATGTGTTCTTCAAGCAGATGAGTATAGCTCTGAACTTTAACATCATGGTGGTCTAAGCATTCCTGCACAGATCGGATATCCCTGCTAACCTCAACCTTCCGTCTAGTTCAGAATGAACAAATTTGCGCCGATGTTAACCCGATTCTAGAAGCGTATTAAAGAGAACAAGTTGACCCGTTAATCGACGTTTTTAACGTCGCGGTAAATGTTTTCGAGAGATGCACAGGCCAACAGTTCTAAGGTTACAGATCCATTGTCATAACGGTCACTCAGTAACGTTCGCTGTTTGGCCCTGATGGGCTTATCCATGATGGTCAGGTTGCACCGGTTTATCATTCCGCTATCCTGTTATGATCATCGTATTGGCTGAGTTACCTAGCTACCGATACATATCATTATCCGCGCCACTGCTATCGAGAAAGGAGTCAATGTCTATGAAGGTTTATTTTTCACATGGAAAAGAGAGTGGGCCTTGGGGGAGTAAAATCAAACGGTTGGCGGATATCGCTCAGCAGAAAGGTTGCACCGTCGATAGCATCGATTATTCCGATATCTTAGACCCTGATCTGAGAGTAGAACGCTTACTGGCTGTACTGAGTGATGCGGACGAAGCCTTTGTGTTGGTCGGTTCCAGTATGGGTGGCTATGTGTCATTAGTTGCCGCCGAACAGGTGAATGCTAAAGGTATTTTCTTATTGGCCCCCGCACTCTATATCGAGGGTTATGAGCAGCAAAGTTATCATCCCCGTGGGCTTGTAGAGGTTGTGCATGGTTGGTCGGATGATGTTATTCCCGTCGATCACTCGATTCGCTTTGCCAAAGCAGCCGATTGCGCTTTGCATCTTATTTCTGGCGATCATCGGCTTAATAGCTCGATTGAAGTGGTTGAACAGCTGTTTTCGCAGTTTCTGGTTTCGATTGACCAGCCTTAGACTTGTACGATCATCTGCTCCTGTTCTCAGGTTAAGGCATGGTGTGCGCTGCAACCCTGCAGGCGCTTATCTATGGCGCTAGTGGTGATAGGATTTATCTGAAAGATTAATGGATCATGATGGCGCTTAATGGGTTAAACTCATTGTTTAACGCGACTATTTCTTTGGGGCTGTTTACTTTGTATCAAGAAGATCTGTGTCCACCTGATAAATGCCCGCTGTGTGGCAAAGATAATCATTGTGGGCATCTGAACTCAAGTGATGAGACGCTCTCTTGCTGGTGCTTCGATAGCCAAATACGATTTTCCGATGGTTTATTAAGCCGGGTGTCTGCGTCGCACCTCAATGCCGCCTGTATATGTAAGGCATGCGTCCTGTCAACGAGATTAAGCAAACCCTAATTCAGGCGATGGGCTGCCCAAATGGCTATTGTTTAGGTCTGTCGAGCCTTATATGATTCTATAGGTTGGCAACAACGTTCTCTTGTGTAAGTTTTAACTTTCATTCTAGGGGCATTATGAAACGTTATAAGATCATTCATCGTACCTATTACAACTATACGGACACCGTGACCTTGGGCGCGCATCATCTACTGTTGCGACCTCGAGAAGATCATGAGCTACGTATCGAGTCTTTTTCGCTGCAGATTACGCCCGATGCACAGATCTATTGGCACCGTGATGTGGAAGGCAACTCGGTGGCGATTGCCAACTTTAGTCATCCGACACAACAGTTGACGATCGAAAGCGAAGTAGTGATTCAGCAATACAATGAATCGCCGTTAGATTTTATCGTGGCCGATTATGCGCTTAATTATCCTTTTTCATATCATGAAGGCGATCAGTTTCTGCTGTCACCTTACCGAGTGCTGCCCGATGAAAACACCCGAACCCTGCTAAATAACTGGTTGTTTAGTGTTTGGCGCGGAGGTGAGGCGGTGCAAACCTATACCTTATTGCAGCGGTTGACGGCGACGATTCATAACACCTTGGTGTATAAGGTGAGAGAGGAGCCAGGGGTGCAATCCGCCGAGGAGACCTTATCCCTTGGATCAGGCTCTTGTCGTGATTTCGCCTTACTCTTTATGGAAGCCGTTAAGTGCCTCGGTCTTGCGGCGAGATTTGTCAGTGGCTATCTGCATGCACCGTTGATGTCTAATCAGGTGGGTTCGACCCATGCCTGGGCCGAAGTCTATTTGCCGGGGGGCGGCTGGAAAGGTTTTGATCCAACCATCGGTGATATTGTGGGCACGGATCATATTCCCGTGGCCGTATCGCGTTTGGCTGAAGCGGTGCCGCCCATATCGGGGTCATACGCGGGCACGGCTGAGTCAAAAATGGATGTGGGTGTCTGGGTGAGCGAATGTTAAACCGTTAACCTGACTATCAATAGCGCTGCTCAGTGCTACCTATTCGAACGAGTTGATGGGGCATAATGAATGGCCATTCATATGGCTGCACGCAGATGGACGTGGCAGGGAGAAATCTATCCGCCGAACCACGTTTCACCCATAGCGATTTACATCAGTTGGTGAGTGTCACCCGTTTCAATCGTGGGTATCACGGACATGCCAACGCGCAGCTTACTGGCGTTTTTCTGTGTCATATCGATGCTGATTTTTACCGGTAGGCGCTGCACGATCTTAGTGAAGTTTCCGGTTGCATTGTGCGGGGCAATCGCGGCATAGCTGACACCACTGGCAGGGCCTAGGCTCTCTACCTTGCCGCTTAACTCGACACCGGGGAGCGCATCAACTTCAATTGACACCGGTTGGCCCATCTGTACATTGGCCAGTTGCGTCTCTCGGTAATTAGCGGTGATATACAGGGATTTAGTCGGCACAATCACGATTAATGGCTTGCCTGCATTCACGAAGTCTCCCAATTGCACTATCTTTTTACCAACCACGCCGTCAATAGGCGCATAGACCTTGGTGTAGGATAGTTTTAATTCACGGGCATGTAGATCGGCTTTTGCCAGTAATAGGGCGGCTTTAGCGGTATTCAGCTGGGCCTGTAATACGTGGGTTTGTTGTTGGGCGTAGGCGAGTTCTGCCTGCGTTTTTGATAGGTTAGTTCGCTCCACGGTGAGCTGGGTATTCGCTTGCTGTAGTGCTTGTATGCTCCCCGATCCGTCTTCAGCAAGATTGCTAAAGCGTTTTTGATCCGCTTTAGCCAGTTGTAATCGGGCTTGATTGGCTTTAACCGTTGCTTGGGCTTTTAAAATGGTGCTTTCCTGTTGGGTTAACTGTGCTGCTAAGCTGCCAATATTAGCCTGAGCGCTTTCTACCTGTGCCTTAGCGGCTTCAACGGCGAGGACAAAGTCACGGTTATCGATGGATAAGAGTAAATCGCCCGCCTTAACCGGTTGATTTTCTGTCACTAATATTTGATCGGTTGTCCCCGATATTTGGGCTGCTACCGTACTCATATCGGCCTGAATATAGGCATTATTGGTGGATTGCGATGAGGCGCTGGCCTCGGGTTGGTTAACGTAGTGCATACAACCGGCGAGGATAGCGATAAAGATTATCGCTGAGGTTAGTTTTAGGGGGTTTGTAAAGGTCATAAAGCTTATCCTTTTGAAGATGTTGAGACATCGGGTTGTAAGTTAGGGGCAGGCACATGGGTCATGATTAACACGAGGGGGATCAAAACACAGGCTGCGGCCCCAAAGATGAGATAGAGATCGGCAATCGATAGCACGGTTGATTGTTGGGCTATGATGCCCGCTAACGCCGATGGTGCTAAGCTATCTAATGCACTGTTGTTCAGCGAGGCTTGATTGAGCAGCATCTCGCTATGAAAATGTCCACGCTCAACGAATAACTGGCCAACAATGGCTCCGCCGGCGAGAGTGCCGAACACACGTAGTGTATTGATGATGCCTGAGAAGTAGGGCCCTTCATGGGGTGCAACAATACTCGTCATCAAAAACAACATAGGGACCACAGCCATCGGTTGGCCGATCGCTTGAAATATCTGCGCAGTGATAAATTGATCGCGATGCCAATCTCCATTTAGCTGCGCTGCTAAAAAGCAAGCAATGGCAATGCACGCGAGGCCGACGGCCAAAACATAGCGCGCATCGACCCACTTTTTATAGAGTAATAGCGCGACTAAAGAGCCTAATATCAGTTGTGGCAGGGCGATGATTAAACCGAGTGGGGCTGATTGGGCAATACGATAATCTTGTATGGCACCTAAAAAAAGAATGGGCAGCGTCGTGCCCGACATCAAAACAATTAATAACCCGGTGAAGATGATGGAACCGACCCCAAGGTTGCGGCGGCCTAGTAGACGCAAATTGATAAAGGGTGTCGGATGGAACCACTCAGTGGCCAAATAAAGGCCAAACAATACGCAACCGAGCAGTAAGCTTGAGCTGATCAGTGATGAATTAAGCCATTCTAGCCGGACACCCTGAGTGAGCCCGATGGTTATTAAGCACATGCCGATGATACCGAAGAACATACCCGGCCAATTTCCCTCTTTAAAACGCGCTGTTTTGATACCTTCTTTTGGTAGTCCCCAGTTAACGAGTCCAATCGCGAGAAGGCATAGGGGGATTACCTGCCAATAGAGTAATCGCCAATCATTAAATCCATCACTCCACTGTCCTGTTAGCCATAACGCGATATTGGGTGAAAAGGTGGCGGTCATGGCATAGAGGGCTAAACCGTGCAAACGGATATGCAGAGGCAGTGTTTTTAGCGCCATCATCATCAATAGTGGTATCAAAGCACCACTGAAAATCCCCTGTATAAACCGCAGCGCGATGAGCAGGGGAAGGTTGTTGGCTAGCGGTAACGCTATGGCAATGAGCGTACAGCAGATCACCATCAATAGATGGAAGCGTCGCATAGAAAAGGTAATGGCAAACCAGGTGGCGAAAGGCGTAATCAATAACTCGCCGGACACATAGACGGTGTTGAGCCAAGAGCCATCATCGGCACTCAAACTCAATGCGCCTTGGACATCAACAAGTCCTAGCGAGCCAACGCGGTTATTAAGGCCCGCCATCATTGAGCTGATAAAAATGCCGAGTAAGGCGGCTAAAATGCGCGTAGAAGGCATCGCATGATGGGCTGGTTGCGTAGGTGAAGCACTCGGCGCTTGTGGCTCTAGTTGACCACTGAGGTTACCCGCAGGGCTTAGTTCAGTAGTAGCCTGACTCATGGATGTTCCTCGTCGAGATGCTGGGCAATGGCGAGTGCTGTATTACTAGCTTTGATCTGAGTTGGGCTTAGCGTGGCTTGCTCGCTGAGGCTTGTATCTACAAGGTTGTTATCCCATCCGCCGCCGAGGGCTTTATATAGGGTGACCAAACGCAAGGTGGCATTGGTTTCGCTATCATTCAGTGCCATCTGACTATTAAGTAGATTCCGTTGGGCGGTTAACACTTCCAAGTAATTGCCGACCCCCTGTTCATATTTTCGCTGGGCAAAATGCAGTGCTTGTTGATTGTTTTTAAAGGCGACATTTAAGTATTCAACTTGACTGCGCTGCGAGGCTAGCCCATCTAAGGCGTTGTCAACTTCATGCCATGCCGTAAGCACTGTTTTACGGTAGCTCAACGCGGCTTCTTTCTGCTTAGCTTGGGTAA
Source organism: Amphritea opalescens (assembly GCF_003957515.1). Classification (GTDB taxonomy): domain Bacteria; phylum Pseudomonadota; class Gammaproteobacteria; order Pseudomonadales; family Balneatricaceae; genus Amphritea; species Amphritea opalescens. The sequence goes on from NZ_RQXW01000001.1 coordinate 150,687, forward strand.
GCTTTAAGCGTTGTTTCAGTCTGCCGCCCTGAAAAATGGGTAGATAAACGGAGGGGCCAACGGAAAAGAAACGTGCATCCCAACTGCTTAAATCATGACTGTCGAATCCTTGAAGCCCCGCGTTACCGGTTAGGGTGATACGAGGGTAGAAATCCGCTTTAGCCACGCCTATATCGGCGGTGGCTTGATGTAATTTGGCTTCGGCTTGCAATATATCGGGCCGCCGTTGCACCAGGGTTGCTGGAATACCGATTGGGATCTCATCAGGCAGTGAGGGCAAAGCGATAGCGTCTGTTAATAGTTCATCGAGAACTCTAGGAGGTTCTCCAAGTAGCAGCGCTAAACTGTTCAATTGGGCGTTTCTGCGCTGTTTCAACTTAGGTCGTTGAGCATTAATCGTGGCTAGTTGGGCTTCTGCCATCGATATCTCAAACCCTGCCGCTAAACCGTTACGCGCTTGGCTAGCAACCAGTTTTACCTTTTGTTGGGCGATCTCTTGGTTCTGCTGGGTGATATTTAATTGAGCCTGAAGGCTTCTGAATTGTAAGTAGTGTCGAGCCACTTCAGCGGCTAACGAGATGTTAAACATCTCTTTATCGTACAGGGTCGCCTTAAAGGCCGCGGTTGCACTCTCTTCTGCGCGCTGTATATGACCCCACAGATCAAGCTCCCAAGTTGCATCGAAACCCAGTTGCCAAAAATTGTCGCTATCGGTGGGTGCGCCTAACGCCGCAAATCTGCCTTTCTCGCTGATACGCTCCCGGCTATAGCTAGTGGTAGATGACAAACTGGGTAAACCCTCAGCACTGGTGATACCTAGATTAGCTCGGCTTTGCTCAATACGGCTGGTCATGATTTGCAGGTCGAGATTGGCTGCTTGTGAGCGAACGATTAAGTTGGATAAAGCTGGATCGTTGAATAGGGCCCACCAGTGTGACGACAGTTGATGGTTTGATACGGGGTATGGATCATTGTAATCCTGTCGGTTGGTTAGATTGACGACATTGACCGCCGCATCGGTGTTGGCGCTGGGTGATTGAAAATTAGGACCTACAGCGCATCCGGTCAACAGCAAGATACTGACAGTCATACCCACCGTATTGAATAAGGCTTTATTCGCTAAGGGGAGAGGCTGGAGCTTTTTAGTCATATTGTGTAGATCCATATTGATTAATACTAACAAACTGTACCGTACTGATCGGTACAGTTTATGGTCGTTATTGAAGCAATACAGACTGTCGTTTGTTAAACGCACTGTTATCAATATTGCATTTCTAGGAAGTTGAAAAAGATTGTACTGTACCGCTCAGTACGGTACAGTATCTTCCATAAAAGCACTTGTCAACGTCTTCCTATATGTGGAATCTATTTTATGAAGCAAACAATAGTTACGCCGACTCCTGCTGTAAATCCAGAAAGAGAGCTTGGGCCTAAGGCTTACACCGTTTTACAGGCAGCGAGATCGGTCTTCTTGAAACATGGCTTTGCCGGGGCGACCACCGACATGATTCAGCGTGAGGCGGGAGTCTCTAAGTCGACGGTCTATGCTCACTTTACCAATAAAGAAACTCTTTTTATTGAGGTGGTTAAAGCGGAGTGCCAATCATCGGCGAACACCATGCGCAGTATTAAGTTTGTGCCAGGTCAGTTGAAAGAAACCCTGAGTCTGGTGGCCTCGGCGTATTTGAAAATTGTGCTTTCTACCTCCGGACGGGCGCTTGCCAGAATGGTGATCGGTGAAGCCGAACGTTTTCCGAGTCTAGGTTCAACCTTCTATGAAGCGGGGCCGAGAACATGTATCTCAATGGTGGAAAAGCTGTTTTCGTTAGCCCAGGCACAGGGGGATATTCACTTAGGTGATACGAGTTGTGAGGAAGCAGCACGGGTCTTTGTCGGGTTAGTCCGTAGCGAACCGCAGCTGTATTATTTAACTCATCCCGCGACGAAGCCCACCCAAGAGCAGGTCGACCATTGGAGCGCATTGGTCACCGATACCTTTATGCGTGCCTACGGTGTCTCTGCCTAACAGCTTAATCAGTTATTCGAGAAAACACTTAAATTAAGCACTTAAGCTAAGCACTTGAACTAAGCGTCTGGAATAGACGTCAGAAATTAATGGAAGATGAACGATGAAAATAGCTATTACCGCCGCGAGTGGTCATTTAGGTGGCGCTTTTGTTAAAGCGACAGTTGGGTTGTTATCAGCAGAGCAGGTGATAGGTCTAGCTCGGACACCGGCAAAAGCCAGTCATCTCGGCGTGGAGATTCGTCCCGGTGATTATAATGATCAGAACGCCTTAGAAGCTTCTCTGCAGTCTGTTGACACCTTACTGCTGGTGTCCGGCATGGATGATCCTGACAAACGGATAGTGCAGCATCGCAATGTTATTCAAGCGGCTAAGAACAGTGGTGTTAAGAAGATAGTGTATACCAGTGTTCAAGGGGCCGAAGAAAACACGGCGTTTTCGCCGGTGATACAAAGTAACCGCCAGACCGAGCGGGATATTATCAATAGCGGTTTAGACTGGGTTATCGGTCGAAATGGCATCTACATCGAACCAGATATTGACTATATCGAATCATATAAACAAGCGGGCGGCATTGATAACTGTGCCGGTGATGGACGATGTGGCTATACCACACGGCCTGAATTAGCCTATGCCTATGCGAAAATGTTGACTGAAGATAAACACAATACGCAGACCTATAACCTGCACGGCGAAGCGATTACCCAGTATCAGTTGGCAGACTATCTGAACCAGGCTTTTGGAACCCATCTGGTTTATCGACCCATGACCGTTGAAGCGTTCAGACAAGATCGTGTGGCTGAATTAGGCGAGTTTATCGGTACGGTTATCGCCGGTATTTATCAGGGTATTCGAGAGGGAAAAGCCGATAACCCAAGCCATTTTGCTGCAGCGGCAGGCCGAGAGCATGAAGGCTGGTTAGACTATTTTACCAATCTGACCAATCAGCGATGATCGTTTCTACACATGATTAAGTACCCCTAATGTCAGAGGCTTCCTGACGGTTAATCAGGCATATTGATAGCAGAATAGCTTCTTTTTCGATCTGTTCTGTTGTGTTTTGATGGCTGTGGGATGAACGGGCTGCCTCTGATATCACATCAGATTATCTCAAGGCCATGATTGAAGCTGGCTGTCACTGGGTAAGAGAGTGCGCAAACTATGGATGATATCTCTTCAATGTCCGCAACCGCGGAGACCGTCACTAAAAGCTGGGGGCATCGGCTTTGGCACTACCGCTGGGCTCTCGCCGCGTTACTGCTATGTCAGCTGGGGCAAGTGACGGCATCCCTCTTACTACCGCGGTTCAGTGCTGATCTTATCGACGAAGGTATCCTTGCGCAGCAAACGGGCAGTATTGTCTATTACGGCTCGGCAATGGGTGCCGCCGCTGTCGTGCAGCTTATGCTTAGCGCGGTGGCGGTTTTTTTAGGGGCGAGTGTCGCCTTTCGTATCGCCCGAGATCTACGTGCCAATGTGTTCGCCAAGGTGCACAATTTATCCCTGGCGCAGGTGCAAAACTTTAGCGTGGGTTCACTGATTACCCGCTGTACCAATGATGTACTGCAAGTACAGACGATGTTAACCATGACGCTAACGATGATTATTATTGCCCCCATTATGGCGGTGGGTGGAGCGGTAATGGCGGTGCGTCAAGATCTACAGTTATCGCTCATTTTACTGGTTATCGTGCCGCTGCTGGCATTGATCCTCGGTGTGCTGACGTACTTGGTAACCCCACTGTTTCAACAGATGCAGCGTCAATTAGATGGGGTGAATGGGATCTTACGTGAGCAGATTACCGGTATTCGAGTCATTCGTGCCTTTCTGCAAGAACGGCGGGAGGTTAAGCGGTTTGGGGTGGCGAATAGGGATCTGACCGATACCGCGACCCGTGCTGGACGGCTAGGGGCTATGACGATGCCATCTCTCACCGCCATGATGCAGTTAGGCTCGGTTGCGTTAATCTGGTTTGGCGCAGATCGGGTGTTGTCGAGTGATCTGTTGGTGGGCGGGCTGATCGCTTTTATGTCTTATATGGCGTTGATTTTAATCTCGGTCATGATGATGGGGATGCTGATGGTGATGTTGCCGCGAGCTTTGGTCAGCTGGCGTCGAATCGATACATTGTTGCGCACGCCGGTGACGGTGGCTCCTCCTGTAGAACCGATTGCACTGCCAGCCGCTTCGCAAGGGTTAACACTGTGTTTTGACAACGTGGGTTTTGGCTATCCCGGTGCCGAATCGATGGTGCTTGAAAATATTAGCTTTGAAGTGGCCCAGGGGGAGGCATTAGGGATTATAGGCGCCACGGGTTCGGGTAAAACTACCATCGTTAATTTAATGGCACGGCTTGATGATCCCAGTACGGGACGGATTACACTGGGTGGTGTCGATCTGCGTGATCTTAGTTCGCAAGCGTTAGCACAGCAGATTGGCTATGTGCCGCAAAAGGCTTATCTTTTCTCCGGTAGCGTGGCTCAGACGCTGCGCCTCGGAGCTCCTGATGCTAGTGACGAGGCGCTGTGGCAGGCGCTAGAAACGGCTCAGGCGGCTGATTTTATTCGGGCGTTACCGGATGGGTTGCAAGCACCCGTGGCGCAGGGTGGTTTGAATTTCTCAGGCGGTCAGCGCCAGCGTTTGGCGATTGCCCGCGCCTTGGTTTGTCAGCCGAGCATCTTTCTGTTTGATGATAGCTTTTCTGCATTGGATCAGACGACGGATGCACGGTTACGACGGGCATTGCGTACGAATACCGAAAATACCACAAGGGTGATTGTGAGTCAGCGGGTGGCTTCCATTCGTGATGCGGACCGTATCCTTGTGTTGGCTTGTGGTCGTATTGTGGGGTTTGGATCGCATGATGAACTGATTCGCCGTTGTGCTGTTTATGCCGATATAGTGGCATCCCAAGAGAGTCTGTCGGGAGCCGTCGCATGAGACCGATTATTCGAGGAACTGCAGCCGCAAAACCCCGTAACAGTCGTTATGCTGTACGTCGTATATGGCAAGTATTTCAAGGTAAACGCTGGGCACTATTGGCGGCGAGTAGTTTCGCTTTAGGCAGTGTGTTTGCCAGTACGATAGGGCCATGGCAACTGGGCAAAGCGACAGATCTGTTGGTGCAGGCGGTCGCGTCGGGTCAGTTTGATCCATCTCTATTTCTAGGGCAGCTTGCGTGGGTGGCCTGTATCTATCTTATCGCCTCAGGGCTTAATTTGGCACAGGCTTGGTTGATCACTGATTTGGTGCAGGGGGTTGGCCGCCAGTTACGCGAAGCGGCGCAGCATAAGCTATCGCGGGTGCTGCTCAGTTGGTATGACACTCAGCCGCGGGGCGAGGTTCTGTCACGCTTTACCAACGATATCGATAATATGGTGCAAAGTCTGCAACAGGTCGCTAGCCAAGCGATGTTATCGTTGCTGACGATCGTCGGAGTACTGACCATGATGTTGATCTTGTCGCCACTCTTGGCGGCGGTGTCGGTCCTAGCTATTTTGATCTCGGCGGGGCTGGCGAAGCTGATTGCCGGTAAAGCACGCCCCCACTTTGCCAATCAATGGCGTGAAACCGGTCACCTAAACGCCACCGTTGAAGAGAGTTTTTCCGGTCAGACCCTGATTCGTGTGTTTGGTGCACGGGAGCGGGTTGAAGCGCGCTTTGATACCCAAAACAGGGCACTAGTGAAAGCCAGCCTGACGGCGCAGATCTTTAGCGCAATGATCCAACCCGTAACGATGTTTGTCAGCAATTTGGCCTATATATCGGTAGTCAGTTTTGGGGCCTTTCGCGTGCTGTCGGGGCCATTGTCGTTGGGCGAGTTACAAGCCTTTATGCAGTATATTCGTCAAGTAGGACAGCCGGTTTCTCAGTTGGGCAATATGGCGGCGCAAGTGCAATCCGCGCTAGCCTCGGCGGAACGGGTGTTTGAGCTGCTGGATGCGCCGGAGATGTCGTTAGATAGCGATGTTAGCGGGCAGTTACCGACGCCGCTGCAGGGGCATGTGGTATTTGATCATGTGTCGTTTCGTTACCAACCTGATCAACCACTGTTTGAGGATGTTAGCCTTGAGGCTAAGCCCGGTCAAACACTGGCGATTGTCGGCCCAACGGGAGCGGGTAAGACAACGTTGGTTAATCTGTTGATGCGCTTTTACGAGATCGACAAGGGCGTTATTCGTCTAGACGGGGTTGATGTGCAAGATTTATCCCGTACTGAATTACGCAACGCGATGGGTATGGTATTGCAAGATACCTGGTTGTTCACGGGGACGGTGCACGACAATATCGCTTATGGCTGCGCGCATGCCCGTCGCGATGAAGTCGTTATGGCGGCGAAGCGCTGTCAGTTTGATGATTTTGTACGTACGTTACCGAAGGGTTATGACACCGTGTTGGATAATGCCGGGGAGTCTCTTTCACAGGGTCAGCGACAACTACTGACCATCGCCCGGGCCTTTATGCTCGATGCACCGGTGTTAATTCTGGATGAGGCCACTAGTTCGGTCGATACCCGCACCGAAGTGTTAATCCAGAAAGCGCTGAATGAATTACGGGTAGGTCGTACCAGTTTTGTGATTGCCCACCGGCTATCGACGATCCACGATGCCGACCTGATCATCTACATGGAAGCGGGCAGTGTGCGTGAGGTGGGCACCCATGCTCAATTGATGGCGCAAAAAGGCGGCTACTGGCAGCTTAATGGTCATAAAGCCAAGGAATATGAGGTCGAAGAGGCGGAAACGGTGTGAGATTTGCTGCGCGGATACTGAGTCAGCCGCATAAAAAGGGCAATCTGATGATTGCCCTAGGTTTGAATGTCGTTGCATTAAGCCGATAGGCTCAAGCGAAAAGGTTACCAGTACCCCAGCACCTTCCACCAGAGTCCACCAACCACACCCCAGATGGTTAAGTTCACAATACTCATAATAAAGCCCATGACCCACCAGTTTTCCATGGAGACATAACCCGAACCGAACACGATCGGTGAGGTGCCGGTGGCATAATGGGTTAATGACATCATCAAGGAAGAAGCGCCCGCCAGCAATAAACCGAGATACAACGGTGGTGCACCCAAAGCTAAACCTGCGGTATAAAAGGCGGCAAACATCGCGGTGATATGCGCCGTGGTGCTGGCAAAAAAGTAATGAGCATAAAAGTAAACCGCCACTAAGATAATGGCCGAGGTAATCCAATCAAAACCGAGTTGATGGATATTGCCTTCGACCACGGTGGAAAACCATGCCACCAAGCCTAGTTTATTGAGGAAGGTTGCCATCATCACGAGGGCGGAAAACCAGACCACGGTATCCCAAGCCGACTTCTCTTGTAGTACATCTTGCCAGTTGAGTACGCCGCTAACCAATAGCACGGACAAGCCTAAAAATGCCACGGCCGTAGTATTAACCGCATAGTCAGCCCCGAAGATCATGGCTGGTATGCCCGCCCATAAGGTCAACAGCAGCAGAAACACGCTAACCATGATTTTTTCGCCGTAAGACATAGGGCCCATCTCTGCTAATCTTGATTTTGCATAGGTTTTAGCGTCAGGGGTACTTTTGATCTCAGGCGGAAACACCGCATAGACAATGAGTGGCACGAGGGCGATACAGACTAGGCCGGGTAATAAAGCAGCCAGCGCCCAGGTGCTCCAAGTAATACTAATATTCGCCCCTGTAGCATCCGCAATTAATTTAACAATTAAAGGGTTGGGTGCTGTCGCAGTGATAAACATCGCCGAGGTGATGGGGTTGATATGGTAGCTAACTAAGGCGAGATAATGGCCGATCTTGCGGGATGTACCGTCATCAGGGGAGGAGCCAAAGCTGGTGGCGATCGATTTCATTATCGGGTGAATAATACCGCCGCCGCGCGCGGTATTGCTGGGGGTTACCGGTGCAATGACGAGTTCAGAGAGTGCTAACGCATAACCGATACCAATCGTTTTACGACCGAATAACGAGATAAAGTAATAGCCGATTCGATTTCCCAAGCCGGTTTTAGCCAGCCCTCGGGAGATGATGATGGCAATACCGATTAACCAGATTAATGAGTTAGAAAAACCACTTAAAGCATCCTTGATCGCCCCAGAAGGGGAGTCATTAGTCACACCTGTCAGTGCCACAGAGGTGATCGCTAAGATAGCGATGGCGCCAATGGGCATGGCCTTGCCGATAATGGCGACCACCGTACCGACAAATAAGGCTAACAAATGCCATGCATTCGCGGTTACTCCTTCTGGTGGCGCCACTGCAAACCAAAGAAAGAAGATTATCGCTATAGAGATTAAGCCTGGAACAACTCGAATATCCGTGCCTTTCATGAAAGCGTCCTTAAGATTGAGCAAAACAATGATTGGACATACTAAGTGGTTATTAACTCATAATTTATCCTTAGATAACTAGCGGTGTTTCGATGAGCTGGGTCGAAAACAACGAAAGGTTGATCTTAAGCATGATCCGCTACCCATCTCGATGGCGAGGAGCTATCGTTGGTGTATAAAGTCCTTGTTTTATATAAGGATTTAGCCTGTTTTTTTGAGGTTTAAAATTATTCACGCTCGTTTGCGATGTTTTAATTGATGGGTGAATCGTTATGGCTGTTGGTTGGCTGTGCCGATGTTTTTATGGGTACCCAGGTATGCATGGGAAGGGGAGAGTGGCTAGTCCATCATGGTTTTTCCGCCTAAAATAGCCCATTTTATGCCTGAGACAGAGCACACTATGAATGAGATTAAATTCACTAAAGATGAGACCGATCGTATCGTTAGCAAGATAAAAAGCTACTTCAATGATGAATTGGATCAGGAAATTGGTGGTTTCGAGGCCGAGTTTCTTCTCGATTTCTTAGCTAAAGAGGTTGGGCCCTATTTTTATAACCGGGGTTTAGTGGATGCGCAGAAAATTTATACTGAGAAAAATATTGAGGCGGCTTATCTGTTGGATGAACTAGAAAAACCAATAGGTTAACCTGTTTCTTAGTCGATGGATCATGGGTTCAGAGGGCATGAATTTGCAGCATAGGGTAAATAAATGACACTTCTGTTTTATAAAACTCTTATAATGTGCCGAAATCAGAAAGCCTGATCGATTTGGGGCGGGATATAGGTGCTGTTTTAGGCTGTAAATATCCGCCTGTTGAGGCCTTTCTTCGGTATTTAGGAGAGTATAGTGACCTACTGTGTGGGTATAAGAACCAATCAAGCAACCATCATGATATCGGACTCTCGCACGAGTGCGGGCGTCGATAATATTAGCAGCTATAGTAAAATGTGGCGGTATGGCGTGCCTGGTAAGCGGCAATTTGTACTGTGTAGTGCGGGTAACTTGGCGACGACTCAAGCGGTCATTGCCGGCATCGAACGGGATATTAGTAATAGGGCCGAGTCTAGCTTATTGACCGTGGTCGATATGCATCAGGCGGCGGAGTATATTGGTCGCGTGAGTGTTGAGGTTCAGGAAAAAGCCGGCGGTGGCGCGGTGTTTGAATCCACTTTCCTGTTAGCGGGGGAGATCTTAGGTTCTCAAAGCGCCCTGTATATGATCTATGCCCAGGGTAATTTTATTGTTAGTTCATCCCAGGTACCGTTTTTACAGATCGGCGAAACCAAATACGGCAAGCCTATGCTAGATCGGGTGATTCAGGAAAGTACCTCTACCGATAGAGCGGTCGTGTGCGGTCTCATCTCGATGGATGCGACATTGAAGAGTAACCTAACCGTTGGGCCGCCGATTGAGCTTTATATTCTTCAGCATGGCAGCTTGACCCTGGGTCGCTATCGTTCGTTTGGCGAAGATGATGACTATATGCGTGAGCTGCGTAAAGAGTGGAATATGGCGATGGAAAAGGCGGTCGATGCGATGCCGTTTTTATCATTAACTTAATGTTTAATCGAATCAGGTAGTCGCACTGCCTGATTCAAAATCTTCTAATAATAATTCAGCTATAACGGTGATTTCTGCCTCAATCGATAAAAATCTGTTTGAGGTCAGGGTATTCAGTCATTAGTTAGGTAAACTGATGCAGTTTATTAATGAGTGATCGTCGCCATTTTTCAGAAAAATTCAGTAAGTGGATTGAGGTATTCAGATGAAGATAGCAGTGGCCAGTAGAGATGGTGTTACAGTCGCCGAACATGTCGGTAAATGTAAGAACTGGATCGTGTTTCAGGTCGACACGACGGGGGCCTCGCCATTGGCAGAGCCGCACTTGAAGATGCTTGAACTGATCACGTTGCCAAAAGCGTTGGTATTTCATCACTATAAAAATGATGCGCCTCATCCATTAGCCAGCTGCGTGGCATTGATTGGTGCCAGTGCTGGTGAGGGTTTTGTCAGTAAGACGGCTCTGTTAGGTATTGAAGCGGTGATGACGGATGAATCCGATCCAGCGCAGGCGGTTAGAGATTATCTTAATCACCAAGCCCTGCCTATTGAATCCCACCTGTTGGGTGATTTGAACACCAATGACGGCGGTTTTTTCTCATCTGAGCATTAATCTCTATTGTTGGACGGGGTAGCGAGTTTTCTCAACTGCCCCTTCATCTCTTTTCTCTCTCCCTCCTTAAGCGTTATTAACTTTTCTGTTTATCCTTTCGTTATCAGCCTATGCGGGTTTGATCCCTTCGTTTCTATCTTTTACGGTTAAAGAACATTCCTGAGGCTCGTCGGCAAGTGAAAACTGTTGGTCGTATTTAAGCGCCATATACTCCTCCCATTAGGCTAGAATGATGGTTGATTGTCGTGTTTTACGACTGTATCACTGTGTTCTTATGAGGGAATTAAGCATGAGTAGCGAGTTCTGCTTGGGTATTATCGGGGCGGGTCAATTGGGCCGTTCGATCGCACATGGTTTGCTGAGTAGTCAGTTAATTGCGCCGGAGAATCTCTGGATTTCGAGCCGTTCACTGCGCCCGGATAATGCACTATCCGTGGGTGACAGCCAGAAAGTACATCGCACGATTCGTAACCAAGACCTGATTGAACACTGTGATATGGTGATTATTGCGGTGCCACCACATCTGTCGGCGGCGTTAGCAATTAACACGCAAGACACCGATTGTTTGGTTGTCTCGGTAATGGCCGGTGTCACCGTGGCGCAGCTATTATCATTGAGTGGCAGCCGTCGGGTTATCCGTGCGATGTCTAATCCCGCCGCAGAAAAAGGGTTGGCGTACACGCCTTGGTTTGCAAGTCCTGAAGTCACTGTAGACGACCGGGCGTTAGCTCGTCGGGTTTTTGAGGCGATTGGTCAGACCGATGAGGTGTTTGATGAGCAGCAGATCGACCAATTTACGGGGCTGATCGGGCCGGTGCCGGGGTTCGTCGCTTACTATGCGGATTGTATGGTGCAGTATGCGGTGAATAACGGTATTGAGCCACCGATCGCCGAGCGTGCCATACGTCAACTGTTTCATGCCAGTGGTGTGCTGTTGGCCGATTCTGAGGCATCCCCTAAGGCGCATGTGGAGGAGATGATCAACTATGATGGCACGACGGCTGCGGGGTTGAGAAGCATGCAGGCGTCACCACTGTCGGCATCAATCGACGAAGGTCTGCAAGCGGCGTTTGATAAATCGTTGGAAATTGGCTGAGGCTTATAGGTTAAGACCGAAAGCTAGAGTTGGCCGTGATGTCTAACGGTTGAGCAACAGAGACAAAATAAGGAAGGAAGATCATGGCGGGTGGCTGGGCACGTGATGGGGCGGTACAGGATCAGATTGATGCAAGCGTTGATGACGCTGTGCAACTGGCGCGAAGTCGTTTAAACGAAGGTGAGAGTCTCGCTGAGTGTGAGGAGTGCGATGCGGTGATTCCTGAGAAACGCCGCCAAGCGATTCCGGGTATCCGTTTATGTATTCAGTGTCAGACGAAACTGGAGCAGCAAGAGGTTAAGGCTGGAGGTATTAACCGTCGTGGCAGTAAAGATAGTCAGTTGAGATAGCCAGTTGAGATAGTGAATTAAGGCAGCTTGGCGGGCTGATAAAATAGCCTGCTATAACCGCCTAATCGTCAGTATCTTTAGCCATCTTTCCTATATCAGCTCAATTAACTCAGACTCAGACTCAGGTAAGCGGCTAGGTTAATCCGATGGGAAAAACCTAACCGCCCGGCCTATCTTAGAGATCCTTTACGAGTCGCAGCGCATCATAGATGGCGGCGTGAGTATTACGAGCGGAAATGGCATCGCCGATACGGAACAGCTGGAACTGGCCTTCACTGTTGTTGGTCAGTGTCTGCGGTTTGCCATTGATCAGTTCGTTATAGTTAACTTCGCCTTCATTCGATGAGAGTGCGCGGAGCTCAAAATAGAGATCATCAAATGGCAGTGTACCGTGATTGATAACCACCTGATCAACCCGACGGGTTTGGCTAAAGTCACGGCTACCATCATCATAGTCACTGCCGATCGTGGCGAGTAACTGATCGCCATCACGGCGCACATCCTGTAGGCGGTAGGTGACGGTAAAGGTCACATCCTGTTTTTGCAACGTGCGCATATAGGGCACCAGATTCATCGCCATCACTTCAGGTGCGAAGCTTCTATCCGGCGTAATGATCTCGAGCTTAGCGCCACTGTTAGCAATGACTTCCGCGGCTTGTAAGGCGGCATGATCACCGGCATCGTCAAACAGTAAAACATTGCTGCCGGGCTTTATGCTGCGGGAGAGAATATCCCAGCTAGAGACGACTAACTCATTGCCACTGCCGAGTACGTCGGTGTCGGGTAAACCGCCGGTGGCGATGATCACTACATCGGGATTTTCCGCCTGAATCTGCTCCGCTTCAGCGTAGGTGTTAAAGTGAAAAGAGACACCTAAACGTTCACACTGGGACATACGCCAGTCGATAATACCCATCATCTCATGACGCCGAGGGCTCTGAGCGGTCAGTCTAATCTGCCCGCCAGCATCGTTTAACGCCTCAAATACTGTGACTTCATGGCCCCGCTCGGCGGCTACTCGGGCGGCTTCGAGTCCGCCTGGACCCGCACCGACAATGACGATCTTTTTGCGCACCTCAGCTTTAGTGATGTCATGGGGCATAGTCTGTTCACGCCCGGTGGCGGGATTGTGAATACAGAAAGCGGCACCGCCTTGGTAGATCCGATCGAGACAGTAATTGGCACCGACACAGGGGCGGATATTGTCTTCATCACCGGCAATAATCTTGCGGATAATATGGGGGTCGGTCATATGCGCACGGGTCATGCCGACCATATCAACCTTACCGCTGGCGATGGCGTAACGGGCGGTGGCCACATCGGGAATCTTCGCCGCATGGAAAGTGGGGAACTCGGTGGCTGCGCGGATCTCACCGGCGAAATCGAGGTGGGGTGAGTTACGCATCCCCTGAATCGGAATAAGGTCGGTCAGGCCTGCATCGGTATCGATATGGCCACGGACGATATTGAGAAAGTCGACCATGCCGCTATCTTTAAGCCGTTGCGAGATGGATAAACCATCTTCTTGCGTCAAGCCGCCCGAGAGCATCTCATCGCCGGTGTAACGTAAGCCAACGATAAACTCATTGCCCACCCGTTGGCGGATCGATTTGAGTAGATCAAAGGTGAAACGCAGGCGGTTATCGAGGTTACCACCGTAGGGGCCATCAAGGGTGTTGGTCAGTGGAGACCAGAACTGATCCATCAGGTGGCCGTAAGCCTGTAGTTCGATACCATCAAGGCCTGCCGCGACCATGCGTTCAGCCGCATCGGTATAGTCTTTGATAATCCGCTGGATATCCCAGTCTTCCATTTTCTTTGGAAAGGAGCGGTGGGAGGCTTCCCGTTTATGGGAGGGGGACACGGCGGGTAGCCATTCGCCTTTATCCCAACGGGTGCGTCGACCGAGGTGTGTCAGTTGGATCATCACCGCCGCGCCATGCTCGTGGCACTCGTCGGTAAGCTGTTTCATCCAAGGCACAATTTCGTCTTTGTAGACCAAGAGGTTATCGAATACCGGCGGGCTGTCTAACGAAACGGCGGCGGAACCGGCCGTCATGGTTAAGGCGACGCCCGCTTTAGCCCGTTCGACATGATAGGTCCGATAGCGTTCGGTCGGCATGCCATTTTCAGAATACGCAGGCTCATGGGAGGTGATCATAATGCGGTTGCGCAGACGCAGATGCTTCAGTTGATAGGGTTGCAGCAATGGATCATTGGACATCTTGAGTCCTCCGTTTCTGTTATCAAGGTAATGGAATAGGTTTCAATTTAAATAAAATGTACACTAACGTCAATTTAATGTTCATAAATGTTTTAAGCGGTTCTAAGTTACCTAAGTGCGGATCATTCGGATGAGTTTGTTCGCTACGTTCTCATGGTTGAATAGGGTATATTGACGGTCTTGCCTGATGGTTGGCCGATAATCCGTGGATTAAACGGTCGGCGACAGCACAGGCCTAAGCGAATAGGGGAGCAAACGAGACTATATGAAGAGTGATCACCGCACTGATAGCACAGAACCTTTAGCCGATAGCGGATGGCGTGGATCGGCGGATGTTTGGCTGCAAGCGGCTTACGAAACACTGATTGAATCCGGTGTCGAGGCGGTTCGGATTCAGACGCTGGCGAAAACCTTGAAGCTCTCTCGTACCAGCTTCTACTGGTTTTTTAAAGATCGCAAACAGTTGCTCGATGCGTTGTTGACTGAATGGCGTAATAAAAATAGTGGCAATTTAGTGGCGCAGACCGAGGCATATTCCGAGAGCATCGCCGAGGCGATACTGAATGTGTTTGATTGCTGGTTAGACCCGCAGTTGTTTGATTCACAGTTTGAATTTGCGGTGCGGAGTTGGGCGTTGCAGTCCGCCGATGTGACCGTTCAGGTTGCCGAGGCAGATGAGGCGCGACTGGTTGCGCTACGACAGATGTTTGTCCGCTTTGGCTATGCTGAGGATAAAGCGGATGTGCGGGCGCGGACTATCTATCTGACACAGATCGGCTATATCTCCATGAAGTCAGAGGAGGATCTACCTACCCGTTTGCAGCGTATTTCGGGGTATGTTGAGATCTTTACTGGGCAGGCACCTAAGCCCCGTGAGCTAAAACGCTTTTATGCCCGCCACTGTGTTGAGTCTTTGTTGTAGGTCTGGTTGACCTCTAGTTGCAGATTTTAATAGTCGATCTAGCTGTAAGTTTTATAGGTCGACCCGCTTAGCAAAGCGCTGGCGCCGTTTCCAGAGTTGCTGTGCCATTAGCGCAATGCTGATAATGAGTCCTAAGAGTAGCGCATAGAGCATGGCTGCGCCGAGGCAGTAGATAAACAGGCCACAGGCGATCAGCCCCGCAATAATGGCGGGCTTGTGACCATTGGGTAGTAACTTCCATGCGGCTAGCATAGCGGCACTATAGATCAGTATGAACGAGCCATTGACCCAATGGGCGATCATTGCGAAATCCAACGCCTCTAGGTAGCTGATCAGTAAGATGGCCGCAGAGATGACCAGAAAGGTTATCAGCGAGGTGGCGGGGATCTGATGTCGATTGAGGGCTCGCAGCGGCTTTGGCAGAATACCTTCCTGACTATAACTCCAAGCCAGTCGCGAGAGACTGGCGAAATAAACGTTGATGGTGGCAATACCACTGATAAACCCAAGCGTACCGATCACCCAACGGCCACTGTTGCCGAAGAGCATTTCAAATACACCTACCATCGCTAAAGGATGATCCGGTGCAAGCAGTGATAGCCAGGTACAACCGATAAAGATAAGCCCTACTAAGGTAATACCAAACAAGGTTGCTGGTATAAAGTCCCGCTGCACATCTTTGAATTCACCGGCCAGATGAGTGATCGCCTCAATCCCCAAAAAGCTCCAGATAGCGAGGCTAATCGCCGGCATCAGGCCGCTGTAATCGGCAGGCTGGGAAGGTGTTGTGGTTGAATGTAGTTCAGGGTGGAAAAAGGCCATGGCCATCATCGCCACCACGACACATAGAATCAGCAGGGTAAGGCCCATCTGAATACGACCGGATAGTTGCAGCCCGCGACGGTTGATAAAGAATAACAGTAGGAAAACCAGTAGCTCAGCCCCTAGGGTTTGGGCATCGCTGAGGATGACGATCGGTTGTAAAAACTTGAAGGTCATCATCAGCGCAGCCGCCACCCCAGGGGGCACGGTAAAGAGAAAGAGTAGACCGATGACGCGGCCGGAAAATTGGCCGAAGGCGCGTTCAACGAAATAAGCAGGCCCCGCCGAGTGGGTGAAACGACGGCCTAATTCGGCAAAAATATAGGCCAGTGGCAAAATACCCAATAGTAAAATAACCCAGGCCCAGATGGCTTTATCGCCCGCGGCCAGGATGGTGAGTTGCGGCAGAATGAAGACTCCCGTACCTAAAAGAGTGGTCGCAATGAGGCCGACCCCTTGCCAGCGAGTGATTGTTTGATTTAGCCTAGGCATCTTTTTTCCAGATCGATATATCTTGTCGGTAGAGTGTACGCTGAGGACGGGCATAATGACGTCGTGGTTTACCGTCGATCTGCAGCTTTTTCAACGCTCTACCGACGTTTTGAATACTTAGGTTAACGCATGGACAGTTTTGATCAGAAAATAATCACCGCCCTTCGAGAGAATGCTCGGCAAAGTGTTTCGGCCATTGCTGGGCAGGTCAATCTGTCACGTCCCGCGGTGTCTGAGCGGATCAAACGGATGGAGGAGCAGGGCGATATTCTCGGTTATAAAGTCTTAACCTCTACTCAGGTGGATCAACAGGGCCCGCTGAAAGCACATTTTGAGATTAAACATGGTGGTTTTAAATGCCGCCCGTTGGTCCATTTACTGCTTCAGTACCCCGAGGTGAAATATTGTCACGGGATCAGTGGCGAGGTGGATCTATTGGTTTACTTAGAGTTTGCATCGATGCAGCGGTTGCATGATATTCTCGAAGAGGTCGATGAGGCGTTACCGAGCGGTGTGAAGGTTGTGACCCATGTGGTGATGCAGGAATGGGGCTAATCCATTGTGATAGCCCATAACAAACCGGTAGCGGCTTGTTATGGGCTGTTTATCGAGGGCGTACTGCTTAAAAGCTGATCGCCAAAATATAGAAGGTGATCGCCGACATAACACCGGCCGCTGGCAGAGTGATCACCCATGCCAAACCAATCGGCTTCATCAGTGCCCAGTTAGCGTTACTGTTAACCATACCTACCCCGAGTACCGCACCGATCAGGATATGGGTGCTCGACACCGGCAAGCCCATGACCGAGGCAAGCATTACCACACCGGCGGCTGACAGTTCTGCGGCAAAGCCAGAAGCGGGATGCATCTTAGTGAGGTTATGGCCGACGGTTTGGATAACCTCTTTGCCGATAAACCAGAGCCCTACAATCAGGGCGATACCGAAGGTTAGCATTGCCACGGTGGGGACGGCCGCTTGAGAGCCCATCTCACCGGTACGCAGTACATCCAAAATAGCCGCGAAAGGGCCAATCGCATTGGCGATATCGTTGGCGCCGTGACTGAAGGCAAATCCCGAGGCGGTGAACACCTGCATCCAACTGAACATGAGGAAGGTGGATTTATCGAGATCTTTACCTTTCAAGGTTTTGGCAAATATCGCCATCACCAACCATACGGCCGCGCCAATCATCCCGATAATCAGATAGTTATCTAGGCTGCTCAGGCCCAGATGCATATGCTTTAAACCTTTGAAGAGCAACATGCCGGCGATTAACATGCTGCCGAGCGCTGCAAAGATCGGCACATAGGTCTCTAGTGCATGGGTAGCGTTAAGCTCACTTTTCTTTTGTTCGATCTTATAGCGTTCGCGATAGTAATCCGATTCCAGTTCTTCTGGGTCGAAATCACCATCACGCACCGCATGGGCGTCGCGGGCCATCGCTGAGGTATAGGCTATTTTTTGCAGTTCAGCCAGATGCTCAAAGGCTTTCTTATGCTGTATTTTATGCTGTTTCTTTTCTTGTTTAATGGTCACTAATTCTTCGGCGGTCGCTTCGTTGTAGCGCAGGACATACTTTTTGATTTGAAAGAACAGTGCGTAGGAGACGAGACCACCGAGTAGTGGTGAGAGTATCCAAGAGATAGCAATCGTGCCGATCTGATCCCACTTGACCAGTGCGAACGCGCTATCAGGCCCATCAACAAAGAATCCGAGTGCGATTGAACTACCGACAATACCGCCGATAATCGAATGGGTGGTGGATACCGGCCAGCCCCGTTTGGTGGCGATTAATAACCACAAGGCGGCGGCTAACAGGGCGGCCATCATAATATAGACAAACTGCATCGGGTCGACGTTGATCACCGATAGATCGACGATCCCTTTGCGTATCGTTTTCGTTACTTCGCCACCGGCAATGACGGCGCCGCTTACCTCGAAAATTGCTGCTACGATCAGTGCCTGTTTAATGGTGAGGGTGCCCGCACCGACACTGGTACCAAACGAGTTGGCAACATCATTCCCCCCGATATTAAAGGCCATGAAGACCCCAAAGGCGGTGGCCAGAATGAAGATCATCACATGGTTGTGCTGCGTGTAATCTAGCCCCCAAGCCATAAAGTAACCAATCATGGCGATAAAGCCGATGGCGAAAAAGATACTCAGCTTGGTATCGCCGGATAGCGATGATGGGGCTGGCGTTAAGGTCGTGGATGTTGCCATTTGAGTCCTCCTAAGGTGTCTTAAAAAACCATTCAAGGTGATGAGCGGATTTTCGCGGATGAATGAAAGACCTTTAGGATGTAAGGCTTATTCCCAAAGGGCTTATCCAAGTGCTTATCTAAGAACTTATCCAAACGCTTATTTAAGTGCTTATCAAAGAACTCAATAAACTAGGCTGAATCAGTTGCAGTTTAGTGACAGAGGGGAGGTTTTTTTATCATTGACGTTAATCGGTATAACGAAAACCCTGGCTAACGGGTAGAGGAGTCCTGTTTAAAGCTTTTATAAGACCAAGCGCCGACTTGGAGTTTTCGGTATTGGGTTGGCGAGATACCCATCACTTTCTTGAAAATTCTGGAAAAATAATAGGCGTCGTCATAACCCACCATAAATGCGACTTCGGCGATCGTGCGGGTACTGATATCCAGTAAATGGCAAGCCCGTTCTATTTTTAGTTGGATAAAGTGGTTGATAGGGGTGGTACCGGTGGCGTCTTTATAGCGTTTGATAAAGTGAAATTTGGATAGGTTTACGCTACTGGCCAGGGTATCAATATTAAGTTGTTCATGAATATGCGCCTGCATCAGGCTGTGAACCTTTTCCAGATCGAAGCTGTCCGCATCTTGGCTGCGCACCAAGGGTTGTAGTAGGGCGACATGGGTCAGAATTTGGCGTAACTGGTTGGCTGCATTGATAAAAGCGTTGAGGTGATAGCTGCTATGACGGGCTTCAAGTAGCGCCTCGAATTCACCCACTAGGTTGCTGTGCAGCCCCAGATGAATCACCGGTTTATGGAGAGGGATTTGCAGATGATTGACGAAATCGTCGGCGAGTTCACCGTCAAAGTGGCACCAGTAGATGGTCCAGGGAAAGTTTTGGCTGGAGGCATATTGATGTGCGGCGCCTCTGGGTAGCGCAACTAGATCGCCGCTATTTACCGCAATATTCTTCTGGTTAACGCGGATTTTTCCTTTTCCTTCGAGACAATATATCAGTAAGTGATCATCGTGTTGAAGACGTTCCATACGGTGCCCAACTGCGTGCTTATAATAGCCTGCGCCGAGAGGGTATAAATCCCTTGAAAGGCTGTTATCAGTGAGTTTTCTAATGATTTTATGGGGGATAACGAAGCGGATGCTTTGCGGCGGAAGAGGCCAGTTTGAAGGTGTGCTCACAGAGGCTACTCGACTAAGGTATAAAGGGTTTATTAGGGTATTCATGTATTAAATAGCAATATAGTCCATTAATATAGCAACATTATCAATCATGCGCAGCGGGAAGCTATGTTTTAATGTGAACCCATATGAGCAGCTTGATCCGGTTTTAGACGGGCTCTGCCAATAACAATAATCAGATGGTCAAAAATAAATACAAAGGTGCAAAAAATGACGCAAAAAGTCCCTCTACTGATCAATGGTGAACTGGTTCAAAGTCGTAGCGAAAACTGGATCCCCGTCACTAACCCAGCCACTCAGGAAGTCATTGCACAGGTTCCCTGCGCCACTGCTGAGGAAGTTGAGCTGGCGGTTGAAAGCGCTAAGACGGCGTTTGAGACCTGGAAAGAGATGCCCGTTGGTGAACGTGCTCGTTTGATGCTGCGCTATCAGGCATTGCTGAAAGAACACCATGATGAGATTGCCGAACTGCTATCTCAAGAAACCGGTAAAACCTTTGACGATGCTAAAGGTGATCTGTGGCGTGGTATCGAAGTGGTTGAACACGCGGCCAATATTGCTTCGCTAAGCATGGGCGAAACGGTTGAAAACGTTGCCCGTAAGATTGACTGCTACAGCATCACCCAGCCATTGGGTGTCTGTGTCGGTATTACCCCATTTAACTTCCCCGCGATGATCCCATTGTGGATGTTCCCAATGGCTATCGCTTGCGGTAACACCTTTGTCTTGAAACCTTCTGAGCAAGATCCACTGACGCCGATGCGTTTGGCGGCTCTGTTCCAAGAAGCCGGTGCGCCCGCAGGTCTGCTGCAGGTGGTACACGGTGCTAAAGACGTGGTTGATCAGCTGTTGACTCACAAAGATACCCCAGCGATCTCCTTTGTTGGTTCAGTAGCGGTAGGTGAGCATATCTATCGTACCGGTACCGACCATATGAAACGGGTACAGGCGTTTGCCGGTGCTAAAAACCATATGGTGATTATGCCGGATGCGGCTAAAAATCAGGTTGTTAACAGTATTGCCGGTGCCTCTGTGGGTGCAGCGGGCCAACGCTGTATGGCGATCTCGGTTGCTGTGTTTGTCGGTAAATCCCGTGAGTGGATTCCTGAAGTCCGTGATGCGCTGGCTAAAGTACGTCCCGGTGCGTGGAATGATCCTGAAGCGGGTTACGGCCCACAGATCAACCCACATGCAAAAGCTAAGGTGCTGAACTTTATTCAAGAAGGTAAAGATGCCGGTGCCAACTGTATTCTTGACGGCTCTGAATGTGTGGTTGAAGGTTATCCTGATGGTAACTGGATTGGACCAACCATGTTTACGGATGTCACCCGTGATATGTCGATCTATCAAGAAGAGATCTTCGGTCCTGTGCTGATTACCCTTGAAGTGGATACCATTGAAGAAGCGATTCAGCTGATCAATGAAAACCCATACGGTAACGGTACATCGATCTTCACCTCTTCTGGTGCCGCGGCGCGTAAGTATCAGCATGAGATTAAAGTCGGTCAGGTCGGTATTAATGTACCAGTACCTGTGCCTCTGCCAATGTTCTCGTTCACCGGTTGGAGAAAATCGTTCTACGGTGATCAGCATGCATACGGTAAGCAGGCGGTTAAGTTCTACACCGAGACTAAGACGGTCACTGCCCGTTGGTTTGAGGATGATATCGATAACGGTGTTAACACCACGATCACCCTTAAATAACATTAACCCGTTGCGCCTGATTATCGGGCGCTCATGGTTGATTTTAGCCTGCCAAGCTTGACGCGAGTCTGCTTGGCGGGTTTAGTAGGTAAGCGCACTAACGAATGTGTACAAACCTGTTATAACAATAAGAATCTACCAGTTTGCTAAGTACGGAGTATCTATGGATTTTGAACTCAACGAAGAACAGATAGCGTTTGCCGATATGGCCCGCGCGTTCGCTCAGAATGAACTGGCACCGAATGCTGGTGAGTGGGATCTACATCAAACGTTTCCTGTCGATGTGCTGAAGGCCGCCGGTGAATTAGGCTTTTGTGGTCTGTACTCCCATGAAGACGTGGGTGGTTTAGGGTTGAGTCGGCTTGATGCCAGCATCATCTTTGAACAGTTAGCGATGGGCTGCACCTCAACTACCGCCTTTATCACCATCCATAATATGGCGACTTGGATGATCTCTGAATTTGGTGCAGAGTCAGTACGTCAACAGTGGTGTCCTGAGTTGACCGCTGGTGAGAAGCTGGCCTCTTACTGTTTGACCGAACCGAATGCCGGTTCCGATGCGGCGGCACTGAAGACCACCGCCCGTCGAGACGGTGATGATTACCTGCTTAACGGCAGCAAGATTTTTATTTCCGGTGCGGGCGCAACCGACTGTTTAGTCGTGATGGCGCGTACGGGTCAAGACGGTCCTAAAGGTATCTCTGCTTTCGCAGTCGACGCTAAACTGCCCGGCATTACCTATGGCCGTAAAGAAGAAAAAATGGGTTGGAATAGCCAGCCCACCCGCATGATTACCTTTGAAGATGTGCGTATTCCCGCCTCGGCTATCCTAGGTCAAGAAGGGGATGGCTTTAAAATTGCGATGCGTGGCCTCGATGGTGGACGTATTAATATTGCCACCTGTTCCGTGGGTACCGCTCAGCAAGCGTTGAATAACGCCACCGAATATATGCACGAACGTAAACAGTTTGGCCAAACACTGGCTAGCTTTCAGGCGCTACAGTTTAAATTAGCCACCGCCGCCACCGAGTTGGTTGCCGCCCGTCAAATGGTGCGCATGGCTGCCTCGCGTTTGGATAATAATCATCCCGATAAATCCACCTACTGTGCCATGGCCAAACGCTTTGCGACCGATGTTGGCTTTAGTGTTGCGGATGAAGCCTTGCAGATTTTTGGTGGCAATGGCTATATCAAGGAGTATCCCATGGAGCGCTTCCTGAGAGATAACCGGGTACACCGGATTCTGGAAGGCACCAACGAAATTATGAACGTGATCATTGCCCGTCGACTGCTACTGGAAGATGCCGCCGAGCTACTGTAACGGCGAGTACACCGGGCAAGGTAAAACGTTTCAATACCAATATAAAAACGATAAAAGGTGTGTAAAGCACCGAGACTGCAAAGGAAGATCAATATGACCGAAAAGCTGATCGTTGAAAGACGCGGCAATATTGCGCTGCTCACCATGAACAACCCGCCAGCCAACACCTGGACTGAAGAGAGCCTAAAAGGGCTTAAGGCGTTGGTAGAAGAACTGAACGCTGATCGTAGTATCTATAGTTTGGTCATTACCGGTCAGGGTGAAAAGTTTTTCTCTGCTGGGGCCGATCTTAATCTGTTTGCTGATGGTGATCGTAGTGTAGCCCGCGATATGGCGCGCTATTTTGGTGAAGCCTTTGAGACATTGAGTCATTTTCGCGGCGTATCGATTGCCGCTATTAATGGTTTTGCTATGGGCGGTGGTCTGGAAGTTGCGTTGGCCTGTGATATTCGTATTGCTGAAGAGCAGTCGCAGATGGCCTTGCCCGAAGCGAAAGTCGGCTTGTTACCCTGTGCTGGCGGTACTCAGAATCTGACTATGCTGGTCGGTGAAGGTTGGACCAAACGGATGATCCTTTGCGGTGAGCGGATTAAAGCGGCTAAAGCGCAAGAGATCGGTCTCGTGGAAGAGGTTGTTCCTCAGGGGCAGGCGTTGGAAAAAGCGTTAGAACTCGCCGCGAATGTGGCGCAGCAAAGCCCCACCTCTGTAACGGCATGTAAACAACTGATACAGAACAACCGCACTCATCATTGGGATGCGGGTTATATACTGGAACGCGAACTGTTTGTTGATCTGTTCTTTACCGAAGATCAAAAAGAGGGTGTAAACGCCTTTCTTGGCAAGCGTGCACCCGAATGGAAAAACCGCTAAGCGGTATACAGGAGAATAAAAATGAGCTGTGTGCTGTTTAATGAGTATCCTACCCAAGATGGTAAAAGAATCGTTGAGATTCAACTGAATGCCGAGCGCTCCCTCAATGCGCTGACGCTGGAGATGATCGATCTTATCCAACCGAAACTCGATAGTTGGAAAGAGGATGACACTGTTGTTGCTGTGCTGTTTGATAGTGCCGGCGAGAAGGCTTTTTGTGCCGGTGGCGATGTCGTCAGTCTATATAAGTCGATGACGGGCGATGGCGATCCTGATTTCCCCACGGATTTCTTCACCCGTGAATATATTCTCGATTACAGTATTCACACTTACCCTAAACCGATTATTTGCTGGGGCCATGGCATCGTCATGGGCGGCGGTATGGGGCTAATGAACGGCTGTAGTCACCGTGTTGTGACTGAGCGTACCCATATGGCGATGCCTGAGGTAACGATTGGGCTCTACCCCGATGTGGGCGGTAGTTGGTTTTTAAATCATATGCCGGGCCGTACCGGATTGTTTTTAGGGCTCACCGGTAATCCGATGAATGCCGCCGATGCACTATTTTTAGGGTTGGCTGATCGCTTTATTACCTCGGATAAACGTGCTGAGCTGGTGGAAAAACTACAAGCTGAACGCTGGGATAGCTGTGCATACGCGGCGACCAACCGTGTGATGCGTGACTTAGAAGGAGCCTCTCAAGAGGCCTTTAATGCTGAGTCACCGGTGCAGAATCATTACCGCTTTATTCAGCAGATCACCGATACCGATTCACTGACGGATCTGGTGGCAGGCTTAACGGCGATTGAGAGTGATGATAAATGGCTCTCTCGGGCGAAAAAAGCGATCAGTCATGGCAGTCCCTTGGCGGTTCATCTGATTAAAAAACAGCTCGAGGTGACGCAGCATATGTCCCTTAAAGAGGTGTTTGAGAGCGAACTGGTGCTGTCAGTGCAGTGTTGTAAACACCGTGAATTTCCGGAAGGTGTGCGGGCGTTGCTGGTTGATAAAGATGGCGCACCTCAGTGGAGCTACAACACCGTAGATGAGGTTGATCCGGCATTTGTCGATCAGTTCTTTGTGTCGCCTTGGGCGGTTAACCCCCTCGCGGATCTATAACGAGTTTGACTGTCGCGGTGGTGAAGTCATCGCGAGTGATCATGATTTATTGCAATCCAAGGACATCGGTTAAACCCAGTTAAGAAAGTTAAGCGAGGCGGCAGCCGCCATTAGACGATTTGCCGAACGCTATTTCAAACAAAGGGTTGGGGTGTCCAAAATAAATATAAGAGGCAAAGTGATATGGCTACGATAGGATTTATTGGTCTGGGCAACATGGGTGGCCCAATGGCAATTAACCTGCTGAAAGCAGGGCATGAAGTGAATGCGTTTGATCTGTCTCAGGCAGCGCTTGATACCGTGGCGGCTGAGGGTGGACATGCGGCGGCATCCGCCGTTGAAGCAGCAACCGGTGCTGATTTTATTGTTTCTATGCTACCGGCCGGTGTGCATGTTGAAGGGTTGTATCAAACCGGCGCTGCGCCGCTGTTTGATGTGATCTCAAAAGACGCCTTGATTATCGATTCTTCAACTATCGATGCGGCCACGGCTCAACGTGTTTCAGCCGCAGCGAATGAGCGTGGTTTGAGCTTTATCGATGCACCGGTCTCCGGTGGTGTCGGTGGTGCAGTGGCAGGCACACTGGCCTTCATGGTGGGGGCGACAGAGGCTCAATTTGCTAAGGCAAAGCCTATTTTAGACTGCATGGGTAAAAACATTTTCCATGCCGGTCAAAGTGGCGCAGGGCAGATTGCTAAAGCCTGCAACAACATGTTGTTATCGATTTTGATGGCGGGTACCAGTGAAGCGCTGAACATGGGTATGAAAAACGGCCTCGATCCTGCGGTTTTATCCGAAATCATGAAGCAGAGCTCCGGTAATAACTGGGCGCTACAGGTGTACAACCCTGTGCCGGATGTGATGGCTGGGGTGCCTTCATCGAATGGATATCAAGGTGGTTTCCAAGTCGACCTGATGTTTAAGGATCTCGGTTTAGCCATGGAGCTGAGTCAGCAGAGTAATTCACCGGTGCCGATGGGATCAGCGGCCCGTTCTCTCTTTAGCCTGCATAAATCGAAAGGTAATGGCGGCCTCGATTTCTCCAGTGTGATCAAGCTGTATCAGGACAGTTGATCGACCACTGACAAACTATAACCACTGCCGGTTAATATGGCCGGCAGACTCCCACCATAAAAACAAAACCGGGGTCGGTAATGGGATATAACGAAGAATATCTGGCTGCGCAGCAGAATCCAGAAGCTTATTGGGCTGAGCAGTCCAAACGTATTAAATGGTTTAAAGCACCGGAAACCATTCTGAGTAAAACCGCAAATGGCACCTATAGCTGGTATGCCGATGGCGAGATGAATAGCTGCTATCTCGCGCTGGATCAACATCTAGAAACCCGTGGCGATCAGGTAGCTCTCTACTATGATTCACCGGCGACGGACACGAAACAACAGATCACCTACAAACAACTGCATACCAAAGTGGCTCGCTTTGCCGGTGGCCTTAAGCGTTTAGGCGTTGGCAAAGGCGATACTGTCGTTATCTATATGCCGATGATCCCTGAAGCTGCCGTGGCGATGCTGGCCTGTGCCCGCTTAGGCGCGATCCATTCGGTGGTCTTTGGTGGTTTTGCACCTAATGAGATGGCAATTCGGATCGATGATGCCAAACCTAAAGTGATTCTGACCGCTTCCTGCGGTATCGAATTCGAAAAGAAAATTGCCTATAAGCCACTGGTCGATAAAGCGATTGATCTGGCTGCCCATAAGCCGGCACATACCATTGTTTGTCAGCGCCCGATGATGATGGCTGAGATGAATGCCGAGCGGGATCTGGATTGGTATGACTGTCAGCATGGTGCAGAGCCTGCTGATTGCGTACCGGTAAAAGGCAGTGATCCTCTGTATATTCTTTATACCTCGGGCACCACCGGCGCGCCTAAAGGGATTGTGCGAGATAACGGCGGCCATGCCGTTGCGCTGAACTACGCGCTGCATAACGTCTATGGGATGAACCCCGGTGATGTGTGGTGGGGCGCGTCCGATATTGGTTGGGTCGTTGGTCACTCGTTTATTGTTTATGGACCTTTGATGGGTGGCTGTAGCGCCATCTTCTTTGAAGGCAAGCCGATTAGAACACCGGATGCGGGTACCTTCTGGCGTGTAATCGATGAATATAAGGTCAACTCCATGTTCTGTGCGCCCACGGCGTTTAGGGCTATCCGTAAAGAAGATCCTGAAGGAGCACTGGCGAAGAAATATGATCTGTCTAGTTTGAACTGGGTATTTGTCGCCGGTGAAAAACTGGATTCATCGACCTATCAATGGCTGGATACCTTGCTGCAGGTGCCGGTGATCGATCATTGGTGGCAAACCGAAACCGGCTGGCCGATGACATCGCCGATGATGGGCTGGGATAATCCCTCAGAAGCACGTTTGGGTTCCACCAATAAAGCCATCCCTGGTTATGATATTCGCGTTGTCGATGGGGAAGGCCAAGAGGTTGAAGCGAACGAGACCGGTAATATTGTAGTGAAGCTGCCGATGCCTCCCGGTGTTGCTTGGGATATCTGGAAGCAGCCACAACGATTTACCGATTCCTATCTAACGGCATTTCCGGGTTATTACCATACCGGCGACGGTGGTTTTATCGATGATGATGGTTATGTCTACATTACCGGTCGTACCGACGATGTGATCAATGTCTCGGGGCATCGCCTATCAACCGGCGAGATGGAAGAGGTGGTTTCCTCCCATCCGGCCGTAGCTGAATGTGCGGTCATCGGGGCTAATGATGCCATGAAGGGGCAGGTGCCGGTCGGTTTGATCGTGCTCAAAGCGGGTGAAGAGGTTGAAGAGAATCAGCTTGAAGCCGAGTTGGTGCAGATGGTGCGTGATCAAGTTGGAGCGTTGGCCTGTTTCCGCCAAGCCATTATCGTTCAGCGTTTGCCTAAGACTCGTTCGGGTAAAATTCTGCGAGCCATTTTGCGCAAAATCGTCGCTAAAGATGATTATAAGATGCCCTCTACGATCGATGATGAGAGCATTTTGACGGAAATTACCGAGCTGATGGATCAGGCGGGGATGCGGTAGCTTCCCTTATAATAACTTGTCGGGGCCTCGGCCGTTGTTTTATGGGCATGGCCCGTTGATCGCATTGCTAATGCTGAACAATGGGCAGCGAATCCCCCGATCAGGTTGTTGTGCAGTCGCTTTTGGCCTATAGAATAGGCTAACGTCCCTGTAGTGTGGTTCTGTTATGTGCTGCAGAGACGATGAGTTAAGTGTGATCCTTTTTTAAAAAATAAGTAAAGGCGATAGACCGATGAAAGTGCTGGTAACTGTCAAACGAGTGATCGACTACAACGTCAAAGTACGGGTGAAGTCAGATGGTAGTGATGTTGATCTCAATAATGTAAAAATGGCGATGAATCCATTTTG
Organism: Amphritea opalescens; assembly: GCF_003957515.1. Lineage (GTDB taxonomy): Bacteria > Pseudomonadota > Gammaproteobacteria > Pseudomonadales > Balneatricaceae > Amphritea > Amphritea opalescens. The sequence goes on from NZ_RQXW01000001.1 coordinate 178,918, forward strand.
TGAGATTGCCGTAGAAGAAGCGGTTCGCCTTAAAGAAGCGGGTGTCGCGTCCGAAATCGTGGTGGTTTCACTGGGACCGCAAGCCGCTCAAGAACAGATTCGCACAGCGCTGGCGCTGGGCGCAGACCGAGGCATCTTGATTCAATCGGATGCCAATCTTGAATCACTGACGGTGGCTAAATTGTTAGCCAAAGTGGTTGCTGAAGAGCAGCCTGGGTTAGTGATTATGGGTAAACAGGCAATCGATTCTGATAATAATCAGACCGGACAGATGTTAGCGGCACTGACCCAGATGCCACAGGGTACCTTTGCTTCTGAAGTGAAGGTCGATGGTGATAAGGTGCAGGTAACCCGAGAAGTGGATGGCGGTTTGCAAACGGTAGAACTGGCGATGCCTGCTATCGTGACCACCGATCTGCGTCTTAATGAGCCTCGCTATGCGTCGTTACCTAATATCATGAAAGCCAAGCGTAAACCGCTGGACACCAAAACACCGGAAGAACTTGGGGTTGAGATTAAAGCCCATACGCAGTTGTTGAAAGTAGCACCTCCTGCGGCTCGTCAGGCCGGTATTAAAGTGGCCTCGGTTGAGGAATTGGTTGATAAATTAAAGAACGAAGCGAAGGTGATCTGATGGCTATTCTGATTATTGCAGAACATGATAACCAGTCCCTTAAGGGCGCTACCTTAAACGCTGTCACAGCGGCGACTCAGCTGTCGGGTGATATCCACTTGTTAGTCGCTGGTGGTGACTGTCAGGCTGCGGCCGATCAAGCTGCTGCTGTCGCTGGTGTCACCAAAGTGTTGCTGGCCGATAATGCAGCCTATGAACATCAGTTAGCGGAAAACGTTAGCTTGTTGGTGGCTGAATTGGGTGCCGATTATAGTCATATCATCGCGCCGTCGACCACTGGCGGTAAAAACTTAATGCCACGGGTGGCAGCATTACTCGATGTGGTACAGCTGTCTGATGTGATGGCTATCGAGAGTGATGATACCTTCGCGCGACCTATCTATGCGGGTAATGCGATCGCAACGGTTAAATCCCTCGATGCGATTAAGGTGATTACTATACGCACAACCGGCTTTGATGCCGCCGTGTCTGAAGGCGGCAGCGCCACCATTGAAACGGTGGCGGCGGTTCACGATGCGGGTATCTCTAGCTTTATCGGTGAAACCATGGCGAAGAGCGACCGCCCAGAGTTAACGGCGGCGAAGGTGATTGTCTCCGGTGGTCGGGGTATGGGCAACGGTGAAAACTTTGCCTTGCTGGAATCGTTAGCCGATAAATTAGGCGCTGCCGTGGGCGCGTCTCGGGCGGCGGTTGATGCGGGCTTTGTTCCTAACGATATGCAGGTTGGCCAGACGGGTAAAATCGTCGCGCCTGATCTCTATATCGCCGTGGGCATCTCTGGAGCTATTCAGCATCTGGCAGGGATGAAAGACTCTAAAGTCATTGTCGCGATCAACAAAGATGAAGAGGCACCGATCTTCTCTGTGGCCGATTATGGCTTGGTTGCCGATCTGTTTGATGCAGTGCCTGAGTTGGATGCTAAGTTATAAGCACCGTCTAAAATGGAGGGTAAAAATGGTTCACGTGAGGATTTATCCGCACTGACCACGGCTTAATACCCTATAAAAGCTCGCTTTTTTCACTAAAAGCGGGCTTTTTTTATGCCTGTATAGGCGGCTTTAACTGTATTAGAGGGGTAAAATCGGTTATCTTTACCGGCTGTTTTAGGTACTAATTTAAACAACGATTTCAAAATGTCTCGCACGGGCAGTATAACGATGCGCGTTAGCGGGACTGACAAGTAAAGTGGATCCATAATGATTATCAAACCGAAGATTCGTGGCTTTATCTGTACCACAACCCATCCAGTAGGGTGCGAGCGTAATATTCAGGAACAGATCGACTACACCAAGGCACAGGGTCCGATTGCAAACGGCCCTAAGCGTGTACTGGTGATCGGTTCGTCTAGTGGTTACGGTATGTCGTCACGTATCTCCGCCGCATTTGGTTGTGGTGCTGCCACGATCGGAGTATTTTTTGAAAAGCCTGCGACCGAGCGCAAAACCGGTACCGCCGGTTGGTACAATGCCGCCGCCTTTGATAAAAAAGCCCATGAAGCGGGTCTGTACGCGAAGAGCCTAAATGGCGATGCGTTCTCTAATGAAGCGAAACAAAAAACGATCGACCTGATCAAAGAAGATTTAGGTCAGATTGACCTAGTGGTGTACTCGTTAGCCTCTCCGGTCCGTAAGATGCCGGATACCGGTGAAGTGATTCGTTCATGCCTCAAGCCTATCGGTGAAACTTACCGTTCTACGGCGATTGATACCAACAAAGATGTGATTATCGAAGCCGAAGTAGAACCTGCGACCGAGCAAGAGATTGCTGATACGGTCACGGTCATGGGCGGCCAAGATTGGGAATTGTGGGTCAATATGCTGGATGAAGCGGGCGTATTAGCCGAGGGCTGTAAGTCGGTTGCTTATAGCTACATTGGTACGGATATTACTTGGCCAATTTACTGGGATGGTGCGCTGGGTCAGGCTAAGAAAGATGTTGATCGGGCGGCAGGCGAGCTAAATGCTAAGTTGGCCGCCAAGGGCGGTAGCGCTAATGTGGCGGTATTGAAGTCGGTGGTTACCCAGGCCAGTTCAGCGATTCCGGTGATGCCTCTGTATCTCTCCATGGTATTTAAGATCATGCGCGCTGAAGGCGTTCATGAAGGTTGCATGGAGCAGGTGTACCGTTTATTCAACACCGGTATTGCCGGTGATAGCGGTAAAGTGGATGGCGAAAACCGTTTGCGCATGGATGACTGGGAACTGCGTGATGATATCCAGCAAAAGTGTAGCGAGCTGTGGCCACAGGTAACCAGCGAAAACCTCTTTGAGTTGACCGACTATCAACTTTATAAGGATGAGTTTTTGAAATTGTTCGGTTTTGGCTTAGAGGGTGTCGATTACGAAGAAGATATCAGTCCTTTAGTTGAATTTGATGTCATCGATATCTAAGCTTTAATGAGTTCGATTAAAAGCGGCGCATAGCCGCTTTTTTTATACCTGTCATTTTTCGCCTGATGTTAAGGGTGAGCCTCGTAATGGGGACACTTATGTTTGATAAACATCGGGGTTATGTATGTAATCAATCAACATTAGTTAAAAGCGAGTCAGCCAATGACCCTATCGATCAGTAAGCGCCTCACGGTAATGAGTGCCGCTCCGGTTATTTTGTTAGCTATCATACTGTTTTTGTTAACACTATTTGAAAGCGAGCAGCTAAGGCAGGAGCAACTTGATCTAACAAACACTAAGTTTGTCGAGATGAAGCGTGAAGAGCTGAAGTTTATGAACGAGATGGCGTATAGCGCTGTCCGTCAACTATATGAAAATGGTGGGTCGCTGGCAGAGGCTTTGCCGATTTTACGCAGCCTAAAGTTTGGCGATAGTGGTTATTTTTTTGGTTACACCGGAAAGGGTGATCGGGTCTTTTTAGGTAGTTTAGATAAAGGGATTGGCAAAAACTTTTGGGATTTGAAAGATGCCAACGGTGTTTATCTAGTGCGTGAGCTGGTTAAAGCGGGCAAGAGTGGTGGTGGGATCGTCAGTTACTCTTTTCCCAAACCTAACCAGACGGTAGCAGAAGAGAAACTATCTTATGCGCTCTATCTGGATCGCTGGGACCTAATGATCGGTACAGGTTTCTATCTTGATGACGTTAACGCGGTACTCAAGGATATGGATCAAGCCTCAGCAGATCACCAGTCGATGCTGTTGCTCTACTTCGGTCTTGCTAGCTTGGTGCTACTGCTGTTGTCCATCATCTTCAGTTCGCTGGTTAAGCGTTCAGTGATGTTGCCGTTATTGAGCATCTCTGCTTCGATGAAAGAGTTAGTGTCGGGTGAAGCTGACCTGAGCGCTAGATTGCATGTGGACGGTGATCATGAGTTGTCAGAATTAGCGCATAATTTTAATAGCTTTATCGCCACGCTAGAAAGCATGATTATTGATCTCATTGGGCTATCCGCTAATGTGACGGAACGTGCTCGCTCTATTAGTGACAGAATTTACGCGGTCGGTGAACAGCAAGGCAAGTTGCAGGTTCAGATTGAGCATTCGGCTTCGGCGATGTCTGAGATGTCGGCGACGGCGGCAGAAATCGCGCACAATACCGCTGAGACAGCCACTTCGACCAACGAGTCCCGTGAGAATATCGGCCGGGCGGGTGCTAGTGTGACGGAGTTAACCTCCGCCGTGAAAGTGCTGGCAGAAGATGTGTCGGGCTCGAATAAAGCGATCTCTACACTGGAAAATAATGTTCAAGATATTATCTCCGTGGTCAGTGTGATTCAGGAGATCGCTGCCCAGACCAATCTGTTGGCATTGAATGCTGCCATCGAAGCGGCCCGTGCGGGTGAGCAGGGGCGCGGCTTTGCGGTGGTTGCCGATGAAGTACGTACCCTAGCGACGCGGACACAGACCAGCACATTGCAGGTGCATGAGAGTATTGAGCAGTTGAAAAAAGCGTCTGGCGAAGCGGTACGCAGCATGCAGCATAGTTTTCAGCAGACCGATCTGGCGGTTCATCAATCAGAGCAGGGGATGTCTGAGCTTAATAAGGTTGTTGAGCATATGAATCAGATTCAGGATATGTCGGTGGTGATTGCGACGGCGGCAGAGCAGCAGAGTCAGGTGTGTGATAATTTGAATCAAACGGTGACTGAGATTGCGGGCTATTCTGAGACTTCCTCGGTGATTGCAGGTGAAAACAAAATGGAAGTGAAAAAGTTGGCTGATGATGCCGATAAACTGCAAAAATTAGTGGAACGTTTTAAAGTTTCTTGAGTCTATAAAACGTATTTGGTAAAAAGGGCCGCTGCCCTTTTTAACTGCTCGGTAGGGCTGTCATTAGCCCTTATCGGTGCATTTACATTGATCTGTTGATGTATATTCGAGAATCTATCTTTTGGCAATTACCTTTCAGTAAAAATAGCGTCTGCTGCTTACGACTTTAGGATAAGAATACGCCTAAGGGATGATACATTTTTACTGCAATGCACAAGATTTTCTCGTCGATATGCGTATAATCAGCAGCACAGCATAAGCCTGAGATATTGTTGACTGCTTATTCCATCTAGCAGATAGTATATCGCTCGGGCTATCAGGGATTTTTTCAGTTATATCAAGCGGTTATAACATTACTTTTTTTGTTGATATTCCCTTGTTCGGCCAAAAGCTTCCTTTCTGAAAGGGTCTCTGCATCCATTATCTATAGTAAAATGGCGAAGTTTGTATGACCTCAAAATCTGTTGATGTACTGCTGGTTGGTGCAGGTGCAATGAGCACCACGTTGGGGGTTCTGCTGAAACAGCTGGATCCCTCCATGACAATTGCTATGGTCGAACGTCTTGATCATGTCGCTGAAGAAAGTACCGACGCAATGAACAATGCGGGTACCGGTCACGCGGCCTATTGTGAACTTAATTATACCCCTCAGAATGATGACGGCAGTATCAATACCGACAAGGCATTTGATATTAACGTCGCATTTGAAAAAAGCTTACAGTTTTGGTCCTATCTGGTTGAGCAAAAGTATCTGCCAGAGCCGCATAATTTTATCAATAATGTGCCCCATCAAAGTTTTGTGATGGGCGCTGAGAATGTGGCCTTTTTGCGAACGCGCTATGAAACCATGAGTGCTACACCTCAGTTTGCGGAGATGCAATTTTCGGATGATCCAGAGGTCTTGCGCCAGTGGATGCCGCTGATTATGCAGAATCGTCAACTGGATGAGCCGGTCGCCGCAACCCGAGTCGCCCATGGATCCGATGTTAACTTCGGTGCCTTGGCACGTAATATGGTGAACTATCTTGAGCAGCAGGACGGCTTCGATCTTCTGTTGAGTCACTCTGTTGAAGATATGTCTCAATATAGCGATGGCGACTGGCGGGTAGGGGTGAAAAACGGCCATACCGGTGAAGTAGAGCATATCCGCACTAAGTTCCTGTTCTTTGGTGCCGGTGGTGGCGCACTGCCATTGTTGCAGATGTCCGGTATCCCTGAAGGTGACGGTTACGGCGGCTTTCCTGTGAGCGGTCAGTGGCTGGTTTGTAAAAAGCCAGAGATCGTCGAACAGCATATGTCTAAGGTATATGGTCAGGCGCCTATCGGTGCACCACCGATGTCGGTTCCCCATTTGGATAGTCGTGTGATTGACGGTAAGCGTGCGTTGTTGTTTGGCCCGTTTGCCGGATTCACAACGAAGTTCCTGAAACAAGGTTCTGCGCTGGATATGCCTTTGAGTATGCGTCTGAATAACCTTAAGCCGATCATGCAGGTTGGGCTTAAGAATATGGATCTGACCCGTTATCTGATCAGTGAAGTGATGCAGTCCCACGGTGATCGAGTCGATTCTCTGCGTCGTTTCTTCCCCGATGCTAAGGATGAGGATTGGGATCTGTCTTACGCGGGCCAGCGGGTTCAGATTATTAAGAAAAACGAGAAAGGTAAGGGCAAGCTTGAGTTTGGTACTGAGGTGATCTCTTCCGAAGACAAGCGTTTGGCTGCTTTGCTGGGGGCTTCTCCTGGTGCTTCTACGGCAACGCCAACCATGATTAATGTGATTGAGCGTTGCTTCCCTGAGCGCATGGCAACGCCAGAGTGGCAGGCGAAGATGAAAGAGATGGTGCCATCCTATGGTCAGTCACTGATTGAGGATGGTCAGTTACTGCGCACTATCCGTCAGCGCACCTTGTCAACGCTAGAGCTTTCTAAGGACTATCAAGCTTAAAATTCCTAAGCTTATCGTTCAGAGGTAATACTGATAAACCACTCTTCGGAGTGGTTTTTTTTTGGCCTGAAATTAATTAAGTCTTTTATTTATTAGAATCTTCTAATATAGTGTTTGTATGAATAGAGAGAACCCTCTGGAGTCGAACATGAAAAAAACACTGATTGCTGCAAGTGTCTTAAGTTGTCTACTGGCGGTAACGTCCTTTGCTGCCGATAAACCGGCTAAAGCAACCGCTCAAACCCGTCTCGATCTTTACGCTACCGCCGCAGAAGCGTGGGATATGATGCAGCAAAATGATGCCGCTATTCTGGTTGATGTGCGGGATCCTATCGAAATTAAATTCACCGGTTTTGCCACACCGACACGTATCCATGTGCCGTGGATGGTCGCTGATACGACTATCTGGAGCGACAAGCAGGGTGGTTGGGCGATGGTGAAAAATCCAAACTTTGTCCAGCAAGTGACCGATAAGCTTAAACAGCTGGGTGCGACCGTAGATACGCCCATTATTATGATGTGCCGTTCGGGTTCAACCCGCAGTGCGCCGGCCGTGAATGTATTGGCTGAACAGGGCTATACAAACGTTTGGACGGTGGTCGATGGATTTGAAGGCGGTAAGCTGAAAGAGGGTGACTCTAAAGGGGTGCGAGCGGTTAATGGCTGGCGTAACTCAGGTCTTCCTTGGAGCTATAAGGTTGATCCCGCGGTTGCATGGCTTCCTGCTAAATAACAGCGTTTGATTGTTTTATGTTATCAAGGAGGCCAGCGGGTCTCTTTGTCTTAGGAGTGACATGATGAAAAAAGTAATAAGCTCTGCCGTGATGGCCGCTTCGCTAATGGCACCGGTTGCCGCCTCTGCAGATGATACTGTTGATAAAGTGGTCATCACGTTGACCAGTGCAGAGCAACAGACCCGTGGTATGGCGATGGTGTTAGGCAATGCGATGCAGGCGAAAGGCGCTCAGGTGAGTGTGCTGCTATGTGATAGTGCCGGTGATATGGCATTGAAAGGACAGAAATCAGCCCCGTTAAAACCCAAGAATGTAACGCCAGAGCAGCTGATGCAAAAGCTGATCTCGGGTGGTGCTAAAGTGGATGTTTGTGCTCTGTATCTGCCAAATAAGGGTGTCGGAATAGATGCCTTGATCGAGGGTGTCGGTGCCGCTAACCCTGCCGAAATGGCTGACGCCTTAATGAATGAAGAGGCGCGGGTATTTAATTTTTAAAGCCGCTTGGTTTCAGAATAAAACGCATCGTTGCTTTGATAGCCGATGCGTTTTTTTTATACTTTTTTTGATCGGCCAGAAGGGTGCGATAACTGTTTAGGTTTTGTTGATGGATTAGGCGCTTGTCCGCATAACGCTCTATAATCACCACGATGAAAACACTTTCTCTCTTCCCTCTGCCGGTGGTGCTGTTTCCCGGCACGGTGCTGCCGTTACAGATATTTGAATTACGCTACCGGCGACTGGTTAAAGAGTGTCTGGCCGATAACGCTCCCTTTGTTCTCCTGCATGCGCGAAATGCTGCTCAGCCCGATATCGATTTTTATCCTATCGGGACATCCGCGATGATTGTTGATTGGCATCCGCTACCGAATCAGATGATCGGTATTCAGGTGCAGGGTATCGAGCGAGTGAGAGTAAGTGATAGTGTGCCGCAGAGTGATGGTTTGTTGAAAGGAGACGTCGAGCCCTTGGTGGCTTTTCAGTATCAGGATCAAGACAGTGCATCGGCACGATTGTCGGCGATTTCAGCACATCTCCAACAACATTCTCTGTTATCATTCGACGCTTCTCGGATTAATATCGATACAGCGGATACCTTTAGTTTCCAGTTGGCATCGTTGTTACCCTTTTCAGGTGCTAACCAGCAGCGCTTATTAGAGATAGACAGCCCGCTAGAGCGGCTGGAATTGATTGCGACTCTGCTTGAGGAATTTTAATGCTTGATCTGATCCAAACGGCGCTGACCGAGCGTCGTTCGTTACTGGAAACACTGCACGCCGAAAACAGTGATTGTTACCGTTTATTTCATGGGGTTAACGAAGGTTGTGCGGGCCTAACGGTGGATCGTTATGGTCCACAGCTATTGATTCAAACCTTTCATCAACCCATTACCGAAGCGCAAGCAGCAGAGATACATCAGCTAGTAGAGGGTTTTCTCGGTTGTTCGTTGGCAAGCGTCTATAACGACCGCAGTTCTGCTAATTCCCGTCGGCGGGATGACTTTCGGGTGGATGATTGGCAAGGGGTGGCGCATGAGCTAGGTGTTCGCTACCGAATCAAAGGCAAACATGAGGGGCAGGACCCTCTGCTGTTTTTAGATATGCGTGCGGGGCGTCGTTGGATGCAGCAGCATGCGGCGGGCAAGTCGGTACTCAACCTGTTTTCCTATACCTGCGGTGTCGGCGTAGTAGCAGCTGCGGCGGGAGCCAGTCGGGTGTTGAACGTGGATTTTTCCACTCGGTCGCTGGATATCGGTCGCCAAAACGCTGAACTTAACGGTCTTGATGATTCGCAGATCAGTTTTTTTCAGAGTGATTTCTTTACCGCAGCCAAGCAGTTAGCAGGTATCCCCATTAAGCAGCGGGTTGGGCGTGGCCGCAAGCCCAAGCCTTTTCCTAAGATAGAGGCAGAGCAGTTTGATCTGGTGTTTCTTGATCCGCCGCGCTGGGCGAAAAGTGCGTTTGGTACTGTGGATCTGATTCGAGATTACCCCAGCGTCTTGAAGCCCGCTCTATTAGCGACAAAGCCTGGCGGACAGTTAATCTGTGCCAATAATGTGTTCAGTGTGAACTACGAGGATTGGCTGGAGACGGTGCAGCGTTGTGCTATTAAAGCGGGTTGTCCGGTCCAGCAGGTGACACGTTTGGTACCTGAAACCGACTTTCCTTCGCCGGATGGATTGTTCCCGCTTAAATTAGTGGTGCTGCAACTCTGACCGCCTCTTGTGATGCCGGTTAACGCTGCGTACATACCCATTGATCGGTGTTTGCTGATGCCTATCTAAATGCGATGGGCATCCAGTGTGATGCCGGTCACTTCTAAACCGAGTAGGGCGATGCGGCCCTTGGCGCGATCATCGCCGGTGGCGGTGAAGTCGAACAGATAAGAGCGCCAGATTTTTATCTTGCCTTGGTCGTTGCGCTTTAGCCAGATACCTCTCAAATAAACACTTTGATCCAGTAGTTGCAGATCCAGTGCTTCGCAGTGTCGGCTAGCAGCCTTCAAGGCAACCTCTTTCACCTTCAGCGATTGCCACCAGTGCCAGAGTAATAAAACGATCAGTGTTAGCCAGAATAGATCAGATAGTGCTAGATACATCAATTTTTCTCCCGTCCCAGCCAAACTGAGCCTATACCGCCGCCGATTATCAGCACTGCACCTATGACCGACATCATATCAGGAACTTGCTGCCAAAAAAGCCAACCGAGCAAACTGGCAAACAGAACACCAAAATAACTGATGGGTGCAATCACGGTGGCTTTCGCATAGCGGTAAGCTTGGGTGTAGAGCCACATAATGCACCAAATCGATAAGCTGATCGCTAATATTAGCGGGATGCTGATAAGGTCGACGGGCTGCCAGTTGATAACGGCCAAGGGCAGCGAAAAAAGGGCAGAGAGGCTGAAATAATAAAATAAAATACAGTGGGTCGGCTCGCTAAGGGTGAGTTCTCGGGTGGTGACGATCGATACCGCGAGCAGCATCGCCGAGGCGACACCCACAAGGTGCCATGGATTAAAGCTGTTGCCCTGGGGTTTTAGAACCAAGGCTATGCCGATAAAACCAAGGATGACCGGCAGCCAGTTGAGCAGCGGCATACGGTCTTTTAGCCATACCAACACCAGCAATGGCACGATGAGGGGCGCTGCGTTGCGTAGTAAAGCGGCCTCACCCAGCGGGATCTCATTGAGTGCAAGATAGTAGGTGTAAAAGCAGAGCCAGCCTGATAATCCTCGCGCAAGGTGCAAGCCGGGCTTTGCCGTTTTGAGTACTTTAAACCCTTTGCGGGCGAGCCAAGGCAGCATGATCAGTGTGCAGATAAGGTACTGAAATAGCACGATTTGCTCTATCGAGACAAATTCGGCGGTGTACTTAGTCGCCGCCGCCGCGAAACTCATGACGAGGGAAGTGGCAAGGGCAAAGGCGGCACCTAAGATAAGGTTAGAATATTGGCTGAGCAAGGTTGTCTATCCTGTTGTTTTATTTACAATGTCACTATGTTTTTATCTTTGGGAATATGCATGGAACAGCTGCTGAGCTTTCTTTTTTCAAACTGGCTTAACCTTTTAGCGCTGAGCTGGTTTTTGCTCTGTTTTAAAGGTTATAACACATACTCCCGACGTCGAGCCCGAGACAGTCACTGTCTGGCGAGCGTGATGCATAATTATCGTCTGGAGTGGATGACCCGTATGTTGCATCGCGAGGTGCGTATTGCTGATACCGCTGCCGTGGCTAACTTGGAGCGTAGCGTATCATTTTTTGCATCCTCCACCATGCTTATTTTAGCGGGCCTGATGACGGTATTAGGTTCAACCGATAAGGCGATTGATGTTGTCGGTGACTTTCCTTTGGCGATGCATGCGACTAAAGCGGAGTGGGAACTTAAGCTGTTGGTCTTGATCGGTATGTTTGTCTATGCGTTTTTGAAGTTTACATGGAGCCTGCGGCAGTATGGTTTTACCTCGGTGATGATCGGTGGTGCACCGCAGCCAAGTGACGCGGAAGAGCCTGAGATGATCGCCCATGCGACACGCTTAGCCATTATGAGCTCAATGGCGGCGAATAATTTCAATCTAGGATTACGCACCTATTACTTCAGTTTGTCAGTCTTAGCCTGGTTTATTAACCCTTGGCTGTTCATGCTGATGGCCAGCGGAGTGGTGGTTATCCTCTATCGTCGGGAATTTAATTCCAGCACCTTGCGCCAATTGGTGATCAGTCGGACGGAATAATTTGTACGCCATTTATTTTCCGGCCCCTTGAAAAGAAAGGGGCTGGCCCCATCTTTAGGTTCAACGGTTTTCGTTTTAACAGTAAATCTTTGTAACAGTAAGATTGGGAATTGATAGATGAGCACAGAAACTCAGCAGGAAACACTTGGCTTTCAAACTGAAGTGAAGCAATTGCTTCACCTGATGATTCATTCTTTGTATTCAAACAAAGAGATCTTTCTACGTGAGTTGATTTCCAATGCTTCCGATGCCGCCGATAAGCTGCGCTTCGAAGCATTGTCGAATAATGATTTATATGAAGGTGATGGCGATCTGCGTATCCGTATCTCCTTCGATAAAGACGCTAATACCGTAACCATCGATGATAATGGTCTGGGTATGAATCGTCAGGATGTTATCGAGCATCTGGGTACGATTGCTAAATCAGGTACTTCTCAGTTCCTGAATGAACTGAGTGGCGATCAGAAGAAAGATTCGCAACTCATCGGCCAGTTCGGGGTGGGCTTCTATTCGGCGTTCATCGTCGCTAAAGAGGTTGAAGTTATTACCCGTAAAGCGGGCGAGCCTATCTCTGAGGGCGTCCACTGGGTGTCTCAGGGCGAAGGTGAATTCACCGTGGGCGGTGTTGAAAAAGCTCAGCGCGGTACCACCATTATTCTGCATCTGAAAGATGAAGAAAATGAATTCTCCGACGGCTTCCGTCTACGCAACCTCGTCCGTAAGTATTCTGATCATATTTCACTACCAGTGATCATGCAGAAAGAGCCAGAGCCGGTTGAAGAGGGTGAAGAGCCTAAGGCGCCTGAAGATGAAACCGTTAACTCGGCTACTGCTCTGTGGACACGTCCTAAAAGTGAGATCACTGACGACGAGTTTAAAGAGTTCTACAAGCATATCTCCCACGACTTCCAAGATCCGATGAAGTGGAGCCATAACCGGGTTGAAGGTAAGCTTGATTACACCAGCCTGCTTTATGTGCCAGCGCATGCGCCTTACGATCTGTGGAACCGTGATACTCCGCGTGGCCTAAAACTCTACGTGCAACGGGTCTTTATCATGGATCAGGCGGACCAGTTCCTGCCGATGTACCTGCGCTTTATTAAAGGTGTCGTCGATACTAGCGATCTGTCACTCAACGTTTCCCGTGAAATCCTGCAGCAAGACCCTGTGGTTGATAAGCTGAAAGCTCAACTGACAAAACGTTCACTGGATATGCTGGGTAAACTGGCTAAAAACGATCCTGAACAGTATGCGAAGTTCTGGACCGAGTTCGGCGAAGTGCTGAAAGAGGGCCCTGCAGAAGATCAGGCTAACCGTGAAACAGTGCTGAAGCTGTTGCGTTTTGCCTCGACTCACAATGATTCTTCTGAGCAAAGTGTCTCACTGGATGATTATGTGTCCCGTATGCAGGAAGGTCAGGAGAAGATCTACTACGCGGTAGCCGATAACTACAATACAGCTAAGCACAGCCCACACCTTGAGATCTTCCGTAAGAAGGGTATCGAAGTGTTGCTGATGTCTGATCGTGTTGATGAGTGGCTGATGAGTCAGTTGTTCGACTTCGAAGGTAAGTCCTTCCAGGATGTCAGCAAAGGCGAACTGGATCTGGGTGAAACCGAAAACGAAGAAGAGAAAAAAGCTCAGGAAGAAACGGCTAAAGAGATGGAAGGTCTGACCGAACGTCTTAAAAACAGCCTTGAGCAGCAGGTGAGTGAAGTACGTATTACTCACCGTCTGACAGACTCGCCTGCCTGTGTAGTACTGGGGGCTTATGATATGGGTCTGCAGATGCGTAAGATCATGGAAGCAGCGGGTCAAGCTGTGCCTGAGAGCAAGCCAATCTTTGAGATCAACCCAGAGCACCCTTTGATCAATAAGCTGGATAACGAAGCCGATGAAGATCGTTTCGGTGAACTGGCCTTAGTGGTCTTTGAGCAGGCTCAATTAGCGGCGGGTGGTCAGTTAGATGATCCTGCGGCATACGTTAATCGTTTGAACAAGTTGCTGCTTAATCTGATTAACTAAGCGGTTTTACTGATATTAAAGGCGGCCATTGGTCGCCTTTTTTTGTGTCTGTCATACGGGTATGAGCAGTGGGTTATATTAAAAAATAAGCAGTGTAATTTTTTAAAATCAAATACTTAAGGATTATAGTTAATCTAAAATATTATCATTGGTCGGGCAGGCGTGTATGAAATATTTTACAGTCTGAACCCGTATCTAAGCGCTGAAGCTATCTTGGCTGGCAGGTCTTGTACGCTGTTTTAACGGAGTCGTTAGTCAGCGTTCGATGAGTGAGGTGCTGATCGGCTGTGGTAAGCAGGTAGTTCAATAAACGGATGATCTACCCATCGAGTCGGCAGACGATCGCTAAGAAGTCACCGGTCGACACGAAGTTGCTATCGCGGTTTCGCACAGCGCCTTCAGGTTAAAACCGCTGAATGCTTTAGCCTATAAACCCTTATTAGTGAATGCTGCTTGGTTTGTTGGTTGGTTGGTTGGTTGGTCGGTCGGTCCGTCAGCTCGTCGCGTAGTTGTTCGCCACAGCGGATGCTATGCAGTGGAGAGCGCCGCCGAGCGGTTAGTGTATGCCCATCGCTTCCATAAGATAGATAATGCCGCAGCCGGTGGCCAGCATAACGAGGTTATACGGCAGCTGATTTTGGATAATCTCGCCATCGGTGGCATTAAAACGAGATTTCATAATAAAGTTGAGGCCGCTGAAGGTACTGCCGGACATTGCCAATGAGGTGCCGAGTACATAGGCAATGGCCATCAGGTTGGGGGTGACGGTGATATCCGCCAGTAGGCCGGCGAAAATCGCGACCAACGCCAGTTGATGAATACCCAGATAAGCGAGTCCGACAATCATCAGCAGTACCAATGAAGCTACCCCTGCATCGGTTTGGGTAAAGGGCAGGCTGATGAGTCCCACCCCGATGCAGGCTTTAACACCCGCGGCGAGCACACCCGCACTCATAAATAGGCTGATCTCTGCACGGCTTTCCGATAGTTTTTCACTCACATGGACCGACAACTTGCGACCGGCTGAGCGGGGATTCGATAACACCAGCATTAATAGAATGGGTACCACCATCGATAACAGGGATACCAGAAAAACCGTGGGCAGTTGAGGCATCTGCCAGCTGAGCAGTAGAATCAGCGCAATCAGTATAACCGGCAGCGCTAAGGTTTCGGTTTTGAGGGGGTATCCGGAAAAACCTTGTAATGCGCTCGCAGATCGAAAACGGGCTTCGATCACGCTCAGTAGTAAGCCGATCACGGCCAGTGTAATCGCAAAGGGGTACACTTGGGCTAAATCGACGCCGGGTACCTGTTCCAGTACCAGCGGCAATAAGCTGAGAAAGGGAGACCAGAGCACCGCCATCCCAAAACCGCGACTGAGCACCAACTGAGAGAGCTGATCGATACCCTGTTTATGTTTGATCTGATCGCCCACAATGATCACCGATGAAAAGTTGGCCACTGAAGAGAAGAAGTGCATGCCCAGAAGGGTCGTGATAAAGCTGTGTAGCCCCGGTTTGCTAACCTCGCAACCCACCCGGCTAGCCATGCCGATAAAGCTGATAGAGGTCAGTAGCATGGCGAGTTTGAGGTGCTCGCCAAATAAGGTTTGCAGTGACACATCCGCGCCTTGGCTCCAGGCTAATAGGGCGGCGGCGATACCGATGATGAACAGGGTTAAAATCTGTTTACGCTGCTTCGGTTTGAGGCGCGGGATCTCGATGGCAATATAGAGCCAGCAAAGTAGTGTGGCTAACCCAGCCAAGCCCAGCGGGAGTACAATGTTCAGAAGGGTGAGTAGGCACATGGTTAGTGCCAGTACGCCCGCTATTTTGGCCCCCGGCCAGTGGTTGATCATCTTTTGTGCGATCTGATGAGAGGTCATTGCGTGCCTATAAGCAAAAAAAACAGTGGAAATTAGTTAATATATTAATTATATTATTGGCATATGGTAATCGCTACCTTTGAATAGGTAAATGGGCAAGCAGGTGTTTTGCTACGAAGATTGCAGAAGACAACGCTAAGACGGAAATCAGAAATGTTAACAGAACAACAGATAAAAATAGCGGCCGAGAAGCTTTATCAGGCAGAGAAAGATTGTACTCAGATCCCTGCACTGACGCTTGAACATCCTGATATGACCATGGATGACGCTTATGCCATACAGAAGACCTGGGTTGATCAGAAGATCGCCAACGGTGCAAAAGTAAAGGGTTATAAAATCGGTCTTACTTCACGCGCTATGCAGATGGCGGTGAATATCAATCAGCCCGATTACGGTGTGTTGTTGGATGATATGTTCTTCGCCGATGGTGCTGAGATTAAAGCATCTGATTTCCCAGATCCACGCATTGAGGTCGAACTAGCGTTCGTCCTTAAAGATCGCTTAGAAGGCGACGATATCACTATTTTTGATGTATTGAATGCGACCGATTATGTTATTCCATCGTTGGAGTTGATCGCGGCTCGCTGTCATCGTACTGACCCTGAAACCGGTTATACCCGTAAGGTGTACGATACTATCGCCGATAACGCTGCGAATGCGGGTATTGTACTCGGTGGTCGTCCGATTAAACCGATGGATATTGACCTTCGTTGGGCCGGCGCGCTGTTATACTTGAATGGTCAGATTGAAGAAACAGGTCTTGCTGCCGGTGTCTTGGGCCATCCTGCCAACGGTATCTGCTGGGTGTGTAAACGCTTTGCACCTCATGGGGTTGCGTTAGAACCAGGTCAAGTGGTGCTGGCAGGGTCATTTACCCGTCCGGTATCCGTAAAAGCGGGTGACACTATTCATGCAGATTACGGCCCACTGGGCGGTATCTCTGTGAAATTCGTATAAGTAAGAGGACGTTATGGAACTTCCTGTAAATAAATTCAAGCAGGGCCTCAAAGGCGATAAGCCGATGTGGGGCCTGTGGCTCGGTCTGCCCGATGCCAGCTGTGCCGAGATTGTTGCCGGTGCTGGGTTTGATTGGCTGCTGATCGATAGTGAGCATGCGCCGTTTGAACTGGGCTCAACCATGCGTCACCTGCAAGCGATTGCACCCTATGGTGTGCCGGCGATTGTCCGTCCTGAAGAGGGCCGTACAGCGCTGCTGAAACGTATTTTGGATATCGGTGCTCAAACGATACTGGTGCCGATGTGTGATACCGCTGAACAGGCCCGTGAGCTGGTTAAAGCGGTTAAATACCCACCCCAAGGCATCCGTGGCCTTGGTAGTTCGTTGGCCCGTGCGGCTAACTGGAACCGTATTCCGGGCTATCTGCAGAAAGCTAACGATGAGATCTGTTTAGTGGTGCAGGCCGAAACAGTGACGGCGATGGCTAACTTAGCCGAAATTGCGGCGGTTGATGGTGTCGATGCGGTCTTTATCGGCCCCTCTGACCTGTCAGCCTCAATGGGGCATATTGGCAATCCCGATCATCCCGAGGTTGTGGCTGCGATCGAACAAGGTTTCGAGATTATCAATGCGGCGGGCAAAGCCGCTGGGTTGCTCTGTATTAATCAGGCTAAAGCGCAACACTATGTTGCTAAGGGCGCTAAGTTTGTTGGCGTCGGTGTGGATACGCTCTTACTCAGTAATGCAGCGAAGCAGTTAGCTGAAAGCTTTAAGTCCGGTGACGCCGAGTCTCAAGGACAAGCTGACGCATCTCAGTCCAGCGGATATTAATTTTAGGTAGAGAGTTATGAGTAATAATCCAATCGTTAAAGGTAAATTGGTTTGTGTTGCACTGAACGATTCAGAGCAATTCAACGCCATGCAAGCCGAGTTTGCAGAAGCGCCTTATAAAGGTGCCCCAACGCAGCCCGTACTTTATTTCAAACCCCATAATACTTGGAGCACTGACGGTGCTGTTGTTGAGTGGGCTGATGGTGCTGATAGCATGGTGGTCGGTGCATCACTGGCGGTGGTGTTTGGTAAAGAGTGTTGCCGTGTCAGTCAGGCCGAAGCACTGGACTATGTAGAAGGTTATACGCTGGTTCATGACTTTTCATTGGTCGAGCAAAACTACTACCGTCCGGATATTAAAGGTAAGTGCCTAGATACTTCGGCGCCTATCGGTGCGGCTGTCGTGGCGGTTGAAGATCCGCAAGCGCTGACCGTGGTTACCTCGGTTAACGGCACGGTGGTTAATGAAACACCGGTTTCTCAGTTGGTACGAGGCGTGGCTGAACTGATCAGCACCATCTCTTACATCATGACGCTGCAACCGGGTGATGTGATCGCCGTTGGCTTCCCAGGGCAGCGTGCTCCGGTAGCGAAAGGTGACAAGGTTTGTTCGGTCATTGCCGGCGTTACAGAACTGAACAACACACTTGGCGAATAAGGGGATCATTCGAAATGAAACACGCACGCGTACTTTTTAATGGCTCCGAGCTAGATGTAACGGTTGAAGATTCTTTTGCTGAAACCGGTCTGTTGAAATCAAAAACAGATGGTCAGCTTATCAATGAAACCGATGTTACTTGGTTATCACCGATCAAAGAGCCGGGCACTATTTTTGCCTTGGGTCTTAACTATGCGGATCACGCCGCTGAATTGGCGTTTGAGCCACCGAAAGAGCCATTGGTATTCCTGAAAGGAGCCAATACGCTCACCGGACACAAACAAAACGCTTACCGTCCCGATAACATCAAGTTCCAACACTATGAGTGTGAACTGGTGGCGGTGATCGGTAAAGAGGGCAAGAATATCGCCCGTGAAGATGCCATGGATTACATTGCCGGTTATACCGTGTGTAATGACTTCGCCATCCGTGACTATCTGGAAAACTACTACCGTCCTAACCTGCGGGTTAAGAGTCGCGACTCACTTTGCCCCATCGGCCCTTGGTTGATCGACAAAGATGATGTTGGTGATATCAGTAACCTGAAACTGACCACCCATGTAAATGGTGAGCTTACACAGGAAGGCACCACCGCGGACATCATTTTTGATGTGCCTTTCTTGGTGGAATACCTGAGCAAGATCATGACCTTGAAGCCCGGCGATATGATTGCCACCGGCACCCCGAAAGGTCTGAAAGATATGCAGCCTGGTGACACGGTTGTCTGTGAAATTGAGAAAGTAGGGGCTTTGGTAACGAATATCGTTTCAGAGCAAGAGTTCTACGGCGACAAGTATTGAGGGATAAATTGATGAGTGCACAACTACAAGAAAACATCGCAAAAGCAGAAGGCTATCTAGCACGTTTTAAAGAGAACACGCTGGGCCATTTCATCAACGGTGAATGGACGCTGGGTAGCGGTGAAACCTTTGATAACACGACGCCGTTAGATCAAAGCTATCTGGGTAAAGTCGCTGCCGCATCTGTTGAAGATGTGAATGCTGCCTGTGAAGCGGCCGCTGCCGCTGCAGCTGGCTGGGCGGCAACACCGGGTGCCGAGCGTCGTAAGATTCTGCATCGTTTAGGTGATGAGCTAGAAAAACGCGCTGAAGAGATCGCCATGGTTGAATCAATGGACTGTGGTCAGGCGCTACGCTTTATGCGTCAGGCGGCGGTGCGTGGTGCGGCTAACTTCCGTTTCTTTGCTGACCAAGCTCCTGAAGCCCGCAATGGCCTGTCGCTGCATCAAGCAGAACACACCAACTTCACCGTGCGTAGCCCACTCGGCCCTGTTGCCGTCATCACGCCGTGGAATACGCCGTTCATGCTGTCTACTTGGAAGATCGCGCCAGCACTGGCATCCGGTTGTACCGTGGTACACAAACCTGCTGAACTGAGCCCGCTGACCGCCTCTATTTTGGCCGAATGTGCCGATGCTGCCGGTTTACCAAAAGGTGTTTGGAACATGGTTAACGGCTTTGGTGCTGTTGCCGGTAAAGCGTTGACCGAACACCCTGCGATTAAAGCTGTCGCCTTGGTGGGTGATTCTGCCACCGGTAAGATGATTCAAGCACAAACCGCACAAACCCTGAAGCGCTTGCACCTAGAGTTGGGTGGTAAGAACCCTGTTATCGTGTTTGATGATGCGGATTTTGAACGTGCCCTTGATGCGACTGTGTTCATGATCTACAGCCTCAATGGTCAGCGTTGCACTAGCTCTAGCCGTTTGTTGATTCAGAGCGGAATCAAAGACAAGTTCTTAGCCGCCCTGAAAGAGCGTGTTGCCAACATTAAAGTCGGCCACCCACTGGACCCTGAAACTGAAGTGGGTCCGCTGGTACATACCGGTCACTACGATAAAGTGACTAGCTACTTTGAAATCGCTAAGCAGGATGGCGCTACCATTGCTGTTGGTGGTAAGTCACTGCGCGATGAGATGGGCCCGGGTAACTACGTGACACCAACGCTGTTTGTTGATGCTAAGAACGATATGCGTATCGCACAGGAAGAGATCTTTGGTCCGGTACTGACCGCGATTGAGTTCGATACTGAAGAAGAAGCGATCAAGCTGGCTAACGAAACCGTTTACGGTCTGGCCGGTTATATCTGGACGAGCAACACTGGTCGTGCCATGCGCATGGCGCACGCCGTTGAAGCCGGTATGCTGTGGGTTAACTCTGAAAACAACCGAAACCTGCCATCGCCTTTCGGTGGTGTGAAAATGTCTGGTATCGGTCGTGACGGTGGTGATTGGAGCTTTGATTTCTATATGGAAACCAAAAACGTCTGTATCGCCCATGACACTCATAAGGTGCCTGTGCTTGGTCGTTAAGCGAAACCCTTAAGCCCTTGAAAAAGGGCATTGAGAACAACAGCTGGCTTAGATAAATTCTTGGCCAGCTGTTCTGTTTCCAGCCTATGCTCAGCGTGCAAAAGCACATGAAAACCGAATGCTCAATCGGAGTTTGTTATGCCACATTTTATTATGGAATACTCAGCTAATCTGGATGACGATCTAGATATTCCAGCCCTGTTTGAAAAGCTCAATGACACCGCTATTGCGACCGGCGTTTTCCCTATCGGTGGTATCCGCACTCGGGCTGTCCGTTGCGAATTCTTCCGCGTAGGAGAAGGTGATCCTGATAATACCTTTGTACACCTCACGGCGAAGGTCGGCTCTGGCCGTTCCCCTGAAGTGTTGAAAGCCGCTTCAGACACCATCTTTGAAACCTTTAGTGCTAGCCTAAAACCGATCTTCGATCGTCGCTGGATGAGCGTTGGTTTTGAGATGATCGAGTTGCACCCCGAGCGCAACTATCGGATGAACAATATCCATAAAAAACTAGCTGATAAAGCTTAAACTGGTTTTGTGAAAGTATTGTAAGACAATCTGCCGGACGTTATGTGCCGGCAGTTTCTATTTTAATAACCGTCAGTTATTGTGCTTTGTTAATCCATTTTCGACAAATAAAGTCATCCTAAGGATTGGTAGCTATCGCTTCTTGCTGAGGTAAATACTGCGTTTAAATCGTTTGGGTTTGCTCATTGCTTTAACTTATGTTGTCGCGACAATCTCTTTGGGTTCCTATGGCTGCGGCGTTGAAGCGAGGGTTTGTTGATGAGTGGTTTTGATTGGCATCCTGATGAAGTGACGGCGGCTACACCGGTCACTAAAACTTACCAGAATACTCAAAATGTTCGTCGTTTTTTGCAAAGCATGTGCGGGGGCCGGTTTCACCTTTAACCGTGCCTTTATGGCTTGGATAAAAGATGGCAAGCCTAAAACGATGGGAGAGGTTGCATTAGAGTGGCAGCGTCGACATCAAACAGAATGAGTCTCGACGCTGGGATTCGCAAAAGTAGCTATCTATCTGGCGTACTCAATCCGCCTTGCTGATCCTGTGGCAGCGTGAGACGGCTCTGGTATGACGCTGCGTTTTTCTCTTCACTCAGTCATACCAAGCTTATCGTTTAAAAAGAGTAATGTGCCGTCACTTCCCGTTGTCCCACTGTTTTTGCGAGAGTGGGTTATCGTAACAAATGGCCCGTCTTGACATAAATTAACGCACCATCTTCTTTGGTAAAGGGGTTATGACGGCTCAGATGTGGGCTTCGCAACCAAGAGCCTTTAGGGTAAGCGCCGTGTTCGTCATGGAAGGTACCCTCTAAAACGAAGATCTCTTCACCTCCCCAATGTTGATGGCTGTTGAACTGTGTATTTGGCGCCCACTTCACTAAAGCAACGTGCTCACCTTCAAATTCATGTAAAGGCATGACCCTGAGTCCATCGACAAGCCCCTGTCGCCAAGGTTGTGTGGTGGTGTGAATCACTTTCTGAACATTATCAGCCTGTTCGAACTGGTGCAGTTTGACAAAAATAACCGCACCTTCTTTGCCTATTTTGGGTGTATGGGATGTACCGATAGGATTGCGAACATAGCTGCCTTGCGGATAGGCTTGGTGTTCATCGGCGAAAACACCGTCTAAAACAAAAAACTCTTCCCCACCCGTATGAAGGTGGGCTGAAAACTCGCTAAAGGGTGCATACCTAACAATAGATGTCGCGCGAGCCACCTCATCACCGATGCGGTCTAACATCATCCGCTCGACACCGGGCATTGGGGATTTCACCCATTGATAATCATCAGGTCGAATCACAACCCGTTGTTCAAAGTTAGCATTGATGCGAGTCGTCATAGAGAGCTCCTGTTAAGTTTGTCGATTTAATTTCTGCCGGCGATGACACCGCCATCCACATCCCAAATAGCACCGGTCACCCAGCTAGCGCTATCCTGCAAAAGAAAGTTGATACAGTTGGCGACATCCTCTGGTACGCCAATACGACCAATGGGATGAAATCCATTAAAGCCAGCGAGTGCGTTATCTAGCTCGGCAGGGTCAATAAAGGTCTCATAAATAGGCGTTTTGACCACCGCCGGTGAAACCGCATTAACGCGAATATTGTGCTCTGCTAATTCCATCGCCATATGCTGAGTGAGGGAGTGCAGGCCTGCTTTTGCCATTGAGTATGCCGACGAGGGTGTTGCTTTAATCGCCTGCTTCGCCCACATCGACCCAATATGAACGATAGAGCCCCCGGTGTGGTTGATCATGTTCTGCGCAACCGCTTGGCTAATAAAAAACGCTGCGCGGTTCATCAGGGCATAAGCGTCATAGTCATCGACTTGGTGATCCATAAAGGGTTTAGGGTTGAAATATCCCGCCGCATTCACAAAGTATTTAATATGTCGCTGTTGCGTATTCAGGAACGCGATAACCCTGTCCACATCCTTTTGTACATAAAGATTGGCTTGAAGCGTGTCTACCCTCGCATTCTCTGTCGCAAGCTGATTCAGCTCGGCTTTGGCTGCGTCTAGTTTATCGTTATTGTTACCGAGTACGATAGTACTGATGCCTTGTGCCACGAGTTGTTTGGCGGTCGATAAACCCATACCGCTAGAGCCTCCAACGATCAGTGCAATTGGTGAATTGTTCATGATTTGTTGCCTTAATCTGTTAATGTGTGCTGATAATTTATCGAACCGTTAGCAGACAAAAAAGTACGTACATATCGGTAAGGTAGGTACTTTTAGGTACATCTTTATGAAAACAAACGACAATAATTTTCAAAGAAAAGTAGCACCCGATAAAAGTGCGCGGATGTTAGAAACCATCTATGGGTGTAAATGGTCGTTAACCGTTTACCAGCTTCTCGATAGCGGCATTAACCGACCCGGTGAAATGGTACGCAATGTCGAAGGCTTGACCACCAAAGTGCTCAACCAGTGCCTACGAAAAAATATAGAATTTGGTATTTTAGAGCGTATTGCTTATAACGAAGTGCCGCCAAGAGTTGAATATAAGGTGACGGGGTTTGGCGGTAAATTTATGCGGATACTCGATGAGATTGAAAAGCTTCAATGTGAAATCGAACAGGACGCTTAGCCGTATCGCCTATTTTCAGATTTCTAACCCTAGAGTGATGAGACTATTATCAATAGCCCAGTTCAAAGCGGATCATCACTTACGATAGGGTGTAAACAAACGAGCGGTAGCGCGGTCATAACGGCAGTTATTTCTGTTCCAAGCACTAAGAGAGAACAATGGTCCTATCAAATCAACGCTATGTAACCCTTTTGTTGCTGCTATTTACTGTTATTTGGACAGTGCTAGCGATTAATCCTTTGTATCGAGATGACTGGCTACTGGAGAACGCCCTCACTGGCATCACCTTGCTCTGTTTAATGATCACTTATCGGCGTATGCCGTTGAGCAACGCATCGTACTCTCTTATTTTTGTGTTCTTGTCCCTGCATACATTAGGTTCCCATTACACCTATGCCGAAGTGCCCTATGAGCAATGGGTGTTTAGGCTCACCGGCGGTTCTTTAAATGACTTGATGCATTGGCAGCGAAATCAGTTTGATCGTCTAGTCCATTTTTTATACGGCTTGTTATTGGTTTACCCTATTCGAGAGGTTGTCATGAAGCTGGCTGAGGTTAAGCCGCGGCTAGGCTATTTTGTGGCGGTGCTGATCGTGATGTCTACCTCGATGCTGTATGAAATTATGGAGTGGGGTGCTGCGGTATATTTTGGTGGTGATCTTGGGGTCTCCTATCTGGGCATTCAAGGTGATACCTGGGATGCGCAAAAAGATATGCTGTTAGCGAGTATCGGTGGGGTAATCGCTGCGCTGTACCTTTGCTGGCAGCCTCGTAAAGGGCGTTAACCTGACGGGCAGCGGATATCGACTGGGGTAAGTTCTTATCGACGGTTGAATATGGCTGAGTTAAAGAGGTTCGGAGGGTGAAGAGGAGACAGTAATAGTGGGTAGTTTATAAACCCCAGAACGATTCAGCGTTACTGGGGTGATGAGGCTGCTTCCACTGGAGGGATGCAGCCGGCTTCGTTACAAGTTTCGTTACATTAGGCCGCTTTCGCCTGTTGAATTCTCTGGTTGAATTTATCGTTGACCACTAACGCTAGCAGGATAATACCGCCACCGATGCTGAGACGTAAAATATCCGCATCCCGGTTCCAGAACAGGACGTTAACCAGGATGCCGGCGGGGATCAGTAGGTTATTGGCAACCGCCAGTGTGCCGACGCTAACCAGTGTTGCACCTTTGTTCCAAGCAAAATATCCCAAGCCAGAAGCGACTATTCCCAAGTAAGTCAAAATAGACCATTGAAGGGTGGTGGTGGGGAGTTTATCTGGATTGCCCAGTATCAGATAACAAGGAATAACCACGGCTAAAGCTCCCATAAAGAACCAACCAAACACAGTACGCTGAGGCAGGTCTGGGCGTTCTTTCGCAATGATACGCTTATAGCCTACTTGGCCTGCGGCGAAGCATAGGTTTGCCCCTTGTACGATGAATAAGCCCTTTAAGAACCCTTCGTCTAACCCTTGATAGCGAATAGTGACCGCGCCAACAACGGCTAATAAGGCACTGATGATAAAGCCAAGATTAAAGCGGCGATCCAATAGGTCATTCAGCAGGGTGATATAGATGGGCGTCATCACGGTGAAGAGTAAGACTTCTGGGACGGATAGGTATAGAAAGGATTGGTAATAAAAGCCATACATAATGCCTAGCTGGAACGCCCCGCAAACCATTAATTGAAGTGCCACCTTTAGCTGGATCTGTCGCAGTTTTAAAAAGGGTAAAAAAATCAGGGTGGCGAGGGCGACACGCATCAGTACAGAAAACCAAGCATCGACTTGCCCTGCAAGATAAACACCGATCAAGCTAAAAGAAAACGCCCACAAAACGGTGACGGCAATAAGCATTGGCATGTGAATCAGTTCCATATGGATAAAGTTGCGCTCAGTTTACCGATTTCTTGAATATGGGTAAATCTGTTTACTCAATTAAATAACAAAGAAGACTGATGGTTGTTTTTTGATCTATGTGATTTGGTGTCATTGAGCAAAATGCAGCGAGTGATGGGTAGCGAATTCAACGTTGACGCGTCGTGATTTCAAGGTGGAGCTATTCGCGCTATTCGTTGCCGATAGTCAGAAGTTGTTGCGGATAGTTACGGATTGTTAGGGATAGTTGCCTATAGTATGAGGGCAGGGTGACGGATTGTGGACTACATTACCTGATAGTCAGTTAGATGATCAGCAAGCGTGAGCCCTAGTGATTCAGGCTTTAATCACACTTCTTGTTGTAGCGAATTGTAGCGAAGCTAGCCGTTTTCACTCGACGGCAGTGGGTATGATGGTAGAAGGCGCTACATGTTTGCGGTTGAATTTCACAGGTTATGGAGAAACGCATGAGTCAAGGATACCGAGCAAGCGTCTATGCAATTTTTTTATTGTTCATGTTATATGGCTGCACGCCACTGATTGGCCCCCATAGCCCTGCGGCTTATGAGAACGCCACTGCGCTCAAGGCTGAGGTGTTAATTACCCTCAGTAAAGCGAACACCCCTTATGTGGATAATGAAACTGCGATTGACGCGATTAAGCTTAAAGCAGAAATGGCTTATGAATTTGTCAAAGGGGTGCCCGGTAGTCAGTTATCGGCTAGGCAGTGGGAGATACTTAAAGACCCCGAAGGTGATCTTTTAGGTAAATTTTTTAAACGCTGGCAGGAGCGGGGAACCCTTTCTAACATTCTTATTCAAGAATATAAGGCGTTAGCGGCGGATGCCTTTGATGAGATCATTTGTTTAGAAGCAAACAAAAAAGAAGCGACCGCTTGTATCGCTGCAGGAGACTCTAATAATGGCTGATTTCGATGATTTTCTAGCGGCGTTAAAAGACAATGCCGCAGTATTAGCACAAGAGACCTTTGATGGTTATGAAGCTCAAGCTAAACAGGATGCCGAGGCCTTTATTGATAAAGCAAAAGCTGACCTGAAGCGCTGGACCAAGCTACTTGCGGACGGTGATATCAACGAGGAAGACTTTAGTGATCTCGTCAATGCTAAAAAGGCGCTGGCCGAAATGTTTGCTCTGCGTCAAGCGGGCCTTTCGCTGATTAAATTGGAAAAATTCCGTAAAGGCTTTATCAACTTAGTGGTGGATACGGCCTTTGAGGTTTTTGTTTAAACTCTCAGTACTCATCTCTTGTTACCCCGCCTTCATGTCCGTCGGTAGGCAGTATCGCTGTCGCCTATCGGCAATCTTCTAAGGACGATGCTTCAATAGCCTATATCTCGGCCACTTTTATAGAGAAACTTATACTCAGCAGGCCAAGGATCATTATTTTCGGTTAGAATATCGGCCGGTCAATCGGCTGATGAACAGGCAGAATGCAAACTTAATACCTTCTTCGCCCGCGGCCTTCATTATTTATAGCGCATACAAAAGGATATCGTATGACAGAGCTAGGGTTTTATCTCGGCTTCCTTATATTCATTATTGGATCAATAGGCCTGATCATTGCGGCTTTCAGAACCAGCATCCTCTGGGGGTTAGCTGTTTTGTTTCTTTGGCCCTTTTCCATCTTCTATTTGATTTTTCATTGGCAAGAGGCCAAAGGCGCATTCAAACTTCAGCTGCTTGGATTTCTCATCCTTATCATCTGTGCTTTTATCAGTGAGCCTGATGCATCTTCATCCATTAATGTCATCCGCTTAGATGGGCATTCTGCCAAACCCACCCATGGCTCTGCCGCGGCGTCTAATATTACACATCGATTTAGATGTGATGGCCGGCAGTATTGCAGCCAAATGCACTCCAAAGCTGAGGCGGTATTCTTCATCAATAACTGTCCTAATACTAAGATGGATGGAGATCATGATGGCCGGCCCTGCGAAAATGATTCTAGATTTTAAGGTGTCTCTGCTCACCTTTTTATTCAGTTTTCATAAGAGAAGTATTCAATGCCCCGGGTTAAGGCCGGTTGTCGTCTAGATCTAGCCAGCGGCCCGTGCCATTGAGCCTAGGGGAAGGCTCTTTTAGCTCACCGGTCATGGGCATAAAGCGAGATAGCTGTGTTGATCTTTCAATAGAGACTGCGATTATTCGTTCTGCGCCTTGATAATCAGGTATCGCTGGATGCTCCCAGAGAACCTTGGCTTGGCCGGTGATAAAGGCGGCATCGCCGGTGGTGAAATCAGGAAAGAATAAACCGACACGGCCATCGGATTCGATATTGCCGAGGGTATTAAAAAAACGGTTGCCGCTAAAGTCTGGAAAATAGAGGGTATTACCTTCCACTTTGATAAAACCTGGCTTGCCGCCACGGTGAGAGGCATCAATGCCATGGCGTGGATCAGTATCGAGCAAGGCGGTGCGTGAGGCGATAAAGAAGGTGTCGGCCTGCTCAATCATGGTTTTTAAGTGTTGATCAATCGCTTGCTCTGGCTGCCAACTGATAGGCGCTGCATGATCAAGTGGCGAATCGGTCAACGCATCGGTTTGCCATTGAAGTTCTCGTTTCTGTATATATTGCGGGCAATTACCAAAACTCTGCTCCACTTCAATGGTGAATCTCTTATCGTTGATCGCACTAATGATGCCATTCAGCCGATTCCGTCGACGGCTGTCTAATTGAATACCCAGAGCGCCCACTTTCTGCCCCTGGGTAAAATCCAGTGAGAGTAGGTTGGTTAGCGAGGGTAAGGCTTCCAGCGTTAAGGCGGTCTCGTTAGGCGAGGTGATAAAGCCCGGCTTGCCAAATAAGGGGATCGCCCAAGGGTAACCCTGTTGATCAACCAAACCGAGGACGATAAAAGGTAGTTCATGAAAGAACTGCCGATGCTGTGGTGGCATCGATTGACGAATAAACCTTTCGCTGACTTGAGCTACCCGGTCCGCAACCCCAAGCCGTTCTTGCACTGCAATTTCGGCGGCATGAAACTGAGAAGATGTTTTCTGGACCATGGTTAACTCCGTTATCTAGCGATTGGATTAGTCGTTGGGTAGTGGTGAACGTGCCATGGCGACAAAACGTGGATGGGCTTCAATGCGTGCTAGCCAAGTACGAATGGCGGGGTAGGGATTCAAGCTAATACCGCCTTCAGGAACATGGGCGACATAGCTATAACCGGCGATATCAGCCAGGGTGATTGTGTTGCCGGTTAAATAGCTTCGTTTAGCGAGCAGGGGTTCCATCACGGCGAATAATGATTCAGTCATACGTTTGGCGTGTTGGTAATCCAGCTCAACTCCAAATACTTTCACCAAACGTACAGCGCAGGGGCCGTGAGCAATTTCACCGGCAGCAACCGATAACCAGCGTTGCACCTCGGCGGCCTGTTCGGGGTCTTGCGGTGACCATTCGTAACCGTCGTTATACTTTTTCTCTAGGTAAGTGATGATGGCGTTGGAGTCCGCTAGGGTATAACCGTTGTCATCAATGGCGGGCACCTGACCAAAGGGGCTGATAGACAAATAATCCGGTGCTTTGTGGGCACCGTTGAGCATATCTAGATCGATCGTCTCATATGGCAAATCCAGTAACGACAGCATTAACTCGACACGGTGGCAGTGACCAGAAATCGGGTTGCGATACAGTTTTATCGGTGCATGAGTACTCGAGAATTTGGCGTTCATGGCTTTCTCCTAAAGGTAAAAGATGCGAAACGTTAGAGTGTGCGCACCGGTTTATGTCGTGTTAGAGGACGCGATGAGTGCATGCTCCATTCAGGGTTATGACTATATTCCAATCAAAAGTATAAATAATTGCCAAAGTTTGTAATTTATTATTGCTCTAAATGTAATAATGAGTCGGTCAAGGGCAGTGAGGGACTGGGGCGTGGATAAGCTACAAACGATGCAGGTGTTTATGGAAGTGGCTAAGCATCAGAGTTTTACGACGGCGAGTAAAGTGTTGGGGCTGTCGGCTCCGGCCACCAGTCGCGCGGTGGCGGCGCTTGAAAACCGCCTAGGGGTGAAGCTCTTTAACCGCACCACACGTTTAGTGCGTCTTACGGAGCCCGGTGCTCGCTATTTACAGGATGCAAAGCGCATCATGGAAGATATTCAAGAGGCTGAGGCTGCCGCCGCAGGTATCTATACTCGTCCCGCAGGCACACTGGCGTTGACGGCACCGGTGCTGTTTGGTGAAAAATTCATTGTGCCGATTGTGACGCAATATCTAGCGGATAATCCCGATGTTTCTGTAAAACTGTTTCTGCTTGATCGGGTTGCGAGTTTATTAGAAGAGGAGCTCGACGTTGCTATACGGATTGGCCACCTTAAGGATTCGAATCTATATGCGACTCGGGTTGGCTATGTGAGGATGATAGTCTGTGGTTCGCCTGACTATTTCCAGCAACAGGGCACGCCAGAAACCCCCGCCGATTTAATCGATCATCGTATTATCTTCCCGATGCCCTTCGAGCATGTCAGCGCATGGCAATTTCAGGTTGATGGCAAAAAAGAGCTGGTCAAGCTGAATCCGCGCTTGCGATGTAATCATAACGGTGCTGCCTTAAAGGCCGCGTTATTGGGCCACGGCATTACCCGTTTAATGTCTTATCAGGTGGGTGAAGAGCTGGAAAAAGGGACGTTGAAAAGTGTATTAACCCAATTTGAGGAGGAGCCTTTACCGGTAAATATCATTCATATGGAAGGCCGTCGGGTTAATGCGAAAACCCGAAGTTTTATCGATTTAGCCGTGCAAACCTTAAAACAGAACCCTTTTATACTGCCATAACTTTTGGCGGCCTACTGGGCGAATATCGGTGATGTTCTAAAGCCGTTTTTAGCCTGGCTGTTCGCAGTATTATTGGTGCTTAAAGGCGTCACGACTCAACCTGTTCTTTCCCTCGACCTTCCCTCGGCTTTCTCTTAGATAGGGTAATCCCTTTGACCAATACTGACGTGGATCAAAGAATGATGCGTTTGTCATGGGCAAGCCTCTTTTCCGGTCAAGCTTTACATAACCTTACAGTTCGAGGGCTTACTAGGTTAGATAGAAGCGCGTTAAAATAGATTTCCGGTTTAGAGATCGCTGTTACAGACACCAATGGAAGATGTGACAGCTGATGAATGGTTTGGTTGTTGATATACCCTAGCCATCTCTACCGCTTTATAAATGGAATTTACCTAAGAATATCGATTATGAAACAGATTAAAATATCCTTTGTTGTACTGTTACTTGTTTTGAGTGGATTGTGGTTTTTGGCCGACAGTCTATTGCCAGATCCCTTTACTTATTTCAGCTTTCGTCATGTGTTTGTGCAATACAGTGGTGTGATTGCCATTGGTGTGATGAGCATTGCCATGATGTTGGCACTGCGGCCTAAATGGCTTGAACCCCATCTTGATGGCTTGGACAAAATGTACCGCTTACATAAGTGGCTGGGCATTACCGCGTTGGTGGCAGCAGTGCTGCACTGGTGGATGGCCCAGGGTACCAAATGGATGGTGGGCTGGGGGTGGTTGGTTAAACCTGAACGGGGGCCTAAAAGTCAAGAAACGCTGGGCTTTATTGAGGGACTGTTTCGCAGTCAGCGTGGTTTTGCCGAATCCGTCGGTGAGTGGGCTTTTTACGCAGCCGTGGCGTTGATTGTACTGGCATTAATAAAACGCTTTCCCTATCACTGGTTCATTAAAACGCATCAGCTCATCTCCATCGCGTATCTGGTATTGGCTTATCATGCGTTAATCTTGATTGAGTTTGAATATTGGACACAGCCGGTAGGCTGGTTGATGGCCATTCTTCTATTAGGTGGATCGATGGCGGCGGTACTGGCTCTTACTGGGCGCATTGGGCGTGATCGAAAAGTGACCGGCAAGATTGATGATCTGACCTATTATGATGCGCTGCGAGTACTCGAGGTTAAGGTTTCAGTGAAAGAGGGTTGGCAGGGGCATCGTGCCGGTCAGTTTGCGTTTGTGACCTCAAATCGAAAAGAGGGGGCTCACCCTTACACTATTGCCTCTGCTTGGGAGCCCGATGATGGCCATATCGTCTTTATCACTAAAGCGCTTGGGGATCATACCGGCCGATTGAGAGAGGCATTAAAAACCGGCATGCCGGTGACCGTTGAGGGCCCTTATGGTTGTTTTGATTTCCATGATCCTCAACCTCGACAGATCTGGGTGGCCGGTGGTATTGGTATCACTCCTTTCGTGGCGCGCTTAAAAGAGTTGGCGAAAACACCCGGCGAAAAGCAGATCGATCTATTTTATGCGACCAGTACCTATGATCAGGCGGTCATCGATAAACTGACGGCGGATGCGCTCGCGGCAGGGGTGAAACTGCATGTACTGGTGAGCGGTAGAGATCAGCGTTTGGACTATGCCGGTATTTGCGAAGCGGTACCAGAATGGAAAGCCGCCAGTGTTTGGTTTTGTGGTCCTTCAGGCTTTGGCTTCAGCTTGCGTCAAGCATTTCTGGCGCATGGATTTATGGCTAAGCATTACCATCAGGAACTTTTCCAGATGCGCTAATTGAACGATATGAAATCGTGTCGAAATAGTGCCAAAGTAGTAGTTTTTATTGTGACAAAGTAGGGTGGAAAGGGGTCTTGGGTGTATTTTAAAATGCCACTACTGAGAGAATATTAAGTCTGACTGTATCGGGTTAAGTTTTATCGTTTGAATCTTGGTTCAGATCAACGAATGATAAACATTATTCAGTTACAGTCTTTTCTTTCTTCAATATACATTTTGTTATTAGTTTTTATCTATTCTGATCGATAAAGGGGTTGTTTGCATTATGGCTATTCATGAATTTTTTGTTCCCAATGTATCCCTAATGGGCGAAGGTTGTTTTAGCAAACTGCCTGAACGAGTCAATATGTTAGGTGGCAAAAAGCCACTGGTCGTGGCGGACAAAGGCATGACGGCGTTGGGTTATACCGCACGCTTGACCGAGTTGTTGCAAAGCGCCGGTATTGAGAGTGTCGTTTATGATGAAACGGTACCTAACCCAACTGACACCAACGTGGCAGAAGGCTTGGCTGCTTATCAAAAGAATGGCTGCGACATGTTGATCTCCTTAGGCGGCGGTAGTGCACACGATTGCTGTAAAGGTATCGGCTTAGTTGCCACCAGTGGCGGTACGATTCATGATTATGAAGGTTTAGATCAGGCTACCGCACCTTTACCACCTTATATTGCAGTGAATACCACCGCCGGTACTGCCAGTGAGATGACACGTTTCACTATTATCACGAATACCTCCAATCATGTGAAAATGGCGATTGTTGATTGGCGCGTCACCCCCGATGTTGCCATTAATGATCCGGCGTTGATGGTTGATATGCCACCCGCACTGACCGCAGCCACCGGTATGGATGCACTGACTCATGCGGTAGAGGCCTATGTTTCCACGGCGGCGACACCCATTACCGATGCCTGTGCATTGCAAGCGATCCGTTTGATTGGTAAATATTTGCGTGTCGCGGTTGCCCGTGGCGACGATATGGAAGCCAGAGATAAGATGGCTTATGCCGAATATCTAGCGGGTATGGCCTTTAATAACGCAAGCCTAGGCTATGTGCATGCAATGGCTCACCAACTCGGTGGTATGTACAACCTGCCACATGGTGTGTGTAATGCTCTGCTGTTACCACATGTATGCCGGGTTAATATGATTGCGGCGACCGAACGTTTTGCCGATATTGCCGATGCTTTGGGTGAAGTTACCGATGGCCTGTCTGAACGAGACGCGGCGTTGCTCGCGATTGATGCGATTGAAACGCTGGGTGAAGATGTGGGTATTCCTCGCACCTTGGGTGAGCTAGGTGTTAAAAGTGAAGACATCGACACAATGGTGGGTAACGCACAGAAAGATGTGTGCTGCTTGACCAACCCTCGTAAACTGAGCGATGCCGAAGTGGCTGCGATCTTCCAGTCTGCGCTCTGATCCACCGTTAAAATAACGATCTCTCTATTGAGTAAAATATAGCGATCGATATAACACCCATGCGGTCCAGCGTGGGTGTTTTTTTATGGGGCAAGCCTTGAGCCATATTGTGCTGGTATTGATCTATATACCTGATCTATCCTGTTATTTTTCCGCTTCATCCCTTATCAACTACTAAGATCAAACAGCGATAGGTTACACCGATGTGATCAATCGAATGATTCGAGGCACTAAGTCTATATGGATAATATCGCCGTACATTTTTTGACTGTATTTATGGCATTTTTTGCCATTATGAATCCAATTGCCAACTCAACGCTGTTTATTGGGCTGACAGAGGATGTTGATCAGAAAATGCGCCGCATGATTGCGCTACGATCCGTGGTGGTCGCCTTTATCATCGTGTCGGTGTTCGCCATTGGTGGGCGAGAAATCTTTTTGATGTTTGGCATTACGCTGCCGGCATTTAAGATTGCTGGCGGCATTATGATCGCCTTAATTGGTTACCATATGTTGCAGGGTGAACGCTCTAGCATCCATACCCCGACTAACCGCGATAATGAAAAAAGTGTCGATTCGGTAGTGGATATTGCTATCACACCTTTAGGTATTCCGGTGTTGGCTGGGCCGGGCACCATTGCCACCGCGATGAACTTTGCCGCGCAATCCTCTGTACTTGAGGTGTCTACCGTTCTGCTGGCCTTTGCAATGATGTGTGGTTTGACATACACCGCCTTTGTGGGGGGTGAATGGCTGGCACGTTACCTAGGGCAGAATGCAATAAAGGTGGTGTCCCGTTTGATGGGGTTGATGCTGGCGGTGATTGGGGTGCAGATGTTGATAGAGGGTATTCGTGGTGCGATCGCCGGTTGATTTGGGTAAGTGATTCTCACTAAGTAATCGTATGACTCATGGTTTTAGGTCAACGGATCTGTTGATAGTGATCATTTTCCTCATATTAATACCGTTTTTTAGCCATTATTGGTCAGATTCTAGCGAAGATATATTGTATTATTGCGCCAAGCTGGTGGATAGATTTATTGGTGTAAAACGGACCATATGAAAACGTTTTAACCGCCACGAACGCTGAACAATACTTTAGAACCGGTAACACCGTTTTAAACTCAATTTATTCAGAGAGACGTATTCATGTCGAATAAAGAAAAGAACGTTCATGCCCATGACGGAGATTTTCTGGCCCCGGGGGATCAACGCGATCCCGATTACAAAGCCCAAGATGAGGTGTCGGTTTTACCGGTCACAGGGCTACGGCTGTTAGGTTTGATCGGAGGCCCAGTGGTGGCGGCGATCATTCTGTTATGTTCCGCCCCTGAGGGGATGCCTATCGAAGCATGGCACTTAGTGGCCATGGCATCATGGATGGTGATCTGGTGGTTAACGGAGGCGGTGCCTATTCCTGCAACCGCACTGTTACCGCTGGTACTGATGCCTTTATTTGGCATTGATAAAATCAAACCGGTGGCGGCTAATTATGGTCACCCATTGATCTTCTTATTCCTCGGTGGCTTCTTGCTCGCAGCAGCAATGCAACATGTGGGACTGCATCGTCGTATAGCGTTAAAAATTGTCAGCATGATCGGAACCTCGCCTTCACGGATTATTCTGGGCTTTATGTTGGCGACGGCGTTCCTTTCCATGTGGATCTCTAACACGGCAACGACCATTATGATGTTTGCGGTAGGCCTGTCGGTTATTGATTTCGTGGCACAGCAAACCGATGACAAAAAAGTCGTGCGTAATTTCGGTGTGGCGTTGATGCTAGCGATAGCCTATAGCGCTTCTATCGGTGGGGTGGCGACCTTGATCGGTACACCGCCAAACGCACTCTTAGCGAGCTTTTTGCAAAATACCTATGACATTGAGATCAGCTTCTTTGATTGGATGTTACTGGGTGTGCCGGTGGTGGTGATCATGCTGCCAATCGCTTGGTTGCTGCTGACGCGGGTACTGTTTCCTTCACACCAGATTGCCATTGATGATCCAGCTGAGGTGGTTCACCGTGAATTATCCGCGTTGGGTATTATGTCCCGTGGGGAGAAATTGGTTGCGGTGGTGTTCTTAGGTGCGGCGTTAGGGTGGATCTTCCGGAAATTTATCGTTGAGCTGACCGGCTTGCCGTTGAATGACACTATTATCGCGTTGCTGGCTGCACTCGTTCTATTTGCAGTGCCTATCTCCCGTAAAAAAGGTGAGTTTGCACTGGATTGGGAAGCTGCCCGTCACGTACCTTGGGGCGTTCTGTTGCTGTTTGGTGGTGGTTTAGCCTTAGCGGGTGGGTTTAAAGGTACCGGCTTGGCTGAATGGATCGGTAATGCGGTTGCCGGTATTGAAGTGAGCACCATGGTGCTGGTACTGCTGGTCACGGTAGCGATTGTTTACCTGACTGAAATTACCTCGAATACAGCATCGACCGCGACTTTCTTGCCGATTCTGGCCGCAGTGGCGGTGGGCTTGGGTCTTGACCCATTAGTACTCTGCGTACCTGTCGCTCTAGGCGCATCAATGGCCTTTATGATGCCGGTGGCAACACCGCCTAATGCGATTGTATTCTCCTATGAATTGATGGAGCTTCGTGACATGGTGCGAGCGGGCTTCCTGCTTAACATTGTGGCGATCGTGGTAGCCTTTGGACTGTTCATGTTACTGGCTGACTTTGTGTTTGGCGTTACTCTGTAATCGCTAGTGGCTGGGTCTGTGAATACCGCAGGCTCAGCCTCTCATTTTTCATCTCTCTGCTCAATCGATGGCCACTGTCCTGATGGCCTTGCTAATCATCAATGCTTTCATTCAATCTCCCCATCAGCTTTTGCTGATATTTTTTAATTAATACTCTTCCTTTTTGAGTTCTGCCGATAGGCGCTGATGGTTTTAGTGTGTTCACTATTTGTGGCATTTAAGTCGATTTTGGCAATCTTTTTGAACAAATGTTTGAATTGCATCTAAACTCATAGAAATGCTTAAAAAATCGGCCGTGATTTAAGTCGATAAATTAGCTAGTTTTTAGACCTCGATGCTGTGTACACTTAGGCCATAAGTCTAATATGAACATTAAGGAGTTTCGTATGTTTAAGCGTTATGTCATTGCTCTTACCGCTATCCTCTGGGGTTGCCCAGCACTTGCCACTGAAGGGATGGTTAACATTGCCAGCGAATACAGTGTGGAGGAAACCGCTGATCGGTTAGATTCCATCCTGGCTAAAAAAGGCATGACTGTCTTTAATCGAGTAAAACATTCTGATGCCGCGGCTAAGGTTAATATTGAGCTGCGGGATACACAGGTGATTATTTTCGGTAATCCTAAGGTGGGCAGTCCTTTGATGGCGTGTCAGCAAACGGTTGCTATTGATCTGCCACAGAAATATCTGGTTTGGCAGGATGTTAGCGATAAGGTTTGGATCTCTTATAACGACCCTGCCTATCTGGTTAAGCGACATGAAATAGAGGGCTGTGACGAGGTGATCAATAAAGTGACGAATGCTTTGTCAGGGATCGCCAGCGCTGCCGCTAAGTAGGTCTGTTTAATGCTGTAAACTCAGGGCTACGACGATTCTATCAATTGAAATACCGAGGTATTGATAATGAAAAGATCTGAGATTGTTCGTCTACAGGAGCGAGTTGGGACATTAGGTGATGGTTTTTGGGGGCCGATGAGCATTGCGGCTTGTCAGCAGCATCTCAAAAACCTCATGCCGTCACCTCATCCGTTTCCGGTTGAAGGTTCCCCTGAGTTTATCGATTTTTTTGGGCCCCATGGCGATAAACACTACAGTCCGCCGCGTAAGAAAATCATACTGCCTTTTACCATTTATTACGGTGATAAACCGGTTAAATCCCTCTGGGCACACGAAAAGTGCGCCGATAGTTTATTGCGAGTATTTCAGCGATTGGCTGAGATGTATCCCGATCAGGCCTCACGGAAAAGTGCGGGTATTCTGGTTTACAACGGTCTTTATAACCCTCGTTTAAAGCGGAATAGTTGGAACTCATGGTCGATGCATGCATGGATGAATGCGATCGATATCAATGCCGGCAGAAATGGTAATAAAACCGCTTGGCCAGTGAATGCCTCAATGCCGATTGAAGTGATGGAATGTTTCGCTAAAGAGGGCTGGTTATCTGCGGGCGCTTTCTGGGGACGAGATGCGATGCATTTTCAAGCTACAGCGCCGGTGTCGTGATGCTACAGTCTGAGAGAAAGTGACACTGACGGTTGAGTGACGCTGTTCTGTCTTATGGGTAGCGCGCTGTTACGCCCATGATGTGAGGGAGTTTCGAATGGCAATGACAACCTGCGAAGATTGTGATCAGGGAATCTCGGATAAAGCAGAATACTCCCGGAGAACAGACCTCAGCCAGCAAGCCACTTACCAAAGAATAAACCACGGATGAGTGCATTAATGGCGATTAAGTTAGCCGCCTCCGTTTTTCTTTGCGAGATATCCTTACCTCCGCTGTTTAGGCCTATAACCAATACCTGTTCCAACTTCACCCGATGAGAACGATCCTGACTATGTTTGAATTAAAAACCATTGCCTTGTTTATGATTACCGCGGTAGCCGAGATTGTCGGTTGTTATCTACCTTACCTCTGGTTGAAGCAGGATAAAACGATCTGGTTATTGCTGCCCGCGGCACTTAGCTTAATGCTGTTTGCTTGGTTGCTCTCGTTGCATCCAACGGCGGCGGGTCGAGTCTATGCGGCTTATGGTGGTGTCTATATTGTTGTCGCTCTCGTATGGCTTTGGTTAGTCGATGGTATCAAACCCACCACTTGGGATATGGTAGGTGGCTGCGTGGCATTAATCGGTATGGCGATTATTATGTTTGCGCCCAAATCGATCTGATGGCGGTTTGCTGACGGCTAGTTAATACTTGTCGATTCGCGTATTTTATTCTCTTAATGCTACTTAAATGAGGGCTTCAGCGATGCTAGAACTTCGTCCAAACTGCGAGTGCTGTGATAAAGATCTGCCGCCAGATTCAACCGAGGCCTATATTTGCAGCTATGAGTGCACCTTTTGCCGAGGTTGTGTTGAACAACAGCTGAGCAATGTTTGCCCTAATTGCGGTGGAGGTTTTAGCCCAAGGCCGATTCGGCCGGTTAAAGAGTATCGCGAGGGGGTCGGCTTACAGCATCATCCGGCATCGACTGTGCGGGTACATACAGCCTATAGTGCTGCTGAGCTTAGTGAGTTTAGTGCATCAATCAAAGCAATCGAACCCAGTCAACGATAGTCTATCGTTGGCGTCACACTGATGTTAAAACCGATAAAGGAGCGATGCCGGTCATGGATATTAAGGCCCATTTTATCCGTTTGGCGGATTACAATCAGCGGATGAATGGTCAGATCTATGAGGCTTGTGCCAAACTTTCGGATGATCAGCTAAGGCATGATTGTGGCGCGTTTTTTAGATCGCCACTGGGTATACTGAACCATATTTTAGTCGGAGATCTGCTGTGGTTATCGCGTTTCTCGTTACATGCGCAAGGTTATCATTCGCTCATCGCCTTGAAAGCGCTGCCAAACCCGGTCGCTCTAGATGAGTTGCTCTACGAGGACTTTTCTTCACTTATTACTGCCCGTGAGCGCGTTGATGCTGCCATTAAACAGTGGTTAGTTGGCGAGGTTGACGCTGATGATTTTAACCGCACGTTGCGTTATCGCAATTCGAGAGGGCAGGTGAGTGAACGTGAGTTTGCAGCATTAGTCAGCCACTTATTTAATCATCAAACCCACCACCGTGGACAGTTATCGACGGTGCTGTTTCAATATCATATCGATGTGGGCGTCACGGATTTACTGAGCGAAATCCCTGACCTTTATTAGGGCCATCATTAGCATCGTTTACCCGAGAAATATCTATGATTCCTGCTAGCGGTGGGGTAGCAGAGAGGGGTTTATTCGCCCTGACTTCCCTTGATCGCAAACAGCGAGGCCAGTAGCGCCAAGGATACCAATACCAGTGGCAGCATATTGATGCTGAACTCCATCAGCAGTGGTGTGATTTGTGCGATTAAGGAGCCAATGGTTAATTGCAAAAAGCCCAGCATCCCAGTCGCCGTTGCCACCGCGCCGGTGGTCGATGAGATAGCCGCGGCTTGCGCACTCGGCTGGCTTAAACCTCGACCATAGGTATAAAACGCCATGGGCATAAAGAGCGCTAAAAAGCTTAAGGGGGTGAATAAGAACAGCCCCAGCATGAGCAATGCACCAAAACCGGAGAGACTATTGCCTGCCAACATCATTCGCTGTGTGCCGACCTTTACGGAAATCTTGCCAGCGGTTAGGCTGCCAAACCAAAAACCGCCCGCCACCAGTAGAAACCAGTTGCCGTAATCCGCGGAGTTACCCTGTAAAAACTCAGCGACGATGAAAGGCGCGCAGGTCATAAAGACAAAAAAACCAGAGGCGGTCATGGTGGCCGATAGCGCACAAAAAATATAATGGCGGGATGACAGTACGGTGCCATAGCGGCTAAAGCTTTGTAGCAGCGAGCCACTGTTCGATTTCGGTGTTGAGGTCTCTGGCAGGGTGAAGAGGGCGCCGAGCCAAACGATGGTGCCGAGTGCCATGGACACCCAAAAAACCGATTGCCAACCGACTGCTAAGTTAAGATAGCCGCCCATGGTGGGGGCTAATGCTTGAGCAGATGCGATCCCCATGGTGATATATCCGAGCATCCCCGCGGCTTTATCCTTACCATGCTGGTCGAGAATAATACTACGGGCCAGCAACATCCCCGTACAACCGCCAGCGGCCTGAAGAATACGCGCCAATAGCAGTTGCCATACCTCAAAGGCAAACGCGCCCAGTAAGGCACCCAAAATATGCAGCAGAAAACCCCAGAAAAACACCGGTCGACGGCCATAGCGATCGGCTAAAGGGCCGCTAATCAGTTGGCCAATGGCGAGCGTGAGTAGATAAAAGGTAAAACCTAACTGGATTGTAAATGAGCTGGTATCGAACTGCTCAGCCAATACCGGCATGACGGGAGCATAGAGGTTGAGCGCCACGGGACTGGCAATCGCCATTCCGGCTAACAATAAAATGGGGGTTTTGACTTGTGTGGCGGAAGAGGCTGGCATAGTGGGGTTATCGTTCTGTCAGGCTTACTTGAAAATACTTAACAAGTTAACAGAATACACCCGTAGAACTGAGATCACCAGTAAAACTGGCAATCTCAGCGGTTGCTATCGATATGTTTAAACGCTTATCGATCGATCTCACTAAAGCCTTTTTGTAGGGCGTAAACGATCTTATCGACCTCTTCTGTGCCGATAGTTAACGGCGGCGAGAGGATGATTTTAGTGCCAACCGGGCGCACAATAACACCTTCACGCATGGCTACAGCCGCGATCTTATTGGCAAAGCCAGACATTGGATCGATAGGCTCGCGGGTGGTCTTATCGGTAACGAGGTCGATCGCCAACATTAAGCCCATGCCGCGTAATTCACCGACGGATGGGAAGTCACTCAGGGCATTGGTCAACTTGGTTAACATGTCCTGTCCCTGAACGGCAGCATTGGCCGGAAGGTCTTCATCTTGGACAATCTTCAGGTTAGCAATTGCAGCGGCACAAGCGACTGGATGGCCAGAATAGGTGTAACCATGCATCAGAGCACCGGTGAAGCTTTGACAGTTTTCGATCCCTTGTGCCACGCGTTCATTGATGACGGTTGCGCCTAATGGAATGTAACCGGAGTTGATGCCTTTCGCGAAGCACTGAATATCCGCAGCAACGCCCCAACCCCGGACACCAAACATGTTACCACTACGGCCAAAGCCCGTGACGACTTCATCGGCGATCAGCAGTACGCCGTATTTATCACAGACAGCACGAATCAGTGGCCAGTAGTTAGCCGGAGGAACGATAACGCCACCAGCCCCTTGAATCGGTTCAGCAATGAAAGCCGCAACGGTGTCAGGCCCTTGGAAAAGAATTTCCGCTTCCAGTTGTTTCGCACAGAGATGACCCAACTCTTCAGGGTTCTCGCAATTCCAAGGGTTGCGGTATAACCAAGGCGTATCGATATGCACGCAGCCTGGTAACATTGGCTCATAGTTAGTACGGAAGACGGTGTTACCGTTGACCGAAGCGCCACCGAAATGAACGCCATGGTAGCCTTGCTTAAGGGAGATATATTTGTAGCGCTGAGATTGACCTATCGCTTTCCAGTATTGGCGTGCAACTTTCAGCGCGGTTTCAACAGCATCGGAGCCGCCTGAACTAAACATCACTTTGGCCATGCCTTCAGGCTTAGTCATCTCGATGATCATATCGGATAGCTCAAGCACCCGTGGATGGCTGATGCCATCAAAGATCTGGAAATACTCTAGTTCATCCAACTGAGCCTTGATGGCATCTTTAATTTCGCTGCGGTTATGACCGGCGTTAACGTTCCATAAGCCACCGACACCGTCGACTAGCCAGTTACCTTCACGATTCTGAACATAGTTACCGTCACCCTTAACAATTTGAATATGGTTGCGGGCATTGGGATCACCAGGGTGAACCATTGGATTCCACAGGGTTTGCTTGTTTTCACTCATTTGATAACTCCGGATGCTTCTTGTTGTAAGAGCCGCAGCCATACAGCGATATGCACATGTTGACGTATTAACACAGGCTACGGGGTTAGATTTATTATGAATTGATCAAGCGAGGAAGGTATCAACCAGAAGGTTGATATAGGGTCTCTGTTCACCTCATCCCTGAGGTCGGTGTCTATGGGGACAGAAATTAATGAAGGTTATAGAGCAATGATGCTATTTCAGTCTTACTGTTTACGCCGGTTTTGGTGAAGATATGTTGCAGGTGAGTTTTAACGGTTGCTAGGCTGCAATCAAGGCCTGAAGCGATGCTTTTATTCGGCAACCCCTGACTGACCAGTTCGACCACCATGCGTTCTTTTGGCGTTAGCTGGTATTGATCGCAAAACACCTGAAACTGACTATGCTTTGGTGCGGCTAGGCTTTGTTCCAGTGAGAACTGCATAAACTGGTGTAGTTGGTTCGCTTTACGAATATCTTCCATACGCATTTCGGGTTGCTGCTTGGAGGTAAACAGAGCGAAGCCAGCGATCAGTTGATTATCCACTCGCAGAAACAGTTCGACAATATCTTGTACGCCCCAAGGCGAGACGAAATCGCGGTAATAGGGGTGGTCATAGCGTTCCTGAGTATTGACCAGATCATTCATTTTAACCACAGAGATATCGGCCTGTTCGACAAATTGTGTCGGGTGCAGCGGATCGAGCTTATAAAAGGTATCCATGTATTGCCGATGCATGGCGGGTTGAAGCTGCCATGTTTTATAACAGATAGGCTTACGTTGGCTGTCTACTAAATAGGTGGCAGCCTTGGAAACATTGAGCACTCCGGTCAGAAGTTTCAGACATTCGTCTTGAAAACTGTATAGACCAGCGGGGTAAATATTATCGTTTTTTTGCATTACCAGCTCCTGATTCTCAACCAAGAGAAATACAGTACGATAATTAACCAGCAAAAACAACTTAATATATTAAGTTAAATATGTGTTTGGGCATACAAAAACACCTGATCATTGTTGTTATCGAACAGCGATCAGGCGTTAGTGGGTTAGCGCATAGGGGAGGTTATCCCGAGCGTTTGGCTTTATAGTTACTCCATAGATAGACCGTAATCGACAACACAATCAGAGACAGCAGTGTCAGACTGATCGGACGGCTAATAAAGATACTTAGATCGCCGCCGGCAACGCCCATTGCTTGGCGAAAACGGGTGAGAAAAACCGGCCCTAGTACCAGTCCGAGAATGACCGGAACCGCAGGGATATCATTTTTACGTAACACATATCCAAATATTGCAAAGCCTAAGGCGATCATAGCATCGGAGAACTGATAGTTTTGGCTGTAACTACCGACAAACCCCAGCACGAGTATAAAGGCGCCGATAAAGCGTCCCCGAATGCGGGTTAGGTTGACGATCCATTTGGTCGCAAAAGTGAGGTAGACAAACACGACGATGTTCATCAAAAACAGCGAGATATAAAGCCCAGAAATAAACTCGGGACGTTCGGCAAAGAGGGTAGGGCCGGGCACATAGTTATGTACCATAAACACTGCCAATAACATCGCCATTAGCGCATCAGCGGGAATGCCGAATGCCAGTAAGGGGATCATCACCGAGGCGGTGACCGCATTATTGGAGGTTTCTGAGGCGATGATACCTTCGGGAGCGCCGTGGCCAAATTTTTCTGGTGTCTTGGAGAATTTTTGCGCCAGAGTATAAGAAAAGAACTGCGAACCAAATTCACCAACCCCCGGCAATAGCCCCATGACAACCCCTAAGGCCGCAGAGCGGATAACGGTGATCTTGTGCTTTAATAATACGCCAAAGCCGCCAAATAACCCTTCACCTTCGAGTTTGGTGACACTGGAATCATTTTCACGGACAGAAAGTAGTACAAAGGCTTGCGACATGGCAAACAGACCGATCACGGCTGGTACCAATGGGATGCCGTTGAGTAGCCATTCTTGATGAAAGGTATAAACCTGCGTACTGAATGACCGATCGAGACCGATGGTGCCAAGGAACATACCGAGCCCCAACATCATTGCCGCCTCGACAACATGTTTACGGTGGGCTAGGACAACAAAAATCATCCCCAGAGCCGCCAGCATTGCAAATTCAGCCGAGCCAAACAGCCGTGCAATTTGAGATAGCATCGGCGCCAGCAGCACGAGCGATAGCACGCTGATAATGCCGCCAACAAAGGATGAGGTGTAAGCAATAGCAAGGGCCTTTTTACCTTCACCACGCAGAGTCATCGGATAACCATCATAGGTGGTTAACACGGCAACTGGGGTGCCTGGGGTATTCATTAGAATGGCCGGTATCGCACCGCCATACCAGGCACCACCGTAGACCCCTAACAATAGGGATACACCGGCAAGAGGTTCCATTGAAAAACTCAGGGGCAAGAGAATGGCAATGACACCTGCTGGTTCAAGGCCTGGTATTGAGCCAATGGTAACGCCGATGAGTGCGCCGATAATAATCGCCAGTAACACATTGAGTGTACCGACTTCGTTTAAACCTAAGAGTAGGGTTTCCATATCAAAGTTACGTCTTATAGATATTGGTTAGCAATGTCAGACCAGCTATCCGGTAGCAGGCTGTACAGCCATACATCCGGTAACCACAGGCTGACACCGACACGGAAAATCAAGATCATCTCTATGAGAGTTCCCAGCGACGCGAGAAACCAAGTGCGATCCAGCAAGCGAGATAACCACAATAGGGTTGTGGTAAACAGCAGGGTTGAGAGGGTAAAACCCAATACCGACAGCGAATTGATATAGACAAAGAAAAGGACTGCCGAAATCAGTGCGGT
The DNA here is from genome assembly GCF_003957515.1 of Amphritea opalescens. Classification (GTDB taxonomy): domain Bacteria; phylum Pseudomonadota; class Gammaproteobacteria; order Pseudomonadales; family Balneatricaceae; genus Amphritea; species Amphritea opalescens. The sequence goes on from NZ_RQXW01000001.1 coordinate 223,715, forward strand.
ACGGTAGCTACTGAGGGTTTCGAACAGTGATTCGATAACGTTCCAGCGCTTAAGAAAGCCATCTTTGATGGATTGAATAACCCGCACACTGGTAAAAATGACTAATAGCGATAACCCCACGGATGAGCCAAACATTGGCTGTAAAAACCAACCTCGCTGGGTGTTAATCAAGGGCGTTTGAAAGGGTAATAAGCACAGTAATATCAGTGCCAGTGCGAGGATACACCAGTAGATGCCATAACGTTTTTCCTGAGGCAGCTCGTCGGTATCATTGTCGGTGTTATTTACCAGACTACTCATGAGTTAGACCCTTATTATTTTGAATTAGCAGGGAGGGACTGCAGCGCACCGGGATGGCGGCTGCAGTGATGGCAGGCATTACTCTTTCATGTACTCCAGTAACGCTTTAGAGGCTTCATAGTCATTGGCGACCACGTCTTCAGTGAGTTTACCGCTGATCCAATAAATACCAGCACCGGTGGTGGCACTCAGCTCTTTAATCCGATCAGTAGAAAGCGCTTTTTCAGCGATCTCAGCGATACGATTTTTGATGTGCTCTGGTGTGCCTTTTTTAACAAACAGGCCGTTCCAAGTGGTTTGGCTGATACCGGTTTGTTCATTTAGTGTGGCAACATCAGGCGCAATACTAAGGCGATCGCGGGTCAGTGATGCGAGCAGTTTAACATCACCGGATTTCAAGCAAGCAAGAATCTGCTGGGTGGTAGTGTTGATGACGTCAGCATCGCCGTTAGCTAACGTGGAGCAGTCGTTAGAGTCGAATGCGGCATTGGATGAGAATTTAATTCCCTCTTGCTCGGCAACTTTAAAGGTGATTGCGGTTGGCAGTGCTTGATAACCAAAGTGACCGAGTGACACTTTATGTTGCTGCGAGTATTCAGCGAGCTCGTCTATATTGTTATAGGCGGAATCTGCTTTGGTGGCCAAGACAAAGGGGTAATCTAGAAAGATACCAACCGGCTCAAAGGTGTCTTGTTTATAAGGTGCATTACCGGATAGCAGATGAGTGGTAAGAATATCGGCCACAAAAGAGCCGATGGTCAGACCATCAGGTCGAGCACGGGATACATCTGATGCACCCACAATACCTGCGCCGCCAGGTTTGTTGACAACAGTGGCGGGTTTACCGGTTTCTTTAGCCATCTCTTCCGCGATGATGCGGGTGAGAATGTCTTCTAGATCACCAGGAGGCCATGGCACAACGAATTTGACGGGGCGATTTGGGTAGTCGGCCGCGGCAGCGACCGAACTGACAAAGGGTGTGGCGGCAAGCGCGGCGAAAGCACAGGCTTTTATTATTGTCTTCATGGGCGTTCCTCTAAGTTTTCTTGATTGTTATAAATTATTTTTTTAATGGCACGATCAGTACTGGGATTTCGCTATGGTGAATCACCTTTTGGGCCGTTGAGCCCAGAAAGACGCGAGACATGGACGAGGTTTCTCTATCTCCCATAATGATCATGCTTGCATTCAATCGCTTAGCCGCTTTCAGGATAACCTGATCGGGCTTGCCAGGCGAAACTTGAATTGTTGGTTCATAAGGCAGTTCGAAATCATCATCGAGCTCACTGCTAAGAAATGCTTTTATGCGCTCGCCGATACGCTGCCTGAAACTGTCGATCAATTGCTGCTTATGTTTTTGCGATGCATTGACCGGCAAGAAATCGTCGATAAAATCATCCATCGGTTCGAGTGCGTGCAGGAATACGATACGTGCGTGGTTATTAATCGCCTGTTTGACGGCCATCCGAAACGCCGGTCGGCTGCCTTCAGTGATATCACTGGCGTACAGAATGGTGTCGATGTCAGGTAGCATATTAATAGTCCGTTTGAATTCTTCTTACATCTCATTACAGAGCAAAACGTCACCACTGAATATCAACCATATGGTTGATCGGGCTTTTCTACGATCTTATCAGCAGCAGAACCGCCTCATCCGTTTGTGCAAATTATCTCTGTGTAACGGTGAGCGGGTTCTGTTGCGGCCCAATGACGTTGCTGTCTGTGATCTATTTAAGCGGATTTGTTGGGGGTGGCACTATCGACCAAAGGGTTGAGAGGGGTAAGTTAAGGACAAAAAAAAAGAGCTTGCCGGAGTAAGCTCTTAAAAGCCTTCAACAGAAGACGTGCGAAACGACGCACTCACTGGATGTTGCTGCAAGTCTATTCATGGTGTCAGTGGTACGCTGCCTGTCGAGCCAGAACAACAGACTATGCTATTAAGCCTGTTCGCTACACTGTTCGGTATCGACCAAAGGGTTGAGCCAAGATCGCTGTTACCACCGGGCGAACCATTAACCTTGGTTAAGGCAGGCGAGTGTGAACTGTTTCTTGCCTCGGCGTAGTAGCACAAAGCGTTGATGCAGTGCCACGGCTGGCGTAATCGCTTGATCGGCATCTGTGGCGGTGACGCCATTCAGTTGTACCGCGCCAGCAGCGATAAATTCTCGCGCCTGACGGCGTGAGGAAGCCAGATCTGAGCTGACCAGTAGATCCGTCAAGGTCATGGGCTGGCTCACTTCGCAGCAGGGCAAACCGTCCTGTTCGAGTTGCTGAAACTCCGCCAGGCTTAGGTCCCCGACTTGACCACTAAACAGCGCGCTGGAGATTCGTTGAGCCTGTTCAAGGGCACAATCACCATGCACGAGGCGGGTCATCTGTTCGGCTAGAATACGTTGCGCTTCGGGTTTTTGTGCCCGCTGTTGATCATCTTGCTCTATTTGCTGAATCTCTTTGAGAGATAAAAAGGTGTAATAACGCAGAAAGCGGTACACATCGGCATCGGCGGTATTGAGCCAAAACTGGTAGAAACCATAGGGCGAGGTCTTGTGTGGGTCGAGCCAGATAGCGCCGGATTCTGTTTTACCAAACTTGGTACCATCGGCTTTAGTGATCAGCGGTAAGGTTATGCCGAATACCGATTGTTGATTGAGGCGACGGGTTAGATCAATGCCGGCGGTGATGTTACCCCATTGATCATTACCGCCAATCTGTAGCGTGCAGTCATAACGGCGATTCAGTTCGGTAAAGTCGTAGGACTGAAGCAAGCTATAGGAAAATTCAGTAAACGATATGCCTTGATCGGGGCGCTCGATACGTTGCCGCACGGACTCCTTATTAATCATCGCATTGACGGAGAAATGCTTACCGATATCACGCAAAAAAGACATGATATCCATGTCAGCCATCCAGTCGCCATTATTGGCAATGAGGGCCGCATTATTCGTCTTATCAGTATTGATAAAGAGGGATAGCTGATGGCTAATGCTTTGAATCCAACGATCGACGGTTTCGGCCGTGTTGAGGCTGCGCTCAGTCGCTTTAAAGCTTGGATCACCAATCATGCCGGTGGCACCACCAATCAGTGCGACGGGGCGATGGCCTGCCAGTTGAAACCGCTTTAACATCAATAATGGCACGAGGTGGCCAATATGGAGGCTATCTGCGGTAGGGTCAAAGCCACAATAGAGCGTGCGGGGCTGTTGTAGGTGTTCAGCCAGTATATCGATGTCGCCACTGTGTTGGGCGATCAGTCCTCGACCCTGAAGGTCATTAAGTAGGGTGTTATCGGTCATTTGGGTGTCATTATTGGTAATTTAACAGTAAGCGGGGCGTTTACCCCGCAACGGGCAGAGATTATTTGTTGATATTGATAACCTGCAGACGGGTATATTCGAGCATCCCTTGCTCGCCAAACTCGACACCGAATCCAGACATTTTACAGCCACCAAAGGGTGCGTGCGGCAGTACTTCGGCATGGCCATTGATCCACGCGGTACCACATTCAAGGCGGTTGGCTAATTGCGTAGCGGTGTCAATATCCGCCGACCAGATAGAGCCGCCAAGGCCTACATCGGCTGCATTGGCGCGGGCCAGCGCTTCTTCAACATCCTGATAACGGATAATTGGCAGTACTGGGCCAAACTGTTCTTCATCGACTAAGCGGGTACCGTCAGTTATATCGGCGACCAGGGTTGGTGGGAAGAAGTAGCCTGGGCCTGCTAGTCGTTCGCCGCCGCACAAAATCCGAGCGCCCTGTGCTTTAGCATCATCAACCAAGGTGGTGACGATTTTTAATTGATTCGCATTCTGTACGGGGCCAAAGGTCACCTCAGCGTCCAGACCATTGCCGACTACCTGCGCTTGGGCCAGTTCGACCAACTTGTTACACAGCGCATCATAGATATCATCATGGACATAGAGGCGCTTAAGGGCTGCGCAGGTTTGTCCCATATTGAGGAAGGCGGTTTGAAAAATACCTTCGGCCACGGCATCAACATCGACATCAGGCAAAATAATTGCCGCATCATTACCGCCAAGTTCTAATGTCAGGCGTTTAAGGTTGGTGGCGGCGCTGCTCATAATCCGCTGACCGGTAGGTGTTGAACCGGTAAAGACTATTTTGCTGATGCCGGGGTGGCTGCTGATCGCGCCGCCGATTTCAGCTTGGCCGGTGACCACATTGAGCACCCCAGCAGGCAGGACTTGGTTGATCAACTCTACCAGCCTGAGGGTGTTCAGTGGGGTATATTCAGAGGGCTTGCAAACAACCGTATTACCGGTGCGCAGGGCCGGCATGATATGCCAGATGGCGATCATTAAAGGCCAGTTCCAGGGGGTAATAGAGGCGACAACACCCAATGGCTTATGATGTGCTTCAATCCGCTTATGCTCGCTATCTTCGATAATGTCGACGGGGATTGGAAGGTCGGCATTGTAACGGGTCCAAGCGACGGCACCGGTTACTTCTGCATGGGCAAGAAACATCGGTTTGCCCTGTTCCAAGACAATGATCTCAGCTAGTTCATCGGCATTGGCGGCGATAACATCCGCGATGCTGTGCAACAGCGCCTGACGTTCGGCATCAGGGGTGTGTTGCCAAGATTTAAACGCTTCGGCAGCGGCTTCTACCGCCTGATCGAGCTGATCAACAGAGGCCAGTGGGGCAGACGCAACCATCGTTTCAGTTGCAGGGTTGAGCACATCAAACTGACCGGCGTCGCCGCCCGTCTGTTGGCCATTAATAGTGAGTGAAAAATGAGTTTGCATCTGGGTCTCCTTAAAACAGATGAGCCCTGCATGCAGGGCTCTGTATCACTGGGTATTAGCCTCGGTGATTAGAACGGTACGATAGCGATGACCTGAGCATAAAGATTATCATCGTCGCTATTTTGAGTCTGATTGTCATTATCCGGTGAATAGATGCCGATCAGCGGGCTGATAATCAGGTGATCGTTGACCACCCATTCAGCATAAATATCCAGCTCTTGGCCTTCAGAGTTGGCGCCGAAGGTGCTTGAATCACTGAAGTCAAAGAACAGTGCGCCTACTGATAGCATTTCCGTCGGTGAAGCTTTTAGGGCTAGGTGTTGAATGGTAGCGGAAGAGCCAAAAGGTCCAGCATAGTTCGCGGCGACTTCACCTTGGAACCATGTGCCGTAGCCACGGTTAAAGCCGAAGAACAGCGAGTCGAAATTATCATCATAACGGGTATAACGATAACTCAGTTGCGGTGACCAGGTGGTCTTTGCAAAGGTCCAGCCGGCTTCGGCATACCAAGCATCAGCATCAACACCCGAGCCGCTTTCTTGATTGACAAATTCAGCTGATAAAAAGAGGTTCTCAACGCCAGCATTACCTTGGTAACGAATGCTGTTGGTGGTTTGGCCATCACGGTCGGTGGCAACTTGATCGGCATCTAAGCCTTTCAGGTGCATGACGCCGAAAGTACCTATATCGTTGTTATACTCAACGTTGATACCGGCCATCTCGACATTATCTTGCATGGCATTGTCGGATTTAAACCAAAACATATCCGAGCGGAAACCCTGTTCGCCGCCAATTTTAAGCCAAAAGGTTTGGTCGAATGCTTTACGGGCTGCGAGCCAGTAAGCCCCACCTCGGTTATCAGCAAAAGACGGCAGAGTTTCACCGCTACCAACGTTTAAGGCGTCGCCGTTGATGAGGAAACCATCACCGATGGTGATGTTCTGGCGGCCTAACGAAACATCAATAATGCCGCTGCGAATACCGATAAAAGCATCTTCGAGTGCCGTGCGCCGTTCACTACCATCGGTATTGCCTGCCGCATCGCCATCACCCCAGGTGCCGGATGAAACAACATTAAGGCCACCGTAAACGGTGCTGTCATCATTGAGTGCATGACTACCACTGAACCCGGCTTTTATATAGCCTTCCTGCCAAGAAGAGTCATTACCCGATTTGCCGAAATAGTTTTCGTTACTACTGAAGGTACCAAAAACCGCTTCAATGTCTAGGTTAAGCTGCGAACCGTCATCGTCATAAAGGTTGTAGGCAGAGGCGCTACCTGATGCGAGGGCAATGGCGGCACCCAAGGCAACGGTAGAGAGTTTATGTGTAAAGTGTTGAGTCATCGATATGATCCTCCAGGGGATTCTTTGTTTTTGTATCACAGCACCACCGACTGAAGGGGGGAAGGCCGGCAGATATGCTGTAACTGTATTCGACGCGTATTTAGTCGAGAAAGTAATCAACCGTATGGTTGATTTGGACCGTTTTTTGTTGCCTGTGAGTGTTGCTGCGGCATACTGACAAGCTTGCATCGCTAGCCCTGTGGATCAGACATATGACAGCACCTAAATTTCCCAATGAATTTCAGCGAAAAGCGTTAGCCCTGATTAATGATCTAATGCCGTTAAGCGAGTTGGTGTTTTTCTTAGTTGAGCCGGATATGCGCCATCGGGGTGCGGTGGTGTATAAAAGCGGTGCGGATATTGAGAAACAGTATGAAGCGGCCTATAGCCAAATGGACCCGTTAAATCCCGAACGCTTTACCAATCGGGATGATCGGGTGGTAACCTTGGATTCACAGATGTCACCCCACTTATTGAAGCAGACCATCTATTATCAAGAGTTTATGGTGCCCAATAATCATCGTTTTGTGGCGGATATGCTTTTTCGGCATGAGGGACGCATTATTGCGGTACTGACGATGTTGCGTGAAGCGGGATTGGGCAACTACAGCACCCATGAACTACATCTGTTGCGCAGCCTACAGCCGTTCCTTGAATACAGTTTAAATGCGGTATATCTGCCGCATCGCAATGATGAACGACAGTCTATTACCGATCACTATGCGCTAACCGAGCGGGAACTCGATGTGCTTGAGTTATTGTTAAGTGGTTCGAGTAATAAAGAGATTGCCTTGGCGCTCGGCCTCGGGCTTGCCACCATTAAAACCCATCTACATAACATCTTTCAAAAAGTCTCGGTGCAATCTCGCAGCGAACTGATCGCCAAGATTTTACCGTTGTTGCAGCTGTAACGACGCACAAATTAAGCTCTTCTTGCCAGCAATTTTTTCGCTTCCACCTTTTGATGGATACCCGATTCAGCGTCTAAATTAGATACTCCTGTCAGCACTCATCAGGGCCAGTCCTGATGTTAGGCAGGATAATAAAATGTTGAACACTGTAAATACTGAACTGTTACACCGTCGTTTTAAAGTGATGGGTAAAAGCTCGCCACTATTTTATGAACGTCCTCTACAGTTGGTACGAGGGGAAGGGGTTTGGTTATTTGACCCTGAAGGCAACCGCTATCTGGATGTCTACAATAACGTCCCCCACGTTGGTCACTGTCACCCGAAGGTGGTGGCCGCACTGCATCAGCAGGCGAGCACGCTCAATATTCATACACGTTATCTGCATAACAATATCGTCGAGTATATGGAGCGGCTGACGGCCAGCTTTGGCGAAGACTTATCCATGGCAATGCTGACCTGTACGGGTAGCGAAGCGAATGAATTAGCACTGCGAATGGCCCGTTTTTGTACCGGTCATCAGGGCATTATCGTTACCGATTTTGCCTATCACGGAAATACCGAGGCGGTGGCCGAACTAGGTACCGGTTTTATGCCGGAAGCCAAGCTGACAAAGCGGGTTAAATCCTTTGCTATACCGGATTCTTATCGTGGTGTGAGTGGGGTTGATGAAGCGGATTTAGCGGATCGCTATGTCGCTCAAGTACAGCAAGCAATTGATGAATTTGAAGCCGAAGGGATTAAGGTGGCAGGGATGTTGGTGTGCCCTGATTTTGCTAATGAAGGCCTATTAACCGTACCCAAGGGTTTCCTTGAACGAGCCACAGCGTTGGTACGCAAAGCCGGTGGCGTGTTGATTGCCGATGAAGTACAAGCGGGTTTTGGTCGTAGTGGGAAACATATGTGGGCCCATCAATGGTATGACCTGACACCGGACATCGTCACCTTGGGTAAACCGATGGGCAATTGTCACCCTTTGGCTGGGGTCGTCGCCCGTGGGGATATGATTGAAGCCTTCAGTCAACAAGCGATGTATTTTAATACCTTTGGGGGGACACCCGTCTCCTGTGCTGTGGGTATGGCGGTGTTAGATGTGTTAGCGGAAGAGCGGTTAATGGAAAACGCCGTTTCTACCGGTGCCTATGTGAGTGCTGGGCTGCGTAAATTACAGCAGACATATTCGCTCATCGGTGATGTTCGGGATCTCGGGATGTTCTTTGCCGTTGAGCTGGTGCAGGACTTAACCACTAAGCAGCCCGCCATTGCGGAAGCTCGCCGAATAATCAATTTGATGCGCGAACGGGGCGTGTTGATCAGCACTATTGGGGTTTACGATTCCATCTTGAAGCTGCGCCCGCCGATGCCGTTTCAGCCTGAACATGCGGATATTCTTCTTTCGACCTTGGATGAAGTGCTGTACCTAGTCAGTCAGGAGACCAGCGCATGAGTTGCTTTTATAGCTTAAGCCCGGCCCAACAGATTGACCAGCTACAGTCGTTAGCGGTGCAGGCATTATCACACTGGCCTTTCGATGTGGCGCAGATAGAACCGATTAAATATCGGGAGAATGCTGTATTTGAGGTGCTCACCACCGAGGGGGTGCGCTATGCACTGCGCATCCACCGACCGGGTTACCATAGCTCTCGGGCGCTGCATTCAGAGTTGCAGTGGATGGCGGCACTGATTGATGCCGGGGTGTTAGTGCCTGAAGTGATACCTACGGCAAACGGGGAACTACTCGTCACTGAGCAGGTTGATGCTGTGCCGGAACCGCGTCAGATCGACCTGTTTGCTTGGATCGAGGGCGCTCCGCTGGGGTGTGTTGAGCAAGGCGTGAGTGATGATATCGAACAGCTGGCCCAGTTGTATGGTGCGATTGGTGAAACCGCGGCCCGGTTACATAATCAGGCTTGTGATTGGTCGCTGCCCGATGGTTTTGAACGTCATGCGTGGGATTGTGACGGTTTGGTGGGTGAACAGCCTTTTTGGGGGCGTTTCTGGGAGCTTGAGTTGCTGACCGTAGAACAGCAGGCGTTGATTATCGCGGCGCGAAAGAAGGTTCAGCAACTGTTAGCGCCGTTACCCAAGAACGAGCAAAATTTCAGTATGATCCATGCGGATTTTGTACCGGAAAATTTGATCGCTGATGGTGTAGGGGTGCGCTTACTGGATTTTGATGATGCGGGTTTTGGCTGGCATATGTTCGAGCTGGCCACAGCGCTCTACTTCATTGTCGATGAAAAGGGTTACGAGACCGCAAAAGCGGCGTTGGTTGATGGTTATCGACAGCAGCGCGAACTGAATGATAGCGACCTAGCCCAGTTAGAACTTTTTCTAACGGCCCGTGGTTTTACCTATCTTGGCTGGATACGCAGCCGTCAGGAGACCGAAACTGCGCAAGCCTTAGCACCAGAATTGATTCGTCGCGCTTGCCAGCAGGCCGAGCGGTTTCTAGCGGCGCACTAAGTTTTTCAGTAAACAACTAGGCCGCGGCGGTAAACCAAGACGTGGCCTTCGAATACACGGCGGCGATTGAGATCGCTAGAAAAAGCGCAAATATGCTGGAATTGAAACTAGGGGGTCGGTGCCGTTATTCTGCTTAACGAGAAGATCGATGACGATCATCATGGATGTCCATTATTGACTGATCGCTTTTACCGGCAATAGATTGCTGAGCTGCTGCTCTATCGAGGCTAGGCAGACTGACACGCTGAGTGGCAGCAAATTGTTATAAGGGTGTAATGCATAGACGGGGTTAATGGGGAGTTGGTAGTCGCTAAAGATTTCTCTGATGGATGATTTTGACTGCTCAAGTAAGAAGTCTGGTATTAGGCCAATACCCGCGCCTTCATGGATGAGCGTGGTAGCGGTGTTGAACGAATCAACTTTGCACAATGTGGAGGGTGAAAACTCAAATTTATCGTCTGTTTGGCGATGCAAAAATTGATGATGGATCGCCGAGCCTTGCCAAATATTAGCGATATACAGCGTATTTTCATTCACGCCTTGCTCGATTATATCGGCGGCGGCACAGAGAACATCTCTAAATTCGCCAAGACGTCTTTGCTTTAATGTACTACTGCTCGATTCACCCACCCTTATCGCTAAATCTATATCATCAGCGACGATCGCCAACGGTTGATCGCTACTCAGTAGTTCAACGTTAAGTAATGGGTGCTGCCTGATGGTGCGAGCGATAGCGGGGGCAATTAATGAACTCATTAATGCGTCGGGCGCAGTGATTCTTACAATTCCTTGAGCCTCTGCACGCGTACTTTTTGCTTCCTGCCATGCGGTATCGGCAAGGCGATTGAGTTCTCGGCAGTGTTGGTAGAAGGCTTTTCCTGCCACCGTTAATGACTGCCGTCGCGTCGTGCGCTTCAAAAGGGCAATGCCCAGTGCCTGTTCAAGCCCCGTGAGATGCTGACTAATAACGGATTTGGACAGCTGGAGGTGCTCAGCGGCTGCGGTAATAGAGCCCTGTTCGACGACGTGTGCAAAAACCGACATATTGCGTAGCTGAATCATTTTATTGTTCGCTAAAATGAAACAAACAATTCTGATCTGTTTGTTTTTTCGTGTCAATCATCCCTTTATGCTGATGTCAGATTATTCAATAAATCGAGGAAACAGCATGTCTACAGCAAATGAATTAGCACTCTGTAAAGAGGGTATTAGTGCTTGGCAGCAAGCCTTTAACAACCAAGATGCAGCAGGCTGTGCAGCGCAATATACGCAAGACTCTGTGATGGAGGCTCGCCCTTTTGGTCTATTCAATGGTCGGAGTGAGATTCAAGCATTCTGGCAAGGGATCATCGATCAAGGATTCGCAGAGGTTGAGTATTTAGATGTTAAATGGGTCGAAGCCGAGGGCGGTTATCTATTAAGTTCGCGCTGGACGATGAATAAAGCCTTCGGGGTTGTTCACCGTGAATTATGGGTGATTGATCGTGATGGTAAGGCCCGTTTAGCGGATGACTTATTTGAAGTACAGGGTGAACGATAACGAAGCGTAGAGTCATAGTTGAGATTCTCGATCACCTTTTAGCGATGCTGAAGTGAGCATGCTTGAATAAACGAAATGTCATTTTAAAGATAAATAGCCGTGCCGATAACTTAACATGTTAACTAACTTGATGTACTATCGAGTAATAGGTCGACCGATTAGGTCGGTTCAACGGGGCGCTGCCCGATAACGTTAAACGAGATTGCTATGAAATTAGAATTGAATGACAGCTCTTTGCTAAAGACTAAAGCGTTTATTAATGGGCAGTGGGTTGAAGGTGATGCGGGCGATCGTTTTCCCGTATTAAACCCTGCAACCGGTGCTGTTGTGGCTGAAATTGCGAGTGTGGGACAGGCGGAAACCGCGCGTGCTATTGCCGCAGCGGATGCGGCGATGCAGAGCTGGAAAGCGTTGCCGGCCGGTCAACGTTCTGAGGTATTGGAGCGTTGGCATGGACTGATTATCGACAATATCGATGATCTGGCGGCTATTATGACGATTGAGCAGGGTAAACCTGTGTTTGAATCTAAGGGTGAGGTGCTTTATGGCGCCTCTTACCTGAAATGGTTTGCCGAAGAAGGCAAGCGCATCTATGGCGATATTCTGCCATCGGCAAGCGACCGTCGTAGTATCGTGATTAAGCAACCAGTGGGTGTGGTCGCGGCCATTACACCCTGGAACTTCCCTAATGCGATGATCACCCGTAAGGCGGCGCCTGCTTTAGCGGCTGGTTGTGCCATCGTATTGAAGCCTGCCGGAGAGACACCGCTGTCGGCATTGGCGCTGGCTGAGTTGGCTGATCGTGCAGGGTTACCTGCCGGTCTGTTCAATGTGTTGCCGAGCGCTCGCTCATCTTCTGTTGGTGGTGAGATGACATCGAATCCAACGGTTAAAAAACTGACCTTTACCGGTTCGACCCCAGTGGGCAAGCTGCTGATGAAACAGTGCGCCGATACGGTGAAGCGTACCTCTATGGAGCTGGGCGGTAACGCACCCGTGATTATCTTTGATGATGCCGATCTCGATCTGGCGGTCAAAGGTGCGTTGATCTCTAAATACCGCAACTCAGGTCAAACCTGTATCTGTGCTAACCGGTTGTTGGTTCAGGAAGGTATCTATGATGCCTTCGTCGAAAAATTTGCGGCGGCCGTCAAAGAGTTCCGTTTAGGCTTTGGCTTTGATGCTGACACTACGCATGGGCCGGTTGTTTCTGCCAAGGCGTTAGGCGATATCGATACCATAGTGCAGTCTGCGATTAAGCAGGGTGCTAATGTGGTGACCGGTGGTAAACCATCGACACTGGGTAACTGCTTCTACGAGCCGACCATACTGACCGATGTGAACGACAGCATGGATATCTTCTCACAAGAGATCTTTGGCCCTGTGGCACCGGTGTTTAAGTTTAGTACCGAAGAGCAGGCTATTGCGATGGCTAACGATACTGAGTTTGGCCTAGCGGCTTATGTTTTCACTGAAAATGTTGGCCGTATCTGGCGCGTGTCTGAAGGTATCGAGTATGGCATGGTGGGCGTCAATGAAACGGCGATCAGCTCTGAAGTGATCCCCTTTGGTGGCGTGAAAGAATCTGGCCAGGGACGTGAAGGCTCCAAGTATGGTCTGGATGATTATCTGGAAACGAAGTACATCTGCATGGGTGGTTTACAGCGTTAATTAACGGCGCTAACGTCACCTTAGGGTTTCGTTAGCAGCGAGAAAAGAGCGGTCAGTCTTGCGATTGATGGCTCTTTTTTTTTGTGCTGTAAATCGATGGTTCGCTTTATGGGTGAACCGGATGCAAACTGTTTTTTGGTTCAGTGAGATATTGTTCTATCGCACCGGTATCAATGGGCCGGCTGTAGAGGTAGCCCTGTACCTCATCGCAACCGGCATGGCTGAGGAAGCGGGCCTGTTCGGCGGTTTCTACCCCCTCGGCTATCACGGTGAGCCCAAGGCTGGCACCTAGGGCAATCACCGCTTTAGAGATCGCCATATCATCCGTATCCACCGGAATATCGCGGATAAAGCTACCATCGATCTTTAACTTATGAATCGGTAGTTTTTTCAGGTAACTGAGGGATGAGTAACCGGTGCCAAAATCATCAATGGCTAAGGTGATACCTAGGGCCTTGATCTCATTCAACTGCTCGACGGCCCGATCTGCGTCCTGCATAACATAGCTCTCGGTCACTTCGATTTCGAGATAGCGTGCGGGTAGGCCTGTTTCGGCTAAAACCGTTTTAATGGTATCGACGAGATTGCCCCGTTTAATTTGTGGGCCGGCGACATTAACCGCAATACGACCAAACTCAATACCGCTATCGAGCCATTTTTTGGCCTGAAAGCAGGCGGTGCGTAACACCCACTCACCAATTTGAATAATTAAGTTGGATTCCTCGGCAAAAGGGATGAATTTACCGGGAGGGATATTGCCCTCAGAAGGGTGGTTCCAGCGAATCAAGACCTCCATACCAATCAGAGCATTATCATGTAGACGTATCTGTGGCTGATAATTGAGATGAAACTCATCTTTGTCTATGGCCTGCTGTAAGCTTGTTTTGAAGAATATGTGCTCAAGTGCGCTGTTGGTCATATCCTCTTCGTAAAACTGGTAGGTATTGCGGCCATTATTTTTGGCGCGATACATCGCGGCATCTGCATTGCGTAGTAGTTCGGTGGAATCCTGTCCGTCATGCGGATAAAGGCTGATACCAATACTGGCGGTGACCGATGCCGTATGGTCCGCTAGCACAAACTCCTGTTGAAATGTCTTTAAGAGTTTTTCGATCAGCTGAGTGAGGTTGTCAGGGTAATTAATATCCTCAAGCAGCAGAATAAATTCATCACCACTAATGCGGGAAACCGAATCTTGCTCTCTTACGCAACCTAGCAAGCGGGAAGCGGTTTCCTTCAAGAGAAGGTCGCCAACGATATGGCCATAACTGTCATTGATGATTTTAAAATTATCAAGATCAAAGAAGATTACGGCAATTAACGAGTTTTGTCGTTTGGCTCGTTTAATGGCGTGATCTATATATTCATTCAACAGCAGCCGATTGGGCAGTCCGGTGAGGGCGTCATGGTGGGCTAGGTGATAAAGCTCTTTTTCCGTACGGGTGATATCGGTGATATCGCGGACGACACAGACTAGCTTATGGTCTATCGACATTTGATTCAGGCGTGCATCGTAGTAGCGTAACTCCCCTTTAATGGTTAAGGCGTAGGTAAAGACCTGCATCACATGCGTACGTTCTAACTCCGCGAGTTTATCTTCAAATAACTGACCTATTTTGGGCGGCAAGACCTCTTGCATCGTTTTACCTAAAAAATAGCTCGGCTCGCGATACAGCTCATGTTGATTGTGGGCATGTACATTGAGAATGGTGCCGTCGGAACTGATTTGAAAATAGATATCCGGCAGTGCCTGAAATAAACTGTTTAACTCGGCAGCATAATGTTGATTATCGGTTTCGAACTGTTTGCGTTTGGTGATGTCTTGTACGATCCCCGCCATGTTGACGGCCCGCCCTGAATGATCGAGTTGATGGCTGCCGGAGCCCCAGATCCAACGAATCTCACCATCGTGACGTTTGATGCGACACTCAAAATCCCAATCACCTTTGGTCTCAACCGCCTGTTGGAATTTTTGTTCTACATCGGGCCTATCTTCCGGTATGACATGTTCGATAAACATATCGTAGGTCCATTGGGGCAGGGGTGTGTTGTAACCAAATATCTGATCATGTTGTGGCGAGCGGTAGGCGGTGTTATCGACTAGGTTAAGATCCCAGCTACCGGTACGGCTCTGTTCGAGCACAAAATTTAACCGCTCTTGAATCGCTAAATCCCTGTTTTCGGCTAGGCGACGCTCGGTAATATCGGAGGCTTGTACGATGTAACCAACCAGCAGGCGACTGTCATCTGAAGCGTATAGGGCCGTTGTGACTGCATCGGCATAATGGGGTACCCCTGCTATGTGATAGATATCTTCGGTAATGACCGCTGTGCGCTGGGATACGGCTTGTTGAAAACGTTGTTGCCAGATCGCTTTCCATTCCGGCAGCTGCTTCCACGCGGGAGCGTCCCAAAGTAGCTGGCCAATATAGTCTTCACGCTCAGCACCCTGCATGTTGAGTGCCATTTGGTTAATCTCAAGCACTCGGCCTTCGGGCGATATCAGGGCTAAAAATTGATGTTGTTGATTAAAAGCCATTTTGAATAGCTGTTCGGGACTAGCGCCGTCGGCCTGAGGACCGGTCTTTTTCGATATCATCAAGGGAGTATTGTTGAGAAACCTAAATTTAGAAAGGTTTTTATACGCTATTTCGGTATTAATCGGATGGTTGATTGGCTCATTAATCAACGGGAACACATCTACGGATGACAGAATAATATTTGAAGATAATTGAATGTTAATCAAACACACATAGGATGTTGATTGAACATCGACTGACTTGAGATTGGTACTGTATTAGCAGGGCCGAGATTACATTGTTGAACTTGTTTTGAGGGCTCAAAAGTCGACTAAAATATTCTGTGAATGGATGCCTCATATGGCGGACTAAAGCATGGTTGGGGTGCTGATAGGGGAGATATGGGGAGCCGGCCGGAAGACGAGCGGCTAGGCTAATACCCGCTTGTTATGGCGTACTGATGATGGAGCGAGTTATGTTTAGCTTAAGACGAAGGTTGGTGGAGGCGAGGTTGATGCGACTGATCGTTTAACCCACGCCTCGGGTGTTATTCGCATTAAAGCCACGGGTTATGCTGGCGTTAAATAGCGTAGTGTTTATACCTTAAGATCGGTTAACTCTTTGAGTAGCTTGGTCAGTTGTTTCAGTTTCTCTTCACCATACAGCTCGGTAAACGCTTGATACTGCGCCTCGACGTCGGGGCTGAGCCGCTCAAACAGACTGAGCGCTTGATCGGTTAGGCTTAGCAGGGTGCGACGTTGATCTTCATCTGATTTCTTACGCTTGATATAACCCTGCAGTTCCAGGCGCTTAATGATCCCTGTAAGACTCGGGCTAAGAATGCAGCAGTGTTCAGCCAGTTGCTTTGATTCCAGTTCGCCGAACGCCTTTAGCGCCCTTAATACCCGCCATTGCTGCTCGGTCACATTGTTTTCTTGCAGCATGGGCCTAAACAGGGCCATGCTCGTTTCGCGGGCTTTAAGCAACTGTAGTGGCAAGGAGTCTTCAAATTTACGCATATATATATATTCTTAATATCTAAACTAATTTATTCATTCTTACTATTCGCGGCGAACGATGCAAACTTTTTATTACATTCTTTGTTTAGCGATAGAGCGCCGCCACTGAATATATCCATGGATGAGCAATGTGGAGATCACCAATCCTCCGCCTTGCAGGGCGGCTAAGCTCGGCGCTTCATCAAGGAATAGCCAGACCAGCAGGGGGCCACAAGCGGTCTCGAGTAGCATCAACATGCCGACTTCCGCGGCGGAGATACGGGTTGGTCCTAGGGTAATGAGCACAAATGCAATGGGAATGATAATGATACAGAGTAGTAACATCCAGCCCCAATCGGCACCTGACATTGTTAGCGGTGGGGCAAAGCATAGGCTGATCACGCTGGTAAGTAGACCGGCAGAGATCAGTGCGGGTGTCATATCGCGATGCTTCACTGAACGATCATTGACAAATTTGGACGCCAGCATTGTGCCGCACACGAAGGCCATGAGGTCGCCTTTAAGATTAGGGCTAGACCATGAGTCCTTCATGACCCAGCCGATACCCAGCATTGAGATAGCAATCGCGATCCAGGTAATGGGCGCTGAGCGTTCGCCAATAAATATTCGGGCGATAATTGCAGCAAACAGGGGTTGAGCACTGATGATCACCAATACATTGGCGACCGAGGTATGGTGAATCGCTGAGACAAACAGAATCGTACTCGCACAGAAGAACAGTGAAGAGCGGATGCTGGCCCAGTCGCGATAAAAAAGGGGTTTACCAGGATATTTGTAACGACACCAGAGTGCCACCATCAGGCTCATCAATAAGCCTCGCCAAAACAGTAGCGTGAAGGATTCAACGTCTATGAGGCGGATCAGTAATGCATCGAAGCTGAGAATCAATACACCGAGGGAGGTGAAGATAAATCCTTTTAAGTAATCAGTATTCATGGTCCATTCAATCTCTTATCGAGGTGGTCAGTTTTTATCGTTATTAGGCCAGCGCCATCTTTTTTGCCATCGGTGCGGCAATATTCGGCGCATTGTATCCGTATTATCGACAAACTGCATTGAGTAGCGATGACAGGCCTCTTTTGGCTTCAGTTAGGATACAATGCTCTGCTTTCAATGCAGGGCTAAGGGTACTTTCAGATTATGGCTAAACAACAACAGCGTCGTGGGCAAGATGTCAGTCGGCTTCATCCCCGCAATCCTCATCAGGGGCGTTACGATTTTGATAAACTCTGCCTGCTCTGTGCTGAACTAAAACCTTTTGTGATCCCGAGTCACTCCGGTGGCCAGACGATCGATTTCCATGATCCGGCGGCGGTCAAAGTGTTGAATAAAGCGTTGTTGATGCAGCGCTACGGTATTCAGTTTTGGGATATTCCTGCCGGTTATCTCTGCCCGCCAATCCCGGGGAGGGCAGATTATATTCATTATCTAGCCGATGCGTTAGCGGTTGATCATGGCGGCGTCGTGCCTGAAGGGCGAATGATTCAGGGACTGGATATCGGCGTCGGTGCCAACTGTATCTATCCCTTAATCGGTAATCGGACTTATGGCTGGCAGTTTGTCGGTACAGATATCGATCCGGTATCGGTGAATACGGCCAACCTTATCGCCGAAGCGAACCCTGCTTTAAAAGGGCAGATAAAGTGTCGTTTACAGACGGATGCCAAACGTATTTTTAAAGGGGTGATAAAACCGTCAGATCGGTTTGATTTTACCCTGTGCAATCCGCCTTTTCATGGCTCGGCGCAAGAGAGCGAAGCGGCTAATAAGCGCAAACAGCGCCATCTAGGACAAGAGGCTGAGAAGGCTAACCTCAATTTTGGTGGACAGCGTAATGAGCTTTGGTGTGCTGGCGGAGAGTTGGGCTTTATCAAGCGGATCATCAGCGAAAGCCGTACGGTAGCCGAACAGTTTTATCTGTTCAGTTGCTTGGTGTCTAAACAGGACAACATTCCCCAGCTTAAAGCGGCGTTGAAAAATGCTGGCGCTAAGCGGGTGCAGGTGCTTGAGATGTCTCAGGGGCAGAAACAAAGCCGCTTACTGTTGTGGACCTTTCTGTCAGCTGAGGCACAGTTGGAGTGGCGCGAAACATACTGGGGCGATAAATAATCTACCGCCTCAGCTTTTTATTGCTTAATGTGTTGTGTGAATAGGGTGTAGCGATAAGCGTATCTAGGCAGTCGCTAATGCCTTTGTTGCAGTAGTTTTGCTGTGTGTTCGAGTTCTTCCATATAGTTAAGTAGATCCTCGGTCATAATATCTGGATGAGCATTAAGCAGACGCTTGAGTGTTTCAAAAGGTGCTGGTGACCCTTGATGTATATTGCTGGTGATGGCGAGCAGCAGTGAGGTGAGCACCTCGAGACTTTTTACGCGTGACTCCAGGTTATATCCTTCCACATTCAATCCCCCTTGGATTGTCATGATACACACGACAGTCCGCTCCTAATGGGGCGGGCTGCCTCCTGACATATACATGAGTGTAGTCAAAAAATGCTGACTGTGGAGGAAATATCATGAGATGTTTTCACGTGCATATTTAGCATTAGTAACCTACTGAGACGAATCCCTTAGACGGGTTCGGCTAGCGGTATCTGTGCTTGCATCTCTTTGCAAAGCCTTCCTAGCGTGGTGATCGCTTTCTCGATAGCGGGGTTTGCACTATTCACACAACTGATGCGCATAAAGTTTTTATATTTGCCTGACGCAGAAAACAGCGTGCCGGGGGCGATGCTGATACTCTCTAGCCGGGCCCGTCGGTCGAGCTCATTGGTATCGATCTCATTGGGCAGTTCGACCCACAATAGATAGCCCCCTTGGGGGTAACTGATTCTTGTGCCTTCCGGCATATCCCGTTTTAACCAGCCGATGACGGCATCTCGGTCGCGTTGATAGTTGATACGCATTTTACGCAGATGTTTTTCGTAATAACCTTGGGCGATAAATTCCGCCAGTGCCATCTGTGTGAGGGGCGGAGTGGACAGGCTGGAGAGGTATTTCACCATCATGATGTGCTCCCGATAGCGACCTGGCGCCACCCAACCGATACGTAATCCCGGCGCAACGGATTTCGAAAAGGATGAGCAGAGTATGACGCGACCTTCGGTATCAAAGGATTTAATGGTGCGAGGGCGCGGCAGGGTATAGTTGAGATCTCCATAGATATCATCTTCAATCAGGGGAATATCATAGCGCTTCAATAGGGCTAAAAGCCGAATTTTATGCTTATCCGGCATCGAATAACCGAGCGGATTATTGTTGGTTGGGGTTAGTAAGACGGCGCGAATAGGCCACTGTTCAAAGGCCATCTCTAAGGCTTCGAGGGAGATGCCGGTTTCCGGGTGAGTGGGTATCTCCAGCGCTTTGACACCATTGATTTTGATGGCTTGTACCGAACCAAAAAAGCTGGGGGAGTCGACCACAACGATATCGCCAGGCTCTGTCACGGCACGCAGGCTACAGGAAAGTGCTTCCTGACAGCCGATAGTAATAATAATCTCATCCGGATGGAGACGGCAGCCCGAATCGACCGCGAGGCGAGCGATCTGGTGACAGAGTTCAGCCGAGCCTACTGCAGATTCATAATTAAGAATCCTACTGGTTTCGGTACGACTGAGTTCGGTAATCAGCCTAATGAGCGGTTTCAGCGTCGCCGTTTCGGTATCGGGCAGCGCTAAACTGAGCTTGGTGCTCACCTGATTGTGATATTCCTCAATGATGTGTTTCAGTTTTTGCCACTGGGCAACCACTAAGGGTTCTGGGACTGGGCTGCTGGTGGCCGGTAGCTCTGGGATCTCTTGATGTTTAAGAACGTAGTAACCCGATTTTGGCCGGGATTCAATCACGCCATCATCCATCAACAAACCATAGGCTTCCTGCACCGTGGAGATACTAACGCCGTGCTCCTGACTCAATCCTCGTACGGAGGGGAGTTTGTCGCCTTCGTGGTAATAGCCCAGATCGATGCGATCTTTAACGGTTGATGCTACCTGTTCATACAGTTTCATAGAGAGTTCCCAGTACAGTCACGCATACCGCACAGTTTTTTGCATAAGTGGCAGTACAGATAGAGACTTTGAATAACTGTACTGGGTTGATAAAAAATATTGTGAATCTGTAATGGTATCAGATTGCATCTTAAACTGAAGCTCTTATCAGAGGAGGGATTCACAATGTTTAAGGTATTGACGCAGTTAAAGTGTTATCGACAAGCTTATGCCAGTCGGCGGTTGCTCAAAGGTCTTGATGCACATCTATTGAAGGATATCGGGTTGACCCGCTCAGAGGCGCTACGCGAAGCGAAACGGCCATTTTGGGATCATCGCACCTTGAAAGAGGATGAGACCTCGTCGCCGCTTTTCATGGCGTATAGTCTGTCTTCATGTGTGTTGGTCGCCGGTCTTGGCTTGACGGTCTGTCTCACTATCTGACACTTAAGTGATAAAGGCACTGGCGGTTTAGTCAAAAACAGAACTATGCTGTAGAGGTATTATAAAAATAAAAATTAGGAGGTGCCTGTGTCTCAGGAATTCTACCCTTTACGTTTGCAGGATAATTGTGATGTTGAACATCTGCTAACGCCAGGCCAGAAACAACAACCGTTTAGCGTGAATAATCCCGCGATTGAAGTGATGACCGATTTCAGTGAGGTCGTGCCGGTCACGGTGACCGAAGGTGTGTCGGTGGATGATGCACTCGAGCGGATGAAAAGTCAGCATGTGCGTTTGTTGTTTGTGATTACCCTAGCGGGCAAGTTTGTCGGGGTGATCAGCTCCCATGATATCGCGGGGCACAAGGTGATTGTGCATATGCAGAATCATGGTGTTACCCGTGATGAGGTGGCCGTTGGGCACATTATGTTGCACAAACAGCATCTGCGCTCGATCACCTTTGATCAGATTACCCATTCACGGATTGGCGATATTATGCTGACGCTGAAAAACTCGGGAGATCAGCATCTGCTGGTGGTGGACGAAACCGAGATAGGGATTAAGCGTATTCGCGGGATTATCTCGGCTAGCGATGTCTCCCGTAAGCTGCGAGTCGGGTTTGATATCATGTATGAGGCAAAATCCTTTGCTCAGATCGAAAAAATCATTACTGAGGGCAGGGACCTCGTCATTTAGTTATAAGCACAAAAATAATATCGCCTGCGTTTAAAATTAACTTTACAGGGGGGGCGTTTTAACTATACTCCGCGTTTTCTAATGGAGTTAAAAAAACTCCGCTGATCCGCCGGTTAACCCGGCAGGAGTATAGGTAAAAATAGTGATGAAATTGCCGGATCATATCTCTGCTGAAAAATGGGCTCGCTTGAAAAAAGTGGCCGATCAGCATCAGACACCCTTTCAGTTAATTGATTTGCAGACGATTGCAGAAAAATATCAAGAACTGAAAAATGGATTTGATTTTGCCTCTATCTACTATGCGGTTAAAGCCAACCCGCATCCACAGATTGTGGAATTACTGGCCGGATTAGGGTCCAGTTTTGATATTGCCTCGATCTACGAGCTGGATCAGGTGTTGTCACACAACGTTAGCCCTGATCGTATTAGCTATGGCAATACGATTAAAAAACGTGCTGATATCCGCTATTTTTACGAAAAAGGCGTGCGCCTGTTCGCCACGGACTCCGAAGAAGATCTCAAAAATATTGCCGAATATGCACCCGGTTCGCGGGTGTATATCCGTATTCAAACCGAGGGGGCCGAGGGCGCAGATTGGCCGTTGTCACGTAAGTTTGGCTGCAATCCTGATATGGCGATCGATTTGGCGGTGTTGGCAAAAAAACTCAAGCTTGAACCCTACGGTATCTCATTCCATGTAGGCTCTCAGCAACGTCTGATCGATGTGTGGGATGCGGCGATTGCTAAGGTTAAGGTGATCTTTGAGCGGTTACGCAGTGAGTATGCGATTCAGCTTCGTTTGATCAATATGGGCGGTGGTTTTCCCGCGCAATACCTGACCAAGGCGAACGATTTTTCTGTTTACTGTGAAGAGATAACCCGTTATCTGACCGAAGATTTTGGTGATAACCCGCCGCAAATCATTCTTGAGCCGGGCCGCTCTTTGGTCGGCGATAGTGGTTTGTTGGTGAGTGAAGTGGTGCTGATTTCACGTAAATCCCATACGGCGCTGAACCGTTGGGTGTATACCGATGTGGGCTTGTTTAATGGCTTGATTGAAACACTCGGTGAGGCGATTAAGTTTCCGCTAGAGACCGAGCGTGATGGCCCTGCTGAACCGGTGGTGCTGGCTGGGCCAACCTGTGACAGCATGGATATTATGTACGAAAACTTTAAATATGAACTGCCGTTGTCGTTAGAGATTGGTGATCGTATCTACTGGTTCTCAACCGGTGCCTATACCACCAGTTACAGCTCTATTGAGTTTAATGGCTTTCCGCCGTTGAAATGTTATTGCATCTGATACAGGGGGCGATGGCATTGTCCACCTGATATTCCTAAAAACCCGCTTCGGCGG
This sequence comes from Amphritea opalescens, assembly GCF_003957515.1. Lineage (GTDB taxonomy): Bacteria > Pseudomonadota > Gammaproteobacteria > Pseudomonadales > Balneatricaceae > Amphritea > Amphritea opalescens. The sequence goes on from NZ_RQXW01000001.1 coordinate 246,733, forward strand.
GTTTTTTGTTATTAACCATTGATTCATATGCTAATAATGAGTCTCTGTCCTTCTGATCACGGCGTCGGCTATGCTATAAGTAAACTATTATAGGTGTTGTCAGTGGAGCGACCATGAATAGACATCAAATTCTTCAAACCCGCATCGATGCATTACTCAATGTGTTGTCTGAAGATGTGCTGATCCTGAGTCAGCAGGGAACCATTATCTTTTCCTCACACGCGGAATCCGCCCTACCTTGGGGAGGGAATGAGGCGCTGATCGGTAAAAATTTGCGTGATATCTTTCCTGATTCATTGGCGGGTTTATTGACGGGGATGGTTGAACAGTCATTAAGCCTGAATCAACTGGTGGTGAAAGAGATGCTGTTCGATCCGCAAGAGATCGAGTATTTACAACAGCAGGGCATGACTGAAAGCTGTTGGGTGGAGGTGCGGATGGCTCCTTCTGCGGGCGATGAACCGAGCGTTGTCTGTCGCATCGAAGATATTAGTCGGCGTAAGGCGGTACAGCGGGAAACCTCTCAGGTGCAGCGGGATCTGTTAACTGGGATGTATAATCGTCGAGCATTGATGCCGGTGTTAGCGCAATCGATAGCTCAGGCGGTGCGGTATGATTGGACCTGTAGCCTGATGTTGATCAATATTGATGATCTCCATGTGATTAATGATGATCTGGGCTGGGATGTCGGCGATGAACTGTTGAAGCGGTTAGCCGAATCACTCAATAGCCTAAAGCGTACCGCGGATTTTCTGGCGCGGGTTGGCAAAGATGGCTTTGCGCTGCTGTTACCCGAAACTAATGCGGAGCAGGGGATATTGACGGCAGAGAGGGTGCGTAATCGCGTGACAGACCTTTCCGCCCAGCATGCGGGTCGTGATGTACGTTTTACGGTAAGTATCGGTGTGGCGACCCTAGCGGGTGAGGACGATAGCGCCGATGCCATGTTTGCGCGGGCAGAAGACTGTTTGCAGTTAGCCAAACAGCAAGGCGGTAATAAGATTTGTGGTAGTGAATAGCCGCCTATTTATTTAAGCGAACAAAGGGCAGCCGGTAAAGGCTGCCCTTTGTCGTTCTATCTGCTAAGACAGTCGCATAGAGCTGCAACCGTCTTGCGCCATTAGAGGCTCGGGTGCTGCTTCAGCGTGTCGATCAGCGTAGTCATCTCTTGCTGGGTGCCGATCGTAATACGTAGGTAGTTTTCGATACCCGGTTTGCTAAAGTGTCTGACGAGCAGGTTATTGCTGCGTAAGTATTGCATCAAGTCGGCACCACTAAGTGAGGCGTGACGCGTGAAGACAAAGTTAGTTTTCGACGGAATAACGTCAAAACCTAGTTGCGTTAATGCTTCACTGGTCCACTCACGGCAATCGATAATTTTCTGCGTGGTTTCGTTAAAGTATTCAACATCTTCGAGTGCTGCCACTGCGCCGGTAATGGCGATACTGTCTAATGGATATGAGTTGAATGAGTTCTTCACACGCTCAAGACCCGCAATGAGATCTTCATGCCCCAGTGCAAAGCCAATTCTCAGCCCCGCGAGACTGCGTGATTTAGAGAACGTCTGGATAATCAGTACATTATCGTATCGACGGCTGAGTTCGACCGCTGATTCTCCACCGAAGTCGATATAGGCTTCGTCGATAATAACCAGTGATTCAGTATTCTTTTGCAGTAACGCTTCGATCGCCGCCAGTGGGGTCAATCGACCGGTAGGGGCGTTCGGATTAGCAAAGATAATACCGCCATTCGGCTGATCATAGAGAGACAGATCGATTTTAAAGTCGTCGCTCAGTGGAATCTGGCGGTAGTCAATATCATACAGGTGACAATAAACATCATAGAAACTGTAGGTGGTTTCCGGCAATAGCAGAGGCTTGTCCTGACGGAAGAAAGCCATAAAGGCTAAGGCGAGGACTTCATCTGAACCGTTGCCGACAAAAATATTGTTATAGGGCAGCTCAAAATGGGTTGCCAGTGACTGTTTGAGTGCAGTCGCATCAGGATCACAATAAAGACGTAAACGCTCTTTAGGGTAGTGGTTGATCGCCTCGGCTACCTTCGGTGAAGGGGGATAAGGATTCTCATTGGTATTCAGTTTGATGAGGTTATCAACTTTTGGCTGCTCACCCGGAACATAGGGTGTCAGTTGGCTGATAGCCGGGCTCCAATATTTACTCATGATGAAGGATCTGTCGCTATATAGGCGTTTGCGGGAAGTGAGCGGCGGGCCCGGATGATTCCGGCGAATGCGACGCCGCGCTATTGGGCCTAGCATACCAAATAGGGGATCGTTGTCGCTATACCGTTTTACGATCACTGAATGATTTTATCGATGAGTAATACTGGATATATAAAGTCGAGACATAAAAAAACTGCCCGGTGGGAAGGGGTTTCCGCCGGGCAGTTCAGATTTTGCATATAACGTTGATGTAAGTATATAGAGGGGCTTATTCAGATAAAGTTCAGTGAAATCGTTTTTTAATTGGATATTTTTTACTGAGTGGCGGAGCTAAACGGGAACTCGTGATGAAACTATGTGGTTGATGGGCTGTTAGAGAACATTAAGTAGAGAACATAAAAAAACTGCCCGGTGGGAAGGGGTTCCGCCGGGCAGTTCAGATGTAGCTTATTACGTTGATGTATTAATTTAGAGACGCTTGTTGAGGTAAAGTTCATAAAAAAGATAAATTTATTTAAAATAACTGCAACATATTGATTTATATATATTTTTTTTGTAATTATGGTTTCTGATGGTCTCAAGCTAACGCTAATGTCGGGGTAAGGGCATCGGTTCTATGCGTTAATGTCGCTGTCGGGAGACGATATCACTTTTAGCGTATAGGTATCAATACAGAGTACCGCAAGTATGTTTTTTAGATCTATTAACCATGGCGTTCGGGAGTCGTTGCGCTGGATACGAATATGCCGATAGGCTGACTAGGAGTAGATAGGCGAGCAGATGGATAGAATGATGGGTTATCTGTTAGCCAGATCAACCGATGAGCAAGACAGGCATAACGCAGTCATGGTTTTGAGTGATGAGGGGGCGTACGAGGCGTGATATAAATGCCCAAGTATTAACAGGCCAACGGTAAACGTCGGCCGGTTAGCATTCAGGCACTCTTTTCAGCGATTAACTTCGTTAAGCGAGCTTAGTTAATCAGCGTAAGGAATTCGCTACGAGTCGGCTGACTCTTACGGAATGACCCGAGCATCATGGAGGTTTTCATGCTGCTGTTCTGTTTTTCCACACCACGCATCATCATGCACATATGCCGCGCTTCAATCACCACGCCAACACCGTCGGCACCGGTCGCTTCCATAATGGCATCAGCAATCTGCTTGGTCATGTTTTCCTGAATTTGCAGGCGGCGTGCGAACATATCGACGATACGAGCAATTTTAGAGAGGCCGATCACCTGACCTTTAGGCACATAGCCGACATGACATTTGCCGATAAAGGGCAACATGTGGTGTTCACACATCGAATATAGCTCGATATCTTTGACGATAACCATTTCGCTATTTTCGGTGGGGAAAAGCGCGCCATTGATGACCTCATCGAGGTTTTGTTCATAGCCTCGGGTGAGAAATTGCATCGCTTTAGCGGCGCGTTTAGGAGTATCGACCAAACCTTCCCGGGTGATGTCTTCACCGAGTTGCTCGATAATGCTGGCAAATTCTTTTTCCATTACAGTGTGTAATCCTGTTTTGGTCTGTTTGATCTCTGTCAAACACCATTCACACCATCGCTGGAGAGGTCATTATGACAGGGCCGTTAAAAAGTGTGCTAACTTACGTGATTAGCAGGCTGAGGTAAAGTCTATCGCTAACTATTTAGCCTTGATGAGCGGCTTTATTTGCCCGCTTAAGGAGGACATAGAGCGCACCGGTACCACCATCTTTCGGTTGTGCCGATGAAAAGGCGATCACTTGGTTCATCTGTCTGAGCCAATCATTCACATAGGATTTCATTCGTGCGTGCTGGCCCTCGATGCTGTTGGACTTACCGTGGATCACCATGACGCAGCGTAGTTGTTGGTTACTGCATTCGCGAATAAAGCTGCCGAGTTCGGTGCGGGCATCATCTAGGGTATAACCGTGTAGGTCTAAGCCAGCATCCCAAGGGACATGACCCTGTTTGAGCCGTTTCATCAGTTTTAGCTGCACGCCGGGGGCGGCAAAGATCAGCTCATCGTTGGTTTCCACCAGATTGACCACTTCAGAGTTGAGTCCGTCGACGATCAGTTCATCGTCCTGAACCGCCATCTGGCGTTTATAGCGGGTGGTTTCATCGTCGCGCAGCTTGAGTTTTTTCGGTTGACCACGCAGATCTGCCCGGTCGCTTTTAATGCGGGAGACGCCTTGCATCACCGAGGCAAAATCAATTTCGTTATCATCGTTGCTAGCACCGCTATTGTGGCGCTTGTTATTAGGCAGATCGTTATCAGACATAGCGTTCGCAAACATTATTCATTAACATACACGGCCTGTAATAAAGCAGGCCTCAATCCGACGAATTATCCATCCAGATATGACCATCAATCAAGCACAGACCCTGAAAGAACTGCATACAATACGTGATTTTGTCCGTTTTAGCATGAGCCGTTTCTATGAATATGACCTCTATTTCGGTCATGGCACCGATAATCCGTGGGATGAGGCGGTGCAACTCGTCTTAGGTGCGCTGCATTTGCCCTGGAATAGCAATCCAGAGTTGTTGGATGCACGGCTCACCGGTGATGAAAAACAGCGGGTGCTGGATTTTCTGGAGCAGCGGGTGATTCAACGCCGACCACTGCCCTATATTATCGGGGAGGCTTGGTATGCTGGCATGCCGTTTTATGTCGATGAACGGGTACTGATTCCCCGCTCACCGATTCAAGAGTTGATAGAGCAACAGTTTAGCCCCTGGTTACGGGAAGGGCCGGTCGAGCGAATTTTGGATCTATGTACCGGCAGCGGCTGCATCGGTATTGTGTGTGCTTATGCCTTTGAAGAGGCGGAGGTGGATCTGGCGGATATCTCTGCTGATGCGCTGGACGTTGCACGGCGGAACATCAAGCGGCATGAACTGGATGAGCGGGTTACGGCGATCGAAAGCGATCTATTCAGTGCCCTGGCCGGGCGTAAATATGATCTGATAGTGAGTAATCCTCCGTATGTAGACCGAGCGGATCTCGCGGGTATGCCGCAGGAATATCAACATGAGCCCGATCTGGCGCTGGGTTCTGGCCCGGATGGTTTAGATATCACCAAGCAGATTTTGCGTCAGGCCCAGCAGTTTTTGACTGAGGATGGCCTGTTGGTGATCGAAGTCGGTAACAGCGAGGTGCATCTACAGCAGCAATACCCAGAGATTCCTTTTACTTGGCTAGAGTTAGAGCAGGGCGGCAATGGTGTCTTTCTGCTGACGGCGGCCGAGGTTCGGCAGTATTGCAGCGCGGTCTGAACGACTAGGGTATAATCGGCTAAATTTTTTGTTTTAATATCGGGAACAGACGATGTCAGGAAACACCTACGGTAAGCTTTTTACCGTCACTACTTTCGGCGAAAGCCATGGCCCCGCACTGGGCTGTATCATTGACGGTTGTCCTCCGGGGATCGAACTGACCGAAGCGGATCTGCAGCGGGATCTCGATCGTCGTAAACCGGGTACCTCGCGACATACCACTCAACGTCGTGAAGCGGATGAGGTGAAAATCCTCTCCGGCGTCTTCGAGGGCAAAACCACCGGCACACCGATCGGACTGATGATTGAGAATACCGATCAGCGTTCGAAAGATTATTCCAATATTGAAGAGACCTTTCGTCCGGCCCATGCGGATTATGTCTATACCCATAAGTATGGCTTTCGTGATTATCGTGGCGGCGGTCGTTCATCGGCCCGTGAAACAGCGATGCGCGTGGCGGCAGGGGCTGTGGCGAAAAAGTTTTTAGCGCAAAAAGGCGTGACGGTGCGGGGTTACCTGTCGCAACTTGGCCCGATTAAAATCGACGCGTTTGACTGGGATCAGGTCGAGCAAAATCCGTTCTTCTGCCCCGATGTCACTAAAGTTGCCGAGATGGAAGCTTATATGGACGCTCTGCGTAAAGAGGGTAACTCTGTTGGGGCGAAAATATCGGTATCCGCGAGTGGAGTACCGGTCGGGTTGGGTGAACCTATCTTTGACCGCCTCGATGCTGAGCTAGCCCATGCGCTGATGAGCATTAATGCGGTTAAAGGGGTCGAGATCGGTGATGGTTTTGCCTGTGTCGAACAGAAAGGTACCGAGCACCGGGATGAGATGACCCCACAAGGATTCCTCTCGAACCATGCCGGCGGTATTCTCGGTGGTATCTCTACCGGTCAGGATATTACCGCGCATATCGCGTTGAAGCCGACCTCTAGCCTGCGTCTACCGGGTCAGAGTATTAACAGTCGAGGCGAGTCTATCGAGGTGGTTACCAAAGGACGGCATGATCCCTGTGTCGGTATTCGGGCTACGCCGATTGCTGAGGCCATGATGGCGATTGTGCTGATGGATCACCTGCTGCGTCATCGGGCACAAAATGCCGATGTGGTCTGTGATACGCCGGTGTTAAAAGGCTAAGCCTTAGCGTATAGGGTTTTCTGTTCAAGGTGGCGCTCATGGCTGCCGTGAACAGGCTTAATGATTAATTATTTTTTTAGCAATGGCGAAATGTTCGTCTTTTAGTGGTGGATTCACGATGACAGTCTACAAAGAGACTCTTTATGATGGTTATGGTCAGGCATTCGATGTGCAAGAGGTGCTGTTTGAACAGCAAACCGATTCTTGGCATCTGATTATTTTCCGTAATGCGCAATTCGGTACAGTAATGGCGTTGGACGGCATTATTCAGACCACTGAAAAAGATGAGTTTATCTACCACGAGATGCTCACCCATGTACCGCTGATGGCCCATGGCAATGCTAAAAAAGTGCTCATCATCGGTGGTGGTGATGGTGGTATGCTGCGCGAAGTGTTGAAGCATCAATCGGTTGAAAGTGTGACTCAGGTTGAGATCGACCAAGCGGTCATCGATATGTGTGTTGAGTATCTGCCGAACCATTCACAGGGTGCTTACGATAATCCACGGGCTAACGTCGTGATCGGTGATGGTATCGATTATGTCTGCCAAACCGAAGAAAAGTACGATGTGATTATCTCCGATTGTACCGATCCTGTTGGCCCCGGTGAGGTGCTGTTCAGCAGCCGCTTCTATGAAGGCTGTAAGCGTTGTTTGAATGACGGCGGTATCTTCGTTGCACAGAACGGTGTGGTCTATATGCAGCCTGAAGAGGTGGTAACCACACGTCAGCGTCTGAGCCCATACTTTACAGATCAAACCTTCTACACCGCTGCGGTACCCACCTATATTGGTGGTGCGATGACTTTCGCTTGGGGCTGTGATGAGGCGGCAACTCGACTGCAAAGCGTCGAGACTATTGCGGAACGTTTTAAGGCCAGTGGTATCAAGACCCGTTACTACAATCCGGCAATCCATACCGGCAGTTTTGCCTTGCCACAGTATATCCTTGAGAAGCTAGGCGACGCCTAATCTCGTTAAGGGTTACTGTTGGACTGTTATATTGTGATAGTCCTGAAAATCCACCGGTTGTAACGATCGGTGGATTTTTGTTTTTACGGGCTGCGATGGCTACACGATCGATCGATGGTTTTGCTGTCGTACCTTTAGGTTATTTCGAGAGGCCCATGAGATTGAGTCGCTGATGAAACTGAATACTTATAGCCGCCTGTCCGGTTTCTACTTTTTTTATTTTTCCCTGCTAGGTGCATTGGTTCCTTATTGGAGCCTGTATCTGCAATCTTTTGATTTTGATGCGCAAACCATCGGTGGACTGATGGCTATCTTGATGGCCTCCCGTATTGTGGCGCCCAATATTTGGGGCTGGCTGGCGGATTATACGGGCCAGCGATTGCGTATTGTTCGTTTCGGGGCGTTTTTCACCTGCCTGATGTTTATCTTGATCTTTTGGCAGGACAGCGCGCTCGGCATCGCCTTGGTGATGGCCGGTTTTAGTTTTTTCTGGAATGCGGTGCTACCACAGTTTGAAGTGTTGACCCTGACGCATCTCAAAGGGCGAGAGTCATTGTACAGTCGCATCCGCCTATGGGGTTCGGTGGGCTTTATTGTGGCCGTGATGGGTATTGGTTGGCTGTTAGACCTGATGAGTATTCGTTGGTTGCCGTTAATGATGTTGGGATTGATGGTGATGATTTGGCTGGCGTCGCTGCTCGTCTCGGGGGAAAAACAGCAGAGCAATGCCGATGAAAGTGGCTTTTTACAGCAATTGCTGCGACCGCAGGTGTTGGTGTTTTTTCTCATCTGTATGTTGATTCAGTTTAGTCACGGGCCTTATTACACTTTTTATTCGGTACTGCTAGAAGGGCTGGGTTATAGCCGCACCGAGATCGGTATGCTGTGGTCGGTGGGTGTGGTTGCGGAAGTGCTGATCTTTATTCTGATACCGCGTCTGATCGGTGGCTTGGGTTTGCGTACGCTGATGCTCGTCAGCTTACTGCTCAGTGTCGTGCGCTGGTTGTTGATCGGTTTAATGCCGGAAAATCTGCTGTTGATGCTGTTTGCGCAGACGTTACATGCGGTAAGCTTTGGTGCACTGCATGCCGTGGGTATTGCGCTAGTGCATCATTATTTTTCCCCTTCGAATCATGGGCAAGGGCAGGCGATGTTCAGTAGCTTAGGTTTTGGCTTAGGTGGGGCGTTAGGCGCATTATGCAGCGGCTTAATGTGGGATAGCTTGGGGGCTGCGGCAACCTTTAGTGTTGCGGCCGTCGCTGTTTTTATCGCCTTTATTTGCGCTCTGTTATGGATAAGACCAGAAAATGCTGCGGTTACGAATCGGTAAATTTGTTTTGCACTGCAGTTGGTATAGTATTAGTTTAATAGTAGCTAAGTAATTGAATCACCGTTGTTCCGTTTTACGCAGGTGTAATTCTGGCTGACGTTGATTATCCAGATGAGCAAATCGATCTGGCTGAGGTAGGTTCTGATGAATTTTAAAGTAGATGTTGAAATGACACCCGAAGAGCTTCGCAAGGTGTTGGGCTTGCCCGATGTAGAATCTTTTCAGAATGAGATGATGGGTAAAATTCAAGAACGTATGGAGGCGGGTGCCGAAGGTTATGATCCGTTAACGCTATTTCAGCCTTATATGGCGAGCGGGTTAGGTTCGATGGATGCAATACAGAAGATGCTATTGAATATGATGACCAGCTACACCGGCAATCATAAGAATTCAGATAAAAAATAAGCGACTCTGCCATGTTAAGTGATGGCAGAGCTGTTTAATCGAGTAACGGAACAGGTAGAGAGACACTATTTTGAGAATTCTCAGAAAATACACCAATCGCCGTTTGTATGACACATCCCGTAGTTGCTACATCACGTTAGAGGATGTGAAACAATTGGTACTGAGCCAGGAAGCTTTTCAGGTTCAGGATTCTAAAACTGGGGCTGATCTTACCCGGAATATCCTGTTGCAAATCATTAGCGAACAGGAAGCGTTAGGCCATGGGACCCTGTTAACTAATCAGGTATTGCAGCAATTAATACGTTTTTATGGCGATAGCATGCAGGGCATGATGAGCCAGTATCTAGAACAAAGCATCGCCACCTTTATCGATCAGCAGGAACGTATTCGTGAGCAGATGCAAAATATGATTGGCGCTGCTAACCCGCTGAATATGATGAATAAAATTGCCGATCAGAATATGGCTATGTGGAATATATTTACCCCGCCAGGGGAAGAGCATAATGATAAACCGGCGAGCAATGATGCCGAAAATGCCAAAGAGGATAAATAGTCAGCTTCGACCTGTTTTGCATAGCAAGGCCATTAATTGCTAAGCTTTAGAGGTTGTTTAACAAAAACCCGCTTTAGATTCCCGAAAATCTGAGCGGGTTTTTTCTTTTATCCGAGTGTAGGGTGCGGTGAGGAACGAACCGCACCATCAACATCGGGAGAAGCGGCATTATCGTCATGGCCACCGGTGCGATTCGTTCCTCATCTGCACCCTACGCGCGATGGTAGGGTGTGGTGAGCTTCGCGAACCGCACCATCAACATCGGCACAAACGGCATTATCGTCATGGCCACTGGTGCGATTCGTTCCTCATCAGCACCCTACGCGCGATGGTAGGGTGTGGTGAGCTTGGCGAACCGCACCATCAATATCGGCACAAACGGCATTATCGTCATGGCCACCGGTGCGATTCGTTCCTCATCTGCACCCTACGCGGGATGTGTAGGGTGTGGTGAGCTTTGCGAACCGCACCATCAGTATCGGCACAAACGGCTTTGTCGTCATGGCTACCGGTGCGATTCGTTCCTCATCTGCACCCTACGCGCGATGTGTAGGGTGTGGTGAGCTTGGCGAACCGCACCATCAATATCGGCACAAACGGCATTATCGTTATGGCTACCGGTGCGATTCGTTCCTCATCTGCACCCTACGAGCGATGTGTAGGGTGTGATGAGCTTTGCGAATCGCACCATCAATTCCGGCACAAACGGCATTATTGTCATCGCCGCCGGTGTGGTTCGTTACGCGGGATGTGTAGCGTGTGGTGAGCTTTGCGAACCGCACCATCAACATCGGCACAAACGGCATGATCGTCATGGTCACCGGTGCGATTCGTTCCTCATCTGCACCCTACGAATTTTCGGGTATTTAATACTTCAATGACGTTTCTGTATTTCGCTGGATAATATGGCATCGGCATCTAACGCACTGATGGCGATATCGGTATTGGCGGGGATCTCGCCGGCCAGTTGCAGCGCTAGGTAGCGCATGCAGCAAACCCGCAGAAAGGATGTGAAATTACCGAGGTCGTGGCCGACGTCGATCGATTCATGATAAAGGCGGGTGAGCATCTGTGGAATGTTGAGGTGATCTCGGCTAGCAATCGCTTCTAACGTACTCCAGAAATAGTTTTCCAGCCGAACGCTGGTCACCATGCCATCGATACGTAATGAGCGGGTGCTGCTTTTCCATAGATCAGAATTCGCATTGATAAACAGTTTGCACATAGTGGGCTCCTGTCCTGTTATTTTTATGGGTGTTATCGGTAGCTCTTTTGCGCGATCAACTCAGTATGCCGCAAAACAAAGGCCACTGCAGGCCATCGTTTTGCGTTTGCGTTATTTTTTGTGGCGGATGAATAAGAGATGTTTATTTCAAGAGTGCCATAAATTGGGCCAGCCAAGCAGGGTGGGCGGGCCACGCGGGGGCTGTCACGAGGTTGCCATCGGTAATAGCGGCATCTATGGCGATCTCAGCAAAGATTCCACCGGATTGGTTGATTTCCGGCATGCAGGCGGGATAGGCGGAGCATTGTCTATTCTGCAATACGCCAGCGGCGGCCAGCAGTTGTGCTCCATGACAGACCGCAGCAACCGGTTTGTTGGTGGTGAAAAAGTGGCGTACCATCTCTAATACATCATTGTTAAGGCGCAGGTATTCCGGTGCACGACCGCCGGGAATGACCAGCGCGTCGTAATCGGCGGGGTTGATATCGGCAAAGGTCGCATTCAGTGCAAAGTTATGGCCCCGTTTCTCGGTATAGGTCTGATCGCCTTCGAAATCGTGTATGGCGGTGGCAACGGTATCGCCGCTGACCTTATCAGGGCAAACCGCATCCACGCTGTGACCGACCGCTAAGAGGGTCTGAAAGGGCACCATGGTTTCATAGTCTTCAGTAAAGTCACCGGTAATCATCAGGATTTTTTTATGAGTCATCATGAGCTCCATTGCTTAGTCTTGTTACTGTTTATTGTTGTCTGATCAACTTAACAGTCTCAAAGCTCAAAGGGGTAATAGCTGAATACTACAGGGTGTTGTTCGCTGATCGGTAAAGGTTGCCGTGTTATCACCGGGTAGTTTAGTCTTGTTGTTTAAGCATATTTTATGATGAGTCATTCAGTATCGAGGTTTAAATGATTACCGGAAGTTGTTTGTGCGGCCATGTTAGGTATGAAATATCAGGTGCTATTGGCGATATCGTGCATTGCCATTGTCAAACCTGCCGAAAAGCTCATGGTTCGGCATTCTCAAGTGTCGCTGGGGTACAGGGCAAAGATTTTAAATTGATGAGTGATGACGTATTAGGTTGCTATGAATCATCGCCAGGTAAATTTCGCTATTTCTGTCAGAACTGCGCAACTCAGATCTATGCTAAAAAAGAGGGGACAGAGCACATCGTTTTACGTTTAGGGTCATTAGATGATGATCCCCAGTCGAAAGAACTCAGCCATATTTGGGTGTCTCAAAAGGCATCTTGGTACTCATTAAACAGCCGCTTACCTGAGTACGCTGAATTCGAGTAACGCGGGTCGTGAGCTGATTAGACAAAATAAAAGCGGTGATGGAAGTCACCAATGTTACCCGTCTCCATACAGCCATCATCCTGCAACTCAGATCTAAACATCAATGATAGATACCGATGCCTGACATCAGTGACTGGCATTTGGAGTAGGACGGTCGTGGAGGGAGGAGGTGCAGTGTAGAGCAAGCTCAGGTGTTAACAGCGTTGGACGCTTGGATAAGCTCAAGGATAATAATGAGAGGGGTCTGGATGAGTAGTCGGTGAATGGCGGGCGGTTAATTAACGGCTTCATTTTTGTTGAGGCACTAATCTATTGCGTGTAAAAAGATAAACACCCCGCGTTGTGGGAGGGCGGTTTATCGGTTAGCCTTGGGGCGCGTAAAATGCGTCGGTCAATGGCAGAGCGGATGCTCTCAATAATATTCATAGCTTGTAAGGCAGGCCTTCAGCGTCAATGGAAATCACTAAAACCTTTGTTCATACATTTAAAGACAGCATCCGAGCGAAACTGAGACAGTTTATGCGTCGTAGCCTGTATCGATATGCGTTCGCTGTCGCTCTTATCACTTTCGCTGTTCATGGCATGGATGCCGAGATGGGAGCGCCAGAGATTGCGCTGCGTGGGTTAATCTATTTCATTATCGCTTGTGCGGGCATATTGATTGTTTATGTTATCTCGTCGTACGTCCAGTCAAAAAATAGGGTGCCGATAACTATCCGATTTAGTGAAGCCGGTTTGGTTGTATCTCAGGGGGTTGATTCAGTTAATCACGACTGGTGTTGGATTCAATCAGCCGAAGAGTCGAACAATCTGTTAACCCTCGTTATTCGAAAAACACCGCGTTATGAGCTGTATTTGCCGAAACCTGAATGCCCAGATAGCGAGTATAAGGTGCTGCGGGAGTGGCTGGTGTTGCATGGCAAGCTGCTTAACTAAAACGTTCGCTACAGCGATATAAAATGCTGAAGCTGAATCTTAAAGAAGGTTGATTCGATCAGTTTAGCGATGAAGTGCGGGGTTGCAGGTGATTACACCACTCGCTGAGAATGCCTCAGCGAGTGGCATTTATAATGCGCTTATGTCCCATAAACTCACAGGCTGCGATGGGGCGCGCGATACGATTATTTACCGCTCATATCTGGCATATTCCGGCCATAAAATATTTCCGACATCTCTTTGTACAGACGTTCAGTAATATCTTCGATCTCTTGTTCGTTGAGATCAGCGGTGGTGGTGCCAAAGAGGTAAGTGTTTAGGTCGACATCGTTGAGCATCATCTTGGTGTGGAAGATATTCTCTTGATAGACGTTCACATCAACCAGTTGATACTGTTCGCGGATATCGGGGCTGATAAAGTTCTGAATCGAATTGATATCATGATCGATATAGTACTTCACGCCATTCACATCACGGGTAAAACCACGCACTCGGTAGTCCACTGTAACAATATCGGAATCCAGTTTGTGGATCAGATAGTTCAACGCTTTGAGTGGCGAGATAATGCCGCAGGTCGATACTTCGATATCGGCGCGGAAGGTACAAATGCCATCATCAGGGTGTGCTTCTGGGTAGGTGTGCACGCAGATATGGCTTTTATCCAGATGCGCGACCACGGAATCCGGCAGTGGGCCTGGTTTTTCGGTGGTGTCCACGTTGTCAGAATCTTTAATCGGCTCTTCAGCGACCAGAATCGTGACGCTGGCACCCTGAGGCTCATAGTCTTGGCGGGCAACATTTAATACAGTGGCGCCAATAATTTCGCAGGCTTCAGTCAGGATCTCTGTCAGGCGGTCTGCGTTGTACTGCTCATCGATATACTCAATGTATTCAGCCTTCTGTTTAGGCGTCTGTGCGTAACAGACATCATAAATACAGAAACTTAGGCTCTTGGTAAGGTTGTTAAAACCCTGCAGTTTGATTTTCCCACTAGATGGCAACTTCATAAACTCCGGCTAAAAACCAAGCGGTTTTTTGTTAACGACGAAAGGAAGGCGGATTTTAGATGAGAAACCCCGTGGAAAAAAGCGAATTTTTTTATTTTCAGGGTTTTGTTGGGCGGTTATTCGTGCTCTTTTAACCAATTAGCAATGGTGGGGGCGACTTCGGTTTGTGACTTTCCAGAGACAAAAACACCAATATGGCCGGAGGCGACTTCATATTCGCTATAGTCACTGCTGAGGGTCAGGCCTTTTAATGCCTTTGAGGCAGAAGGGGGCACGAGGTGATCGGCACTGCCGAAGACATTGAGCAGAGGTTGAGTGATCCGTTGTAGGTCGATGGGGGTGTCCGCGACCGTGGCGGTGTGCTGGATAAAGCCGTTGCGTTTAAAGAAGGTGGTCAGAAATTCGCGAAACATCTCGCCCGCTTGATCAGGGCTATCGTAGATCCACTTTTCCATCCGTAAAAAACTGAGGGCAGAGGCGGGGTCTTTGAGTTGGCGGGGAATATTGAGGTTTTTTTGTAGTCCTAGGCGCATCGGCATCAGGGCATTGTAGGCATCGTTGAGCATGGCGCCGGGGATATTGCCGTAGGTATCAACCGCCAAGTCTATATCGATCTGTTGGACTAGGTGACTAAGCATATTGTCGGGGGTTTTGAAGTCCACCGGGGTCACCATGGTGACGAGATTTTTGACTTTATCTGGGTTTAACGCGGTGTAGCACAGGCTTAAAGTGCCGCCCTGGCAGATACCCAGTAGATTCAACTGATCTTGGCCGGTGTCTTCTAATACCTGATCGACACAGTTGGCGATATAGCCGTTGACGTAATCGTCCATGTCGAGATAACGGTCGGCGGCGTCGGGATAGCCCCAGTCGATCAGGTAGATATCGAGCCCCAGTGCGAGCAGCCGTTTTACAAAGGAGCGTTGCTGATCTAAATCGACCATGTAAGGGCGGTTAACCAAGGCATAGCAGATGAGCAAAGGGGTTTTACAGCGTTTGCGTCCGGGAGTCTTCTCGCTTTGGTAATGAAACAGCTGAAGTTTATCTTCGTGATAGATCGCCTTTTTGGCGGTTTGGCCGACGTCGATCTCATCCAGTTGTTTTAAAGTGCTAAAGCTCTGCTGTAGCTGTTCGCTAAACTGGCTGAGTTCTCTGGCAATTTTCTCAGGGTTAAATTTAAAGCCGCTCATTGAAGGTTGTCTCGCTGGGCGTGTTTAGCAGTCGGAAGTTGTTTTTTTAAGCTGAGCACCAGGGCGCGTAGCTCATCTATCTCCTGTTGTTGACGGCGTAGTTGCTTGCGCAACTGGTGTTGCTGGCGGATGGTGCTGTCGAGCTCTTCGCGGGTGACTAAGCCAAACTCTTTGAATTTTTTATCTCGGCTGCTAAAGGCGAGTTTGCGCACCTTATTTAAGCTGTTGCTGATACGCCCGTGGCAGGCTTGGTATTGTTCGGTGAAAACGGTATCCCGATAGGCTTGTTCATAGCATTCGACCCATAGGTTTTGCAGCACGTTGACGCTGTCGATCTCGGCTTGTTGGTCTAGACGCTGTTTAAGCTCGTCGCCGGTCTGGTTAAAAATCTGTTCATATTGCTGTAGGTATTCCTGCAGCGAGTCCTGATAGTCGAGCATCGCTTGCGCGAGGGAGCGTACCTGAGCTGGGCTATAGGGCGCATTGCCGATATCAGGGCTTTTGGCGAGTTGCTCTAAAAGCTCTCGTAATGGGGCCTGCGCGAGCGAGTCGGCATTTAAAACGGCCTCTTTCATTAGGCTGGCAAAGGGTTCCGGTAGATTCCATTGACGGCTGAGCAGGTCGTTACACTGACGTTGCATATAGTGTTGAATCTGATCGATCAGTTGATCTTGGTTGCCGTTTTCACAGGACTTGTTCAATAGTGATTCAGCAAACTGACTAAACTGTTCCGACTGATGCTTAACGAGGTTTAGCAGGTTCGCTTGTTGGTCACCAAAATCCGTGATGGGGCCTGCCTGAGTACTATCAAGAAACGCTTGCCACTGTTCCGTTTGCAGGGGCAGTTGTTCGGCCATCTCTTGCCAGTGTTGCAGTTGTTCCTGTAGCCAGCTATCACTGCCTGTGCTGTCGGTCATTATTGGTTCCTAAATAATGTCGGTATGAACATACTAATGAAGCGGGTGACTATTATGAACCCTTTTTTGCTGCTTGCTCTAAAAGTTGTATAAAGTGGCGGGCAGCATTACTCAGGGTGCGCTCCTTGTGCGTGATGTATCCCAGTTCCCGTGTTACCTGTGGCGCGTCGACTCTAAGAACGCTCAAACTAGTGGCGGTCATCGTTTCGGGTAGCAGTGACCAGCCTAGCCCGATCTCCACCATCATACGGATGGTATCTAGATAGTTGGTCGACATGGCGATATCCGGTTTGAGGGCGAGTTGAGAAAACTGTTGCTCGGCTAATTGTCGGGTGAAGGTCGCGCTGCCGGACAGTATCGCGGGATAGCATGACAGTTGTTCCAGTGTCACCTGTTCTAAGGCGGCGAGGGGGTGATCGGGGGCGACCACGTAGTTGAGCCTGTCGTGCCAAATCGTCTGAAAGTGAATATTGGGGTCGGGACGAGGGGATAGGGTGATCAAGGCAATTTCGAGTGAGCCTTTGAGTACATTGTCATAGGCGATCTCTGATTCATCAAAGCGTAGATCAAGCTTTACCTCGGGAAACGCCGAGATATATTGGCGTAACACCGGCGGCAGTCGATGCAGACTAATATGGTGGCTGGCGGCGACGGAAAGTGTGCCACTGACATCACCGCTTAGGTTGCTTAGCGAGCGGCGAGCATCGTTCAGCTCGAGTAAGATTCTGTTGGCGCGGGGGAGTAGTTCGCGTCCCGCTTCGGTTAAACTGACGGTACGGCCGATACGGTCGAAGAGTCGATTGTTGAGTTGCTGCTCGAGTATCAGAATGCGTTTGCTCATGGCTGACTGAGTAAGAAAAAGCTGCTCCGCTGCGCGGGAAAAAGAGCCGGTTTCGGCGACAGCAACAAAGGCCTGCAGCGAGTTGGTATCCATAAGGCGGGCTCCTGTTCGATTGTGCTTAGCTTATCTATTCCTTAATGGAATGCAAACTATAAAAATAATGAATTTGTTTTCTGATAGGCCGTGCATTAGGATGGCAGCCTATAAAAAGCTGGCAACGAGCAAGCCGGTTAACAAGACGTAGTGAGGTGACCTTCAATGGCTGGAAAAACGTTATACGATAAACTGTTTGATTCGCATCTGGTGCGAACCAACGAAGATGGTAGTTCTCTGATCTATATCGATCGTCAGGTACTGCATGAGGTCACTTCACCACAGGCGTTTGAAGGATTGCGCTTGGCCGGTCGTAAACCATGGCGCGTGGATGCCAATATTGCCACGCCAGATCATAACGTCCCAACCACTGAACGGTCTGGCGGGGTTGATCTGATCGTTGACCCGGTGTCTAAAATTCAGGTTAAAACCCTCGATGCTAACTGTGATGAGTTCGGCATCCTTGAGTTCAAGATGAATGACCATCGCCAAGGCATCGTTCACGTGATGGCGCCGGAGCAGGGCGCTATCCTGCCAGGCAGCACCGCGGTCTGTGGCGATTCGCATACCGCTACGCTGGGTGCCTTGGGTGCTTTGGCCCACGGTATCGGCACCTCTGAAGTAGAGCATGTCTTAGCGACTCAGTGTTTGATCACTAAGAAAATGCAGAACATGTTGATCCGCGTTGATGGCGAGCTGGGCCTAGGTGTGACCGCTAAAGATGTTGTGCTGCATATTATTGGCGTGATCGGTACCGCAGGAGGTACGGGTTATGCAATTGAGTTTGGTGGCGATGTGTTCCGCTCGATGTCGATGGAAGGGCGTATGACCGTCTGCAACATGGCAATTGAAGCGGGTGCGCGAGTGGGTTTGGTCGCGGTGGATCAGATCACCATCGATTACTTTGAGGGTCGTCCCTTTGCGCCGAAAGGCGAGCAGTGGGATCAAGCGGTGTCAGAATGGCGCGGTTTAGTTTCGGATAGCGATGCTGAATTTGATGCAGTGGTTGAGATCAATGCTGCCGATATCGAGCCACAGGTGACCTGGGGAACCTCGCCAGAAATGGTGGTGGGTATCTCCGGCCAGGTACCAAACCCTGATGCCGAGAAAGATGCGGTGAAAGTGGATGGTATCAATCGTGCCCTGAAATATATGGGTTTGAGTGCGGATCAAAAAATCACTGATATTCAGTTGGACCGAGTGTTTATTGGTTCGTGCACCAATTCCCGTATCGAAGATCTACGGGATGCTGCAAAAGTGGTTAAAGGCCGCAAAGTAGCGGCTAACATTATTCAGGCGCTGGTGGTACCGGGCTCTGGTTTGGTGAAAACTCAGGCGGAACAAGAAGGGCTGGATAAGATCTTTATCGAAGCGGGACTTGAATGGCGCGAACCCGGTTGTTCCATGTGTCTGGCGATGAACCCAGATAAGTTGGGCAATGGTGAACACTGTGCCTCCACCTCTAACCGTAACTTCGAAGGCCGCCAAGGCTTTGGTGGGCGTACGCATCTGGTGAGTCCAGCAATGGCGGCAGCGGCGGCGGTGACTGGCCACTTCATCGATGTACGTGAGTTGATTTAATAAGGTATCGGGAGAGCGAGATGAATAAGTTTACATTGCACACAGGTATCGCTGCACCGCTGGATCGGGCCAATGTCGATACCGATATGATTATTCCTAAGCAGTTTTTGAAATCGATTAAGCGTTCCGGCTTCGGTAAAAACCTGTTTGATGAGCTGCGTTATCTGGACGAAGGTCAGCCGGATCAGTCCTGCGAAGGGCGTCCGCTGAATACCGAATTTGTCCTGAATCAGCCCCGTTATCAGGGTGCCAGTGTTCTGTTGGCGCGGGAAAACTTTGGTTGCGGTTCGAGTCGTGAGCACGCCCCTTGGGCGCTGGATGATTACGGTTTTCGCTGTGTTATCGCGCCGAGCTTTGCTGAGATTTTCTACAATAACTGCTTTAAAAACGGTTTGTTGCCGATTGTATTGCGGGATGAACAACTCGATCAGTTGTTCAAAGAAACGGCTGAAACCGAAGGTTATCAGCTCAGTATCGATCTAGAGCGCCAATTGGTGATTACACCCTCTGGTGAAGAGATGACCTTTAGTATCGATGGCTTCCGCAAGCACTGCTTGCTTAATGGGCTGGATGATATCGGTATTACACTGCAAAGTGCGGCTGATATTCGGGCTTACGAAGAAAAACGGCGTCAGCAGGCTCCTTGGTTATTTGACGCGATTAAGTAAGCGTCTAACGAAAGATAGAATATCTGGCTGCTGAGTATGTCAAGCGGCCTTGATGAAGGAAAGAGAATAATGTCTAAGAATGTATTGGTTTTGCCGGGTGATGGTATTGGTCCTGAGATTGTTGCTCAGGCTCGGCGCGTATTGGAATTGGTCAATCAGCAAGACAACCTTGATTTGACACTCAGTGAAGCGTTAGTGGGTGGCTCGGCGATTGATGCCGAGGGTGTACCCTTGCCTGAGGCAACCCTTGAAGCAGCCCATGCGGCGGATGCAATTTTGCTGGGCGCCGTGGGTGGGCCAAAATGGGATACCAATCCTGATTTCCAAATTCGTCCGGAAAAAGGCCTGTTGGGGATTCGTTCTAATTTAGGTCTGTTCGGTAACCTGCGTCCCGCGATTCTCTATCCACAGTTGGCACATGCGTCAACGCTGAAGCCTGAAGTGGTCTCTGGCTTGGATATTTTGATTGTGCGTGAACTAACCGGCGGTATCTACTTCGGTCAGCCGCGCGGCGTGCGTGTCAAAGAAGATGGTGTACGTGAAGGTTATAACACCTACGTTTATGACGAGAATGAGATTCGTCGTATCGGTCGCGTGGCCTTTGAAGCGGCGCGGGCGCGTGATAAGCGTCTGTGTTCAGTCGATAAAGCGAACGTGCTGGAAGTTACGGTGCTATGGCGTGAAATCATGGAAGAACTCGCTAAAGAGTATCCAGATGTCGAGCTGAGCCATATGTATGTCGATAACGCGGCGATGCAGCTGGTGCGTGCACCGAAGCAGTTTGATGTGGTTGTTACCGGTAATATGTTCGGTGATATTCTCTCCGATGCGGCGGCGATGCTCACCGGTTCTATCGGTATGCTGCCATCGGCATCATTGGATGTGAACGGTAAGGGGATGTATGAACCTTGCCATGGTTCTGCGCCAGACATTGCAGGCCAAAATATGGCTAATCCACTGGCAACTATTCTGTCGGTGGCGATGATGCTGAGATATTCACTGGCTGCCGGTGATACGGCTGATCGTATTGAAGCCGCTGTGAGTCAGGTATTGGATCAAAACCTGCGTACCGGTGATATCTGGTCCGAAGGGATGCAGAAAGTATCGACCACTGAGATGGGCGATGCGGTGATCGCCGCGTTGCAGGCGTAACAGCAGCGATTATCGGCGGTATTGGCTATAAAACGCCCAGAATCCGATAGTCTCTGCAACTAAAGTGTTGCATAATCGTACGGCTCTTATATCTAGAGCCATAACAGGCTGTTGCCATTTAAGGTGACAGCTTTGTTGTTTTTATTCTCAGGAGCCTGTTAACAGGTTCGCAAAGTTTTTGGTGGAGCAGATGAAGCGTGTAGGTTTTGTAGGTTGGCGCGGAATGGTAGGTTCTGTGCTAATGCAGCGCATGATGGAAGAGGGTGATTTCGATCATATCGAAGAGCCGGTTTTCTTTACAACGTCCCAAGCAGGTCAGCCAGGCCCGAATATTGGTAAAGATATTCCCGCACTGAAAGATGCCACATCCATTGATGAACTCAAACAGATGGATGCGATTATTTCCTGCCAGGGCGGCGACTACACGAAACAGGTTTATGGTGCTCTGCGTAGTGCTGGCTGGAATGGCTACTGGATCGATGCGGCTTCCTCTTTGCGCATGGAAGATGATGCTATTATCGTGCTTGATCCCGTGAATATGAACGTGATCAAAGATGGTTTGGCCAACGGTGTCAAAACCTATGTCGGCGGTAACTGTACTGTTTCTCTGATGTTGATGGGACTGGGCGGATTGTTTAGTGCTGGCGCGATTGAGTGGATGACCTCCATGACCTATCAGGCTGCTTCTGGCGGCGGTGCGCGACATATGCGCGAACTGATCGCTCAGATGGGCGCTATCCATGATTCGGTTGCAACCGATCTGGCTAACCCTGCCAGTGCGATCCTCGATATCGATCGGCAAGTCGCTGCGACTATCCGTTCTGATGCGATGCCGACAGATAACTTTGGTGTGCCGCTGGCGGGTTCATTGATTCCATGGATCGATACGCCGCTGGCTAATGGTCAAAGCCGTGAAGAGTGGAAGGCTTATGCTGAAACCAACAAAATTCTTGGTTTGAGCGATAGCCCTGTGCCGATCGATGGTACCTGTGTGCGTATCGGTGCGATGCGTTGTCACAGTCAGGCATTTACGATCAAGCTGAAGCAAAATATACCGATGGATGAAATCGAATCCATGATCGCTGAAGCCAATGATTGGGTGAGTGTCGTGCCTAATGATCGCGATATCACTTCCCGTGACCTAACGCCGGCGAAAGTAACGGGTACCCTGAGTGTACCTGTTGGTCGTCTGCGTAAGCTGAACATGGGTGATGAGTTCCTCAATGCCTTTAGCGTTGGCGATCAACTGTTGTGGGGTGCTGCGGAGCCATTACGTCGTATGCTGCGCATTCTGCTACAGGATTAATTCTGTTTTAAACGATATAACCGGCTGTTAAAGCCGGTTTTTTTTGCCTGTTCATCCGTGATTTAAATCAATTAAAACAGAATAAATATTTTCAGCTAGGGCGGCTGAGGCTGTCATCATTTTAGGTAGTATAAAGAAACCACTGCTTGAAATATTTTTCAGCGGTATGTTTTGAATAGGAATAAGTCAGTAATCTATTGAATTTGTTGGGTTTTATGTTTTTTGGATTCAGTTTTGATGCTTTTGATATGGCAATCTAGCGCTAAAATCTGATTTAGCTTATAGGGTTTGGTGATTCATGGCCTATCTGGGTTGTTGATTAAACATAGGTTTTAATGAATACTTTGTGCATTGATACTGGATACGTAACTTTCTGAATATTGACGATTTTATATAATATTCAGGACCGGGGAAATTAAGGAAGCGAAAATATGCTGCGCAAATTAGCCCTAAGCTTGGCGATTGCAGGTGCACTAGGGACCTCAACTGCACATGCGCTTGGTCTCGGCGAGATCAGAATAACATCGGCGTTAAATGAGCCGCTCAAAGCCGAGATACAGCTGTTGCAGATGAGATCAGTTGATCCGCAACAAGTTCAGCCCAAAATGGCCAATGTTGATGACTTTGCCTTGGCGGGTATAGAGAAACTGCGTTTTCTCTCGGATGTGAAATTTGAAGTCCAACCCGGTGCGTCAGGTCAGGGTAAGATTATCTTGACCTCAACGGCTCCAGTAAAAGAACCTTTTCTTAACTTCCTCTTGGAAGTGAACTGGCCGAGTGGTCGTTTGGTGCGTGAGTATACGGTGCTTCTCGATCCGCCTATTTATGATCCCACCCCAGCGCCAGCAGCCGTTCAGCCTGCGCGATCTAATGCTGTCGGTTCTTCCGCTGCGGTTGCTGCTAAGCCCATGGCGCCGCAAAAACCAGCTAACAATATCCGTACGCGTATGACCGATGGTCAGGTGTATGTTGATGTTAACGATACATTGTGGGATCTCGCTAAACGCTATAAACCTGCCGGTTCTGTGACGGAAGCGCAGATGATGTTAGCGCTGCAACGTAAAAACCCTGAAGCCTTTCGTAATAACAACGTCAATCAGTTGCGAGCAGGTGTAGTGATGGATCTCCCTTCGTTGAAGGAGGTGCAGGCGCTAGACCGAAAGCAAGCGAATCAAGAGTTCTGGCGCCAAACGCAGCGCTGGAAGCAGGGACTTAGCTCCAAACCGAGTGCTGAGCCGATAGATGCATCCTCTGCTTCTGATAAAAAAGGAGAGGCGTCCGAAAAAAAGACTGATGACGTTGCTGCCAATACGGCCCAGGGGCAACTGAAAATAGTTTCTCCTGATAAGTCATCTGAAGCGGAAATGGTTTCAGATCAGGCGGCCGATACTGATATGAGTCAGGCTGACTCTGTGCTGTTAAAAAAAAATCAGCAGCTCGAAACTGAACTAGCGAGTGCGCTTGAATCGGTTGATAAGATTCAGCGTGAGAACGAAGAGTTAAGCGGTCGGGTTGATGCGCTGGCGCAGCAGATGGAAAGTCTGCAGCGGCTATTAGAACTGAAGGATCAGCAGATGGCTGAACTTCAGGCCGAATTAGAATCGGCGAAAAATCAGCCGGTTATCTCGCCTGTCGATCAAGCAGCGGCAACAAATACTGCTGAGCCTACCGAGAAAACACTACTTGAACGGTTCGGTTTGTACATCGGCGCTGCCGGTGGTGCTCTAATCGCCTTTCTATTAGCGTTGTTACTACTGCGTCGCAAGACAAAAGAAGATAAAGGCGATGCTTCTGATGTGATTGCACCTGTCGCGGCAGCAGCGGCTACGGCGGCGGTTGTTGAGTCGGCCGCGGATGACGTTGAAGAGATTGTTGAGCCTACTGCTGAAGTTGTTGCTGAGGCGGCAATCGAAGATATCGATCTTGATGATCTCGATCTCGATATGGATGTAGAGCAGGTCGATACAGCAGCCATTGATAGCATTGATGAAGATGACTTTGATCTCGGGTTTGATGATTTTGATGCCGAATCTCGGGCTGTTGAAGAGGAAGCGGCTAAATCGGTTGAAGCCTCTTTAGATGAGGATGAAGAGATTGATGATGCGTTGGACTCTATTCTCGGTGAAAATACCGATTCTTTTGATCTAGGTAATCTGCAGGTGCCTGAGGTTCAAAGCCTCGGTGATGTGCCTATGGATGTACCTGAGGAAGAGCCTGAAGCTGATAATCTCGAAGAGTTGTTAGCGGATGCTGCTAAAGCTGACGAAATTGCTCAGCCGGACGTTGATGCTGATGATTCGATGGAAGATCTCGATCTAGAGTTTGATATTGAATCCTTTGACGATAGCGAAGATAGCGCTGCTACTACAGAGGCGCCTGCGGTTGATGATGATTTAGATCTCGACTTTAACCTTGATGTTGCAGATGAAGCTGATGTTGAGCCCGAAGCAGTCGACGCATTTGATGAAGATGATTTAGAGCTGACAGAGTTCACCATTGATGAGCCTGTCGTTGATGCCGTGGATGAGTCTGCGGTAGAAGAACCTGCGATTGATGCGGATGCTGAGCTTGATCAGTTGCTGGCTGAGACCGGTGAATCTGACGCTGACCTTGATGAGCTAGATCTGGATGCTGATCTGCAGGCCATGCTTGATGGTGAAGACGATGTTGTGCTCGAAGAGCAGGAGATCGCACCAGCAAAAACAGATGACTCTCCTGTCGGTCAGGATTTAGACGCCGAGTTGGACTCTGAATTGGAAATGTTGCTAAGCGATGGCGGTGATGAAGAGCTTAGCTTGGACATGACCGATGATTCCGAAGAGTATTCCTTGGATAACCTAAACCTGCTTGATGATGCCGATGAGGTGGAAACTAAGCTGGATTTAGCGCGGGCTTATATCGATATGGAAGATATCGATGGCGCGAAAGATATTCTTGGGGAGATAGCTAAAGAGGGCAGCGAGGCGCAGCAGGCTGAAGCGAATAACTTGCTAAGCTCTTTAAGCTAAATTATTGACAATAAGCGCTTTGGGATGAGCCCTTTAGGTTGAATCCTTTAAATCCGTGTTTGGGCTTGATCGCCTGATTTGATTAACCGTTAAGATAAGATGTTATATGCAACGGGATAATACCCAGATTGACCATCAACAAGGGGCGACTACGGTCGCCCTTTCTTATGTTTCGCCTACTGAGAAAGAGGGCGAAGATAACTGTTCTGATGATGATAGCGCAGCCAACGTGGTTAAGCGTCGCTATGCGCTCTGTGTTGAATATGCCGGTGGTGCTTATCGTGGCTGGCAGACGCAGAAAGAGAAAGATGTTCCCTCGATTCAGGAAACCGTTGAGCAAGCGCTGTCTAAAATTGCGAATGAGCCTATTACGGTTATCTGTGCAGGGCGGACGGATGCCTGTGTTAGTGGTACCTATCAGATTATCCATTTTGATACCTATGCCGACCGCTCAGATCGTTCCTGGGTGATGGGCACCAATACCCAGTTGCCGGATGATATTGCGATTCGTTGGGCGAAACCCGTTGATGATAGTTTTCATGCGCGTTTCTCTGCATTAGAACGCCGTTATCGCTATCTGATCTACTCTTCGCCGGTTAAGCCTGCATTGTTGAGTCGTGGTGTGACCTGGACGCATAAATCGCTGGACCTTCCACGGATGCAAGCGGCGGCGGATTTGCTATTAGGTGAGCATGACTTTACCTCCTATCGGGCGGTTGGTTGTCAGGCTAAAAGCCCTGTACGTGAAGTTAAGGCGATGGATATCTATCGCGCGGGCGATCTCATAGTGATCGATGTGCGGGCGAATGCTTTTTTGCAGCATATGATTCGTAACTTTGCTGGCGTGTTGATGGCGATCGGTAGTGGTGAAGCTGAGCCGGTTTGGGCAAAGCAGGTGCTTGATGCCCGAGATCGTCGCAAAGGCGGGGTTACCGCGCCACCTTACGGGCTCTATTTCGTCGATGTAAAATACCCCGAGCAATATGAGTTGCCGAAATCCACCTTAGGTCCCTATTTCCTAACGCAAAACGGTTAACCTCTGGCCCTGCTATCTGTTACTATTAGGCTCTTTTTTAATAATCTCTCTTTAAATAGTCTGATCCAAGTGATGCGAACTCGCGTAAAAATCTGTGGAATTACCCGGTTAGAGGATGCTCTCGCAGCGATAGAGGCGGGGGCTGATGCCCTTGGCTTTGTGTTTTATCCTCCCAGTCCGCGTTATGTTGATCCTGCGGTTGCCGAGGCTATTATTGCTCAGTTGCCTCCCTTTGTGACCACGGTGGCGCTGTTCGTTGATGATAGCCCAGAGCAGGTTAACGCTATTTTGGGTCAGACTGGTATCGATCTGCTGCAGTTTCATGGTGATGAGTCACCGGCGTACTGTCAGCAGTTTAATCGACCCTATTTTAAGGCGGTGCGGATGTCTCCGGACATTGATGTCATCGCCGAATGTAAACGTTTTGCCTCTGCCCGAGGACTGCTATTGGATGCTTATCGTCCAGGCGTGCCCGGCGGTACGGGTGAAGCGTTTAACTGGGACCGCATCCCATCTGATCTTGAGTTGCCGCTGATACTGGCTGGCGGCCTTGATCAGAACAATGTGGCTAAGGCAATAAGTCAGGTGAAACCCTATGCTGTGGATGTTAGCGGCGGGGTGGAGATGGCGAAAGGCCGAAAAGATTGTTCCAAAATAATATCCTTTATGAATGAGGTAGCTTGTGCCAACTAAAGAAGATCTCGCGATCGCAAAGCAGATGCCCGATGCAAGTGGTCATTTCGGCCAATTCGGGGGCCGTTATGTGTCTGAAACCTTGATGGCTGCTCTCCAGCAGCTTGAGCAGACCTACGAAAAGCTTTGGCGAGATCCACAGTTTCAGGCAGAGTTTGATCGCGACCTTGCGCACTATGTCGGTCGTCCATCACCGCTGTATCATGCGGAGCGCCTTTCTCGCGAATTAGGCGGGGCGCAGATTTACCTGAAACGTGAAGATTTAAACCATACCGGTGCCCACAAGGTGAACAATACTATTGGCCAAGCGTTGCTGGCTAAGTTCACAGGTAAGCCGCGGGTGAGCGCAGAAACGGGCGCAGGCCAGCATGGTGTTGCTACGGCAACGGTTGCCGCGCGTCTGGGTCTTGAGTGTACTGTGTACATGGGTGAAGAAGATATTCGTCGCCAGGCCCTGAACGTTTATCGGATGAAGCTCCTTGGTGCTGAAGTTGTCTCAGTCACCTCGGGTACGCGCACCCTGAAAGATGCCATGAACGAGGCGATGCGCGACTGGGTGACCAATGTCGATAATACCTTTTACATTATCGGTACAGCGGCTGGCCCTCATCCATATCCTAAGCTGGTGCGTGATTTTCAGTCAGTGATTGGTCGTGAAGCGCGCGAGCAGTGTTTGGCGCAGGCCGGTAAGCTACCGGATGTGCTGATGGCCTGTGTTGGCGGTGGTTCTAATGCGATTGGTTTGTTTCATCCCTTTATCGAAGATGCCGATGTCCGCATGATCGGTGTTGAAGCCGGTGGTTACGGTATCGAAACAGGTCAACATGCCGCGCCATTGAGTGCCGGTAGTCGACCAGGGGTGTTGCACGGTAACCGTACTTCGCTGATGTCAGATGAGGGTGGTCAGGTGATTGGTACGCACTCTGTTTCTGCGGGTCTCGATTACCCAGGTGTTGGACCAGAGCACGCTTACCTGAAAGAGATAGGCCGGGCTGAATATACCGCGATCAATGATGACGAGGCGCTCCATGCTTTCCGTCACCTAACATTGACCGAAGGTATTATGCCAGCACTGGAATCCAGTCATGCAGTGGCCGAAGCGATGAAGCTTGCACCAACGATGCGCAAGGATCAGATCATTCTGGTTAACCTGTCGGGACGGGGTGACAAGGATATCCATACTGTTGCAGAAATTGACGGTATTAACTTTTAAGCCCTGACTGAGTGAAGATTAAGATGAGTCGTATTACAGAGTGTTTTAATAATCTGAAAAGCCAGGGCCGCAAAGCGCTGATCCCTTTTGTGACAGCCGGAGACCCTGATCCTAAAGTAACCGTACCGCTAATGCATGCGCTGGTAGAATCCGGTGTCGATATTATCGAGCTGGGCGTACCGTTTTCTGATCCCATGGCCGATGGCCCTGTGATCCAGTTAGCCTGTGAGCGTGCGTTGTTGCACGGCACGCGTCTGGTTGATGTGTTGGACATGGTGGCGGAATTCCGTAAAACCAATCAGACGACTCCGGTCGTACTGATGGGTTACCTCAATCCGATTGAGGTGATGGGCTATGCGGCGTTTGCTGATAAAGCTAAGGCGGTTGGTCTTGACGGTGTTTTGACCGTTGATCTACCCCCTGAAGAGGCGTGTGAATTTAACCCACTGATGAAAGCGGCGGGTATCGATGTGATCTATCTGATCGCGCCGACCACCGAAGAGTCGCGGGTGAAGCAGATTTGTGCTGCCGGCAGTGGTTACCTCTACTATGTATCTGTTAAAGGCGTGACCGGTTCGGCTGCGCTGGATGTGGGCGAAGTTGCTGAAAAACTAGAGATGATTCGCCAGCATACCGATATGCCGTTAGGGGTTGGTTTTGGTATTCGTGATGATGCCTCTGCGCGGGCGATTTCAGCCGTAGCTGATGGTGTGATCGTCGGTAGTGTATTGGTTAATAAGATTGCCGAATTAGCTGGCAATCAGGCACAGATTCCTGAGGCGGTTGCAGCGATTACTGCAAGCATGCGTCAGGCAATGGATAAATAAAGACTGCCATAGGCAGACGCTGGAGTAATAATGAGTAACTGGCTGGATAAAATTGTTCCTTCCCTAGTTCGCTCTGAGAAGAAGCGAACGAACATTCCTGAAGGGTTGTGGGAAAAGTGTCCTAAATGTGAATCCGTGCTGTATCGCCCGGAGCTAGAAAAAAACCTGAATGTATGTCCTAAGTGTGATCATCATATGCGCTTGACCGCGCGGGTACGCTTGAATGCGTTCCTCGATGAGGGCACTTTGCGTGAAATCGGTGCTGAAATCGAACCGGTTGATCATCTTAAGTTCCGTGATACCAAGAAGTATAAAGATCGTCTGGTTGCCGCTCAGAAAGCGACCGGTGAGAAAGATGCTTTAATCGCCATGCGAGGCGAAGTGAAGGGGTTGCCGGTCGTTGCGGTGGCTTTTGAGTTTCGCTTTATGGGTGGATCGATGGGTGCCGTGGTTGGTGAGCGCTTTGTTCGCGCTGCCAATATCGCCCTCGAAGAGGGTGTGCCGATGATCTGTTTCGCGGCCAGTGGCGGCGCGCGGATGCAAGAGGCGCTGTTCTCCCTGATGCAGATGGCCAAAACCAGTGCTGCTCTTGAGCGACTCAAGCAAGCCGGTGTGCCTTATATCTCTGTGTTGACCGACCCTGTTTATGGCGGTGTGTCGGCATCACTAGCGATGTTGGGTGATTTGAATATCGGTGAGCCGGGAGCCTTGGTTGGCTTTGCTGGCCCTCGGGTGATCGAGCAGACGGTGCGTGAGAAACTGCCAGAAGGCTTCCAGCGTAGTGAGTTCCTGCTGGAGCATGGGCAGATCGATATGATTATCTCTCGGGGTGATCTGCGTGACCGGATCTCTTCGGTGTTGCGTATGATGCAGGGACTTCCCGTCGCCTGATCATCTCTCTTGAATAAGGCCGCTGTCAGTTTATCAGCGGCTTTTTTTATTGTTCTAAATTGTTGTCCTGAAGAAAAGCTGAAAGCACTATGGCTGAAGTACATTTTAAGACTCTTGCGCAGTGGCTTGAGTGGATTGAAACCAATCATCCGGTCGATCTGATTGAGCTCGGGCTAGATCGTTTGCGTGAAGTCTATGAGCGCATGCATCTGGATCTAAGCGGTAGTCGTATCGTTATTGTCGGTGGCACTAATGGTAAAGGTTCGACCATTGCCATGTTGGATCAGGTGCTTCGAGATCAGGGCAAGACCGTGGGGTGTTTTACCTCACCCCATTTTTTACGTTACAACGAACGGATTAAGCTAGCGGGTCAACCGGTCAATGATGATCTGATTGTCCGTGCTTTCACCGCCATTGAGCAGGCGCGAGGTGATGTTCGGCTAACCTATTTTGAATATAACACCCTCGCTGCGCTGCATGTATTTGCCATTGAACAGCCTGATGTGATGTTGCTTGAGGTGGGCTTAGGTGGTCGTCTTGATGCGATCAATATCATCGACGCGGATATTTCCGTGGTAACAACGGTATCGGTGGATCATGTTGATTGGTTGGGGGATGACCGCAATCAGATCGGCTATGAAAAAGCGGGTATTTATCGGTCAGGTCGCCCGGCGGTGTGTGGTGATCCTTCGCCACCGCAAAAACTCGTCGATTATGCCGATGAGATAGGTGCAACGTTATTTCAGCGCGGACGGGATTTTAATCTGTCCGATGAGAGCGATGGGCGATGGTTATGGCAAGGTGAACAATTGAACGGCAATCTATTAACGGTTTCCGGCTTGCCAGAGACCACCTTGCCGAAAGCAAATGCGGCTACCGTCTTGCAGGTGTTGAATCTGTTGGATATGTTGCCTGAGCCTGACTGCCTTAGACAGAGTCTGTCTAAAGCAAGGTTAACGGGGCGAATGCAACCGCTGCGAGTTGGCGAGGTTGATTATACGCTCGATGTTGCCCACAACCCTGAAGCGGCGGCTTATTTAGCGAAGCAGCTCGGTGGCCGGCCGGTGAAAGGCCGTACGCTGATGGTGTTGGGCATGTTGGCGGATAAAGATATCGATCAGGTGTTGGGCTGTTTGCAGCCGGTTATTGATGAGTGGTATCTGGTTACGTTAAACAAGCCTCGAGGGCAGACGGCAGCGGCTTTGCGAGAAAAGTTAGAGGCGCTGGGGGTAACTCAAGCGGTGCATACTTATGACTCGGTTAAGGAAGCGCTTGATGCGGTTGCTCATGATGCTAAATCAGACGATCGGGTGATGGTTGCGGGGTCTTTTTTTACGGTGAGTGATGCGTTAGTGGCACTTAATGTGGGGGAATCAGCGTGAATGATGGTTTTAAGCAGCGCCTTGCGGGGGCCGCGATCTTGTGTCTGGCGGCAGTGATTCTATTGCCGATTTTTTTCGATGGAGCGGGCTACCGCGAGCGCCATCTTGAGAGCGCCATCCCGCCGCCTCCCTCTGAACCTCAGTTGGTCGCTATTGAACCTGAAAATCAGCCACTGCCGGATACGTCCACCTTTGCGCCACCGGGTGAGCCGGTAACCGTGGCGGTGATGCCAAAGCAGGTTGCCGCAGAGGTGGCTAAGCAAAAGCCGCAGATTAGTGAGCGTAACGATCCGCCGGCGTTGGATCAGGAGAATATTCCGGTTGCCTGGAGTCTTCAATTGGCAAGCTTTAAGGATGAAGACAACGCTAAAGGGCTGAGTCGTAAGCTGATTAAGGCGGGCCATAAGGTGTATATTCGTAAAACTGGCGATCTTATTCGGGTCTTTGTTGGGCCCGACATACAGAAGTCTAAATTGACTGAGTTGCAGGCGGCTATTCAGAAAGAGTTTGGCTTGGATGGTATTATCGTTCGGTTTACCACACGATAATCATTGGGTTAATTCGTTAGCTCTGGTAGAATTCTGCCCTTAATTTCATAGATCCAGAAGTAGATTTTAAACATGGTACTAAACTGGGCCGACTGGGCCATTATTGGCATCATCACAGTGTCGGGGTTGTACAGCCTGCGCGGTGGTTTTATGAAAGAAGCGCTGTCCTTAGCCACTTGGGTAGCCGCCTTCGTGGTAGCCCGTTTATTTGCGCCTTCTTTGAGTACCTTGCTTGATCATCTACTGGAAACACCCTCGCTGCGTATTGGCGCAGCCTTTATACTTCTCTTTATTGCCACTCTGATGGTTGGCGCTGTAATCAATAGCCTCATTAATATGCTTGTTCAAGCCACAGGGCTGAGCAGTACTGACCGTATTTTGGGTATTGGTTTTGGTGTCGTCAGAGGCGGTTTGATAGTCATTGTTATCACGGCGTTACTGGTGCGTTCACCGGTAACTCAGGATAGTTGGTGGGCGGAATCACAACTGATTCCCCATTTCTTGCTGATGGAATCCTGGACCCGGGAAACAGCTGCTGATATTGGCCAGATGATCTGGAATATCAGTGGTAAAAATAGTTGAATGTTGTTGAATTTATACTTGCTGTAACTAACTTAAACCTGAGGTAGCCTTAATGTGCGGTATCGTTGGCATCGTAGCCAAATCTAATGTGAATCAGACAATTTTTGATGCATTAACAGTGCTACAGCACCGTGGCCAGGATGCCGCTGGTATGGTGACCTGTGAATCAAATCGTTTCTTTATGCGTAAAGACAATGGTTTGGTAAACGAAGTATTCCGTACCCGTCATATGAAACGTTTGATGGGTAATATCGGTATTGGTCATGTGCGTTATCCTACGGCTGGTAGTTCCAGTTCGGCGGAAGCTCAACCATTTTATGTTAACGCGCCTTACGGCATTGCGTTGGCGCATAATGGCAATCTGACCAATACGGCGGATCTGCGTGAGCGGATGCGCAAAGAGAATCTGCGTCATATTAACACCACGTCTGATTCAGAAGTGTTGCTGAATATCATGGCCCATGAGTTACAGCAGATTGGCCGACTTGTGCCGACTGCCGATGATATCTTTGCCGCCATTAAAGCCTTGCATAAGCGGGTTCGCGGCGGTTATGCCGTCGTGTCGGTGATCACCGGTTACGGTATTGTTGCTTTTCGTGATCCCCATGGTATTCGTCCTCTGGTATACGGTCAGCGTGAAACCAAAGCGGGTACTGAGTACATGGTGGCCTCTGAATCCGTTGCGTTAGATATCTCAGGGTTTACCTTGATTCGCGATATCGAACCCGGTGAAGCGATCTTTATTACTCAAGAAGGCGAGGTGCACACTATGCAGTGTGCTGAAAACCCTCAGTTACACCCTTGCTTGTTTGAATATGTTTATCTGGCTCGGCCCGATTCCATTATTGATAATGTGAATGTGTATAAATCCCGTATGCGTATGGGCGTTAAACTGGCTGAGAAAGTTAAGCGTGAGCGTCCAGATCACGATATCGATGTGATTATCCCTATCCCTGATACGAGCCGTACCTCAGCGCTTGAGATGGCTCACCACTTGGGGGTTAAATTCCGCGAAGGCTTCATCAAAAACCGCTATATTGGCCGCACCTTTATTATGCCTGGTCAAACCGAGCGGGTTAAATCGGTTCGCCGTAAGCTCAACCCGATCGAACTTGAGTTCAAGGGGCGGGTCGTCATGCTGGTCGATGATTCTATCGTGCGTGGTACAACCTCTAAGCAGATCGTACAGATGGCGCTTGAGATGGGCGCTAAGAAAGTTTATTTTGCGTCGGCTGCGCCTGCGGTACGTTTTCCCAACGTCTATGGTATCGATATGCCATCGGCTAAAGAGTTGATTGCCCACGGTCGTACCGATGATGAAGTCGGTGAAGAGATCGGTGCAGACTGGATGTTGTATCAAGACCTTGATGATCTGAAAGATTGCCTTCGTGCCGGTAATAAATCGCTGAAAGGCTTTGATGCATCGGTGTTTGATGGCAAATATATTACCGGTGATATCGACGCCGCTTATTTGAAGCGTATCGATGATGAGCGCAATGACAATGCGAAAGGTGGTGATAAGAAATCATCTACCAATCAAAATGCCAACCTTCACGCGACTATTCGTTAATCGCTGATAGATGGGTTTTTGATAATAAGTTATTAGTCGTTGTAATGATGGGAATGGTAGTCGATGTCCAAGTCTAATTTTGAACGCCCAGAACGAATTCAGTTTGATGATGCTGACTATGAATTCAGTACGCTAGCGATTCGTGCAGGGCAACATCGGAGCGATGAGGGAGAGCATAATGATGCGATCTATCCGACCTCCAGTTTTGTCTATTCCAGTGCTCGGGAAGCGGCTGCACGCTTTGGCGGTGAAGAAGAGGGGAATATTTATTCCCGCTTTACCAATCCGACGGTGCAGGGGTTTGAACGGCGCATGGCTGCTCTTGAAGGTGCCGAGCGCGCAGTGGCCACCGCATCGGGTATGGCAGCTATTCTGAGTACCTGTTTGTCGTTGTTACAGCAGGGCGATCATGTGGTTTGCTCTCGTAGTGTGTTCGGATCAATTGTGTCGCTGTTTGACAAGTATCTGACTCGCACCGGTATTAGCGTCACTTACGTTGATCCCATGGATATGGCCGCCTGGGCTGCTGCGGTAACGCCGGCCACGCGGATGTTCTTTTTAGAAACCCCTTCCAACCCACTCGCTGAGCTGGGTGATATCGAAGCGGTTTCGGCACTAGCCCATCAACATGATGCGTTATTGGTGGTCGATAATTGTTTCTGTACCCCTGCGTTACAGCAACCGATTAAGCATGGTGCCGATATTGTGGTTCATTCGGCCACCAAATATTTGGATGGTCAGGGGCGCTGTGTCGGTGGTGTGGTTGTCGGTCGCGATAAAGAGATGGAGCAGATCTATGGCTTTATCCGTACCGGTGGTGCCTGTCTGAGCCCGTTTAATGCATGGGTCTTTATGAAGGGGTTAGAGACACTGGAGCTGCGGATGATGGCTCACAGTGCCAATGCCTTGGCGATGGCTGTTTGGTTAAAAGAGCAGCCGGGTATTGATCATGTCTATTACTCTGGGCTTGAAGAGCATCCACAACACGCGTTAGCGAAGAAACAGCAGCGTGCCTTTGGGGGCGTGTTGGCGTTCGAGGTGAGCGGTGATCAAGCCGCCGCTTGGCGCTTTATCGATGCGACCCAAATGATCTCGATTACCGGTAACTTAGGTGATGTTAAGAGTACCATTACGCATCCGGGTACAACCACCCACGGGCGTATGAGTGCCGAGGCAAAAGCCAACGCCGGTATCAAGGATAATCTGATTCGGTTCTCTGTTGGTCTGGAATCGATTGATGATCTTAAACGTGATATTCAGCTAGGCTTAGCTGCGATCTAAGGTTATGTGGTTAACGATGCCCGCCTGGTGCAGATCAGAGCGGGCATTTTATTTGCCTGTTTCAGCGTCATGGGGCGTAAACAGTGTTGAGCATGAGAGGTTAGCTTGAAAATCATTCTGGCACCGATGGAAGGGGTCGTCGATGCCCCGATGCGAGAGATGTTGACGCGTATCGGTGGTATCGACCAGTGCGTTACCGAGTTTGTGCGTGTTTCGGAGCGGGTGCTGCCGGCGAAGGTTTTTCGCAAGGTCAGCCCTGAGCTGTTTAATGAGAGCCGCACCAGTTCTGGCACCCCAGTGATCTTGCAGCTATTGGGCAGTGATCCTCGTGTACTGGCGGGTAATGCCCGTAAAGCGGTGAGCATTGGCGCTCGAGGGATCGATCTTAACTTTGGCTGTCCGGCGAAAACGGTCAATAAGAGTCGTGGTGGCGCGATTCTCTTAAACGAGCCAGAATTAGTGCATCAGATCGTTTGGTGGGTGCGTCAAGCGGTGCCTGCGCATATTCCCGTGACGGCGAAAATGCGTTTAGGTTTTAGTGATAAGTCCCGAGCCTTGGAGAATGCGGCAGCCATTGCCGATGCTGGCGCCTGTGGCCTAACGGTGCATGCGCGTACCAAAGAGGAGGGCTATCGACCGCCAGCCCATTGGGAGTGGATCGCTCGCATTCGTGAGCATGTGGCTATCCCCGTCACCGCCAATGGTGAAGTGTGGAACTGGCAGGATTACCAGCGTTGCCGCGAAGTCAGTGGTTGTGATGATGTGATGATCGGGCGCGGATTAGTAGCGGCGCCGGATTTAGGGTTGCGTATTAAAGCTTGGCAGCGTGGCGATGATCCTGATCATCTGAGTTGGGCTGAGATGTTAACGCTTTTGCAGCAGTTTTTAGAGATGGTCGAGCAACAACTCGCAGCGAAATATGTCCATGGGCGAATCAAGCAGTGGCTCAAAATGATGTCCCGTGAATATCCTGAAGCGATGCCTATGTTGCAGCAGATGCGTACCTTAAAGCAGGTGTCTGAAGTGCGTCAATTTTTGCAAGAATCCGCCCAGTTACTAAACTGATCTGTCTTATCCCTAGCCGTCTTAGTCCTAACTGAAACAGGGAGTCAATAGCTCCCTGTTTACCATCTAGTTTTAATTAGGACTTACGCCGCACTCATTGTCTAACTAGTTAATCTCGATCGAGCGGGGCTTCATCGCTTCAGGGATTTCCTGAATCAAATCGATATGTAGTAAGCCGTTTTCCATCGACGCATCCGTTACCCGAACATGATCTGCGAGTTGGAATTTACGTTCAAAGCCGCGGGCGGCGATGCCTTGGTGTAGATAGTGGCGCTCGGTCTCATCCGGTTGTTTATTGCCGGTTACGCTGAGTACGCCGTGTTCTGTTTTGATGGTCACTTCTGATTTATCAAACCCTGCGATAGCCATGGTAATGCGATAGGCGTATTCGCTGATCAGTTCAATATTGTAAGGTGGATAGCCGTTCTGGGCTTGCTCGTTGCGTGAAGCGTTATCAATCATCGAGGCTAAACGGTCGAAACCGATGGCGGAGCGGTACAGGGGGGTTAAGTCAAATTGACGCATAATAATATCCTCATAAAGCAATATAGTGTGAATTGCCTATCACAATGATCAGGCGGTTAACGGACCTCATAGAGCCTCCGTTAACTTAATAAATGAGGACAAAAAAAAGCCTTTCAAGGGAAAGGCTAGATATTTATGCGCAGGACGAAGGCGTTAGTGTTTAAAATTATCGACATCGTTGGTGATTTCTACTTCAACCTGATCGGCTGGAATCTTAAAGTCGTAAACCCTTTCCCAGCCTTCTGATTCCGGTGCGCGCTCCCAGACAGTGCCCGCATTATAGTCGACTAATTCGCTTAATGAGGGGTCGAGATGGGTCATTTTTTCAACCTCTACCGGTAGTAGATTGGTCATCTCATCCTCGAGAAATTCGGGGGTTTCATAGCCGGTAAACATACGCCATCCCGTATCATTGAGGTGGGCAGGTACGGTTTTATACATAAAGCGTACGGGGAGTTTTTCATCAAAGACCAGTTTGGAGACAAGGGCTAAAAAACCGTTCTTCGTTTGCGCGGTTTCATCTTCTTTACTTAACGGCTTATCGATATCGTCGAGACTCATAACAGTTCCGGTCTGATGGTGTTTAAAAGAGGGGCATTTTACGCTGTTTTTAATGGGATGTTTAGAGCAAAACAACGATTGTTGAGGTGTCAGCCAGCGGGTGTGCCGCTGGCTCTGTATCCTGATAATGCGTGCTGGGGTTTAGCTTAATTTTTCAATCAATGTTTTGAGATTCGCTTTTAACTGTCCGGCTTCATTGTTTGGCAGTTGAGACAGTAGTTTGGCTTCTTCAGTGATGGCTAGGTCGCGCAGTCTTGCGGCAATCTTTGCGCCTTTATCGGTCACTTTAAGGATATCTGTCGTTTGGTATTCGACAAGGTCTTTCTCAACCATCCAGTCGGCGGTTTGTCGTAGCGCGATTTCAGGCTGCATTACCATGCCCGTTAGGTCGCTAATGCTGATGGCAGGGCAGCTCGTCATACGGGCAAGAATGCGCCACTCTTCAGGATTAATATCGTGTTCGTTCTGTAGCTTAGGGTAGAGTGAAGCGCTCAGTTCCTGATAAAGATTACGGACTAAATAAAGAAGGTGGTCACCGACAAAATCGCCTTCAGTATTGGCCTGCTCACAGGGTGACGACGAGTTCATGGTTTCGGGATGTTGCGCCGAAATAGCGTAGTGGCCACGTGCAAAAACCAGTGGTTCGACAACATCGTTATAGCGATATTTAATCACTTCGCCCACCAGAATAAGGTGGTCGCCCCCTTCATAAACCGCCCAGGTTTTACATTCAAACTGCGCGGCATACTCATTGAGAAGAGGTGATTCTCCTAGGCCTGAGGTATAGGCGGCATTAGCAAACTTGTCTTCACCGCGACTCGCAAAATTGTTAGAGGTATCGACCTGATCGCTGCCAAGAATGTTAACGGCAAAGTGTTTTGCATGCTCAAATGCAGACAGACTATGAGCGCCTTTGTCGATGCTCCAAAGTACGAGGGTTGGCTCCATTGAGACCGAATTGAAACTGCTGGCGGTCACGCCCACGGGTTTGCCTTCAGCATCGATAGTGGTGATAACGGTAACGCCGGTTGGAAACTGTGAGAGGGCGCGACGAAAATCTTTTGGATCAAAATCTGTCTGAGACATGGGGTAACCTTAGGTCAATAAGTGTAACTAGATTGATATTGTTATTTCTGCAGGATGGAGCAGGAATAAAATTAAGATGTTAATTATGGTGTTTGGTAAGGTATAAAACCTATATTTTCACTGCTTTGTGTGTGCTTTTAGTGAATTATAGTATGCAAGTTCGTTTGTGTCTTTACCCTCTGTTATTTATAACATATTGAAACTATTATTATTTTAATTGTCTCGATCTTGGCTGGCAGTCTTGCCTGCATTGCTGCGAAAAAAACGAGCAAAATAGGCGGGATCTTGAAAGCCTAGCGGGTAACTGATTTCGGTAATAGGCACCGATGAGTAGGTAAGCGTCGGGTTTCTGTCCGCTCATTGAAGCGATGAAAGATGCGTACATCCTTTTTACGAGTTTGCTGTTTTTGCTGTGTTTGATCGGATAATCGCGTGATGTCGATGAGTATCAACTGTAATAGGACTTTTAAAGTGAGGCTTTGCGCCATATTACTTTGTCCGTTTTCTTTGGGCATCAAGATTAGCAGATAGAGCATTCTATGTGAACTGGGATGCTTTTCGGGCGATAAGGCGACGCAGAGAGGACTGTTCATGGAGCCTGATCACAACCCTGTTGTGAGGTGGTTTTTACTCCGCATTGTATTGACCGTCTCGATGGTCCGGCCGCCGGGATATCCATAAAAGCCGGTATGCCTATGAGATTGCCGGATTTTTTGTGTTATTAAAGGCGCTTGCAAGGTGCTAGAGGCCGTAGATGTAGGGCTCTGGGATGAATAATAGGGGGCGACCATATATCGCACCTGCGAACAATCCTAAAAAATTTTAAAAAGTGTTAGACTTAGTTAATTCAGCTCAGCCACGGTTGGCTATAACAGTTTCTTGACTATATAGGTATGCATGAAAGCACCAAAAACGCTCCTTCCGTTGATAGATGAAGGTTTGATTGACGAAGTGATAAGCCGTCTGATGAGTGGTAAAGAGGCGGATATCTATATTGTTAGTTGCTCGGGCCAAATTCGTTGTGCAAAAGTGTATAAAGATGCCGTTAAGCGTAGCTTTAAAAATGCCGCACAATATCAGGAGGGCCGTAAGGTTCGCAGCGGTCGTCGTGCCCGTGCGATGGAGAAAAACTCAGCTTACGGACGTAAGCAGCAGGAAGAGATCTGGCAAAATGCCGAAGTGGATGCCTTAGCACGACTGCATCGCGCGGGTGTGCGTGTGCCTGAGACCTTTGGCTGTATCGACGGCGTATTGCTGATGGAATTAGTGGTCGACGATGAGGGTGATGTGGCGCCGCGCCTCGGTGAGGTGCTATTAACGGAAGAGCAGGCACTAGAAGATTATGCCGTCATGATGCATTACGTTAAGTTGATGCTGTGTGAGGGGATTATCCACGGTGATCTATCTGAGTTTAATGTGTTGGTGGATGAGTATGGCCCCGTCATCATCGATCTACCACAGGCGGTGGATGCGTCGGCGAATAACAGTGCACGCTCAATGCTGTTGCGTGATGTGAATAATATGACCCGATATTACGCCCAGTTTGCGCCTATATTGAGTTTATCCCGCTATGGCGAAGAGATGTGGGCACTCTATGAAGAGGGGTTGTTGAAACCTGAAACCGAACTGACCGGCCTTTACGACGGCGATGCCGATGGCGCTGATGTGGATGCGGTGCTTGAAGAGATTAAAGCGGTGATGCTAGAAGAGCGTGAACGACAAGAGCGTTTGAAGGATGCCGAGGAAGGTTAGCCGCGGAATCTTGACCGTCGCGGCCGTGAGCGGGCGTCACATTATACGAGAGAGCCCACCTAGCGTGGGCTTTTTTATGCTTGTCTGTTTATTCGGTTGGTGATAATTTAAGCAACAATAAAATCAATAGGTTATTGATTTGGTGTACAAGTTTATATGCCATTCGTCACTGAAATAGTGTGCCCGCACGCTTTTCTGGAAGGGAATAGTCAAACTATGGAGGGTTTCAGAATGAAATCAGTTGGTTACAAGCAGAAGCCCGGTGAGTTCTCGCCAGTATATCAGGCACGCACACGAATAAGCTGTTAGCATGCAAATCGACTTCAATCATAACTTCGAGCAAAGGATAGAATGTGTTAAGCACACTTGCCAAAATTTTACTTACTAGCACCTCAATAGCTCCTGTAGGCTTTACTTATGCGTGGGTGGCTTGGTTTGATGGCGAAAAAATATTTGCTGGCTTGGCTGTTGCCGCTTCATTATTTCTAGTACTGGTTTGCATCTGGATGCTTCGCTATGCCAAGAAGAACCTAGAGCGCTTCAATTTTTCTGTAGCGACTGTTGAAGCTGCTGATCGTGAAAATATGGGCTTTCTTCTTTTATATTTACTTCCGCTTTTTACTGCGAGTTTCACTGCACTAAACTGGACAGTCTGGGTTCCGACATTATTAATATTTGCCGTGATAACCAGTACTGGATATAGCTATCACTTCAATCCTCTTCTGGGCATCATGAAATGGCACTTTTATAAGGTAGGTACACCAGAGGGTGTAACTTACGTACTTATCACAAAAAAAGAACTTAGGCATGCTAGCCAACCTTTAACAGTGGCTCAGTTAACAGAATATATAGTTATCGATGTAGAGGAATAACATGACAGCGCAGCAGAATTTTTTCGCATTGATTAAGGACGATAGCGGCAGTTGTCAAATTAAACGAATTAGGGTAAATAATCCACTTCAGTCAGAGCTAATTCAAATATTTGAAGATCAGCGAGTGTTCTTTGAGCAGGGAGTAGATACTGAAGTGAATTTTAATGGTGACTGGAAGCCAGACGCGAATGAAGTCCTCACTATTGATGATATTAGTGAATCAACGTTGATGACTCGTGCAATCAATGCAAATGCATCATCTTTTGCTGATGTGAATATTTCCAATTTTTCAAATGAACCGATAAAGGCAATATTTACAGGCCTAACTACAAATGGTCAAACCAAAGTGTTTGTTCAAAAATTTTCATCAAGACAGGCTCTTTCGCTAAATCAGCTCCCTCTAATAAAAATGCAAACTGGCAATACGTTTGTAAAAACTACTGATGATATCTTTACGATTGATAATAAGTTAGTGGCAATCATTGAAGGCAATAGAACAAAATTTAAAAGCTTTCACAATGCTCGAATGGTTTTCGATCTATCAGAGTTTTATCGAGAAGCAACAGACGAAGACTTAACTCTGATGTCGCAACATGCTTCATTGGAAATTGCTGACCTTGCAAGTTTTCTCTCAGAAGCGGATACGCCAGTAAGAAAGATGGCGCACTCTATTGAGAGTTCGGGGGTATTAGACAACTATACTGTTACTCAAATATCCACAGCTGCGGCCAATTTTCCTGACATTCCAGTCGTTGTAAATAATGGCAAAATAATATTGCCAAGTGACAAGAAAGAACTCAAAGAAGTGCTTCACTTTTTATTAGAAGATATATATAAAGGGCCATTGTCTGGTAGCGATTACTTAACTAACTCTAAACGTGTTCGGTAGCATGCTAACAAGTCACTACACTCGGAAATGTTACTCGCCTCTCTCTCAAAATTTTGATGAGTGAGGCGTTAGCAGCCAAAATTGACACAGCAATAGTCAATAATTTGATTAATTAGTTAAGAAGACTATATCTTATGGGTTTTTTAAAAAGAGTATTTATTAAAAAAATTGTTGACGACCTTATTTCAATAAATGGGACTGAATTCGAATATTTCTGTAAGCCAGTTTTTGAAATTATAACTGGTGAATCGTCCATTCATAAAGGCAGTAATCTTTTTGCCAAGCCTATTAGTCGCACAGTTGATTTCTCAAATAATAATTTCGAAGTTGTTGGGCAATGTGGTACAGATAATAACTATTTTGATGTTTTTGGAAAAAATTTTGATGACCTGATAAAGTTAAAAGTAGAAAGTACGAAGCCTATCAAGGATGTTTTATCAGCGTTAAAAAATAGCGTTCAATGTTCAAAAATCATCCTTTTTGCTAATCAAGAGGCAAAAGGAGGTAGACTTGATAGTGTAAACAAAGTTATTCGGCATATTGGGATTGAAAAGGATGTGGTGATATTTGACTCAGAGGGTATCGCACAAATTATTGCTGATAATATTGGTAATCAAAAATTTATTTTGTCGTTAATTGACTATCTACCTACAGCTAGTCAGATCTACTCCGCGATTTCTATGCAAAACGATCTTCCTACATTGCCATCTGACTTTATAACTAGGGAAGATGAATCTCCTATTTTAGAATTGGTAAGCAGGAATAAAGTTTCTATTATTCATGGCGTAAGCGGAATTGGTAAAAGCAAGATTGCACTTGGAATTGCTCACAAACTTAAGGGTGAATTTGACTCAATATTATGGGTGAATTTAGGTGAAAATGAAGATTTAAACTTCAAGTCAGTTAAAGTTGGTGACTTTGATAAGAATCTAAACTTAGCTAATCTCTGCGCCACATACAAAACTCTTGTCATTCTCGACAATTTCTCAGGTAACGTTTCTGATGTTGAGGTTGAATTTGAAAAAATTTCTAGAGCTGAAAGTAGAGTACTAATTACTTCACTGGGAAGGTCTGCGAGAAGGGAGATCTGTTTTCATCTGTCGGAAATGAATATCGAGGAATCGAAAAAATTTATAAATAGAAATATAGATATTGATAGTAAACATGTTGACGAAATTGTTGATCATATAGGAGGCCACCCTCTCTGTTTGGAACTTGTGTGTCAGATAATCAGAGAGGAAGAATATAGTAGCTCAGAATTAGATAATTTCCTTGTAGAAATATCTCAAATATCGGAAGAAGTTGTTAGAGGTAAATCCCAGACAATATCAGATCTGGTAATTGGAAAGTATTCAGAAAAGTTTCACAGAGAGTTTGCTTTAATCTCTCTAATAGATTCTGAGCAAATTAGCAATTTTATCTTTAATAAGATTCTCGGAATGAAGGCGATCAGGAATCTTGAAAAGTTGTCTCTAATAATTCGTTCAGGAATTAATCATTCTAGTATTCATTCTGTTGTT
The DNA here is from genome assembly GCF_003957515.1 of Amphritea opalescens. Classification (GTDB taxonomy): domain Bacteria; phylum Pseudomonadota; class Gammaproteobacteria; order Pseudomonadales; family Balneatricaceae; genus Amphritea; species Amphritea opalescens. The sequence continues at coordinate 290,100 of NZ_RQXW01000001.1, forward strand.
CTGCTTTCGATTAATAATTTGTCCAATCTTTCACATGAAAGAGAGCAGTTGAAAGATGAGATTTGCGAAGTTCTTTTGGTAGAAAATGAGTTTAAGAGATCTAGTTATTATAGTTTTTGCGTAATGCATAATAAGCTTTTAAATGAACTGTACAAGCAAGATTTAAGTGATATAAATCGAAAAGCTTTGTTATATGCAATAATTCAAACTACAGATAACTTAGTTTTCAAATCTGATCTGATAGATGAGGTTGAAAAATTCGATCTAAGCCATAACAACATGGAAGATCTGCTTTTGCTGATAGAGAAGCTAGAGTTAAGGTTGATATCAGTAGATAGAAAGCAGAATGAAGACGAATATCAGTTTGAAGCAGAACAGGTAATTAAAAAGCTAGATGAAATCAACTTGAATCTTACTGATAAATCAAACATAAGATTACTTGTTGAGCACCACATCGCAAAAATCTACTTCTGGAAAGGCGACGCTGCTACTGCGAAAAGATTATTTACAGATTTACTATGTAAGTTCCCAAATAGTGAGCAGTGTATGCTGCAACTGGCAAGAATTTACGATAACGAAAAATCATATGATAAGGTTGAGAAATACGTTGAAACTTTTTTGAGTAATATCAATCCAGAACAATCGTATTCAGTTGTTCTTTCTTTTTACGATTTAATATCTAACTCACAGTACACGTCTTGCAGAGAAAAATATATACAGAACCGAGTTGAGGACTTTGTTTCAGATATATCTGCAACATTGCGATCCTCGTTTGACCATCCATACAGAGTACTCAGTTCTCTATCAAGTTATCTTGGATATAATTTGCCAGAAGCGTTTGAGTCCCTTTGCTCAAACTTACCTGCTCCTGATAATGTAATTGAAAATAAAAAGCTTATGATGGCGTATGCTGATATACAGATGTCTTTATATCGTTTATATAAGTACAGTCAGCGCCAAGATAGAGAACAAAAACTAAATGAAACTTCTAAGCTTGCAGAGCAATACTATATAGAATGTCAGCCAGCTAATGATTTCGATAACCTAAAAGTTGCGAAGTTTTTTATCGAGATAGAGAAATACAAAAAGGCGAGATATTATCTTAATAAGATTGAAAAAAAAGACCCTTTTTATTATCAGAACGCTGCCAAGCAACTTAGGGGAGTTAATGATGACAAGGGGGCGATTATCGCTATTGATGAGGCAATCACAGGGGCTCAACGTGGTGATTGTAAAACTTGGTTTCTGTCGAGCTTTTTGAACGATAAAGCAGAAATACTTAATAGGTCAGACACGGATAAAGCCCTCGAAGTACTTGCTGAAGCAATCGAGAAGCAAAATAACCCTAAAACGAAGAAAGCTTGGCAAGCTAAGGCTGATCGATGGGCGGAACGCTGCTAACAAAGCGCTGTACTCGGAAAGATTATTCGCGGCGCTCCCAATTTTCCTGTGAACGCGGCGTTATGTGCGCTTGAACTATAGCCAACATAGGGAAACGTGATGACTCATTATTTTGGTTCTTGTCTGTGTGGCAATGCAAAATTTGAAGTGCAAGGACATTTCGATGGCTTTTACCTCTGTCATTGTAAGTATTGTCAAAAGGATACCGGGTCTGCTCATGCGGCCAACTTATTGTCGAAGTCAGCTAAGTTGACTTGGTTGGCGGGTTCCGATTCTGTGACTACCTTCACGCTTGCAGGTACTCGCCACAAAAAAAGTTTTTGTAAGGTTTGCGGTTCAGCCTTGCCAAGCACTCATGACACAGGTCTTTTAGTTATTCCCGCTGGGTGTTTGGACACGGAAGTATCAATCTCGCCAACAGCTCATATCTTTACCTCTAGCAAAGCTGTTTGGGACGAGGGGTTAGGGGACGTGCCAGAGTTCGAGGGGCTGCCAGAGTGAGCAGCTATCACATAATGGAGTTACCTGTGGTGTAGCGGCTGCCCACTTGCTGCCCTTTAACGTCTAACTTTAAACAGAGCGACGATGCCAGCCTTTCAACGCTAATCATCGTCTCTCTGTATTGGTCGGCCGTTGAGTTCGGTCAACCGGTTAGGTGTTCGCGGCGATAATGTCCCGTAACACCATCGGCAAGATGCCTTTATGACGTATTTGATCCAGTTCCGATGAGGTATCTACACGGGAAAGCAGTTCTATTGTCTGCGATGATCCATCCGCACGGCGAATCGTCAGCGCCACAGAGCCCCTCGGTTCTAGTGTATTGATACCCTTCAAATCAAAGGTTTCTGAGCCATCCAGATTGAGAGAGGCGCGCGTGACCCCTTGCGGCAGTTGCAGTGGTAAAACACCCATGCCGACTAGATTGGATTTATGTATCCGTTCAAAGCTTTCAGCAATAATCGCCTTAACGCCCAGCAAAGCAGGCCCTTTAGCGGCCCAATCCCGTGACGATCCTGTGCCATAGAGTTTGCCGCCAAACACCAGAGTAGGAGTGCCTTCTTCACGGTAACGCGCAGCAGCATCGTAAATCGACATTTGTGCGGGTTCACCTTCAGACGGGTGGTAGCTAGTGACCGCGCCAGTGGTGCCAGGTAGCATCAGGTTTCTAGCTTTACCATTACCAAAAATACTGCGTAGCATCACGTGGTGGTTGCCTCGGCGTGCGCCGAGTGATGTCAGGTCGCTCTCGGCAACACCTTGTGAGATCAGGTACTCGCCAGGAGGGGAGTCGGGACGTATACGGCTCACCGGTGAAATATGGTCGGTGGTTGTATTGTCATCACACATCACCAGCATGCGCGCCCCAGAGATATTGTTTAACGCGTCCTCGGGTGGCTCCACTGAGAAACCATCAAAGAAAGAGATTTCTTGGATGTAGGTTGAATCGGGATCCCAGTCATAAACGGGGCCGGTCGGCGATGCCAATTTCTGCCATGTATCAGGACCGTCGAGAGAGTTCTCATAGGTTTCTCTGAAGGCTTTCGGGTCCATGCATGCATGCATGGTCTGAGTGATTTCGGCGTTGCTCGGCCAGATATCTTTAAGGAAAACATCGTTTCCTTTTGCATCCTGACCGATGGGCTGAGTACTCACATCGATATTGACGTTGCCCGCAATGGCCATGGCAACCACCAGCGGTGGTGACATCAGGAAGTTGGTATCAACATCTGGATGTACGCGGCCTTCAAAGTTCCGGTTACCGGATAAAACAGAGGCGGCGATAATATCGTGGTCCTGCAATGCTTTTTCAATACTCGGTGCCAGAGGGCCAGAATTGCCCACGCAGGTTGTACAGCCATAACCGGCGGTATTAAAGCCCAGTGCATCCAAGTGCTGTTGTAGTCCCGCCTTGGTTAAAAAGTCGGTTGCAACCGGTGACCCCGGTGCCAAGGATGTTTTAACGCCATCTGGGACTGTCATTCCAAGCTCATTAGCTTTCTTGGCAAGCAAACCCGCCGCAATCAATAAGCCCGGATTCGATGTATTGGTGCAGGAGGTAATCGCGGCAATCACAATATCGCCGTCTTTTAACGCCCGTTGAGGTAAGGGGACGTAAATACCGGCGTCGTCTGCTTTCATCGGCGTCACGTTAACCACTTCAGGTTTGCGATCGCCTTCGGCCGCCGCTTGTCTGAAAACATTGCCAAGCTCAGCCAGCGGTAGTCTGTCTTGAGGTCTTTTAGGACCGGCCACCGATGTCTCAACCGTGGAGAGATCCAGCTGAAGAAGATCTGTGTAGCAAGGTAGGGACTGGCCTGGTGTCCAAGTCATGTTTTGTGCTTTATAAAAAGCCAGTGGCAGATCGCCATCACGACCTGTTGCTCTCAGATACTCGGCAGAGACTTCATCAAATGGGAAGAATCCCATAGTGGCGCCATATTCAGGCGACATGTTGGCGACGGTTGCACGGTCAGGCAGGGAGAGGTTGGCACAGCCTTCACCAATGTATTCAACAAACTTGCCTACAACACCGCCCGGATAGTTTCGCAACATTTCAGTGATCGTCAGCACCAAGTCCGTCGCCGTGACGCCTTCTCTTAATGCGCCGGTGAGTTCAACGCCCACCACTTCGGGTGCCAGCATCTGCATCGGTTGGCCAAGCATCGATGCTCCGGCTTCAATGCCGCCAACGCCCCAGCCCACAATACCTAAGGCGTTCGCCATTGGCGTATGGCTATCCATACCAATGAGTGTATCCGGTGCCATCAGTCCTTTGATGTTGAGGTAGCCCTGTGCCAGATACTCTAGGTTAACCTGATGCACAATGCCGGTTTGTGGGGGAATAATTCTGATGGTGTCGAATGCCTGCGCACCCCATTTAAGAAAGGCATAACGTTCTACGTTTCTGGCGGCCTCCAGCTCTCCATTGATTCTGAGAGAAGCAGGGCTGCCGGTATTGTCCATTGTTACCGTATGATCGATTACAAGATCTGCGCGGACTAGAGGTTCAATGATCGCGGGGTCCATGCCCATGCGTTGAACGGCTGAACGCATCGCAGCAAAATCCACAATGGCGGGTGTGCCACTCAGATCATGCATCAGCACGCGACCGGCCGTAAAAGGGATTTCGATCGGCTTTTTGCCTTGAGCTTCTGTCCAGCTTCCTAGCGCCTGAACCTGCTCAGCGGTGACGCCGTTTTGGCCCACATTTCGCGCGATACCTTCTAGGATAGGGCGAAGAGAAAAGGGCAGATCATCAAGGTTTATACCAAATCGTTCAGCGGTATCTGGAAGGCTATGGTAGCTATGCGCCGTTCCGGGAAGTGTTTTAATGGAACGGGATGGATCAAAATCGATAGGACTTGTCATATTTTATACCTCACGCAGATGGGACATTGATGAACCTATAACCTGTTTGGCACGAGCCGCCGATCATTGTTGGAGCGACTCGATCTTCTTATGGGTCATATATTCAGTCGTCAAACGAACCGCTATTACCTGCTGTATCAATGGTTACTTTATTAGAATTGTCGACAATTCTAGAGGATAAGTAGCTTAAAGCAAGATTATTGGCCGTTATTTTGTCTTAATTACATACAATCTAAGACTATTGGCTAGTGTCCGCCGCCTGTTTTGGGAATGTGTTAAGGCTTAGTTCCTTTGCGCTATGCGAAATGACGGGGCTGCTGAGTTGAATGAATAAAGGGGCATCGGCTGACTCAACGCTAGGTAGCGAGCGATCTCGTGCCCTGATCAGTTCAAGCGAGTGCGGGGGAGGCTGGGTGCAGGTCGATCGTGCAACTTTCTCTGCCTGAGTGATGGGTTAGTGCCTATTAATTGTCTGTTGGTTGCTACAGAGATACTCACCCTAGCCGTGCCCGATGGTTTCGACGGTTCGAGTTCTTCTGAAGTGGGCCAGAATCTAGCCATGATTGATGCTGTCTGAGTGATTGATGCAAACACCGTAGAAAAAGCCCGTTAAATCGCTGTATAATGTAAGGCGATTGAACCACTCTGGCCAACTCTGAAAATTAAGTATCCGCCTAATGGATTGATGTACTTAGTTAAAGAAGGCCTGCCATATTTGCAAAATAAACATGGATGCCTACCACCAATGTATACCATCTGAAACACGTTAATTTTGCTATTATTTATTTTATTTATATCGACTATAGGCTTAATTTAAATTGTTTTTATTGAGCTGTTTATAACTTTCCTTATAATCTGTCGCCGATTCATAATTAGAATTAACTGAGACGAGACGCCTGACGCTATGAGTTACTACTCTGACTACCTAGAAGAAATAGAGATTCGTAAAAACGACCTTGGCCTGCATCCTAAACCGATTGATAGCGCTGAGCTACTTTCTGAAATCATTGCCCAGATTAAAGACGTTGGTAATGAGCATCGCGAAGAATCTTTGAACTTCTTCATCTACAACACGCTACCGGGTACTACGCCAGCGGCTGTTGTTAAAGCGGCTTTTCTGAAAGACATCGCTCTGGGTAAAGAAACTGTTGCAGAGATCTCTCCTGAATTTGCACTTGAGCAACTATCTCACATGAAAGGCGGTCCTTCTGTTGAAGTACTGCTGGATATCGCGCTGTCTGACGATGCTCAGGCGGCTGCTGCGGGTGAAGTTCTGAAGTCTCAGGTATTCCTGTATGACGCAGACTATGCTCGTCTGGCTGACGCTTTCAAAGCGGGCAACGCCATCGCTAAAGAGCTTCTGGAAAGTTACTCCAAAGCTGAATTCTTCACCAAGTTAGATGACATCCCAGAGAAGATTAAAGTCATTACCTATATTGCTGCTGAAGGTGATATCTCTACAGATTTACTCTCTCCGGGTAATCAATCGCACTCCCGTGCTGACCGTGAACTACACGGCCTGTGCATGATCTCGCCAGAAGCTCAGCAGGAAATCGCTGAGATGGGCAAGCAAAACCCTGATGCTAAAGTGATGCTGATCGCTGAAAAAGGCACCATGGGTGTTGGCTCTTCCCGTATGTCAGGTGTTAACAACGTGGCACTGTGGGCGGGTGAAAAAACCTCTCCATACATCCCATTCATCAACAACCGTCCGGTCGTTGCAGGTACTAACGGTATCGCGCCTATCTTCCTGACAACGGTTGGTGTAACCGGTGGTATCGGTCTTGATCTGAAAAACTGGGTTAAGAAAACCGACGCGAATGGCGAAGTTGTTCGTAACGAAAGCGGCGATCCAGTACTGGAACAAGCCTACTCAGTCGCGACAGGTACCGTTCTGACGATCGATACTAAAGCTAAGAAGTTGTACAACGGCGATGAGGAACTGGTTGATATCTCTGATGCTTTCACACCACAAAAAGTGGAATTCATGAAAGCTGGCGGTTCTTACGCGGTCACCTTCGGTAAGAAGCTGCAAACGTTCGCTGCTGAAACCTTGGGTGTTGAAGCGCCTGCTGTTTACGCGCCATCTAAAGAGATCTCTAACGAAGGTCAAGGCCTGACCGCTGTTGAGAAGATCTTCAACCGCAACGCAGTAGGTGTTGCCTCTAAGACGCCTTTGCACACAGGCTCTGATGTTCGCGTTAAAGTAAATATCGTCGGTTCTCAGGATACGACTGGTCCTATGACCTGTCAGGAACTGGAAGCGATGGCAGCTTCTACTATCTCTACTAGCGTTGATGGTGCTTTCCAATCCGGTTGTCACACTGCCTCTGTATGGGATAACAAAGCGAAGGCAAACACGCCTAAGCTGATGGCGTTCATGAACGCGTTTGGCGTTATCACCGCACGTGACCCGAAACATGTTTACCTTTCAATGACTGACGTTATTCACAAAGTATTGAATGACATTACCGTTGACGACCGCGCAATTATCATCGGTGGTGACTCTCACACCCGTATGTCTAAGGGTGTGGCGTTCGGTGCTGACTCCGGTACGGTTGCGATCGCACTGGCAACAGGTGAAGCGGCTATGCCAATCCCTGAGTCTGTCAAGGTTACCTTCAAAGGTAAGATGCAGCCTCACATGGATTTCCGTGACATCGTACATGCGACTCAAGCACAAATGCTGAAGACGTTTGGTGGTGAAAACGTATTCCAGGGTCGTGTTATTGAAGTACAGATCGGTACGCTGTTGGCTGACCAAGCCTTTACTTTCACTGACTGGACTGCAGAAATGAAAGCGAAAGCTTCTATCTGTATCTCTACTGACGACACGCTGATCCAGTCTCTGGAACTGGCTAAGTCCCGTATCCAGATCATGATCGATAAAGGTATGGATAACGAAGCGGCTATGCTGCAAGGTCTGATTGACCTGGCAGACAAGCGTATCGCTGAAGTGAAATCCGGCGAAGCGCCAGCTCTGGCTCCGGATGACAACGCTAAGTATTACGCTGAGCTTGTTGTTGATCTAGACGTTATCAATGAGCCAATGATTGCTGACCCAGACGTTAACAACGAAGACGTTTCTAAGCGTTACACCCACGATGTGATTCGTCCTGCGTCATACTACGATGGCCGTAAGGTTGATCTAGGCTTCGTTGGTTCTTGTATGGTTCACAAAGGCGATATGCAGATCATCGCTGCAATGCTGCGTAACCTAGAGAAGAAAGGTCCTGTTACCTTTAAAGCGCCATTGGTTGTTGCGCCACCGACTTACAACATCGTTGACGAACTGAAAGCCGAAGGTGATTGGGCGCTGCTGGAGAAATTCGCTGGCTTCGAATTCTCTGATGCGCATCCAAAAGAAGCAGCACGTACCAAGTACGAAAATATCATGTACCTGGAACGTCCTGGATGTAACCTGTGTATGGGTAACCAAGAAAAAGCAGAGCCGGGTGACACCGTGCTGGCTACCTCTACCCGCCTGTTCCAAGGCCGTGTTGTTGAAGATGCCGAAGGGAAGAAAGGTGAGTCGCTGTTGGGTTCTACCCCAATGGTTGTGCTGTCTTGTGTCCTAGGTCGCTTCCCAACACTGGAAGAGTACAAAGAAGCGGTTGAAGGTATCGATCTGACTACTTTCACGCCGCCGACTCACGACTTGAGTGTCGCGCATACTATCCCTGCCGCACGTATCTAATTATTGATAAGGTGCTAACAGAAAAGCCCTGATTCTTCAGGGCTTTTTTATGTCTGCGGGTTGGCTTTTCGTGCTGATTCCTGCCGATTAAGGTCTCATTAGCCGCGCTTTTCGCCAAACGTACAGCACGTCGTTTTGTGGCAGATATCGATTGTGTTCCATCCATCAGGATGACCTTCATCGATATAAACTGGCGAACGGCTTTAGCGCGCTATCTCTCTGCTACAAGTGATGTCAGAAGGTTTTTAGCTCAGTTTTTACTTCAGAACTTTCTGCTAACTTTCCGCTAACTATCTGCGCCATCTCTATCGGCAATCAGGGGCAAAAAAAATCCGATGTTGATATCAACATCGGATTTTTATCAGGCCTTTTTATCATTCACATGCTTAAGTGAACAGCATGCTATCAATAGGCGATTTAACGGTTAAGCCGTGACGATAACGTTTGACGCTTTATCGATATAGGAGTCGATTTGATCGAAGTTCAGATAGCGATAAACATCAGCCGCCATGCTGTCGATCTTAGTCGCGTATTCCATATATTCGTCAACCGATGGGATCTTACCAAGCAGTGCGGCTACCGCTGCCAGTTCAGCAGAAGAGAGGTAGACGTTAGCGCCATTACCCAAACGGTTCGGGAAGTTACGGGTAGAGGTTGATACCACGGTTGTGTTATCGCCTACACGCGCTTGGTTACCCATACAGAGGGAGCAACCAGGCATCTCGATACGTGCGCCGGCTCTACCGAAGATGTTGTAGTAGCCTTCCTCAGTCAGCTGAGCAGCATCCATTTTGGTAGGCGGTGCAATCCACATACGGGTTGGGATGGTTGCGCCAGATGCTTCCAGCAGTTTACCCGCAGCACGGAAGTGGCCGATGTTAGTCATGCAGGAACCGAGGAAGACTTCATCGATATGTGTGCCAGCAACATCAGACAGCAGCTTAACGTCATCAGGATCGTTAGGGCAGGCCAGGATAGGCTCTTTAACGTCATCTAGATTGATTTCAATGACCGCTGCATACTCAGCATCGGCATCGGCTTCCATCAGTGTTGGGTTAGCTAGCCACTCTTGCATACCTTTGATACGACGCTCGATGGTACGCGGATCGCCGTAACCTTCAGAGATCATCCACTTCAACATGGTGATGTTAGAGTTGAGGTATTCTTTGATCGGTGCTTCGCCGAGCTTGATAGAACAAGCCGCCGCGGAACGTTCTGCGGCAGAGTCAGACAGTTCGAACGCCTGCTCAACTTTCAGATCTGGCAGACCTTCAATTTCAAGAATACGACCGGAGAAGATGTTTTTCTTACCGGCTTTAGCAACGGTCAGCAGACCCTGCTTGATGGCGTAGTAAGGGATGGCGTTAACCAAGTCACGCAGGGTAATACCCGGCTGTAGTGTGGTGCCCTTAAAGCGAACCAAGACAGACTCCGGCATATCCAAAGGCATAACACCGGTGGCCGCCGCAAAGGCAACCAGACCAGAACCCGCGGGGAAAGAGATACCGATAGGGAAACGGGTGTGGGAGTCACCACCGGTACCGACAGTATCGGGCAGCAGCATACGGTTCAGCCAAGAGTGAATAACACCGTCACCAGGGCGCAGTGAAACACCGCCACGGTTCATGATGAAATCAGGTAGGGTGTGGTGGGTCTGAACGTCAATGGGCTTAGGATAAGCCGCCGTGTGACAGAATGACTGCATGGTTAGGTCAGCAGAGAAGCCCAAACAAGCTAAGTCTTTCAATTCGTCACGGGTCATCGGACCGGTGGTATCCTGAGAGCCAACCGTGGTCATCTTAGGTTCGCAGTAGGTGCCAGGACGGACGCCATCAACGCCGCAGGCTTTACCCACCATTTTCTGCGCCAGTGAGAAACCTTTGCCGGTATCGACAGGTTGCTCCGGTTTGCGGAATAGATCGACAGGGCCTAGGCCTAAGGCTTCACGGGCGCGTTCAGTCAGACCGCGACCGATGATCAGAGGGATACGGCCACCGGCACGTACTTCGTCCAGAATAACCGGTGTTTTAAGACTGAATTCACTCAGTAATTCACCGGTTTCAGCGTTTTTAGCGACGCCTTCGTATGGGTAAACGTCAACGACGTCGCCCATGTTCATTTTTTCAACATCCATTTCGATCGGCAGGGCGCCAGCATCTTCCATGGTGTTGAAGAAAATAGGCGCAATCTTGCCACCGAAGCAGTAACCGCCAGCACGTTTGTTGGGTACGTGTGGAATATCGTCGCCGAAGAACCAGAGTACAGAGTTAGTGGCTGATTTACGTGAAGAACCGGTACCCACAACATCACCGACATAGGCAACTGGATGGCCTTTAGCTTTAACCTCTTCGATCTGTTTCAGAGGACCAACGCTACCCGGTGTAACAGGCTCGATACCATCACGTTCCATTTTCAGCATGGCATTTGCGTGCAGTGGAATGTCGGGACGGGTAAAGGCATCTGGAGCAGGAGAGAGGTCGTCGGTGTTGGTTTCGCCGGTGACCTTAAAGACGGTAACGGTGATTTTCTCAGGCAGTTCTGGCTTAGTGGTAAACCACTCACCGGCGGCCCATGATTCCATGACTTGCTTAGCAAAGGTGTTGCCGGCATCTGCTTTATCTTTGACATCATGGAAAGCATCAAACATCAGCAGCGTGTGCGACAGGGCTTTAACGGCTGTCGGTGCTAACGCTTCTTCATCGAGAGCCGCAATCAATGGTTGGATATTGTAACCACCCAGCATCGTACCGAGTAGTTCAACGGCTTTAACTTTGTCAATCAGTGGGGATTCGGCTTCGCCCTTAGCGATAGCGGCCAAGAAGCCTGCTTTAACGTAAGCGGCTTGGTCAACACCGGCGGGAACGCGGTTTTCTAACAGTTCTAGGATAAATGCTTCTTCGCCAGCGGGGGGATTCTTCAATAGCTCAACCAGTGCAGCGGTTTGATCTGCATCCAGCGGTTTGGCTGGCACGCCTTCTTGGGCGCGTTCTTCTACATGTTTACGATAAGCTTCAAGCACGATATACACCTCATCTGTTATCTCTACCAGAGGGTACTTCTGTGTGACGATCTGGCAGTCGATCGACATAGAAGACGTCGATCTTAAATTGGCGGGGTAAATTCTAGCCTAAACCGGCTATATAGTTAAGATTTATAGGTATTCTTGCAGCTAATACTTTCTGTTTAGTCTGGCCTATGCTAGGGCTAAGTGGATGTATTGGCGAGTGGATTCGATATTTTTCACTTCATGATGTAGATCAAGCTTAGCGCGCTATCCTGAGTCAAGGGGTATTGATTTATGTATCATGCCTCAATAGTCAATCAGATCTTGATGGCTGCATTTATTAATATGTTTCATTTAGCATTATCGTTTGTATCGGGTTAGTCCGGCTGTTGTACGTTTTAGCCGGAGCTGATTCATCTAAGCAGTATGAGGACAGGCTTGTGAATTCACCTATTTGGGCTGCCGTTTCCGGTTGGGAACTGAACGCTGAGCTTGAAGGGCCAAATGCCCTGAATATCGAAACCCTCTTTATCGCGCTAGAAGGTAAAGGGCTGATCTACGATGGACCTCATAAGTCGATATTGTTGCAGCACTACAATCGTTTTGTTGCCGCTAATCCGAACAATCTTCGTCATCAGGTGCAGCGGGTTTATCTGGCGATCTTATGCCATGACTCAGATGAGTTGGTCGGCGCATTAGTCGATCTATTGATAACCCTTGATGGGCGCGGTAAGGCTTTACAGCAGCGGTTATTAGAGCAGGGTGAATCACTATTGAGTGAAGCTGACCTTGCGCTGTTTAAGGATAGTGTTGCGCAGGGCGACAACCAACAGTTGTTGTCGTTGAATAAGCCGAAGTCGGTGCTGTGCAACGGTGATTTTTCGCTTCATTAAATTGAATTTACTATTTTGGCTTAACGGAGTGGGCGGTCGTGGGAGTATCTCATATCAAACTGGCTAAGCGGACAGTCAACAGCGTTCTTCAGCTGAGTATTGTTGGTTTCGAGTTGCAATCGAAGACCGCGATAGAGCTGTTTTTTATGCAACATCAGCACTTATATACGCTGGTGCCCGTCGATCATGCTGAGGTGTTGGTTTTTGATATGGAACACCCAGCGGTTAAACCATTGGTTGAACAGTACCGCGGCCTGCGACCGATCGTTGCCGTGACCGCTACTGAACAGCAGTTCCCCGGATTTGTGACCCTGCGTAAACCCCTTGAGGGCAAGCGGCTGTTACAAGCGATTCAGCAGGCCTTTGATCTCTTTTCGCCCGATAAACCACTCGATAAGCAACCCGATAAGCCGCAGAGCTTGCGTCGCAGTGTCAGTAGCGAAGGCGAAAAAGCATTTCAAGCGTATCAAAAGCGTTTAGCTGCCGAGCGTCAGGCGATCGCCGACTATCAGGCGAGCAGTACCGATCACGAACTCAGCGTCGCTGATATACGCCAGCGTTTTCAGCTGAACCCCGATGACAGATCGAGCCGCCACGCGCTTGCTGATGGTAATGATTCGCCGTCTGAAGCTGTTAACTTAGAGGCTTCTGCTAACGCTGATCATCCGGTCATCACACCGGCAACGGACATTGCACCTGAATCCGCATCTGAATCCACACCGCTGTCTGCTTCCGATACTGATATCGAGATTGAATATAAAGCCGAGGGTGAAACACCGGATCATCAGTCGGTGGATAGCAAACCGAAACTGACCTATCAGATGGTCTATGAATGCTGCGGTAATGCACCGGACGTTGATTTGGCTGAGCCTGATCAGCGCCGTCGAGTGTTCTTCAAAAAAGATTCCACACTGTTAGCTATTTTGCTTGAGGTGGTTAACGAAGGTAAGGCACGTAGTTTGCCCGTCGAAGTGGTCGGGTTGCCGGGGACATTAACCTATCTACCAGAACCCCAGCAATTTATGTTTGATTTTAGTGACGACCTTTGGATACCACTGGCGCTCACGCGTTTTGGTTATCAGGAGTTGACGTTAAGTGTGTGTCCCGATCTTGAGGTTGATCGTGCGAGTGTCACGGTGATCAACCGAGATGAGTTGATCTGGAAGCTGGCGTTATGGACATCAAAGGGCCGGCTGGACCGTATGATTGATCCGCAGCGGCCTTATCAGTTGAGCGGGTCTGTGGATATTGATCGACTCTTGCCGATTCCCCATCTTGCCACGATGGCTAAACTGTGGGGGCGACATCGTTTATCGGCGATTGAAGTCATTAAAGCGCTGAAAATTCATCAGCGTTATGTGTTTGCCTTTATGACGGCGGCCTATGCCTTGGGCGCGCTCGAGTAATCATTGTTTTTAGAGCCGCCCACAGACCGTTGTTATCACGGTGGTGAGGGCTTTTATTATTAATCTGTGTCGGAGAGATTTGGGTGGGAGATTATAATCAGGACTCTATTCGTTATATCGCAATTACCCCAAGCGGAGCCTACTTTGCAACCTTAAACTCGGCCTCGGATGATGCGCGGGCCATGTTGTTGCAGCTGCTATCGACCGATTTTGAACTGCTTTATTCGCTGGAGTTGGTTGCCGAGCTTGCCGATCTGGATGAAACGCAAGCGATGGGATTGTTTCAACAGTTACTCGACCGTGGTTTTGTGGCCCTATCTGAGACGCCGCCTGAGATTCAGCGGGGGCCGCTTGAGGACATTCTGCCCGCGCTGTTACAGCAGGTATCCAGTAGCGGTAAGGCGTTATTGGCCGATGATCAGGGTTTTTGTCTTTCATCGGCCGGTTACTCGGTTGAGCAGTCGGAAACCTTAGCAGCTCTGGCGGCCGATCTGCTGTCACTGCAGGAGCGGCATAAACATATTCTGACTAGCGATCTAGGGCTGGCAGGGGATTCCTGGGGTGTTATGAATGCCGCGGGGCAGAGTCAGGTCGGTTGTTGGGTTGTTTATATCGGGCATCAGCGCTTTACGCTGGTGATCGCCGATATGCCTAAACTAAACCAACAAGCATTTGCTGAAATTTTAGCGAGCCTAGCGCGTCGCTATCTGGACTATTAATCATTGGAATTTAATAAGCTTCCATAACGGAAGCCTTTACGGAAGGAGTTTTTCTATGCGTTCTGAGATGCTTACCTCTATTTTGAGTGATCTCAACGGCACTTCAGCAGATATTGAAGCGTCAGCCGTCATCTCGACAGATGGGTTGATGATTGCTGCGTTGCTGCCATCGAGTATGGATGAAGACCGCGTCGGTGCGATGAGTGCTGCCATGCTGTCATTGGGCGAACGCACCGCCAAAGAGCTTGCCCGTGGTGAGCTTGAGCAGGTCTTGGTGAAAGGGGATGAGGGTTATATTTTAATGACCCACGCAAACCAAGATTCAGTACTGACGGTGGTGGCGAAGCCAAATGCACGTTTGGGATTGATTTTTCTAGACGTGAAACGGGCGGCAGAAGCCATCGGTAAGATCCTTTAATTGTTAATCTTAGGCGCTTAATCATGGATGAAACCGATATCAAGGATGATAACGGAGCCTGAGTGAAGAAGGCAGGAAGTATGTCTGAACAAGATACTGGTGAGACAGGTACCGTCGAGATTACCTATTTTGATGGTACTAAGCGCACGGCAACGGTTGTTGATCGAGAGGTGCCTTACCCCGATGGCAAGTTGATTGTGTCTCGTACTGATCCGAAGGGTGTGATTACCCATGCGAATCAGGCGTTTATTGATATGTCCGGTTACTGTGAAAGTGAGTTGATCGGCGCTAACCACTATATTCTCCGTCACCCTGATATGCCGGCGGTCGCTTTTAAAGACCTCTGGGATACCATTGGGCGAGGTGAAAAGTGGCATGGCTATGTTAAAAACCTCTGTAAAGATGGCTCATATTACTGGGTGAAAGCCACGGTTATTCCGAATGTTCGTAATGGCCAGTTAGTTGGTTACACCTCTGTGCGCCGTAAACCCTCTCGACGTAAGATCGAAGAGAGTGAAGCGCTGTATAAAACCCTGTTGGCTGAGGAGTGAAGACGATGACATTCAATCTTTCGGTCAGCCCGGATTTTGCGCCTGACCATATTTCAGGTTGGTATTTTTTCAATACCTGGTTGCAGCGCACACTCGATATCGGCATTCATTTAGAGCTTTATGATAGCTTTGATGCGCAACGCAAAGACATTCGCGCGGATAAGTTTGATCTCATCTATGCCAACCCCTACGACGCTTCGATGTTAGTCAGGGAGTTGGGGTTTCAAGCCGTGGCACGGCCAGCCAGTCAGCCTGATGAAACCGTGATTGCGGTTAATGCCGAGTCTGATTTTCATTCGGTTGAAGATCTTGTCGAAGGCTGTCGCGTTGCCACCACCGATGATCCTGACGTGCATACGATGGGGATGATCATGTTGGAATCTGCTGATTTAGATAGCAGCAACGTCGAGATCAAGCAGCATAGTAGCTATGTCGTGGGCGCTAAAAACCTGTTAAATGGTGACGCGGATGTCGGTTTCTTTTTAAAGGATGCCTATGATGAGCTATCTGAACTGATTCGTTCCCGTATGCGAGTCTTGGTGCGTAGTGAAATCAGTGTGGTGCACCATAGTTTACTAGTGGGACCTCGGATGGCGGAACATATTCCGGCACTGCAGACCGCGCTGCTAACCATGCAGGATGACGCCAAGGGCAAAGGTGTGCTTGAAAGCATGGGTATCTCCTCTTGGGAGCCGATGGATGTCGAGCAGACCGAGTTTATGATCGATCTCATCGATACCCTGATAGACTAGTCAATGCGCCCCGCTTGGGGCGTATTTTTAACGACAGTTTACCCATGAGTGCTACCCTGTTCGTATCAGGCAGGTTGTGCTTGTTGTCTTCTCTGTAATACCTTGTTTCTGTAATACCTCGTTTCTCTGTAATATCTTGTTTTTCCTCTGCTTTACTTTTCTTAGTGCTGTTTTAGATTAGGCATCAGCTCACCATGATCGGCTATGCCGTTAATCGAAAGTTCACGGCTATACCTCACGAAGGCGTATAATGATGCTTCAATCATCCGTCTGTTCTATCGATATAAAGAGAAAATAGTTAACAGATGGCTAAGTAATATTGTACCGTTGTTCTCGCCCCGTCTTTGCAGATGAGTGAGATTAGCGCTGGAAATCCAGTGCTAACCTGACTTTTTTGAGGATAAAAGATGAAAACTATCATAGTAGTAGGAGGCGGGGCGGGCGGTCTCGAGTTAGCCACCCAACTGGGTCATAAGTTGGGTAAAAAGAAACGCGCCAGAATTGTTTTAGTCGACCGTAATCGCAGTCATATTTGGAAACCCTTGTTACACGAGGTCGCGACCGGCTCATTAGATATGAGTAGTGACGGCGTGGTCTATCGTGCCCATTGTGCGGCACATCATTATGAGTTTCAGTTGGGCACCATGATCGGGCTCGATCGGGTGGCGAAAAGTATCCGCTTAGAATCCCTAAAGGATGATGAGGGTAAGGAGGTCTTGCCGGAAAGGGAGCTTACCTTCGATACGCTGGTCATGGCCGTAGGCAGCGTGAGTAATGATTTCGGTACCCCAGGCGTCGCTCAACATAGTTACTTTCTCGATTCCCATCAGCAAGCGGAACGCTTTCATCGGGCGCTGTTAAACCAGTTTATGCGGATCAATCAAAGCGCGGCGGATACCGAACTGCGGCTAGCCATTGTGGGCGGTGGCGCGACCGGTGTTGAGTTGGCGGCAGAGTTAAATCATGTGGCCGATCTCTTTAAGTTTTATGGTATGCCGGAGATGTCCGCGAAACGCTTGAAGGTCGAGTTGATCGAAGCGGGGCCGCGCATCCTGCCAGCGTTACCTCAACGGATTGCACTGGCCGCTAAAAAAGAGCTGAGTGGTTTAGGTATTACCATTCATGAAAATGTCAGAGTCACCGAAGCCACAGAGGAAGGTTTTATCACCGGCGATGGCCAATTGATTGCGGCGGACCTTCAGGTATGGGCTGCAGGTGTGAAAGCGCCGGACTTTATTAAAACCATCGATCTATTTGAGACCAACCGCAATGGTCAGATCGTGGTGAAACCTAGTTTACAAAGCAGCGTCGATGATGCGGTTTATGTTATCGGTGATTGCTGTGCCTGTGAGCAGCCAGATGGCAGCTGGGTGCCACCACGCGCGCAGTCGGCTCATCAGATGGCGTCATTGGTGTATAAGAATATTCTTCTTGAGGCGCAGGGTAAGCCGTTACAGAACTACCTGTATAAAGATCATGGCTCACTGGTGAACCTGAGTCGCTATAGCACCGTGGGGAGCTTGATGGGCAACCTCACGAATGGTTCTATGTTTGTTGAAGGGCGTATCGCGCGGTTGGTGTATATCTCACTTTACCGTATGCATCAGGTGGCGATACATGGCTGGTTGAAGGCCTCGGCTATCTATTTTGCGCAGAAGATTGGCGGTACCGTTAAGCCTAAAATGAAGCTTCACTAAGATTAGTGATGGGTCGTTAATGCCGCGGTTGGCAGGATAATAAAAAACCCGGATCAGTTAGACTGGTCCGGGTTTTTTAGTGCTTAAGCGTTATCCGTTAAGAGTCAACGGATAACGGTTTAGGCGCGAGTCGATTAAGACAGAGCAGCCAACGCAGCGTTCAGCGTTTTACTTGGGCGCATGACTTTCTTAACTTCTTCGCGGTTAGCGTGGTAGTAACCACCCAAATTAGCAGGTGTACCCTGAACAGCACTCAGCTCGGCAACGATCTGAGCTTCGTTGTCAGTCAGTGTTTTCGCCAGTGGTGCGAACATAGCGGCCAGCTCTGGATCTTCAGTCTGAGCGGCAACGGCTTGCGCCCAGTACATACCGAGATAGAAGTGGCTGCCACGGTTGTCCAGTTCACCGGTTTTACGTGAAGGAGACTTGTTGTTCTCCAGCAGTTTGCCAGTGGCTGAATCCAGTGTTTTCGCTAGGATGTCGGCACGCTTGTTACCTTCTTTGATGCCCATCTCTTCCAGAGAGACAGCCAGAGCAAGGAATTCACCAAGAGAGTCCCAACGCAGATGGTTTTCTTCTTCAACCTGTTGTACGTGCTTAGGCGCAGAACCACCAGCACCGGTTTCATACATACCGCCGCCTTTCAGCATCGGTACGATGGACAGCATTTTAGCGGACGTACCCAGTTCCATAATAGGGAACAGATCGGTCAGGTAATCACGTAAAACGTTACCGGTAACAGAGATAGTGTCGTTACCACGGATCATGCGGTCCATACTGTAACGAATCGCTTGGTTGTAAGTTTTGATTGTAATATCAAGACCGTCGGTATCGTGGTCTTTCAAGTACAGGTTAACTTTCTTGATCAACTCAGCATCGTGGGCACGTTTGTAATCCAACCAGAAGACAGTCGGCATACCAGATTGACGGGCACGGGTAACGGCCAGTTTAACCCAGTCACGCACAGCGTCGTCTTTGGTTTGGCAAGCACGCCAGATATCACCTTTCTCAACATCGTGTTGCATCAACACAGTGCCGTCAGCAGCAACAACACGCATAATGCCGTCTGCCATCATTTCGAACGTTTTGTCGTGAGAACCGTACTCTTCTGCTTTACGTGCCATCAAACCAACGTTAGGGACAGTACCCATAGTGGTTGGATCGAATGCGCCGTTGGTTTTACAGAAGTTGATCATTTCCTGATAGATACGGGCGTAGGTGCTTTCAGGCATCACGGCTTTAGTATCTTTTGGCTTGCCATCAGGGCCCCACATTTTGCCGCCATTACGGATCATGGCTGGCATAGACGCATCAACGATAACGTCAGAAGGGACGTGCAGGTTGGTGATACCTTTAACAGAATCAACCATCGCCATTTCAGGGCGGTGCTCTAAGCACTCATGGATCGCTTCTTCGATCTCTTCACGCTTAGAGGTAGGCAGTGTTGCGATTTTGTCGTAGACGCTGCTGATACCGTTGTTAGGGTTAACGCCCAGTTCTTCAAACAGATCGCCGTATTTATCAAACAGCTCTTTGTAGAATACGGTAACCGCGTGACCGAAGACGATCGGGTGAGACACCTTCATCATGGTGGCTTTAACGTGCAGAGACCACATCACACCGGTCTCTTTAGCGTCTTGCATCGTTTCTTCAAAGAACGCGCGCAGGGCTTTACAGCTCATGAGCATGCTGTCGAGAATCTCGCCCTTTTCTAGGCTCAGTTCTTTCTTAACTTCAACATTACCGGCCTGATCAACGAACTCAAGACGGACATCGCCGGCTTGATCCATCGTGATTGACTGTTCGCTATGGAAGAAGTCACCTTCACGCATGTAATCCGCATGGGTGCGTGAAGCTTTGCTCCACTTGCCCATAGAGTGTGGGAATTTACGGACAAAGGCTTTAACAGCGCTTGGCGCACGACGGTCAGAGTTACCTTCACGTAGAACAGGGTTTACTGCAGAACCGAGGATTTTAGAGTAACGAGCCTGAATGGCTTTATCTTCTTCGGTTTCAGGCGCTTCAGGGTAGGTAGGGATATCACAGCCCTGTGCTTGAAGTTCTGCGATGCAGGCTTTCAGTTGAGGGATTGAAGCAGAGATATTGGGTAGCTTGATGATGTTAGCGTGTGGGTCTTGAGTTAATGCCCCCAAGAATTTCAATCCATCTTCAGCTTTTTGTTCTTCGGTCAGCTTTTCGGGGAATGCCGAGAGAATACGGCTTGCTAGAGATATGTCGCTAATTTTAACGTCGATGCCGGCCGCTTTGGTAAATGTTCTTACAATTGGTAACAAAGAACAGGTTGCCAGTGAGGGTGCTTCGTCGGTCAGGGTCCAGTAAATAGTGTGATTCGTGGTAGTCATTGTATCCCCTTGTCATTTGGCTGGTAGCCAGAGGCTTAACAGAACAGCTTATGGCTATTCGTTACATCTTTGCGTAAGCCCGTAATTAATTATTCCGCGGGCGCATTATACGTCAAAAAATTACTAATACTGAAGTAGTTAGCACGATTCAGGGGGAAGATATCGACTAAAAGATAGTATGAATGTAGTTTTATTACCGTTGAGAGAAGAATTAATGACTGTTTTTCAACGCGAGCATAAAAAAAGGGATCCGTAGATCCCTTGTTCTTTTCGTGATGTTAATTAGCGATTAGGCAAAACATCTTTCAGTTTGTTGTGCATGTCCAACAGCGTTTTTTCGGTGGTTTCCCAATCGATACAGGCATCGGTAATGGATACGCCGTATTGTAGGTCCGCTGGATTCGCGGTCATTTTCTGGTTGCCCCAGCCAAGATTCGATTCAACCATCAGACCAACGATCGATTTATTGCCTTCAATAATCTGATTGGTGGCGTTTTCGACCACCAGCGGTTGCAGTGCTGGATCTTTGTTGGAGTTAGCATGGCTGCAGTCGATCATAATGTTTTGCTTCAGACCGGCTTTCTCTAATGCCTGTTCGCAGAGGGCCACATGCACAGAATCATAATTAGGCTCGCCATTACCGCCACGTAAGACAACATGGCCATATTTGTTACCCCGAGTACGAACGATGGAGACTTGCCCCTGTTCATTAATACCGAGAAAACTATGGGGATGGGCGACCGACTCGAGTGCGTTGATTGCCACGGTGAGACCGCCATCGGTACCATTTTTAAGGCCCACGGCACCGGAAAGCCCGCTGGACATCTCGCGGTGTGTTTGAGATTCGGTGGTGCGCGCACCAATAGCCGACCAAGCAATCAGATCTTGGATATACTGTGGTGAGATCGGATCAAGTGCTTCGGTTGCCAATGGCAGGCCAGCTTCAGCTAGTTGTAACAGGAGTTCACGGCCAATATGTAAACCCTCTTCAATTTGAAAAGAGTCATCCATACGGGGATCGTTAATCAGGCCTTTCCAGCCGACGGTGGTACGAGGTTTCTCAAAATAGACGCGCATAACCAGATAGAGAGTGTCCTGTACCTGCTCAGCAAGCTGCTTTAGCTTCTGACCATATTCGATAGCCGCTTTGGTATCGTGAATAGAGCAAGGGCCTACCACGATAAATAGCCGCTTATCTTCACCTTTCAGAATGTTCTTAATCGTTTGGCGACTTTCCATCACGGAAGTGGCCGCAGATTCTGATAGGGCTAATTTTGCTTTAAGCTGATCAGGCGTGATCAGTACATTATTACTCTCAATATTGAGGTTTTCGACTCGGTTATCAGACATCTCAATTTCCTAAAGTGCACAGCCTTTACTCTGTACACCCGTTAGCGCGTTCGTAAAGGAGGTACGTTGTAACATATTCAGGGGAAAGGTTTAAGTGCTGGTGGTCGCTATCGGATGATACAATTCGAATAAATAGAGAGAGTTTTGATCTGGCGAAGAATTCTGGCTATATTTCGGCAAGTTTTTCGCTATTTCACGCGGCGTTGAGCGAACTCCTCCGTTATCATGCTGTCCACTATCTGTTCGATCCGACTTACACATTAAGAGGTTACTGTGCCTGTAGTATTTCAATCCTTCGTCTTGCCACGATTAGGCGCCAGCATGGTCGCCGCGCTAATGTTGTTTCTGCTTCAGTTGAGTGCGCCGGTTCAGGCGGGTTTATTCGATAACGCCAACCCCTTTGCATCGCAAAAAGGCCCACTGCCGGTAGAGCAGGTGTATCTGCTCGACAGTGAACAGGTCGACGGGCAGGTCAAACTGATCTGGACCATTCAAGATGGCTACTACCTTTACCGCGACAAAATAGAACTGAGCTATGGCACCGAAGTGGCCGAGCTTAATCGTAGCTATTCTGATGCGGTCCAAAAAGATGATCCTTTATTTGGCCAAGTTTGGGTGTATCACAACCAAGCGTTAGTGAATCTGGATCTCACCAGCACCACCGGCCAACCGGTCGATAGCAAAATTTCCATTACCTATCAGGGCTGTTGGGATGGGGGCATTTGCTACCCACCGGTAACTACCACCGTTGACCTAAAGCAGCTGCCAGTGAGCACCGCAGCGGTGACGCCAGCGACTGATACAGCGCAGGTTAGTACAGCACCGGCGACCTATGCGCCCTTAGCGCAGAGCGAGCAGGATCGTTTTGCCGCTATGATCTCCGGCAGTAGTCTGTTGTTAACCTTGGGGGCCTTTTTTGTCGCCGGGCTCGCCTTAGCGCTGACCCCCTGTGTCTTTCCTATGATTCCTATTCTGTCGAGTATTATTGCCGGGCAGGGCCACCGCACCACGGCGATGCACGGCTTTATGCTATCGCTGGTGTATGTGTTGGCGGTGGCGGTCACCTATACCATCGCTGGAGTGATTGCTGGGCTGTTCGGTGAAAACCTTCAGGCAGCCTTCCAGAATGCCTGGATTATCGGCTTGTTTAGTTTTGTCTTTGTGCTGCTGTCGCTGTCGATGTTTGGTTTCTACGAGCTGCAACTGCCCAATGCCCTACAAAGCCGTTTAAACAACCTCAGTAACAGTCAAAAAGGTGGTTCTGTGATGGGGGTTGCGATCATGGGCCTGTTATCCGCCTTGATTGTTGGTCCCTGTATGGCGGCACCGTTGGCGGGGGCGTTGATCTATATCGGCCAGACCGGCGATCCGTTACTCGGTGGCGCCGCGCTGTTCAGCCTGAGCATGGGGATGGGCGTGCCCTTACTGATTGTCGGCGCATCGGCGGGTAAGTTGTTGCCTAAGGCAGGCGTGTGGATGGAGAGCGTTAAAGCTGGCTTTGGAGTGATGTTGCTGTTGCTGGCGGTGTGGATGCTGGATCGAGTGATCGACGATAGTATCGCGCTGCTGCTGTATGCGGTTATCTTGCTGGTGGCGGCGGTGTATATGAAAGCCTTGGATCGATTACAGGATGAGGCTCGAGGCTGGCGTGTGTTCTGGAAAGGTATCGGCGTGGTGTTGCTGTTATATGGCACCTTGCTCTTTGTGGGCGGTATGACCGGCGGCACCAGCTTGTTACAACCGCTGAAACATATTGCCGTGGCAGGGTCTGCTCAAGCGTCGACGGAGATGCACTTTGTGAAGGTGACCAACAAGAGCCAACTGGATCAGTTGTTAGCGGAAGCCAAAGCGCAAAATAAGCCGGTGCTGCTCGACTTCTATGCCGAT
This sequence comes from Amphritea opalescens, assembly GCF_003957515.1. GTDB lineage: Bacteria > Pseudomonadota > Gammaproteobacteria > Pseudomonadales > Balneatricaceae > Amphritea > Amphritea opalescens. The sequence continues at coordinate 313,607 of NZ_RQXW01000001.1, forward strand.
TGGTGTGTGGCCTGTGTCGAGCTGGATCTGTTTACCTTTTCGGATGCAGGTGTACAGCAGGGGCTGAGCGGCTTCTCACGCATCAAAGTGGATGTCACCGCTAATGATGATGACGCAAAAGAGTTAAGCCGTGATTATAGTGTGATAGGCCCGCCTGCGTTGATCTTCTATGATCGTGCGGGCACATTGCAGGCGAATATGACCCTTATCGGGGTGATCGAGCCAGAGGTATTTATCAACCATATCGCTCGACTGCGTTAACAGTGGTTAGTGAGATTGTTAGTGAGGTTCTTTGTGCATAAGGCGCTATCAATCGCGAAGCAAAAAGCGAAATAAGCGACATAAAAAAAGGCTGATGCGTAAGCATCAGCCTTTTTTGTTGGGACCATTTGTTAGGCTTAACAACCTAACGCTGTCCTTTAAGCGAAGGTCATTTCCGGCACGTTGTCCGGCACAATCAATTTACCTTCGGTCTTCTCGATAATCTCTTCGACCGACACACCTGGTGCCCGCTCTTTCAGATGGAAAGCACCATCTTCAATTTCGAGGTAGGCGAGGTCGGTCAAGACTTTCTTAATGCAACCACGGCCAGTCAGTGGCAATGAGCATTCGGTCAATAGTTTCGATTCGCCATGCTTAGATGCGTGGGTCATGGTGACGATAATATTATCCGCACCGGCCACGAGATCCATTGCACCGCCCATGCCTTTAATCAGCTTGCCGGGAATCATCCACGAGGCGATATTGCCGTTCACATCCACTTCAAATGCGCCCAACACGGTGAGATCAACGTGTCCGCCACGAATCATGGCAAAGGATTCCGCTGAGGAGAAAATCGATGCACCTGTAGCAGCGGTAACCGTCTGCTTACCGGCGTTAATCATATCCGCATCAATTTCATCTTCGGTTGGGAAGGGACCCATACCCAGCAAGCCATTTTCGGATTGCAGCATTACTTCAATCCCCGCAGGGACATAGTTTGCAACGAGTGTAGGGATACCGATGCCCAGGTTTACGTAAAAACCATCCTGAAGCTCGCGTGCTACACGCTGAGCCATCTGTTCACGAGAGAGTGCCATTGTTTTTCCTCTTCTCCCTAATAGCCGTTATAACGCGACAGCTATTTGGAATACATTATTATTGTTTAGCCCTGACGTACGGTACGTTGCTCAATACGCTTCTCGAAGGTGCCTTTAATCACCCGATTGACGTAGATGCCGGGGGTGTGAATCTCGCTAGGGTTCAACTCGCCGGGTTCGACGATCTCTTCCACTTCAACCACGGTGATTTTGCCTGCTGTCGCGGCCATCGGATTAAAGTTCTGAGCGGTGTCGCGGTAAACCACGTTACCGTAAGTGTCGGCTTTCCAACCTTTAACAATGGCGAAGTCACCGGTAATGGATTCTTCCATAATGTAGTGACGGCCGTTAAATGCGCGTACTTCTTTACCATCACCTACTGGTGTGCCGTAGCCTGTTGCGGTGTAGAACGCAGGGATACCAGCGCCGCCAGCGCGCATCTTCTCGGCCAAGGTGCCTTGGGGTGTCAGTTCAACCTCAAGCTCGCCTGCCAGCAGCTGTTTTTCAAACAGTGCGTTTTCGCCAACGTAAGAGGAGATCATTTTTTTGATTTGACGATCAACCAGCAGAATACCCAGACCGAAGTCATCGATACCGCAGTTGTTAGATACAATCGTGAGGTCTTTGGTGCCCATCGTTCTGATCTGCTTGATCAGATTTTCAGGGATACCGCAAAGGCCGAAGCCGCCTGCGATAACGGTCATGCCGTCTTCCAGGCCTGCCATCGCTTCTTCGTAGCTATTTACTACCTTGTTGAAACCCGACATGTGTGCAACTCCGCATTAGCTGTTGTTGTTATAGGCAGGTACCCGGCTGGGACAATTCTGTTGCCAGAACTCCGGGTACCTGATGCAACCATTCTGACCCATATCGGCTGGCCTAAAAAGGTCAATCGAGTGGATCGGTGGGTTAAGTCTCATATACTGGCTATTATTTAGCAAATTTAATAATTTAAACTATTTATAAGATTTCTTTATAAATAGACTGTAAATTACCCTTTATCGAGAGAATAGAGTACATAAACGCGGTGAGATATGGCCAATATTACCCTTAAACAGTTGAAAGCCTTTGTGGCGGTTGCCCGCACCCAGAGCTTTACCGAAGCCTGTATACAGGTGCATCTGTCGCAACCGGCGTTGAGCATCGCCATTAAAAACCTCGAAGAGGAGGTTGGAGGTGCGCTCTTTAGCCGCACCACTCGGGCGATTGCGCTCACGCCGGAAGGGGAGGAGTTCTATCCGGTCGCCCGTAAAATATTGCAGGACTGTGATCTGGCCCTAGAAGATCTTAGCCAGCGGTTTGCCCTCAATCGAGGCCGAGTGGTGTTAGCGGCTATGCCATCGTTTGCCAGTAGCTTGTTACCGGGGCTGATCAGTGAGTATCGCACCCTCTATCCCGGTGTTAGTGTCACCGTGAATGATGTGATCGCCGAAGACGTGGTGGATACGGTACGCAATGGCCAAGTGGAGGTAGGCATTACCTTTGACCCTGGCCGTTCTGAAGATCTCTCTTTTATGCCCCTGTTTGATGATCGTTTCGTGGCGGTTGTTCCTGCACAACACACCTTGGCTGAGCATGACAAAGTCTCGTGGCAGGCACTGCTGAATAATGACTTTATCGCCTTGCAGCGGCCCTCCAGTATCCGTTTATTGATCGAAGCCAAGTTGCGCCAGTTAGGGATGCAGATGTCGCCGGAGTTTGAAACCCATCAGTTGGCCACCATCGGGCGCATGGTGGTCACCGGTTTAGGGGTGAGTGCAGTGCCGTCACTCTGTATTCAGCAGATGCGGGAGCAGGGCGCCGTCTGTCGTGAACTCCATACGCCGGTGATGTCCCGCCCAGTGGGCATCGTCACCCGCAAACGCTATCCACTTTCAACCGCCGCACGCAGCTTGGTTGATATTATTCAGGCATCGGCGGAGGAGCTTGCCCAAGAAGTGAGGTTGACTTGATTGGAGTGGTGATATGACCTAACGCTTTGATTTAACGGCATGCGACTATTAAAATTTAGGCAGGTTTATGGCAGGGACGTAGCCTCCATAGTGTCATCCATGGGGCTGATTAAGAGATTGCTTTGGTTTCTGCCATCTGCCCTTGATTGTGCGAAACTACGTCATCATAACGTTATGATGCTACAATGTTATAACGCTATCTAACCAAAGGTGATTTATGAGTACTTTATCCAAACGTTCGACTGTTTATTTCGAGCCTTCAATCCATAACGCTTTAAAACTCAAAGCGGCGTCTTCTAACACGTCAGTCTCTGAGCTTATCGATGAAGCTGTACGGCTGCTGATGCGCGAAGATCAAGAGGACCTCACCGCCGTGAGACAGCGAGCGAATGAGCCTGAAATATCTTACGAAGAACTGTTAAACAGTTTGGAAGCCGATGGAAAAATATAAAATCACTTTCAAGAAGTCTGTCACTAAGGACTTCAAGGCACTTCCTAAAGCTGATATTAAAAAAATATTGGCAAGAATCGACTCATTAGCTACAAACCCTAGAAGAGAAGGTGCGATCAAGTTAAGTGGTCAAGATCTATATCGTATTCGCCAAGGGCTTTACAGAATCATTTATGAAATCAGAGATAAAGAGCTTGTGGTACTGGTTATAAAGGTCGGCCATCGTTCGGATGTATATCAACGGAGTTAACCCGCATGACAACAAGGGCGATTAAAAAGGCAAAACCCATTGCTGCTTGTTCGCTTGGAACAGATGTCCGCAAGCACTGGTGTAGCGAGGCACGCCCTCGTGCCGATAAGCGTATGAAGCGATAACCTAATTCATGCATCCTTGCTCTCTCTATGGCGCCCAATCAAGGGTCTAATCAAGAGTTTAATCAATGACCGAACGATAAGCCTCGATAATGTGGCTCACATCCACGGTGCTGCCCTGTTGCATCCGTTGGTAGTGATTTAGCGTTGTCTGTAAATAGCGCTGAATGATGCCTTGTTGCTCCTCTGAATGGGCCTGCCATAGTCTGTCACCCACTGGACTGATAGGTCTACCGGCATTGCTGTCAGCTGACACCAGTATGATTTCGTAAAAGCGATGGTTCTCTTCGATCAAAGCTTCATCTTTCAAGCTGAAATTGAGTTCGATCAACGTCTGACGCAGGGCAAATTGATGGTGCACGGGGCAGAGTAGAAAATCGAGGCTCAAGCCTGCATGTGTTTGTTGAATGGCGCTAACAAACTGCTTAATAAGATCACCACCTACCCCCGCAATAATGATCAGTTGCCTGCTGCTGTGCTGTTCTAATGGCAATGCCGCGACATCAAGGCAGTGGGTAGTCCAGTTATCAGCGAGATCGGGGTAATGCTGTTGCAGTCGGTTTTCTAATTCAGTGATCAGTGCGGGGACGATATCCACAAAATGGATCTGAGCGCCGCTGTGTGAGAGTAGGGCAGCACCGAGATGGCCATGGTCACAACAGCAATCCCAGATATGGCTGTAGCCGGGTGTTACCATCCGTTCAATCTGGGTTAATCGTTTACTGAGTTTCAAGAAAGGGCCAGAGTTAGGTGAAAATGTGTATTGTAATGTCTTTCTGCTGTGTAGAGCACGCTACATTAGGTAAAAAAATAGCCCCGTACTGTGTACGCAGTCGAGGCTCTATCATTATTTAGTAATTATTTATTTCTGTATTTATTTGTCACTAATTTCGTGCAGAAAAGTTCTTGCTGCTTCTTTCCCTTTGAGTGAAAAACCAACTTCATGTCCCTGCTTATCTTTGATCACTAATAAATTTGAATCAGGCCAAAAGCTTCTTATTACCTTATCATCAGAGATCGATAAAATATTATCGCGGTGTATCTTATATTGGAGGTTGTATTGGTAGCTTCTGCTATCCCACTTGACCATATACGCACCATTATCAGTTATAAAAAAGACCCCCGAAAGTTGAGCTTCTTTACGATCATACATCACTGTAAATTCTTTGAAGTATACTTTTTCAGATCCATCTTTCACAACATCGAGTGCAATAGGTTCAAACACTGGAGTGTGCACAGGTCCGCTCATTGTTAGCATTGGACCAGGACCAGGGGCTGAACAAGCAGAGATTCCAATTACTGTGGCAGATATTAATAATATTTTTGAAAGTGCGTTCATTCGATCTCCTTATCTATGGGGAATTAAATTTAATGGCCAAGGTCTCATTTTACTTAGCTAAACTCAGCCCAAATCGGCGCGTGATCGGAAGGTTTTTCCATGCCGCGGATATCGTAATCGATATTGGCGTCGGTACAGCGCTGATAGAGTGAGTCGGTTGCCAGTACCGCATCGATACGCAGGCCGCGTTTAGGTTCGTCATCAAACCCCTTGCTGCGGTAATCAAACCAGCTAAACAGGTTGTCGGTATCGGGATGGATTTTACGGAAGGTGTCTTTGAGACCCCAGCCGAGTAAACGAGCTAACCATTCACGTTCTTCCGGTTGGAAGCTGGTTTTACCTGATTTGAGCCAGCGTTTACGGTTAACTTCACCGATGCCGATATCGATCTCTTGCGGGGAGATATTCAGGTCGCCCATCACCACCAAAGGCTGTTCGGGATCGCAGTGCTGTTCAAGATAGTCTTGTAGATCGTTATAGTATTTGCGCTTTGCGGGGTATTTGGTTTCATGGGCAATGTTTTCACCCTGAGGGAAATAACCGTTTAGCACCTTGACCCGAGTACCGTCGATATCGTATTCACCGATGATCATCCGTTTCTGGGCGTCGCTATCATCGCCGGGGAAGCCTTTCTCGATGCTGACCGGTGGCAGTTTGGAGATCAGACAGACACCGTAATGGCCCTTTTGGCCGTGAAACTCCACATGATAGCCCAGTGAGGTAATCATCTCTTGGGGGAACTCGTCATCATGTACTTTGGTTTCTTGAATGCCGATGACGTCGGGCTGATGTTTGTCGATCAGGGCTTTAATTTGATGTGGGCGGGCGCGCAGGCCATTGGTGTTAAATGAGATCAGTTTCATGCTACATCCAAAAGAAAATCGATAAGAGGTGCTAGATGGCGCCTACGTTAACCTTCAGGTAAAAAAAGTGCAATCGTGGGCGATTGAAAAACCCTATTACCAATTTTGTTGATCTTTATTGGCATCATGGCCCCACAGCAGGTAGATTAGGGCCCATATTGTGTTATCCGGCAGCGCCTGGTTTTGTCGCTCTGTCTGTTTAGTTAATTGTTATCAGTGTTAAGGGGATTTCTGTGGCAGAATTTGATTTTGATCTGTTTGTAATTGGGGCTGGCTCCGGCGGTGTGCGGGCTGGACGTATGGCGGCGGCGAAGGGTGTTCGCGTCGGTATGGCTGAAGATCGTTACTTAGGTGGCACCTGTGTCAACGTGGGCTGTGTGCCTAAGAAGCTGTTCGTGTATGGCTCTCACTTTACAGAAGATTTCGAAAACGCGGCTGGATTTGGTTGGACCGTAGGTAAAGCAACCTTTGATTGGCCAACCCTGCGAGACAACAAAACCAAAGAGATCGAACGTTTAAACGGTATTTACCGCAATATGCTGGTGAATTCCGGCGTTAATCTGCTGGATGGTCGCGCTAAAATCACTGGGCCGAACAGTGTTGAGGTTGCGGGTAAAGAATATACCGCCGAACGCATTTTGATCGCCACCGGTGGCTGGCCCTTTGTACCTGAGTTCCCAGGTAGCGAGTATGTGATTAGCTCCAACGAAGTGTTCTACCTCGATGAGTTTCCAAAGCGGGCGATTGTGGTCGGCGGTGGTTATATTGCCGTTGAGTTTGCCGGTATTTTTGCTGGTTTAGGCGCTGAAACATCACTGATCTATCGGGGCGATATGTTCCTGCGTGGTTTTGATCAGGAAGTGCGTGAGTTTACCGCTGAAGAAGTCGCGAAGAAAAATGTATCACTGCGTTTCAATAATAATATTGAGAAGATTGAGAAGCAGGCCGATGGTTCATTGTTGGCATCACTGACCGATGGCACTACCTTGGCAGCCGACACCATTATGTACGCGACTGGCCGTGTGCCGAATGTGATGGATCTCGGGTTGGAAAATATTAACCTAGAGCAAAAATCCAACGGTGCGATCGTTGTTAACGATCAGTTCCAGACCGCTGAACCCTCTGTCTATGCGATCGGTGATGTGATCGACCGTGTACAGCTGACACCGGTTGCACTGGCCGAAGGGATGGCATTAGTGCGTAATCTCTATGAAGGTAAGCAGCAACAGGTCGACTACGATCTGATTGCTACGGCGGTTTTCTGTCAGCCTAATATCGGTACGGTTGGCCTGTCTGAAGAAAAAAGTCGTGAACTCTATGAGAATGTCGATGTCTATTCTTCTAAGTTCAGAGCAATGAAACATACCCTTAGCGGTAGCGATGAGAAAACCTTCATGAAGATGTTGGTTGATCGCGATACTGACAAGGTGCTTGGGGTTCATATGGTTGGCCCCGACGCTGGCGAAATCATTCAAGGCATTGCAATTGCCTTGAAGGCGGGTGCTACTAAAGCGGTATTTGATTCCACTATTGGTATACACCCCACCGCTGCCGAAGAGTTTGTAACAATGCGTGAGCCCGTAAGTTAAGTGACCTTCATCGACTATTGCCCCGGCTGCTCTGCAGACCGGGGATTTTTTTTGCTTAAAAAAGAGAATAGGGTTGAACGATAGAGGTGAAAGATAGGGTGAAGAAAAGCAGTGAACGTCGATGCGTTAGGTCTATCTCACAGAGGTGAGATGCTCAGCTAGCGATTTGAACGTTATTACGACCCGCTTCTTTCGCTTTGTAAAGGGCCGCATCCGCGCGGGCGATGAGGTCTTCCGGTGATTCTTCTCTGTCCAGTCGCGCCACGCCGAAAGAGGCGGTGACCGAGCTAATGACTTCGCCGCTTTTCTTCTGTTTGATGCGAATAGCCGCGATACGGTGACGAACTTTTTCGGCCAACGCGCAGGCATCCTCAATACTCATGCCGGGCAGCAGCATAGAGAACTCTTCACCACCAAAGCGAACGGGCACCAATGGTTCAGTACATTCCTCTTTGATCAGTTTGGCAACATATTGCAGCACCTTATCGCCCATTTGATGGCCATAGGTATCATTAAACTTTTTAAAGAAGTCGATATCCACCATGATCAGCGTGACATCGGGGTTAGGATTTTCGGCGAGCTGGTTGATCTCCATATCGAAGACGCGACGGTTAAATAGACCGGTTAGGGGGTCGATAGTGGCGTCTCGGCGAGACTTATCTAACTCCTGTTTTAGGCTGCTAATTTCTGCCTGCGCATGATCGATCTTTGTCTGAAACTGGCGGGTGCTTTCGCTGATGGTTTCGGTGTTGCTGGCTAGGTTTTGGATAATGCTTTCGAGGGACTGATCGTCGTTACCCTTTTTCAAGGCGGCTAAGCTTTCTTGCAGCACCTCATTATAGGCTTCGGTATCCTGCACGGTCGTTGATGCAGAGCTTTCTAGATCACCCATCACCGACAAGAGTGCGCGTTGAACTACTTCGGCGTTTTCGGTTTCATCCTTAATGAGGAATTCACTAAAAAGCTGCTCACTGACACGGTTTGGACAGGTACCATAGATCTCCAGCACTTTATCCATCTGTTGATTGAGCTTGGGTAGTGTTTGGGAGACATAAGCATACCAAAGGGCGTAATTCAGAGGCGTAGGCGGAATGACGTTTTTCACCATGAGAGGAATGACCTGGCGAAGGTATTCTGTAGCTTGGTGGGAATTATCGGCGAACTTCATAGAACCTCATTTTGTCTATCTCGCTAAAACCTAGGATGTAACGTGGCCTAAACAATAACACTATTTTATCCGTCGGTAGTACTTTGATCTATCTGTGCTCATCGAATCTTGCTTAAATTTCGCGGGCAGTTCAAGTTAGCTCGGTTTTTGGCATCTTTTTTTTGAGCCTGTTTGATGGCTCAGGGACGACGGATTTAAGCCGTTGTTTCTTTGATGCGCAGTACTCAATCGGGAGGCATTGGTTGAGTAATCCGCGATGAAACAACTATTCTTTTTATGCAGTATGTTTAAATAGATAACGTTTGGCAGTGTATTCAGGGGTTGTTATGTCACCGATTTACGGACTTCATTTTCATAATATTAAGGGTGATCTCTTTGGCGGGTTAACCGCGGCGGTGGTTGCATTGCCCTTGGCCTTAGCGTTTGGTGTGTCCTCGGGTGCCGGTGCTATCGCGGGCTTGTATGGTGCGGTGTTTGTCGGTTTATTTGCTGCGCTCTTTGGTGGCACCCCGAGTCAGGTGTCTGGCCCAACGGGGCCGATGACCGTCGTGATGGCGTCGGTATTTACCCAGTTTGTGGCGTTGGACCCGGTCAATGGCGCTTACTATGCGTTTACCGTTGTGATGATGGGGGGGCTGTTGCAGACGTTGTTTGGTCTGCTGAGGTTGGGGAAATATGTCACCCTCGTGCCGTTTCCGGTGATTTCCGGATTTATGACCGGTATCGGCATCATTATCATCTTGTTAGAACTCGGGCCGATGTTTGGCTATCCATCCTCGTCTAATACCGTCGAGGCGTTAGAGCAGATTCCCCATTATATTACAGACGCTAATCTCGCCGCTCTGTTGCTAGGCAGCGTGACGTTGGGGATCGTGCTTTTTTGTCCGAACAAAATTGGTGATGTTATCCCGCCAACCTTGCTCGCACTAGTGGTCGGCACTCTGATCTATCAACTGTTTCATGGTGAGACCGATTTAGCGGTGATTGGTCATATCCCTACCGGTATGCCTAGCTTGATGCTGCCAACATTTTCACTCTCGATTCTCAGTGATATGTTGTTTGCCGCCCTCATGTTGGCGGTACTGGGCTCTATCGATTCGCTGTTAACCTCGCTGGTGGCGGATAATATGACCAAGGTGCAGCATGATTCTGATCGTGAACTAATCGGTCAGGGCATCGGTAATATGGTGGCGGGGCTTTTTGGTGGCTTGCCCGGCGCGGGAGCCACCATGCGCACCGTTGTGAATATCAAAGCGGGAGGGCGAACACCGCTGTCGGGTGGTTTTCACGCCTTGATACTGATCATTATTTTATTGGGCGCTGCGCCCTTAGCTGAAGATATCCCCCATGCGGTATTGGCGGGTATCCTGATCAAAGTGGGACTGGATATTATCGATTGGCGCTTCCTCTCTCGGTTGCATCGGGCGCCTCTGTTTGTCGCGGCATTAATGTTACTGGTGTTGGGATTAACGGTGATGGTGAATCTGGTGACCGCGGTGTTTGTCGGGATGTTTATTGCCAATGTGGTAACGGTGAAAGGCCTTGCCGATCATCAACTGGACAGCATCCGCGTGATCGATAGTCATGCCGGTAAAGATGAGCAGTTAACACCGCGTGAACGGGCATTGTTAGCTGAAACCCGTGGCCGAGTGATTCTGTATCAGTTTGATGGCCCGGTCAGCTATGCCGCGTCGAAAGGGCTAGCGGCAAAACTTCAGGGGCGTCGCCCCCATGATGCCCTGTTGATGGATTTTACGCGGGTGCCTTTGATCGATGTGTCAACGGCATTAGCGATCGAAGATATGATTGTGGAGGCGCAGACCCTAGGTAGGGATGTGCATATGATCGGCCTGAACCCTATCGTTAAAGATATCTTGCAACGCTTTAGAGTGCTTGATCTCATTCCACCGAACTGTTGTCACCATACCCGGGAAGCGGGGCTAGAAATGGCCTATGCCATGGTGTTTCGTGATGAACTTAGCTGACACTCAGACTGATCAGATGCTGAAAAGGGGTTAGCGCCTGTTTAAAATCGGCCAGCCGGTTGGCGGGCAGTTGTGCGGTGATTTGAATGCCGGTGCTAAAGCAGCGTTCACAATCGCTTAATTTAAACTGGCTAATGAGTTGTTCAAGGTCGCCGGTGAGTTCGTAGGGGGCGACGAGAACGATTTGCTGGGTTGGGGTGACCGTTTCAGTGGGTAGCGTTTGTAAGGCTTCCTGTACGGCTTGAGAGTAAGCTCGCGCGATACCGCCGGTACCGAGTTTGATACCCCCAAAGTAACGGGTCACGACGGCGCAGATATTCCCCATATGGCTGTGACAGAGAACATTCAGCATCGGCTGCCCAGCGGTGCCTTTAGGTTCTCCGTCATCGCTAGCGTTCCATTGATGGGCATCATTGGGGGCGCCGGCGATATAGCTCCAGCAGTGATGGTTTGCTTTGGGCTCTCTTGCCCGCACCGAGGCGATAAATTGGCTGGCGCTGTCGCGGTCAGTCACCGGCTGAATATCACAGATAAACCGACTCTTACGCACTTCGATTTCAGATCGCTGAGGTGCGGCTGGGCGACGATAGTCCATGTGCAAATATCCGTTACAAACGGGCTGGTTGGCTGCCGAGCCACAGGTGGATACCGCCGAACCAACTATGTTCACTAAAGAGACGATTAAGCTCAGTTTCTAGTGCCTTCAAGTCAATCGACTGGTTTTCTTCAGAGTTCAGCAGCATGAGTTCAATTTCAACCGCATCTCGGCGGTAAAACAGCGCCAAGCGGTTAATGCTGAGTTCTGGGTGGCCAGCTTGATCGAGAATCTCCCAGAGAATACCGCTGATTTCGGTTCTGAAGGGTAAGCTCATCGACAGGTCGTGGCCCTCTTCATCATCATAGGTATCGATATGAAAGATAACGTGGCCGATATCGTCAAATTGTGTCATTAACCGAGAAACCGCTTTGTCGCCGATAAAGTGGCCTTCTGAGGCGCTCAGGTGAGGGGCTACCTGAAGGTGCATCTCTAACTGGCTCTGACTACCCATGCTACGACTTTTAAAGCTGTGGACGCTTAGAACGCCCTCTACGCCCATGATGGCATCGGTGTAGGCTTTGATCTCTTCTTCAGGCAGCGCGGTGTCGACCAGTTCGAGAATGCTTTTCCAGGTGAGATCCCAGCCGACTTTAGCAATGATCAGTGCGACACCGATGGCGGCGACGGAGTCGAGCCAGCTAATGCCGGCCATCGCGCCGGCGACACCGAAAAATACCACGATGGACGAGAAGGCGTCGGTGCGGCTATGCCAAGCATTGGCGATAATTAGATCTGATTTGATCCGTTTGCCCACGGTGAGGGTATAGCGATAGATCAGTTCTTTGGCTGCCACCGAGATAGCGGCAATGACTAAGGCTGGCCACTCAGGGAGTTGTAATACTTCGTTGCGAATCAGGGTAAGCAGACTGTCATAAGCCATAGCGCCGGCGACAGCGACCAGTACGCAACCTAGAATAACGGTGCCAATAGTCTCGAAGCGAGCATGACCCCAAGGGTGTTCTTCATCCGGCTCTTGATGGGAGTATCGAATAATCCAGACCACCAGAATATCGGTGACCAGATCAGAGAGAGAGTGGATACCATCGGCGATCAATGCAGTGGAATGTGCCATCATTCCGAAAACAATTTTTAGTACCCCGAGTATGGTATCGATAATAGAACCGATGATGGTAATACGCTGGGCTTGTGACTGGTGGCTACGGGATTCAGGCATGGTGAAAACGAGTCCGATTTTTGACGAGGGCAATATGGTAAGTGGAACCGCTTGAATTGGCTAGTTGAAAGATATTATTTATAAATTTATTTATCAAAAAAAGGTTGACTTCTTTTCGTCACAGCAATGACGCGGAATTGAAACCTTTCTGGGATAAAAATCAGTAACCGCTGGGTTGAATGAGTTTTATCTAATATAAGTCATTGAAAAATAGGCAATAAAACATCTGGTTAAAAAATAACCATATTGTCTGGATCGGCTTGAATTCGGGAGTCGAGGAGAGGATAAAGCAGGGTACCCACAATGTTATCCACAATTAATGTGAGTAGATTGAGACAGCCCTTTGGTTATCTATAATCTGGCGGTTGTCCCCAAGGTCTGAGGACCCTATTATGGCCCCTCGCTAATCAAAAAAGGAGTAGGTAGAGATGGAAGGTGGCAATGCACTTTCGCTGTTATTACCGATAGCACTGTTTGTCATTATGTTGGGTATGGGGCTGACGTTGACGCTGGGGGATTTTATCCGTTTACGTTCTCGTCCGGTGGCGATTATCGCCGGTCTTTTACTGCAGTTGGTGTTACTCCCTTTGCTGGCGTGGCTGGTGGTGATGTTAATGGACCTGCCGGTGTTATTGGCAGCGGGATTATTGATCGTCTCTTTTGCGCCGGGTGGTGCGACCTCCAATATGATTAGCTACCTGTGTCGTGCCGATACGGCGCTGTCGATATCCTTAACGGCGATCACCAGCTTGATCATTCCGTTCTCACTGCCTTGGCTTACTTGGTTAACCCTTGAGTATCTGCTGGGGGAAGGGGTGCTGGTGGCGTTGCCGGTGTTGACCACCATTATGAAGCTAGTGGTGGTTACATTGGTGCCGGTGACGCTGGGGGTGGTGATCAATCATCGCTGGCCGCTACTGTGCGCGCAACTGCAACGGCCGATAAAAGTGCTGTCACTGGTGTTTATGGTGATCGTGGTGGTGATGATTAGCTGGGCGAATCGGCAGGTGTTACCGCAACTGTTGCCGGTATTAAGCCCTGCGATTATTTTGTTGGCGAGTAGTGCGATGATCTTGGCAGGGGTGTTGGCCCGCTATCTGTTGGGGCTGAGTACCGCCACGGCGCTCACGCTGAGTATCGAGACCGGCATCCAGAATGCGGGGACGGCCTTGATGGTTACCGGGGCGTTGCTGCAACAGCCGGAGATGTCGTTAGCCGTCTTGTTGTACGGCATCCTGATGCAGATACCGGCACTGCTGTTGGTGGTGTGGCGTAACTGGCCACTCAGACGTCCGTCAGTGTTAGTCGATACCCAATAATTTATGGGTTTGCAGGCTTAGCTTCCACTGGGGGTGCTGTAGGCAGAATTGAATCGTGTCCCGCGTATTCATCGGCTGCATAGGACCATCCATCGGCTGGAGATAGAAGTGGCTAAACGCGAGTGACTGAAACTGCTCAGGCTGGGCTAAGGGTTGGGGATATACCAGTTTCAGTTCATCGCCGCTTAACTGCACGAGTTCCGCATCGGCCTTAGGGCTGACGCAGATCCAGTCGATAGAGGCTGGGACCGCTAAGGTGCCATTGGTTTCGACCGCTATCTCAAAGTCTTCTTGATGCAGGGCGTCGATAAGGGCTGTGTCTAGCTGTAACAGTGGCTCACCTCCCGTACAGACAACGTAAGGCTTGCCCTGCTGTGTGTCTGGCAGTTCAGGCCAGAAGCTTCTTACCGCCTTTGCCAGCGCCTCAGCGGAGTTAAACTTACCACCATTCTGACCATCGGTTCCGACAAAATCGGTGTCACAAAAATCACAGACGGCTTTATGCCGATCCTGTTCTCGCCCAGACCACAGATTACAACCGCTAAAACGACAGAATACCGCCGGCCGACCGGCCTGTGCGCCTTCGCCTTGAAGGGTGTAAAACATCTCTTTAACGCTGTAAATTTTGCTCACTGAACTGCCCCGATCTGCTGAATGCGGCTAGTCTACACAGTGGTTAATGAAGTTTAAATAACAACTTGAGAAAGGATGAGAAAATGATCAAGAGATTATCCCAGATTGAGACCTTATCTTGCATGTGAGTGCAGCGCGATACGCAGCGTTTGGCTGTTCTTCGATTGGTCTTTAGTTGATCTTTGGCTGCTCGTTGGATTGGAGCTCAACCGGTCGGCGACCGGCTGAGATCTAGCGGGTTGTTTTAAGGGCGTTGTGCTTCACCGCCAAAGGCTTCGGTCAGGGCCGGAATCAAGCGGGTGAGTTCCAGAGACATCTGCACAAAATCAGCATCAAACTGGGCAAAAGCCTCTTCAGGGCTGTCTTGATCCATTTTTTCTTTCAGTTGATCCGATAACTTAATGCGCTTGATACACAGGTCATCTTGCAGGATAAAGTTCAGGCTTTCTTGCCACTCTAGGGCCAGCTTAACCACCCGTTTGCCCGCTTCAAGGTGATGGCGAATCTCGTCGCTTTCGAGATCCTGTCCTTTACAGCGAATAATACCGGTTTCAACGGCACTGTCTCTGAGCTCGCATTCGTCCAGTAGTTCTAGACCGGTGTAACGCTCCTGTGGTTGCTCCAGCCAGGTCGACATTACCGCCGATGGGGATTGATTCACATCAGGCAGAACCACCGGCAGAGAGCCCAGTAGGCTGCGCAGGTGGCTAAGCAGTTCTTCGGCGCGTTTATGGCTGCTGGCATCAACAATCAATAAGTTATGCTCTGGCGCGATTAATGCCCAGGTTGTTTGATACTTACTGAATGCACGGGGGAGCAGGTCGAGCACAATTTCATCTTTGAGCTGATCCTTCTCTTTTTTATAGACCTTACGCGCCTGCTCGTCCTCGATCAGCTTAACCTTGTTATCGAGTTGCTGACGAATGACTTGAGAGGGAATGATTTTATCTTCTTTCTGCGCGGCGATAAGCATAAAGCCATTGCCGGCATGGACGAGCATTTCGGAAAGGTCGCCACTCGGGCTTACCCAGCCAAAACGGCTCAGTTCTTGGCTACCGCAGGGGGTGAAGGCTTTCTCGCCGAGTTTTTCTTCAAGGGCTTCTGGGGTATAGGTAAACGGCTGTGTGAAACGGTAAAAAATGGCATTTTTGAACCACATGAGATGAGCCCTTAGTAACAGATAAAAATGAGACGCTATTGTAAAGCGATATCCACGCGAACAGAACCCATCGGCATATAATCGGTGCCCAATCCACGATTGAATGGATAAGGAGCAGGGTCAAAAATATGGCAGAGTATTGGGCTAGGATCGCGTGAGCGATGTTGCTGCGAAACGGTACTCGACTCAAGCCCGTGAAGGCTGGCCTTCGATAAGAGATGGCGAGTACCGCGGCGTTGATAGTCTAGTTGCCTAGAGCAGATCAGAGCCCTTCATAGGCTAGCAGGGTGAAAACAGGGATATTACTTTGCTGAATCAGTTCAGATCCGTGTAGATCGGGTAGATCAATCAGGGCCGCTGCTTCATACACTTCGGCGCCAAGTTCTTTAATGATGGTACTGGCGGCGAGGATGGTGCCGCCGGTGGCAATGAGATCATCAAAGATGAGTACTTTATCGCCTTCAGCGACGGCATCAATCTGCATTTCGACGGCGGCGGTGCCGTATTCTAGGGCGTATTCGCGATGAATTGTTTTACCTGGTAACTTGCCTTTTTTGCGCACCAGCACCAGTGGTAGGTTGAGTTGGTAGGCGATGATAGAGCCAAACAAAAAACCGCGTGCATCGATAGAAGCAATATGGGTGACTTCCGTATCGATATAACGCTGGATAAACGCATCGGCAATCATTCTGAGGGCTTTGGGGTCTTTAAACAGCGGGGTGATATCTCTGAACATAACGCCGGGTTCTGGCCAGTCGGCTATCGTACGCATGACTGACTTTATATAACATTCATCGAAACTCATCAGGATTACCTTAAAACAGTAGGGCTAAAATCGGCTAGGGCTATAAAAACGGGGTGCATGATAACAAGAATACCCGCTAAAGAGCGGGTATTCTTTTCATTGGAGCAAGGTTTACTCGAGAGGACAGGCTTTGCCGTCATGCTCTTGTACATCTTGAGGTTCACCGGATAGGCGATAGATCTCTTCTAGGTTGCACAGATCGATCTCTTTACCATCCACCCGTACTAGATCCATTTTTTGGAAGCGGGTAAATATGCGGCTAACGGTTTCTACCGCCAATCCGAGGTAGTTACCGATCTCGTTTCTGGACATGGATAAACGAAACTGAGTTTCTGAGTAACCACGCATTTTAAAACGGATCGAGAGTTTAATCAGGAAGGTTGCCACCCGCTGTTCAGCGTTTTTCTTGCTTAATAGCAACATCATCTGCTGATCATCACGGATCTCTTTACTCAGGGTGCGCAGAATCTGACGGCGCAGTTCCGGCATCTGACCTGAGAGTTCGTCGAGTCGCTCGAATGGGATTTCACAAACCGTGGTTGTTTCGAGTATTTTTGCTGATACTGGGTATTGATCGTTATCAAAACCACTCATGCCGACCATTTCGCCGGGGAAGTAGAAGCCGGTAATCTGCTCTTCGCCTTCATTGGTGAGGGTATATGTTTTAACGGTGCCGGCACGAATAGCATAAACAGAGGTAAAGGTTTCGCCTTGGTTGAAGAGGTGATCCCCTTTTTTGAGCGGCCGGCTTTTATCGATAATATTATCTAGCTTGTCTATCTCTGTCATATTAAGGGACATAGGTAAACATAAAGAACTGAGGCTGCAAGTATTACAGTGCACCTGTCTCAAGCTGTGTAGTTTCCCTTCTGAAGCCTTATGGTTGCCCATAATGATGTCCTGTTCCGTTGATTTATTAGATAACGCTGATACGTGATTATCTACTAAATCGCCCGCAGGGTGAAGTATTTCCCACATCAAATGATGCGGGAGAAACCTTTAGTCGGTTCTTGTTTCGGGATATAGGCATCAAACGCCATACAGATGCGGCGGATAAGCAGCCGTCCTGCAGGGGTGACTTCGATGTTGCTGGGGTTAAGGTTGACCAGCCCATCATGGGTAAAGCGCTGCAGTTCTTGCAGCGCTTCAGCAAAGTATTCACTAAAGTTTATGTCAAACTGCTGCTCTATAGTGGTCATATCTAATTCAAAATGGCAGATCAATTGAGTGATCACTGCGCGACGGATACGGTCATCGGTGCTCAGGGTTACGCCCCGTTTTATGGCGTTATTCCGGGATTCAACCGCAGCGGTATAGGCGCTCATATCATGTTCGTTTTGATAATAAACGTCGCCAATCTGGCTGATGGATGACACGCCCATCGCGACAAGGTCACAATCGCTATGGGTGGTATAACCCTGAAAGTTGCGATGCAGTTTGCCGCTTTGTTGTGCCAGTGCTAGTTCGTCATCGGGCTTGGCGAAATGATCCATGCCAATGTATACGTAACCGGCGGCTATGAGCTTGCTGATGGTGGTTTCTAAAATCGCGAGTTTGGTTTCTGGGCTAGGCAGATCTTCAGCTTTTATGTGGCTCTGGGAGCGAAAACGGTCAGGCATGTGGGCATAGTTGAATACCGACAGCCGGTCGGGGCTGAGCGCGATAATGCTATCCAATGTTTTGCTAAAGCTTTCCAGTGTTTGATGCGGCAGACCGTAGATAAGGTCGATATTGATTGAGCGGAAACCTAGACGGCGGGCTTCGTGAAGAACATCGGCAATCTCTTCAAGCGGTTGAACGCGGTTAACGGCCTGTTGTACTTTGAGTTCAAGGTCTTGAACGCCAAAGCTGACACGGTTAAAACCGACCTCGCGCAGCACTTTGAGCATCTCATGGTCCACTTCACGGGGATCGATTTCGATCGAATAGTCACCGGAATCATCATCGAGTAAGGTGAAGTGTTGTCGCAGCTGTTGCATCAGTTCAACCATCTGCTGGTTGCTGATAAAGGTGGGCGTGCCGCCTCCTAGGTGAAGCTGTTCCACGGTCCGGTCATCGGCATACCATTGGGATAACTCGGCCATCTCTTGGTAGAGGGTGTCGAGGTAGGGTTGAGCCTTTTTGCGATTCCGAGTAATCACTTTATTGCAGGCGCAGTAATAGCAGACATGGGCACAGAAAGGGATGTGCACATAGAGTGATAAAGGGGCTTTTTTATCCGCTGTTTGCTGGCCAGTATTGACCAGATCTTCAGCCGATAGATCCGGATTGAACTGAATCGCAGTTGGGTAAGAGGTGTAGCGAGGGCCGGACAGGTCATAACGGCGGATCAGGTCGAGATCCCATTTAATCAGGTTGTTCTGGTTCACAACAATTCTCACTCTTACTGCAAAGGGAGGCGATTATAAGGCTTTTCCCCAAACCTGTATTGATATCAATCAATAAAGGGTAAGCCGAGGCCTCGCCAAGGGATGGTGTAGAGGCCAAACAGGATGATGAGCAGTCCTGCCACGGTTTGTGCCTTTTTGTTTTTCAGCAGGGCCTGTACCTGATTGGCCAGAAGGCCCGTGGCCAGCATCGCGGGAACCGTTCCCAAGCCAAAGCAGGCCATCATCATCGCCGAGACTTTCCAGTCACCGGCGGTCGCACTCCAGATTAAGGTGCTGTACACCAGTCCGCAGGGCAGCCAGCCCCACAGACCACCAAGGGCGAGTGCTTGTAGCGGGTTGCTGACGGGGAGTAATCGGCGGCTAAGGGGTTGGATATGACGCCAAAGGTGGTTGCCCTGTTTTTCAATCAAGGCTAAGCCGCGCCATATTTGCGCCACATAGAGGCCCATTAAAATCAAGATGACGCCGGCAAAGGTGCGTAACAGGATCGCGGTTGTGGGCGAGCTAATCAGCCAACCAAGGCTGCCTAGCAAGGCACCAGCAATGGTATAGCTGGTAATTCGGCCTAGGTTAAAGCCAAGCAGCAGCAGGGCGGGATGTTGGTTTTTTCGGTCGATCCCCATCGCCACCGCGCTGGAGATGCCGCCACACATGCCAAGGCAATGGGCGCTGCCGAGTAAACCTAATAGTAGTGCGGTGAGGGCTGAGACTTGTTCTGTCATTGGGGTTTATCAGTTGGTGTGTGGGCAGGCTTGTGGATCTTTGCTTCGTCGGGGATGAGATCCTCATCATCATCATACAGAATGCTATGGGCTGGAGATTCTAGATCGTCGAGTTGGCCGCTGTTCACCGACCAGAAAAACCCCCAAATAGCGATGCTCGCAAGAATAATAGCGATAGGGATAAGCAGATAGATAATCGACATGGCAGTGCTTCACTTAGATTGTTGAAACTATTCTACCTGATCAGTGCGACCAAGTTTAGTCAACCGTAGGGCATTGCCGACGACGACTAGGGAGCTGATAGACATACCGATGGCGGCCATCCAAGGGGCGATCATGCCCGCGGCAGCTAGGGGGAGGGCTATCAAGTTATAAAACAGTGCCCAGCTAAGGTTCTGACGAATATTCGCCCGAGTGCGTCTAGCGAGCTTTAAGGCTTGAGGAAGGCGCATTAGCTCGCCGGAAATTAACACCGCATCCGCATTGGTTTTTGCAAGATCGGTCGCCGAGCCCATAGCAATCGAGGTCTGAGCCCCTGCGAGCACGGGAATATCATTAATACCATCGCCGACCATGATCAACTGTGCGCCGTCATCCTGAAGTTGTTGGATGTGCTGTAGTTTCTCTGCTGGACTGACGCCGGAGATAACCTTGTCGATCTTCAGTTGATGGGCGATATGGCCTACCGCGGCAGAACTATCACCGGTGAGCATCTGTACTTCAAGCCCCATCCGTTTGAGTTGTTGCACGACCTGAGCGGCTTGTTTACGGGCGGGATCACTCAAGCCAAACCACGCAAGCGGCTCTGTTTCACTGGCCAGTAATAGCCATTGGCACTGGTCATCGGGCGCGTGATTGAAATCCAGAGGGGTATCGCAATATTGACTGGCAAACTGAGGCTTGCCAATGAAAAAGCGTTGACCGTTGATATAACCTTCTAAGCCTTGGCCGACATGATTGGTGAGCTGCTCTGCCGGCACGATCGAGGTCGCATGTGACGCCCGGTGGAAAGCCCGTGCAATGGGGTGTTCGGAGTGGGCTTCCAGTGCTGCGGCAATCTCAAGGCATTGCTGCTCGGTGAGTTCGGCAAGGGTCTGTGTGTTTTGCAGTGACAGGTTGCCTTCGGTCAGGGTGCCGGTTTTATCGAATACAATATGGGTCGCTTTGGCGAGGCTTTCTAACACATGGCCTCGGGTAATCAACAGGCCGTGCTGTCGTAGTGTACCCGTCGCGGCTGTTAGCGCCGTGGGGGTCGCCAGTGATAGGGCGCAAGGGCAGGTAACAACCAACACCGATAGGGTGACCCAAAAGGCATGACCGGGATCGACCTGCCACCAATAAAGACCGACCGTCGCGGCAATGATCAGAACGGCCGAGACAAAATAACCGGATACCTTATCGGCCAGCCGGGCGACTTTGGGTTTTTCTTCATGGGCCCGTTCAAGCAACCGAACGATCGAAGAGAGTTGCGAGCTGGCTCCGACCTGAGTGACGGTTAGATGGATCGGGTTTTCTACATTGATGGTGCCGCCGACCACGCTATCGCCTTCCCTTTTGGTTAGCGGAAGGTATTCACCCGTGAGGGCCGATTCATCGATGCTACTGCTGCCTTGAACAATATCGCCATCGGCGGGAATCGTATGGCCGGGTTTGACAAGAATTCGGTCGCCCTGTTGTAGCTCATTGGCGGCGACAATTTGCTCCCCGTCAGGAGTACAGAGAATCGCGCTGGCGGGCAGGAGGTTAAGGAGCGCATTACCCGCTTTGCCGGTGCGATGTCGGGCTTTCATTTCGAGGAAACGACCGATCAGTAGGAAGAAGGTAAACATACTGACCGAGTCATAATAGACTTCGCCACTGGCGGTTATGGTGGCCCAGATACTGGCGGTATAGGCACCGCCAATCGCGATGGAGACGGGGAGGTCCATGGTGAGGTGGCGGGTGCGAAGATCTCGGTATGCCGCTTGGAAAAAAGGTCTGGCGGCATAAAATACTACGGGCGTGGCTAATACGAGGCTCGCCCAGCGAATAAAGTTTTCATAATTGCTTTCAAGGCTGCCATTGGCGCCGGTATAGAGGGCCACGGCCAGCATCATGATCTGCATAGTGAAGACCCCGGCGATGCCTAATCGGCGCATCGCTCGTTTGGTCTCCTGCTCGAGTAGCTGTTCCTCTTTATCCGGGTGATAAGGATGACCCTGATAGCCGATGCTGTGCATGGCGAGGAAGATATCGCTGAGTTTTATCTGTTCATCATCCCACTGTACGCGGGCACGATGATTGGTCAGGTTGACACTCGCGAGTTGGACACCCTCAAGCGAGCTTATATGGTGTTCGAGCAGCCAAACGCAAGCGGCGCAGGTGATGCCTTCGATGACAAGGGTGGCCTGTTTGCTGCCATCGGCTAATTCGGAGACAAAATGTTTCTGTACGCTGGCGTGGTTATATAACTCGAACTCAGCCTTTAATTGTTCTGTGACGCTGAGAGCCTCAGGTGAAGAGGCTTCATTGGTGCGGTGCTTATAGTAATTTTCTAGCCCGCCGTCGGCGATAACCTGAGCAACCGCCTGACAACCGGGACAGCACATCTGGCGAGGCTGTCCGTCGATCGTGGTGAAATACTGGCTGCCAGAGGGGACATCGAGTCCACAGTGGAAACAGCTAAGATGGTTGTGCTTATTACCTTCAGGGGCGTTCATTACTGCTTACGGGTTACCAAAGGTGAAGCTTTGCTGATCGTAAGGGGGTTGGGCTTCATTGACCAGCTCCCATTGTTTATCTAGCGGGCTGATAATCAAACGTTTATTACCTTTAAGAACGCTTTGTAGTTCGCCACCATAGTAACCGGGGCGAATCTGGTTCAGGGTTACGTTGATATCAAGGCTCGCCTTGGTCGGATGACCAATCACTAGCTTTAATTGCGCGGGTAAAGACGCATCGGTAGAACTCAAAAGTTCTAAGTTGATATCGCCAGCAACCGTATCGAATCGAAGTGTCCCGTTAAGGCCTAGCGCTTGGGCTGCTTCTTTTAGGCTGCTGCCTTCGTGAAATGATTTGGCGCTTTTCGTGTACTCCTCAAGGACGACACCATCATTGGTCACCACCGATGCGGTAATATAAACAGTGGAGTAGAGGACAGTGGCAATGAGTGGCGCCAGAATAAACCATAGCCAAGGTTGTTTATACCAGGGGCCGATATCTTGATCAGTCATATGTTTCCTTAAAAAGAAATAGCTGCTCGGAAGCAAATCCGGCAGCTATTCTAACTCAGACAATTGGCGGTGGGTAGCTTAACGCTTCACAGGACTAATAAAGCGGTTTTCTTCGCTCACCAAAATGCTTGGATCATCGATCGCTTGTACCTTGAAGGTAATGTCATAGTTTGGACGTTCGAGGAAGCGAGGATCCGCTTGAAGGCTGATCGGGTGTACCAATAGCTCTCCAGAACGGATTAATACTTCTCGCTCACCTGCCATGGTAATACCGTCAATACCTGATACATCGATGTTGAAACGATGATCAACCTGTGACTTATTCGCCAGCTTGAGGGTATAGACGTTTTCGATCATGCCGTTAGAGGCTTGCACATACAGTTGGCCTCGGTCGCGGATGATATCAACTTCAAGCGGTACCCTGCTGTACAGGGTGTAGCTGAAGGTGATAAACATGACGCAGAGAGCCACGAAATAAGCGATTAGGCGAGGGCGAAGAATATGGGTCTCGCCGCCTTCTAAGGCATGTTCGGTGGTATAGCGCACCAGTCCACGTTCATAGCCCATGCGATCCATGATGTCATCACAGGCATCGACGCAGGCACCACAGGCGACACACTCATATTGCAGGCCGTTGCGAATGTCGATGCCCACAGGGCAGACATGAACACAGTTACCGCAATCGATACAGTCACCTAAGCCTTCCGCTTTATAGTCTGCATTTTTCTTACGTTTACCACGATTTTCACCGCGTTGTTCATCGTAAGAGATGACCAATGTGTCAGCATCAAACATAACACTTTGAAAGCGAGCATAAGGGCACATATAAATACATACCTGCTCACGCATCCAGCCCGCATTGGCATAGGTTGCGACGGTTAAGAAGCCGATCCACCAGCTTTCCCAAGGGCCAAGGTCCCAGGATAAAACCGAGGGGACTAATTCACGGATAGGCGTGAAATAACCGACAAAGGCAATGGCCGAGGCCGCGGCAATGATGATCCAGACGGTATGCTTAGCCGTTTTTCTGGCGATCTTCTCGAGACTCCAGCCGGCCTTATCAAGGCGCATGCGCTGATTGCGGTCGCCTTCGGTGACGCGCTCAGCCCAGATGAAGAACCATGTCCAGACGAATTGAGGACAGGCATAGCCACACCAGAGTCGTCCGGCAAACACAGTTACAAAGAACAGGGTAAACGCTAGGATAATAAGCAACCAGGAGAGCAACATGAAATCCTGGGGCCAGAAGGTGAAAGCAAAAATATGGAACTGTCGGCTGGGTAGGTCAAACAGGATTGCCTGATGACCATCCCATTGAATCCAGGAGAAACCATAGAACATGATCAGCATTATGATGCCGGAGATGGTTCTTAAATTTTTAAAGAACCCTTTGTAGTACTTTACATAAATATGTTCACGCTTGGCGTATAGATCGCCACTTCCATCGCCATTTTTTGACTTTGGCGTTACATCCTTAACTGGTATTTGATTCATACCATTCCTCACCATCAAATAGTCGAAATACTAACACTCATAGCCTCCCCATTATCTTGAGGTGGTCTATTAGTGAATTCGAATATTATACGCAGTTTAAGACTGCATATAAGCTGCAGCACAAAAAAAGGCGATATGATTTGCATCATATCGCCTTTTCATTGATCTAAGCCTTACTTGTTAGACAAGCTGTAAACGTAAGCGGCGATGAGTTTAATCTTGTCATCGCTGAGTAGCGCTTTATGTGCTGGCATAACACCGTTACGACCGGTACGGATTGTGTGGCTGATCTGCTCGAAAGAGCCACCATACAACCATGTATTATCGGTCAAGTTAGGCGCGCCCAATGCTTGAGTTCCTTTACCGTCAGCACCATGACAGGCGGTACATAACGCTTGGAACTGTTGCTGGCCGCGAGCAGCCATATCAGCATCATGCTCAGCACCGCTGAGTGACAAGATGTAGCTAGTCACATCACGAACACCTTCTTCACCTAGGACAGGGCCCCAAGCAGGCATAGCGCCTTGACGACCTTCGGTGATGGTTTGTTGAATAGTGGCAGGAGCACCACCGTACAACCAGTCATTATCGGTTAGGTTAGGGAAGCCGTGGGCACCCGCACCTGTTCCGCCATGACATACCGCACAGTTATTTGCGAACATCCGTTGACCGATTTTCAGGCCGTCAGGCTTATCCTGTAAGTCTTCAATCGACAGAGATGCATACTTAGCAAACACTGGCTTGTATACCTCTTCAGCATGCGCCATTTCTTCTTCATACTGACCGACGGATGACCAACCGTAAAAGCCTTTTACGTTGCCCAGACCGTATAGGCCGAGATAGGCAACGGCGAAGATAACGGTTCCCACAAACATCTGGAACCACCAACTTGGCAGCGGATTGTCATACTCTTCGATACCATCAAAGGAGTGCCCAGTAGTTTCCTCTGTGGCATCCTTATAAGGCTCGCTTTTACGCGTGGCAAGCAGCAACAAGGTACAACCTAGTATAACTACCAGGGTAATTGTCCATACCCATGCGTTCCAAAAAGGACTCATTTTTCATTTCTCCCGTTATTGGTTATATCAGTGCCTGTAGAGCCTTCGCCGGGAGAACTTTCATTCTCATTCTCATCCTCGTCAGCGAAAGGCAGCTTTGATGCTTCATCAAATCGTTTTCGGTTACCCGGTAATAACACCCAGATAAATAAACCGATAAAGGTAATCAGCATCAGCAGAGGCAGATATGGACCATAAACTTCGTAGCTCACTCGAATTACCGCTTGTTGGTATATTGAGAGTGGAGTTTACCCAGTGCCTGCAGGTAGGCGATCACGGCATCAATTTCAGCCTTGCCTTCTACTTGCTCACGCGCTTTGCTGGCATCTTCTTCGGTGTATGGAACACCTAGTTTAGCCAGTACTCGCATTTTGGCAGCCGTATCTTCACCAGACAGTTTGTTTTCAAACAGCCATGGGTAAGTGGGCATTTTGGATTCCGGTACTACATCGCGTGGGTTGTAGAGATGGGCACGATGCCAGTCATCACTATAACGACCGCCTACACGGGCCAGATCAGGGCCGGTACGCTTAGAGCCCCATAGGAACGGATGTTCCCAGACGCCTTCATTTGCCGTTGAGTAGTGACCGTAACGCTCAGTTTCAGCACGGAAAGGACGAATCTGTTGAGTGTGACATACATGGCAACCCTCACGGATATAGATGTCACGCCCTTCAAGTTCCAGCGGAGTATACGTCCGCAGACCTTCGATCGGCTTAGTTGTCGCATTGGTGAAGAACAGAGGTACGATTTCTGCAAGACCACCGCCACTGATTACCAGAATAATCAGTAGAATCATCAGGCCAATGTTCTTTTCAATCGTTTCGTGTTTGATCATGTTATGTGCTCCTCTGATCCTTAAGCTGTTTGCGCAGACGGGCTAGCAACAGGTGCTTTGCTGTCTTTACGAACAGTTTGCCATACGTTGTATGCCATCAGGATCATACCGGCCAGGAAGAATGCACCGCCCAGTGCGCGAACCATATAGCCTGGGTGACTGGCTTCTAGTGCTTCTACGAAGCTGTAAGTCAGAGTGCCATCTTCGTTCACTGCACGCCACATCAAGCCTTGCAAGATACCGTTAACCCACATCGCACAGATGTACAATACAGTACCGATAGTTGCTAGCCAGAAGTGAGTGTTAATCAATCCAACACTGGCCATCTGAGTTTTACCCCAGAGCTTAGGAACCATGTGATAAATAGAACCGATAGAGATCATCGCAACCCAGCCTAGAGCACCCGCATGTACGTGACCGATAGTCCAGTCAGTGTAGTGGGAGAGGGCGTTAACGGTTTTGATTGCCATCATTGGGCCTTCGAAGGTAGACATGCCGTAGAACGACAGAGATACCACTAAGAAGCGCAAGATAGGATCGGTACGCAGTTTGTGCCATGCACCTGACAGCGTCATCATACCGTTGATCATACCACCCCAAGATGGCGCCAACAGAATCAGAGACATAACCATACCCAGTGTCTGAGCAAAGTCAGGCAGAGAGGTATAGTGCAGATGGTGACCACCCGCCCACATATAGGTTGCGATCAGAGCCCAGAAGTGAACAACAGACAGACGGTAAGAGTAGATAGGACGTCCAGACTGCTTAGGTACGAAGTAATACATCATGCCTAAGAAGCCAGCGGTCAGGAAGAAGCCTACCGCATTATGGCCATACCACCACTGAACCATTGCATCGACTGCACCTGGATAGACAGAGTAGGACTTGAACAGGGTAACAGGCATTGCTGCGCTGTTAACGATGTGCAGTACGCCTACTGTCAGGATGAAGCCCATGTAGAACCAGTTACCCACATAGATGTGAGATGTCTTACGCATCTTCACAGTACCCATGAAGACGATACCGTAAGCCACCCAAACAACCGTGAGCAACAGATCAATTGGCCATTCCAGTTCTGCATACTCTTTAGTAGAGGTAATGCCGAGTGGCAGAGTCACGACTGCGCACAGAATAACCAGCTGCCATCCCCAAAAGGTGAAAGCGGCCAGTTTGTCTGAGATCAAACGTGTTTGGCACGTACGTTGTACGACGTAGTAAGAGGTTGCGAACAATGCGCAGCCTCCGAATGCAAAGATAACGGCATTAGTATGCAATGGACGAATACGTCCAAAGCTTAACCAAGCTGTATCAAAGTTTAGTGCAGGCCATATTAACTGGGATGCGATTAGCACCCCTATGGCCATTCCGACGATTCCCCATACCACGGTCATGATGGCGAATTGACGCACCACCTTGTAATTGTAGGTTGGGTGTTCAGCTGCTGTGCTCATATCAGGCTCTCATCAACAAGCTATTAGAAAGGTTTAGAAATAGTAAATTTCCGTCGGCTATTATGTTGAAACAGCGGCCACATTTCAATGCGTCAACGGTATTAGTTGCGACATAGTGACGCAGTGCAAAAGCGGAGAAATGGGATGTTAAGGATATTTATAATGAGGGTATTTTATCTCTAACTTATTGAACTATATATTTATTTTATCTTTTTATATTTCTGAAACCCTTGTGGTTTTAGTGGTTTATTGCTGCTTTTAGCGAATGTTGATATATATCAACCCTATAGAGAAAGTGTCTAATTTGGCTTTTGTTGATATGGATCAAGCGAGAACTGAGGCATAATTTGTTGTTTTTTTAAGCATTGGAGGGGAAATGTTAATCGAAGGCTGTGCTAAAAAAGGGCGAATCTTGCTAGCCCATGGGGCGGGTGCGCCAATGGATAGCCCGTTTATGAACCAAATGGCCTCGGCCCTCTCGGCCGGTGATGTGGAGGTGATTCGGTTTGAGTTTCCTTATATGCAGCAGCGACGTATCGATAGTAAAAGGCGTCCGCCGGATCGGCAGCCCAAATTGCTGGCATATTTTTCTGAATTGATCGAAACCTATCGAGATGATCATCAACCACTGTGGTTGGCCGGAAAGTCGATGGGAGGGCGTATGGCGACGATGTTAGCCGATCACGAGGCGGTCGCCGGTTGTTTTGTCTATGGTTACCCCTTTTATGCTGCCGGCAAACAGGATGCTCCACGGATTGAGCATTTACAGTGTGCGGTTAAGCCGATCCATATCTTTCAGGGCACTCGGGATGCGATGGGGCGTAAAGAACTGGTTGACGGTTACTCTTTAGCACCGAGTGTGGTGCTGCACTGGCTTGAAGATGGTGATCATGACCTGAAGCCGCGTAAAATGTCGGGAATAACTCAGGACGAACACATGGCGAATGCAGTAGAATCCACGCTCGCCATTATTAACCACTATCATCGAGGTACTATCCTGTGAATCATCTTCTGCTCTATTGTCGTCCCGGCTTTGAAAAAGAGTGTGCTGCCGAGGTGCGTGAACAGTGTGAGCAGCAGGGCATTTACGGTTATTGTAAGTTAGAGGAAAACACCGGCTATGCGTTGTTTGTCAGTCATCAGCCGGATGGCGCTGCGCTGGCGGTTGAGCAGTTGCGATTTCATGATCTTATTTTTACTCGACAATGGATTGTCTGCCTGCCCATGATTGAGGGTGTAGATACTCAGGATCGGGTGGAATCATTGATGCCGCATGTGCGTGGTTTACCTCAATGTAGTGAACTCTGGGTTGAGCCTGCGGATACCACCGAAGGGCGCGAAATGCAGCGGTTTTGTAATAGCTTCGGTTCCGCTTTTAGCCAGGTGTTACGTAAGCAGGGCGTACTGCAGCGACAGGCCACTGACAGGCTGCATATTTTTGCACTGTCGGGCAGCTGTTTTTATATTGGCTATGCGCCGATTAAAAACTCAGCGCCTTGGCCGATGGGGATCATGCGCTTAAAATTCCCGCAGCAGGCGCCGAGTCGCTCGACCTTGAAGCTAGAAGAGGCGTGGCATTGGTTTATACCCGAGCATCAGTGGCACCAGTATATTAGCAGCGGTAAGCGCGCTGTTGACCTCGGGGCCGCTCCCGGTGGTTGGACCTGGCAACTGGTGAATCAAAATATGTTTGTCACCGCCATCGATAATGGGCCGATGGCCGACTCTTTAATGGAAACGGGGCAGGTAAAGCATCTAACCGAAGATGCCTTTGCGTTTCATCCACAGAAACCGTTTGATTGGATGGTGTGTGATATCGTCGATAAGCCGACGCGGGTGATCAAATTGATGACTCAGTGGCTGCAGGAGGGCTGGTGCCGTGAAACGGTGTTTAACCTCAAGTTGCCAATGAAACAACGTTATCCTGAAGTAAAGAGCTGCTTAGCGTATCTGCAAACCACGTTGAATGAAGCGGGCATTGATTATCGCCTTGCCGCTAAGCATCTTTACCATGATCGTGAAGAGATAACCGTGCATGTGCGGTTGTTGGGCTATCACGGTTAATGTTGTTTTCTCGGTGTGTATATCTCGCTGTGCCGGTATGGCCTCTGAGTTTTTCAGTGGTATCGCGCGTTAGTGTTTTAGCTCTGTGATTATGATCTCTTGTAGGAGCCGCCTCTGGCGGCGATGGTGGGCGGGCTCTTTCTTTTTGCTTGCAGTAAGAAACAGCCCGACACTCAATGACAACCGAAGCCCTTTTAGGGGGAAACAGCGCGCTTACTTTCAGTTAGAACGCTCTGCTCGTGCTTGCCTACGGCCCAGTCGTTAGCCAGCTTCCCGCGGCTGGTGTGACCTGTGAGTCCTTGCTGGCGGACAATTCCTTCCTCTTGGATGTGCAACTTCAGCATATAAGTGGTCTTGCCGACGGGAAATTTCACCGCGATCTCGTTGGCCATCTTACACGGCCCACACCAGATATCACCCAGCGCCTTCATGCCTGATTGCACGAATGCGCCATCGGCACCGATGTGTTCAGCAACGGTTTTCAGCACAAAGGTTGGACGATCCGCACCTTTGAGGCTATTGAGCATTTTGATCTCGCGCCCATCGAGGGAGAACGGCTTGATCGGCTGGCTACTGGGGTCTTTTAAGATGATAATATCGATGCCCGTAATCGGATCATTACCGCCATGGGCCATCGCGGGGGAGGCCATCATGATGCTCATTCCGAAGGCGGCTGCGCCGAGTAACAGTGTGCGTCTTAACGTCATGGTTCTGTCCTTTTTTTATTGAGATTTCAGCTTAAGCATACGGCTAGTGGAGCCTTTGACTGCTTGCTGGCGGATCATATCTTTTCCGTGAATGTGTAGATCAAGCATATAAGTGGTCTTGCCGACGGGAAATTTCACCGCGATCTCGTTGGCCATCTTACACGGCCCACACCAGATATCACCCAGCGCCTTCATGCCTGATTGCACGAATGCGCCATCGGCACCGATGTGTTCAGCAACGGTTTTCAGCACAAAGGTTGGACGATCCGCACCTTTGAGGCTATTGAGCATTTTGATCTCGCGCCCATCGAGGGAGAACGGCTTGATCGGCTGACTACCGGGGTCTTTTTTGATGATAATATCGATGCCCTCAATCGGATCACTGCCGCCTAGGGCCATCGCAGGGGAGGCCATCATGATGCTCATTCCGAAGGCGGCTGCGCCGAGTAGCAGTGTGCGTCTTAACGTCATGGTTCTGTCCTTTTTTTATTGGGATTTCAACTCAAGCATACGGCTAGTGGAGCCTTTGACTGCTTGCTGGCGGATCATATCTTTTCCGTGAATGTGTAGATCAAGCATATAGGTGGTCTTGCCGACGGGAAATTTAACCGCGATCTCGTTAGCCATCTTGCATGGCCCACACCAGATATCACCCAGCGCCTTCATGCCTGATTGCACGAATGCACCATCGGCACCGATGTGTTCAGCAACGGTTTTCAGCACAAAGGTTGGACGATCCGCGTCCTTGAGGCTATTGAGCATTTTGATCTCGCGCCCATCGAGGGAGAACGGCTTGATCGGCTGGCTACTGGGGTCTTTTAAGATGATAATATCGATGCCCGTAATCGGATCACTGCCGCCATGGGCCATCGCGGGGGAGGCCATCATGATGCTCATTCCGAAGGCGGCTGCGCCGAGTAACAGTGTGCGTCTTAACGTCATGGTTCTGTCCTTTTTTTGTGTCAATGCCGTGCAGTGTAAGGTCGTGTTAGGAACGGCCTGATGTTCCTTATTTCATCACCCATCGACGGCTCTTATGCGATAATCGGTCTCATGCATTGGATGTCATGGAGTAGATGGTGTTTATATTTTTACTCCACTTATACTGAACCATCAATGAATGGGTCATAATAAAGCAGCTTTGCAAGCTGGTGATCCAAGAATGCTCTACACTCGCTAAGTGTGTTGTATGCCGCTGAAACGTTGGCACTGGCCAACGCTGCGCCTCTGTGCCATCAGGTGACATGGATACCGATCTTCCGCCAAACCTGGATCTCTTTTATTAGCGATTTATTGGCAATAAATCCGTGGGCTTACATCCCTGTCTGCTCTGTATTACGAGCCGCTTTTTTTCGAATTTGACGAGGCTAGGTGCGATTTAATGCTTTATTAGGATTCGGATGATCTTGGCACGGCTTTGCTAGAGCAAATTATTCCCATTAATTTCAGTATAATAGCGCCGATATAGCGGATAAAAGGAGATCTGATCAAAAGATGGGTTTTTCTATACCGCCGAATTTGCGACAATATGGTTCCTGATGTATTTGAGGTGGAGTTGATGGTTGAAGTTAAAGCGGATCAGGTAATGGATGCAACCGGCCTGTTCTGTCCCGAACCGGTTATGCTATTGCACAATAAAGTGCGCGAAATGGCGATTGGTGAAGTGTTGCAATTAATGGCAACGGATCCATCAACACAGCGTGACGTACCAAAGTTTTGTACCTTTCTGGGGCATGAGTTGATCGACCAGAAAGAAGAAGATGATCAATATTTTTATCTGATCCGTAAAGGGGAATAACCCTGTTTCAGGTTCAGGCACTGATTTTTATAACTGGCCGCGTTAATCGGCCTATAGATAAATGGTTGAGAGAAACTTACTGTGACAGCAACAGATACTACGGATAAAACTAAAACCCGTACTCGTTCAAAGAACCGGGCAGCTAATCAAGCGGCTTTGCAGCTGCTGTGCGATGCCTATCCTGAGGTTTTCAATCGGGAAAGTATGCGACCATTGAAAATCGGTATTCAGGAAGATCTGATTGCCGATGAGAAGTTAGCAAAGAATAAAATAAAACGGGCGTTGGCGTCTTACGTTCGTTCCCCATATTATTTCCGCAGTTTGAAAGAGGGGGCTGATCGTATCGGTCTTGATGGCCAGCCATCGGGCGCTGTGACTGAATCTGAAGCTGAGCATGCGAAACAGCAGCTGAAAGAGATTAATAAGATGCGTCAGCAGAAGCGTCAAGAAGAACAAGCTAAGCAGAAAGTTAAGGAAAAAGAGGATCGTCTCAGCAATAAGCTAGAGATGCTCTTGACCAAACGTGGTTAGTAAAACTTAAGTATTGTTACAAGATGATTGTTAAAAAACCGCCTGATGGCGGTTTTTTTTGCTTCGCTGTCACTATTCATGTGACCGCGAAATACTGATATCCGTTTAGATGCGTTCCGGCTTACCATGAACCCAGCCCTGAGATCCGTCGACGGCTAACTGCTGCAGCGCACTTAGCTGGGTCTCCCGCTCAACATGCTCCGCATAGACTTTGATATCTAAGCTGTGGGCGATGGTGACGAGGCTGCGGACGAAGAAGCGGTCTTCCGCGCTGCTGTCGAGTTCTCGTATGAGTGAACCATCAATCTTGATGTAATCAGGGTTGACGGTATAAAGATAACTGAAGCCCGCCGGGTTGATACCGAAGTTATCGACGCCAAAGAGCACGCCTTCCTGTTTTAGTTGATCACGGAAGAGGGCGACCTGATTAATATTGTTTAAGACGGAGGCCTCGTTTAATTCAATGCACAGCTGTTTAGCGACCGGCTGCTTATGGGTGGTACGAATGAGCCAGTCACAAAATGCCATATCTTTGACGGAATCATTGCTTAGGTTGACGGCCAGCTTCATATCAGGATTGCGTTGCAGTTGCTGTTTGACCGAATTTAACACGGACTTGTCTAATGCGGTCATGAGGTTTAATTGTTTAACAACACTAATGAATTCGCCAGCGGCGCAGGGTTGGTTATCCTGATTCAAAATACGGGCATAAGCTTCGCAATGGATTGGGCCTTGTAGCTCAGAGAGCGGCTTAACCGGCTGACATTGTAAAAAGATATCACCGCTAATGATTTTATCACTGACATGCTGGTGCCAAC
The DNA here is from genome assembly GCF_003957515.1 of Amphritea opalescens. Lineage (GTDB taxonomy): Bacteria > Pseudomonadota > Gammaproteobacteria > Pseudomonadales > Balneatricaceae > Amphritea > Amphritea opalescens. Next base: position 347,176 of record NZ_RQXW01000001.1, read on the forward strand.
TGCTCTGTATATCAGGGTTGCCAACGCCTTTGCAGTAGACCGCGGTGTTTTCTTGATGGGCATGCTGGGCGGCCAGCTTTGCATTCGCCAGTAGTTTCTCAGAGCTTTCTTGTTCGGTATAGGCTGTCGCACCGATAAAGAGTGAATAGTGCTCACAAGAACCCTTTAGTTGGCGGTAAGAGTCTTTGAGTGTTTCGGCTAGCTTGTTGAGTTCGCGGCTTAGTTGGTCGGGGTCGGTTATATTATTCAGTAATATGAACTCTGATCCACTGATGCGACCGAGTATAGGCTCGTCTGAGAGTTGGGCTAACGCTTGCAGTTGTGATGCGCAGGCGCGAATAAAGTTATTGGCTTTCTCCATGCCCAGATCGCTGTTGAGCCGTTGTAGTTCGGCGATATGGAGATGAATAAGACTGCCGGGGCCAAAATCATTGCGATAGTCGATGCGCTCGTTCAGCTGAGACATGGTGGCGCGTTGATTGCTGAGCCCTGTCAGGTCATCCTGATAGGCCGCGTGACGAATCTCTTCAATGTACTTGGTTTGTTCGTTAAACATGGTGCGTACGCGGCGTACCATCATATTCATGGCCAGCACCACCTGCTTGAGTTCGCGGGTGCCGGGAATATGCGTTTGTTCAATGTATTTTTGTTGTGATAAGGCGATGGCTTGATCCTCAACACCCTTGAGTGGGTTGAGGATATAGCGCATGAGCAGACTGATAAAAAACAGGCTCACTAACGAAAGAATCACAAACCAAGCGAAGGTTTTTTCAGTACCTAGCCAGAGCTGTTCATACGCATAACCCGCACGGCTTTGTACAAAGATAGAACCCGCTTTTTGCCATTGATGGGTGATCTCGCGGGTCATCTCCGGTGGCGTAATGTCGATGAGGTTGATGAACCAGTTCGGTACGTTGTCGCTAATCTGGGCGCCCGTCGTTTTAATATAGATAGGCGCATTATCGGCGTCCACGACCCGTATCTGCTGATAAAAGCCGCTATCAAAAATAGCGTTGACGGTGGTCTCGATAACCGCTTTATCATGATCGGCCATATATGGCGCAAGATAAAGCCCCAAGTGGGTCGCTGTATCTTGTCCATGGGACTCGAGTTGATGTATTAGCATCGTCTTAGAGCTGTCGGACATCAGATAGACAGTGCCTGCCGCTAATCCGATCAGTACGGCGAGTACGGCTGCCATTAACTGATTTACGATTGACATGTTTGATTCCTCATTAGCGCGTTGATCAGGTTAGTAATCCTGACTCTCTATTCGTGATTGAAGTTGTACCCAGGGTTTCAACTGATCAGAGGTGCCCACCAGTGTACTGCGGCGGCCCTTTTTTGATAACCATAGATTATCACCGTTAAAACTATAGACGTGTTGTAAATCTGGGCGTCGATTCGCCGGTTTTATTTCCGGAATAAGATTGTCGAGAATCAGAGGCGTCGATTTGGGTGTTTTGTAATAGGTTAATACCATATGGGCCTGATTGAGCCGTAAGGCTTTAACATACACAATGCTGAGCTTCTCGATCGGTATGCCAACCTGACGTAGGGTGTAATATTTGGCAATCGAAAAGTCTTCGCAATCGCCGCCGTTCGTAATGAGAAACTCTGCCGGGCTGGCCCAGTAATCGGATTTTCCCCAGTGTTGAATATCATCGACAAAGTTTAACTGGTTGAAAAAGCGGTTAACCCGATAGAGCTTCTCATCATCATCAAGATCGGCGATCTCAGAGATTAGGTTTTGCCAGCTACGTAATCGACGTTCCGCCATTTCGCCATACTTACGTCCCAGTTTGTTTATCTGGGCTTCGGTCATGATAACGCTGAGCCCGGGAGCGGCGGTGATCGTATAGGTAACGGTAAGCAGTGCGAGAATCGCCAAAAAGCCCAGGCGAGTTAACAACGTACCTGCTAAAGACCTTCGTTGATTGTATTGGGCTGCTCTATACACGACGAACCGATAGTGATTAAAAATACCTTTATTGTTTCATACTCCGTTGCATAACACCTGTTTTATTTACCCAAAATGGTGCTAGCTCGATGATCCGCCGTTAGGCATAAGATTGCACTGTGTGAGCAATTGTTGCCATGCCTGTGTATGACGGTTTCTAGCTTCGATGTAATGCTGCCAAAACGGGCTTTCTGTGGTTAGCATTAAGGCTTGATACTGTTGCATCGTCGCTGGAATATGATTGAAATTCGCCAAGAGTCGTCGATTCAAGCTTAGCCATGCCTGACCATGACGATCAACCTTGGCCATATAGGGTTGCAGTTCACCGGCATAGTATTTGTTAAACACGTTTTTAACGATCAATGCGGCTGGGGTAGCGCGTTGGTTGTAGCACAAGGGGCGTTGGCGCAGTCGTTGTTCAATGACGCTGGCCGTGTGATTTAGGGTGGACGTCAGTAAAGAGAGGGAGCGCAACCAACGACTACCGTAACGCAGTGTTGATAGCGCTTGGTAGTGGGGCTCTAGTTGGTCTAGGTTATCCGGTTCATCCCATTGCGCTTGGTTATGGACGATATTGTTCAGTTCCGCCACGCGGTTAAGGGCTTCTAATGCCTGACGGCTTTGGCTGAAGCCGCCATCACCCTCAAGAGGAAGTGCCGGTTCTGAGGGTGAAAAATTACGCTCCATCGCTTCACTGGTGAATATGCCGTTCCAGAGAGCGGCTTCGAAGCTCTGTTTTTTGATGCGATAAATCTCGTCAAGCTGTTGAATCAGTTTTTTATCCGTCTGACTCGGCAATGACTGTCGGCACTGGTTGAGTCGGCTGAGAAACTGTATTTCATAGACTAGTTGGCGAGAAGGGGGCATCACCTTACCCAGTGAGCTGTTACGTTCGGCAACCAGTTGAATTAACTGGCAGTGACGCAGTTTTAAAACCTCCAGCAACCCTTGGCGTAGATCGGTTACTGGGCGTATGCGCTCACGCCTACGTGGATAAGTCGGCAGTTCTAAAGGGCCTTCGAGATCAAGCTGAGCCTCACTGTCGAGGCTGTTGGCGACACGGTTGCTGTATCGTTCCAGCATGGTTTCAACAGGGCGCTGATCGCAACCCTGTAGTACCAGCATCAAGCTTAGTGCGATGAAGCAGCGGATATATGGCATTGTTGTTTAATGATATGTCGGTAACGGAGTAACAACAGTATAGCGCCCACGGTTAAGCCTGCGATCATGCCCAGCCAGAAACCTCTGGGGCCGGAGGCGGGGGTGATGAGATCGGTTAACCCAAGGGTATATCCCAGCGGTAGCCCGACCACCCAGTAAGCGGTAAAGACAATCAGCAATGGGTAGGCCGTATCTTTGTGGCCCCGGAGCAAGCCGGCACTGGCAACTTGAATCGCATCGGGTATCTGAAATACAGCGGCGATCAGTAATAGGCTGCTGGCGAGGGCAACAATGTCATGGTCGGGGGTATAGAGCCGAGCGATTGGCACTGAAAGTAGAGCGATCAGGGTGCAGGTGGTGATGGAGGTTACAATCACGATCATATAACCGCTGGTCGCGGTGGCTCGGGCGCCATGATAGTCTTTGCGGCCGATGTTCTGGCCGACTCTGATGGTCAAGGCCATGGCAATACTCAGCGGAATCATAAAGATCATGCCGGTAAAGCTGAGGGTGATCTGATGGGCGGCAATAACCTGTTCGCCTAAGCGGGCAATAAGCAGGGCGATAACGGAAAACATACTGACTTCTATTAACATGGTAAAACCGATGGGCACGCCGATTTTCAGAATATTGACGAAAAAAGAGGCTTTAAAGCGTGGCCATATGATGAGATTGAGTTGGCGAAAGTGGCGAGAATAGCGCAAATATGCGGCCCCGCTGAGCGCCATAATCCACATCACAATGGTGGTTGCCCAGCCGCAACCCACACCGCCAAGTTCTGGGAAGCCGAATTTGCCGTAAATTAATACGTAGTTCAGTGGAATATTGCAGAGCAGCGCAAATAGGCCGATTTTCATCAATGGCTTGGTTTTACCCAACCCTTCGGAATAGCTGCGACAGGCCTGATACAGCATGATGCCGGGGACGCCCCATGAGAGCGCTTCGAGGTAGCCCAATGTTTTGGTTTTCAAGCTGCCGCTTACCTGCATCATCTCTAATACGGGAGCCATATTGCGTAAGATGAGCCAAGCTAGCACGCTGACGCACAGTGCAATCAATACCCCTTGATGGAAGATCAAACGGGTTCTGCGTAGCTGATGATTGCCTGCATGGTTAGCCACCATCGGGGTGACGGCCATCAAGACACTGCTGAGTGAAATCAGCACCGGCAGCCAAATGCCGGAGCCTAGTGCTACAGCGGCCAAGTCTTCGGCGCTATAGCGAGCCGCCATCAGTGTATCGACAAAGCCCATGGCGGCTTTGGATAGCTCGGCAACGAGTATCGGTATGGCGAGTGCGAGAATATTTCGGCTCTCACACAGAGAGCATAATGATGCGTATTTCAATGGCGATCTAATTATCAATGTGACGAAAATAAAAAAACCGGAGCGCAGGCTCCGGTTTCTGAGTGACTGCGTAGAGGCTAGTCGATGCGAGCGGTTACATAGCGACCTGGGGCTGGCTCAATGACTTTAAATTCAGCATTGCCATACTCCTTAGGTGCGTCAACTTTTTTACCTGCTTTAGGTTTAAGCCATTTAGCCCAGTTTGGCCACCAGCTGCCTTCTTGGCGTTCGGCGGTTTCAAACCAGTGATCAGCACCTTGTCCTAGTTCACCACCGGTCCAGTAATTACGACGGTTTTTCGAGGCAGGGTTCACAACGCCGGCCACGTGTCCGCTGGCACCTAGTACAAACTCGATTTTACCCTGCATCAGTTCGGTGCCGATAAAGGTGCCTTTCCAAGGGGCAATGTGGTCATCAATGGCAGACATGAAGTAGGTCGGAATCTTGATATCACGTAGATCGATCGATTCACCACAAATCGTCAGACCGCCCGGTTGTGTCAGTTTGTTGTTGATGTACATCTCTCTGATATAGAAGGTGTACATGTTGGCGGGCAGGTTGGTTGAATCTGAGTTCCAGTAAAGGATGTCAAAAGGCGCTGGGCTCTTGCCTTTAAGGTAGTTATTAACCACGTAAGACCAGATAAGATCATTAGAACGCAACATATTGAATGATGTGGCAAGATCGCGGCCATTGAGTAAGCCTTGCTCATCAACTTTATCGGTAAGTTGTTTCACTTGCTGCTCATCGATAAAGACGCGCAGATCGCCCGGATCAGTAAAGTCGGTCAAGGTTGTCAGGAAGGTAGCAGAGGCAACAGAGTCATCTTTACGTTTGGCCATGATTGCCAGCGTTGTCGCGAGCATTGTGCCGCCGATACACCAAGAAACGCAGTTGATCTTTTCTTGATCGGTGATCTTTTTAACCGCATCGATGGCTTTCATCGTGCCATTCTCGACATAGTCGTCCCACGATATATCGCGTTGTTCAGCCGTTGGGTTAACCCACGAGATAAGGAAGACGTTTTGACCCTCTTCAACGCAGTATTTAACGTAGGAGTTATGTTCCTGTAGATCAAGAATATAAAACTTGTTGATACAAGGGGGGATAATCAGCGTTGGGCGGCTATAAACCTGTTCAGTTTTTGGCTTGTACTGAATCAGCTGTAGCATTTCGTTTTCGAAAACAACCGCACCTTCCGTGGTCGCAATATTTTCACCGAGGGTGAATGCAGACTCATCGGTCATGGTGATGCGACCTTTTTCGACGTCGCTCAGCAGGTTCTGCAGGCCGTCGACCAAGCTTTGGCCTTTGGTTTCAAGTGCTTGCTGAAGTACTTCAGGATTGGTCATTGCAAAGTTGGTGGGTGACATTGCATTGGTGTATTCCTGAGTATAAAACTCCAGTTTACGTTGTTCGTTCTCACTCAGGTTGGCTTTAGACGCCATATCTTGGAGGAGGTCGGCCGTTAGCAGATAAGATTGCTTAATGTAAGAGAATACAGGGTTCTCGCTCCACTCTTCAGCGGCAAAGCGGCGGTCGCCTTTCTGTGGCTCAGCAATCGGTTTATCAACGGCTTTGCCGGATAGGATGTTCTGCCATAAACTAATTTGAGCTTGTTGATAGTCCGTGATGGCACGAACCCACACGGATGGGTCTTCAAAAGAGCGTGAAGCCAAGTCTGTCCATGACTGGGTGAACTTTTTATACATCTCCTCGTGACCGCCTTGAGAGTATTTCTCAAGAATTTTTTTGCTTTCGGTGTTGAGATAATTAATAAATTCTTGTGGATTAGAGAGAATGTTGCTGTTGTTATCCATAAAACTGCCTTCTTTCTGAAGCCTGACTTAGTCAGCGGAGCTAACGTTTGAGGAGAGCCGCCACCCGTGTATTGTTATTATTGCCTGACGCTCTGTATCTATTGCTCAATATTCCGAGCTTAACCAATCTATTGTTGAAACAGAGTCATTGAGCATAGACAACTTGATGCGGCGCAGCAAGCCTCAATTACACTACTTTAGTCAGACAATGCGGGGAACGACGCCTAGTTGATGACTAAATAATAACATCGATATGTTGCAAGGTTAAAAATATAGCTGTTTTAAGTGAGGCTAGTCATGTTTTGGCCAGAGGTCGCTTATTCGGGGTTTAGTCGGTCATATTGTTCTGTTAGTGCTGGCCCGGTGATATCGCCTTGCGCTATCAAAACGATAGCCCTGGTGGTATATACTCTTTTTCCCGATTTAAGTTGCCCGATTAAGTGCCTGATTAAGTGCCTGATTAAGTGCCTGATTAAGTAGCTCAATTGAGTGAGTTAATATCTGGGCTAAATGATTAAGGAGATCTAATGCGCCAGTTTTTACTGATGAGTAGCGTGGGTTGTCATCTATGTGATGCCGCAGCCGAAGTATTGGTAGGCAGTCTTGACCCTCAACAGCATCTGCTGGATGAAGTGGATATCGCCTATGATGATGCGCTGATGGCGAAGTATGCGCTGCTCATTCCTGTGCTGGTAGATGAACTGAGTGGCCAGGAGTTGCGCTGGCCATTTGATGTGAACAGTGTGCGTGATTTTGTTACCAGTGTTAATCAGAAGGGCTGATCACGCTCGTGCTTGATCAAACCCAAATAAACGTTGGCCGTTTAACTCTGTTTGCTCTGCCAGCGTAGGGGCGTCGCAGCTTCGGGCTGAGGCGACCTCTTGAAGTATATGTGGCAGGTAGGCCGGCAGGTTACGGCGGCTTTTCGGTTTGGGTTTGAGGTTGCGGGGCAGCAAGTAAGGGGCATCGGTTTCGAGTAATAGCCGATCAGCGGGAATCTCTTTAACGAGATCGAGCAGTTCTCGGCCGCGGCGTTCATCGCAGATCCATCCGGTGATACCGATATATAAATCAAGGTCGAGATAGTTATAAAGCTCCGCGCGGGAGCCGGTAAAGCAGTGTGCAACACCACCGCTGATCGTGTCACGGTACTGTCTGAGCATCTCTATCTGTTGTTTGTGCGCATCCCGTTCATGAAGGAATAGCGGTAGTGCTGTGTCACTGGCCAACTCTAGCTGCTGCTCAAAAGCCCAGATCTGCTGTTCCGGCGTCGAAAAATTACGGTTGAAATCGAGCCCTGTTTCCCCCACGGCCAGCACTTGAGGCTGCTTGAGTAGGGCGACTAAGGTACTGCGTACATCCGCGGAAAAGTCTTTGCTGTAGTGCGGGTGAACGCCGGCGGTACAAAACAGTTGGCCGGGATATTGCTGGCATAGTGCAGCCGCTTGTTCACTTTCATCTGCGGTGGTGCCGGTGACAAGCATCCGCCCCACACCGGCTTTCATCGCCTCATCAATAACGGTTTCTCGATCGGCATCAAAGGCGCTATCAGTCAGGTTGACGCCGATATCGGTGAGGGCGTGGATCTCATTCATCTCTGTCATCGGTCTTATTGGGTCACAATGGGTGAGTTATTGTGGCGGATGAAATCTCTTAACTCTTCAGCCTGGTTCGCGCCCGTGGAGCTCTGTAAGGCGACGCGGAAGGCGGTTTGGCCTTCAGGCAGGTGAGTGGGTTTGCCTGCTAGGGTGCGGTAAACCGCATGATAAGCCATCACATTCATGACATAGCGACGGGTTTCGGTGAACGGAATGGTTTCGATCCAGATATCGACCGGCAGTTCGCCTCGCTGTTTTAACCAGCGATTGACTCGGCTTGGACCTGCATTGTAAGCGGCCGTGGCATAAATCTGATTGTTATCGAATTTTTTCTGCATCTCCGCTAGATAGGCAACCCCTAGATTGATATTCGTGGCGGGTTGATACAGATCGCTGGTGCTTTTATAGGGGATCTCATTGTGCTTAGCAGTCATTTTGGCTGTTTTCGGCATCAACTGCATCAGGCCGCGAGCACCGACGCGAGAGCGGGCAAATGGCTGGTAAGCGCTTTCTTGACGAGCGATCGCGCGTGCCCAGTTGGTGTCGATATTGAACTTGCCTGCCAGTTTGGCAAAGGTTTCTGAGTAGGGCATAGGGAAGCGCAGAGCAATATCATCCCAATATTTGGCTTTGGCTATCCCGATGATGGCCATATTATGCCAGCCCCAGCGATGTAAGACGGTTGCCGCCGTACGCAGTTGGTCGGCATCGAAATCATGGGTGAGTTGGTTCCACTCCCGTCGGGCCAAGTAGCGTTGGTCTAGTTGATAAAGTTCATGCATACGCTGCATCGCCGGATCATTGGCTATCTTCTGCACGGCGGGTTCAGGGACTTTGTTCTGCATTGGGTTAAGACGGAAGCCGGTTTGTAATATGCGGGCCGCCAGTAAGCCGTAATAGCTACGTTCGGTGCTGAGTTTGACAAAGGCTTCGGAATAGGACGGCTGGAGCCCTTCGATATGGCTAGCAGCAAGGGTTTTCCAATAGACCCAACGCTCTGCTTGTTGCACTTCATCTGGCATCTCAGCGATAAGCTGATGAACTTTTTTCCAATCGAGGGCGGTGAGTGCCAGTTTGATGCGGCGTTCCTGAATCTGCTCATCTTGAGTGGTATTCAGTTGCTGCAGGAGTTTGTCGGTTTGTTTATCCGGTAGGTTAGCTAAGCGGCGCGCCAGTGTTTGGCTGAGCTTGAGCTGGTCTTCTGGACTAAAGGTGCGCTGAGTACGAATCTTGAACCAAGCCTGAGTGGCTGCCTGAGGGCTTTTTCTCGACAGGCGATCAATGCCATAGAGATAGGTGGTTCGGCTGGCAAGAGTGTCACCCGGTAGGTAGTGCGGGTCTTGCACGAGGGACGGCTCATTGCGCACTTTAATAAAGCGTTCGGTAGCCTGTTTCTGTGACGCATTCTTAATATAGCGTTGTAGGTACAGGGCTAACTTAAGGTTGTTGCTGTCGACAGCTTTCCAGAATCGCTGATATGCCAGGGTGCTGGATGGGCCTTTGTGCTGCGCCATCCAGTAACTAAAGACCGGATCGCAGGCGCTAGAAATAGAATGTCCTGCATTCCAAAGGGTATCGATATTCTTAATCGCCAGAGTTTGTTGCTCTGTTTGTAATAGCGCGTTGCGGTAGTGGCACTGGGCCTGTTCGCTTCTCACGGTGGAGGCCGTGTAGGCGGCGATATAGTCCTTCCAGCGTTTATTGGCGGCGAGATAACTCAGCCATTTTTGCTCTAGGGGGTAAACGGTGGGTAGGCCATTGAACTGCGTGACATAACGGTCAATCTGTTGTTGCTTAACCTGTTTGAAATCATGGCTCAGCTCACGTTGTTCCAGATAGGGGTAAAGCGGGTAATCGGTTAGCTGCGCTTTCAACTGAAAATAGCTATCGAGATTATCTGAATCGAGTGCTATGAGCGCTTTTTGGTAGCGTTGGCGCGTGTCGGTAGATTGATTAGCCGTTGCCGTACCTGCCACTAAAAAGCAAAGAAGGAAACTGGATACGAGACGGCGGCGCTTAGTATTACTATTTTTAATCAACATCATCCATCTTTGTCGGTAGCTGCATTTAATATCATCATAGCGGCAAAACCGCCCTGAATTCGAGAAAAATATAAGGTAATTTTGTGAAATTCAATTCTGAGCCGCTATATCGGGCCTCATCTTTGAGATTAGCGTAAATATATTCTGATTGCGTATCACCGCCGAGTGGTTTTTCTGTAGAATATGCGGCCAACGTTTTTGATGGATTTAAGCATGGCTCTGATTAGACTGGACAAGGTCTCAGTCGCATTTGGCGACAAACAACTGCTCGATCATATCGATTTTCAATTGGATAAAGGTGAGCGGGTTGCCTTAGTAGGCATTAATGGCGCGGGTAAATCGACGCTGCTAAAAGTACTCGCGCGGCATCAGCCAACGGATGATGGCGACATTTGGCAGGATGGCGGTGCTCGGGTTGCCGAACTATCGCAGATGTTGCCAGCGGCCGACGAGCGTAGAGTGCGTGATGTCGTTGCTTCAGGCTGTGCCGAAACAGTTGATCTGCTCAATCGTTATGAAGCCTTGGCGATGAGCCAAAGTGATACCGATATGGCTGAGCTTGAGCGGCTGCAACATAAAATCGAGATGGTTGATGGTTGGCACTTAGAACAGAAAATTTTACAGGTGCTCGAGCGTCTGGAGTTGGATGGCGATCAACTGATGTCGGCGTTGTCCGGTGGTTGGCGTCGTCGTGCAGCTCTCGGTGCGGCCCTGGTACAGTCTCCCGATATCCTGCTACTCGATGAGCCGACCAACCATTTGGATATTGAAACCATCGAATGGCTCGAAAAGCAGATCATGGAGTTTCGTGGTGGCGTACTGTTTATCTCCCATGACCGTTCTTTGGTTGAACGTCTGGCAACCCGCATCGTCGAACTAGACCGCGGTAAATTGACCTCCTTCCCCGGTAACTATTCTGCGTACCTGACGCAGAAAGAGAAGATGCTTGAAGAGGAAGAGCGCCATAACGCTTTGTTTGATAAGCGTCTGGCAGAGGAAGAGAAGTGGATTCGTCAGGGCATTAAAGCCCGTCGTACCCGTAACGAAGGCCGTGTACGCGCACTGAAAGATCTGCGTGTTGAACGTTCTCAGCGACGTGACAAACAGGGCAAAGCGACATTCCAAGTGGAGCAGGCTGACCGTTCCGGAAAAATCGTTATCGAAGTGGAAGGCGTTAATCACGGCTATCACGGTGAAACGGTGTTGCGTGATCTAACGCTCTCGGTTCAACGTGGCGATCGCATCGGCTTGATTGGCCCTAACGGTGTGGGTAAAAGTACCCTGTTGAAAGTCTTGCTAGGACAACTGAAACCCGATCAGGGTGAGGTTAAGCTGGGCACTAGCCTGAATGTTGCTTATTTCGATCAGTTGCGGGGCAAGTTAGATCCCGAAAAAACCATTATCGATAATATTTCTGAAGGTCGTGAAAGCATTACCATCAATGGTAAATCGCGCCATATTATCAGTTATTTGAGTGACTTCCTGTTCTCGCCAGAACGTGCTCGGACACCGGTAAAAGCGTTGTCTGGTGGTGAATGTAACCGGGTTATGTTGGCCAAATTATTTAGTCAGCCGTCTAACCTGCTGGTACTCGATGAGCCGACCAACGATCTGGATATCGAAACCTTAGAGTTGCTTGAAGAGATTCTGCTGGAATACAAAGGCACTTTACTGCTGGTCAGTCATGACCGGGCATTTTTGGATAATGTGGTGACGTCGACCTTAGTGTTTGAGGGTAACGGCAAAATTCAGGAATATGTGGGTGGCTATGAAGATTGGTTGCGTCAACGGTCTCAGGTGAGCAGTGCGGCTAATAAATCACCGACTAAGCCTGCGGTTGTCGCGGAGCCTGTCAAAGCGGCACCGGCGAAGAAAAAGCTGAGTTATAAGCTGCAGCGTGAGTTAGATCTGCTGCCGGGTCAGTTGGAAACGCTCGAAGCCGAGATAGAACAGTTGCACGCAGAAACCGGTGCGGCTGATTTCTATAATGGTGATCATGAGCATGTGGCGGCCACCTTGGCGGCACTGCAAACGAAAGAATCTCAACTTGAAAAACTGATGGAGCGGTGGGTTGAATTAGAGGCGATGCAGTAAACTGTCATCGCCTCATCAACGGCGGTTAGGCCGTGAGGGGAAGGCGAGGGGTGATACCTCTAGCCTTCTTTTTCAACAACTCTAATGGCGAGTACGTCGCATTTAGCGCCATGTAAGATGCCATTAGCGGTAGAACCTAGCAACAACGCCAATCCGTGACGGCCATGACTGCCGACCATAATCAGATCGCAACCCTGTTCTTCTGCTATTTTGTGAATCTCAGTTTCAGTATGACCTGAGACCACATGGGCCTCTTTTACCGGATAATCTAACAGTTCGGTAAAGCGGGTCATTTTGTTCTGTGCATGCTCATCTAATTGAGCTTGAATAGCGGTAAGGTCCATTGGGACATCGCCACCATAGGCAAAACTTAGCGGTTCGATAACATGAATAATAGATAGCTCGGCATTAGAGAATTCAGCCAGCTGTTTTACTTTGTCGACCAGTTGATCAGATTCTTCTGATAAATCGGTCGCTACTAAGATGTGTTTATATAGAGACATGGGAGTCGCTCCTTTTGATTCCTATGATGAGAGTAACATAGATCTTATGCTGCTAATTATGACCGGTATCAACTAGATTAGTCGAGGATATTAAATGAAGTGGGCCATTATTATTTTAATTATGATGTCGTTGCTAGGGTCGATGATGTGGGTTATGCCGAGTCCGCGGGAACGTTTTTTGGCAAAACTGAGGCAGCAGGCCTCTCGGCACGGCTTTCAGGTGCAGATGGTGCGGATGACGCCTCCACGGGCTGCCGGCCAGGTTAAGCCTGAAACCTTGATGGCGACAGCGTATCGCTTACCTCGCTATAACTTAGAAAAAGAGCATCGCAATAACTTTATCGAGTGGCAGGTGTTTCGCCAAGTGGCGGTGGCTAACGAAGGTTTGCCTGAGGGTTGGTGCTGGGGTGTCGGTGAGCGCTGTTTAGATGCATCGCAACTCGCCATTTTGAATCACTTGATTGAACAGTTACCCGCAGGGGTTACATCGGTTGAATCAACGCCGGTACATATTTCACTGTATTGGGATGAGCGAGGGGATGAAAACACGCTGGATGAGTTTAAAGTGTTGCTTCAGCCTTTTATCGATCAACAGTTTTAACCAGAGAGTTTAGGAGCCATGATGACGTTGACTGCGGGTATTTATCGCCATTACAAAGGGGCGAACTATGAGGTATTACACCTAGCGAGACATTCTGAAACTGAGGAATGGTTGGTGGTGTATAAGCCCTGTTATGGCGACCATGGCATCTGGGTCAGGCCATTGAGTATGTTTACCGAGGAGGTGGCAGGCCCTGATGGTCAGCCAGTACCGAGGTTTGCGTTTTTAAGCGCCGTTTAGGCGCAAATCGCGGGTTGTTTATTCCTCTTTCTTCTCTTTTTTACTCAACAGGTCAATCGATGCCGCTAAGTTACCGGTTGCCATCGCGCTGCTAGGGCGGGCCTTGTTGAGTAGATCTCGAATCTTATCGACGTAATCCTGTTTCTGCTTTTGCGGCACGTTAGCGCGGGCCACCATGGCTTTCGCGTGCTTGTAATGCGACATGGCGATCAGTTTCTCATCCCGCGCCAGATAATAATCCCCTTGGTTGATATGGGCATCGGCAAAGACGCAAACATGCAACCAGTAAAGGTCATGCTGAAACTGCTTAGCACGGGAAACACTGATTTTTCCTTGCTGCGCCATTTCGATACAAAGTTTTTCTGCATGCTGGATATGTATCTGCGCTTTTTTGAGGGCTCGGTCATTATTGAAGCCGCCAGGGACCGGCGTGATGCGATCAGTACTTTCTTTTTGCGCACCGATATCCTGCAGTAAGTCAGAGTCGGGGGCGAGGGTTGAGATCTCTTCGATCATGCTCACCACATAGCCACTTAACGCGTTGGTGATTTCGGCGCGGCAGTTCGCTTCCCTTAGTACCGCAAGGCATTCAAGGGTTTCCGCTGACTTCTTGTTCAGCTCTTTCAAGCGCTTGTGGCGATACTCCTGCTGCTGCTCCCGAGTCGAGAAGAAGTTATTGACCAGCAAGGCGACGAAACCGACGGCGATTAAAGAAAAAAGAAAAATCAGGTTGTCTTGCAACATATTCTCAGGTAGTTGTAATTAAGGAACTGGCTAATATTGGCGGCAGCATACTGCATTTAAGCTACCAGAAACATACCTTTATTAGCCAATTTTCTTGATCAATTGGCGTGTTTTTTTGTGCAGAAGCTTGACCCTGCTGGTTACAGCCCTTATATATGCACGCTGTTTTGTATTGTCACCTCGTCCTTTAAGGATTTTATTTATATGGGAAAGTCCCTAGTTATAGTTGAGTCACCTGCCAAAGCGAAAACCATAAACAAGTATCTGGGTAACCAGTTTGTGGTTAAATCGAGCGTGGGCCACATTCGGGATCTGCCCACTAGTGGCTCGGGTAATGGGGCTGCATCAGATCCAAAAGAGCGCGCTCGACAGGCTGCAATCACCCGTAAACTGTCACCGGAAGATAAAATCCGGCACAAGGCTGAAAAGAGCAAAAAACAACTGATTGCCCGCATGGGGATTGACCCCGAACATAACTGGGATGCCCGTTATGAGATCTTGCCGGGCAAAGAAAAAGTCGTCGATGAGCTAAGACGACTGGCGAAAGATGCTGACACTATCTATCTCGCAACCGATTTGGACCGCGAGGGGGAGGCGATTGCCTGGCACCTGCGGGAAGCGATTGGTGGCGATGATTCGCGCTATAAGCGCGTCGTGTTTAACGAGATTACCGAAAAAGCGATTCAAGAGGCCTTTAAAAAGCCTGGCGAGCTGGATATTAACCGGGTAAACGCGCAGCAAGCACGACGCTTTCTCGATCGGGTCGTGGGCTACATGGTATCCCCCCTGTTGTGGGAAAAAGTTGCGCGTGGTTTATCTGCGGGGCGGGTTCAGTCTGTTGCGGTACGTTTGTTGGTCGAGCGTGAGAAAGAGATTCGCAGTTTTATTCCTGAAGAGTTTTGGGAGTTGCATGCGGATGTCGAATCAGACAAGCAGGAAGCGTTACGCTTTCAGGTTGAAAAGTTTCAGGATAAGGCGTTTCGCCCAGTCAGTGGCGCAGAGACCGACGGCTATGTTGCACAACTGAAGCAGGAAACCTTCAAGGTTACTAATCGTCAAGATCGGCCGACCAGTAGTCGCCCTTCGGCGCCTTTTATCACCTCAACGTTACAGCAAGCGGCGAGTACGCGGCTGAGCTTTGGCGTGAAGAAAACCATGATGCTGGCGCAGCGGTTGTATGAAGCCGGTTATATTACCTACATGCGAACCGACTCGACCAATCTGAGTGCCGAGGCGGTAGCTACGTGCCGGGATTATATTAAAGAGAGTTTTGGTGATAAGTATTTACCTGAAAAGCCAAACTCTTATAGCAGCAAGGAAGGGGCTCAGGAGGCGCATGAGGCGATTCGTCCTTCTGACGTAACTATCGAAGCAACCTCTTTGAAAGGCATGGAGCGGGACGCTGAGCGGCTCTATGAGCTGATTCGTCGTCAGTTCATGGCTTGTCAGATGATGCCTGCACTGTATACCAGTACTCGAGTGACCATTACGGCCGGTGAATTTGAGTTGCGCACCAAGGGTCGCATTCTACGTTTTGATGGTTATACCCGCGTGATGAATGGCCGTGGAAAAGATGACGATATTATCTTGCCGGATGTTAAGCAGGGTGATGTGTTGCAGCTGCAACAGCTGGACCCAAAACAGCATTTCACTAAGCCTTCACCGCGATATACCGAAGCGAGCTTGGTTAAAGAACTTGAAAAACGGGGTATCGGCCGTCCGTCGACCTACGCATCGATTATTTCGACGATTCAAGATCGGGGCTATGTTGAAGTCCATAACCGTCGTTTTTACGCCCAGAAAATGGGTGATATCGTCACCGAAAGATTGGTTGAGAACTTTACCGATCTGATGGACTTTAGCTTCACGGCTCGCATGGAAGAGTCGCTGGATGATATTGCGACCGGTGCTGCCGATTGGAAAGCGCTACTGAATCAGTTCTATGAAGGCTTTAGCAATCGTTTAATCCAAGCGCAGAACCCCGACACGGGCATGCGGTTGAATGCTCCGACAGAAACCGATATTCCCTGTCCGACCTGTGGCCGGAAGATGATGATTCGGACGGGTACCACCGGTGTATTCTTAGGTTGCTCTGGCTACGCTTTGCCGCCGAAAGAGCGCTGCAAAACAACCATGAACCTGATCCACGGTGATGAGGTGGTCAGCGTTGACGGAGATGATGAGGAAGAGTCTCGAATTCTGCGTAACAAGCATCGTTGTAGCATCTGTGATACGGCGATGGATAGCTACCTCATTGATGAGCAACGCAAGCTACATATCTGTGGTAATAACCCCGATTGTCCTGGATTTGAGGTTGAGCAGGGTGCCTTTAAGATCAAAGGTTATGATGGTCCGGTGCTTGAGTGTGATAAGTGTGGCGCTGAGATGCAGCTTAAAACTGGCCGCTTTGGTAAGTTCTTTGGTTGTACAAGTGATACCTGCAAAAACACGCGTAAGTTGTTGAAAAGTGGTGAAGCTGCGCCACCAAAAATGGACCCAGTGCCGATGCCAGAACTGCAATGCGAGAATGTTGAGGACACCTTCATCCTACGTGATGGGGCATCCGGTATGTTCTTAGCGGCCAGTCAATTTCCTCGTAAACGGGAAACCCGCGCACCGAAGGTCTCCGAGTTGTTACCGCACAAGAGTGAGATCGATCCGAAATACAGTTTCCTCTTCAGTGCACCGGTCGAAGATGACGACGGTAATCCAGCGATTGTTCGCTACAGCCGTAAAACAAAAGAGCAGTATGTGATGACGGAAGTTGACGGCAAAGCGACCGGCTGGCGAGCATTTTATACCGGTGGAAAATGGGTAGCTGAAGCTGCCAAAACAAAGAAGGCAGCAGCCAAAAAGTGAGCGGAGACTTAGTATGAGTGGTGTGTATTTAACCCGTACCAATCAGAAGTTAAACTTTACGCGTATCCATCTGGATGCGCTTAAGGTTGCTCAGGAATCGACCGGCTGGAGTAAGCATGCGTTGATCGAATCGTATAATGAATCGGTCCTGTTTCATATGGCATCGGCATACAGTTCGTTGCTGAGAGAGATTGCTGAGCAGTATAGTTTTGATGCGAACCGGATCACCAAACTGAGTCAGTTGACGGCTCAGATGGAGGCTCAGGGGCTTGAAGCGCCTGAAGTGGCCGAACTCCAACAGTTGCATAGCAATACCGATAGTTGGTTGCATCAATTGTTGGCGGCCTATAAGGCTTGCTGGCGTGCCGAGGAGCATAAAGAGTCTCGGGGTCAGGCTGAGAGTGTTTCAGAGATTCATGTGATGCAGATTAATCCGGATCATGCCGAAGATAGTGATATCCTCAGTGAGTATCAGCTCTGGTTTAGTGAGTTTAAATCACTGGTTGAGCGGCTGCGAAGTAGCATGCAAGAGTGGTGATAGAAGCGCGAAGCGGCGGCGATGAGCGATCATCTCGCCGGTTGTTTTAGTCATGGGTATGACCTGAAATGAGAAGAGTATGTCTGATATGTTTTTAGAAATAATTGAGCTAGATGATGGTCAGATTGCATTGCGCAGGGCTGATTCTAACGATGAGCCTATTATGCGAATCAGTTTCTCAGATGACGTTAGAGAGCAGCTTGACGAAGAGTGCATTGATGTCGCTAAAGTCATGCTGACAGCGGGCATTCACATGATTTCAGATCTCAATGTCAAAGGAGTCGTTGATCCTGATGACGCGGCAGAGGGAGATAGCGATCTAACGGATGTTGAGGCGTTATCGGAAGATACTCCGCGCATCATTCACTAACAAAAAAGCAGCGCTAAGGCGCTGTTTTTTTGCTTCGTGTTTAAGCGAGTTGGCGATCGCGGATGACGATACCGTGGCTGTTGCCATTGACGGCGGCATCTTCAAGGCCGGTCAACTCATCATTGCTGAGGCTGCCAGGCCAGCTGATAACGGCGTGACAAGTGCCTGCTTTAAGGGCTTGGCAAGCAAGCTGGTAGGTTGAGTGGCCTTGGTTCGGTTGTAATAGCATCACTTTTTTCAGGTCAATACCGGCCGCTTCCAGTAAGCTTTTAGGTAATGAGGCGGGCGGGGCGATCCACGCGAACCAGCGATCATCTTTACTCAGTTGCGCAAGCAGTGGCAGTAGCATGGTCATTTGCCCAACATCACTGCCTTGCAAAACGATTTCCGTTACCTTGCCTGCTAGTTCCGGATGATTTGATGGTGGTGCCGTAGCCGGACGAATAAGGCTGGGCAGCACGGGATCTGAGCTGTTGAAACTGCTAACTGCATGCAACATGATTATTGTCCTCTTCTGATAACCCCGACACCGAGGCCCTCAATGGCTAGTTCCTGCTCGCGCAGGTCGACCACGATAGGCTCGAATTCTTCATTTTCTGCGATCAGGTAAACTAAGTTACCTTCTCGTTTAAAGCGTTTAACGGTGACATCGTTATCCAGCCGTGCAACGACGATTTCGCCATCTTTTGCTGCCTGACACTGATGTACCGCCAATAGGTCGCCATCCATAATGCCGACGTTTTTCATACTGGTGCCACGAACGCGTAACAGATAGTCAGCTGGCGGATGGAAGAAGTCGGACGCGATGGTAATACGCTCTTCGACATTTTCCTGAGCTAAGATCGGCTCACCTGCAGCAACCTGTCCGACAACCGGTAGACCGGGGTCTTCCACGTCGAATCCTGGAATGCGGATGCCACGAGAGGTGCCTGGGATCATCTCGATAGCGCCTTTGCGGGCGAGTGCCTTGAGATGCTCTTCGGCGGCGTTAGCTGATTTAAACCCCAGCGCTTTGGCGATGTCTGCCCGAGTAGGCGGATAGCCGGTGGTGCTGATGCAGTGCTTAATGCATTCAAGTACATCTGTTTGGCGTTGTGTCAGTTTCATGATGAACTCTGTTTATTTATCCAGTAGCTGTAACTATATACAGTATTCTGGCTTTGTAAACATTTTTCTGTCTATTTATCCAGTATTATTGCTAGAATGCACGTCGTTACAGTGTATTAGGGCGGTCAGGTGCTTTCAGAAGAGATGAAAAAAGAGATACAGGGGGCGTATAGACGCTTCTTGGAGAGCCGGCAGCTTAAGCCGCGCCTAGGCCAAAAGCAGATGATTGCTGAGGTGGCTAAGGTGCTCGGTGGCATTCTCGAAGATGAGCAGTCGCATCGCTTGGGTGAAAAGCATGTCAGTGTGATTGAGGCCGGTACCGGTACGGGTAAAACGATCGGCTATCTGTTAGCTGTCTTGCCGATCGCAAAAGCGAGGGGTAAGAAGGTCGTTTTATCGACCGCGACCGTTGCACTGCAAGAACAACTGCTGCATAAAGACCTACCAGAAGTCGCAGAACATGCTGGCTTGTCCGTTACCTATGGCTTAGCGAAAGGACGTGGCCGCTATTTTTGTATCAGTAAAGCGGAACAACATCTCGATGCCCATAGTGGAACAGGGCAGCAGGCCCTGTATGAAGATGAGCAGGCGCTGCGCATCGATGGCGAAACCGTTGAATTCTATAAAAGTCTGTTAAATGAGTTCGCATCCGGGCGCTGGGATGGCGATCGCGATAACCTGACGATGGATATCAGCGAAGAGGATTGGTATCCGCTGACCAGTGATCATCTGCAATGTACCAACCGCCGCTGTAGCAACTTCTCAGCCTGTAGTTTTTTTAAAGCCCGTAAAGATTTGGATCAGGTAGAGTGTGTTATCGCCAATCATGACATTGTCTTGGCTGATTTAGCCTTAGGTGGGGGCGCTATCTTGCCAGACCCCGCTGAGACGATCTACATTTTCGATGAAGGGCACCACCTATCCGATAAGGCCAGTGGTCATTTCTCCTTTAATCTGCGCTTGAAATCGACCGAACGCTGGTTGGCTGGAACGCTGAAGCAGTTAGATAAAATGCTGGAGCAAAGTGGCAATCCACAATTGATGAGAGATTATATCGAACACCAGCGCAAGCCGATGGCAGACCTGCAGGTGGTGTTGAATAACTGGGCCGAGCTCATTAGGCCAGTATTGATGGATGATTCTTTTAGCCGTCCTAAAGAGCGCTATCGCTATCCTAGTGGTGTGGTGCCGGAAGAGGTTAAGCAGTTCGGCCTACAGGTTGAGCATTTAGCCGCCCGCATGGGGACTAAGATGGAGATGATTTTAGATCTCTTGAAGGAGTCTCTAGATGGCGAGGGGGGCATTAACCGTCAAGCGGCCGAGATCTGGTATCCCCGGGTGGGTATGATGGTCGCTCGGATGCAGAATATTACCGGTCTAGGTCGCTCGACCGGTCATGTCGATGCCGAAAACAGCACCCCGACGGCCCGTTGGGTGAGTCTGGTTGAAACCGCCCAAGGCTATGATTTTGAATGTAGTACGGCACCGGTGTCGGCGGCGCAGATGCTGCACATGAATCTTTGGCAACATTGTTATGCCGCGGTGGTGACCTCGGCGACGCTGACCGCCTTAGGGCGCTTTGATCGGGTGCTTGCCGATCTAGGTTTGCCGCCAGATACTGCCTGCTTTAGTCTGGCCAGTCCGTTTGATCACTACAATGCCGCCGAGCTTTATATTCCGCCGATGAAGGTTGAAGCAAATGACCCAGAACTTCATACTCAGGCAGTCACCGATTACCTCAATCAGCACCTGAAAAGCGATACCGGCACCTTAGTATTATTTAGCTCATGGCGGCAAATGAGATCAGTGCTTGCCAGTCTGGACGAAAAGCTCAACAATAGGGTGCTGTCGCAGGGCGATTTCAGTAAGAATGAGATTCTGAAACGTCATAAGACCGAAATTGATGAGGGGCGAGGCAGTGTTATCTTCGGTCTCGCTTCTTTTACTGAAGGTGTCGATCTTCCCGGTGATTATTTGACCGAAGTCATTATCACCAAGATTCCCTTCAGTGTACCGGATGATCCGGTTGACGCCACCATGGCTGAATGGATACAACAGCAAGGTGGAAACCCTTTTATGGAATGGTCAGTGCCGATGGCATCGGTGCGATTAACTCAGGCTGCTGGACGGCTGCTGCGAACTGAGCAGGATAGGGGACGCATCGTACTGTTGGATCGACGCGTTGTCACCAAGCGTTATGGCCGACAATTGCTCGATTCACTACCACCATTCCGACGAAATATTAGCTAACCGTTCGCTTAAGCGGATAAGGTATGACTTTGTTAAAGAAATTATTTAAGCGTTCAGACGATACGTCGTCTACCCAAGCAAAACCCATCGTAGAGACAGCCCCTTCAAGCCCTCAAGCTCGGGATCATAAAAGTGATCGCGCTGAACGGACAGGCGCCAAGAAGACCAAGGCTAAATCAAGCAGAAGTACAACCGATAAACAGGGTATGGATAAGACCAGCAGTACTAACGCTGCCGTCGCCCAAAAGCCTGATGACGTAAAAGCAAAGCCGAAAAAGGCGTGGCGTCGTGAAGACTTTGCTGTGGCGCCGGCTGAAGGTAAGCAGCGGTTCCATGATTTTGATCTACCCGATGATGTGATGCATGCGATCGCTGATCTGAACTTCCAATATTGTTCAGACATTCAGGCAGCGACACTGATTGAATCCCTCGAAGGCCGAGATATCATCGGTAAGGCGCAAACGGGTACCGGTAAAACCGCGGCGTTTTTGATTAGTATCATCACCGATCTATTGGACTACCCCTTAGAGCAAAAGGCTGCAAAAGGGGTGCCGCGGGCATTGATTATTGCGCCGACCCGAGAATTGGCGCTGCAGATTGCTGCCGATGCCGAAGAGATGGGTAAATACGCGGATATCGGCGTGGTCGCGCTGGTCGGTGGTATGGATTACGATCGGCAGCGGAAACAGCTGGCGGCCCGTCCAGTCGATATTTTGGTGGCGACACCGGGGCGTTTGATCGATTTCGTTCGCTCATCCGATGTTGATCTTGGTGATGTTGAAGTGTTAGTACTCGATGAAGCCGACCGAATGCTGAGTATGGGCTTTATCCCCGATGTACGGACCATTATTCGGCACACGCCGCGTAAAGGCGACCGTCAAACCCTCTTATATAGCGCCACCTTTACGGATGACGTTATGGACCTTGCCCGTCAATGGACGGTGGATGCCAAGGTTATTGAAATTGCACCCGAGCAGAAGAGTACCGATTCCGTTGAGCAGCTGGTCTATCTGGTCTCGCGGCAGGATAAATACCGTCTGCTGCGTAACTTTGTGCAGCTCAACCAATTGGAACGGGTGATCGTTTTTGGTAATCGTCGTGATGAAACACGCCGTTTGGCCGAACGACTACAGAAAGATGGTTTGAAAGCCGCCTTGATGTCCGGTGAAATTACCCAGCAGAAGCGGGTGAAAACCCTCGATGATTTCCGTCAGGGCCGCATCAATATTTTGGTTGCCACCGATGTCGCAGGACGAGGCATACACGTGGATGGCGTCAGCCATGTCATTAACTACGCGCTGCCGGAAGATGCGGATGACTATGTTCACCGTATTGGCCGCACCGGTCGGGCAGGATCGACGGGCACCTCCATCAGTTTTGCCACTGAAGATGACGCCTTTTTGCTGCCGGAGATTGAAGAGGTCGCTGGGGTGAAAATGAAATGTGTTTATCCCGATCCTAACCTGCTTGAATCCATTTAAGCGTTAGTCGGTGCGTCATGACGGCTTGGGGCGGATTAGATCAGTTACAGCTAGGTGATCGCTTTCGGCAGTTACCGGCAGATCTGTATCGCTCGGTTAGCCCTCAGCCCCTAAAAAACCCGCACCTCGTCGCTTTCAGTACCGAGGCGGCGGCGTTGATCGGTCTCGATCCCTGTCAGGTTTCGGCGCAGCAACTTAGCGAGTATTTCGGTGGGCAGCGGTTGCTCAAGGGGAGCGATCCCTTGGCATCGGTCTATGCAGGCCACCAATTCGGTGGCTATACACCAGAGTTAGGTGATGGCCGTGCAGTCTTGCTCGGTGATCTTGCGGGTAAGGATGGCCAGCGCTGGGAATTGCAACTGAAGGGCAGCGGCAAGACGCCTTATTCACGCCATGCTGATGGTCGCGCAGCATTACGCTCGGTGATTCGGGAATACCTCTGTAGCGAAGCCTTGGCAGCGCTTGAGGTGCCTACCACACGGGCGCTTTGTATCATTGGTAGCGAAACCCAGATCTACCGTGAATCAATAGAGTTTGCTGCTGCTATGGTGCGGATGAGCCCGAGTCATATTCGTTTTGGCCATTTTGAATATTGTTACTATAGCCGTCGGCCGGACCAGCTAAAGCAGCTTGCCGATTTTGTGATAGAACACCACTACCCACACTGTGCGATACAACCGAACCCCTATCTTGCGATGTTTACCGATGTGGTTGAGCGCACGGCTCAGTTATTGGCCCGTTGGCAGGCGTTGGGTTTTTGTCATGGGGTGATGAACACCGACAATATGTCCATCCTTGGGGTGACGTTAGATTACGGCCCGTTTGGGTTTCTGGATGAGTATCAGCCCGATTATATGTGTAACCGATCAGATGATCGGGGTCGCTACGCTTATCAGCAACAACCGTCGATCGCTTTGTGGAACTGTGTTTGTTTGGCTCAAACCCTGAGCGGATTGGTCAAACAAGCCGATCTGGAAGTTGCGCTGAACCGTTTTCAGCCGGTTTATGGGGTTGCTTATACCGAGTTGATGAAGCTGCGTTTGGGCATGGAAGGCAAAACGGATCAAGATGGCGCGTTGATCGAAACCTTTTTGCAGTTACTTGAACAGCAAAAAGCGGACTATAATAATGCCTTTGTGGCGCTAGAGCAGGCCGTTGAGGGCAACCGAGAACCGATCAATCGGTTATTGGGTGGCGCAACGGGCTTTACGGATTGGTTCAACCAATACCGTCGCCGACTGAATGATAATGCCACGGCTATTATGGCGCGGCATAATCCTCGGGCGATACTGCGTAACTATTTAACGCAACAGGTTATTGAGCGCGCGGAGCTGGGTGATTTTAGTGAGCTAGCGCAACTGCATGCGGCGTTAAAGGCCCCTTTTGCCGCGCATTTGGATATATACTCACAGTCGACACCCGACTGGGGTAAAAATATATCGCTTAGTTGCTCATCCTGATCAACATAGGCTATTTCGGTTACAGCTAACCTGTTATAGATGATTAAGTTGTAGATGATTAAGAGATATTAAGAGGACAGCATGGATAAACATAAAACCGGCCGGATTAGTCAGCTGCTGGCCATTGCCGTCAGTGTGTTCTTTGTTTTTGTTGGAGCCAGTGGCTATCAGCGCACCGGCGATATTACGCTGGTCTTGCTGTTTGGTGCATTGGCTATCATGGGTTATTTTATCGTTAAATTTTTATTTCTGGGGGTCAATAAGTTGTTAGATTCTCTGGATGATAAGCATAACCAAGGTTCTGAATAGAGCCCTCGTTGAAAGCGGTTCTGCTTGATGGCTATTAATTTAAAGCCTATTTTTATCACAATGTTTTGAATACATGTAAGGAATCTCTGATGACAGACAGGGTAAAAGTTTCAGTACTCGGTGGCGGTAGTTTTGGTACTGTAATCGCAAACCTGATTGGCGATAAAGGGGTGGATGTTAGTCTGTGGATGCGTGATGCCGATCGGGCGGCCGAGATTAACCGAAGCCATGAGAATAGTCGTTATCTTCCTGGGTGTCAGTTATCTGAAAACCTCATCGCGACCGCTGATCTACAGCAGGCGTTAACGGGTGCGAAGATTATTTTTGTTTCGATTCCCAGCCAATCATTTCGCGACGTCGTTCGTCAGGCCAAGCCTTTTATGCGGCCAGATCAGATTATCGTCAGTACCACTAAGGGGATTGAAGCGAAAACCTTCAGTTTGATGAGCCAGATTCTCGCTGCTGAGCTACCTGACAATCCTATCGGTGTGATTAGTGGTCCTAATCTGGCCAAAGAGATTGCCCAGAAGCAGCTAACCGCCACCGTGATTGCGAGTGATAGTGAAGAGGTGCGTACTGCGGTGCAGGATATTCTTCACTGTGCCTTTTTCCGTATCTATGCGAGCACCGATATGTACGGTGTTGAGCTGGGCGGCACACTGAAAAACATCTATGCAATCGCCTCCGGTTTAAGTGCCGCATTGGGGATGGGTGAAAATACCAAAAGCATGCTGATGACGCGGAGTCTGGCGGAAATGAGCCGTTTTGCGGTGCAGCTCGGCGCCAACCCCATGACCTTTCTTGGCTTAGCCGGTGTCGGTGATCTGATCGTTACCTGCTCATCGCCTCTGAGCCGTAACTATCGAGTCGGTTATGCCTTAGGTGAGGGTAAGAGTCTCGATGAGGCGGTGACCTCATTGGGTGAGGTGGCAGAGGGCGTTAATACCTTGCGTTATGTCAAAGAGAAAGCGGACGAGCTAGAGATCTATATGCCGTTGGTCTGTGGCCTTTATGAAGTGGTCTTTAATGGCGCGCCGGTATCTCAAGTCGCCAAGATGATGATGCTCAATACTCAAAGTAGTGATGTCGAATTTGTTCTACCACGGGACAGTGATTGTTAATGCGGTTACTGTTATTACGTCATGGTGAGGCGGGCTATGACGCCCCGAGTGATGAGCAGCGTAGCCTGACTGATCACGGCTGGCTTAGAGTACAACAGATGCTTAAACAGCAGTCTGGGACGTTAGCGGGGCTTGAACGCATTGTTCATAGTCCCTACCTGCGAACTCAGCAGACTGCTGCACTGGTATTGGCGCAGCAACCGGCCAACAGCATCGCCTCACCGTTACTGACCCCCGAAGCTTCACCAGAAACCGTACTTGATTGGTTGGCTGAACAGTCCGATGAGGTGCTGATGCTCGTTACCCATCAGCCACTCATCGGGTTGTTAGTGTCTCGTTTGTGCGAGGGGGATTATTCCCGCCCGGAGCCGATGCTACCGGGCGCTTTAGCCGTTATTGATCTGACGTTCCCGGCGGCAGGCCTTGGCCGGCTGCAGAGCTTGATGCGCTAGCACGACTAGCCCCACTCACCATATCCTTAGAGTCAGACGCCTCTATCGTTTCTTCCGTTTCCGTCGGCGCCGTTGATTTTCCTGCCGCGGCCTCTTTAATTAATTCAGCTGTTTTTGTTAGTGAACTTATCTTAGGGTAGCGAGCGACGCCTGCGTCGATAATCTCGACCGCTTTGCTGTTATCACCCGTGGCGAGATAAGCCCGTGATAGGTCGATATAGAGTTGCGGTATGGGTGTGTACTCAATATAAGGAACGGCCCATTCAATAAACTGCGGGGCGAACTGTCCCTGTTGAGCGTTGAGCTGACGTAACAGCAGTGTGCGCATCAAATAGAGCTCTGCAGAATCTCTGAAAAAGGGGTTGCTCAGCGCAGGGTCCAGCAGGGCCGGCTCAGCCATATGCCCTTTAAGGAAGCGGATAATACTACTGTTAGCTTGTGTCGTTTGTAGCATAACGGCAGTGACTATCAGCGCCAGACTCACGGCCGTCGCAGCGGTGGTTATCTCAGCGGAGCGGCTCAGTGCGAGACGTTTGGTTTTTCGGCTGTGGTGTAAGATCACAAAAATCAGTAATAGCAGTAAAAACCAAGGCACATTACTAATATAGAAGGGCAGTTCAACCTGTGAGTGTATGCCGATGGGCAGTAGTAAGGCGATATAACTCAACCCACGACGCCAGCCGCAGGTGAAAGCCGCATAGAGAACAGCGATAACCGATATCAGTATGCCAGCAATCGCGATTAAACCACCTTCCACTAGCCAGAACATCAACTCATTATGGGGATGGCTGAGACGGCTTGGGGGCAGGTTGGCGTCAGGAAAGCGTTTTAGGTAATCAACTTTCTGGTCATGCCATACTTTCTGAAAGCTGCCGATGCCGTGTCCACTCAGGGGTTGTTGCTCAAATAATTCCAGAGAGATCTTATAGATATTAATCCGACTGTTTGAACCCGATTGGGCCACACCATTACCGCTTAGTGAGGTTAGGTCACCGAGTTTATCGGAGCTGCGCTGAATCCCTTGGCTACCCATAACGAGGGCAGCGATAACGGTGAGCAGTACGGCCAGTGCTAAGGGCTTACGTTTTAGAAAGCGACGGGCGTTACAGAGGATCAATATGGATGCGCCGGCGACTGAACCGATCAGTCCCGCACGGGAACCGGAATAGGCGACAATAAAACAGCTGAGAAACAGACTGCCTAATAAGAGTAGCGTTACCCATGGGCTTGGCTTTAGGGTGACGGGACGGCTAAGCAAATAGAGCCCGATAGTGAATACCGTCGCTTGAAATGATGCATGGATGTTGATCTGTTGAAATATGCTGTAGGGAGTGCCGTTGCTGGGGGTGATCAGCAGTGGCAGAATATTGGGCCAAAAGATCTGCGAGATGCCATAAAGGCCATGGATGATGCCCGCGAGCAATATAATCATTAACACTCGCTCTACATCTCTTGGGGTAAAGCGAAATTGAAACAGTGCCATTAGAAACAGAAAGCCACCAAAAATATAGAGCTGTCGGAACAACCATTCGGTGGGTAAAAAATTATCGACAATAAAACCGAGTATGATCATGCTGATGGGCAGAGCCGCCATCGGCAACCAAAAGGTGGTATAGCTAAACTGTTTGGTTTGCAGCATCAGCAGGGTTGCGCCGGAAATAATAAAAATGGCCGCGATCCATACGGTAATGTTGTGGGAAATCGACATCCCTTCGCCGCCAAGGTTGGGCTGAAAGAATAGGGTAGCCGGTAGAAACAGAAGACCAAGCAGCCACAGACCCGCCTGTTGTTGTTTTATTTTTGAAAGTGGAGTGATCATCAATGGCCTCGGAATAGGGTGATAAACGGGTTGGCGATACGCTTTGCTTTAAAACTATCTGTTTTAAAAGAAAAAAAACAGTGGAGATACTACCCCATTTTTGTATTCTGATACATGCTGGGTAAGCCTGAACACACATGATTTTTAAGGTTAACAGATCAATGAATCATACAGACATCGCACATGAGTTACAGTTTGAAGTAAATGGCCACCGGATTGCGGCTAAGAGTTGGGGGGATCAGGACGCTCCCGTGGTATTAGCTCTGCATGGCTGGCTAGATAATGCCGCCACCTTTAATCGTTTGGCACCCTGTTTAGAGGGTGTCAGGGTGGTTGCGTTAGATTTAATGGGCCATGGGTATTCTGATCATCGGCCCGCCTCTATGCCTTATTATATTTGGGACAATGTGCAAGACGTACTCGGCGTGGCGGATCAGCTTGGATTGCAGCGCTTTTCCTTACTGGGTCACTCTATGGGCGCCAGTATTGCGATGCTGGTTGCGGCAAGCTTTCCTGAGCGGGTTGAAAAAATGGCGCTGATCGAAGGCATTGCGCCACTGGTCACCGACGCTGAGCATACGGCGGAACAGTTGGCTAGCGCGATTAAAAAGCGGATCAGAATGACGGGGCGAAAACAGAAAGCCTATGATGATATGGAAGCGGCGATTAAGGCTCGTATGAATGGACGTTGGCCGGTTGATGCTCAGGCGGCGAGCTGGTTAGTCGAGCGTGGATTGGTTGAGCGCTCCGATGGTTTCTACTGGCGCACCGACCCTAACTTGATGTTGCCTTCATTGATGCGCATGACCGAAGCTCAGGTCGATAACTTTCTTGAACGGGTGGAGGCGAGTACGCTGCTTATTTTGGCTGAAAATGGTATACCTCAGAGTGAACAACGCATTGCCTTGTTATCCAACTGCCAAACAGAGCGGTTACCGGGTGGCCACCATATTCATCTAGAGGAGCAGGCTTCGGGACTGATTGCTACACTCATTAATGAGTTTAGTCTGGTTTAGCGCATCATGTGATGCATAGGATTTTTCGCACTTAGGTTGATAGGCATAAGGAATGTTAATGAGGATTCGAACATTTTTACAGTTAGGTTTAATGTTGTTGAGCTTTACGGTGCAGGCGGAGACCGATGTTGCCGGCAGTAGTGATCCACGGCAGTTACCTCGCTTTCCCTTAAGCTGGATCGTCAGTTACAGCGAGCATAATATTCCGGAGTATGCGCTGGCGACCGGTCCGATGCGCAAAATTGAAGATGTTATCGCGCCAGAACAGAGCAAAGGTGTTAAGGGCGACCTTACGCGGATTACTTATCGCGTTCCCAGCACCCATAACCCGGAGCAGGTGTTTAATTATTACATGGGTCTATTAAAAAACCTGAAGGCTGAGGTGCTATTTCAATGTAGCAGCCGCCAATGTGGTAGCAGTAGTCAGTGGGCCAATAACTATTTTGACGTTGCCGAGCTCTATGGCCTCGATAGAACGCAGTTTTTCGTTTCCGCTATGGCGGGTAATCTCAAGTTAGCGCTCTATAGCGTTCAACGGGGTAATCGCCGAGTATATGTACACCTTGATCTGATTCAGCCGCTGAAACAATCGGCAGAAACCTTAGCGGTCGATTTACGCCAGCAAGGAGTTAGCTGGTTGAATGACGCGGATGCCATAGAGCCGCTCTTTGAGTATCTGACAAGCAACCCGACACAAAAGGTGTTGATCGGCAGCTATAGTCGAGCGCCGGGCGCGTTAGATACGCTATTACAGCAAAGTACCGAGACGGCTGAGGCGTTTACTCAGTTGCTGATCGATGCGGGTATCGATGCCAGTCGCATTGAAACCGTGGGTGTAGGGCCTGCGCTGCCGGTTGAACGTGATCTACCTTCGGGGTTATGGGTTCAATTACGCTGATCGTCAATCTTAAATGACAGAGGGCGAGCCAGGCATTATTTGGCTGATTCGTCGCGTTCTAGGTTGCTAGGTAGGGAATCATCGCCACAAGGAGTCGATCTATGAAAACGACCGTTTCGTTAGTGCTGGGCAGCGGTGGCGCTCGAGGGTATAGCCATATCGGAGTCATTGAAGAGCTGAATCGACGTGGTTATGACATCGTCTGTATTGCGGGTAGTTCGATGGGGGCGCTGATTGGCGGTATGTATGCGGCAGGGCGATTGGATGAATACCGTGACTGGGTGATCAGTCTAAAGCGGTTTGACGTCCTTAAACTGATGGATCTGACACTGCGGGGCGAGGGGACTATTCGAGGCGAACGGTTGCTGCGTAAATTACAGGAGATCGTCGGTGATCCTTTGATTGAAGAGCTGCCCATTAGCTATACCGCCGTCGCCACCGACCTGACACACCAGAAGGAGGTCTGGTTTCAGCGAGGCTCGTTGCTAGAGGCTATTCGTGCATCGATTGCGGTTCCTGGGTTTTTTACACCGGTGATTGAAGCGGATCGCGTGCTGGTGGATGGCGGTGTATTGAATCCTATTCCTATTATTCCAACGGTGGCCGCCCATGCCGACCTAATTATTGCTGTCGATTTGAATGCGGATGTGCAGCGTCACCGAGTCACATTACCCGACAATCAATTTCTTGAGCGTTCGGGCTTTAGTGATGATTGGCAGCTTGATATGGGCGCCCAGATAAAATCTGAAACAATAAAACCCGAAAAAATAAAACAAAGGCTCGCTAAGGGAGCGCCTCCTAAGGCAGTCAGTCGTATTGATGTGTTATTTAATTCGGTTGAAGTGATGCAAGCATCATTGGGAAAATATAAAGTGGCGGGTTATCCGCCAGATCAGTTGATCTGTATACCGAAAGAAGCCTGCCGTTTTTATGACTTTCATCGGGCTAAAGAGATGATAGAATTAGGCCGTCTTGTTGCTCAAGAAAGTTTGATGCAGATGGAAAAGTCGATGCGCTAAAGCCTGTTAAGGCTCTGTCGTGCTCTGTTATCTGTTATCGATTCCCCGAACAACTCCGTTTCCTATTTTATTGATATCGTGTCCTGAGGTTTATATGTCGTTGTCTCCATCAGCGCGGGCTGATCTGTTGCTGCTATTCGTCACCATGATTGCGGCGGCGGGTTGGATCTTTTCAAAAGAGGCGCTGCAAGAGATGCCGCCGTTGCTGTTTATCGGCGTACGCTTTTTATTGGCGGGGCTTGTACTGCTGATACCGGCTTTCCGCGGTTGTCAGGCATTATTTAAGCAGGGATTACTGCCGGTGCTGCGTCTGGGCTTATTAATGACAGGCGCCTTGCTGTGTTGGATTATGGGCTTGTATCAAGGTAATCATCTAGGGGAAGGTGCCTTTATCACCAGTCTAGGGGTGGTGTTAGTGCCACTGATGGCTTGGCTTATCTATCGTGAGCGGTCACCGCTGAGTACATGGCTGTCGCTGCCGGTGGCGATCTTCGGCCTTGGGTTGTTATCGCTGGAGGGTGGCACCTCCTTGGCGGCCGGTCAGCTTTGGTTTCTGTGTGCGGCTTTACTGTTTTCGGTTCATTTTGTGCTGGTGTCTCGCATGGCGCTGGTGGTGCCGGCATTAGTTCTGACGGCGATACAGTTGTCGGTGGTTGGCCTAGGGGGCATTCTAGCGTCTGCGCTGGTTGAGTCCTGGCCTGACGAGATCAGTCATACGGCGATAGGCTGGCTGCTGGCCAGCGCCTTTATTGCCACCAGTCTGCGCTTTGCGATTCAAACCTATGCGCAGAGCTTGGCGCCGGCTAGTCATGTGGCCCTGATTATGACCCTAGAGCCGGTTTGGGCGGCGCTATTAGCCGCGATGATCTACGCTGAGGTGATGAGCCCGTTGCAGTTGGGTGGTTGTAGTCTGATCTTTATGGCGATGCTGGCGAGTCGTTGGCGCTGGTTGAAACCATTGTTTCGGTCTTTGCGTAGCCGCAATCGACGTTGAGTGATGAGCAGTCATCGTGGAGAGATAGATAGGGGGTATAGATAGGGGTGTAAACGGCAGGAGCTGTGAGAGGATAATCCAACAGGCTTTCAGTGCTGAAAGCCTGTTGGATCGTCTGGGGTGGTTATGTTGTCTTATACGCCGAGGATCAATCTAACTATTAACCGGCGTTATTGGGGCTGAGGTTTTGCTCTCTGACGAATCAATCTGTGAGATCAACTGTAAGCTGTCCTCTGCAAAACCTGAACCGGCCTCTTTATAGAAGTTAAACACCTTATCAATACCCGAGGCGATCAAAGCCTCCCGGTCATCTTCGAAGCGGGCAATGGCGGCGATCTGTCCGGTGTACCCCGCATTGATGAGCTGTACACTCACATTCCGGCTATCTTCCACTAGCGGCAGTGCCAGCAAGATCAATTTAATCTTAGATGTATCGAAACTGACCCAGAAATCAGCATCTTCGCCATCACCGAAACAGACATTCAGGCCCTTTTGTTGTAGTTGCAAGGCGCGAAAGCGATCAGAGTCGAGTCCGGCGACGCGCTCATCTAAGACATTCTTTAAGGCTTTAAAGGCGCTTTTCCCCACTCGTCCCATACCGATCACCAACACCTCTGCATGGGGTGGCTGATGCACAATGTCAGCCTTCAAGCGCTCTGGGCTCTCATAACGTTTAAGAATGTCTTTATAGCGGATATAGAGCCGATGTGCAGCGGGGTAGATCACGCTGGTCAACACGAAGGATAAGGAGACGGCGAGTGCCAGAATAACCAGCCATTCACGGGTCATCCAGCCGGATTGCACGCTCAGTGCCGCCACGATAAGGCCGAACTCACTAAAGTTGCTGAGGGCTAAAGACGCGAGATAGGCACTACGGCTGCGGAGTTTCAGGCGGGTGAAGAGCGCGAAAAACAGAACGAACTTAATGCTGATCATTAACGCGATTAAGCTCGCGATCGCCAGCATCGACCAGGTAGGCAAGGCGGTAAAGCCAATGGATAAGAAAAAGCCAATCAGGAACAGGTCTTTAAAGCTTAGGAGTGATTTGGTTAGCTCAGAAGCTTTCGGGTGTTGACTCAAGAGGAGGCCAAATACCAGTGCGCCAAGGTCACCCTTTACACCCACCAGATGGAATAGCTCATAACCACCTAGGGCAAAGAAGAAGCCGGTGAGCGGAAGCATCTCGCCGTGACCGGCTTTATCGAGCAGCTTGAAGAGTAGGGGGCGAGCAAAAATCAATGCAAAGAGTAGTAGTGCCCACAATGAGGGTAGCTTACCGGTGGCGGCCACTAAAAACAGTACCGCGACAATATCCTGCATGACCAACACACCGATCGCCAATTGGCCGTGTCGGGATTTCATTTCACCATTTTCTTCCAGTAGCTTAACAATACACACGGTACTGCTGAAGCTGAGAGCAAAGCCTAATAGGGCGGCGGTGATGAGATCGATATCGCTGAAATAGGGGATCGCCATTGCGCCTAAAAGCAGGGAAAAAGAGGCGAAGACAATCATCCACAGTAGCATATGGCTAAGGGTGCTAACCCAGACTTCCCGTCGTAGCAGATCACCGATATGCAGTTTCAAGCCAATGGTGAAGAGCATCAAGGTGATGCCGAGGTCGGCCAATGTGTCTAGGCTATCGGTCGGTTGTACGCCAAGAAAGTGCAGCAGAAAACCGGCGAGCAGAAAACCGATAAGGGGCGGCATACCGATCATCTTGAGTGATAGGCCGCAGAGATAAGCTACTAGAATCCAGATAAAGTCCATGTTTTAAGTATCTGTTATATAAGTGAATTATTTTTTAAAATCTATCCAGCTTCACGGGTCAAATCGTTAACGCTGCCGGTGAGTACTGGTTTAAAAGTCGACGGTAAATAATCTAAGCTAGCTCTGCAAGTTGCACCCTATACAAGAGAATGGCGGTGAACTTGATGCAGCGGTCAAAAGGGTAAAGGTTGGTTTAATAATCGAGTTTCACTGAAACATCAATAGCAGTTTTTGAATCTACAGTAGCTTACTGCGATGCTTGAATACTGAATTCAATCAACTGTTCACCCTGTTCTGATGCGTCTAAATACCAGCCAGATTTATCCCAATCACCCAATACAATACGCTGTTTACCGTCACTGAGTCGATGCACCGCAGGACGGTGTGTATGACCATGAATCAATAACTGGCAATCGTTGTCAGCCATCGCCTGCTCAACCGCCTGCGAGTTAACATCCATGATCTCGGTGCTTTTGTTGGCCGTATGACTTTTACTGGCCATGCGCAACTGTTTCGCCAGTGCGAGGCGTTCCTCGACCGGTTTGGCTAATACCGCCTGTTGCCATTGAGGATCTCTTAGCTGTTGTCGTAGCGCCTGGTATTCATGATCGTCGGTGCATAGTTGATCACCGTGCATCAGCAGGGTTGGACCTGAGGCTAAGGGGATAACAACGGCGTCTTGCAGTAGTTGAGCGCCAGTCAGTTGAGCAAATCGCTCACCGATCAGAAAGTCTCGGTTACCGTGCTGAAAGAATATCTGGCAACCGCTATCCGTCAGCGTTTTTAAGGCATCAATGACGGGCTGTAAATCGTCGGGGATATAATCATCACCGATCCAGGCTTCAAAGAGGTCGCCGAGGATATACAGTTGATCACAGTCTTTTGCGGTGGTGGCCAAGAAATGGAGTAACGCCCGGGTAAGATCCGGGCGTCCGCTATACAGATGAAGATCGGATATAAACAGTATGCGCATTATTTGGCAGTGTCTGCATCCACAACTTCAGCCGAGGTGATGACCACATCTTCGGCAGGAACGTCTTGATGGCCGCCACGGAAAGTCGTAGGGACGGCTTTGATTTTATCAACCACATCGAGACCATCAACGACTTTAGCAAAGACAGCGTAACCCCAGCCCTCAGTGGTTTTTGCCGTATGATCAAGGAAGGTGTTGTCGCTAACATTGATGAAGAACTGGGCAGATGCACTATGAGGGTCCATGGTGCGGGCCATCGCTAAGGTGCCACGCTTATTCTGCAGACCGTTATCGGCTTCGTTTTCGATGTTGCCTTTAGTCTCTTTGCTAGCCATGCCAGGTTCAAAACCGCCGCCTTGAATCATAAAGCCATCGATAACTCGGTGGAAAATAACGCCGTCATAAAAACCATCTTTAACATAGTTTTCGAAGTTTTCTGCTGACTTAGGCGCTTTTTCATAGTCTAGTTCAATGGTGATGTCGCCGAAGTTAGTGTGCAGTACGATCATGCTTGCGATCCCTTTATGTTATCTCGTGAGTATGTGACTAGCGAATCAGTTCGTCTGAAAATGCCGTATTAAGTCAATTCGCCAGATTATACTAAAGAATTAAGATGATAACTAACTGATTAATTTCAGCTAACTTATGGTTGTCTGTAAACCAACTGTCTATAATGTCTTTCTATTTGATTTCAGACGGAAGTTAAGACCCCTCTATGAGTAATCACGACGCCAGCAATGCGGTTATACAGCCCACCAATTTCATTCATCAGATTATCGAACAGGATCAACAGCAGGGGCTAGAGAAGGTAGTCACACGCTTTCCGCCAGAACCTAACGGTTACCTCCATATTGGTCATGCTAAATCGATCTGCTTGAACTTTGGTACCGCCGAGAAATATAACGGTGAGTGTAATCTGCGTTTTGATGATACCAATCCGGGTAAAGAGGATCAGGAATTCGTCGACGCTATTATGGATGATGTGCGCTGGCTTGGTTTTAACTGGGCTGGTGAGGTGCGTTACGCCTCTAACTATTTCGATACGTTTTATGCTTGGGCGCAGCACCTTATTCGTGAGGGCAAAGCCTATGTGTGTGATCTGAGCCCAGAAGAGGCCAGTGAGTATCGCGGTTGGGCTACCGAGCCGGGTAAGAACAGTCCTTTCCGTGAACGCTCAGTCGACGAAAACCTCGACCTGCTAGAACGCATGAAACAGGGCGAGTTCGATGAAGGCAGCCGGGTTTTGCGGGCTAAAATTGATATGACATCGCCCAATATGAACCTGCGGGACCCAATTTTATATCGCATTCGTAAGGCCAGCCATCACCAAACCGGCGACAAGTGGTGTATCTACCCAAGCTATGACTTTGCGCATGGTCAAGAGGATGCTATCGAAGGGGTTACCCACTCTATCTGTACGATGGAGTTTGCCGATCACCGCCCTCTGTATGAATGGTTCATCGAGAACCTGCCGGTGCCGAGTAAGCCGCGCCAGTATGAGTTTGGTCGCCTGAATATCAACTACACGGTAACTAGTAAGCGTAAGCTGAAGCAGTTGGTTGATGAAGGCCATGTGAATGGTTGGGATGATCCACGTATGCCCACCATCCAAGGGATGCGTCGTCGGGGTTACTCACCACAAGCGGTGCGTAATTTCTGTGATAGCTTAGCCGTCGCTAAAACCGATGGTACGGTCGATATGGCGCAGTTCGAGTTCTTTATCCGTGAAGATCTCAATGAAAACGCCGCGCGGGCAATGTGTGTGATGAACCCATTAAAACTGGTCATCACCAACTTCCCTGAAGGCGAAGTCGAGATGCTGAGCGCGCCGGTCCATCCGCAGAAAGAGATGGGGACTCGCACCTTACCGTTCACCCGTGAACTGTATATGGACCGAGGCGACTTCAATGAAGACTCAACCCTCTCACGCAAAAAATTCCGCGTGTTAGTGCCCGGTGACTATATGCGTTTGCGTAGTGCTTACGTGATCAAAGCGGAAGATGTGATTAAAGATGCCGACGGTGAAATCATCGAAGTGCATGCTTCACTTGTGCCTGGCACGGTCGGTGAAAACCCACCGGAAGGTATGAAGCCTCGCGGTGTGATGCATTGGGTATCGGCGACTGAAGGCAAACAAGCTACCGTGCGTATCTATGATCGTCTCTTTAATGTTGAATCACCGGATAAAGGTGAGGGTGACTTCCTAGCGAACATCAATCCTGACTCGTTCAGTGAGATAACCAACTGCTGGGTTGAGCCTGACTTGCTGAATGCGGCACCGGAAACGGGATTTCAGTTTGAACGGGAAGGTTATTTCGTGGCAGATCGCTATGAACACTCGCCTGAACATCCGGTGTTCAACAAAACAATCGGTCTTCGGGATACTTGGAAGAAGTAATCACGGCGATGATTAATTGAAAACGGTCACCTTGAGTGACCGTTTTTTTTGCTTAATTTATGTGTGGCGCCAGTTGAATAATCAGATATAGCAGGCTGTTTGATCGATATTGTGGCGTGTGTGCAGACTTAACCCTAATGATTCGAGATCGGTGTTTTTGAGGATCTCCGCGGCTAAGGGTAAAAAGAACGACTCTTCATATTTGGCGTGGAGTAGGTAGTGATCCGCCATACCGAGCGCTGCATTTTTGTCGAGTTTGGCTGGGTGACCTTTGGCGAGTTTTTTCAGATCGGGCTCAAGGCTTTTCCACTCTTTCTCTAAACTGCGGTGTTCGCCGGTCAGGCGTTTAATCATGAGTGACGCGTTATGGAGTTCATCACCGGGACTGGCGCAATCCATCACAATGTTAAATAGCTCTTGTTCCTCTTCATGGTGATGGTTGAGCACCACTTCATGGTAAAAAGCGACTAAGTTCTTGGCGGTTGTTTGGATGTTGGAGGGTACTGGGTCTGGAATATCGGTTTTACCGAGTTGGCGCAGTTGCTCAAAATGTTGAATGATACTGAGGTGGCATTGGGAAAAATCATCGGTAGGTATAGCAGCAGTCGTGGTCATGGGGTCACCTTAATATGCAAGCCGGGATCGCTCCTAGGTCTAGCAGATAATTGTTATAGGGAAGGGGCCTTGAGTGGCTTATGTTCCATTTTGATCACGGGATTGTAGACTTAGTGTTACAGATAAATAATGACAGCCGTCAATTATGTATCATATATCTGTTTTTAGTGCCGCTATTCCTCGCTATGTCCTAGACAATAAAAAGCCCCGCGAGAGATCTGCGAGGCGTTATCGTTTTCCTGCTACTGAGCGCTAGTGGACTAGCGACAGTGGTGAGTCTTATTCGTTGGTGATGATATCGGTGCTAGTGCCGCTGGCGAGTTGGCCGATCTCTTTGTCGATAAAGAATAACCCTTTACCATCGTCACCAATGATCTCGATCTTATCGAGAATGCCTTTAAAGAGTTTCTCTTCTTCATGTTGTTCAGCAACATACCACTGTAAAAAATTGAAGGTAGAGTAGTCTTGGTTGGTAAAAGCCGTATGAGCAAGGCCATTGATCTCACGGGTGATCAGGCATTCATGTTCATAGACTTTCTCGAACAGGTCTTTAATCGAGTCAAACTCTTCGATGGGTGCCTTGATCGAGCCGATCCGGGCCATTGCGCCGGTCTCGTTAACATAGGTAAATAAACGCTTCATATGCTGCATCTCTTCATCAGCATGCTGAGAGAGAAAGGCGGCACATCCTTCATAGCCCTTTGCTTCAGCCCAAGAACTCATCTGTAAATACATATTGGATGAGTAAAATTCTAGGTTAATCTGATTGTTGAGTTTTTCCAGCATTGAGCTGTTTAGCATGTTGCCTCCACAGTGGGTTTGAGAATAGGGGGAATTGTATCGATAACCAAATATGAGTAGCAAGAGGTATCGATGTGGCACAGTATGAGATCGTTGGATCTACTCTTTGGGGCACTTAGATGGCAACAGGTTTACACAGCCACTTTTTCCCTTCAGATGAGCGAGCACACTTGCTACACACATACTGACTATTACGGGTAATGGCGGCTATCTCATCGAGATGTTTCGAGATGAGTTCGCTTTTAAGTTTACAAAGGCTTTTAGCTTTCAGTGAATTGGCCATCAGCAATACCTGCATCCATATTGATTAAGATAACGTTATACAATATCCCTTTCTTGTTGTAAATGATAATGATTATCAACCATGATTTATTAAAGGTACGTTAACGCATCCGTTGAGTGAACTGTTCGGCACGTCATTCATGATGGAGAGGGATATTTAGGTTGGCTTGCGGCGATTGAAAAGTAATTTCAATCGGATTGTTAATTCTCCTTCGGTTTCCTCTATAATGGCCGATCTATTTTGACTGAATTTCATCTAAGCCAGAGCCATAAGCGAATCCCCATGTTGCAGATCTATAACACCCTGACGAAAGAGAAGGCCCCTTTTAAACCATTGGAAGAGGGTAAGATCAATATGTATGTGTGCGGTATCACCGTATACGATTTCTGTCATATTGGGCATGCGCGCGTGATGGTGTCGTTTGATGTCATTACCCGCTATTTGCGTGCTCGGGGATGGGATGTCACTTACATCCGAAATATTACCGATGTTGACGATAAGATTATTAAACGAGCGGCTGAAAATGGTGAACGCCCTGATCAGCTGACGGAGCGCATGATCGCGGCGATGCATGAAGATGAAGATAAGCTGAGTGTACTTCGACCCGATCAAGAGCCCCGAGCTACCGGTCATATACAAGATATTATTGATATGGTGCAGGTGTTGATTAATAAAGGCTATGCCTATGCTGCTGCCAATGGTGATGTTTATTATCGGGTAGAGAAATTTGCCAATTATGGCCAGCTGACCAATAAGAATATCGATGAGTTGCGCTCGGGTGCCCGCGTTGAGGTGCAAAACAGCAAAGAAAGCCCGCTGGACTTTGTTCTATGGAAAGCGGCGAAAGCCGGTGAGGTTAGCTGGGAGTCACCTTGGGGCGCAGGACGTCCCGGTTGGCATATTGAGTGTTCAGCCATGTCTAAATGCTGCCTCGGTAATACCTTTGATATCCATGGAGGTGGCCCTGATCTACCGTTTCCGCATCATGAGAATGAGATCGCTCAGTCGGAAGCAGCTAACGGTGTTAAGTATGTTAATACCTGGATGCATGCCGGTGCGGTGCGGGTGAATGCCGAGAAGATGTCTAAGTCGTTAGGCAACTTCTTTACCATTCGTGATGTATTGCAAAAATACGATGCTGAGGTGGTCCGTTATTTTCTCTCGTCCGTACACTATCGTAGTTATATTGATTACTCCGAGAGTAGCTTGAAAGAGGCGCGTAGTGCGTTAGAGCGTTTCTATCAAGCACTGAACGGTGTCGATGCTATCGCTGCTGACTTGGATAACGATTACGATGCCCGTTTCTATGACGCAATGGATGATGATTTTAATACGCCTAAGGCTTTGGCGGTATTGTTTGAACTGGTCAATGAGCTGAATTCAGCGAGTCGAGCAGGGGATGACAAAGCACCGGCCTTGGCGGCACAGTTAAAACGACTGGCGGGCATTATCGGTTTGTTACAGCAATCCCCTGAAGCCTTTTTACAGGGTGAGACGAAAGCGGGTGAGATTACTCCTGAGCAGATAGAGCAGCTCATTCAACAGCGGGCCGATGCTAAAAAAGCCAAAGATTTCGCCGCGGCTGATCAAATTCGTGAAGACCTGATCGCTCAGGGCATCATTCTTAAAGATAGCCGTGAAGGAACGACTTGGTTCCGCGAGGGCTAAGCTAGAAATGACGTGCTAAGGCAGCTTTGGGCTGCCTTTTTTATGTGTAAAGGTTATAGGGTAGAGTCAATGAATCAACAGACAACACTGGTTATCTTCTGTAAGCGGCCGCTACATGGTCAGGGCAAGCAGCGGATCGCGGCAACGCTTGGTAAAGATGCCGCCTATCAGGTGGCTTGCGCGTTATTGAATTGCGCCTTAGAAGACTCTCGAAGCTGGCCAGGTCCGGTGGTGCTTTCTCCTAGCTGTGAAGAGGATCGTCAGTGGGCAGAAGATCTACTGTTACGGGATTTTAAAGTGGTACCCCAATGTGATGGAAACCTCGGAGCTAAGCTCAATTACGTCGATCAGATATTGCGTCAGCAGGGTGCGTCGCGGTTACTGTTTATCGGCACCGATGCCCCAGAGCACACGGTGCAGCGCTATGCCGAGCTAGACCAACTGTTGCAGCAGCATGGTATTGTGCTGACCCCCGCGGATGATGGCGGTGTTACTGCGATGGGGGGACGTGTACCTTGGCCAGCGTTGGATAGCTTGCCTTGGAGTACACCGGAATTAGGTGCGCAGTTGTCCGCTGTCTGTGATGACGCGGGTTTTCAGGTTGCTTTCAGTTCCATTGGCTACGATGTTGATACTGAAGCTGACCTAGCACGGTTACGGGATTCATTACTCTATGATGCTCGCCCCGCTAGAGTGCAGCTATTATCATTAATTAATGTGCTATTAGATTGAACTGTAAGGGGTTGATATGGAACTGATTCGAAGCCGAGAATGGTATACAACGGCTGACGGTGCAGAGCGAGGTTATATTCGTCCGCACCTGTTGAAAGAACTCTGGTTTCATACCGGTACGGCGTGTAATCTCAGTTGTGATTTTTGCTTTGAGGGTTCTAGCCCAGGCGATACGCGCCTTGAATTAGTCAAGCTAGCGGATGTGGCCCCCTACATTGATCAGGCGGTCGAGCTGGGTGTCGAACAGTTTTCTTTTACAGGGGGCGAGCCTTTCCTAGCAAAAGATCTGGTTAAAATTCTGCAACAAGCATCCGAACACGTGCCCTGTTTAGTATTAACCAACGGTACCGATGCGTTACAAAAACGTTTGCATCAGTTAGTACCCTTGTTAAATAGCCGCTTTCCGGTGAGCTTTCGTATCAGTATCGACTCTCATATCGAGGCTGAGCATGATGCTGGCCGAGGCGAGGGGATGTTTGACCTCGCAATGAAGGGGATGAAAGCGCTCTACGATATGGGCTTTAATGTGTCTCTGGCACGCCACATGGCTGATGGTGAAGATACGGTTGCGGTTGAACAGCAGTATCGGGCGATCCTAGAAAACTATGGCATTCCTGCGGATACCAAGTTCGTTGCCTTTCCTGATTTTCTGCCGCCGGGCAGTCATGGCCACGGGCCGGATATCACCACCAACTGTATGACCCAGTTTCATACAGAAGAAACCCGCAACAACTTTATGTGCTCGTTTAGCAAAATGATCGTTAAGCAGCGTGGTCGGATGCGCATTTACGCCTGTACGCTGGTGGATGATGATCCTGAATATGATATGGGCAATGATTTAAGGCAGGCGTTAGAGCAGCAGGTGAGTATGAAGCACCACCGTTGTTTTAGTTGCTTTAAGTATGGCTCTTCATGCAGCGAAACTTAATGAGTAGGGCCTTGATTAACCGAGGGTTAATTAAGCGAATCTCGATTAAGTTTATTGTAATTAAGCATCGTCCGTTGGCTAAGAGAATCCGATGAGTTCATCCCCTATCACGGCCGTTATTCCGGTCGGGCCGGCTGAAACCAGTTTGCAGCCGATGCTCCGGCAGTTGGGTTATCTATCGGCAGCACAGAAAATCATCTTTGTGTTCTGTCCTGCTTCAGCGCCGTTGATCACTCAGCTGCCTCAGGACGAGCGGATTATCACGCTAACGGTTGAAGCGGGGCGGGCAGCGCAGATGAATGCCGGCGCGCAACAGGTGACATCCGGTTTCATTTGGTTTGTGCACCTAGATAGCCGCTTTTCAAATACGCAGTGGCAATTGCTCAACCAAAGCCTAAAGCGTGCACCCGACGCATTACACTATTTTAATCTACGGTTTCTCGCGGATGGTCGTGGCCCAATATGGCTTAACAGTCTCGGTGCTAACCTTCGCTCTCGCTGTCTGGGTTTACCCTTTGGGGATCAAGGCTTCTGTCTTTCCGTGGAGCAATTTAACCGCCTCGGTGGTTATCCTATGGATGCCCCTTATGGCGAAGATCATCTATTTGTCTGGCGCGCCCATCATGGGGGTGTAAAATTGGTGAATATCGGTTCGGTACTCACCACCAGTGCGCGTAAATATGCGAGCACCGGCTGGTGCCAGCTGACGTTTCGCTATCAACTCTATTGGCTCAAGCAGGCTTTGCCACAGCTGTGGACCTTGTTAAAGCATAAGTTGTCTTAACGTTGAGTTGAGTACCGACATACTTCATGCTTGATGACACGGATTTTCATTGATGAGTAAATTCTCTACCCTGACGCAATTATTGCGGTTCATGCTGCCTTATCGTCGCTATTGGGTTGGTGCCATGGTCGCACTGCTGTTCACAGCATCGATCACCCTGGCGATTGGACAGGGCGTTCGTTTAGTGATTGATAACGGGTTTGTTGCCGGTTCTGTCTCGCAGTTGAATCAGTCTATTTTATTGCTGGTGGCGATGGCCGTCTTGATGGCCTGCGGTACCTTTATCCGTTTTTATCTGGTGTCATGGCTGGGTGAGCGAGTGACGGCGGATATCCGTCGAGCGGTGTTTGATAATGTCATTAGGCTGCATCCGAGCTTTTTCGAGACCAACCGTAGCGGTGAGATCATGTCGCGGTTGACGACCGATACTACTTTGCTGCAGTCGATTATCGGCAGCTCTTTTTCGATGGCTTTGCGCAGTGCGGTGACGACCTCTGGCGCATTGATTATGCTATTTGTCACCAATATTAAACTGTCACTGATCATAGTGGCGGGCGTCCCGCTGATACTGTTACCGATTCTTATTTTTGGTCGTAAGGTGCGCAAGCTCGCCCGTCAAAGTCAGGATAGCATTGCCGATGTAGGCAGCTACGCGGGGGAAGCGATTCAGCAGATTAAAACCGTTCAGAGTTATACTCAAGAAGCCCATGAGAGTCGGGCGTTTGGTGTTGAAGTCGATAGCGCCTTCCGCGTGGCGCAGCACCGTATCCGTCAGCGGGCGATGTTGATGGCTATGGTGATTCTGCTGGTGTTTGGTGCGCTATCAGGGATGCTCTGGGTGGGCGGCTATGATGTTATCAACGGTACGATGTCTGCCGGTGAGTTAGGTGCCTTTGTGTTTTATGCCCTGATCGTCGCGATGGGTGTTGGCACCTTGTCTGAGGTCTACGGTGAATTGCAGCGAGCGGTGGGTGCGACAGAGCGTTTAATGGAACTGCTTGATGCTGAAAGCGATATAAAATCGCCTGAAGAGAATGCTTTGATGAACAGTGCTTTGGCCAACAATGCTTCGCACCGTGAGGATCAGGCTCTGGATCAACAAGATGCACCGGTGGCCGCCACATTACCCGCTGAGCTGTCTCTCTCTCATGTTTATTTTAACTATCCATCACGGCCAGACCAGCCCGCGCTAGAGGATCTCTCCTTAACATTCAAAGAGGGCGCCATCACCGCGCTGGTGGGGCCATCCGGTGCCGGAAAATCAACGGTGTTTGAACTATTGCTGCGCTTCTATGATCCGCAACAGGGGCAGGTTCGCTTTGCTTCACAGGATTTACGGGAGTTTAATCCTTGGGATCTTCGCCAGCAGATCGCACTCGTCTCGCAGCAGCCGGCTTTATTTACGGCGAATGTGATCGATAATATTCGTTATGGTCGAGAGGATGCGACCGAAGAGGAAGTGATCGCCGCGGCAAAAGCGGCCTATGCCCACGAGTTTATTGAACGTTTGCCGCAGGGCTACCATAGTGATTTAGGTGAGCAGGGTGTGCGTCTGTCGGGCGGGCAAAAGCAGAGGGTCGCGATTGCCCGAGCGATACTGAATGATCGCCGAATTCTCTTGCTGGATGAGGCGACTAGCGCGTTGGATACCGAAAGTGAGCATAAGGTACAGCTTGCCCTTGATACGTTGATGCAGGGGCGCACGACCGTCATTATTGCTCACCGCCTTTCAACTATTTTGCATGCGGATCAAATTGTGGTGATGGAGCAGGGGCGCGTGGTGGACACAGGTACCCATGAATCGTTATTGCAAA
This sequence comes from Amphritea opalescens, assembly GCF_003957515.1. Classification (GTDB taxonomy): domain Bacteria; phylum Pseudomonadota; class Gammaproteobacteria; order Pseudomonadales; family Balneatricaceae; genus Amphritea; species Amphritea opalescens. The sequence continues at coordinate 391,744 of NZ_RQXW01000001.1, forward strand.
GTTCTGACCTGTACGCGCGGTTAGCACAGTTACAGTTTAAACATGATGGACAAACGGCAGTAGAGGCTGTCTGAGCAAAGGCTCAAAGCGGGAGCAACAAGCCAAGCGTCATCGGCTTGTTGCTCGTAGTTCCCTTAAAGGGGCATTTTAAAGGGCTGCTTGAAGGGCTAGTTGCCCATCTCTCGACCGAGCCTATCTAATACAGCAAAGGTTTCATCGCTGGCGCTTTCCATTAACAATATCCCTTTGAGCGACCCTTCAAGGTCATCTTTTAACAGACGTTCCAGTGCTAACAGTCCGCCTTGGTGGACATCGGCATGGGGCTTATCGAGCGAAGCAAAGCTTGGCATCGATTGGTAAGTTTGTGCGCCGTCCCCTTCGTAATACCACTGACCGAGACGGCATTGGGTGTGATCAGATATTTCGCCATGTTCCGGTTCTTTATCCAGCCAATGGCGGTAAACAGTCTGTTTCCAAGCCATATGATCCATTTTAACGGTCTCGAGAAAGCTGGCCATCGCTTCATCGGTGATGGTTTCGTGCATTGAAATAGAGTGATTGATCAAGCGTTCTAAGGAGTCATTGGTTTCTGTGGCGTTTTTGAGCATTGAACTACAGCTTTCCAAGGTTCCCGAGATGCTGCCACGGGTTTCATCCGTGCTGTGATCGATCTGGGAAACCAACTTTTCAATCTCACCACTGGCTTCATTGGCGCGTTTAGCCAGTGCGCGAACCTCGTCCGCCACGACCGCAAAACCGCGCCCCTGTTCGCCGGCTCTGGCGGCTTCAATCGCAGCATTCAACGCGAGTAGGTTTGTTTGTTCCGAAATATTTTTGATACTGCCGACAAATTGGCTGATCTCTTCGGCGACACTGCGAAGTGTTGAAACCTGATGATGAATGATGCTGACCTCGCCATTAACATCGCTAAGGCCGGCTACCAGCTTCTGCATATTGGAGGAGGACTGATCGTAGATCGTTGCGGAGTCTAAAATTTTGTCTCGTTCCGATAGGAGATGATTAGCCATAGAGGCGATCCGCTCGCGAATACAGCTGAGTTTTGAAAACCCCTGAATAGCGCCTCGCATCACATCGAGATCGCTATCTTTTTCGCGGGTGGTTTGGCCTAACTTGGCTTCGAGTGCCGCAATGCGTTCATGTGCCGCACTTAATTGCTGTCGAAGCTGTTCATTATCCAATTCATGCCTGATAACTTCCTGGCGTGATTCAGCCAGTACCCGAGCTCTAACGAACATAAGACCTTACTCTCCTGTGAGGATAAACATAGTCGAAACACGGCTTAAGTCGTTAGACTTTTAGTATTAAAACTAGTTGATAGTTGGACTGAAAAATCGATTTTCACATCTTTTTAAACAGAGGTCAAAGTAGACTTTAAAAGGTAACTAGCTGATAAATATGGATTATATGGATCAAGGTGTTTTGTGTTTGTTAAATAATTGTCATTAAGCTGATGTAGCACAATAAAAAATAGAATCTGTTGTTTAAATCATCGCCTTTTTTTGACGAATGTTCATACCGGTCACCGATATGGGTAACGTTGAGCGCTAATACATGAGCAAATAGAAACAGGTGAGCGAAAGCTCAGCATGAAAAAGTAGCGCGCAAAAAATAAGGCACAAAAAAGGGCGCCGCAGCGCCCTTATCTTGAAACCGGTTCAGTAATTAGAACTGGTTCATGGTGTTATCTTCACCGCCCGCTTTCAGAGCGGCTTCGCCAGCGAAGTATTCTTTGTGATCATCGCCCATATCGGAACCGGCCATGTTCTGGTGTTTAACACAAGCGATACCTTGACGGATCTCTTTGCGCTGTACGCCAGCCACGTAACCCAGCATACCTTGGTCACCGAAGTACTCTTTCGCCAGGTTGTCAGTTGACAGGGCAGCGGTATGGTAAGTCGGCAGAGTGATCAGGTGATGGAAGATACCGGCTTCACGGGCCGCATCGGCCTGGAAGGTACGGATTTTCTCATCGGCAATCGCCGCCAGTTCAGTCTCATCATAATCAACCGACATCAGATCATCACGGTTGTAAGCAGACACATCTTTGCCTTCTTCAGCCATGGCATCGAATACCTGCTGACGGAAGTTCAGTGTCCAGTTGAAAGATGGACTGTTGTTGTAAACCAGTTTCGCGTTAGGGCAAGCTTCACGGATACGGTTAACCATGTTGCCGATCTGGCCAACGTGTGGTTTCTCAGTTTCGATCCACAATAGGTCAGCACCGTTTTGCAACGAGGTGATGCAGTCCAGTACGCAACGATCTTCACCGGTACCCGCACGGAACTGGAACAGGTTAGAAGGCAGACGCTTAGGACGCAGCAACTTGCCGTCACGGTTCAGAATTACATCGCCATTGTTCATATCGGCAGGGGAGATCTCTTCACAATCCAAGAAGCTGTTGTATTGATCACCCAGATCGCCCGGCTTGTTAGTCACGGCAATCTGCTTGGTCAGGCCTGCACCCAAAGAGTCGGTACGGGCAACGATCACACCGTCATCCACACCCAGCTCAAGGAAGGCGTAACGTACAGCGCGGATTTTCGCGAGGAAGTCTTCATGAGGAACGGTTACTTTACCGTCCTGGTGACCACACTGTTTCTCATCTGATACTTGGTTTTCGATCTGGATACAGCAGGCACCCGCTTCGATCATCTGTTTAGCCATCAGGTAAGTCGCTTCAGCGTTACCGAAACCGGCATCGATATCCGCGATGATAGGCACAACGTGAGTAATATGGTTATCAATCTGCTCTTGAGCAGCGGCTTCAGCAGCGCTGTCGCCGGCTTTACGTGCAGCATCGACTTCACGGAACAGGCCGCCGAGTTCACGGGCATCGGCTTGACGTAGGAAGGTGTATAGCTCTTCGATCAGTGAGGCAACAGAGGTTTTCTCGTGCATAGACTGATCCGGCAGAGGACCGAACTCAGAGCGCAGTGCAGCAACCATCCAGCCAGAGAGGTAAAGGTAGCGACGGTCAGTGCTGTTAAAATGTTTCTTGATAGAGATCATCTTCTGCTGGCCGATAAAACCGTGCCAGCAACCTAAAGACTGAGTGTACTGGGAAGTGTCATTATCGTAACGCTCCATGTCTTTACGCATGATAGCGGCAGTGTACTTGGCGATATCCAGTCCGGTTTTGAATTTATTCTGGGCACGCATACGGGCAGCGTATTCAGGGTTGATAGCGTTCCAAGCAGAGCCGTAGGTCTCTTTAAGTGCTGCTACTGTTTCGATATCTTTATTCAGAGTAGACATGGTGTTTCCTTCTCTCTTGTTGGCAGCTATATGGCTGCTCTGTTATTTGGTATGGACGCTATTCTATGTGGGTGATTAACATAAAGGAAATAAATGGTTATTATAGGGAATATTCACAAGATAAATGTAGGAGTCGATCGCATTATCAAGCGATCGATCAAGTAGGATAAGGCGAGTTAGTAATGAACCTTGATAAGATAGATCTTAATCTTTTAGTGTATCTCGATGTCTTGCTACGAGAGCGAAATGTGACGCGCTCGGCGAGCTTGTTAGGTATTACCCAGCCGGCGATGAGTAACGGTTTACGCCGCTTACGGGATACTTTTAACGATCCTCTGCTGGTGAGGACCAGTGAGGGAATGGCGCCTACCGAGCGGGCGCAGGCATTACAGCCCTTGTTGCGTCAAATCCTATCTTCAGTGGGGCAGGTGATCGAGCCAAGCAGCGCCTTTGATGCGCGTTCCAGTGATCGCGTGTTCCGCATTATGACCAGTGATTATGGTGAGTCGACCCTGGTGCCACGGCTCTTAGCGCGGCTCAGCAAGCTGGCCCCTAATATTGTGCTGGATATTATGACCCCCAGCGATATGAGCTTTACCGAGGTGGAACAGGGGTTGGTTGATTTGGTCATTAACCGTTTCGATACGATGCCGCAGGCGTTCCACCAAAAAACCCTCTGGACCGATAGCTTCTCCTGCTTGTTTGCGGTGGATAATCCCATCTCCCATAATTTTTGCCTTGAAACCTACCTTCAGGCGAAGCATGTGTGGGTGAGTAAAACCGGTATGGGGGCGGGTATGGGCATTACGCCGAAAGATATCAAACGTTTAGGCTGGGTCGATGAGGCGTTAGAGCAAGCGGGGCATACGCGGCAAATTACGGTCTTTACCCGTCACTATCAGTCAGCGGTGTTAATGGCGCAACAGAAAGGGTTGATCGTCACCGTCCCGACTCGAGCGGCCACGGTACAGTCGGATAACCCGCGCTTGATGATCAAAAAGCCCCCATTTCATATTCCCGGTTTTGAGTTGAAAATGGCTTGGAGTCCACTGTTGCAACATAACGTTGCCCATCAGTGGTTACGTAATCAGGTAGCTGAAGTGGCACAAACCTAGTCGTTAGCTCGCTGCTGTCATGGATGATGGCGTATTCTCAGAATGAGGCGGCTCAGGGTGTTGGGTGTTTTTTAACGCCATGGTTAGCATGATGCCTACCGCGGTCGATAAACCCGCTAACAGATAGCTAGAGGTGAAGTTGCCGCTTTGTTCGGCAAGGTATCCCGCTATTGAAGGGCCGCCGATCTGGCCGACACCAAAGAAAAAAGTCACATAACCGAATACTTTTCCAGCTTCTGACGGCGGTAGCATATCGCTAATCATCGCCGCGATAATGGCTGGGATGCTGAAGGCGGTTAAGCCGAACAGCATCATCGAGATAAAGAGCGCCGCGTCCCCTAGGTTAAAGGCCACCAAAAGATAAGAGGTGGTTTGAATGCTATACACCGTGATAAGGCCTTTTTTCCGGCCAAAATGATCGGATACCCAGCCAAATAGTACGCCGGACATCACGCTCATAATACCGATTGCCATCCATAATATCCCCGCCTTAGCTTCGCTGAATGCGTATTGCTCAACGAGAGTGGTGACAATAAAGGTGGTGTAAATCACATAGGTAAAACCAAAGACAAAGTAGATCGCGCCGATATGGGCGATGAGCTTAGAGCGTTTGCGGTCGCTGATGTGAGCCTCGGGCGTCCTCTGTTTGTCAGAATTTTCACCAAAGGGTTGGCAGCCGAGATCATTCGGGCTGTTGCGGATAAGCAGGGCAACGATCGCGGCAATCACCGCGATGGTGATGCCAAAGGCTGCCCAACCAATGCGCCAGCCGGTATCACTCCAGTGGCTGTTTAACCAGGGGATCAAGATACCGCTAATCACTATGCCTAGGCCGTTGCCGATAATCATATAACCCGCCGCGCGCCCCCGATATTTTTGCGAAAACCAGTGGGCGATCAGTGTCATGGCGGTAATGTTGGCGGCGGCACTGCCGATGCCGGTGATAAAGTACATCAGGATAATTAAGGATAAGGTGGTGCTTTGGCTGACGGTTAACATACTGACCGCGATAAGCACTAAGCCCGAGACGATGGTGTAACGTTCACCGAAGCGGGTAATCATTTTGCCGCAGAGAAATACCGCTAGCAGGTAGCCAATAAAATTACCGGTACTGATAAAGCCCATTTGGGAATAACTCAGATCGAGACTGTCGCCCATTGAGGGTAACAGCATACCCAAGGCGAAGCGTCCGAGGCCCATGCAGCAGAACAGGGTTAGAATGCCCGAGAAGACGATAATCCAAGCGTAATGAAGGTGGCCCAACAAAGGGCGTGACGTTTGACGTGGCATAGACGGCTCTTTTGTTATCCCGCGTTAACGTGGTTATTGGTAGAGGGCGTTTTAGATGTATGACTAACTAGGGGAAACCCCTTATTGGAGAGATCATAACCTGAGGGACTAGCGTCAGCCAAATAATATTTGCGCGCAGTGGAAACCGAGAACAGCAAAAAGGGCGCCGAAGCGCCCTTTATCTTGAAACCGATTCAGTGATTAGAACTGGTTCATGGTGTTATCTTCACCGCCCGCTTTCAGAGCGGCTTCGCCAGCGAAGTATTCTTTGTGATCATCGCCCATATCGGAACCGGCCATGTTCTGGTGTTTAACACAAGCGATACCTTGACGGATCTCTTTGCGCTGTACGCCAGCCACGTAACCCAGCATACCTTGGTCACCGAAGTACTCTTTCGCCAGATTGTCAGTTGACAGGGCAGCGGTGTGGTAAGTCGGCAGAGTGATCAGGTGATGGAAGATACCGGCTTCACGGGCTGCATCGGCTTGGAAGGTGCGGATTTTCTCATCGGCAATCGCCGCCAGTTCAGTCTCATCATAATCAACCGACATCAGATCATCACGGTTGTAAGCGGATACATCCTTGCCTTCTTCAGCCATGGCATCGAATACCTGCTGACGGAAGTTCAGAGTCCAGTTGAAAGATGGGCTGTTGTTGTAAACCAGTTTTGCGTTAGGGCAAGCTTCACGGATACGGTTAACCATGTTGCCGATCTGGCCAACGTGTGGTTTCTCAGTTTCGATCCACAATAGGTCAGCACCGTTTTGCAGCGAGGTGATGCAGTCCAGTACGCAACGATCTTCACCGGTACCCGCACGGAACTGGAACAGGTTAGAAGGTAGACGCTTAGGACGCAGCAACTTGCCGTCACGGTTCAGAATCACATCGCCATTGTTCATGTCGGCAGGGGAGATCTCTTCACAGTCCAAGAAGCTGTTGTATTGATCACCCAGATCGCCCGGCTTGTTAGTCACAGCGATCTGCTTGGTCAGGCCAGCACCCAAAGAGTCGGTACGGGCAACGATCACACCGTCATCCACGCCCAGCTCAAGGAAGGCGTAACGTACAGCGCGGATCTTCGCGAGGAAGTCTTCATGAGGAACGGTTACTTTGCCGTCCTGGTGACCACACTGTTTCTCATCTGATACTTGGTTTTCGATCTGGATACAGCAGGCACCTGCTTCGATCATCTGTTTAGCCATAAGGTAAGTCGCTTCAGCGTTACCGAAACCGGCATCGATATCCGCGATGATAGGCACAACGTGAGTAATATGGTTATCAATCTGTTCTTGAGCAGCGGCTTCAGCAGCGCTATCGCCGGCTTTACGTGCAGCATCGACTTCACGGAACAGGCCACCGAGTTCACGGGCATCGGCTTGACGTAGGAAGGTGTATAGCTCTTCGATCAGTGATGCAACCGAGGTTTTCTCGTGCATAGATTGATCGGGCAGAGGGCCGAACTCAGAGCGCAGTGCAGCAACCATCCAACCAGACAGGTAAAGGTAGCGACGATCAGTGCTGTTAAAATGTTTCTTGATAGAGATCATCTTCTGCTGGCCGATAAAACCGTGCCAGCAACCTAAAGACTGAGTGTACTGGGAAGTGTCATTATCGTAACGCTCCATGTCTTTACGCATGATAGCGGCAGTGTACTTGGCGATATCCAGTCCGGTTTTGAATTTATTCTGGGCACGCATACGGGCAGCGTATTCAGGGTTGATAGCGTTCCAGGCAGAGCCGTAGGTCTCTTTAAGGGCCGCTACTGTTTCGATATCTTTATTCAGGCTAGACATGGTGAATCCTTCTGTTGGTAGCTCTCTATCCAGGTGTTGTATATATGTTCTCTGGAGAGAAGCGGTTTACATCTTGATGCGTCAGCAATGGTCGAAGTGTCTGACACCTCATGGAGAACTTATGATGCGGTCTTTATCGAGGAGGGTCAAAGGCTTTTTGTGCACAGCAGCAAAGGTGTAGCTTTACTACATTATCAATCGCTTAAATGCTGTAGTTAAACTACATGGCCGTAGGCTTGTTGCAATGCAGCAGCGCTAGGGATAGCAAGGGATTGAGTCGTTATAGCCTAAAGTCTAGCGACTTCTGTATAGCGGGATGATGAGTGTTTTTACAGACAGAGATGGTTATAAATAGGTATGGTTTATATAACAAAAAGATATATTTATCTATTCACTACAAACTGGGTTGAAACATCGAAATCATTGATCTAGCACAGAAAAATCACATTTTTGCTGCTGACTAATGCAAAAAAAAGACCTGCGTTGAGGTCTTTTTTGTATCAGAGAGATAACAGAGTCTTTGCTGGATTATTCTGTATACAAGGATCCCTGATTATAAAGGTCGGCCAGCAATTGTAGTTGTTGGTCGCTCCATTCACCTTGGCTGATGACGATGGTCGGTGTTTGGCAAAGGCTAGTGGCTAGGGTGCAGCTGCTACCAGAGACTTTAAAGCAGTTACCATCGGCATAGAGCTGCACCTGATCTTCACCAGTGACGCTGTAGGAGAACCGGCTGCCTTCGTTGCGGATAAAGCACAGATCGCCTGTCTGTAGCGCTGCTCTGATCTCCTCGATGGTCGCAGGCTGTTCTGGGCTCTGATCCAGCTCAGGGTATTTAGGGTCGGTGACAAACTTACCTAACCATTCACCAAGACGGGCATCATCCTGCAGATAATCGGTAAAGATTGCGCGGATTTTTTCAAGAGCTTCGGGGCGGATCTCACCAGGATTGTCTTGCAAGCTTAGGTCGGGATCGGTATAGCGTGATTCCGACGTTAGAGTTTCACCGATAAAGTCGGTGAAGTTACGCATGACCTCTGCATGGGATGGCGCTCTAAAACCGACCGAGTAGGTCATGCAGTCATCGGATTCACCGATACCGTTATGGCCAACCTGAGGTGGAATGTAGAGCATATCGCCGGGTTCCAGCACCCAGTTAAATTCTGGGTCCCAGTCGGTCATGATCATTACCGGTGTATTGGGCCGGCGGGGTGAGTTCTGATCAAAAAAGCCACCGACTTCCCAGCGGCGTTGGCCTTGGGTCTGAATTAGGAACACATCATAGTTATCGTAATGGGGGCCAACACCGCCACCTTGGCTGGCAAAACTGACCATCAGGTCGTCATAACGCCAGTTGGGAATAAAACGGAACTGTTCGACTATCTCGCTTGCCTCGGGCACCCAGTGATCGACCGCTTGAACCAGCAGTGTCCAGTGGCTTTCAGGTAGCTCAGCGAAGGTGGCGTCATCAAAGGGGCCATGTTTGATCTCCCAATGATTATTATCGGGGCTCTGAATCACTAAGCGAGATTCAACATCGTCTTCTAGGGATAAGCCCGCGAGTTCGTCTGCCCCCACCGGTACTTCAATATCAGGAAAAGCATTGCGAACCAGTAACGGCTTTTTCTGCCAATAATCACGCAGAAACTCTTCGATGGAAATATCGCCGAAAGGTGAATCACTCATTGGTCAGATCCTTTATCCTGTTGCTTTTCAGTCGGTGTGGCCGATAGTTTATCCACGGTCTCGTCAATGGAGGCGAGAATACCGCGTAACATGTTGAGTTCAGTTCGTTCTGGCCGAGAACGATTAAAGTAACGGCGTAATTTATCCAGTACCTTCCCCTGATGTTGAGGGATGATAAAGCGGGTTTTATGCAGCGCGCTTTCAAGGTGCTCATAAAAGCGTTCCATATCCTGGGTGAGAGGATAGGGCTCTTCTTGCGGGATAAAATCATTCTTCAGATGGGCCTGCCAGATCTCATAACACACCAACTGAATCGCGGCGGAGACGTTCAACACCGGATAATCAGGGTTGGCGGGAATGTAGACATGGTAATTACATTTCTGCAGCTCTGAATTATGCAGCCCCATGGTCTCGCGACCAAAAATGATGGCCACTTTTCCCTGTTGTGCTTCACCAACAACCTTACGAGCGCAGTCATGGGCATCGAAAATAGGTAGGTCGAAGGTGCGGTTGCGGGCGCTGGTACCGATCACCAGCTGGCAATCGCTGATCGCTTCATCGAGGGTATCAACAACGACAGCGCTATCGAGGAGATCTTTTGCACCGGCGGCGCGGGCATCGGCTTCCTCGTCGGGATAGATGCGGGGCTCCACCAAATAGAGCTGGCTTAAGCCCATATTTTTCATTGCCCTCGCGGCGGCACCAATGTTGCCAGGGTGAAAGGTGTTAATCAGTACGATGCGTATGTTGTTCAGCATAAAATCTTCGTTATTCGTGTCAGGCGCCTAATCTTAATGCGTTACCCGCTGACAGTTATTGTTTCAGGTCAGAGTTGTTGTCTCTCTGGATTATTTTCGACCGTGGTTCAGCTTACGGAGAAACTGTTTAATATCCCAGACAAACCGTTCACGATGCCACAGTTGTGGCGAGTGGTCGGCGTTTTCATAAATATGCAGTTCCGACTGAGGGATATTATCCCTAACGTATTCGGCGACGGCTTTCGCATAGAACTGACTTTCATCGCCATAGATTAACAGGGCGGGAACACTGATCTGTGGCAATACGTCGCGGTAGTCGGCGGCGGTCAGGCTTTCCCAGCACTGCACTAAGGGTTCGGCATCTAAGCTTTGAAGGTGTTCGCGCATCTGCTGAAAACCACGGGAGTTGCGTGTGTAGTTGTCATAGGATTTGCGGTTGTAACCGTGGGCGACCAGTTGCAGCAGGCCTTCGGCGAAATCTTGGCGCAGTAGTTTAATGAGCGCTTGGTTTGCCTGATGGTCAAAATTGCCATAAATACCGTTTTGCCACTGCTCATCGGTCACCAGTTTAGGTGATTGATCGATAATCCCAACGCCAGCTAAACGATCGCAACCAAAGTCACGAATATATTGCCATAGCGTGAGGGCACCCATGGAATGCCCGATCAACATTAGGTTATTAAGATCGTGGTGTTCGATGAGTTGTTGTAGATCGGCTGCCATGGTTTGCACATCAGAAGGAGAGCCTGCCGGCAGTTGATGATCACCATGCCCGCGGGCATCCCAGCAGATCACTTCGTGCTCGTCGGCCAGTTCGGCGGCGAAGGGAAGCCAATCTTTTGCGCTAGCGCTCCAGCCATGTAAAAACATAACCGGGCTGCCTTTGCCCAACCGGAGGTAATGAATATCAGTTCCATCTTTAGCTGTTATTTTTTCCATAAATCAACCAGTTGAGCGCTTTAATTAAAGTAATAAATAAGATTGGATTACGACAAAGCAATAAAAAAGCAGAGCGCTAGCTCTGCTTTTTAGTCGTCATCCAGCAGCGTTTAGATCGCTTTAGCTTGATCAACCGCATTGCCGATGTAGCTATGTGGGGTCAATTGCTTTAACTCATCTTTCGCGGCCTGTGGCATATCAAGGGTATCAACAAAGGCCATGATGGTGGCTTTATTCATATCCTGACCACGGGTCAGTGCCTTGAGTTTTTCATAAGGCTCTTCGATGGCATAACGACGCATCACGGTTTGAATAGGTTCAGCGAGGACTTCCCAGCTGTTTTCCAAATCGGCATCCAGGCAAGTTGGGTTCAGCTCTAGTTTGCTGATCCCTTTTAGGCTGGACTGGTAAGCGATAAGGCTGTAACCGAAACCGACACCCATGTTACGCAGGACGGTTGAATCGGTAAGGTCACGCTGCCAGCGGGAAACCGGTAGTTTAGCCGCCAAATGTTGCATCACGGCGTTGGCGATGCCGAGGTTGCCTTCAGAGTTTTCGAAGTCAATCGGGTTAACTTTATGCGGCATAGTGGAAGAGCCCACTTCGCCCGCAATGGTTTTTTGCTTGAAGTAACCCAGAGAGATATAACCCCAGATATCACGATCGAAATCGATGATGATGGTGTTAAAGCGGCATACGGCATCAAACAGTTCAGCAATATAGTCGTGTGGCTCAATCTGTGTCGTATAAGGGTTAAAGGTCAACCCTAGGCTTTCGACAAACTCTTGTGCGTTCTTAGCCCAATCAACATCGGCATAAGCAGACAGGTGGGCGTTATAGTTACCGACAGCACCATTGATCTTGCCTAGCAGCTCAACCTTTTTCAGTTGATTGATTTGGCGTTGTAAACGGTAAGCGGTATTTGCCATCTCTTTACCAACGGTGGTTGGTGAAGCAGTCTGGCCATGGGTGCGAGATAGCATCGGCTGGGTGGCATAAGTACGGCCCAGTTGCGCGATCTCATCGGTGATTTGCTGCATGATCGGCAGCATCAAGTCTTGCCCCTGTTTCAGCATTAAACCGTGGGACAGGTTGTTAATATCTTCAGAGGTGCAGGCAAAGTGAACAAACTCACTGACGGCGGCGAGTTCAGCGTTGTCTGCAATCGACTCTTTAATCAGGTATTCAACCGCTTTCACATCGTGGTTGGTGGTGCGCTCAATCTCTTTTACGCGGTTAGCCTGTGCTTCGCTAAAGTTATCAACCAGCGCGTCAAGCACAGCGTTAGCGGCCGCGCTGAGTGGTGGCACTTCTGTAATTTGCGGGTGTTCGGCAAGTTTCTGCAACCAACGAACTTCGACCGTTACACGGGCGCGAATCAGACCAAACTCGCTGAAGATAGGGCGTAGATCAGCGGTTTTGCTACCGTAACGACCATCAATAGGGGAGATCGCAGAAAGAGACGTAAGATCCATATCGAGTAAATACCTGACTGGGTTAAATTTTGAGGGCGGATTATAGCTAAAATAGGGCCGCAGGGAAAATCTGGCGGCTATTTATTTGTCGCTGCTGAATTAAGACTAGTTGCGACCGGTGATCAGCTTAACGGATGGTCGTAGTCGAGATTTGAAAAATAACAGATGCCAGCGCTTCCCACCGACTTGGCGCCACAGCATCGCAGCCCGAACGCCAGCCAGTAACAGAGCACGAATTTTGGCGGCATTTTCGGCATTTTGTAGATGGCGGGGTTCGCCCGTTACCTGAATGCGAAAGCTGAAGGTGCTCAGCGTATCCTGATAGAGGCTGGCAATGTTAGCGACCACTGTAGGATGCGTGAAAGCGGCGGGATTATCTTTTAAATCGGTGCCTTCTTCAGCGAAATAACGGGCTTGCTGGGTAATCTTGTCGAGCCGTTCACCAATGTTCTGTAACAGGTCAGGCCGTTTATTCAGCTTGCGTTCCAGATGAATAATGCTAAGGCCGTAACGAATCACATCTTTATTCTGCTCGGCTTTGCTTTTGTCGAGTAGTTCATTGAGGCCACGAAACCCCTGACTCAGATTGATCGGCAGGTCATGTACGCCGCCATAGATCTCTTCAGTCGTGTCGGGGTTGGTGACGAAAAGGCTGGCCAATGAGGTTTCGAAACTGTTCTGTGGCACCATACCGCGGGTGGCAATTTGCTCCACCAAACTGGCTGCCTGAAACAGGCCTGCCAGCGCGATAGCTTGTTGATCTTCTGCTCTAGACATATGTGTGAATCGCTCTACTTACGCTTTTCCGGTCGTTTCGATGACACCACCGCCGAGGCAGACTTCATCACAATAGATGACGACTGACTGGCCGGGGGTGACGGCTCGTTGGGGTTGCTCAAATTCGATGCGATAACCGTCACCATCGGCGAATACGGTACAGCCTTGATCGGACTGACGGTATCTAACCTTAGCACGGCAAGTGAGCGGTAGGGTGGGTTTCTCACCACTGATCCAGAAGATATCGCTGGCGGTAAGCCAGTGGCTGAATAATAGTTCATGTTGCTGACCTTGGACCGCGACCAAGACATTACGGTCGAGATCTTTTTCGGCCACAAACCAAGGCTCTTCTGGGTAATCTTTTAAGCCACCGATGCCGAGACCTTGGCGCTGACCAATGGTGTGGTACATCAACCCTTGGTGCTGGCCGATAATATCACCGTCTGGGGTTTCTATATTGCCGGGTTGGGCTGGCAGATACTGTTTCAAGAAGTCGGTGAAACGGCGTTCGCCGATAAAACAGATACCGGTGCTATCTTTCTTGTTGTGGGTAATCAGATCGTGTTGTTCGGCGAGACGGCGAACTTCAGGTTTTTCCAGTTCGCCAACAGGGAAGAGGGTTTGTGACAACTCTTCAGCGCCGACCTGATGCAGAAAGTAACTTTGGTCTTTGTTGTTGTCGAGCCCTTTTAGCAAGGTGGCTTTGCCGTTAGTCTCGCCTCGGCGGACATAGTGACCGGTGGCGATCTTATCGGCGCCTAGCATTTTGGCGTATTCGAGAAAGGCTTTAAATTTAATTTCCCGATTGCAGAGGATATCTGGGTTAGGGGTGCGACCGGCCTTATACTCCTCAAGAAAGTGCTCGAAGACATTATCCCAGTATTCCGCCGCAAAATTAGCGGTGTGCAGCTTGATATTGAGTTTGTCACTCACCGCTTGGGCGTCCGCAAGATCATCCATCGCGGTGCAGTAATCAGTGCCGTCATCTTCATCCCAGTTTTTCATAAACAGGCCTTCCACCTGATACCCCTGTTGCTGCAGTAGCAGGGCTGAAACGGATGAATCCACACCGCCGGACATGCCGACAATGACTTTGGTTGTTGCAGGGGTAGTGTTAGCGGCGTCTGACATGGGAACTGTATATGACCTTAAAACTGACAATGTTTAGTGTATATGCGACCAGAGTCACAGATTTCAATGCTTTAGTGCTGTTCGGGCTCAACGATAACCGATAATGGAAAACGGATACCGGCCAGATAATCATCAATGCAACGGGTGACCATCGGGCTGCGTAGTTGATTCTGCCGCGCGTCGAGCTCGGCACGGCTGAGCCATAGGGCGCGTTCAATCCCGGTATCGAGTGGCCGTGTCGGATCATGGCTGTCGGCTTGGGCTGCAAAACAGTAGCGATGATAGGTGATACCGTTAGCGGGTGCGGTGTAGACATAAATACCAATCAGCGCTGTCGGTGTTACGTGCCAGGCGGTTTCTTCTAAGGTTTCTCTGACCGCCGCCGCGACGAAACTTTCATCTGCTTCGATATGGCCCGCTGGCTGATTAATCACCAGCTGCCCTTGAGAGACTGATTGCTCTTCTACGCAGAGAAATTTGCCATCCTGCTCAATAATGGTTGCCACGGTGGCATGGGGTGTCCAACGCATTTCTCATCCCGTATATTAAGGGCAGATGATCCGCCCATTGAGTTTAACTGCCTGCGATTTACGCAGTGTCCTATGGCGGGCAATCTTACCATTTTTGACCGCATTTGGCTGTATTTTGGAGTGACCTTTGTATAAAGATAGTGTTTCGGTTCAGGTTGAAGATTTTTCCATCGCCCACCTGTGTCAGCAAATCCGGGCTGATGACGTCAGTAATGGCGCGATTGTTACCTTTACCGGTATTGTTCGAGAATTATCGGATGATCCTAAGCTAAAGGCGATGTATCTCGAACATTACCCCGGTATGACGGAGAAAGCCCTCGCCAATATTATCGCTCAGGCGCGTCAACGCTGGACGCTGGGAAATGTAGTGGTGGTGCATCGCATAGGGCATCTGCTGCTGAACGATAATATTGTTTTCGTTGGTGTTGCTAGTGCCCATCGTGTCGCCGCGTTTCAGGCGGCTCAATTTATCATGGATTATCTCAAACGGGATGCACCGTTCTGGAAAAAAGAGATTACTACCGCTGGGGAGTATTGGGTTGAGGCGAAGCAATCAGACCTCGATGCCGCCGATAGTTGGTGAGCGCGCTTAGCGTTGCGGGTTCCGTTTGCCGCGGGGCTTATGTCGATTCGTCGAGCGGTTGCGGCTGGGTTTTTTTGGCTGGGCTTTTTCGCCGCGGGCAAGGGCTGGGGCCGCAGGGAGTTCAACCTGTTCTGTGCGATATTCCCCCGGCTTAAGCTGTTCTAATGACCAGTTACCGATCGCTGCGCGGATCAGCCTGAGTGTTGGAAAACCGACGGCAGCAGTCATGCGTCTGACCTGGCGGTTTTTACCTTCGCTAATTTTAAGCTCTACCCAGCTGGTCGGTTGGTTTTGCCGTTGCCGTATCGGCGGCGTGCGTGGCCAGATTGAGGGTTCGGGGATTTTTTTCGCCTTGGCTGGGCGAGTCACGCCATCCTTTAATGTGACCCCTTTGCGCAACTGCGAGAGCGCGTGGTCATCGATATCACCTTCAACCTGCGCCCAGTAGGTTTTTTCAAGTTTAAACTTGGGGTCGGCTAAACGGTGCTGTAGCTGGCCGTTGTCGGTCAGAATTAGCAGACCTTCAGAATCATAATCGAGCCGTCCCGCCGCATAAACACCTTTACGCTTAATATAATCCCCGAGAGTGGGGCGGCCTTCACTGTCGGTAAACTGGGTGAGTACCTGAAACGGTTTGTTGAACAAGATTATTTCTGACATTAGACTTTTCCGACAGGTCATCTGAATTGAACGGGCAGGCAGGTTATCAGCGTCTATACTGTGTCTGCAAGGTCAGAGTCTTAGAAAATGTTGGAGCAGAAAATGGCATACAAAAAAATCACGGTGCCTGAGGGCAGTAAGATTACAGTGAATGATGATTACTCGCTGAATGTCCCAGACCATCCCATTATTCCGTATATCGAAGGCGATGGTATTGGTGTTGATGTTTCGCCGGTGATGCTAGAGGTCGTCGATGCCGCCGTCAGTAAAGCCTATGCGGGAACGCGTAAAATTGCTTGGATGGAGGTCTATGCAGGCGAAAAAGCCACCGCGGTCTATGATCAGGATACCTGGCTGCCAGAAGAGACGATGAACGCTTTCAAAGAGTTTGCGGTGGGTATCAAAGGGCCGCTGACGACACCGGTGGGCGGTGGTATTCGCTCGCTGAATGTGGCGCTACGTCAGGAACTAGATCTGTATGTGTGCCAGCGTCCTGTCCGTTGGTTTACAGGGGTGCCTAGCCCCGTCAAACATCCCGGTGATGTGGATATGGTGATCTATCGGGAAAATTCCGAAGATATCTATGCCGGTATTGAGTGGCAGGCGGGCAGCCCAGAGGCCGACAAGGTGATTCGGTTTCTAAAAGAGGAGATGGGCGTTACTAAAATTCGCTTTGATACCCAGTGTGGTATTGGTATCAAGCCGGTCTCGGAGGCGGGAACAAAGCGGTTAGTCAGACGAG
Source organism: Amphritea opalescens (assembly GCF_003957515.1). Taxonomy (GTDB): domain Bacteria; phylum Pseudomonadota; class Gammaproteobacteria; order Pseudomonadales; family Balneatricaceae; genus Amphritea; species Amphritea opalescens. The sequence goes on from NZ_RQXW01000001.1 coordinate 408,500, forward strand.
CGCTCCAATATGCCATCGATAATGACCGTGAATCCCTGACCTTAGTGCATAAGGGCAACATCATGAAGTTTACCGAGGGTGCTTTTAAGGATTGGGGCTATGAGGTCGCTAAAGATGAGTTTGGTGCGCAGCCACTCAACGGTGGGCCTTGGATGAGCTTTGTTAATCCGAATAATGGCAAGCAGATCGTGGTAAAGGATGTCATCGCTGATGCGATGCTGCAGCAGATTTTACTGCGTCCGGCTGAATATGATGTGGTCGCCACGCTTAACCTGAATGGTGATTATATTTCCGATGCTTTAGCGGCTGAAGTGGGTGGGATTGGTATTGCCCCTGGGGCGAACTTATCAGATAAGGTCGCTATTTTTGAGGCGACTCACGGTACGGCACCAAAATATGCGGGTAAAGACAAAGTGAATCCGGGTTCGATCATTCTCTCTGCCGAAATGATGCTGCGGCATATGGGTTGGCTTGAAGCGGCCGATTTGATCATTAAGGGGGTAGAAGGCGCTATTGCGGCTAAGACCGTGACCTATGACTTTGAACGTTTGATGGAGGGGGCTCAGTTACTTAGCTGCTCAGCCTTTGGTAAGGCGATTGTTAAGCATATGTGAGTGTCGCTGTTTTGCGGAGCACGCTTTTAGGTTGCCTGCATTAGCTGATGTTGAGGTATTTAGCGGTATTGAGTAGAGGCATTAAAGAGAGGGCTTACAACAAGAACTTATAACAAGAGCTCATAACAAGAGAAAGGCAGTACATCTGCCTTTCTCTAATTTTTACAATCAATGTGCAGTGCGGTCACTGCAAACTCCCACGTCGACAGACTGGGAGTCTGGGTCTGTCCTATCAGCTGAACTCCTTTACTTCTTCTTCCGGCACTGTTAACAATCGAATGTTAACCGCATGTATCCCTTTAGGGCCGGGGGTTGTGTCAAACTCAACCGCCTGTCCTGCTTTTAGGCTCTTATAACCTTCTGACTGAATGACAGAATAGTGAGCAAATAAATCTTCGTCAAAATCCGGTGAAACAATAAAGCCAAAACCTTTAGCATTATTGAACCATTTGACTTTCCCTGTGTGCATTGGCATCCCCCCAATATCCGAATTACTTCGACCTGAACGACTCTAGGCCTGTTGCCACGACAAACTCTCTTGTTACAATGCTCAGACAAGAGAAAATGCCTGTAGTTAAAATGCAGGGACATCCGATACAACACATACTCTTAACTCCTGCAGATACATTATAGCATTAGGCTGGAGAGCCTATCGGGTATGGTTTGCCCATAATGGGATGTAAATAATTGATTCTTCTTTCAGAGATATGATATGTGGCAAGTAGTTTGTGATATAAAACTTTCAGGTGAGCCAGATGATTTTGCTGACCACAATGATACCGGTGTCGTAACGGAGGAGGCGAAGCCTGAGTTAAAAAGGCCTTCGATGTATCGGGTGGTATTGCTAAATGACGACTATACTCCAATGGATTTCGTTATTCAGGTTCTGATGGGGTTCTTTGGTATGAATCAGGAAAAAGCGACACAAGTGATGTTAGCAGTCCATACTCAAGGTAAAGGTGTGTGCGGTGTGTTTACCCGCGATGTGGCAGATACGAAAGCTGCCTTAGTTAATCAATGTGCCAGAGAGAATCAACATCCTCTTCTGTGTGACGTAGAACAAGCCTAGCGGAGCGTTAAGTATGTTAAATAAAGAGCTTGAAGATACGCTTAGCATTGCCTTTAAAAATGCGCGCGCTAAGCGACATGAATTTATGACCGTTGAGCATCTGCTATTAGCGTTGCTTGATAATACAGAGGCCCGTGCGGTATTAGATGCCTGTGCGGTCGATCTCGATAAGATGAGGCAGTTGCTGAGTACTTTTATTGACGATACGACGCCACTGTTGCCAGACAATATTCCCGATGCCGAAACGCAGCCAACGCTGGGCTTTCAGCGAGTCTTGCAGCGGGCGGTGTTTCATGTGCAGTCATCGGGTCGTGCTGAGGTGAATGGGGCCAATGTCTTGGTCGCCATTTTTAGTGAACAGGAAAGTCATGCGGTCTATGTGCTGAATCAGCAAGGTATCGAGCGGATCGATGTCGTTAATTATATTTCTCATGGGATCTCTCGGGTTGAGGAAGACGATAGTCGCCCGGCGGATGAAGGGTTGCTAGAAGGCGAGCCTGCGGCAGAGAAAGAGAAGAGCCCCTTGGCTAACTTTGCCGTTAATCTTAATGAGCAGGCAAAGGCAGGGCGTATCGATCCGCTCGTTGGTCGTCATTCGGAGGTTGAGCGGGTCGTGCAGATACTCTCTCGGCGTCGTAAAAACAACCCGTTGCTGGTCGGTGAAGCTGGGGTGGGTAAAACGGCGATTGCGGAAGGCCTAGCTAAGCTGATCGTTGAAGGGGAGGTGCCGGATGTTATTGCAGAGAGCATTGTCTATTCTCTCGATCTGGGCGCATTGCTAGCCGGTACTAAGTATCGAGGCGACTTCGAAAAACGCCTGAAAGGGCTTTTGAATGAGATTAAGGAGCAGGAGCACGCGATCCTGTTTATTGATGAAATTCATACCATTATCGGTGCTGGTGCAGCATCCGGTGGTTCAATGGATGCATCGAATCTGCTGAAACCTCTGTTAAGTTCTGGCCAGTTACGCTGTATTGGTTCGACAACCTTTCAGGAGTTTCGTGGCATTTTTGAAAAAGATCGGGCGCTGGCCCGTCGCTTTCAAAAAGTGGATGTCTTGGAGCCTTCCGTTGATGACACCTATCGAATCCTGCAAGGGCTGAAGAGTCGTTTCGAAGATCATCACCATGTGACCTATACCGATGAGGCTTTACGAGCGGCCGCTGAAATGGCTGATCGTTATATCAATGATAAGCATATGCCGGACAAAGCGATCGATGTAATCGATGAAGCTGGGGCTTATCAGCAGCTGGTATCGTTAGAAGAGCGTAACTCGGTGATCGATGTGGCTGAAGTTGAGATCGTGGTGGCTAAGATTGCCCGAATTCCGGCTAAGAGCGTTTCCGTCTCGGATAAAGAGCAGCTGAAGAAGCTCGATAGTAACCTTAAAATGGTTGTGCTGGGGCAGGATGAAGCGATCAATACCCTATCAGCGGCGATTAAGCTGTCCCGTGCGGGTCTTAATGAACCGAATAAGCCGGTTGGATCTTTCCTGTTTGCTGGCCCGACAGGGGTGGGTAAAACCGAGGTGACCAGTCAGCTTGCTCGGATTATGGGGATTGAGCTGATTCGCTTCGATATGTCGGAGTATATGGAGCGTCACACGGTCTCACGGCTCATTGGTGCGCCTCCTGGCTATGTCGGCTATGATCAGGGTGGTTTGCTGACTGAGGCGGTTACTAAGTCGCCTCATGCGGTATTGCTGCTAGATGAGATTGAGAAAGCTCATCCAGAAGTCTTTAATCTATTGCTGCAGGTGATGGATAACGGCACCCTGACCGACAACAATGGTCGTAAAGCTGATTTCCGTAACGTGATACTGGTGATGACAACCAATGCCGGTATCGAGCAGATGACCCGCGCATCGATTGGCTTTAGTCATCAAGATCATACAACGGATGGTATGGAGGCGATTAAAAAGCTCTTTACGCCGGAGTTTCGTAACCGTTTGGATGGCATTATTCAGTTTAAAGCGCTGTCGCCAGAAGTGATTACCGGTGTGGTTGATAAGTTCTTAACCGAGTTGCAGGCACAATTGGATGACAAGAATGTTGTGCTGAACATCGATAATGCCGCCCGTCAGTGGTTTGCTGATAACGGTTATGATGCCAACATGGGGGCTCGGCCAATGAAACGCTTGATTCAGGAAAAGCTGAAAAAGCCGTTAGCCGAAATGATTCTGTTTGGTGAGCTTGCCGATGAAGGGGGTGAGGTGGATATCACCGTTAACGCGGATAATGATATTGAGATTCATGCGGAGGTGGCGGTTTGACCGTCATCACGCAAAAATGAGATATAAAAAAAGCGACCCTTGGGTCGCTTTTTTTATAAGCTGCTTACCGTGCGCGGTAAGTGATACGGCCTTTAGTCAGGTCGTAAGGTGTTAATTCAACCTTAACCTTATCACCGGTCAGGATGCGGATATAGTTTTTGCGCATCTTGCCAGAGATGTGCGCTGTAACAACATGACCGTTTTCCAGTTCTACCCGGAACATTGTGTTAGGCAGTGTGTCGGTCACAACGCCTTCCATTTCAAAGCTGTCTTCTTTAGACATTCAGTACCTACCTAAGTTGATTAGTTGCAATACTACATTTTGCAGCGCAGTATTTTGCCTTATTTTGTTAATTATATCAAAGAGATTTGCCGGATTTAATCAAGTAATCGCCAAAACGGGTTAGAACTTATATGGATCAGCCGGGTGTTGCTAGCAGAATCATAAGGTGAATGCCGCGATAATAGTCCTTTGTGACGCAGCCTTACAGCGCGCTGGCGATGTTTTGTGACGCTGAGTTATCGAGTCAGTCGACAACAACCCATTGTCCGTTAAGCAGCATCTCAAGGGGCGTATAAGCGATTTTATAGGACATCTTCTGGCACTCCTGTATCCAATAGCCGAGATAAAGATACTCCAGTTCTAATCGCTGCACCTCTTTAAGTTGCCAAAGAATTGCGTAACTGCCCAAACTGCGTGACGCCTCTTGTGGATCAAAAAAGGTATAAATAGCCGACAAACCCTGCACCAAGTAATCGGTGACGGCTAGCGCGACAAGTTTGCCACTCGGGTCGCGAAATTCGTAAAAGCAGCCTTTCTGTTCACCTTCAATCAGAAAAGCGCTGAACTGTTCCGGTGTCGGTGGATACATATCACCATCACTGTGACGAGCATTGATATAACGCTCATAGAGTGAGTAATACTCATCGGTGAACTGTGGCGGGGCGGTGGTCACCTGCAGATCTTTGTTTTTATTAATAATACGCTTCTGGCTTTTGCTTGGAGAGAATTCTCGAGCATTGACCCGTACAGAGATGCAGGCCTGACAGTTGCTGCAGTAGGGGCGATAGATATGCTTGCCGCTGCGGCGAAAGCCTAAGTCAGATAGCTGACTGTAGGCGTCAAAATTAATGACTTCCTGAGGGTCAACAAATAGCGTTTTGGCTTCCAGCCCTTCGAGATAACTACACTCGTGTTCCGGTGTCGCATAAAAATGCAGGGTTCTCAGATTACTCACTCAGTTCGTACCACGTCTTCTTTATCAATATCAAACTGCCACGGATGATCCAATGTCGTGGTCAGGTGTTGTGCTAGATATTGTTGAAATTCGATTCTGGGAATGCACTGGGCACCCAGACTGGTCAGGTGACTATTTTCAACCTGACAATCAATTAAAGCATAGCCCCATTTTTGCAGCTGCTTAGCGAAGTAGGCAAATGCGATTTTTGAGCTGTTGGTCGAACGACTAAACATCGATTCACCAAAAAACAACCGCCCCATGGCAATGCCGTAAAGACCACCAGTGAGTTCGCCGTTTTGCCATAGCTCTACCGAATGGGCAACGCCCCGTTGATGCAGGTCGATATAAGCGTTCTGTATCGGCGTGCTGATCCAGGTGTCTTCGCTATAGTTTCTTGGTGCTGCACAAGCTTTGATGACATCACTAAATGCTTGATCAAAGCTGATGTCAAACGCCGTATGACGAATCGCTTTGCGCAAACTTTTTGAGATGTGAACCTGTTCCGGCACCAAGGTGCAACGGGGATCGGGCGACCACCACAAAATGGGCTCGCCGGGGTTGAACCAAGGAAATATTCCTTGTCGATAGGCGGCTATTAGTCGTTCAGCACTGAGATCCCCGCCGGCGGCTAGCAAACCATTAGGGTCGTCTAGCGCCTGACTAATTGGGGGAAATGCAGTGCTGTTTGGGTCTAACCAAGGCAGCATTTAGGCTTGATCATCCAGATAACGCTCGGCATCCAGTGCGGCCATGCAGCCAAAGCCTGCTGAGGTAATCGCCTGACGGTAGATATGATCAGCCACATCGCCGGCGGCAAAGACGCCTTCAATCGATGTTTGTGTCGCATTACCATGGGTGCCTGTTTGAATGCTAAGGTAGCCATTTTCCATCGCAAGTTGATCACCAAAGATCTCTGTATTCGGTTTATGGCCGATGGCAATAAAGACGCCTTGCAGTTCCAGTGTTTGCATAGCGTCATCTTCAGTGCTCTTGATGCGGATGCCGGTGACGCCCATATCATCGCCTAACACTTCATCAAGCTGGTGATTCCAAATAATATTGATATTGCCATTTTTGGCCCGCTCAAAAAGCTTATCTTGCAGGATTTTCTCTGAGCGTAGCGAGTCACGACGGTGAATCAGGGTGACTTCAGCAGCGATGTTCGATAGGTAGAGCGCTTCTTCGACAGCGGTATTGCCGCCACCGATAACCGCCACTTTTTGGCCACGGTAGAAGAAACCATCACAGGTCGCGCAGGCGCTCACGCCTTTGCCCATAAAGGCTTCTTCCGATGGCAAACCGATATACTGGGCAGATGCGCCGGTACAGATAATCAAAGCATCGCAGGTATATTCCGCCATATCGCCTTTTAGACGAAAAGGGCGGTTCTGTAGATCGGTTTCACTGATATGATCAAAGATAACTTTGGTGTCGAAGCGTTCGGCATGGGCTTGCATTCGCTGCATTAGCTCGGGGCCCTGTACGCCATCGACATCTCCAGGCCAGTTATCGACATCAGTGGTGGTGGTTAACTGGCCACCGGCTTGCATACCGGTGATCACGATAGGGTTCAGATTGGCGCGGGCCGCGTATACTGCAGCAGTGTAGCCAGCGGGGCCGGACCCAAGGATAATTAATTTATGGTGCTGTGTTTCGCTCATGATTCGTTCTCTGTTCACGCATGGTATTGAGGGCTAATATTGACGCCTCATCTTGAGGTCTATTATTGAGATCTATTATGCCCCTTTAGCGAGGCGGACAAAACAGGGATTGAGGTTGAATTTTTTAACTTGCTGCGGGTCTGAGAGGGTTTGTCCCTTTTTAAATCATATCTGACAGGATAATTAGCCCTGTTGTAGCACTAAATAGCGCCTAGGATTGTTCAGTTCCTGCTCAGTCTGAGGGGGTATGCTGAATAAAGCGGGTAAAAGTCCGCTTTGTGTCTGGGGAGTAGGGCCTAAATATGTTATTTTTCAGGCCATTTTATGGATAGTTGTAAGGATATTTTCTTGTCGCATCGTAGCCAAACAGATAGAAACCAGACTCGAAGCCAAGCTAAGAGTCATGATGCGGGCGTTAAAGCCCGTTCGGGAGAGGACAAAATCGTCTCTTTTTCTGATCTACTCGCACGGATTGCAAAAGAGGGCGGACTGATTCTAGTGATCGGTTTCGCGCTTTTTTTGCAGTTGGCGCTGTTTGGCTATGATCATCGGGACCCAGGCTGGTCCCATTTGGGTTATCAACCGCTGGCGCATAATTTCACAGGGCTGGTGGGTGCTTGGTTAGCTGATCTGGCGTTGTCGATATTTGGTGTGGCCGCTTGGCTGATCCCGTTGATGTTGTTGATTCCGGCTATTCGCTTTATGTTACGCCGCGGTATCTCTTTATTGGATGGCATCCCTTTTATGATGCTGCGCTTTACGGGGGCCGTATTGTTGTTGCTCTGTCTGGCGACGTTTGCTGCGATTCACCTCTCGAATGCTGCAGGGCATCTGCCGTTTAGTATGGGGGGGCTGGTCGGCCAAGCGTTGGCTGATGTTGCGGTCTCTTTGTTTAGTCTGATCGGTAGTTCCATTGTGTTGGCCACGGCGATGCTGTTTGGTATGACTCTGATGTTTGAACTGTCTTGGTCTCAGTTACTCGAGCGGTTAGGTCGCAGTTTGTTTGCATTAGTGCATCGAGTTAAGACTAAAGCTCAGCCGCGTGAACCTGAACATCAACGTGAATATCAACGCGAAAGAGTAACACCCGTTTCTGACCCCTATGCGGCGGCGGATGAAGAGAAACGGCATCTGCTGCGTGCGGCAGCCCGTCATGGCGTTGCAGCCGACGCGGTACAGGCGGATGCGGCGACCGTTAGTGCGCTACAGGTACCGAATGTGCGGCGAGAGCCGGTATTTGAACAGCCAGTCGAGCAGCCTCCGGCTTATGAGCCATTGGCTGAACCTGCGGTGGAGTGGGAACATTACGATGTTGACCAGTTAAGCTCTGTCGAGAGAGGGCAGGATATTCCGCTGGTCACTGAACGTGCCGACCAAGAGTTTGCTAATCCAACAGATGTACCTCAGCGTCCCGTTGCTGCGCCTCAGCAGGAGGTACAGCACAACGCTGCGCCGCGTACGGCTCGGTCACCAGTTGAGCCGATACCTGCTCAACAAGCTGCGGAGATGGATCGTAAAGGCGTCAAAGTGGTGCCTTTATCGGAAGCCCACACGCCGATGAAAGATAGCGAGCTCGGACTTGATCATCAATCGCAGGCGGTTGTGCGCCGAGAGCCTCGTCGACGTATTCCTTCATTGGATCTGCTGGATCCGCCTGAACTGAAACAGGGGCACTGCTACAGTGATGAGCAGCTCGAAGATATGTCCCGCTTGTTAGAGAGTAAGCTGAAAGATTTCGGCATTGTCGCCGAGGTTGTAGAGGTCAATCCTGGGCCGGTAATTACTCGTTTTGAGATGCAGCCCGCTCCCGGCGTGAAAGCCAGTCGAATCACCAATTTGGCCCGCGATTTAGCGCGTTCCATGGCGGTCATGAGTGTCCGGGTGGTGGAAGTCATTCCGGGTAAATCGGTGATCGGGATTGAAATTCCGAACGAAGAGCGCCAGATGGTTCGCCTCAGCGAAGTGCTCAACTCAAAACCCTATAAAGAAGCGTCTTCTAAGTTAACCTTGGGGCTTGGTAATGATATTGCCGGTAACCCAGTGGTGGCCAATTTGGCCAAGATGCCTCACTTATTGGTGGCGGGTACCACAGGTTCTGGTAAGTCGGTGGGTGTTAATGCGATGCTGCTGAGCTTGCTCTTCAAAGCAACGCCGGACGAAGTTCGCCTGATGCTGGTTGACCCGAAAATGCTAGAGCTCTCGGTCTATGAAGGCGTGCCTCATCTGTTGGCGCCGGTTATTACCGATATGAAAGAAGCCGCGGGTGGATTGCGCTGGTGTGTGGCTGAGATGGAACGTCGCTATAAGCTCATGTCGAAAATGGGCGTGCGGAATATCGCGGGCTATAACGATAAGGTCAAAGCGGCCCGCAATAAAGGTGAGCCTTTGCTTGATCCGCTCTGGAATCCAGAAGAGATGGGCTTGCCGGCGGATGCGCCAGCACCTTACCTGGAAACATTGCCCTATATCGTCGTTTGTATCGATGAATTTGCCGATATGATCATGGTTGTCGGCAAGAAAGTAGAAGAGTTGATCGCCCGAATTGCTCAGAAAGCGCGGGCGGCGGGTATTCACCTTATTCTCGCGACTCAGCGCCCCTCTGTGGACGTTATTACTGGTTTGATTAAGGCTAACATCCCGACACGTATCGGCTTTCAGGTCTCCTCTAAGATCGACTCCCGCACGGTGCTAGATCAGAGTGGTGCTGAACACCTACTCGGTAACGGTGATATGCTCTATCTGCCCGCGGGTAGTAGTCTGCCTAACCGAGTACATGGCGCCTTTGTCAGTGATGATGAAGTCCATCGCGTGGTCGAGGCTTGGAAGAAGCTCGGTGCTCCTGAATACCTGATCTCAGACCTGTCTGAAGTGGTTGAAGGCGCCGGCATGATGGGCGAGAGTGATGATGAGCAAGATGCGCTCTATGATGAAGCGGTTGCCTTTGTGACACAAACCCGTAAAGCGTCGATCTCTTCAGTACAGCGTAAGCTTAAGATTGGCTATAACCGGGCTGCCCGGATGATTGAATCAATGGAAGCGGCGGGGGTTGTTTCTACCGCTAGCCACAACGGTGCCCGTGAAGTGCTGGCACCACCACCGCCTAAGGATTAAACATGGTATTTAAAAAGATAGCTGCGGTTGCCTTGCTCGGTTGTTCACTGAGCTTTTCAGCGTTAGCCGAGATTCAAGAAGGGGCCGGTGAGCGGCTGAACAGTCTGCTGGCCACCTTTGATAGCTTGAGTGCTGATTTTGATCAGGTGTCCGGTAGCGATGATTCCCGGCGAATGGATAGTTCCCGCGGAACCTTGCTGCTAGCGAAACCTAACCGCTTTAGATGGATTGCCAAAGAGCCGTTTCCGCAGACGCTGGTCAGTGATGGTGAAACATTATGGATCTATGATCCTGATCTTGAGCAAGCCACCGAGCGTAAGGTTTCAGAAGGTGATTCTGGGGTGCCTGCGTTGATTTTGAATGGTCAGATTGAGCAACTTCAATCGCAATATAAGATCCGTTTACTGCAGGAAAAGGATGATAGTCAGCTGTTTGAGCTGCTGCCGTTAAAAGAAGCAGAGGTCTTTACCCGCATTCGTTTACTGTTTACCAAAGGGGTGATCAACGAGTTGCAGATGGAAGATTCGCTAGGGCAGAGAACTTCGATACTATTTAAAAATCAAAAGCTTAATCCTAAGTATGAAGAAGATACTTTCACTTTTACACCACCGGAAGGAACCGATGTAATTGTCGAAAGCAGCCCGGAGTCTAGTGAATAATGGCCGATCTGTTTGATGAGCTTCAGCCCGACTACGAGCCCTTAGCGGCGCGGATGCGGCCGCAATCGTTAGAGGAGTATTGTGGGCAACAGCACCTACTAGCTAAGGGTAAGCCACTACGTAAAGCGCTGGAGCAAGGCTCGGTGCATTCCATGATTCTGTGGGGGCCTCCCGGTGTGGGTAAAACTACCTTGGCCCGCTTATTGGCCCATCAGGTTGATGCCCATTTTATTATCCTTTCTGCGGTCTTATCTGGGGTAAAAGATATTCGCGCCTCGGTGGATCAGGCTTTGCAGGTGAAAGCCCAATCTGGACGTAAAACGATTCTGTTTGTCGATGAGGTGCACCGTTTTAATAAGTCACAACAGGATGCTTTTCTGCCCTATATCGAGGATGGAACCTTCCTGTTTGTCGGCGCCACCACGGAAAACCCTTCGTTTGAACTGAACAACGCATTGTTATCCCGTGCGCGGGTCTATCTACTGCGTAGCCTAGAGCAAGCCGATATCGAAGTGCTATTACAGCGGGCCTTGAGTGATAAGGCTCGAGGGATTCCGCAACAGCCGTTGGTCTTTGCCGATGGTGCCCTAGAACAGTTGGCTGCAGCGGCCGATGGTGATGGCCGGCGTGGGCTTAACTTGCTGGAGATCGCCGCCGATTTAGCCGATTTCGATGGCACTGAATATAAAATAGGCCCGCACATTATCGAAGAGGTGCTGAAATCCAGCGCCCGCCGTTACGATAAGCAGGGTGATCTGTTCTATGACATGATCTCTGCTTTCCATAAATCGGTACGGGGTTCATCCCCGGATGGAGCGTTATATTGGTATTGTCGCATGCTTGATGGCGGCTGCGATCCGCTCTATATCGCTAGGCGGCTGGTGGCCATCGCTTCGGAAGATATCGGTAATGCCGATCCACGAGCGATGCAGATGGCGCTTAACGCTTGGGATGCATTCGAGCGGGTTGGTCCGGCAGAAGGTGAGCGGGCGATTGCCCAAGCGGCCATTTATTGCGCCAGCGCCCCTAAGAGTAATGCGGTGTACCAAGCATTTAATCAGGCGATGGCGGATGTTCGCAGTGAGCCTGGCTATGATGTGCCGGAACATTTGCGTAATGCCCCCACCAGCCTGATGAAGGATCTTGGTTATGGGGCTGAATATCGTTATGCTCATAATGAGCCCGATGCCTATGCGGCTGGAGAATGCTATTTGCCGCCGGAGATTGCGGATCGGCAGTATTATCACCCGGTCGCGCGGGGCCTCGAGATTCGTATTGGTGATAAGCTTGATCACCTCAAAGCACTGGATCAGTCCAGTGACAAGCAACGATACAGGGAATAGCCCATGCTGCACCTTATTTCAGTCGCCGCTGGCGGCGCTGCTGGCGCGTTAGCCCGTTATTGGGTGAGCGGGATTTTGATCAGCAATGCTCAGTTCAAACTGCCATACGGCACAATGATCTGTAATGTATTAGGGTCTTTTCTCATGGGTGTTTTCTTTGTTTTGATTATGGAAAAGGCGCGTATTAGCCCAGAATTACGGCCATTATTGATGGTGGGCTTTTTGGGCGCTTTCACGACTTTTTCCACCTTCTCGCTGGAAGCCGTGACCATGCTGCAAGAAGGGCATATAATGTCCGCCGCAATTTACATATTAATGAGCGTAGTGCTCTGCATGGTCGCCCTGTATAGCGGCTTATGGTTTACTCGCCTGTTCTGACTTTAAGGTTGTTTCTGACATCATGCTAGATCCTAAATTTATACGTTCTAATCCAGAAGAAGTAGCTCAGCTACTGGTCAAAAAGGGTTACAAGTTCCCGGTTGACGAATTTAATGCCCTAGAAAACCAGCGTCGAGACGTGCAGGTTGAGGCCGAGCGTTTACAGAGTGAGCGTAACACTCGCTCCAAAAATATCGGTAAAGCCAAATCGGCCGGTGAAGATATCGCGCCATTGCTGGCTGAAGTCGGCACCCTAGGTGAACAACTCGATGCCGCTAAAGAGCGGTTGACCGTTGTTCAGGACCAGATGGACGCGTTGCTGATGGGGATGCCTAACCTGCCGCATGAGTCTGTGCCAGCGGGTGTCACCGAAGATGACAATATCGAAATTCGCAAATGGGGCGAGCCTACGCAACTGGGTTTCGAAGCGAAAGACCATGTTGATCTAGGCGAGCAGAATGGCGGCTTAGATTTCGGTACCGCTGCTAAAATCACCGGCGCTCGGTTTGCTGTACTGCGTGGCGGTATCGCGCGTATGCACCGAGCTCTGATTCAGTTTATGCTGGATACCCACACAGCGAAACATGGCTATGAAGAGACTTACGTCCCTTATCTGGTCAATGCCGATTCGCTACGGGGCACTGGGCAGCTACCTAAATTTGAAGAAGATCTGTTTAAGGTGCCGGGTGAGCGTGATTATTACCTCATTCCGACAGCCGAAGTACCTGTGACCAACATTGTTCGCGATGAAATTATTGATGCAGCCCAAATGCCGCTGAAATTTGTCGCGCACACGCCTTGTTTCCGTAGCGAAGCGGGCAGTCATGGTCGCGATACCCGCGGTATGATCCGTCAGCATCAATTCGAAAAAGTTGAGCTGGTCCATATTGTTGAGCCAACCAAATCTTGGGAAGCGCTGGAAGAGTTGATCGGCCATGCAGAAAAAATCCTGCAGATGCTGAACCTGCCTTACCGTGTAGTGACCCTCTGTGGTGGTGATCTGGGCTTCAGTGCGGCGAAAACCTACGACATTGAGGTTTGGTTACCTGGTCAGCAGAAATACCGTGAGATCTCCTCTTGCAGTAACATGGAAGACTTCCAAGCTCGTCGGATGCAAGCGCGCTGGCGTAACCCTGAAACCGGTAAGCCCGAGTTGGTGCATACCTTGAACGGTTCTGGTTTGGCGGTAGGGCGTACCTTGGTGGCGATTCTTGAAAACTACCAAACCGCTGATGGTCATGTGAAAGTGCCAGAAGTGTTGTTGCCTTACATGGGCGGCATTACTGAACTGTAATTACTGCGCTTAAATATCCGTGCTGAGCACTTTTCCTAAGTTCTTTGTTTAAGAGCTTTTTTAAGGGCTTAGCCAGATACAAAAAAACCGCTACAAAATGGCTGAACATTGCCGTTTTGTAGCGGTTTTTTTATGATTCCCGTAGGATGCGGTGAGCTTCGCGAACCGCACCGAAATGCCAGAAGCCTCTGCAGTTATTTGCCTTAGCCTCATAATATCGCCGCCAGAGGCGGCTCCTACAGAGGGTTTTGGCGGCGTGGTTGGCCACCAGTGTGGGAGCCCCTTCTAGGGGCGATAGGATGAATGTTGGCCACAACACAAAGCCAGCATCTGTCGCGGCAATGGTGCGGTTCATTCTTCACCTCACCCTACACCTTTCCGTAGGTTGTGGTGAGCTTTGCGAACCGCACCGAAATGCCAGAAGCCTCTGCAACTATTGGCCTTAGCCTTATAATATCGCCGCCAATATCTGTCTCGGCAATGGTGCGGTTCATTCTTCACCTCACCCTACACCTTTCCGTAGGGTGTGGTGAGCTTCGCGAACCGCACCGCTAATACCAAAAACCTTTGCTATCGGTGCAAGTCATGGTGCGGTTCATTCTTCACCACACCCTACACAACACTTAACTATCATCCGGCTCATAGCCAAGGTTAGGGGATAACCAGCGCTCGGCGACGGTTTTTTCCATGCCGGTACGTTTGGCATAGGATTCCAGCTGATCTTCGCCGATCTTCGCTACACCAAAATACTGTGATTCTGGATGGCTGAAATACCAGCCGCTGACCGAGGAGGTCGGCAACATGGCAAAGCTATCGGTGATGGTCATGCCGATGCGTTCTTCAACATCCAGCAGCTTCCAGAGTCGTGCTTTCTCGGTATGTTCGGGACAAGCGGGATAACCGGGAGCTGGGCGAATACCCTGATACTTCTCTTTGATCAGTGCTTCATTGTCTAACGCCTCATCGGCGGCGTAGCCCCAGAATTCACGACGGGTACGGGCATGCATATACTCGGCCAGCGCCTCGGCGAGACGGTCAGCCAGGGCTTTGACCATGATGCTGTGATAATCATCATGGTCGGCTTCATAGGCATCAATCATCACCTGATCACCAAAGCCGGTACTCACCGCGAAGGCGCCAAAGTAATCGGCTTTGCCGCTCTCTTTCGGTGCAATAAAGTCGGTTAAGCACATGTTGGACTTATCTGCGGTTTTCTCGACCTGCTGACGCAAATGGTGCAAGGTCATCAGAACTTCTGAACGGCTGTCATCGGTATACAGTTCGATATCGTCATCATTGATGCTATTGACTGGGAATAGACCGATAACGGCGCGGGCTTCTAGCTTTTTGTTATCAATGATATCCGTCAGCATCGCCTGTGCATCGGCGAACAGCTTTGTGGCCTCTTCACCGATGATTTCGTCGGTGAGAATACGTGGATAACGCCCAGCCAGCTCCCAAGAGTGGAAGAAGGGGGTCCAATCGATATAGTCACGCAGCGCGTCCAGTTCGATATGCTCGAAGGATTGAATACCCAGTTGAGCCGGTACCGGCGGGGTGTAGTTACTCCAATCGATCTTGTATTTGTTCGAGCGCGCTTGAATCAGTGACACTCGGCGAGCTTGGCTCATCCGATCTGCATAGCGTTGTCGAACCGCGGCGTAGTCGTCCTGTATCTCTTTCACATAGGCGGGTTTTCGCTCGGCGGAGAGTAGGGTGCTCGCCACGTTAACAGCACGGGAAGCGTTAGTGACATGCACCACCTGATCCCGCTTGTAGGCTTTATCGATTTTAACCGCCGTATGGGCCTTGGAAGTGGTTGCACCACCAATCATCAACGGAATATCGAAACCCTGTCGCTCCATCTCTTTTGCTACATGCACCATCTCATCGAGTGATGGGGTGATCAAGCCGGACAGACCTATAATATCGACATTTTCTTCACGGGCCGTGCGCAGGATTTTCTCTGCAGGCACCATCACGCCGAGATCAATAATCTCGTAGTTATTACATTGCAGCACGACGCCAACGATGTTTTTACCGATATCGTGAACATCACCCTTAACCGTGGCCATCAGAATCTTACCGGCGGTTTCGCTAGCCGCACCGGCTTTTTCGGCTTCGATAAAGGGCATCAGGTAGGCGACCGCTTTTTTCATCACCCGGGCGGACTTAACCACCTGAGGCAGAAACATCTTACCGGCACCGAATAGGTCCCCAACAACGCCCATACCGTCCATCAATGGGCCTTCGATCACTTGTATCGGACGCTCAAATTGATGACGGCACTCTTCGACATCATCGTCGATATATTCGGCGATACCTTTAACCAGTGAGTGAGAAAGCCGTTCCTTAACAGGTAGGCTGCGCCATTCTTGGGTTTTCTCCTCAACTTGGGCACCATCACCGCGGTATTTCTCTGCGATCTCCAAGAGGTTTTCGGTGGCCTCATCGGAGGTGTTCATGATGACGGCTTCAACGGCGACGCGCAGTTCTTCCGGCAGGTCATCGTAGATGGCCAGCTGTCCGGCGTTAACAATACCCATATCCATACCCTGCTGAATAGCATGGTAGAGGAACACGCAGTGGATCGCTTCACGTACCGGATTATTACCCCGGAAAGAAAAGGACACGTTGGAAACGCCGCCAGAGATCATGGCATAGGGGAGATTCTTCTTGATCCAGCCCGTAGCGCGGATAAAGTCCACCGCATAGTTATTGTGCTCATCGATACCGGTCGCCACCGCAAAGATGTTAGGGTCGAAGATGATATCTTCCGGAGGAAAGCCAACCACTTCGGTGAGCACTTTATAAGAGCGGGCACAGATCTGTGTTTTACGTTCTTCGGTATCGGCTTGGCCATCTTCATCAAAGGCCATTACCACCACGGCTGCACCATAACGGCGGAGCAGGTTGGCTTGATAGATAAACTTCTCTTCACCCTCTTTGAGGCTGATAGAGTTAACGATACCCTTACCTTGGATACACTTAAGACCGGCCTCGATCACTTCCCATTTAGAGGAGTCGATCATAATCGGCACACGGGAGATATCAGGCTCAGAGGCGATCAGGGTGAGAAAGCGCACCATGGCGGCTTCCGCATCCAGCATCCCCTCATCCATATTGATATCGATAATCTGGGCGCCGTTTTCAACTTGCTGACGAGCCACATCGAGGGCGGTTTCGTAATCACCTTCTTTAATCAGACGTTTAAACATCGCCGAGCCGGTGACGTTAGTCCGTTCGCCGACGTTAACAAAGAGGGTGTCTTTATTGATATTTTGCGGCTCAAGGCCGGACAAGCGACACTCAATGGGGATGTCTGGAATTTGTCGTGGTGCCGATTCATTCGCGGCTTTACCCATCGCGGTAATGTGCGCAGGTGTGGTGCCGCAACAACCACCGATAATGTTCAGGAAGCCTGCTTGAGCCCACTCGCGGATCTCGGCGGCCATCTGTCTTGGTGTTTCATCATAGCCACCAAAGGCGTTCGGCAAGCCAGCGTTCGGGTGGGCAGACACATAGGTATTGGCAATACGGGAAAGCTCTTCCACATACTGACGTAGTTCGTTTGGCCCCAAGGCACAGTTAAGGCCGATAGAAAGTGGCTTAATATGGCGAACCGAGTTCCAAAACGCTTCGGTGGTTTGGCCAGAGAGTGTGCGACCAGACGCATCGGTAATGGTGCCGGAGATCATCACCGGTAGACGCATCTGATGATCTTCAAAATATTGATCAACGGCGAAGATTGCCGCTTTAGCATTCAGGGTATCGAAGATGGTTTCGATCAGAATAATATCCGCGCCACCATTCACCAAGCCGTCGATGGATTCGGTATAGGCTTCGACAAGCTGATCGAAGCTGACATTACGAAAGCCGGGATCGTTAACATCGGGCGAGATAGAACAGGTACGGTTGGTAGGTCCTAAAACCCCTGCAACATAGCGGGGTATACCGGTTTCCGCGCTAACCTCATCGGCTACTTCGCGTGCTAACCGTGCCGCCACCAAGTTGATCTCATGGCTGAGGGATTCCATTGAGTAATCGGCCATCGCGATCGAGGTGGCGTTAAAGGTATTGGTCTCAATGATATCCGCGCCTGCTTCGAGATAAGCGCGATAGATACTGCTAATAATTTTAGGCTGGGTGAGCACTAATAGGTCATTGTTGCCTTGCAGATCAGTTTCCCAGTCAGCAAAGCGGTCACCGCGAAAGTCAGCTTCATTCAGTTTATGGTCCTGAATCATGGTGCCCATGCCGCCGTCAAGAACCAGAATGCGTTCTGCCATGGCTTGCTTAAGCTGCTCGGTCTTGTCTGTCTGAATTACTGCTTGCACGCTAAAAACCTATTATAACCTGTTGTAAAGGCGGCTATTTTATAGCAAAAATTCAGCGTTTGGGTGACTTAGCTGCATATCGTCATGAAAATCCTTGGAGTTAAAGGCGCAGCACAGGGTAATACTGCCTTAGGAGGAGGCCTTTCGGGCTAGTATGAGCAATATTTATCTCAGCATTTGCTTGATTAGGTCTTAAATTTTTAACGGTTGCTGATACAATGGCCAACGCTTAAAGGTAAGTTATTTTATAACTAAAGATATAATATAGATTACCTATAAGTAGGGGCCACTAGGTCTATGTCAGTGATCGCTGTGGTTAGGATGATTGACAGAGAGAGGCTGAAGCTATTTTCAGCTGTGTGAACGTCCGGCTTGTCCGGCCAATGAGAGACTTAGGTCATTAATATGTTGCAAACATTCTTAAAAACTAAATTGCACCGCGTTACCGTTACCCATGCTGAACTTTACTATGAAGGCTCATGTGCCATTGATGGCGTATTGCTTGAGCGTTCCGGCATTAAAGAGTACGAACAGATTCATATTTATAACGTCAACAATGGCGAACGCTTTACGACTTACGCGATTCGTGCCGAAGATAACAGCGGTATCATCTCGGTGAATGGTGCTGCGGCTCACCGTGCATCGAAAGGTGATCTATTGATTATCTGCTCTTATGTGCAACTCGATGAGCAGGAAGCTGAAGGCTTTAAACCCACCCTGTGTTACTTTGAAAACGCTAAGAACGAAAATGACGCCCATCGGGTTCCCCAAGAAGCGCTGTATGAGCGCAATGTGATGACCGGTATTAAAAACAGTATTAAGGTGCAGCGTAGCGATTGATCTATTGGTTGCCAGCGTCACGCTATTTATCAAAAAGCCGCCTTCGGGCGGTTTTTTTTGGTTTTTTTGCAAGGGCGTTAGATAAATAGTGGAGTACAGGATTGTCGACAATTGATGTAGATCATTATTTTAGGCGGGCTTAAATGATCTAAATAGCAGGTTTTATCAGCTATTCATCGCGACATCGTAGACAATATAGCCTTTTGTAGTAGTTCCATTTACCCGCATCTCGGTTAGAGTGTGCCTCAAGTGGTTCACGCCGGCGTCGTCGCATAATTGAGTTAAATTAAGCGGATATGGTCGGTTTGACACATATAATAAGGGTTACACCGAAGGACCAGTGCTATGTCATATAAAGAAGAATACAGAAAATCAATTGAAACGCCGGAAGCCTTCTGGGCAGAAAAAGCAGAAGCACTCAAGTGGTTCAAGAAGCCAGAGACCATCCTGAGCAAGGATGAAAATGGCATTGATCGCTGGTTTGCTGATGGCGAGATGAATACCGCATACCTAGCGCTGGACTACCATGTTGAAAGTGGTCGAGGCGATCAAGATGCGTTGATTTATGATTCTCCTGTGACGGACACGAAGCAGCGCTATACCTACTCAGAACTCCGTGATGCCGTGGCTAAATTTGCTGGTGTTCTAAAAGCTCAGGGCGTTGAGAAGGGCGATCGAGTGGTTATCTATATGCCGATGATCGCGGAATCTGTGATTGCGATGCTAGCAGTGGCCCGTCTCGGTGCCATTCATTCGGTGGTCTTTGGTGGCTTTGCTCCCCATGAATTAGCGGTACGTATTGATGATGCCGAACCGAAAGTCGTGGTTACATCCTCTTGCGGTATCGAGATTGAAAAAGTAATTGCCTATAAGCCGCTATTAGATGAAGCGATCGAGAAATCCGCTCATAAACCGGATAGCTGCATTGTCTTCCAGCGCCCACAGGTTAAGGCTGAGATGATGGCTGGCCGCGATATCGATTGGGCCGATGCTGTCGCGACGGCTGAACCTGCTGATTGTACGCCGGTGAAAGCGACGGACCCGCTCTATATTCTGTATACCTCCGGAACCACCGGTAAGCCTAAAGGGGTGGTACGTGATAATGGTGGTCATGCGGTAGCGCTGAAATACAGTATGAAAGCGATCTACAACATGGAACCCGGTGAAGTATTCTGGGCGGCATCGGATGTCGGCTGGGTAGTGGGTCACTCTTATATCGTTTATGGCCCCTTGCTCGCCGGTTGCACCACCATTGTGTATGAAGGCAAGCCGATTAGAACACCAGATGCGGGCGCTTTCTGGCGTGTCTGTGATGAATATGGCGTTAAAGCCTTGTTTGCGGCCCCAACCGCTTTTCGGGCGATTAAGAAAGAAGATCCAGAATCTGACATGCTTAAGGCTTATGATCTTAGTAAACTGGAAACAGTCTTTATGGCCGGTGAGCGCCTCGATCCACCGACTTACCACTGGACCAAAGAAATACTGGGTAAGCCGGTTATCGATCACTGGTGGCAGACTGAAACCGGTTGGGCTATTTGCGGTAACTTAACCGGCGTCGAAATGCTTGAGCCTAAGCCTGGTTCATCAACGGTACCGGTAACCGGATTTAATATTAAAATTCTCGACCATGAAGGTAATGAGTTACCGAATGGGGAGCAGGGGAATATTGCGATTAAGCTGCCTTTGCCACCGAGTTGCTTGCCGACGGTATGGGGCGATTTTGAGCGTTTCCGTACCGGTTATCTATCCGAGTTTCCGGGATATTACTGTTCCGGTGATGGGGGCTATAAAGATGATGATGGTTACATCTTTATCATGGGCCGTACCGACGATGTGATCAATGTTGCGGGTCATCGCTTGTCGACGGGAGAGATGGAAGAGATCGTTGCGGATCACCCATCCGTGGCTGAGTGTGCGGTTATCGGTATTAATGATCCGTTGAAAGGACAGCAGCCGATCGGTTTGGTGTTGTTGAAAAACGGTGTTGAGACCGACGAGGCGCAGATTGAAGCAGAGTTAGTCGCGATGGTGCGTAAAGAGATCGGTGCCGTGGCCTGTTTCCGACGTGCCATTGTGGTTCAGCGTTTACCGAAAACCCGCTCCGGTAAGATTCTGCGTAAACTGTTGCGTCAGATCGCCGATGGCAAAGAGTACAACATTCCCTCAACGATTGATGATCCGGCTTCTTTGCCTGAAATTGAAGAGATCATGGGCCGTAATGGCTTGGTGAGTTAAGGCTTTGGCTATTGATGGTGCGGTTCGTTCCTCACCGGCACCCTACGAATCGACTCCTGTAGGGTGCCGGTGAAGAATGAACCGCACCACTGACGAGATGAATCGCTACACCGCAATGACTGAGATTTCTCGATCGTAAGCTCTCCGACATCTTATCGCCCTCGAAGGGGCTCCCAAATCGCTGGTAAAACGTGCATCCAAACTTTCTGGTAGGAGCCGCCTCTGGTGGCGAGATGGTTGCATTGCCGCTGTGATCGATAAAACTGGTGCGGTTCGTTCCTCATCTGCACCCTACGCGAAAAGTGGCTCCCACTAGATGAGCCACACTATGGTTTATTTGGGTATTCATCATCTATCGGTTCGGTTAAGCTGGCAGCAAGCTTCGTTGGGCACAATGGCCATTCCTAATCGCTCGATCTATCCATGGGTTTCTATGCTGCACATAACCACTTTACCTCTGCTTGCCTTCTTGATCTCTTTGTCTACTGCGGTTCAAGCTGATGAGCCAAACGCCTTCAAACAGGCCGATATCTACGGCCGTTGGCATTGTGAGCATGCAATGGTTGATGGGCCGACGCGGATGAATATTGATTACAACGTCGATTACTTGGCGGATGGACAGTCAAATGGCTTAGGTACACTGGTGCTTAAAATACCTAACTTTCCTGAGATGGAATATGGTGTTTCTCATCAATCTCGCTGGGCAATGAAAGAAGGGACGCTGACCTTTACCTCGCCAGCACTAAGGTTGATCAATCGAAGTCACCCTCAGTTAAATAGTTTTCTTGATTTAGAAAACCTGTTTCCTCCTAAGCAGGTAGAATCCTCGACGATACTCGAGTTGACTCAGACAAAGCTTGTCGCTCGGTCTGATTCCTATGGTGGCGTTTATGCGTGTGCCAAGGTGGCAGCCCGTTAACCCGTCTGTTTAATCCTGCTGCGGTTGCGGTATTAAGAAGACTAGCCCTTATTTGTTTTCTACGCTGGATGCCTTTAGCAGTATCCAATCAAGCAATCGAGTGGACAATATCCGTCGAAGAAACCCAAAAAGATGGGTGGGAAAGGTTACGTAATAACGGGCTTTAGGCCGCTTACTCTCCAGCGCATGGATCACTTTGTCCAACACCGCCTCAGGACCTAGGGTGAAGGGGTCGTCGCCTTTGTCTTCGGTACTTAATCGCTGCAGTACTTTTTTATAACTCTTGCGAAAGGGGCTGGCCTCCACATCAATATTCGCCTTGAAGGCTTTTAAGCCATTGGCTCTAAATTGACTCTTAACGGGGCCGGGCTCAATCAGTGAGATATGGATGCCAGTGCCGGTGAGCTCTTGTCGTAGGGTGTCCGTATAGCCTTCTAGGGCAAACTTGCTGGTGTTGTAAGCCCCACGAAAACGCATCGCAATCAGCCCCAATACGGAACTGTTTTGAATAATCCGCCCGAAGCCTTGCCGCCGCATCAGTGGTAGCACTCGGCAGGTGAGTTCGTGCCAGCCTAATAGGTTGATCTCAAGTTGCTGTCTGAGCACCTCTCGGCTTAGGTCTTCGATGGCGCCAGGCTGACCATAGGCACCATTATTAAACAGCGCAAAGAGCTCACCGCCGGTTTGTGTTTCAATCCAATCCATCGCCTGTTGAATCGACTCAGAGTATTGGAGGTCGAGCTGGATTGATTCCAATCCTTGTTGTTGCAAGCGTTCGACATCCTGCTGTTGCCGAGCGGTGGCGATCACCCGGTAGCCCCGTTGTTGCAGGCCAATAGCAACATGATAGCCAATGCCGCTGGAACAGCCGGTAATCAGTACTGTTTTCATAAATGTATTTTCATTGTTATCTGTTGGTCGGTGAGCTTGCGGTTATTCGTTAATATCCGCGTTGATACTATGGCTGGGCATCTTAGCATGGTTGGCCAGCCCTAACTTGAGGGCTGGTCGTTAATGAGCGAGCAGGGACTAGACTAGTGTCTGTTTAATAACGCCAGAAACTCTTCTTCGGGCACGCCTTTGCTGAATAAAAACCCTTGAGCGTAGAGGCAGCCTTCATCAATTAGAAATTGTCGCTGTTGCTCGGTCTCCATGCCTTCGGCGATGACTTCTAATCCAAGGCTATTGCTGAGGGCAATCACGGCACGGGCGATGGCTTGATCATTCTGATCTTCAGGAATATCTGTAATAAATGAGTGGTCGATCTTTAAGCGGTCGAGAGGTAGGGATTTTAGGTAGCTGAGGGAGGAGTAGCCGGTGCCAAAATCATCGATCGCCAGGCGGATACCCATATCACGTATCTGCTTAAGCTCTTTTCCTGCTCGGGCGGGGTTGTTCAGAATCACCCCTTCGGTAATTTCCAACTCGATCATGTCGCTGCTGCATTGGTTGCGCTTGAGTATGGTTTCGACGTCGCTAGGTAGGTTATTCGTACCAAAGTGGCGGGCTGAAATATTGACCGAAATGCGGGGAACCTGATACCCCGCTATTTGCCATTGACGAATATTGCGGCACACGGTGTCCAGTACCCAAAGATCAATGATTTTAATCATGCCGTTTTTTTCGGCGAGGGGAATAAAACGATCGGGAGGAATGAGGCCGAGTTGTGGGTCTTTCCAACGAATCAGCGCCTCTGCGCCAATAATACGGTTATCGGTGATATCAATCTGTGGCTGATAATGCAGGATAAACTGATCATGTTCTATGGCGTTACGCATGGCGCCGAGCATCATTATGCGTTCTAAGGCCTGATCGGTCATCTCATGGGTGTAAAACTCATAGCGGTTTTTGCCAGTGGATTTCGCGCGGTACATGGCAGTATCTGCATTGCGAACTAAGTCTTCAGGCTGCTCGGCATCATCGGGGAAGACGCTGATACCGATACTTAAGCTGATATGCAGTTGCTGCTCTTCCAGTATGATCGGTTCATTGAATGCGGTTTGCAGGTTTTGCGCAATGAGAGCGAGATCGTCCGGGTGTTGGATATCTTCGACGATAATGGTGAACTCATCGCCGCCGAGGCGTGAGATCGTATCGTAATCACGCACATGGTGCTGTAAGCGTTCGGAGACCTTGATCAGTAGTTGGTCGCCTAGGTTGTGGCCAAAGCTATCATTGATCCCTTTGAATTCATCAAGGTCAATAAACAGTAGGCCGACGGTTTTGTCTAAACGTTTCGCATGTAGCAGTGCTTGTTTGAGCCGGTCATTAAAGAGTAAGCGGTTCGGTAGTTTAGTCAGGGTGTCGTGATGCGCCAAGAAATCGAGGCTTTTTTCTTTTTCCTGCAATGATTTTTGTATAGCGATATGGTCGGTAATGTCTCGACTGGATTCAACCAACCCGGTGATATTACCCTCGGTGTCATAGAGAGGGCTGGCCATTAGCTCAAAGGTACGGGTTTCGCCATTTGCCAATGCGTGCTCGTGAATACGGGTGGTGGGTTTTTGGCTTTCCATGACATCCGTCAGCGGGCAGATGTCACAGGGGGAACCATGCTGATCGACAGAGCGGTAACAGGGTTTATCGTCCTGCTGGAGGCAGTGGTAAAAGTAATCATCCGCGGCGCGATTGGATTTAATGACTCGGTAGTCTGTACCGATCACCGTCACGGGGTCGCCGATACAGTCGATGACAGCTTGTAAAAAGTCACTTTCCTGACGGGATCTCTTTTCGATTAATTTACGTTCCGTGATATCTCTGACCGTGGATAATACGATCTGTTCGCCATCGAGATTGAGCACGGTTGAGCTGATCTCTACCGGTACCTCACGACCATCGACGGTGCGATGTACCGATTCAAATATACTGTTTTGGGTATTCGACAGAAGTATTTTTAAAATGCGCTGCCAGCTGTCTAGATCTTGGTGTGTGGCGCTGAAGTCGATGACGCGTGTGTTTAATAGTTGCTCTCGGCTATAGCCTAAATAATCGCAACTCGCCTGATTGATATCGATAATACGGGCGGTTTTAGCGTTGATGACAAAGAGCGCATCATTACTGTGGTCGATCAATTGGCGAAATAAACGCAACTGAGCATCGACTTTGTGTTTTTCGGTTAAGTTGGTGAGCAGGCAGTGGGTTTGGGCAAAACCAGTGGCTTCATTATGTACGACCCGGCCATCAAGCTGAACATCTACCCGATCGCCACTTTTAGTGACTAGACGGTAGTAAACGTTTTCAATATGACCCTGTTGTATAAACTTAGCGAAATTGAGTTTGAATTGTTGTTCCTGCTCCGGCTCCAATACAAGCAGAAAGGATTTGCCAATCACTTCGCTATTTTCATAGCCCAATAATGTTCGCCAGCAGGCGTTAATTTCAAGAAAGTTACCCTCGGCATCTAGCGAGTGGTAGGCCAATGGCGAGCTCTCAAAAAAGCCGTGATAGTGTTCCGCTCTGTGCTGGCTAATCAGTAGTTTTTGATTAAGGGTTTCGAGGGCATTACGCATGACCTTAACGAAATGGGTTTGCAGCTTATCTAGTAGGTGTTGGCGGGTTAATAGACCAACAATATGGCCCTCGGCATCACTCACCAGTAATCGTCGAATCGATTGGGTTTGCATGATCTGTCGCGCTTCGAGTAATGACTCTTTGGCGTCAACGATAGTGACAGGCGTGCTCATATGTTGCTCGACGGTGGTATTAAGATCGATCTTGTCGTCGAGCAGTCGTATCACATCCCGTTCTGTCAAAATACCATCGGCTTGATGATGTTCACCCACCACCACACAGCTGATCATGTTTTGGTTCATCAGGGTAAATGCTTGGCGCAGTGTCGCCTGTGGCGAGATAAACTGTACCACCCGTTCCATCACCGCATCGACATGTTTTATTTCGGCTAAATACTCTACCCCAAGGTGCTGAATAAAGTCTGTTTCGGTGGCGATGCCGTTGAGGCTGCCATCCCGATTAATCACCACGATGTGACGCAGATTATCCCGTTGCATCTGTTCGTAAGCTTGTTGAAAGTCACAATCACTCTGCATGGTTTTAACGGGGGAGGTCATGATATCGGCAGCGGTGAGGGGGGCGAGGTCCTGTTTTGCGCTACTGACTAATCGGAGTATGTCTTTTTCGGTGATGATGCCCAGCGGCTCTTGATGATCCATGATGACAATAGAGCTGACATTTGATTGGCGCATCCGGTGCAGGATATGCAATGCCGCATCCGTGGGTTGAGCGTGTAAAACCGCTTGGCTACAAATGCTCTCCAACGAGACAATTGATTCCGGCATATGATTGTGTCCTTTTCCCATATCCTTAATAAGCCCTTATCGGGGGTAACGCTTTCGTTCCATTCATCAGGTTATACATTCCGTTGCGGTGGCCTATAACGGATAGATTAACCTACCATAAGGCGGGGAATAATGTATTTAGGTGATGAGTTTAGGTCACCATTTAGTGTATTTTTAAGCATTATTTACCTAATGGAATTAATGTATTTATCCCTTACACCTTGATGCACGTCGGGCTTCTGCTACCGTACGGGTGAATAATAAAAAACTACATCAGACTTTTGTCGCGCTGAGGATGAAAGCGCCGCTGATGACTAATCAATAGTTGAGAAAAGCCGAGAGTAACTATGCCTGTATTAAATGAAACGCATCATTCTGATTTACGTAGCTGGGTAAGTAGTGCAAACGATGCGGACACTGATTTCCCGATTCAAAATTTACCCTTTGCTGCGTTTCGACGTAAAGGTTCAGATGAAGCGTTTCGGGGGGGCGTCGCGATTGGTGATCAAGTATTGGATTTAGCCGCCGTTGATGGTGTGTTCTCGGGTGATGCCGCCGTTGGCGTGGCCGCCTGTGCTCAGCCAACGCTAAATCATTTCATGTCATTAGGCTCCACGATTTGGTCGGCGTTGCGTTTAGCGTTATCAAGGGCATTGCGAGAAGGTGCGGCTGAGCAAGGCGCGTTAGAAAGCTGCTTGGTAGCACAGAGTGACGTTGAGTATAGCCTGCCGTGTAACATTGGTGATTACACCGATTTTTACACCTCAGTCTTTCATGCTACCCGAATAGGGAGCCTGTTCCGGCCGGACAACCCGTTGTTGCCGAACTATAAATGGGTGCCGATCGGTTATCATGGTCGCAGTTCCTCAATTGATGTCTCGGGGCAAACCTTCCGTCGTCCGCAGGGGCAAACCAAAGCGCCGGACGCTGAATCGCCCAGCCTGAATGCCTGTCAGCGGTTGGATTATGAACTAGAGGTGGGGATCTACATCGGCAAAGGGAATGAGCTCGGCGAGCCGGTTGCCCTCGATGAGGCGGATCAACATGTGTTTGGTTATTGCTTGTTTAATGATTGGTCTGCCCGTGATATTCAAGCGTGGGAGTATCAGCCGTTAGGGCCGTTTTTAGCGAAAAACTTTGCCTCTACCGTATCCCCTTGGATTGTGACCAATGAAGCACTGCTGCCATATCGTCGCGAATTTAAGCGGGATGCGCAGGACCCACAGCCACTGCCTTATTTAGCATCGGCGAAAAACAGCGAAGAAGGCGCGTTAGATATTAAATTAGAGGTGCTGCTGCAAACACAGCAGATGCGAGAGCAGGGTGAAGCCGCCGCTCAATTATCGAACTCTAACTTTGTTTATTCTTATTGGACAGTGGCGCAGATGGTTGCCCACCACACCGTGAACGGCTGTAATCTGCGCCCTGGGGACTTCTTTGGTTCTGGCACCCAATCGGGCCCAGAGCATGAGCAGGGCGGCTCACTGCTAGAGCTGAGTCGTGGCGGCAAAGAGGCGATCAGCCTACCCAATGGCGAACAACGTACCTTTTTGGAAGATGGCGATACCGTAGTGATGCGGGGTTATTGTCAGCA
This sequence comes from Amphritea opalescens, assembly GCF_003957515.1. Classification (GTDB taxonomy): domain Bacteria; phylum Pseudomonadota; class Gammaproteobacteria; order Pseudomonadales; family Balneatricaceae; genus Amphritea; species Amphritea opalescens. The sequence continues at coordinate 436,362 of NZ_RQXW01000001.1, forward strand.
ACAGGGAAGTGTCCGTATCGGCTTTGGCGAGGTTGCCAGTACGGTGTTGCCTGCTAAGGGATAATGTAACGACGATCGATGAGTGTGAATAAAGGCAGCCTAGGCTGCCTTTATTGTTGAGCGTCATTACTTTTTAGGTTTTTTCTTGAAGAGGTTGAGTAGCTTTTTTTTCGGGTCCTGCTCTTCGGTGGGCAGGGCTTTCTCAAACAGGCTTTTCATCTCGTTTAACTGCTTCTCTTTACGCTTATGGCGCAGATCATCCCGCTTGCTATTGATATCGACTATTTTATCGCTCATATACACGACTCTTTATTGGCAGCTTGTTGGAAGTGATACCGCAGTTTAGCTTTGCAATATCTTAAGTGGAAGCCCCAGCAGTGCATCCCCCATCCCATGAAAATACCAGATGATCGCAATCAAGCCTGCAACGGTAAGGATATACCAGAGTGCAGAGATTATTTGGCCATAACGATCTAGGGGTAAGAGTAAGCTGTGGTGTCGGCCTCGCCATTCAAAAAATACCTCAACACTTCCGATGATTAAGAGAAAGCCGAGCAACGCTAAACCAAACTCATAACTGAGCCAGATACCACCAGCGGCGGCGGCGCCACAGAGTAACAGCCCTAACAGTGAATTCATGGAAAAGGCGATGCTCTTGAGGATATGCCCGCCATCCAATGGCAGAATCGGCAGCAGGTTAAACAGGTTTAGCAGCGCATTGAAGGCGCTTAATCCGGCAAAAAACATCGAACCGGTCACCCAGTAAGCCACTAGACTGAGTAGGGATAAGCCAAAGCCAAAAAACGGCCCCATCATCGAGATGCAGACATCCTGCCAGCGGGTGTTAATGCGGGCATCACTCAGAGCCAAGCCACCGACGAATGGGATCAGGTAGATCCCTTTGGTTTTCATGCCAAAATGCTTCATCGCACGAATATGACCATACTCATGCACCACGAGGCAGAAGATCAGGGCGAGGGCAAAGGGCAGCGAGAAAAACCAAGAGTAGGCCGCTAGGCTAGCGCCGGCCATGACCACCTTGATGATCTTGGCGCTTTTCAGCAGTTTTAGCCCTAACGCACCGAGCCCGATGATGCTGAAAGCGCGTTTTTCTTGGCGTATCGGCCCTTGAGGTACCTGTTTCTCCATGATTTCGCGGCCATGTTCGCCACTGCTGATCAGCTTTTCACCCATATAGAAACGGTAGGCGATGTTGACAGGATCCCATTGCACTTCGGTTTCTAACCGACACAGCAGTGTTTCACCCTGCTGATTTTGCAGTTCAAAATGATGTTCACTGACACCATCGAAATCGCCGGCGGCATCACATCGGGAAACCGGTGTATTGTTCCAGTACAGGAGTTGCCAACCCGCCATCGAGCCTTCAAGACGTAGGCTATGGTCTTCACAGTCCAGATTTAATAATTCCACATCGGTTCCTTAAAATAGTTACCGGCGCATAGTTGCATAACTTGATGGCAGTTTAAAGCGGCTTGTTAGCTGAAAAGCGCGGTGAGGGTATTGCCGGAGAATCAGGCGGTTTCATCGATTTGGCGATAGAGAGCTTAGATGATCTTCTTTCCTCAATTGAAAGTGACGTCTGGAAAGTGGCGTCTGGTTGAGTGGCAACCTGGTCTTTTAGCTCACCATTCGTCTCAGAAACTGGATGATGTCAGCCCAAACCGGTGTCTAGCTACTATTTATGTTATTTGCTGAACTTAATGGCCATCGTAATAACTAACTCTGCAATGGAATGCTCCGGATACTCCCTTAGCAGAACTGTCCGATCAAGTAATGGTTTGATCGTGGTGCAGTGAAATATGACGAACGCAGTAGGGCGAATAGACAACTTGTTACGGTTTGGATAATGGCCTAACCCATTAAACAATAAAGCCAATGATGAGTTTCATTTGAATTCGTCGTGCTGCATGAAAACATCGTTTTTTTGAGACGACTGTCCGTATATGTCAACTAATGAGCTTTTTTTGTCATTGTTCCCTTTGATTATTCAATGGAGAATGAAATTCATTAGAATGTACTAAAGGGTTATGGATCAAACCGCGTCAGTGATTGATCATGATGACTGGAGATAACCAATCGAATAGTAAGATGTAAAGTGCTCAGCGATGTGCGTACGACAATCAATAACCTGCGTTATTGATTCAGTTGAACAAGGCATCTGCAGAATTTTCAAACCTAAGGTGTACCTATGCAAACAAAAATAATTAAACCTGCAGCAAATGCTCACGATTTTCCTCTACTCATTAAAAGTCTCTTGTCCTCCGGCATGCGTTTTCAGCCTGATAACGAAATTGTGTATAGTGACGTGCTTCGCTATGACTATCGCACCCTGTACAAGCGTGTCTGCAAACTGGCGAATGTGCTCACCAAGGCAGGTGTTAAGGCGGGCGATACTGTTGCCGTGATGGATTGGGATAGCCATCGTTATCTAGAAAGCTACTTTGCCGTGCCGATGATCGGGGCTGTTTTACACCATGTGAATATTCGCCTGAGTGTCGATCAAGTCGGCTACACCATGAACCATGCTGAAGATAACTTGGTGTTGGTGCATGATGACTTCACCGTAATTGCTGAACAGCTAGCCGATCAACTACCCAGCGTGCGTGGCTATATCCGCCTGAGTGATGATCAGAAAACATCGCCGACCAGCCTCAATTCGCTGGGTGAATATGAAGCCTTGTTAGCGGAAGCATCCGATGAATATGACTTCCCTGATTTTGATGAAAATTCCGTCGCCACACTGTTCTATACCACCGGCACAACCGGCAACCCAAAAGGGGTGTATTTCAGCCATCGACAACTAGTACTGCATACGTTAAACGGTGCAAGTATGCTGGGTTCTTTTGAGGGGCAGCCATTGTTGCGCTCCGACGATGTCTATATGCCGATGACACCGATGTTCCATGTGCATGCCTGGGGCGTTCCCTATATCGCCACCATGCTAGGAGTGAAACAGGTATACCCAGGCCGCTACGAACCTAATAAATTACTGCGCTTATTCCGTAAGGAGGGCGTCACGTTCTCCCATGGTGTGCCGACCGTGCTACAGATGATTCTTAACTGTGATGAAACCGAAGCGACGGATATGAGTCGCTGGAAGTTGCTCACCGGTGGCAGTGCGGCTACTCCGGCGTTGGCAAAACAGATGGTGGACAAAGGTATCGCATTGTTTACCGCTTACGGTATGTCGGAAACCTGTCCGTTAATCAGTGCGGTGTTCCTCAAGCCTGCTGAACGTGAACTGGAGCTGAGTGAACAGATACCGCAGAGGATCAAGGCGGGTGTACCCATTGGTCTCGTCGATCTGAAGATTGTTGACCCTGAGGGTAACGATGTCGCGCACGATGGCGATGCCGTAGGAGAAATTGTGGTCCGCTCACCTTGGCTGACGCAGGGATACTACAAAGATGAAGCCAAAGGTGAAGAGCTTTGGGAAAATGGCTGGTTGCATACCGGTGATGTCGCTTCGATCAATGAAGATTACGTTATTCAGATTAAAGATCGCATCAAAGATGTGATTAAAACCGGCGGCGAGTGGATCTCTTCACTGGAGCTGGAAAACCTGATTAGCCAGTATCCTGCCGTATCCGAGGTCGCCGTGATTGGTGTACCCGATGAGAAGTGGGGCGAGCGTCCCTATGCCTTAGTGGTTGGGAAGCCTGGGGAGGAGATTGATGGGGCGGCTATTCAGCAGCATCTACTGACATTTGTCGCCAGCGGCCATATTAATAAATGGGCCGTACCACAGGATATTAAGATTGTGACCGATATCCCTAAAACCAGTGTTGGCAAAATTAATAAGAAAGTGATTCGCACCCAGGTTAGTTAATCTCGGGGCGAGACTTAAGGGTATTCAAATAAGGGAGCATTGAGCTCCCTTTTTTCATCTTGAATGGCTCTTGTCCGATACGGTAATAATTTCTCATATAGCATCTCTTTATTATTTCATCTAGGCGATGACTCACCGTCTTTCCCTTTCGGTCAAATTAGACGGAATACAGCGTCTATTAAGATGTTTGTTTTTTAGAAGGCTTCTATTAAGGTCAACTAAGGCTGACAGCGTCTGCTAACCAAATATGGTTCACTCTGTCCGATTTGATCAAGTAATATGCTTTTTTAGACATTGTTACATCGCCCTATTCGATAGAGAATGAAGGCATTGAAGTGCTAAAGCAGAAAGATGCACCCTAATAAAATGCGTTATCGGCCCTGCGTGGCCAGCTAAAACAAGAGAGAATTTTATGAAAAAGCGTGAAGTAGTTGTCGTCAGTGGTGTTCGTACAGCAATCGGTAGTTACGGTGGTAGCCTGAAAGGTCATAAGCCAACGGAATTAGCCGGGGCGCTGGTGGCCGAAGCGGTTAAACGTGCGGGTATTGACCCTGAATCGGTTGAGCAGAGCGTGTTTGGTAATGTGATCCATTCCGAGCCTGCGGATATGTATATGGGCCGTGTGGCGGCGATTAAGGGTGGGTTATCGGAAGAGACACCATCTCTCACGCTAAACCGTCTGTGTGGTAGTGGTTTACAGGCAATTATCAGTGCTGCTCAGCAGATTGAATTAGGGGTCTGCGATACGGTGGTTGCCGGTGGTGCTGAATCCATGAGCCGCGCGCCTTATCATCTGCCGACTGCGCGCTTTGGTCAGCGTATGGGTGACGGACAGATGGTTGATCCTATGGTGGCGGCATTGCATTGCCCCTTTAACCATATTCACATGGGTGTGACGGCAGAAAATGTGGCCGAGCAATACGGTATCAGCCGTGAAGCCCAAGATGAGCTGGCGGTGCTAAGCCATAACCGTGCCCAGCATGCGATCGAACAAGGTTATTTTAAAGACCAGATTATGCCGGTTGAGCTGAAAAGTCGTAAAGGCGTGAAGCTATTTGATACCGATGAGCATGTGCGGATGGATTGCACCCTCGAAGAGATGCAAGCGCTGCGTCCCGTGTTTAAAAAAGATGGCACGGTTACCGCGGGTAATGCGTCTGGCTTGAATGATGCCGCCGGTGCGGTGGTCATGATGGAGCGTGAAAAAGCGGAAGCGGAAGGTCGCCGGACGCTGGGCCGACTGGTTGATTACGCGATAGTGGGTGTTGATCCTAAGATTATGGGTATCGGTCCGATCGGTGCGATACAGCAACTGTTTGATCGTAACCATCTATCGGCCAATGATATCGATGTCTATGAAGTCAACGAAGCGTTTGCGGCCCAAGCACTGGCGGTAGCGCAAGAGTTAGACTTACCCCGTGATCGTTTGAACCCGAACGGCAGTGGTATCTCACTTGGTCATCCGATCGGTGCTACCGGTGCGGTAGTAACCATTAAAGCGTTATACGAGCTGAACCGGATTAAAGGTCGCTATGCGGTTGTGAGCCTCTGTATCGGCGGCGGGCAGGGCATTGCAGCGCTGTTCGAGCGCATTTAAGGCTAGTTTTCTAGCTTTAAATCCAAGCTTAAAAATATAAGTTTAATCATTACCTATCATCGTCAGTCGATGATAGGTCCTCATTGTTTTCTGTTGTTTTTCGGTTGTCACAAACGCTTAGTCAGCATTAACGCTGGCTAGGCACCCCTGTGGGTGTGAGTTGTGCGGCGGCCGCTTAAAGAGTCGAGGTATTAGGATGTATCAAGGTCAGGCTGTATGCCTAAATAAATTGGATGCCGGATTAGTTGAACTGGTGCTAGACCTGCAAGGGTCGTCGGTTAATAAACTAAACCAGCAGACCCTGAGTGAGCTGACGGACGCCGTTGAAGTATTGGCGAACGGTTTAGGGATTAAAGGACTGCTGATTCGTAGTGCTAAACCCGCCTTTGTGGTCGGTGCCGACATTACTGAATTTGTCGCTAATTTTACGATGACGGCTGAACAGTTGACGGCCTGGGTCGGCGATACCAACCGTCTATTTTGTGCCTTAGAAGATCTACCTTATCCGACGGTCGCGGCGATTAATGGTCTAGCACTGGGCGGCGGCTTTGAGTTGGCGCTGGCGGCTGATTTCCGAATATTAGCGGAGAGTAGCAAGGTTGGCTTCCCTGAAGTAAATCTAGGCTTGTGTCCGGGTTGGGGTGGTACGGTACGTCTGAGTCGTTTAATTGGCACGGCCGATGCGTTGGAGTGGACCGTCCGTGGTCGACCTCAGAGTGCCGCCAAAGCGCTGCTCAGTGGTGCGGTTGATCGGGTGGCGAAGGACTCTTTAGTCGATGAAGCCCTTGCACTGCTTAAAGAGGCGGTTAACGGTGATCTTTGCTACACCACGAACAGTGCCCGTAAGTTTGATGAGTGCGCCGATGCCCTCAGCCTTGATTCATTAAAGCAATCGTTTAGTCGTGAGCTGCGCCCGGGTTATCCTGCCGCAGGCAGTATTATTGCGGCGATGAGTGAGCATAGCCGGTTGCCTTTTGCCGACGCATTAGCGGTCGAGACGGCTTGCTTTGTTAAGCTAGCTAAGAGTGATGCGACCCAAAGCCTTGTCGGCTTATTTCTTAACACTAATGCGCTGAAAAAACAGGCGGGGGCCTGGGTTAAACAAGCCCAGCCGGTGACTCAGAGTGCGGTCTTAGGGGCGGGTATTATGGGCGGTGGCGTTGCTTATCAATCAGCATCGACCGGCACGCCGATCATCATGAAAGATATCAACGAGGTGGCGCTAACGTTAGGTTTGACTACAGCCACTCAGTTGCTGGATAAGCAGGTCGAAAAAGGGCGCTTAGACGATGCGGGTAAGGCGAAGGTGCTTGGCGCTATCGATGCGTCACTGACTTATGAGGGTTTTGATAAGGTCGATCTGGTGGTGGAAGCGGTGGTTGAAAACCCTGCCGTCAAAGCCGCGGTGTTGGCGGATGTTGAAAAGCATGTGCCGGCGACCGCCGTATTAGCCTCGAATACATCAACGATCTCGATCAACCTATTGGCCGACAGTCTGCAGCGTCCAGAACAGTTTTGCGGTATGCACTTTTTCAACCCCGTGCATCTGATGCCATTGGTGGAAGTGATCCGTGGTCGTAAAACCAGTGATGCCACCATCGCGAGCACCGTCGCCTATGCTACCTCGATGGGCAAGACGCCGATCGTGGTGAATGATTGCCCCGGCTTTTTGGTCAATCGGATTCTGTTTCCCTATTTCAATGGCTTTAATCGTCTATTGAAGCAGGGTGTTGATTTCCGTCGTATCGATAAAGTGATGGAGCAGTTTGGTTGGCCGATGGGGCCAGCTTATCTCGCCGATGTGATTGGTATCGACACAATGGTGCATGCCGATGCGGTGATGCAGCAAGGCTTTCCAGAGCGCATGTCCCATGACGGCAGCGTGATCATGGAGTTGTTGTTGGCGGATGATTGTTTAGGGCAGAAAAACGGTAAGGGCTTCTATCAGTATGGCGTTGATGAAAGCGGTCGACGTTATAAAGAGGCCTCTGGCCCGGTGATGGAGATGATCGCCGCTGAGGTGACCGACAAGGTGGAAGTAACAGATCAGGAGATTATCGATCGGATGATGATCCCGTTATGTACTGAAGCGATGCGCTGCCTCGAAGATGGTATTGTCGAAACGCCGGCAGAGGTGGATATGGGTTTGATTCTGGGGCTGGGCTTCCCGCGCTTCCGTGGTGGTCCACTGCGTTATATCGATACCCTCGGGTTGGATCAGTTTGCCGCCATCGTCAAACAGCACCAAGCACAGGGTCCGCTATATCAGCTCACAGGCGGTTTTGTTCGCCGCCAAGAGCGCGGGGAGAAGTACTTCGCCTGATCGGTGTTTGGTCGCTGAGTGATAGCGAATGATTAAGCATCGGCCTTTTTATTGGGTTCGTTGAGCGTCGTTCGATGCGACTTCGTCGCTTGTCCGAACATCGCTTCGCGACTTGCTCGAAACATAGGACACAACCGCCGTCATCAAAAAGGCTTCTGAGGTGCTTTCCCCGCGGCATGACATGTTTCTAGGTAATCAGTAACGGCTTCTTCAAATGCTGCTTTTAGCTCAGAAACCGTTTCACCATGAAAGCCGATCACGTCTTTTATGCCGGCATATCATGACAATGAGTTCTTATGCTTGATACGGCTTCCCTGAAAAAGAGCATGAGAGTGCAGTCTGCAGTTACATCCTATTTTAAACACCACTGTCACTTGTTAGGCATTTTTAATCCAAATATCACCGTAGCCCCATATAAGAGTGCCTAGAGCTATGATTAAAAATGAGAAAATATTTAGATTTGCAGGATATTTTAGGTACTTTGCCCTTGCTTCATTAATCCCAGTTTCTGCAAAGCCTGCAGGATTTAGAATAAAAAAGCAGTTGATTGCTTTGGCCTCTGCAAGCAGGCCAAACACAACCATTGCAGAGCCGCTTCTTTGAAACCAAGTAAATATAGATTCATTTTCTGGCATATAAGGAATGAAAAGAGCGACCAGCGGAGAAATGAATGCTAAAACTGAAAATATAGCGTAATACTTAATCTCTTTCTTGAGTGCAGCGGCATATATATTTATTTTAGTCATTTATATTATACTATTTATAGATTTAAGCGCTTGGTTTAGGTGAGTCGTAGCCTTCACTTACACTTCGTGTTAGCCATTTTTATCTTTGTGTTGATGGAAGTAATCGCGAAGCCATACGTACCGTAATTCCAGTTTAGAATTCTTATTATTTTTGTGTAATTCATATTGCTCACAAATAAATTTATAAGCTAATTTAAATAACATTATACTATCCGAACCAGTTACGCTCTCAGTAAATGCATCACCTAAATAGTCAATAATATGGTAACCATCTTGATCAATAGCTGTCATGTTAAGACACAGTTGAGCGCAGCTACGATTATAAAGTGCTAATTTATCTGTTGTATCAGAAGGTGCTTCAATATGTGCATTGAGGTAAGCCATCGTTTTTTCACCTACGACAATTCGAGGGTATTGGGCTACTTCGCTTTCTAATACATAACTATTAGCGACTACAGCGCCATATAATTCATTTTCATGTAATTCAACACCCCAAGCTGTTTCTACAGCTCCACGGATAGGCTGTTTCTGAGCCAACCCCAAAAAGCAAAGAGTACCTGCTAGCATGAATATTTCTATAACGGCATTCATTGGGCATTTGTTATGTTCAGTATCAAGTGAACTATAATAGACTAAGCCGTCGGACCATCGTTGTTGCTTTGCTACATGGCTCTTCATTTCATCGTATAGTTCTTTTTCTTCGAGGTTTAACTGATCTCTTACAGAGTAAGCGTCTTGTTTTCCTTGCCTAAAGCTTTGGGCTTGCTGTTGCAGTCGTCCTATTGCACCAACTGATTGCCTAACAATATTTAAAAAGTCATTTTTTTCTTTCTCAGTCGTTAATTCTGGCATAACACTTTGATCATTTAGTGCATCTTTTTGTCCAAGCAAATCAATAAAGCAAGCGCAATAATTTGATAGTTGTAATTTTTCGTCCATCGAACTCTCCACTTAGTACATGCGTTACAGTTAGTTGGTACTTTGACTTCCAGCTACTGTCATACTGAAAACCCGACAGACCAAAGCCATTTTTATCATATATCAGCAGATTAGCGAGCATTGAGAGAGGTGTTTTACAGAATCATCCTGTCTGTAGGGGCTGCGTCCTTGCCATCAATTTGTCTCAATCATAATACCCAGATGCCGTTAAATCAAAGCGCTAACGCAATAAAGTCATGGTTGTGAGTATGGTCTTATCCTAGAGCCTGAAAGTCGTTATAAAGCTCAGCGGCATTAGCTTAATAACTCACCCAGCTGTTTTAGCGCTTTGCGGCGTCGCTCATCCCAGGGGTGGGCAAAGCTGATGCGTAGGCAGTGATTAAACTGCTCGGAGACCGAGAACAGCGGGCCGGGGGTTATTACCACACCTTGCTCTAGTGCCTGAGGGTAACGTTGCAGGGTATCAATGTGATCGGCCAGTTCGACCCACACGGCGAGGCCGCCTTGCGGTAGGCTGACGCGGATATCGCCGGGCCAGGCTTGCAGTTGGGCGATTAATTGGTCACGTTGCTCACGCAGTTCCTGACGTTGACGGCGAAGGTGGGTGGTAAAGCTGCCATCGGCCATAAACTCCGCGACACCCTGTTGTAGATAGCGGCTGCTGGCTAACTGGGTCACCAGTTTTAGGCGGATGATCTGTGCATGCCAGCGGGCACCGGCGATCCAGCCTAAACGGAGATCACGGGATAGGCTTTTTGAAAATGAGCTACAGAGTATCACGCGATTCTGACTATCGAGTGCTTTGAGTGGGTCAGGGGCCATGCCGAAGGCGGTGTCGGCATAGATGTCATCTTCAATGATGGCTAGATCGTAGCTCTCTGCCAAGGCGAGCAAGCGATGTCGAGCAATCTCTGGCATGACACTGCCGGTAGGGGTCGAGAACGCCGGTGATACGATGCACGCTTTTACCGGCCATCGCTCTAATACCTCCTCAAACGCATCCATATCCATGCCGCCGGTGATCGACGCGGGGACTTCAACCACCTGCAGTTTGAGTTGTTCCAGTAACTGTAACGCACCATAAAATCCGGGGGATTCAACCGCGACCACATCGCCCGCTTGGCAACTGGCCATCAGCGCGAGAAAGAGGGCGTGCTGACAGCCGGAGGTGATACAGAGCTGATCGGTATCGACCGGCCAGCCACGGCGGGCCACATGCAGTGCCAGCTGTTGTCGTAACGCGAGATTACCTTCGGGCTCGTCATAATATTGATAATCTTCGCCTCGTTGACGGCGTAACGCCCGTGCCACCGAGCGGTTAAGGGTGACGATACTGGCGGGGAGTTCGCCGCCGTGTAGGTCGGGTAGTAGGTCAAAGGCGGCGCTGCGACGCATGATGTCCAGTAACAGCTCGCTGACCGTTGCCGGACGAGGCGGATCAATACGTGATCGGCTAAGAGGCTCAGCGACGGGGCTGCGCAGGGCAACAAAATAGCCTGCTTTGGGGCGGGCTTCGAGGAGTCCTTGGGCTTCTAACCGTTGCAAGGCATGCTGTACCGTCGCTTTCGATAAGCCGTGCTGTTTACACAGTTCCCGAATGGAGGGGAGCCGCTCACCTGTACGCCAGCGCTGTGCTTGAATGCCTTCGAATAGCCAGTTTTCGAGTTGCTGATATAAGTAGTCTGAAGTCATGGCGGCTCTTGTCACTTGATTAACTGTACCTATTATATATGATTTTTTTATGCCTGTTCCTATTGTCGTTGTCGCCTTAACCTACTCGCATCAAAAATTGAGTAGATTTACAGCATGCAAAAAATCCCTGTACGGCAAGAACCAACCGCTGCCATCTCAGTCACGCCATTTGCAAAAGATGGTAAATTTCATGTGCGCCTAACCGAAGGCCGTTTTCAAAATATCAGACGTTTAACCACTTGGCCTTTAATTGCGCTGTTCTTTGGCCTTGCTTGGGTGCAGATAGATGGTCAACCGATTCTCTTTTTCTCGTTCGAGCAGCGCAAGATAACCCTGTTTGGCAGTGCGTTGTCGTGGCATGACCTGCCTTTGCTGGCGGGGCTGATGATCGCGGGATCGACCCTGTTATTTTTTATGGCCGTCGCTTGGGGCCGTGTATGGTGTGGTTTTGCTTGTCCGCAAAGTATCTGGACCTGGTTGTTTATCCGTATTGAAACGCTAACCGAAGGGCGGGCGAGCCATCGGGCTAAGTTTGAAGGGCAGCCTTTAACCGGCTGGCGGCTGGTGCGACGGGTTGTTAAGCATCTGTTATGGATAGCGCTAGCGTTGCTCACGGCGGCGACCTTTACCGGTTATTTTGTGCCTATTCGTGAGATGCTGGCGGATGCCTTACAGCTGAACATGTCGATGACCATGGTGGGTTGGTTGGCGATTATGGCGGCATTGACCTATGCGAATGCAGGTTTGGTGCGGGAGAAGATCTGCTTGCACGCCTGTCCTTATTCGCGCTTTCAGAGTGTTATGTTTGATCAAAACACCTTGACCGTCAGTTACGATACCCAACGCGGCGAGCCGCGGGCGAATCGTCGCAACAGCTCTGAGAATAGCGGTGACTGTGTCGATTGTGGTCTCTGTGTGCAGGTTTGCCCAACCGGTATTGATATCCGTGATGGCCTGCAAGCGGCGTGTATCGACTGCGGTGCCTGTATCGATGCCTGTGATACGGTGATGGATAAGTTGCAGCGTCCTCGAGGGCTGATTCGGTTTGCCTCAGAACAGCAGCTAGAGGGTAAGTCGTCACCCTTTTTACGTGCTCGACTGGCCGGTTATGCGGCGATCATGCTCTGTGCCTTTGGTGTTGTTGCCTATGGCTTTACCGAGACCGAAGGGTTGCTCGTTGAGATTCGGCGTGATCGGACCAATCTGGTAACACGGCTTGATCAGGATACCGTCTGCAACCTCTATCGGGTCAAAGTTGAAGGCTTTGCTAAAGAACAGACGTTGGTTAATGTCTCGCTCGCTCAGCAGGGACAGTATCAACTGCATGGCCCTACCGAGATCGACCTAAGAGAGAGTAATTCGGTTTGGTTGCCGTACCGTATCTGCGGTAGTGAAGGGGGTGCACAGAATACCGCGGTGGAGCTGGTCTTCAATGGTAACGGTGTGCAGACATCGAAGGCGACGACCTTTTTAACGCGGTTGATGTAATCAAGACCCATGGGACGGCGGTTAGCATCTGAGGTACACTGGCGCGATGATGACTCAACAACCCATACTTTACTCTTTCCGTCGTTGCCCCTATGCGATGCGCGCCCGACTAGCCATTACTGGCAGTGGTCAGTCGGTAGCGCTCCGCGAGGTGGTGTTAAAAGATAAACCCGCTGCCATGTTGCAAGCGTCACCAAAGGCCACGGTGCCGGTGTTGGTGCTGCCCGATAGGGTAATCGACGAAAGCCGCGATATTATGCGCTGGGCGCTTCGCCAGAGCGACCCGCATAACTGGCTGTGTGCCGACGATCCTGATCAACTGTGGCAGATCGAAGGGATGATTCAAGAGAATGACGCTGTTTTTAAGCAGCACTTGGATCGCTACAAATACTTTGAGCGTTATCCGGGTCATTCCCAAGAGTATTATCGCCAGCAGTGTGAAGTTACCTTGGCGCGGCTGGAAGCGTCGTTACAGCAGCATGATTTTCTGGTGGGCGATCATGTTAGCTTGGCGGATATGGCGATCTTTCCTTTTATTAGGCAGTTTGCCCATGTGGATCGAGATTGGTTTTATACCGCCCCTTATCCAGCACTGCAACGCTGGTTGGATTATCACCTTGAGTCGGCGCTGTTTAGTGCCATTATGAAAAAATATCCTCGCTGGGAAGAGGGCGATGCAGTAGTGAGCTTTCCCTGATCTGTCCTTAACAGATTAAAACATAACACTGCTGGCCTCTCTCTGAACAGCCTCACCTTAACCGTCAACTTGATGCCATGGATTCGGCAATCAACTGACGGTTTTTTTTTCGCGCGATGAGGGGCGATTTCAGGTAAGCTTTGGGGCGAAAGTGAGTCAGATTTACGGCTGTTTCTGATGGGCCTTAAATCTGTTGTAACTGCTGAAGTGGGCTTTGATCTAAACACTTAAATAAGGGCTAAAATAAGAGCCGTTATAAGGGAAGAGGTAAGAGCTGGTGTCCGGTGTTTTCGATTATGAATACCCGCCAGCGATCGATGGAATGAAGTTGCTAGGCGTTGTTTATATCGGTCATAAAGCCTTATAACGGGCTCGATATCGCTTGCTCATAACGGCTGTTTATTCATGCTTCATCCAGAGGAAATTGTTTTCCTTAACCTCGCAACAGTGTTTTTCCACCTTCTTTTTCTTTATTCAATGCATTAAGTTATCTTCATAATATATTGATTAAAAAGTATTTATTATTTTCCATAAATTGTCGACAATATTTTAAGCCTTTACTATCGGGAGCTGATCCCAGTGGGTGGTATAGGCGGGAGAGAGTCGATTGCGCTGCATCTGCCAGCCGGTACTCAACATCTCTCCAGCAAAACGCACCCGCCCTCGACCTCGACCTCCCTGATTAATCTGATCGACGGCTTGCATTAAGCGTGCGGCGGCAGGTGATTCTGCCGGCTCAAAAAGCGATGGCTGGAAGTGTCCTGGGGAGTATAAATCGGACAGCATAATGCCGGCTTTCATATAACGAAGATTGGGTTTCCATAACGTCTGTAGCAGCGTCTGTGCGATGGTATTAAGTTGACGGGAATCGGCGCTGGGTGTCGCAAGCATTCGGCTAGCGCTTTGGCTGTAAAATGTCTCTTCGGTAGCGTGGGGATTGGTGCGAATAAAAACGGTGACGACACGCGCCAATGCGGATTGTTGTCGCAGTTTCTCAGCGGCCCTTGAACCGTATTGTGCGATCGCGGAGCGCATATCGGGCAAGGCGGAAATGCGTCGTGCAAAAGAACGGCTACAGAGAATTTGTTGCCGAGGAGGCGGGCACTCCTCCAAGCTCATACAGGGCTGGCCGTTTAGTTCCCTTACGGTGTTCGCTAGGGTGATGGAATAATGGTTACGAATCCATGCAACATCACAGTCGGCCAACGCCTGTGCCGAGCGGATACCCTGTTGTTCCAAACGTCGGCTCAGGCGGCGACCGACCCCCCAAACCTCGAGTAGCGGCATCAGAGCAAGCAGTCGGCGTTGTCGGGCGGGGTCGGTCAAATCAACCACACCTTGTGTCGCTGGATACTGTTTAGCGGCATGATTGGCGAGTTTGGCCAGCGTTTTGGTCGGTGCGATGCCGACGGAAACATGGATGCCGGTATGCTGATAAACCAATTGCTTTAGCTGCTGCCCATACTCTGTTAATGAAAAGTGGCTATCGAGACCACTCAGGTCCAGAAAAGCCTCATCAATGGAGTAAACCTCGATCGCCGGTGCTTGTTGTTCCAGTACCGTCATGACGCGGGCGGAGATATCGCCATAAAGGGCGTAGTTAGAGGAGAATATCGCGATGTTCTCCCGATCAATCTGTTCCTGAACCTGATACAGGGGCACGGCCATTTTAATGCCTAAGCGCTTGGCTTCCGCGCTGCGGGCAACGATACAGCCGTCATTGTTGGATAGCACCACGATAGGCCGGCCAGCTAGATCGGGCCGAAACAGTCGCTCACAACTCGCATAAAAGTTATTACAGTCCACCAGCGCAAACATCGATTAGCCCCGCTGACGAACAGAGTGAATGACCGTTGTCACCACGCCAAACAACTCTAGCGTGTTATCCGGGCCAAACTGAATGGGCGCATAAGCAGGGTTGTGCGCTAAGAGTTGCAGTGTTGGGCGGGTGCGCAGCTCTTTGACGGTAAATTCACCATCAACACAGGCAATGACAATATCGCCATGAGCCGCTTTGAGCGAGCGGTCGACCACCAGCACATCGCGGGAGAAAATACCGACCCCTTGCATCGAGTCACCTTCGGCGCGGACAAAGTAGGTAGCCGAGGGATGCTGAATGCAGAGATCGTTCAGATCTAGGGTGCGCTCAATATAATCCTGTGCGGGAGAGGGAAACCCTGCCGGCACGGCATTCATAAAGAGCGGTAGCGCGATGGAAGTAGTGGGGCATCGATAACGACCCAAAAATGAAAGCTGCATACAAGGCCTTTAGTTTTACTATAACTGTACATATATACAGTTATAGTACAGTCGAAGATTATACGAGTAAAGGTAAACTCCATATGTACTTTTAATACATAATACATATTGTGTTTTATTTGATTGGTGATATCGGCGATTCAAGGGTTAAGGTTTCAATTGATGCTTGAACATCAGCGTTTCGTATTCAGATATTCCTGAGCGAAGAGGGCTGCAAAATGAACGCTGTTCTTAGTGGTAAGGGATTGGTGGCTAGGGAGGTGAATGTCTCGGGGACATTTGAAGACTGTTTCAACTGTGCTTTTTATATCGCTAGTTCAGGGTGTTGTGGCTAGGCAGTTCAAATGAGTGGTTCAACTGGGTTGTTCAAAATGAGGGTCGCCATGATGAGCATTATCAGGCATAGTGAAGGCTCTTTTATGCCCGAATCGCTCTGGCTTCTTGCGATAGCCTGCCTACATAAAGGTTGCTTTGATTCTGGATCGGCATGCCCAGCCTGCCTTCTTCCGAAAGGGGTAGATGAGGGCGTTTAGTGCTAAAAACCATCATAAATTAAAGCTATCAAAAGTTAATGCTATATATTAGGATTAAATCCTAATTATCTGTTTTTATTATTTTTTAAGATATTTATTATAATGATGGCTAATCGATTTTAAGCTGTTTTCAACTGTTCTTTCTCGTTACTCTTGCTGTTGTTAACGCTCCATATCAGTGAGGCTTGAATGCCCTGCGCTCTGCTTTTTACTTCGTCATACGAAGCTTTATTTCTTCTTTTTGAGTTGCCTTTCTGCTTAGCCTTTCCAGAAGGTGGGTGAAAATAACACCACGACAGTGAGCAGCTCTAAACGCCCTAAAATCATGGTAAATGCGAGCACCCATTTGGCTAAATCTGGCAGTGGCGCAAAGTTACCCGCTGGGCCTATGGTGCTGCCTAAACCTGGGCCAACATTGGTGAGTGCGGTTGCCGCTCCAGAGATGCTGGTAACGAAATCAATGCCGATCGCCGTTAGCATTAAGGTTGCAACCGCGAGGGTGAGGAAAAAGATAAAGGAGAACGCGACCGCCGATACAATAATGTCGTCATGTACCAGTTTGCCATTGTAGTGTATGGAAAATACACCTCGAGGATGCACTAGCTTACGAAACTGATCTTGTAGAAACAGAAACGCGAGCTGGAAACGAAACACTTTCATGCCACCTGCGGTGGAGCCTGAGCAACCTCCGATAAAGGTGACAATAAAGAATAGGGCAATACTAAACTGCCCCCACAGGGTGTAATCCGCAGAGGCATAGCCGGTGGTGGTGATAACCGATGTTAGATTAAAGGCTGTATGGGTCAGTGCGGCAAAAAAGGGCGTATCGCTGGTGAGTAGCCGCTGCGTGGTGAGAACGATAACAAGCCCTGCAACGATCATCAGAAACCCTTTCACTTGTTGATCTGCCAAGCTTTTAAGTGAAGGTTTTAGTAAAAAACGAATAAACAGGGTAAAGGGTAAGGCGCCCAGCAGCATAAAGAAGACGGCTATCCAGAGAATGGTTGGCCCGAAGCGTCCCATGGATCGGTCGTCGGTGGCATAGCCTCCGGTGGAGACCGTGGTGAAGGCATGGTTGATCGCATCGAAAGGGGTCATGCCAGCGAACCAATAACTCGCCGCGCAGCAACAGGTGATGAGTAGGTAGCTAAAAAGCAGGCTTCTGGCTAGCTCATTAAAGCGGGGTAGGGATTTCTCGGCCCAGTCAGAGGATTCGGTACGGAACAGTCGCATTCCCCCGATGCGGAGAAAAGGCAGTACGGTGACGGCCATACCAATAACGCCAAGCCCGCCGAGCCATTGCAGTAATGAGCGCCATAACAGCAGGCTACTGGGTAGTGTTTGCAATCCACTGATAACCGTTGATCCTGTGGTGGTGATACCCGAGACAGACTCAAACACCGCATCGGTGAGTGATAGCGGGTGGTGGCAGAGCATTAACGGCAGTGCGCCTAAAAAGGACACTAGCATCCAGCTACAACTCGTGAGTAGATAGAGTTGGCGAGAGGTTAGGGTGAATCGCGGGGCTTTGAACAGAATAACTAAGATAATGCCTAGCACCATGCTGAGTCCGGCAGAGGCCAGAAACGGGATGAATTCCGGATCATCATAGATAAACCCATATCCGGCTGGAATGAGCATCAACCCTGCCATAATCCATGTCAGTATCCCGCAGACATAGAGCACTGGCCGAAACAGCTTAATCATTGTCAGGCACCTTAATTACACTGTTTGTAATTATCCTCCTTAGCGGTGAAAAATCGACTCTCAATAGGGGGTTTTAGGTGGAAATAATAGATTAATCAGAGGGTATTAGAGGATGCATGACAGAAAGCGCCGAAACAGTGCGTTTAGCAGGCTGTTTCGGCGTTGTGACCGGTTTGGAGACGAAGCTATAGCTTGGCTTTGATAAGTTCTTTTAGTTCTCTGATTTCAAGATGCAGGGATTCGATCGTTGGCGTACCATCGGTCAGGGCTTGCTCCCGAGCTTCCTGGGCGTGTTCACCCTCCATGACGCTGACCACGATGCCAATGACCATGTTGAGAAAAGCAAAGGTGGTGAGGAAGATAAAGCTCAGATAGAAGATCCAGCTAAAGGGATATACCTCCATCGTTTCATACATCACGTCGGTCCAGTCCTCAAACGTCATCACCCTAAAGAGGGTCAGCATGGCGATACTGATATCTCCCCACAGCACTTCGTTGATGACGCCAAAAAATGAAGCGCCGACCGCCGCGTAGATATAGAAGATGATAAACATCAGAAGAATGACATAGCCAAGTTGCGGCAGGGCTTTAATTAGTGAGTTCAGTAGTAGGCGTAGCTCGGGAATGATGGAAACCATCCGCAGTACCCTGAAAATACGGATCAGTCGGCCAATCAGGGCCATTTCACTATCTTCAACCGGAATCAGGCTGATCACCACGATTAAGGTATCGAAAGTGTTCCAAGCATTCAGAAAGAAGCGTTTCTTTTCAGGCTCGCCAATAAAGCGCACCGAGACTTCCAGAAGAAAGAACAGCGTAATCGCCGTATCCATCCAGCCGATCAAGGTGAGAACATCAGCAGGAATATCGTAGGTTTTCGCGCCGATAACGAGGGCCGAGAATAGAATAATAGCCACCACAAATAGCTCGAAAGCCCGATTGTTGCGTAGCCGGAAGAACGCTGCCTGAAGTTTTGTGTAGTTCATAGGGTGCCGATTCAGATTGATCTAAAATGAAGGCAACTTTACTGTGCTTTGATAGAAATGTGTACTATCAATGGCCGCAGAGATCATAAGTTTTCACATGATAACGGTAACATGGGTTATATTGATTTAACGGCCCAATACTGGGCACTAGAATGAGGAGTCCTTATGCACCCGAATAACGATAAAAACAGGCCGTCAGCCATTGCCATTCCTCAGGAAGCCTTTGATTGGTATGACGAATATGCCCATGGAGATATCGATCGGCGCACCTTTATCAAGCGGCTGGCTACCCTCGGGGTGATTGGCTTGAGCCTGAGCGCGGTGTCCGGTGCCTTAATACCGAACTATGCGCAAGCTGAGCAGGTGTCGTTTAACGATGCCGATATTAAAGCCAGCTATGTCGAGTTTGATTCACCCGAAGGTTATGGCACCGGTCGCGGCTATCTTGTTGTGCCAGCGGGCGTCAGTGCTGAAGCACCGGCACCGGCCGTATTGGTGGCCCATGAGAATCGAGGCTTAAACCCCTATATTGAAGATGTGGCTCGACGCTTAGCTAAAGCGGGTTATGTGGCGTTTGCGCCAGATGCCCTGTATTCGTTGGGCGGCTACCCGGGCAATGATGATGAGGGGCGGGCGATGCAGAAAAGTCTGGATCGCAGTAAAATAGAAGCGGATTTCGCAGCGGCCGCGACCATGCTGAAGGCTCACCCATTGACGACCGATAAGCTTGGCATGGTTGGGTTCTGCTTTGGGGGTTATCTGACCAATCAGTTGGCGGCGATGCTACCAGAGGGGATCGATGCTGCCGTGCCTTATTACGGAACACCGCCACAAAGTCCTATCGGTAACATCAAAGCGCCATTACAATTGCACTTTGCTGAACTCGATAAGCGGGTGAATGGTTATTGGCCAGCATTTGAAACGGCCTTGGTTGAGGCGAAGGCTGATTATCGTGCCTTTATCTATCCCGGCGTGAATCACGGCTTCCATAATGATTCCACCGCTCGTTATGATGAACCAAGTGCTGAATTGGCTTGGCAGCGAACGCTTGCCTTCTTTAAACAGCACCTGAGCTAACCCTGATCGCCTACGGCGATTGGCATAGTCCTAAGCTTGCGTGGCTAATCAACTCAAAGCCCCTTAGATTAAGGGGTTTTGTCGATACTGGGGCACCCTTTAAATTCAAGCCTTCAAATAAAGCAGCTGTCTTCTTGGCGGTTTTATCTGGTGGAGTTATGTCTTCTCTCTGAAGACGCCTTTTTCATACACTGCATTTAAGACACTATAAATGACTAAACCGATAAAACTTCTAAGCCTGTTCGTTATCGCGGCTTGCCTTATTTTAGCCATTAACTTTGGTATACGCTCTTCGATGGGCTTTTTCATGGCCCCCATCTCTAATGAGTTTGGCTACGGGCGGGAGGTCTTCGCCCTGTCTTTGGCCTTACAAAACCTCTGCTGGGGCTTGTTTCAGCCGTTTACCGGTGCGTTCGCCGATCGTTTTGGTACCTTCAGAACGCTAGTGATCGGCACATTGGTTTATGCGTTGGGGATCTACCTTACGGCAACCACCGACAGTGTTTGGTCGCTGCATACTGGGGCGGGTATCTTAATCGGTATGGGCATTGCGGGTACGGGCTTTGGTGTTATTCTGCCCGCATTGGCCAGAATGGTGGCGCCGGAGAAACGGGCTTTCGCCTTGGGGCTGGGGACGGCGGCAGGGTCGGCCGGTCAGTTGATGGTTATTCCGTTGGCGCAATCCTTTATCGCCAGTTACGGCTGGCAAACCGCATTGCTCTTCATGGCGGGCGGGGCGTTATTGATGATCGTGCTGGCAACCCGTTTTCGGCATATAGAGGAAGTGGGTGAGTCGGATGAGAGTGCCACATCACAGTCACTCCCTGAGGCATTGAGTGAGGCTTGTCGTCATCATCATTATTGGCTATTAATTGCGGGCTTTTTTGTCTGCGGTTTTCAGTTGGCTTTTATCACGGTGCATATGCCGTCATTTTTAGCGGATAGCGGCTTTGATATGTCAGTGGCGGTGAATAGTCTGTCGTTGATTGGGCTGTTTAATATTGTCGGCTGCCTATTATTTGGTAGCTGGTCGGGACGTTATTCAAAGAAAAACCTGTTGGGTATTATTTATATACTGCGGGCCATCGTGATCACGCTCTTTATGTTGCTGCCGATCACGACGACAACGGTTTATCTGTTTTCGATGGCCACTGGCTTTCTGTGGCTCGCCACGGTTCCTGCAACCTCAGGGCTTGTCGCGCAGATGTTTGGCCTGAAGCATATGGGCACCCTTTATGGCATCGTCTTTTTGAATCACCAGTTAGGTTCCTTTGTTGGCGTATGGATAGGCGGCTATATGTTCGATAAGACAGGGAGTTATAACAGTATCTGGTGGGCCGCTGCTGCCTTAGCGCTGCTAACAGCGGTGATGCATATCTTTATTGATGAGCGGCCGGTAAAACGACTGCGAGAGAAAGTATTGGAAGACCGACGTTTAGCTGCATCGGCCTAACAAAAAAGTTGCGCTATTCGCCTGCTTGCTGCTCGATCAAATCGACATAGAGCTCATCGAGGTCTTTGAAGACCGAATCGTTATTTAGCCGCATCAGCCTAACAAAAAGTTGGGCTATTCGCCTGCTTGCTGCTCGATCAGATCGGCATAGAGCTCATCGAAGTCTTTGAAGACTGAATCGTTATGCTTGCAGCAGCGAATGGTGCCGCTTTTTATATCATAAACCCAGCCATGTACCTCTAGTTTGTTGGTGGCCAGCTTGGCAGCAACGGCAGGGTGGGTACGAATATGCTGCACCTGTTGCAGGACGTTTTCTTCAATCGCTTCGTTTAGATGTTCAACACCCACCGCATGATCGTGAGGGATATCATAACGTTCACGAACAATCTCCATCGCCGAGCGACAATGGCCCAGCCACTCTTTAACGTGGGGCAGGCCACGTAGAGCGCTGATGTCCAGTGCGCCTTTGATAGCACCGCAGTCGGTATGACCACAGATAATGATATGACGCACTCCTAACACCGCTACCGCATATTCGATGGATGCGGTCATGCCGCCGGTCTCGTTGCTGTGCGGTGGGATGATATTCCCCGCGTTACGGCAGATAAACAGATCGCCAGGGGAGGTACCGGTTAGGAGGTTAGGGTCGATACGTGAATCGGAACAGGTAGCGAACAGAATCTCTGGATTTTGACCATCAGCCAGTGTGCCGAACAGGTCTTTATGTTCTGGATAAACGTTTTGGCGGAAATTAAGCACGCCTTTTATTATTTTTTCCACGGCCGTTGTCTCTGTATCGGGCGTTAAGTAGAAGCAGCGGTGAACGGCTATGAGCTATATGCCCATAACCGTTCACCTATGCAGGCTTTATCAATCTAACGTTAGCTTACTCGATTTCAGCCAGTACTTCGCCAGGAATCACACGATCACCCTTAGCAACGTAGATGGCTTTAACGGTGCCGCCAATATTGGCATGGATCTCCATCTCCATTTTCATCGCTTCGGCGACTAAGATCGGCTGGCCCGCTTCGACGACATCACCCTCTTTGACTAACACCTCGAAGATGTTGCCAGGCATAGCGGTGGTGACATGACCGGGTTCGCTGGCTTTTTTGCGAGAGTCGCCACCTTCAGCAACAAATTCGTTGAGTGGCTCGAAAATCACCTCTTCTGGCACACCGTCCAGTGACATGTAGATTTTACGCTTACCGCTACCAAACTCACCAACACCGGTGACCGCGATATCATAGGCTTCACCATGTACTTCAATTTTAAATTCAGAAGCGGGGGCTTGGCCTAGTTTCATACCATTGCCAGCATCGATCGGTAACAGCTCTTCCGGTTTCAGAGTGCCGTCGGCGCGCTGCTGCAAGAACTCGCGGCCGAGGTCGGGGAACATGGCAAAGGTCAGAACATCCTCTTCTGAAGTGGCCAATTCGCCGATCTCTTCTCGCAGATTGTTTAATTCAGGGCTAAGCAGATCGGCAGGGCGGCCGACATCAACGCTTTCATTGCCGATGGCGCGCTTTTGTAGTTCTGCATCGACCGGTGCTGGAGCGGCACCATACCCCCCTTGAAGGTAGCGCTTAACTTCGTTGGTGATTGTTTTATAACGCTCACCCGCCAGCACATTATAAACCGCTTGAGTGCCGACAATTTGAGAGGTTGGGGTGACTAATGGTGGGTAGCCAAGATCTTTACGTACTTGGGGTATTTCAGCAAAGACTTCGCGGATTCTATCCAGTGCATTTTGTTCTTTCAGTTGATTAGCGAGATTCGACATCATGCCGCCGGGCACCTGATTGATCTGCACAGAGACATCTTCGCGGGTAAATTCACTTTCAAACTGGTGATATTTCTTGCGTACTTCGCGGAAATAGTCGGCAATCTCGGCTAACCGTTCCAGATCCAATCCGGTGTCATAGTCGCTACCCTTAAGCGCAGCTACCTGGGTTTCGGTGGCCGGGTGACTGGTGCCGCTGGCAAACGAGGAGATCGCCGTATCGATGCGATCAGCGCCCGCTTCAATAGCTTTAAGTTGACATAACGGTGCTAGCCCAGCGGTAGAGTGGCTGTGTACCACAATAGGGATGTCTAGCTCGGCTTTTAAGGCGCGCACTAAATCATAGGTGGCATAAGGTGTCAGCAAGCCGGCCATATCCTTAATGGCGATTGAGTCTGCCCCCATTTCACGCATGGCAATGGCCTGTTTCACAAAGAGCTCAGGGGTGTGTACTGGGCTGGTGGTATAGCAGATAGTTCCTTGGGCATGTTTACCGGCTTTTTTGACCGCCTTCATTGCCGTTTCTAAGTTGCGGATATCGTTCAGCGCATCAAATACGCGGAATACATCGATGCCGTTTTGGGCGGCTTTAGCCACAAAGGCTTCGACGACATCATCGGCATAATGGCGGTAGCCTAGAAGATTCTGGCCGCGTAGTAACATCTGTAAGCGGGTATTGGGCAACGCAGCCCGTAGTTGACGCAAGCGTTCCCATGGATCTTCTTTCAGGAAGCGGACGCAGGCATCAAAAGTAGCACCGCCCCAGACTTCCAGAGACCAGTAACCGACCTGATCCAGTTTTTCACAGATAGGCAGCATATCTTCAGTACGCATACGGGTGGCGATCAGTGATTGATGCGCGTCTCGTAAAATCACATCGGTGACTTCAATTTTTTTAGCTTGGCTCACAATGTTTCTCCTACAACGGCCATGGCCGTTGGTTGTAATTCATAGTCCAAAATACTTAAGGTGGCTGCTTACCAGCCGGCGTAGGCGGCCACTGCGGCGGCAACGGCTAGGGCTATCTGACTCGGATGGCGTTTGTCGGAATAGTTCAGCAGTTCCGGATGGTCCGGTACGAAACTGGTGTTAAAGTTGGCCGCTTGAAAATCAGGGTGCTGTAAAATCTGCTGATAGTAGTTCGCAGTTGTTTTCACGCCGTGTAGACGCATATCATCCAGCGCCCGTTGACCTCGGGCGACGACTTCTTCCCAGGTTAATGCCCATACCACGAGTTTGAGACACATGGAGTCGTAATAAGGAGGGATTTCATAACCGGTATAGATGGCGGTATCGACACGCACGCCTGGTCCGCCGGGGGCGTAGTAGTGGGAGATACGTCCAAAGCTAGGTAGGAAATCATTTTTCGGGTCTTCCGCGTTAATTCGAAATTGCAGCGCATAACCACGATAAGAGATATCTTCCTGACGGTAGCTCAGGGGTAAGCCCGATGCGATACGCAACTGTTCGCGCACAATATCGACGCCGGTAATCTGTTCAGTAATAGTGTGTTCTACCTGTACTCGGGTATTCATCTCCATGAAATACACCTGATTACCAGTGAGCAGAAACTCGACGGTCCCCGCATTCTCGTAACCGACCGCTTCCGCCGCTTTTACCGCTAAACCGCCGATATACTGACGCTGCTCTGGTGTTAGCTGAGGGCTAGGCGCGATTTCTATCAGTTTTTGATTGCGACGTTGAATCGAACAGTCCCGCTCATATAGGTGAATCACGTTGCCTTGGCTGTCTGCTAAGATCTGAACTTCGATATGGCGTGGGTTGACGATGCATTTCTCCATAAAGACTTCCGCCGAACCAAAGGCTTTGGTCGCTTCGGAAATGACCCGTGGATACTGCAGCTTCAATTCCTGCGGCGTGTCACAGCGACGAATACCTCGACCGCCACCACCGGACGTCGCTTTAACCATGATGGGATAGCCGATCTCATCCGCTAGTTTTAAGGCTTCCTCAACATCGGCTAGATTGCCCTCAGAGCCAGGGGTGATGGGCACGCCCGCAGCGCGCATCGAATCACGGGCTTGGGTTTTATCCCCCATATTATGAATGACGGAGGATTTTGGCCCGATAAAGGCGATGCCTTGCTGTTCACAGAGCCGCGCAAATTCTGCATTTTCAGACAGAAAGCCATAGCCTGGGTGAATGGCATCGCAACCGGTTTCGAGTGCTAAGTTAACGATACATTGAGGATCGAGGTAACCTGCTAATGGGTCTTCACCCAGCGAATAAGCTTCATCCGCCCGCTTAACGTGCAGCGCATAACGGTCGGGTTCGGTATAGATCGCCACAGAGCGGATGCCTGTTTCGGCGCAAGCGCGGATAATGCGTACCGCAATCTCTCCCCGGTTGGCGATCAGTACTTTTTTAATCAGTACTTTATCGGTCATGAAACTCTCCTTTGTCTGCAGGAAGGTATGAACCTGTCCCCTAGACTGTTTGTCATAAGAATATAAACAGAGCTTAGTTTGATTTATTGATAAGGAGAAATTGATATTTCTTAGTTTATCTATAAGGTATTGCTTATAGGTAAGTAGAAAAGAGCAAAAAAAGTGCCGTTGACCATCAAAAATATCGCCACTCGCCTGACTTTTCGTCAGCTTCAGGTGTTTAAGGCCGTGTATGAGTTACAAAGCTATAGCAAAGCCGGAGAACTGCTAGGCCTGACTCAGCCGGCCGTGAGTAGTCAGATGCGTCAATTGGAGCAGGGGCTCGATCAACCGCTATTCGAATATGTTGGTAGACGCTTGTTCTGTACCGCGGCAGGTGAGCGGCTATCAGAGAGTATTAAGCGGATATTTATCGAGCTGTCCGATTTGCAAACCGATCTAGGGGCGCTGAAAGGCAATGTCGCGGGGGAATTAAAGCTGGTGGCGGTGAATACGGCGCAATACATGGTGCCTTATCTACTGCGGGCATTTCTCGATCTACACCCCCATGTGAGTGTGCGGGTTAGGGTGGTCAATCGCGCAACAGCCCTACAGCGGCTGAACGAAAACAATGATGATCTCGTAATTATGGGGATGGTGCCGGTCGATAAACCCTTGGTATCCCTGCCGTTTTTGGACAACGAACTGGTGCCAGTGGTGCCTGACGGCCATCCTCTGCTGAAGCTTAGTCAAGCCGAGCTGAGCCCGCAGCTGTTTCTGGATAGCCAGTTGCTGGTGCGAGAATCGGGCTCTGGTAGTCGGTTGGCATTAGAGCGGCATTGCCAAGAGCAGCGTTTACGCTTCACACCGAGTATGGAGATTGGCTCTAATGATGCGGTAAAGCACGCAGTGATCGCGGGTCTCGGTGTTGCAGTGCTACCGAAACTGAGTATTGGTGCCGAGTTGCAGCTAGGGCGTTTAAAAATTGTTGATATAGACGGCTTTCCACTGCGTCGTAGTTTCTGTGTGGTACACCCTCAGGCGAAGCATCCTACACCGGCGATGCAGGCGTTTCTGGATTACATTCAGCAAAATATAAAGCAGTTTGAACGAATGTTTATTACCAATATAAACAATGAATTGAATGTTTGTTCTTAAGCGATACTTTAAACTTAATTAAGCAGTATTGTTCGATTCGTAAGGTTGATAACGGGTATCAGACCTTCTGTTCAAACACAGCTAAGGCTGTCTCATAAGAAAGCGGAGATAATAGGGTTTTTCTGTTTATGCTGAGCATATTGGCATCACCATTATTGGAGTCTAGTTCTACCATGGGATGCTCGATTTACAGCATAGCTGAATGGCTAACAAAGAGTTGAGTGGGACTCGCCTCAGAAATTGAAATCAAACACTTAAATCTAGGATGATCGACACCGAGAAAGCGTTATAAACATAGCGAAACCCGCGCCAATTCCTATAGAATAGAGATAAATTGAAACTAAGCTTACAAAATCACTCTAATAGCATCACACAAGGTAACCGATGCGTTAAGGCGACCTGTTTCGGCTCTGCTTTGATTAAGATCGCTACAACCGAACAGCGACTCAGTTTTTTGTTATTCATCCGGATTAGTTAATACTCATATGATTAAATACGTATTTATTGTACTCGTACTCTGCTTACAGAGCTCATGGGCTGCCGCCGCTGTTGATTGGTTTAAAGATGACGAGGGCCGAACCAAATGGCAGCACCTCGCGAACTTCAGTAGTGCAACCCTGATCATCATTTTATCGATTACCGCCATCTATCTATTGATCTATAGCCGTCGCGCCCATCGGGCTAATCGAGAGCTAACCACCATTAAAAAAGAGTTAGAGCAACGGGTCAAAGAGCGTACCGCCGCGGTTGAAGAGTCAAACCGCAAGTTAGTCGAAAGCAATCAGCTGTTAGAGTCCGAAGTGGCGCAGCATGTGATCACCGCAAATCAACTGCGCAGTTCAGAGCTGTACGTGAAAGATATTTTAACGTCCATGCCGCTCATGCTGGTGGGGTTGAATAAAGACGGGCAGGTGACCCAGTGGAATAAGCGGGTAGAAGAGTTGTCCGGCGTACCATCAGAGGAAGCCCTCGGTAAAACCCTATGGGAAGCCTATCCTACGATGACGATTGTGCCTGAGCATATTCAGCAGGCCATTGAGCAGAATAAAATCATTCACCTGAAACAAAGCCTGCGCAGCCTGTCGCACTTCGATATCACCATCTATCCGCTGCAGGGCCCAGAGCCGGGCGTCGTGATTCTGGTGGATGATGTCTCGAAAGAAACCACGGCGGAAAATCTACTCATCCATAATGACAAGATGTCATTTATGGGTGAGCTGGCATCTTCGATGGCCCACGATATTAATATCCCGTTGCAAGCCATTCTGATGGATTTAAAACGGTTCAAAAATATTATGGCTGACCAACAACGGGTTGATAAAACAGCATTGCTGGAATCGATCTATAGCGATATGTCCGACAAAGGGGATAAGGTTGCTAAGATCATTCATAACCTGCTGACCTTTGCCCGTAATCGCAATAGCGAAAAACAGATGGCGGATATCGTCGATGTGATGGAACATACCGTCAACCTGGGCAAAGAGGTGATCTCTGTATCGGATGGGCTGATGTTTAATCAGGTCAAACTTGAGTGGCAGGTTGAGAAAGGTTTGCCCCAAGTTCCTTGCTATATCACCGAGCTACAGCAGGTATTTCTGAGTTTGTTCCGGCATGCCTGTACTGCCTTGCAGAAAAAAATGGGGACAGAAGGCTTTGAACCAACCATTAAGATTATTCTGTCAGAAAGCTACGATAATATGTGGATCAAAATCCAACATAATGGCGTCGGTCTGAGCAGCGAAGAGCAGATGAGTCTGTTTGAACCGTTTTTCAGTAACACGGATCCCGCTAACGATTTTGATACCGGTCAGCACCTATCGTTCTCATATTACATCATCACTGAACAGCATCAGGGCCATATGGCGGTGACGTCAGATCCAGAAGTGGGGTCGACCTTTCATATGCAGATTCCTATTACCCGCTGATCTCTTTACATTGATGGCAACTCGGATGATCGCTTATGCAGCAACAAACGGGAACATTAGCGGTCTGGAAAGCTGACCGAGGTTATGGCTTTATCAAACGTCACGATGGTCCGGATGTGTTTGTGCATATCCGAGACTTCGGTCGAATTCCCCGTCAACCTCGAGAGGGTGACATCATTCATTTTCAACCGCTGCCGGATAAGCAGGGACGGTTCCGGGCGGCGGATGTTCGTATAGAAGGGCTGAACGCTAGTGCCAGCCCAGCGGGAAAATCAGCAAGATTTTCGCCCAGTAAACACCGACGCAAACCGGCTCACCAGTCAAGAAGGTTGCCGATTAAGTGGGGCCTGGCGGCGGCGATCATCGCCGGACTGCTATCGACGGCCTACCAATCATTGCCGAACACTGTACCGGCAACCGCCACAGAAAATGTTCAATCCACAGGTAACGACAGCGTCATTCAGCGGGCTTATCGCCAGCAGCAAAGTGATCTACAGGTTCGCGGTAGCGGCATCGTTAGTAACATCCTGCCGGATGATCGGCAGGGCAGCCAACACCAGCGTTTTATCCTTAGATTACCCTCGAACATTACCGTACTCGTTGCCCATAATATTGATTTAGCCCCGCGGATAAACGGGTTACAGGTGGGCGATACCGTTGCTTTTAATGGTGAATACGAATGGAATAAAAAAGGTGGCGTGATTCATTGGACCCACCACGATCCTTCCGGACGGCATACCGATGGCTGGCTCGAACACCGAGGGCAGCGTTATCGTTGAAGCTCGGTTGTGATGGCCGCCAATCTTGATGGGGCCGATTTCTTAATGAGGCGACGAGTGATTGAAGAATATTGTGTGAGCGATGGCTAGATCTCTGTTGTTTTCGGGTATCAAGAATAAGACATGCACAGGGATCAGCGTTAAAGGGAGATAGAGATGCCGGATAAGCACTTAGATAAGCTTTTAGACAAGTTAAGAGGCATGCTGGTTGGGCTAGCCGTCGGGGATGCCTTAGGTGCCGCCGTTGAGTTTATGCCGCGGGGCTCTTTTGAACTGGTCGAAGGATATCGCGCCGGCGGGCCGCATAATCTGGCGGCGGGCTATTGGACCGATGATACCTCGATGGCGCTGTGCTCTGGGGCGAGCTTAATACATTGCCATCAGCATGACCCTGAAGATCAGATGCAACGCTACCAACGTTGGTATCGTGATGGTTACATGTCGAGTACTGGCCGCTGTTTTGATATCGGCTTTCAAACCCAAAGAGCGATTCAGCGTTTCGAACGTGAGGGTATCGATTTAAGTGGCAGCGTACATCCCGAAGATGTCGATAGTGCGGGTAATGGCGCCTTGATGCGCTTGGCGCCCGTCGCGATTAAATATCATAAGGACGTGAAGCTGGCGGTGAGGGCAGCGGCGGATAACGCAGCACTGACCCATACCGATAGGCGCTGCATTGATGCGAATAGGGTATTTGCCTTTCTGCTTATTCGCGCGCTCAATTATGATGATAAAGCCCAAGTGCTCGCGCCCGCAGCGATCGCCGCTTATTTTTCCGAAGATCTCGACTACGAAGTCGCTGAGGTTGCTCGGGGGTCATATCGTCAGCTAAACGAATCGCAGGTGGTGTCAACTGGCTACGTGGTGACCTCACTCGAAGCTGCATTGTGGGCTTTTTATCACGCCTCGACCTTTGAAGAGGGAGCTAAACTAGCCGTTAATTTAGGCGACGATGCCGACACCATTGGCGCGATATATGGACAGATTGCCGGTGCATTCTGGGGTTATGATGCCATACCTGCGCCTTGGGTTAACGAATTGCATGACCACGCCCGTATTACGACGGTGGCTGATTTACTGGCGACGGGCATGACCGATGAGCAATTAGAGATATTGGTCGAGCATGCCTCAACTTAATCGGTATTAGAGCGAGTTATTGTGCAGCCAACGTCACTCGCAACAGCTGTTTTTCCGGGTTATTGAAACGGCGCCTCAGCTTGCAGAACATGATGAAACAGGTGCCAATAGGCCCTCAGCAAAACATTAAGGATCGAATGAAAGACTCTGACGGATTAGTTTCCAGCGTTTTCAAAAAGCCATTAAAAACCGTTATCGACTTAGCCGATGAGGGTATTAGCAGCGCTACGGCACAATTCGATAAACTGCGAGATCAGCGCTTCTGTCTCGGTATCACGGGCTTGAGTCAGAGTGGTAAATCGACCTTTATTACCAGCCTTATCAATCAGCTGATGCAACATGATACGGCTAGTTTAGCGGGATTCTCGCCGGTTCTGACCGACCGCTTATTAGGGGTCAAAATTCATCCACTGGATGCTCCCGAATTACCTCAGTTTCCCTACGAGGAGGCTTACCAAGGTTTGTGTGGAGCGGAGCCTCATTGGCCGGCATCCACCGCTGACGTCAGCGGCTGTTTGCTCGAGCTAAGACTGGCCAATAGCGGTGCTAAGTTTAACCCTTTTAGTCGCAAGCAGTTTTCACTCTATTTAGAAATTCGCGATTACCCCGGCGAATGGTTACTAGACCTGCCGTTACGGGATATGAGTTATTCCCGCTGGTGTGCCCAGTGTAACGCACAGTATACCCAGTCGCCTCGGGCTGAATTATTGGGTGAGTTACTACAGGATTTACAACAATTAGACCCTCTAGCCGAGGCCGATGAAGAAACGCTTAATAGGTTCAATCAACGTTATATCGCTTTTTTAAAGGCCTGCAAATACAACAGTAAAAGTCTGAGCATGATCCAGCCGGGCCGTTTCCTGATGCCAGGGCAGCTAAAAGACCCGGATGTTTTATGTTTTATGCCGTTATTAAAGTGCGGTAGCTATACAGAAGGGCAGCTCAAAGCGGCGGCCAATAACAGCTACTATAAAATCTGCGAGCGGCGCTATCAGCGTTATATTAAAGAACTGGTCGAGCCCTTTTATAAAGCGTTTTTCAGCCGTATTGATCGGCAACTAGTGCTGGTTGATGTGGTTAATGCGCTCAACGCGGGGCCTGAGTACATTGATGATATGCGCCAAGCGCTAGCGAATATTACCGATAGTTTTGCCTATGGTAGCCGCAACCGATTATTTCAGTTGTTTAGCCCGAAAATCGATAAAGTGGTCTTTGCCGCCACCAAAATTGATCAGGTGTTATCGGAAGATCATGAAGCGGTGCGTCAGTTACTTTCGGTCATTGTTAAGCAGGCTTACCGCAATGCTCAACATGAAGGCATACAGCCCATTTGCGAAGCCACTGCGGCCGTACGCTCCAGTAAAGAAGTGAAGCATGAAAACCAATTAGGCATTAGCGGCTTTGGTGTTGATGGTGAAGCGATCGGCTATATTCATCCGAAGATTCCCAATCGTATACCCGAAGGTGATGAATGGGCTCCCTTTTTAGACTGGACAATACCACCACTCAATCCGCCGAAAGGGATCTCCTATCAAAATGATGATGCCATTCCACATATCCGCCTCGATACCGTACTCAATGCTCTGATCGGAGATAAATGTCTATGAGTAACAAAACAGACCAAGGTGATGAGCTTGCCCCACGTAAAGCTGGCCATCAATTTAGCGTGGATGACAGCCCAGTAGAAACAGGGGCGGATGAGTCACGACAGGCAAAAACCTTTATTCCCGATAACGAAGAACGTTTATCTGCGGCGCCTGAAACCATCACCGCCGGCGAGCGGCTACCGCGGGTATCTGAATATTCAGGCATCCAGCTGGAAACATTACCGATCAAAGGGTTGAAGAATTTTTTCAAGCTGTTAGCGGTATTAGTCGCTGTGATTATCGGTTGGGATATTTATGATGTCTTTCAGAGCGCATTGGCCATTCATTGGAGCGTTGCCAGTGCGTTTGTGTTACTCATCAGCCTCGTTGGCGGGATGGGCGTACGATTACTATGGCGCTACCTAGGGGATCGTGAAAACCTTGAAGCGCTGGATGAGATACAGCGGGATGCCGAGCGTTTAGCAGCAGCTAATGATTTTGGCGATGCTCAACAATTTATCAAGAAGTTACAGACGTTCTACGCGGATAAGCCGCAAGCTATTTTTTATCAACGCTGTGTCGATCAACTACCCGACTATAGTAATGATCGGGAAGTCATTGAGCATATCGAACGCGTCTTTATTCAGCCATTAGATCAAGAAGCATTGCGCCGTGTTTCATCCTTTAGTTTGCAAACTGGCGCGGCCGTCGCCGTGAGTCCTTGGGCCTCCCTTGATATGCTGCTGTCCCTATGGCGCAGTTTGAAAATGATCGACGAAGTGGCGCAGGTCTATGGTATTCGCCCCTCATTACCAAACCGCTATAAGCTGTTAAAGCAGGTCATTCATCAGTTAATCTTCGTTGGCGCTACCGATATTATGGTGGATCAGTTAATGAGTGAATTTGGGGCCGCGTCTTTAACCACGATGACCAGCACTCGCATAGGTCAGGGGGTCGGTGCGGGTATCTATACGGCGCGTATCGGTATAGCGGCGATGAAGGTCAGCCGACCAATCGAGTTTAGTGGGTCGAATACACCCAAACTAAAATCGGTGATTGGACCGATGATCAACCATATCAAGAATTTGTTCAAAATCACTCAATAGAGCAGGGGCGACTAGGCTATCGTCAGGTCGCCCGACTCATATCATTATTTAGCCAGCTTAGCCTTTGTCTCGAGAAGCATCAAAATAGGGATGACCCAACGCAGGTAAGCAATAAGTACGATCAGTCATTGAGGGTGATTCTAACAATAGGGATATAAAAAAGGCGAATAAATGAATGACTAAGGTCGTCTAATTTACGTGAAATCTCGATAAAAAAGTAGTGTGAAAAAAGACGGTAAAAAATAGGTGAGATATAAAGAGGTAAAAACAAGGAAGTGGTAGTGTCCATACCTAGCTTCCTCTTTCAGCAATCCTTTTCCTTGTAACCGTTGCTTCCTGCAATCCCCCTGGCTACTCTGCTGAGCTCTGCAATCAAATCCCTGATTGCCCTGAACATGTGCGCTATATTAGAATCAAAAGGTAATACTGTCTCTAGGACAAATTCCTATTTTTATGTTTTACGTGCCTCAAATGTGTGACTTAACACGGCTCTCTAGTACATCCAGTCGACTGTAGCATTGGCCGAATAGAGTCTAGCCTGTGGCCGATATGCAGATATCCAACAGAAGAGCTGCTCTCTGATGACATCACGCATAGCTTTTAAATTGAAGGTTTCTAAAAAAGAGTTTTAAAGAATATTTTTTTTAATCATTGGCTTATAAGAGACTTCTAATAGATATTCCACCCCTGGAACACTGGCTTAGGCATTATTTTAGCGCTATAGGTTCATTTACTCCGTGATCAAAAGCAAGATGAAACCTTTACGGTCGATGCAGGCTTAAGCGTTGAAAGTTTTATGGTTGTCGCAGCACCAGCGTTGAATTATTCATGCAATCCTGACTTGTTGAACGCCACTGAATACTAGCGGCTCATTGAGTGGGGCAAGATCGTCTTTTAGCGTTGTACTGAAGAGAATCATGAGCGCATCTAAAAAGTAATACATCGTATCACTCGGCCTTTATGTGCTCGACAGTATTGAGCTATTACCCAGCGCCAAACGGTTGCCACAGAGGAATGTGGTTGCCATTATCAACATGACCATACCTATGGGCTGCTAGCTTTAAGGCACTGAATCGAGTGTTTTACTGATTAAAATAATTTACGGGGTTTAAATCATGCAGGTTAAGATCATTGCTTTAGTTGTCATGAGTGTATTGCTGCAGGCTTGCGCGGGCAGTACGGCAAGTTATGAGTCATTAGTTGAAACCAAAAACGATACCTCTGCTATTTATTTAGTCGTGGGTGAAACCAAAGAAATATTATCGATTAGCAATGGCTTTCCCGGTTGGTGGGGCTTCTATCCTGGTGTTGCTTCAGTGTCCCCGGAAGTTGCCAGTGTCAACTGTCAGGAAAAGGGAAGCCTAATCTCCGCAGACGGTGAAGTTTGTTATTTAACGGCAAATAACCCGGGTGAAACCTGGTTGATATATGGCAATAAGTTCTACCTGGATGTCAGCAGTGATGATTTGCCAGAGAGTAAAACAAAACTGGTTGTTACTACCGAGTAGAGATTTCGGGTGTTGGTGTTGAACAAACTCCGTGCGGTACTTCAATACAAACCTGTAAGCGGGCTATGATGCTGAAATAGGTAGTAGCTAACCCAAAGGAATGCGCAATATGAAGATGATTAAAAGGTCATCTATCGTTGTTTTATTAGGCTGGAGCGCCTCTGTATATTCTGCATTAGCTCCATCGGCGGTTAATCTAAGAGATTTGGATACGATGGTGGATTTCGTTCGCGAGCACCCATCTGTCGCGATGACATTGGAAAGCATCGATCTATTATCGCTGAGCGTGTTCTATGACCATCACTGCGAAGCTAAATTTGTGCGTAATGAACCAAGCTTGTTAAGCCTAGCTCAGCCAGGCCCACAACCGAACATCAAGTTTACGATGAGTACCTGTCCATTGAATGAGATGGATAAATAACCGCGAAAAGCCGCCGCTAGGGCCAATGCAGAAAGGGTGATTTCACAGGTGAAAAATGGTGCTTATTCGGATGCAGCTTACTCGTCGCAGAAGTATTCATAGCAGCAATATTGATCATATGTTTTTATGGGTTTAGCGTGACTTGTGCACTCCAGACTTTCGTGCATCAGGCCATTGCTACGCTGACTGGTTTGCCACATTTGAATCGTTCTTCTATGGAGCTTCGTTAGTGTTAATGAGCAGTGCTGTGGTGGTACTAGGGCGATACTTTTTACGTCGATGATCAATCCTATCCTAAGAATTAAGCGGTTCTTGACTACACCACCTGACCCTTGGCACTGGATGCACGCTCCATGTTATCCGAATCTACATATAATTCATCGGTTGTTCTGATACTGCCGTGGCCGAGATCTGCTTGTACATGGGCTAAGTTTCGGCCAGCGGCTACCTCCATCGATGCCCCAGTATGTCGTAACCAGTGGGTCGTGGCGGCCTGCAGTTCTGAAGCCTCGACATCAAAACCGTCTTGAAGAAGCGCGTGACAACCTTCATGTAAGGCCCATTCGACAATATTACGTAACTGACGACTACCAATGCCTCGATGCTTAACGCGCGATTCAATCAGCGGTTCGGATGAGTCCTTAGAGGGAAGGGGAGTTAACCCCCGATGTGAACGATAGCGGCGCAGAAAGGCGAGATATTCATTAGAAATGGATACATCACGCTCTTTAGACCCTTTACCATAGGTGCGAAACCACCAATTACCCTCATGGTCACGATGGAAGTGGGACATGACCGGCAACCAGTTCGGTCTTTCTGATAGCTCAGAGATGCGTAACTTAAGAGATTTTAAGGTAGCGACGACAAACAGTGTTCGTTCGTGCAATGGATCTGCATCAGCCATCGAAGTAGCCGCATTGAGTAGATACTCCCACTGCAGCTCGGATAAGCGCCGGGCGGTATTAATGCCTGTTTCTTGTCGCAGGTAGGGACAGTTTTTCTTCACAATTGGAATCTGATTGCCTGGGGCGTAATCTTCGGCCATTAGATAGTTAAAGAAGACACTGAGGTTAGAAAACAATCCTTGCCATGACTTGGTGTTGAGTCGGCCTTTACCCGCACCGGCTAAGCGAAATGGTCGCCAGTTTTGATTAGGCTGACGGACACCGGCGTTGGTTACAAACCTTCGCTCAACGGTCGCGGTCTGCCATTGCGGATCGGGCTTAGCGACAAAGTCGGTGTATTCCTCAAGATCACTTCTGCGTAATGTCGATACCGATTTCCCTTTAATTAACCAGGACCACAGCAATAAACGTTCAGCATCGCCGCGAAACTTATCGTAGGTGTCCTGACTTTTTTTACTGTAGCTGGTGAGAAATGCTTTTGTGTAGCGATAGTCATCGAGTGCGCCATCGACATCAATACCGAGTACAAAGGATTCAACCGCCGGAGCCTGATCAGGAAATAACACATTTCGTGGAATCTGATTGAAGTGCTTAGCTGAGTCGAACAGCGGCACACCGGCAAATGCTTTATTGGACATTGAGGTTGAACCTTAATTAACGATAGAGGCGTTTATTATATAATAGATGCCTCTAATTACCAGTAGTGTCTACTACTGGAAGTACAGTATAAGGATAAAAACAGCTCTATTTTGGCGCTCACATTTCGTTTACAGATGTTTATGCTAGATCCATCTAATCCACCTAAACCGGCTCGGACAATGCAAAGTCTGTGTTCAAACAACGCTGACCACATGGCTTAAATTAATCAGTGAATAGTATCCTAGTGAATGTTGAGTTGATCACCCAATCTTCGCAAGAACAATTGTCGTTCATATCGTGCGCTACGTGAAAACAGATTCGTTGGAGTCTGTGGCTCGATCGATTCAAGTCTCACGCGCATTCTCTGATAACAGATGACGGCCTGTCCATTAGATGACTCGGTTACATCATTCTCCATTAAGTGAGCCGTTGGAATTATTGTGTCGTTGCTGGCTTTATGTCGCTGATGAACTGAATCAGATTAGCTTGGATAGCTTAATTAGGTAGACATTAGGTAAGCATTAAATAGGCAGATGAAAAATGCAGCGCTGCTTATCCCGATATCTCATTTCTGCCGATGAAATAATCTTCTTGCTCTCAGCTCTGAATCTAACCATTCAGAATAAGCATTAAGAATTAGTCGGGTCGTTCGCTGCGTAAGATGCGTCCATATTGTTTAAGTGTCGATAGGGATAAGTGTCGATAGGGATAAGTGTCGATAGGGATAAGTGTCGATGCTGGAAAGCTAATAAGCCATGCCAGATAAAGGGATCAAAACAGGGTGTGAAACTAGGCAAAAAAGTAGCGTGCGCTACGTGCCTGTAGCGACACATTACCCACAAAAAAAGAATTAGCGCGACTCTCCTTACGAGAGCCTTACAAGGGTAATTTGCGAGAATAGATCGATGCGTTTCTAAAAGTCTTTACAGTTCCGCTTCATAGCAGTTGAGCCTGTTTCAAGTGTTCGATATCGAGAGTGTAGTGGTGCCTATTCTTAGCTTCATCTCAATCACTAGCACTACACATAACTTGGGTTACGTTAAATAGAAGACCTACCGATATCATTAAACTCCTCAGCAGCGAGATCCATTACTATTATTATTCTATTTAACATAATATACATTATACGAAGTCGTATATTTATAAGAATAGCCCTTTTTATTGGGCTTAAGCGCTAGCTATGGCTTACTCCGTATTTAACAAAACGTCAGTTATTATGCGTGCGCTACGTGAAAAATTCGTTAGTTTTGACGGTAATCATAGCCGCCAGGCGCTGTACGCACGCTAATACTATGCTCATCTAATTGCCGATCATTTATAAAATTCAGGCGAAAAAAAACAGCCCATACTGATGGCCTGCTCTATTGTTTGCTCTGTGTGATTAGCGCCGTGATTGGCTCGAGTTTAGCGCGTTAGGTTCAGGCTTAGAGCCTATCAATCGACACCTGTATCGCGCTACTTATGAGATGAGAATTGGCTGTGCTGAGCATTCATAGCTGCAGACTAAATAAGGTGAAACGGCAACTAATTCTTGGGTTTGGTATGACTGAACAATGAGCTCTTGAGCGCCGCACGTTTTGTCGGTTTTGGCGAGTACTTGATAAGGTGCGCCGCGACAAAGTAATCGCTGATCGTTGCTATAAAAATCCGCATCAAGGTAGATCTCATCGCCAACGCTTATCTCGCGCCAGATAAAATCCGCTTCGAGAATCAGCTCAGACTGGTCCTGGTTATACATAGATTGGGCCTCACATAAGCATGCGTGAATAACAAGAACAGCCCCTTAAAGGCGCCTTGAATCCGCGACCCGAAATGGAATTATTCAGGCCTCTACAATCTTATGACGAATCGCCAGATGTACAAGCTCAGAATTGTTATTGATACCCAATTTGCGCAGAATGTTAGCCCGATGGGCATGTACGGTTTTAGGGCTAAGAAACATATCTTCGGCCACCTGAGCGGCGGGCTGCCCCTGAGCCAAGCAAGAAAACACCTGAAACTCACGCTTGGTTAGCTTGGCGAACGGTGAACCAGAATCACCACCGCCCGGTGTAATCAGTTCTCGAATGCTTTCTGCATAGTAGGTGTGCCCTTCTGACACCATAAGCACGGCCTTGAGAAGCTCGTCAGGCGCACAACGCTTAGTAAGGTAACCTGAGGCTCCGGCTTGAACCACGTGGGCAGGAAACGGCTCACTTTCCATGACCGTTAATACGAGGACACGGGCATCAGGGTCTTTTGCCCGAATAACACGGATAGCTTCAAGCCCACCATAAGCCTGTGCGCCACCGTTGGTAGAACTATCGGCCGGCATCGATAGGTCCATAATGACCACATCCGGCCGAACGGAGAGGTATTTCTCGACCGCTTCTTGGCCGCTGCTCGCCTCGGCGACAATATCAATTCTACTATCATTATCCAATAGACGCTGAAACCCTGCTCTAACGACAGGATGATCATCAACCAGTAAAACTTTGATAGTGCTCATGTATAGCCTGAATTCATTTGATAATTATGTGTAGTGATTATACCGATCTAACCACCGGAATGTAGATGTCAGATCAACCGTTGTCGTTTTCGATCATACTGTCGGCGCCACGATAGACACCGTGGGTATCGATATCCAATGCAACGGCAGGTGAAACATCGTCAGAACTCACCACGACCGGCATGGCAACCAATTCATCGCTGTAGCCAACCAGTTTAATGCCCTCCTTCCTACAATGCATGAGCACCTTCTCCAGAGCCCGAATAACCGCGGCTTGGCGAGTGCTGAGGTGTCGATCGCTGGGTTGATCGTCAGATGGCTTTTTACTGGTTACCTGACGGATCGCATAACCCTGCTCATCGACCAGTTGCAGCGTAATGCCCGCCAACTTTTCTTTGACCAAAACGACTTTGCCAAGGTTGAAAACAGCCTCATCCGTGCAGCATACAGAGCCATCGGGATCGCAACTTTTTATCCCCGCCAGAATCTCTCCGTAGGCGGAACCTTTATCTAGGTATGTATCCATAATCCCTATAATTCAATAAATTATGACTTAAATTTAAAGTTTTCTAGCAGAGAGTGAAGCCGTTCTATCTCACTCTCTTTTTCGTTTAACCGGGCTTCAAGCAGTGGTTCCAGATGACTTGAGGTGGCGCGCTGCTCCAGCTCTTGATAGCGTAAATCTTGCTGGCTAATAACCTGCTGAAGCTGATGTTTCTCTTTAATACTGCTGCGCTCAACATCAAATAGAGACTCTCTAAGCTGACGATTTTCATCTTGCAGTGTTTGCAGATGTTTTTCTAGCCGTGAAGTCTCTCCTTCAAGGTACTGATTT
Source organism: Amphritea opalescens (assembly GCF_003957515.1). Taxonomy (GTDB): domain Bacteria; phylum Pseudomonadota; class Gammaproteobacteria; order Pseudomonadales; family Balneatricaceae; genus Amphritea; species Amphritea opalescens. The sequence continues at coordinate 476,366 of NZ_RQXW01000001.1, forward strand.
TTATGTTGATACTCCAGTAATTCTTGCTGGCGATTACCACTACCACCACGTTCCAGCTGCTCTAGGGTAATCTCATACTCTTTGATTTGGCGTCGAAGATCACGATTATCCGCCTCAAGCCGCATCTCTCTTTCGTCTTGCGCTAGCTGTTTTTTTTGTAGCTCTGCAATATACGCAAGGTTTTGCTGATTTTCAGCCATTAGTTTGTCAGATAGGTCCTGCAGGCGACGCAGATCATCTCGATGAGTGGTATTTTGCCCTTCTAGTGATGTTTCTAGCTCAAGGTAGTGCTGTTCTAATTGCTGCCTCTGCTCGGATAACTGATGTTCCGCATAGGCGAGCGCCTGCTGCCACAATGTGTTGGCACTGTTAAATACCGGCTCAGGTATTTCAGGCCGAGCATTTTGCGCCAATAGCCTTTTACCTAGCCCCTGCCACCAGTCATTCAACGCTTTGTTAATAGTGGTCAGGCTGCCCGAGCCTAATTCATTGCGTACCATCTGCTGTGTAGGCCTGCGCCCGTCAGCCAGTAGGTTATCGGCGATCTCAAATACTTTCTCATAGGTTTTGGGCGGTGTTGTCTGCGTCATTGTTAGGCCAGAGTGATATTAAAAATACAGAATACATATTAGGTATTGATCTTATATTACCGATAACTGATCGACCAGTTAAATCCATCGTCAGGGCTATATTAACCCATTAGCTCACTCAAAATGGTGAAGATGTCGCACAGTTTAATGCTGTCTCGCTTTGCTTTATCCCATTATCGATTTATGCTGAAACTAAAGTCATGTCATACAAGGAGCACCACATGCCTATCAGAGTCGCGATTAATGGTTATGGACGTATCGGCCGAAATATTCTTCGCGCCCTTTACGAATCGGGTAAAAGCAACCAGATCAAAATTGTTGCTATCAACGATCTCGGTGACAGCAAGGTTAATGCGCATCTAACTGAGTTCGATAGCGTGCATGGTCATTTCAATTTTCCTATCAGCGCTGAAGACAATCAAATGACGGTGGATGGGGATGCCATTAAGGTTATTAGTGAATCAGACCCTCATGCCCTACCGTGGGCCGAGCTAGATATTGATATTGTTTATGAGTGCACCGGACACTTCACCAGTCGCGAAGCCGCCGCGGTTCACTTAGATCAGGGCGCTAAACGGGTTTTAGTCTCAGCCCCAGCTAAAAATGCCGACGCCACCATTGTCTACGGCGTCAACCATAGCATTCTCAAACCTGAGCACAGAGTCATATCTAACGCTTCCTGCACAACGAACTGCCTAGCCCCTGTCGCTAAAATATTAAACGATAATATCGGCATCACTGAAGGCATTATGACTACGATTCATGCCTATACCAACGATCAGCACCTGCTCGACGTGTATAGCAATGATATCTATCGTGCGCGCGCCGCGGGTTTATCGATGATACCGACTCGAACAGGCGCTGCCGAAGCGGTTGGCATTGTCATGCCTGAGCTTAAAGGAAAGCTGACAGGGCTTGCTGTGCGCGTACCCACCGCTAACGTATCACTCGTAGATCTATGCTTTAGGCCTGGTCGCAAAACCTCGGTCGATGAAATTAATCAATTAATGCGAGAAGCATCACAAGGCAGTTTGAAAAACATATTGGAATATAATGAGTTACCGCTGGTATCGGTGGATTTCAATCACCATTCAGCATCATCTATATTTGATAGTAATCAGACCCATGTGATGGATGGATTGGTGAAAGTATTTGCTTGGTATGACAATGAGTGGGGTTTTTCAAACCGAATGCTAGATACTACGCTCGAAATTTTTCGCGATTAATCACACAGTTTAAATATATTGAAGCTGGAGGATTTGGCTTTAACAGGAAGGAAAACTAAGAACATATTGAAAGTGAAGTTGGAGCGGAATATCGGGCTCGAACCGACGACCTGAACCTTGGCAAGGTTCCGCTCTACCAACTGAGCTAATTCCGCTTCACTTGTTGTTGCTACAATCATGACTGATTGGCTAATCATAAAATGGTGCCCGGAGCCGGACTTGAACCGGCACGACCTTTCAGTCGGGAGATTTTAAGTCTCCTATGTCTACCGATTCCATCATCCGGGCAAAACATAAAGACTCAGCTGTAATTTAACTGACTCTGTCTAAGTTGAGGCTTGCTTCAAATCCCTTTCAGCTCAACAACTTGAGGGCTATTATCCGAATCTAAAGATGAAATGCAAGCCCTATCTGCCAATATTTTTACGACGGATCATAACCGCCAAATCGCAAGGCAAAATGTGCTTATCGGCTAAGACGTTAACTGCCCTCTTGCAAGCCGCTGAATCGAAACAGGTTTAGCCGAGTCTGCGTGTAGCTTGCGCTGTGATTTTCGAGTAGCAACAGCGAGGCACCCCAGTGGCCGCGACAACAGCGGCTTGCGAGGATAAGCGCTATCCTCGAATAGCCCAATCCTCAAGGGGACGCTTAACTCAGTCAAGCTCAGCCAAGCCCCGTCGGAAATATTAGATGACTACACTTTGGCGTTATCGTAGCGCTCATCTTCAGAGGCGGTATTTAATAACTCATACTTGATCCCCAATAGAGGCACCTCCTCTTCTGAGCCATAGGTTGCCAGAATCGCTTCGAGGGTTTTGCGGGTGCTACGAATACGAGGCGAATAATGAGATAGCTGAATATTCTTCGATAACATCGAAAAGAGTTTCTTGCTGTCATCGCCAAGGCTTTCGTATGAGTCCTGCGCCGCCTTATAAAGATCATCCTGCTTAGCCGCCTCAGCAGCGCCATAAAGAATCTGTTCTGTTTCGGCATAACGCTGGGAAAAGGCAAATTTAATGTGCTGCGAGCTTGGTAGATTATCGATCAAGTCCACCAAAAAAAGCGCGCCCGTATTGAAATACAGACGCTCACCCGATTGGTTAGCTGTCGTATGGGTCATCAAAAAGTAACCCGCCAATAATACTTCTGGGCTCCAGCGACCAAGATCAGATCCAGCACTCTCTTTTAACTCATTGAGCTCAGAAATATAAAAACAGAAGGGTAATAATGGATGTACTTTATCATTCGAGCCGGTCAAGGAGTTGCTGACTTCTTGGAGATCAAGCCGCTCCATAATGGCGTTTTTGGCATCACTCAACCAGCTTTCGGAGCTTCCCGCACCGATAAACTGACCTTTAAAATAACCCTGTTTATAGGCGTCTAGTAGGAGTGTTTTCTTACCCGGCGCTTGTACTGAAATATTCCATGATTCATTAACCGATGAATACTTGAAAGCTAAATCAATAGCATCGACAAGCTGTTGAATATGCTGCTTTATATCAGTATGAAGCCCTTCCAACACATCGGTAATTCCGTTCTTATTGGTGGCTAAAATCTCTTGGATGTAGCTCGCTTTATGTTGATCATCAATGAAGTTGATAACAGAGTATTTAGCCGCTGTTTCACGTTTAAGGAAGGAATAAAACCCCTCTTCAAAGCGGTTCGAAGCCGAGACTAGGCTGTTGGCCGACTGAGTAATAGCGTAGTAGTTATCAATCAACTGTTCGTGCAAACCTTCGTAATAGGTATGCAGCTCTTGCGACTGCTGACGCGCCGAAATATCCGCCGTACGAGAAGCGATTGCAATGGCCACATAGGCCCCCGCAAAGGCGATGGGCAAGCCAATGATCAGGTTAAGGGAGTCGGCGACGGTGGACCATTGATCAAAGCTCAGTAACGCCAACATATCGGCAGGACGGACCCACCATAACGTCACCGCAAACAGAATCAGCGAGATAAATAGGAGGAAAATGATCCCTAATTTAAAATCACGAAACTCACGATTTTTTCTAGGTGAACGAGACATCTTTATTTTATCCCCTGATTGCGCCGCTTAATCTCAACCAATAGCTCTAGTTGCTGGTCGGAATTCATTTTGGATATTTCATGGCTTAAATCAGACTTGTAATCCAGAAGTGGCAAACGGCCCTCTTCGACGGCAGCCCTGACATCTTGATCATTGGTATCGATTAAAGTGATCAAGGCCTTAACCACGCGAATAACCTGCTGCTTGGTCAAGGAGGCGTCTTCCAGTGGGAAGTCTACAATCATTCGGATCTCGCCATCCCGGTGGTCATAATCATAAAAGCAGAGTTTTTTCTCGAAGGATTTTCGAATAGCGACTTCAAAAAAGGCCTTACGATTATTCCGGTCGACACAGTTATAAAGCTTAGGAACAATAAACTTAATTAACTCACCGTTCTCCTGTACAGAAAACAGGACGGTAGCGTAGTGATCACCATCCTTATCTTTATATACCTTGGTGGGAAATCCTGAATAGATATACCCTCCGCCACTGTCATTGGGGTTAGATTTATATTTCCAGCCAATATCATCGAGAAGCGCTTCCAGCTGTTTAAACGACGTCGCCACACCAATCCCCTTTCACTCTATAAAAATAAGGCCAAACAGTGGTTTGGCCTTGTTAAAAATGATGACTCATTAAATACCAGTATTACCATCGAGCGCGGCCAGCTGAGCCAGTAGCTCTTGGCGCTTAAGCTCTTTAGGGTCGGTCTCTACCTCAACACCTAAGGTCTCTTTCATCTCTGGAATCAGTTCGCAGCTTGAGGCAATGGTCTGCAGCATACGGGTGAACTGTTTCAGCGTTACATCACCATCTTCTATCGGAAAACCAATGCTGATGTGGTGGTCATAATCACTTGGGTCGTATTCCCATGCGCCCAGCTTGGTCTGATAGTTTTTATAGAGCATCCAGTTGAGTAGCGCCGCTCGATGCTCATCTGTAGAGTCTTTCACTAGATCATCAAGGTGCTGTACGGTGCGTATTTGCAAGAACTCTCCATCTTCCATCAGGCGAATGACAATCATGACCTGGCCATTTTCGTCTTTCGCGCCTGTCAGCAGCGTGGTTTCGTCTTTTGATTGAAAATTAAAATCTAACTCACCCAAATACTGCTCAATCTTGCTTAACGTAATTGCCATTAAAAACTCTCCATTAACTTACAGAATGTTGTCTGATCCAATACTTCTTCATCTAAAACTGCTTCAGCGACGGCTTCGATTTTATGCCAGTGCTGTGACACCAGATCACGGGTGTTGGCTGTTGCCTCATCGATCCAGCATGAAACTCTTTCATCTACCTTATCTTGATACGATGGATGGCCTGTATAGCCCCTTAATGCTTCAACATTAAGGTTATAAAGACTTTCATCCATTCCCCAGCAACCGATAGCGAGCCAGGCATAGTGCATCGCCTGTTTTAGGTCTCCAGCAGCGCCGCTGTCTAGCCCTTGATCGTTAAACTTTTTGAACTGAGCTTCTCGCCCCGCCAATGCCACGCAAGACATATTAAACAGAAACGCTCGGGTGTAATCGTGACTTTGCTCGTTATCATAGGAAACCATGCCGAGAAAGTTCGCGCGTGCCACCACAGTAATCTGCTCAATACGCCGTTCTGGCAGTAATATGTGGGAAATGACGGCATGTGCCGCTTCGTGATAAGCCGTCTCTTTAAGGTGCTGACGGCTATTCTCTAAGTTTAATGGTTGACCATATTTTAGCGTATTGATCTGCTCTAAGAGGCATTGCTGATCGATCTTCTGAATCCCCTCACGCAGAGCAAACAGAATCGTTTCACGGGAGACTTTTTGCAGATCTGCACCGCTGAAACCGGCGGTTAATAGCAATACCTGATCAATATCGATATTTGAATCGAAAATATCTTTGGCCAACATTTTGCGGATAAACCAGCTACGGGCATCTTTATCTAGCTGCGGCACTTCATAGTGTAAATCGATACGGCCAGAGCGCAGTATCGCTGAGTCAATCAGCTCTTTGCGGTTGGTGGCGGCGATAATAAACACGTCATCCTCATTACCGCTAAAACCATCGATCTCAACGAGCATACGGTTGACCAGCGCATCAGCATGAGGGCCAGCGGAGCCCCGTTTCGGTAACGCATCGATCTCATCGATAAAAATAACAGAGGGCGCGTATTCTCGCGCTCGGGCAAATAGCTTACGAATAAAGTCTTCATTGAGCAGATCATTGCCCGAACAGGAGAGGAAGGGTAAATCTGCTTGATGCGCAAAGGCTTTGGCTAGCAAAGTCTTACCTGTACCGGGGACACCATAGAGCAACATGCCTTTCGGTGGCTGCACTCCTTGCTGAGACAGGTATTCCCGCTCTTTGAGTAGATGGATGACCTCATTGAGGCGCGCTTTAATTTTGTGATGACCGGCTATCTGCTCAAAGGAAACATCCGGTAGGTCAACTTGGATACCGGAGGCATCAGTAAAGTCATCTTCTTTGGCCAGTTTTTCGATGCGCGCCTGGGTATATTGCAACAACAAAACACCATCGGTTTCACTGATCTCAAAATCAAAGAATACTCGTTGATGCTTGGTGGCCAGTTGGTTCGGCAGATGAATGAAATCTAACTCAGCCAGAAAAGCCTCGGCGCTTTCGCTTAGCGAGATAACAACTCGCTCTACATTAATATCGGGGTGTTGCAGCAAATAATCAGTGATCGGGTCAAATGCAAAATCCCCTATCCGTGACTTCATCTCGCGGGTATCGAAGTTTGGTGCAAACCTTAATACCAGCAGTGGCACTAAGGTTTCGAGACGTTTGAACTGTACCGCTAGACCAAGCTTGCTTTCAAAAGACTGGCTATCATCAATCAATAACTGTGTCGCAATCTTAGATAAACCCGAAAGCGACAGTTTCTTAAATAGAACAACACTACCCTGCGCTAAACGGGACAGCAGTTCAGGCGGGATCGCCGCAACGGTGTTGCCGCTCTCTATCTTGGTTTCTTTACGAATCACTTGAAGCAGTGTTTCCCGTGCCTGATGCGGGCTACTTGCTGTTTGGCTCGTAAAAGTGCGATTACTGTAGAGGCTGCTGCCTAGATTAGAGGTGAAAACAATAATGGTCTCTCTGAAATCTATCTCATCGCCACTATATTCATCTTTTAGATAGCCCGCCGACAGCATTCTCAAGAGAGATGTCTGCACGCGGGTATGGGATTTTTCTATCTCATCGAAGATGATAATCGACTTAGGGTGATCCTTCACAAACTGGGTCAGCTGACCTTCCCCGGCGCTTTCAAACCCTTTACGCAGGCCGACCAGCGCAAACCCCTCTTTCTCAGAGTTTAGCTGAGTCATATCAAATGACTTAACTTTATAGCCCTGCAGCCCTAAGCTGAGGATTTCCGCCATATAGGTTTTACCGGTTGCCGGCGGTCCTAAAAATGAAAAGATAGCTCGAGGACGGTTAGTTTTTTCTGCCCATGACATCTTCATGACAGCATCGCTAACCGCCTCTACCGCCTCGTCTTGGTCAAATATTTGGCTAGTGAGTAGCTCTTTCATCTCAGCAAGGCTGGCGACAACGGATTTATAAAGCCCTTTGCGAATGCTGATATAGAGGTCTGACACAGTCGACTCAAAAGAGATACCTGCCGCTTTGAGCTCTGCAATCAATGCTTGAACCTCCGGCGCGTAGGATACTCGCTCTTTAGAGGCGATCTGTTCTAACAGCTGGGAGGAAAAGAGTTCTGATTTTTCGTGAGGCGTTACAATATCGACAAGTTCACACACCTTGGCGAAAGCGACATCATCGGCAGGTTTTAGCGCGGTCAATGATTGCTGAATATGGGAGATAGCGATTCGTGAAGCGCTCTCTTGCAAAGCAAAAACTTTTGCGCCTAATAAGATCTTTCGCATGTTGTATTATCCTAATGGCGAATGATGTAGCCCAACGACTTTAATCATTCTGTCGCTTACAAAACGTCAGCAACCCATTTTCAGCTGCTGCTATAAATCCATTTATCTATCACGATTACTTATGGCAAAAAAAAAGCGAAGCACTAGGCAATACAATGAGTTAATAAACTTGCAAACAAAGGCGTTTAAACCGCATCCTTCATTTTGCATTAATTTTATTCATACAGCTGATGTTATCAAAATTGATGATGACCACCTACTAACTTTGCCCCAAATATTGATACAACTCCCCCATATTGGGTGGAAAATAATTGAATATTCAACAGATAACGAAAACTGCTCATTTTTCATCAGCTTTAGGCTGTTTTATCGACAACTCCAGCGTTGTATGAAAAAACTAAATTATGGCGATCGGCGCAAGTGCGACTGATAGCGATATAACAGAGAGCTGTCATAATCAATCGAGCATATAGTGTAAAGCGACGAATTACACGGAGAACTAAGGGGGACGAATCGGTGAAAGTAGTGCGTATCGATACGGAAATTACCGGTGGTTGGTACGCATAAGTGACTACTGTATATTCGGAAAAGATATTCGGATTTATTCGGAAATCAAAATTCAGACATAAAAAAAGCCACATAAGTGACTGTTTTACTGATGCTTTAAATGGAGGCGCGGGTCGGAATCGAACCGGCGTTCACGGAGTTGCAGTCCGCTGCATGACCACTCTGCCACCGCGCCTAAGGTAATTTACTTACCAACCATATTTACCCTAGAGTAAATATGGAGCGGAATATCGGGCTCGAACCGACGACCTGAACCTTGGCAAGGTTCCGCTCTACCAACTGAGCTAATTCCGCGTGCTTCCTAAGAAGTGGTGCGTATTATAGACAGCTCTCCTTCTATGTCAACAACTTTTCCGCTGTAAAAAAGTGTAACCAGATGAACAAGTTAGATCTGTATAACGATTGATCAGATATCTTCTACCAGGTCTGGCCATGCTGCTTTAAGGTAGATATACATCGACCAGAGGGTTAGCACCGAAGCCAAATAGAGCGCTCCGATTCCCACCCATGCAAGCATCGTATAAGGCGCAAAGCCAAGCATAATCACGATCGACAGCATTTGCAGTGTTGTTTTCAGCTTGCCGACATAAGAGACGGCAATATTAGCTCGCTTACCTAATTCAGCCATCCACTCTCGTAAGGCTGAAATAACGATCTCCCGACTAATGATCACAATGGCCGGTACGGTAACCCAAAAAACAGAATAGGTATCAACGAGCAAGACCAGTGCCGTAGCCACCATCAGCTTATCAGCGACTGGGTCTAAAAAAGCACCAAAGGGTGAGCTTTGATCAAGTTTACGGGCCAGATAACCATCGAACCAATCGGTTACCGCCGCGAACGCAAACACTAAGGCAGCCGCCATCGGCCCCCAAGCGTAAGGTAGGTAATAAACTAAAACAAATACAGGAATCAGAACAATGCGCAGCAATGTCAGGATATTGGGTATTTTCATTGATGTTCAACTTTCCTGTTTAACGTGAGTAAGAGTGTAAAAGCGCGATCATTAGGGATCATGGTGTAGCGAAGCATAGATATCTTCTGCAATTTTGCGGCTTATAGTAGAGACTTTTCCAATTTCTTCAATACTTGCGGTCTCAATAGATTGGACACTACCAAAATGCTTCAGCAGTTCCCGTCGCCGCTTAGGGCCAACACCTGGAATCCCTTCAAGGGATGATTTACGCCGAGCTTTGCCCCGCCGTGCCCGGTGACCGGTAATCGCAAAGCGGTGCGATTCATCTCGAATATACTGTATCAGATGCAGGGCCGGTGAGTCAGCCCGCAGGGCTATTTCGACACCAGAATCGCCCATAATCAAGGTTTCTAGCCCCGCCCTCCGGTCACTGCCCTTGGCAACCCCAACAATCAAGACCTCTTCGATCTGTAATTCAGCCAGCACTTCAACCGCCTGGGTTACCTGCCCTTTACCGCCATCGATCCACAAAATATCGGGCAGCTTACCTTCACCCTTTTTCAATCGTGTATAGCGGCGCGTCAACGCCTGATGCATCGCCGCATAGTCATCGCCGCCGGTAATACCCTCGATATTAAAGTGACGATAGTCTGATTTTAACGGGCCGTTACGATCAAAAACAACACAGGACGCGACAGTGGCCTCACCAGAGCTATGACTGATATCAAAACACTCCATACGCTGAGGAATCGCATCGAGCTGCAGTGCTTCCTGTAGTGCTAGATAGCGATTATAGATACTTTGTTTGCTAGCGAGGTGACTCTGTAAATTTTGCTCAGCATTGGTTTGTGCTAGTTTTTGCCACGCCGCCTTATCGGAACGAACGCGATTCACCAGCGCCACCTTGCGGCCGCTGCGCTCGCCTAATGCATCTTCTAAGACTTCTCGGTCAGCCGGCTCTTCTAAGGTGACCAAGACCGGTGGAATCTCCCGCCCTCCCGCCAGATACCACTGAGCGATAAAGGCAGACAGCAACTCTGCGGTGGTCTCTTCGATACCAAACCGAGGATGATATACCTTGCTGCCGATAATACGTCCACCGCGAACAAATAGCATATGCATACAGACCGATCCGGACTGCTGAGCACAACCGATCACGTCGGCATCACCGCTCTGCCCACTGACATGCTGCTGTTCTTGCACCTGCTGCAGACTAGAGATCTGATCGCGATAGATGGCCGCCTCTTCAAAATTGAGCGTAGAGGAAGCGTCCTCCATTTGAGAGGCTAATTCATCCATAATGCGGCTGTTCTTGCCTTCCAAAAACATCATCGCATGTCGAATATCGGTCTGATAGGCTTCGGGGGTCGGTATGCCCACACAGGGCGCACTGCACCGCTTAATCTGATATTGCAGGCAAGGACGGGAGCGGTTTTTAAAAAAGCTCTCTTCGCACTGACGAATACGAAACACCCGTTGCATAATGGCTAAACTATCACGTACCGCACCGCTGCTGGGGAAGGGGCCAAAATAGCGGCCTTTTTGCCGTTTAGCACCCCGATGGAAACGCACGGCAGGGTATTCCTGCTCGGTGGAGACAAAGATATATGGGTAGGATTTATCGTCACGTAATAAAATATTATAGGGTGGACGATTTGTTTTGATCAGGTTTTGTTCGAGCAGTAACGCTTCCGTTTCACTGTTGGTGACCGTGACCTGAATATCCGCAATCCGGCTGACCAGTGCCTGAGTCTTAGTATTTAGGCCCGTTGGGCGAAAATAGCTACTGACGCGGTTTTTAAGGTTTTTGGCTTTACCAACATAGAGAATCTCGCCCGCGAGATTAAACATCTGATAGATGCCGGGTCGTCGCGTTAAGCGGGAGAGAAACCCCTTACTATCAAAAGCGTCATCGCAGTGCTGTTCCGGCGGCTTAGCTAGCGCCGTCAGGGAATCCTTGTCAGGGGTATCATTCATGCGGCTATTCTAACTGTGCGCCCTTCTACTCCTCAAGAAGATTCAATAACTTATTAGCATCCATATGATAATGAGTGGCTTCCCGATGGATTTCTTCCAGTTGTTGACGGGTTGCGTCTGAGATACCAGCTCCGCGAGATAAGCTAACTTCCAGATAAACACTGATCTCCGCATAGTAATAAAGCCGCGCATTGAAGCTTTGGGCGCGCTTCAGCTTAGAGAGTGAGATCATAGCGCCATTGAGCATAATGGTGTTGATATCAGAGTCACTCATCAAAGGATGACGATCCTTCTCTGTTGCTGGAGTATTCAAATTAACCGCGCGTTTGTTTGCTGCCATGAGACATCCTGAAAAAAGTGGAGTAGAGTTAATAATATCTTATTACTTTATGAGCTTTTCACATTAATGTGAATATTTGAGCTATGAGCCTATCTTTAAGTTGCCATCCTGATCCTATTTCTGGATCGGAACCCCTGCCGTCACCTACCGCCTATCAGCATGAGATCATCCGCGATCTTCACTGGTTAATCTACAGCCCCTCGTTAATGAAGCTTCCCGATGATCAATCTTCTGATTGGTTATTTGATCAGACCGCCATCGCTGAGCGGCTGAGCAAACTCGACGAAAACCCTTTGCCTCTGATTAACGCACTCCGCCAACAAGCCAAGTTTCGACTCGGTTATTACTTTGAAGATCTGATTAGAATCTATATTCAAACATTTATCCAACCTACTGATCTTCAATGTAATATTCAAGTCTCTAGAGACAAAGCAACAGTGGGTGAATATGATTTTTTAATGGCGCTGCAAGAGGACATTAATATCCATCTTGAGGCCGCGGTTAAGTTTTACCTCTGCACCGCTGAAGACCCAGACAACTGTGTTTTAGAGGATTTTATTGGGCCTAACCGATCGGACCGGCTCGACAAAAAATGGCAACGACTCAATGACCATCAGATGCGCCTGTCGCACACCGATGCCGGAAAAGACAGAGCCACCTCCCTAGGATTGCTGCCCGAAAAACATTCGCTACTGTTACGCGGCTATCTGTTTTACCCTTATGCTCACTGGTTAGATTATCAATCCCCTGCCCCAATTAGCCCCGATCATCTGAAGGGATGGTGGCTCAGAGCCGCTGATGTTGAGTCTTTAGGGGCCCAATATCAGTATGTCATGTTAATGAAGCCTCGCTGGCTAGCATTAGCAGTATGCGGCTTTCAGGAAACACTATCTTGTTCTGAACTCATTGAACGAACCAATGATACGACTACCCCAAAATTGATTGCTCGGCTAAAGTTTGACCCGAGCGATGAGCAGTGGCACGAATTAGATAGAGGCTTTATCGTACCGGATGGCTGGAATCTTAAACGCTAACGACCGGTCAGCCGATCCTAAACATCAAGTGCGACCACTTAGCGACTTAATCTAGGCCATAAAAAAGCAGCCATTGGCTGCTTTTTTGTAAAACGCATTTAGTTACTTAGCGCGTTCGGTTGCTTTAGCAGCATCCTTAGCGATGCACTTACGCAGGTAGTAAATCCCTACGAAAGAACCAACAACCATCGCGGCAACGATTGCCATGCTAGGTATGAAAGAGATCATGCTGTATTTATCGGCCATAGAACTGTCCTCATGTGTTACCGTCATTATTAAAGACGGATAATGTATGTGGTTATATATTTTTTAGTTATTAGGCGCGATTATAGAGCATCTTTTCTCAGGCACAATAGCCTAAAGATCTATTCACCGAGATGCCCAGGCTCTCAAATGGGCCAAGCAGGAGCTGGCCCTGCTCAGCACTCAAGCCTAAGCGGTTAACTCGCTTAGCTTACTGTTCTAAGCGCTTAACTAAGCTAGAGGTATCCCAGCGCTGACCACCCAGTTTTTGAACTTCTGCGTAGAACTGGTCAACCAGCGCAGTGACAGGTAATTGAGCACCATTGCTACGGGCTTCATCGAGGGTGATCTTGAGGTCTTTACGCATCCAATCGACGGCAAAACCAAAATCAAACTGATCATCGATCATGGTTTGGTGGCGATTAGTCATCTGCCAAGAACCGGCAGCACCGTGCTGGATCACATCAAACACCGCTGAGGCATCAAGCCCTGCTTGTTTGGCAAAATGAACCCCTTCGGCTAATCCTTGCACTAATCCGGCAATACAGATCTGATTGACCATTTTAGCTAGTTGACCACAACCGGCCTGCCCTAATAGTTTGGCTGATTTAGCATAGCAGTCGATCACCGGCATCACCTTTTCAAATACAGCTGGCTCGCCTCCGATCATGATGCTTAACACACCGTTTTCAGCGCCTGCCTGACCACCGGAAACGGGGGCATCAAGAAAAGTTAACCCCTGTTCGGCAGCGATGATCGCCAACTCCCGAGCAATCTCAGCCGAGGCGGTTGTATGATCAACTAAAGTTGCCCCCTGGGCCATGCTGCTAAACACACCTTGTGAGCCGGTAACGACCTGACGCAAGTCATCATCATTACCCACACAGGTAAACACAATCTCAGCATCCCGAGCCGCTTCGGCGGGGGTGACGGCGCTTTTACCTGAGTATTCTTGGCACCATTGATCGGCTTTGCTTGCCGTGCGGTTATAAACAGTGACCTCATGTCCAGCTTTTGCCAGATGACCCGCCATTGGATAGCCCATCACTCCCAGACCGATAAATGCAACTTTCATACGCTTCTCACTCCACCCTAAGGCTGACTATTGTTATGATCAGACTATTCTATGCTAATTGATATATATTCAAACACCTTTAATTGTTCGAGCCTAATTATGCCATCAATCATCCCTCCCTTCGCTAACCGCACACCGATAGCAAAGCGATACTGTTATACCGCCTTGCTGATCATCATGTTATGTGGATCTGTGCTTAGCCCTCGGGTCTCTGCCGTAGAGAGCTTCTATGACGATCTTGAGATCAGCCAGATTGACGGCTCACCTGCCGACCTCAATCAGTACCAAGGCCGCTTGGTATTGGTTAACTTCTGGGCCACCTGGTGCCCACCCTGCATTGAAGAGATGCCCTCGTTACAGAGACTGCAGCAGCAGTTTGACCCCGAAAAGTTTCAAGTTATTGCGGTTAATCTTGGTCAGAGCGGCACAACGGTAGCGCAGTTTTTCTCTCAGCAAACATTTGATTTTGATTTGCCCGTCTATTTAGACAGCAAAGGGAAAGCGTTTGGGCAACTGAAAATAGCCGGTATGCCTTCTAGTTTTCTCATCAGTGCCGATGGCGTACTGATTGAAAAAATAGTCGGGGCTCGGGAATGGGATCATCCCGCCAATATCAAAGCGGTACATGAGATGATTCAAGAGTAATAAATGCGCCGATCAGGTTAGATCTCGCTTTACGCATGACTGCATTAAAGGCTGAACAATCGTTAACGGGGATGAGTGGTGTTCAGAAAGCAAATAACGTCGACTTGTCGGCTTAATATATGACGGCAAAAATAGCGTCGACGTTATTTGATGAATGTTAAGGCTTTTATAACAAATCCTGTAATGACAGATATTTAAGAATGCCCTACTTTGCGCTGTACACCGCTTCAGCGGCGGGGATCGCTTTGCCAAGGTTGATGTTGGCGCCCATCGCGGACAGTGTGTTTTCCAACGCATTCAGACAGAGCAGAACATTCTTTTTGTTACAAGCGGTGCCCATCAGGCCGATACGCCATACCTTCCCAGCCAGAGCACCAAGGCCCGCACCGATTTCAAGACTATAATCGTCAAGCAGACGGTTGCGTACCTGCGCTTCATCAATACCTTCCGGTACAAAGACGGAATTAAGCTGTGGCAGGCGATAAGGCTCTTCAACCAAAAAGCCGATGCCCATCGCTTCTAGACCATCTCGCAAGGCGTTGTGGTGATGGCGATGACGTGCCCAAGCGTTTTCCAAACCCTCCTCTTCTAACATTACCAAGGATTCATGGAACGCATAGAGAGAGTTAACTGGCGCGGTATGGTGGTAAGCCCGCTTAGCACCACCGCCCCAATAACCCATGACCAATTTTTGATCGAGGAACCAGCTAGGCGTTTTGCTTTTACGTTGTTCAATCACTTCAATCGCACGGGTATTAAAGCTGACCGGTGAAATACCCGGTGGGCAAGAAAGACATTTTTGCGTACCGGAATACACCGCATCGATTCCCCAGCCATCCACATCTATTTCACTACCACCGAGGGAAGTCACCGCATCAACAATGGTCAATGCGTTATGTTGACGGGCAATCTGACACAGTGTTTTGGCATCGGACAGAACACCGGTTGAGGTTTCTGCATGCACAAAGGCTAGCACTTTAACGTCGCTATGGGCGGCAAACGCAGCTTCCACTTTTGCGGGATCAACGGGTTTGCCCCACTCGTCTTCTACCATAATCGCGGT
The DNA here is from genome assembly GCF_003957515.1 of Amphritea opalescens. Classification (GTDB taxonomy): domain Bacteria; phylum Pseudomonadota; class Gammaproteobacteria; order Pseudomonadales; family Balneatricaceae; genus Amphritea; species Amphritea opalescens. The sequence continues at coordinate 491,957 of NZ_RQXW01000001.1, forward strand.
GGCGCCAAAGCGTTCGACATTCTCTTTCATCCGCCCGCCAAAGACACCGTTTTGACAAACTATGACCTTATCACCCGGCTCGACCAGATTCACAAAACAGGCTTCCATACCAGCAGACCCTGGTGCCGAAATAGGCATAGTTAGCGGGCTTTCTGTTTTGAACGCGTACTGCAACATCTGTTTCACTTCATCCATCATGCGGATGAATTCAGGGTCAAGGTGACCAATGGTCGGTCGTGCCAAGGCAGCCAATACTCGAGGGTCTACATCAGAAGGACCGGGGCCCATGAGAGTACGCTGCGGAGGATAGAAAGATTTAGTCATAGCATCTGGCTCTTTATGATTATTGTTTAACGTATACCGATATCTTCAGCATCGAACAATGTCTATCAGGGGGTTTCTTTAGCAATATTATCGACAATGGCTATCACCATTTCAGCCGAGTGCTTGGCCGCCACTAACAAAAACTGATCAAAGGATACGTTCGACTCTTTTCCGGCAATGTCCGATAAAGCGCGAATGACGATAAAGGGTATATCAAATTGGTAGCAGGTTTGTGCAATCGCGGCGGCTTCCATCTCTACCGCTTTCATCGTTGGGAAACGTGCGCGCGTCTGGGCGACGCGCTCAGGACAATTCATAAAAGAATCACCGGTGGCGATTAAACCTTTGACGGTATTGATGCCGACCATTTGGGAGATACAGCGCTGCGCAACATCGGCCAAGAAATTATCGGGCATAAAGCCCGCAGGCAAGCCCGGCACCTGGCCATGCTCATAACCAAAAATGGTGACATCAACATCGTGGTGGCGCACTTCATCACAGATGACCACATCGCCGACTTCCAACTCAGCAGCAAAACCGCCGGCGGAACCGGTATTGATAACACAGGTCGGTTTAAAGGTTTGCAGCATCAGCGTGGTCCCGATCGCGGCATTAACTTTGCCGATACCTGATTTAAGCAGCACAACGTCAACACCGTGCAGCGTTCCGGTATAGAGGTTATAACCAGCGATGGTATATTCCTCCCGCCCCTCCAGAGTTTGTTTCAGCAGTTCGACCTCTTCGTCCATGGCGCCGATAATACCGATTTTAAGCTTGTCAGACTGAGCGGTCAGGCGCTCAGCAAAGGAGGTGTTGTTGGTCATTCAGGTGATTCCATCACGAGTAGTAAAAAGAGTGTCTATTCAGTAAAGATAAGGATACGCAATTTGTGCCACCGAACAAATAGACAATCGTTAGAAAAAGTCATTAAACCATCTGTTTTATTCGACTATTTGAACGATTGCTTGAGAGATAAGGCCCTAAGTTTTTAATAAGGCCTTTTTTGCAGGCGAAACACGCGCCTAATGGACAACATTGGTCGTTGTATTTATGGCGTCAGTCGTCATCCGCATCATCGCGGTGTTGCTCGATGCATTCAAGGGGCGCTGGATATAACCCCTGCCAACCAAACTGGCTAAACAACTGGTCGATCCAAGGGGTAACAGGCGCGTTAATGATAACGGGTTGCTGCGTAAAGGGATGGATAAACTCCAGCTGTGTCGCCATCAGCAATAGCCGCTCTAAGCCAAAGTGTTCACGGAAGAGCGTATTATGTTTGCCGTCACCATGCTGAGTATCCCCCACCAAGGGATGAAAAATATGCTTAAAATGACGCCGAATTTGATGCTTGCGTCCCGTTTTGGGCTTTACCTCGACTAATGAGTAACGGGCGGCTGGATATTTACTCACGGGGATCGGTAGCTCCACCGTGCCTAAACGGCGATATTCACTGACCGCATCTTTGGCGGGCTTATTAGGGTTTGCTCTTTTATCCGCAACCTTATCGATAATCTCTTTCAGCGGGTAATCAATAACCTCCTGCTCTTCGGTATAACCTCGACAGACACAGAGATAGGTTTTTTGCACTCGCCGTTCAGCAAAACAGATATTTAGCTTGTTGGCTGCCTCCGATGACTTGGCAAAAATCAACACGCCGGAGGTCGGCCGGTCGAGACGGTGAACGGTATAGGCTTTAATGCCCAACTGCTCACGGATCAACGCTACCGCGTTAGGCGCACGCCGCTCAATAGGACTCGGGTGCACCAGCAATCCAGCGGGCTTATCGATTGCGAAATAGTGTTCATCCTCAAAGATGACATGGATGGGGTACATCGTTATCACTTACCTAAATAGATCAAGGCGGGCAGCTTAGCAATAAATCATCCTATTGCCTATGAACCTAGCGGGGATGAATGGGTCATAGAGATATGAAGTAAAGGTTATCTGTCGCGCCATAAAGAGGTGAAGCGGTTAATACATATTTCTTGTATGGTTGAAATGCTGACAAAAACCTATATATATAACCTATCAATAAACTTAAATGGCACCTAACGCCTTAAATTTCCAGAGGGATAAGATGCGTAATATCGATACAATGACCGTCCGTTCAGAGCAATCTGTACTGTCGACCAACAAGGTGATTCGCAATACCTACATGCTGCTCTCCATGACAATGGTATTCAGCGCGGTGACTGCGGGTATCTCTATGGTCATCAACCCACCGATGATTTTGGCTTTAGGAGCAATGATTCTCGGTATGATCCTAACGTTCGTGATCTCTAAAAAACAAAATAGTGCTGCGGCGTTACCACTCGTGTTTGCCTTCACTGGCCTGTTTGGTTTTGCGCTAGGTCCTATTCTTAATCGCTACCTGGGTATGGCTAATGGCGGCGAGATCGTCATGACCGCGATGGGTATGACAGCAGCCACCTTCCTAGGCTTGTCTGCTTACGTACTGACCAGCAAAAAAGACTTTAGCTTTATGGGTGGATTTTTATCCGCCGGCCTGATTATTGTCTTAGTCGCCATGGTCGCTCTGATGATCCTGCCTATGTTCGGGATTAATGTTGGCGTCATGCATTTAGCACTGTCTGCGGCGGTGGTCTTGCTGATGTCTGGTTTCATTCTGTATGACACCAGTAACATTGTTAACGGTACTTACACCAACTACATCATGGCTACCGTTAGCCTCTACACCAGCATCTTTAACCTGTTTATCCACCTGCTGAGCTTGGTTGGCTTCCTTAAAGACGAGTAAGCTTCCAACAAGGTTGAAAACCACACACAAAGCCCTGCAATCCTGATAAGATTGCAGGGCTTTTTTAGTTTATAGACATCAAATATTATGATTTTTTCAATCGTTATTACCGGAGCGCCCTATAGCTCTCAGGCATCAGCCAGCGCTCTGCAGTTTAGTCGCAGCGTGCTAAAGCTGGGGCACAGTATTCATCGGGTCTTTTTTTATGCCGATGGCGTGCACAGTGGTTCCGCACTGGCGGCACCTCCCCAGGATGAAACCAATATTCCACTTGAATGGGCAGCGCTGGCCCGTGAACATCAACTGGATTTAGTGGTCTGCATTGCTGCTGCGGTTCGCCGTGGCGTACTCGATGAAGGTGAAGCTCGCCGTTATGAAAAAAGCGGTCACAACCTAGCGTCAGGTTTTACCCTGTCGGGTCTAGGACAGCTGGTCGAGGCCGGCATTGTATCGGACCGTGTTGTGACTTTTGGAGTTTGAAATGAGTGATACTAAAAAATCATTTCTGATTATCAACCGCAAAGCCCCCTATGGCAGCAGTGCCGCACGAGATGCACTCGATGTTGCGCTGACGATCTCTGTTTTTGAGCAGCCTCTGAGTTTGCTGTTTATGGATGATGCCGTGCTGCAACTACTGCCGGATCACCAAGCTACTCTGATCGGCCAGAAAAACCTTTCCGCTAATCTGTCGATGCTAGAGATGTACGATATTGATCAGCTCTATGTTTGTCAGCAAGCACTAAGCCTGAGGGGGATTCGCCCCGACGATATCACCTTAAATATTACGCTGTTGGATTCACAAGGCATCGCCTCTTTGATCAAACAACAGGATCACGTATTGAGTTTCTGATGACGACACTACATCTGATTAACAAAACCCCTTCAGAAAGCACTGCGCTAGGTGACAGCTTAGCGACCCTCAGTGAGGGTGATGCGCTGCTGCTAATCGAAAATGGCGTATACGCAGCGATGCCTGCCTACGCAGAGCACTTTACCCGCCTGCCCCGAACAATACAGTGTTATCTGCTCAATAATGACGCGTTGGCGCGGGGTTTAAACGATCTTAATCCCGACTTTGCGGCTATCGACTATGACGGTTTTGTCGAATTAAGCTGCCGTTATAGCAAAGTAGTGAGTTGGTTCTAATATGACAGACGATAACCATGAACCATCCTATTTACAGGTTAATGGGCAGACGATCCCAGTTGACCCTGAAGGTTACCTGCGCCATCTAGAGGATTGGAATGACGCGGTGGCTGAGCAACTAGCACAGGAAGAAGGCATCACACTGAGTGAAGCACATTGGGAAGTTCTTCAGGTGTTACGGCAGTTCTATCAGCAGTTCGAGATGTCTCCGGCGATGCGCCCACTGATAAAAGCCATTAGCGCACAACTAGGAAGTGACAAGGGCAAGAGCATCTATCTGATGAGCCTCTTTCCGGGTAGCCCCGCTAAGCTGGCGAGCAAAATTGCCGGCTTACCAAAACCGACCAACTGCCTGTAACGGAGTCATAACGATGAATCTAGCCTTTTTAGGGATCGGTTTGATGGGTCGACCTATGGCCTGCCATCTGTTAATAGCGGGTTTCAACCTAACCCTATGGAATCGTACCCGTCGCAAAGCGGATGCCTTAACCAGCCTAGGCGCCACCGTGGCAGACTCGCCAGCGGAAGCCATTGCTGATGCCGATATTATCATCACGATGCTAGAGAACGGCCCTGTCGTTGATCAGGTACTGTTTGGTACCCCGCAGCCATGTTTCAAACGTGGTAGCACGGTCATTGATATGAGTTCAATTCCTCCAGAACTGGCTCGGCAACACGCCGAGCGGCTGCAGCAGATGGGGGTTAACTACCTTGATGCGCCGGTTTCCGGCGGAACGGTGGGTGCCGAACAGGCCTCGCTGTCGATTATGGCAGGCGGCGATAAGACTGTGTTTATGGCTTGTCAGCCGATTTTCACGACCCTCGGCAAAGCCACTTATATTGGTCCAACCGGGTCTGGGCAGCTAGCTAAATGCGCCAATCAGGCGATTGTCGGTATTACTATCGGCGCAGTGTCAGAGGCACTGCTGCTGGCCGCCGAGGGCGGTGCCGATCCTGCCGCTGTCCGTGAAGCACTGTTAGGCGGCTTTGCTGGCAGCCGAATTCTTGAGCTTCATGGTCAACGCATGCTTGATCGTGAATTCAATCCCGGCGCCACCTCTCGAGTGCAACTGAAAGATCTGCGCACTATTTTAGATACCGCTCAGAATGAACAGCTAACCCTACCCTTAGTCGAGCAGACTTATCAGCAATACCAAAAGCTGGTGGATAACGGCTTAGAAGAAGTGGATCACAGCGGCTTACTTCTGCAGCTTGAGGCTGATAATGGCGACCGAAGATTAAACGATAAAACAACCCAATCACCCTACTCCAAAGATAAGCCGGCGAATCTCTAAAGACGACGAGCCTGCCAATAAGAACAATAGAGAGTTATTTTATGCCAGATTTTGCTGTTAACCTCAGTATGCTTTTCACCGAAGTACCGCTCACCGAACGGTTTGCGGCAGCCGCCGAACAGGGCTTTGATAAAGTTGAGATTCAGTTCCCATATGCATTACCCGCAGCGGATATTGCTCATTTGCTGAGGCAGAACCAACAGCAACTCGTATTGCTAAACGCCCCTGCTGGTGACCCAGAAAAAGGCGAACGCGGCATCGCTTGTCATCCCGATAGAGTGGCCGAGTTTCGTCAAGGGGTAACTAAGGCGATCGAATACGCAAAAACATTAAACTGCAATAATATCAATATATTATCTGGTATATCTCCAGTTAATTATAACGCTGATATTATTGAAAAAACCTTTATCGAGAACTTACAGTTTTGTGCTCAGCAGATGGCCAATGCCGACATTCAGCTATTAGTTGAGGCGATCAATACCCAGGATATTCCCGGATTTTTCCTCAATAATAGCCAGCAGGCGTTTGCGCTATTTGATCGTGTCGGTCACCCGAATATAAAGCTGCAGTATGATATTTATCATATGCAGATTATGGAGGGGAATCTGATTCACACCCTGAGACAGCACCTTAACAAAATTGGCCATATTCAGTTTGCCGATGTACCGGGAAGACATGAACCTCAAACTGGGGAACTAAACTTCAACAATATTTTTCAAGCTTTGGATGATATGGGATACTCAGGTATTACCAGCCTTGAATATAATCCCTCTGTCAGCACGACTGAAAGTCTGCACTGGCTGAAACAGATAGCATAAGAGAGCAACCCATGGGTCTTGAAGACGCAGCAGCACAACTACAGCAGATTCAGGCAGAACTGAGTGCGAACGTGTACGATCTGCATAAAAAGAGTGGTGAAAGCCAAGAAGCCTATCGTAAATGGGCAACCTTTTCGATTGCCGAGGAGCTTTATGCCATTGATGTTATGCAGGTAAAAGAGGTCTTGCGTTACACCGATATTACCCCGGTGCCGGGTGCACGGGATGGCGTACTGGGCATTATCAATCTGCGCGGCAGCGTGGTGACCGTTGTAAGTTCACGCACCCTATTCTGCTTAGAAGACCGAGAGATCGATCATAACACCCGCATTATCGTGGTCGAATTTGATGATCAAGAAGTGTTAGGGATTCTGGTTGATGGGGTTGATGAAGTGATCAACCTACCGGAAAGTGAAACCGATCGCGCCCCAGGCGTGTTACGTGAAGACAGTCAACGACAGTTTGTTCAAGGGGTATGCTACCGAGAAGAACACCTGATTATCTTACTGGATCTCGATAAGATGCTGGCCGGTTTCAAACTACCGCCCGAAGAATAACGGTTTTTGATACTTTAATCATAGCAGGCGCTCTTGCCTGCTATGATATAAAGCGACTGAAGCGATGCCCGTTAAGTGCCCCGTCACCGCGGGCTTTTGATAGGTTTTTGTTCCGCTAGTGAGTGATGCAAAAAGCTCTTATGGTAATCCTGCTCTTAGCTGGTGTTAAAAGGTAGAATTGAAGCGACCATCTGCGCTTTATCACTATTAGCTTTATAGGAATTTAGTAAGATAAGCCTCTTATAACAAAGATAAGCTTAGTTAAGTCTTTGCTAATAACCAACTACCTAGGATTGTGGTGAAATGGAATGGATACCTACAGCGGGATTACTTCGCTGGATAAGCGCACTCGCACAACAAATCTCAGACTATCTGCAACCAGAACAACGCCTTGTAAAACGTGTCGTTCGAATTTGTAAAGCACATGGCATTGAACGAACTCAAATCTGTCGAATCTTTCATCACCATAATTTCACACCAACCAGTTTTTCTTCCGTCAATGATGCTAAGCAATTAATCACGGCTAAGTTTGTAGACGAGCTAGCTGACTTATTCAACATTGAGCGTAATTGGTTGGAAGGTAGTGAGGTAATCCTCCCGAAAAATAATAGTGCTCAAAAGTAGAATTTTCTCGTAATCTATACGCAGGAGGTTCTGCATGAAAAAGTCACGTTATACCGATAGCCAAATCATGGCGATCCTAAAGCAAGCCGA